>NZ_JABVBB010000032.1 GCF_013346665.1 Sulfitobacter maritimus
TATGAGTTGCGCTATATTCTCAACGAAGGGGCCAAGACCCTCGCCACGTCACCCATTGAGGTGGTGGAAGCTGAGATCGGCATCTCTGCCCCCGGCACAACGCGTGCTGAGACTGAGGTGGAGGTTTCATGGTCCTCAACCATTCATCCGCGTGATATGATCGCTTTGCTCCCAATGGGGGCGAAGGAGGGTGAAACCGGTCAGTATTTCCGCGCAAACGACCGGACCCAAGGCAGCCTGAAAGCACCGTCGGAACCGGGGCTCTATGAAATCCGCTACATCCTGAACGAAGGATTGCGCACGCTTGCCAGCGTCCCGCTTGAGGTCGTCCCTGCAGACGCGCCGATGGATGCGGGCGCGGGGCTTTCAGCGCCTGAGACTGCGGCCCCCGGCGCCTCCATCACTGTCTCGTGGACAGGCGGTGGCAGCGGGGCGGACCAACGCATAGCGCTTGCGCGAAAGGATCAGCCGGAGTTCGCCTGGATCACCGCGCAGAAGATCGCGGAGGATAAATCGCTCACCCTGACCATGCCCGAAGAGCCGGGGCTTTATGAGCTGCGTTTCCTCGATATCTCGGAACAGACGTTGCTGGGCCGTACAGTGGTGGAGGTGAAATGATGCGGGGTCTTATTCTCTGGGCGGCCATCGCCTGTGCCACGCTCGCCGCGCCGCTGCGGGCAGAGATCGACGGCCACGGTCCAGACGCTTGGCGCGTCACCGGGGTCGCGGCGGACGATGTGCTGAACATGCGCATGGGGCCGGGGACCCGCTATCTGGTGATCGACAGTCTGCCCCCTAATGCCCGCGGCTTGCAGCAAGTCACTTGCGTGCCATTGCTGATCCCCTCAATCTACCACAAGCTAACCGAGGCGCAGCGCAACGCCCTGCCGCAGCGCTGGTGCCTGATGCGCACGGGCGATTTTGCGAAAGCTGGCTGGGTCGCGCAGCGCTTTTTGATGGGGGATGTGGACCTGCCGACAGACCGCACGACGGTCGAGCGCAGCGAAATTCCGGTGCATCAAAGCGGAGATGCGATGATCGACGCGGCAGCTCGGCTGGTGGGTGACCTCTACGCTGCGTTTGAAGGGCAAAGCGGGGCTGCGCAGAACCCGTTTAACCCGATCCAAGCCACACAGTTCTTCTTTGCTGGTATCACGCCCGACCTTGCAGGCCACGGCGCAGATGTTCTTTATGATGCACAAGATTTTCAGGGCCGCATCACAAGGATCGCCGCCGATCCAGACCAGCCCATGCTGCGCGGGATGATTACGATCAATGTGGATTTCATCAAATTCGGTCAGGCAAACCGCGCTGTCTTTCGCCTGCGCGCCGATACCGCCCAATCCGGCGCACCTGTCCGGATCTTCCGCGTTGAGCATGACGGTTGGAGCTTTCCGCAATGAAGTATCTTACGCAAACCCTTTCGGCCTTGGCGGCCTGTTGCGTGACCGTGAGCAGTGCAACTGCTGATCCCTTGCCCTGTCAGGGCCGTTACAGCGCTCAGTCCGGTAATGTGACCCTTTCAGCTGACGGCATGGTGTATTTGGATCCCCGCAATCGCCATGAAGGGACCGTCGATCTCACCTATGAGGGGTGCGACCGAATTACAGTCGCGGGGCAGGGGATGCGGATGCAGATCACACGCTCAGCAACCTCTGGCTGGACCGGAACGCTGGCAGGGGGCGGGGCCACTCGTATCTTTCATTTCAATGCGGTAACGCCGCGCCTGATTGGCAGTTGGATGGACGCCTTCGGAGGCGGGGTGACCGTCCAGCGCGGCATGAAGCTGACCCTTCTCAAGGGCACAGAACATCAGCCTGTGGACTGCGTTTTTGACGCGGACCGGCAGAATTTCAGCCGTGAGAACGCGGCGGCTCAGGCCTTCATGGCGGCGCAGGGACTGGTTCCGCCCTCGTCAGAATTCTCACTGCAAGACTATTTCCGCGCGGCCGACGTTGAGAACCGGACGCAGACGGAGTCTCGTAAAGGCAGCGCCAGGCACATCCGCTTCATGCTCGGCGATGACGGCGCGATGCTACCGGTGGCGCGCGCCGCAGTAAGGTTTCGGGAAATCTGCCGGGCTGAAGCTGGGACGCTCGCGCCCCCACGCCGCATGCTGGATTTCAAGATCGTGCCGGTTGAGAACCCGGATGGCTACGCCATATTCGCACGTGTCATCGACATTGAGACCGGCAAGATCATTGCTCAGAGGGAAGGCCACGTTACCGGAACCGGTGCGGAGGCTATAACGCTGGCCATGCAAGACGGGGCCGCACAGTTGATCGGTGATGGCGTCACCTTTGGTCCGCTGAGTGACGGTGTAGCGCGGTGATATTCTTTAAAGTAGATTGAAGGACGCAAGATATGGATTTCGACAAACCCGGACGCAGAGAGCGGCTTTCACAGCTTGGCTTTCTAATGCGGCACACCTTCAGCATTGTGGGACGTAACCGCGCGATATTGGCCCCGGTCTTTGCGATGTGGGCCTATGCCGCGGCGATGGTCGCAGTGTTCTTCATCGGACTCTACCTCATTGTGATCGGTTCCGGGGGCGGTGGCTGGCTTTTATTCGGCGGTCTAATTATGGCTGTTTACAAATATTTCTTTTACAATCGCGCCGAACTGACATTGAGCCGCCTTACCTTTGACACGGCAACAGGCGCCACACCGACGCGGCAAGACGCGACCAAAGCTCTTGCAGGTCTTAAAGCGCAATCCCGCCGTTTGGCCCTTCTCGATATGGCAGCCGCGTGGATCGCCAGCCGTAAAAACAAAGAAGGCGGTCTGATGGGAATGTTGCTTGGTGGGATGGGCGAGGTCTGGGATCTGGTGAACCATTTTCTCGTGCCCGCGGTGGCAGTAGATCGGCTCAACCTACGCGACGGGATCGCCCGGCTGAAGAGTTTGAAAAACCATGTGCCCGAAACCCTCATCGGCGTCTTCGGCATCGATATAATGGGAGGCGTCGTCGGCACGCTTATGGGCCCGATTTACCTCTTTGGCGGTCTGGCCGCGATCGGCTGCGGCCTGCTCTTCGGCGATGCACTGCCTTCAGCATTCTCTGCGGGCGCCCTGCGCGAGCTGTCGCCGGATATTCCCGCCCTTGGGCCCATCGGGCCAGATACCGTGTTTAATTGGTTTCCCGTCTTCATCTTCGCGTTTCTGGGGTTCGTGATGCATGGGCTGTTTGCCAGGGCAGTAACTGCGATCAAGGTCATCTATTTCACTCTGTTTTACAGCCGCATCATGCATAGCGAAGCGCTAGATCCTGCAATCCGTGCCGATCTTGAGGGGTATCTCGATCTCAGCAAGCAAAAGTATTCTTCAGCCGGGGTGCCGGCCTGAGGTTCTGTGCCTGTCGATATCGCAAAAAACTTAATCGTCAGTTCCCCGCTGACATGCATGCCGAGATTGGCTCTTGATGCCATCGTCAGGGTCAGGCCCGGTGAGATATAGCACTAAGCCGGACCATCGATCTGAGGGTCTATTGGTCTAGGCGGCATTCAAATTGATTATCAACACGGCGCAATTGGTTCTGAGAGCGCTGATGATACGGCCTTCGGTATCAGGGTTGAGGGCATGGGGCCGAAGCGCGGCTTGGGGGCCCAATGACCCGGAAGGGCAGGAGGCGGAATGTTTACGAACCGTGGTTTTCGCCGTGATCTCGTCTCTTGAGGTTTCCAGCTGCCCGGTCGATCTCAGTGAACTTCTGGTCGCGCTCATGGGTGGTTTTTACGAGCCGGCGGTGGCCCGTTGCAGGATTTTGGGCCGTGGAGCCTGAATTATCGTTCAGAAACAACGATGTAACGGTGTAACGGGTCTGTAACACCTTAAGTAACGCCTGTAAGTCTCTGAAATCTCTCTCATTTATAGATATATATATGTCTGTAACAGAAATATAGAAAAAGAGTACATACGCGACAGAGAGCTTCATGCTCTGATCACCATGTCTCCATATAAAGACACTCGTGGGCGTTACGCGTTACACAGACTAAGTCATTGATTTATATAAATAAGCTTGTAACAGAGGGTGCGGATCTGCCTCTTTTTGGCTTTTGATCAAAAATAAGTTCAATGTTTTCAGATGCTTGCCTGTAACACGGCGCGTTACACTGACCGGGGCGCAGAACGGGTCCAATGCAGGCCTTGCGCGGCACGGCATCCGCTGAGGCGATTTTGGGGGCGGGGGTTATCCACATAAATCGGGTGCTGCGCACTATGCGGCTGCATTCGGGTGTCCTAATTCAAAGGTTGAGAACAGGAGACCCCCATGCACTGCACGCCAGTCCGAATTGCCGAGGCGATCAACGCCAACCCGCTGATCTATGCGCTTGGAAGGGTGATGGATCGAAACGCTGTTGAACGCCATTGTCATATTAGGAATGGGGCTTCGTTCGCCGACAGCGGCTTTAAGGCGGCCTTTGGCCATGAGGTGTTTTTGTATTACCGCGGCGACAAGCCCGTCATGGAGGCTTCTCACGCGATGGTCGCAGCAGACGCGCTGCTGAATCATCTGTCAGCGCGCGCGGCGCGGGGCGATGCAGGGGGCGACCTCGGGTGGCAGGATCCGCGTCATGCCTGGGCACGTTTTCCAGCGCGTGTTCATGATACCAGACCTTTGGCCCCTGCGGTGGCGCTGCTGGATATGCCGGGCGCCCGGTTTGTATTCAACTGTCTTTTCGTTGGGGCAGGGTGTTCGATGTCGCCCAAGTTGGCGCGGCTGCTGTCTCCAGCGGCGCCTTTCGTGATCTTCTCGTCGAGCACTCAAGCCTATAACGTGATCCAGAATGCGTCCGGTCAAATGGTGAGGGCAGGCGTCAACCTTGCTGCGTTTTTCCAAGATATGTCACGGTTGACCGCGCCGGACCCGCAACGGGCGCGAAAGCCAGCTGGCCTGGGGGCGCCAAGGATGTGTCTGACAACTGCATAACCCCCGTGTTCATGGGGGTTCATCAGAGCCGTGACGCTCTTGCGGGGACTGGCCCCTATCACGCACTTGGACCTGTGCCGTTGATTGTTCTTTAAGATCTGTAGGTCCCCAGATGTTTGGCTTTCGTCTGGGGCGCAGCAGGACGTTTTGGGGTTTATTTTATTCCGCTTCGATGGAATGCCGCATTGCTGCCTCAGTTCGGGCGACGTCCTGTCGTATTCATCTTCCATTAAAAGAAGGGGCACGGGTGGAACATTATGGATCTGCGGTGCGCCGGACAAGATTTTCACCGGCCGTGATTCTGGAAGATGAATTTTATGACGCAAAAAATAGCAGGTAACAGGCTATCGAAGATTTTCCGCCGGTTTTGGGGAGAAGAAGAGGGTGGCATTCTGATTTTGTCGCTCATGATTCTCGTGGTCATGACGGTCGGCGGTGGCCTTGCTGTCGATCTGGCTAATCACGAGCGCACACGGACCTATCTTCAAGCGCATCTCGACAATGCGGTGCTTGCAGCCGCCAGCTTGTCGCAGGATATTGATCCCACTAATGTTGTGTTGAGCTACGTATCATCTGCCGGACTGGATGCGTCGAAGGTCAAGGTTGAGATAAGCAAAGAAGAGATCGGCGGTATTCTTGTCGGGCGCACGGTCCATGCCACAATGTCGGGTGGGGTGAATACCTATTTTTTCCGTTTTTTAGACGTCGATAATTTGGCTATGATGATCGAGTCGCAAGCCACCGAGCGCGTCGAGGACATCGAGATTTCTCTGGTGCTCGACGTATCCGGCTCGATGGACTGGGATACCAGCGACGGAAGCGGCAAGAAAATCGATGCGCTCAAACAGGCCGCGAGCGATTTTGTCGATGCCGTGCTCAGTGAGGCCGAGGAAGGGCGAGTGTCGATCTCGATCATTCCCTATTCCACCAAGGCGAACGCGGGCCCGGATCTGCTCAAACACTATAACGCATCGCAAGAGCACGACTTTTCTCATTGCATCGATTTTGATGGCTCGCACTACACCGATCTTGCCGTTCATCCCTCCACGCTGCTGCCGCGAACGGGGCATTTTCAGTATGGCAATCGGTATGGAAAGTGGTCGATCACCGACAAAGAGAAGGGCGACTGGGTCTGTCGCTTCGATGACGGCTTTACGATCACGCCGCTTTCAAGCTCGGCCGCCGACCTCAAGGCCCAGATCAACAAGCTGACCGCCAAAGGGTCCACCTCAATCGATATGGGGACCAAGTGGGGCCTGGCGCTTCTTGATCCCTCCGCTCAGACTGCGGTTTCCGGCCTGATATCTGACGGTCTGGTCAGCCCGGCTTTCGAGGGCCGGCCACACCCGCATAAATCGCAGAACAACATGAAGGTTCTCGTGATCATGACGGATGGGAAGAATGACGTGGAGTACCGGCTGTATCCGAAGTTCGCCTCCGGCCCATCACCCGTTACAAAGTCCACATATGGCTCGATGCTTACCTACAGTGTGGAAGCCCCGGAGACCTATGGTGCGCATGATCAGAAAAAACCGTATGGGGAGACGTACTTTTATCCCGAGCATCCCATAGAAGGGGAGCGGGTCTGGAAAAACCATACACCAAAGAACGACCCCGAGTACGCTCAATATGCAAGTCAGATTGACGAAAAACAGCTGACCTGGCCGGAAGTCTGGGCCGAGATGTCGCCTATCTACTATGGATACAACCTGCTTGGCCGTCAGTCGAATTACCGCAACAGCTGGGGGGGCATCATGTGGCGGCAATGGGAGAACATGCATTACACCGTCAAGCCGAATGTGAAGAATGCGCGCCTGCGCAGCATCTGCGGCGCTGCCAAGCAAGCGGGCATCGTGACCTACACCATCGGTATGGAGGTTGAAGAGCCAGAATCGCTCGCCTTGCTGAAGGAATGTGCTGCCACTGAAGCGCATTACTTCGATGTGAAAGGAATGGATATCGCCACGGCTTTCGACATGATCGCGGCCTCGATCTCGATGCTGAGGTTGACCAAATGATCAATCGTTGGAAGGCAAAGCGGTTTGGGGCGTCAGAAGATGGCGCTGTGACGCTCGAGTTCGTCATTCTCATGCCTGCCGTACTTTACCTGCTTTTCATGGCGCTCGAGGTGGGCCTGTGGAGCGCACGTGAAATCATGCTGAGACGTGCCACCAATATGGTGGCGCGCGAGGTGCGTCTGAGCACGGCAAATCCGCCAAGCTATGAAGAGATGAAGGCGATGATTTGCGAGAGGTCTTTCTTCAGCGCAGGTTGCATGCAGTCCATTCGCATAGAGATGCAGGCCATGCCTGTTTCGGCATGGCGAAACGTCTCTGGCTCGACGCCCTGTGTCGATCGACGCGAAAACTATGAACCTGCGAACAACTTCAGCCTTGGACGCGAAAACGATCTGATGCTGGTCGGGGTCTGCCGTCTGTTTGACCCTCTTTTGCCAGGCACTGGTTTGGGTCGGAAGTTGCCGGAAAACTCGGATGGGGAATACGGCGTCCGCCTCACCACAGCATTTGTCACGGAGCCACGCGGATGAGTTATCTTCGGTACAAGGTCCTGCGGTTTTTGCGCAAAGAGGATGGCAGCCAGTCGATCGCATTCATGATTATGGCCCCACTTCTGGTCGGGTCGATCTGCGCGATGATCGCTTTCACCGATGCCTACCGGGCCCGGGCTATGGCAGCCGATGCGACGGCCGTGATTGCCGATACGTTGTCGCGGCAAACCACGCCGATCGACATGAGCTTTCTTAGAGGCCTGCAAGCCGTGGCAGGCCGGCTGACCAGATATGGTGATGCGGTCAATGTGCGGGTCACTCAGATCCGCTGCGCCAAAAAGTGCGACCAGCCCCAGAATAGGGTTTTGAGGGTGGATTTTTCGAAAGGACAGGGGTTGGCACGGTTGCGACACTCGGACTTCAGCGCCGGGGAGATGCGTGCTCGCGTGCCCTTGCTGACCAAAGGGGACCGTATTCTTCTGGTGGAGACCTCTTTCACGCATAAGCCAATTTTCAATGTCGGCTTGAAGGATACGGAGATAACCATGTTCCAAGCGACCCGCATGCGCTTCGCGCCGCAACTGTGCTGGAAGGCATGCAGCGTCTGACAGGGTGAGGCGGGAAGGAAGACAGTGGTAGAGATCACGGCTGCGAGCCAGCCAGGCGCGGTCGCGCGAGGTCTGATAGTATCAGCCTCATCAATCAACCGCCGTGAAGAGAGCGACCAATGATGAGGTAGAAACCGGCCTCCTTCGCCGCTTGTAACAACATTCTCTTTATCAGCTTGCCGGAGTTAACCTTGATTTTTGGGGATGTTCGCAAACCGTGTTGGTCGCCCAATCACTGCGTCAGGTGATGTCGTCGAGACGCTTGCGAGCTTGGGGCATCAGGTCCAGCGAAGCCGATATCCTGTTGTGCCAGGCTGGTCCGCGGCCGATCGCATCCTCGTATGCCTCCGCAAGTTCGCCAGGCCTTTCCTCGCTCAGGACTTCGATGAGCAGACCGGCCTGCGCTCGATCTTTCCGGGCCTTCAATCTGCTCGGATCGCTCCTGCGTCGATCGGCGACGATCAGCTTGTGAATGGCGAAGCGCTCCGGCCGCGGGATCTGCACGAGCGCCCCAGAGCGGTAGAGGAGCGGCACCTGGATCGGGTCGGATATCAGAAAATTGAGATGGTGCAGGCTCTGTGCGCTGACGCCGAGGGCAGGGAGGTCTCGAATACCTTCGTTTTCCTCGAAGGACGGCGTGAGGAATTCGACCAGCGTGTTTCGATCCGTCTGCTGCCACCGCCAGATCTTGTTCTTTTCGAGCGAGGGGACGGGGGCGAACTTCAACTGAGAGAAGACCTTCGACAGCGGCTCCTCTACGGTATCCTCCAGGGCGATCGACAGCCGTTCGAAACTCGCTATGTCGATATCGTCTGTAGCGGCCGAGCTGCCGAATCCAATCCGGAACCCGAGCTCACCTTCGTAGAGCCGGAAGGCCTGTGTCCCGACCAGCGTTCCGCCGAGGCGGAAGACACCCGCGCGTTCCATTGCCGAGACCACTTGTCCGGTCTGCGCGTCAGCCATCAGGTATCCTTCTGCCCGGAGCACCCGCATGAGCCGGGATCGCTCTCGCTCATTCTCCTTACGCTTCAGGGCCAGCTCTTTCAGGCGAGCGAGCCGATCACGGAGATTCTTGCTGTCTTCGCCGATGTAGCGATTTACGACCTCGGTCCCGATCCGATACTGATCATACCAGTATCTCTTCTTCCCTATCGTCTTCAGCTTCGGCGAACCTCGGAGTTCGGAGATCTGAGCATCCTGCAACATGCGCAGGAGGTCGGTCCAGGCGGCAGTGCCGATGTGGCTGTGATGTCTGATCATGACTATTGGCCTTACCCTACTAAGTTTTATTTGTAGGGTAAGATGGGCTAAAAACCTATCCTACAAAATGTTTCTTGTAGTGTAAGTCGATCCAACACGATTTGCGGACACGGCCTAATTTTTTAGGGTGCTTTGAAATGCAAGTTCTGCAGCTGCAGCGAACGCCCCTTTTACCAGTCGCACCCGGCGCCCCCGCGTGATCTGCGCTGCAAGATCGCCCTCCGTGCGGTAAAGGTAGGCTTGCAGCGTTAGGGCAACAGGAAAGCAGGCATCCACTACAAACCTTGAACGGCAGCTATTGTCCGGCGCATAGCTGTTCTTCAGCACTAATGTTCGAACAGCTTTTTGTGGGCGCTTGATCACCAGAAGCGCTGTTGCCCGCTGCCGCCATCGGTCCCGATTCAGCAATCTACAGTGAGCGCGGGCTCGGCCGCCACCAAGCGCCGCGCTCTGGTCAACTTCGTGCCGGGGTTTGGCGAGTTGACCGTACACTGTGAACCAGTGTTGAGGCAGGATATGAGAAGACCTCTTTCGTACCAAAGGATTTCTCAGCCTCTTGAGCGACTGAATGATGCGTCATCAACGATGTTCAGTCTTCTACTGGCTCGACCCCCCGATACCCCGGCCGGGTATAGGGGGCACTCGAGCCGCATTTGCCGTTCATGACGGTCTAAATGCTTTCAACGAACGCTGCCTGTTGAACACTGGGGTCCCAGCCTGATGCCAAGGCATCAAGGAGCGCAGAAATGTAAGTCTTCCCATGGCGGTGATAGATCTCGCTTGTGATGCGCATGTGAGATTGGAACAGCTCAGGCGGTACGATGAGGTCTGGCCGATGGGTCGCAATGTGATTGTGCAGTGCTTTTTCGATGCAAATAGCGCGATGCCCGGTGTCGACCGAGGTCTCCCGAAGCAAAGCACCTTTGGTCATTTTCGGGTTTTCCTGGACCTGACGCAGACGAAATTCCGGATTGCTGCTGAAGCCGAGTTTGAGCACTTGGGTTTCCGGCAGGGTGAATGCCATTAGGTAGATTTTGCTGGGTTTGGAGGACCAGCTTTCTCCACAGCCTGCGCAATCAATGTCGCCGCGGCGCATGTTTGCAATGGCCGCATCCTGCTGATGGCCGCACAGATGCTCGTAGCGACGATAGCTTTTGTTGGGGCGGTCCGCGTCTCCCAGTAGCTGCCACCCTTGGGCTCCGGCTTCGATCGCGTGACGCTCATGCAGGCAGATGGTGCAGCTCAGCTGATGCCCTCCTGCTGCGGCCGCTTCGACGCGCGTATGTTGGCGGCGATCGCGATGGCCGCAAATGAACTCGTAAAGGCCGTAGTGTCGGTGTCCATCCGGGTCTGGTCCGCAAAGCGTGGCGCCAACCGTTCTTGCGGCCGTTTCGCGGCGGATACGGATGCAATGCGGACATTCCGGATTGTGGCCCAGAACAACGCTGATGCGTTTGAGGGTGGGGGTGCCGCAGGTCTTGCAGCCAAGGATGACGTGCAAGCGGTCAACCGCACGGCCGATCAGGGCAAAGCCCTTGGCCTCAGCGGCAGCCTTCCAATGAGCAGGTTGCTTGCCACGAAACACAGGGCGAAGAGCGCCATCGACAGGGAAGGGATACATGATTTTGCGAGAATGCACTGGAAATCTCCGTAAGGTTTTGCCGGGCGCAGGTGCTGCGACATCCGGAAAAAGGATGGGTGGAACAATGATCTTTTGGAGAACAGGATGGCCGCAGCCGGTCTGCGCGGATCAGAAGGACGAAGTATTTGCCCGCGTTTGAAGTGAGATCACTGCCTGATTGGCGGAATGCACATCCAATAAATCAACGGCCTCTTCCAACAAGGCCCGCAACCCCGTACGCGATGGGCGATGTTGTTGGGTCAGTTTGAGAACTTGGGTGGCCAGTTGATGCAGCGACCGTTCCGTCGGGGTCTCTTCGGGCGCACTGCGCAACAAGTACCCCGCTGCGCTACGCAGGTCAGGATGGGCACCGGGAAAGTTGCGGATCTCTTGTAACAGGGTCGTATAATCCGCCCAAGTGGCAGCCGCGGCGTGCGCCAGATCTGCCGCCGCAGAAAGTGCGTTTTTTTGCCGGCCAGCGTAATAGCCCCAATCGGCCTGCAGGGCCGCGAAGTAGAGATCGAGCGCGTGGCGGAAGCTCAATTGATCTGCGCGGAGCAGGCCGAGAGGGGGTTCTGTGCCTGTATCGGGCATGGTAGGTTCGGTATTAGCCATGAAGATTTCCTCGTGATCAGTATGGTTAGTGTAGGCGGGGGAGTTGCAGCTCCTCCGTCTATACGATAACATGATATCATGTAATTGGTATGTCAATAGGTGATATTATGAAATCTCGCGGACGCCCCAAGGCCGACACGCAACCGCTCATGGTCCGTATGCCGACACCCCTCATAGAAGCTCTCGATGCTGCCCGAAGGCAGGAAGAAGATCTTCCCACCAGGCCTGAACTCGTAAGGCGGATTGTCGAGGAGTGGGTGGTCCGTCGCGCCAAAACCCAAACGCCTCAGTAGCGGCTTCGGGTTTTCTAATTGCCCAATCAGATGCGCACCAAAAGCGGGTTGCCAGCGCTGAATATTTCGAACTTTCCTTACAACTCAGCACGTGGAGACAGTATCTGGATAGGGTATTGGGCCATACTTCCCATGGGGGCGGGCCTGAGGATGGGGTCGTTGCCTTGTTAAACCGGTTGCGGCCTTCCACGTTGGAGGTGGCAAAACAATTTGGATGCCTCAACAAGATAGGATTTGGCCATGAAAGGTCTTCGGGTCATGATGCCAGCACTGTGCTTTCTGTCTGCGGGTTGCGCGCCTCTTGCGGGAGGCCGAACAAGCGTGGTGGGCGTGGGAGCAGATGATCTTTTGAAGCTACGTACCGGTCCTGGACTGGAGTATGGTATTGTGCTTGGCTTGCCTGATGGTACCGAGTTGATCCGGCGAGACTGTGTGACCGAGGTCGGCCAACTATGGTGTCGGGTCTCGCCCGCTGAAGCGCCTTCTGTCGAAGGTTACGTTTCCGCAGATTACCTCTTGGGTAGCTAATCTCTGGAAGAACTTTGTAATATCCTAGATATTTGCCAATATGCTGCCTTTGTGCTGCAGCCGTAGAGTGGGCATTGCTGTTGTGGTGTCAAAGTCCCCAAACTTCTTCGTTAGCACTGAAGAGCCTGTAACAAAGGCTTCCGTGCCGCCCAGCCTAATATTTTGTCAGCTTGGCGGCCGACTTGTCGTATGTCATTTCATAGGTTCCACCGAGGAAACCGAAGGGTCTAACAATCATGCGCTGCAGGATAGCTTTGAGGTGTTTACCGGCAGTGAGTAGGTGTAGATAGACGGCCTTGAGATCTTCGTTGAAGCGATCTGCGACCAGTGCAGGCATGTATATCACGCGCCGGAGCGTCGATCTTCCTCCAATGATCCGATCTTTCCCTGGCCATTTTCCCGATTGCTGCGTCATTGGAGCAAGCCCCGCAACTGCTGCGTCTGATTGAGCATCGCTCCAGAGCGTTTCTGCAGGCTTATCTTTGTACTGGCCGAGCCCCAAGGGAGGGGCTAGACCAAAGACAAAGGATCTTTCATGCGCAACCCAGACAGCCTTACGGTCAAGCCAAACGTCGATACGCCCCAAGGCTTGGTCTTTGCCACGGCGGCCTATGTGTTGTGGGGGTTCTTGCCGCTTTACATGAAAGCCTTGTCGCATATTCCGGCGGCCGAAGTGGTGGCGCACCGTGTAATTTGGTCGGTACCAGTCGCGGCTATCGTGTTGGTGGTGATGCGGCGGACACAGGATTTGAAAGCCGCCCTGCGGTCTCCCCGAACCCTGTTAATGGGCGCTGTGACGGCCGCGCTGATTTCCATCAATTGGGGGATCTATGTCTGGGCAATCGCGTCGGATCGCGCTTTGGAGGCGGCGCTCGGCTACTACATCAATCCTTTGTTCAGCATCTTGCTAGGCGCGTTCCTCCTGGGTGAACGGATGGAAAAAACGCAGGTGATCGCGATTGGCCTCGCGGCCGGCGCGGTGCTGGTTCTGGCTTTGGATGCCGGCTCTTTACCTTGGGTCGCTTTGGGGCTGACCTTCAGTTGGGGCCTTTATGCTTTAGCCAAAAAAAGCCTGCCGGTCGGACCCAATCAGGGTTTTTTGCTGGAAGTGCTGATCTTGCTGGTTCCGGCGTTGATCTACGTTTCTTACTTGGGTCTGAATGAGGAAGGCAATTTTCTGACAGCGGCGCCCTTGGATACCTGGCTTTTGCTGGGCTGTGGCGCGGTAACAGCAGTGCCACTTTTGATCTACGCCAACGGCGCCAAGCTCTTGCGGCTCTCTACCATTGGCATCTTGCAATATATTGCCCCCACAATGATCTTCCTTGTGGCGGTCTTCGTTTTTGGCGAGGAGTTCGGTCGCGCCCGGATGATCGCCTTTCCAATGATTTGGCTGGCGCTGATCCTTTACTCCTCTTCGATGCTGCGCCAGATGCGCAGCCGTCGCCCGGCCCGGGGCGCGTAAAGCCAGATATTGTGTCTTTGTGCAGAGACGCAAAGCTCGGGCCCAAGCTGTGACCGGGGCAAATGCAGCGGGCACGGCGTTCCCGGGCCCGCCCAATAAGCCTCGTATCTCTAGTGGAGGCCGTAGGTCTGATCTTGGATGTCGCAGGCGTGCCCCGAGGGGAGATTGATCGTGAATGCGGTGCCTTTCCCAGCTTCACCCGCGACCGAGATAGTGCCCCCCATCAACTCGATTTCGCGCCGGATAATGTTCATCCCTAGCCCGCTTCCGCCGCCCGTCCGGGCCGTGTTTGGGCTATGTCCTTCAAATTCTTCAAAGATCATTGACTGATGTGCGGGGTCCATTCCAATGCCGGTGTCGCTGACGCATATCCGGACCCCCTCTGTCCCCATGGCTTCGATAGTCACGGTAACGTCACCAGTGGCCGTGAACTTGATGGCGTTGGACACCAAGCGGTCCAACACATTGGCCAGTATGAACCCGTCGAGCAGGAATGTCGTCTCGGACTTGCAGCGGTTATTGATATGAATACCGATCTTTTTGTCCCCAGCCTGGGGGCGGCCTTTTGCGACTGCATTCTCGACGATTTGGGAGATGTCGTATGTCTCTGCTTGGATAGCGGCAAAACCGCTATCCAAGCAGAGATGCGTAAAAAGTCACGCGTCAACGACTGCAAGCGTGTCGTATTGCGTTTGATGACGCTGGCGAGGTTCGCCACTTTTACTTCCGTAGCCAGCGCTTTGAGGAGGTGTGACGCCCCTGAAATGGCGCTTAATGGCGTTCGGACTTCATGATTGGCATGCGCTAGGAAGCTGGCCCGCGTGGCGACGGCTTTTTCTGCAAGAAGCTTGGCTTTGACGCGGGCTTTGACCGCTGAATCCAGCTGGAGTTGGTCGTCGGCGATGGAGGCCAGCTCTGCCAATGCTTCGACGTCTTGCATGTCCCATTGTCTTGGAAGGGGGCTGATACAGCAAAGCGCGCCAATCGGTGTGCCGCGATCCATGGAAGGGAATGCCAAGATAGCTGACCATGCCGAACAGTTTGATTGCCGGATGGTCTTTGAATAGGGGATGTTCTCTGGCATCTGGAATGACCAGCGGCTCTCCGGTGTCGCGCACATGTTTGCAAATCGAATGGCTGAGCGGGGTGGCGCGTGCTTTTAGAAGCTGTTCGGGTATGCCCACGGCAGATTTGAGAAGCTGCCGGTCTCCGGCATCATCGATCATTGTGAGAAGGCAAATGGGTGCATTCAAAGTGCGGGAAGCTATTCGTGTAATTTTATCAAAACGAACATCTGCATACGCATCTGGAACCTGGGATTTTTCGTTGTTCAGTGCGTCATAGCTCATCTCTCTAATCGTCTCGTCCAGCTGTAATTATCGTTGAAAAGGTCTGACCGGATACTGCTCAAGTTCAGAAACGGTAGTTACAGCAATCACTTCATGTCGACAGCTAACGTAACGTGAACCTCGGGCATTTGGTTGACCTGTGGAGTTCGAGCCCTAGTGCAGCGGCCCTGTCGCGAAGCGCTAGAGCGGCCGAGCGCGAAAATACGCAGGCTGGGAGCCTTACCCCCTTATAGAGATAGGCGGTTTGGGCAGAGCCAAAGCCTATGCGGCGACAGGTCCTGTCGCCGCATAAGGGACTTTCGTCTATTCTACGGGATGGTCAAGCATCGACGCTCTCGCGCCTCAAGGTGGGCGGGGAGGCTGCCTTTAAGGCGCGCCGTTCTGAACGTTGGCGCTCTACCCGCTGGATCGCCCGGTCAAATGTTTTTCTGACCCGTTGGGTTGGGCTGGCATTTGGTTGAATAGGTTTGCCCAAAGATAGAGACATCTTGATCCTGGCGCCGTTGGCATGGCGGGGCGCAAGGTTCCAGAGTTCTTTGGGCAGGGAGCTTTCCACCGCGGGCCAGTTCGGCATCTGGTGCGTCGTAAAGACGCAGAGCAACGTTCCGCTGCCATTGTGGGACATGAGAAGGTCCGGTTGGTTCAAGCTTCGCGCGATAGCTTTCGTGGCCGTCGTTAGGGCGATGCACAACTCCCTAGTGGAGCACTGGTTGTACATCTTCTCGAAGCTATTGAGAGTGGCCGCGAAGATATAACACTGATCGAGGTGACCACGTGATTGTTGGGACAGATATGTTCCCAATGAGAAGGGTAGAACAAGCCGGGGGGTATCCGCGATATAGAAGGGCTCCTCTTCTTCGAAGCAATGGGTGCCCGGAATGCCGTGTTTCTGCATGTCCTGCGCAGATATGCGCGGCACATCTGTCGTTGTATTCATTACCCGTTGCGCAACACGTAGCCTGGCCACAAGGTCTCGTGGCTTAAAGGGCTTTGTGACGTAGTCTGTTGCTCCCGCGACAAAGGCGCGCCCCACTGAGCGCGCATCCGTGCGCTGCGTGAGCATCAGGATTGGGGTATGGGTATATTTTGGCAGGGCTCGGATCTCTTTGCAAAGATCGATGCCATTCATAAGCGGCATTTCGATATCAAGCACGAGACAGTCAAAGGCTGCCGGTTGGGTTGAAAGCAACTTCAGGGCTTCTGCACCGGAAGATGCTGTGGTGACCTCACATGAGCCGGTCTTGGCCATAGTGGTGCCGATGAGATCCAAAACGATGGGATCATCATCCACAGCGAGAATTTTCACGCGCTAATCTCCAAAAATAGTTTAAACTAAAGGGCTCTAAGGCAATGTATTTTCTAAATATTGGCTTTTTCATGACGCGCGCCAGATGAACTGATGATCCTTTGCCTCGACGTGGGGGAAGGCAAGAAAAACCATTATACTACTATGCTATAAAGCGTCTTGCGGCGGCTGAGGTGAAGCCATTCGCCTTAACAGTGAAGGCGGAATGCCACATTCTCGGCCCGCGTTCCTGGTCACGACGGCCCTGGGGGAGTGCGGAGGGGGCCGTCGCGGTTTGCCGGGGCCCTCGGGGAGGGATTCCAGCAAAAAAGGAAGGCCTGCCTGCTGCAGAGATGTAGGCAGGGAACGCCTCAACGCGCGGCAACGGTACAAGGTTCTCCGGAAATAGGGGCCAATCTCCCTTGTGCCAATGGTGAAAATGATGACGACCCTGTAGGAAAACCGCACCCCGGATACCGAGCCGGCTTGAAGTTTACGGCGTCAGGCCTGCCAGCTTGGCGAAAGAGCTTGCCATCTTCTGATAGTCATACGGGTCGAATTCTACGGCATCGTACTGCGCCTGCGTGATGAAGCCGTACGACGGCTCATCTTCATACGGACAGCTTTCGCTCTCGTGACAGACCATGAGCTCGCGATCGCCGGCAGCGTAGATGATGATTTTGGAGAGATCGGACCCGTACCCCGCACATGAAGGTTCTTCCCAAAACAAAGCTGAAGACCCGATATTAAGACGGCGGCGCTCGAGAGCGCAGATCACCTCGTGAGTGAGACCCAAGCTCCAGCAATCTTCATACCACCCCCAAATCCCCTCGATGAGTGCAATCTGGGCCAAGAAGGCATCCGTCCGGGTTCCGCTGGCCAGTGCCTGCTGCACGAGCAACATTTCGGGTTTGTTCAACTTAAAACTTGTGCCGTAAAATTCGCTAGTGAACTCCACGTAAAGGCAGGCCACGTCTGTGATCGTGACATGGACATTGACGCCGAGATTGCAATCAAGATCGATATCCCCATCTTCGTCAGCGAAGAATTCCGCATCATCAATCAGGTCCGATTTTACTACTACGGAGTGGATGACCGACAAGAAGTCATTCCTGCTGTTTGGTATATCTACCGCGCCCTTGTCCGCAGTGAGTGCTTAAGAGGGTCTCAGCGCGGACCCGCTTGCCTTAGACGTACCAGATGCCGTCATCTATCGCGGGGGCGACCTTGACGATGTTTTCTTGGGAGTCGGAGAAGTATTGGAGGATGGTTTCGCGCCCGAGGCCATTGTCTTGCTGATCGCTCCAGAAGGCGAAACCGGCTTGGTCGGGCGCTCTGTCGAGAATGTTGCCATAGAGCAAGCTGAGGTACGCATCATCGCTCAAGCTTTCTGGCTCGCCATATTTGCTGGCAAACTCTTGCGAGTTTAGGAAATAACCTGCCATTTCGGGCAGGGCGACGGTCTGGGCATCAAAATGCCTCAACCAGAAGCCCAGACCTTCCGCATCCGGGCTGCGGTCGAACGCGGCTTGATAAAGCCGGTAGACGGTTCCTGCATTCCCATCGGTATCGAAGGCCAGATAGCCATCATCGAACTGCAGCCGTTCGATGTTCTTCAGTTCGCGGGTAATGCCAGTGGCAGAGGCTTGGACCTGGATATTAAGGTTGTTGTCATCGGTCACTGTATAGAGGCTCGCGCCTCCTTTGAAGCGAACGGTATCAAGCCCGTCGTATCCATCTATAACATCTGCCCCGCTTGTCGTCGCCAACAGATCGTCTCGTGTGGTGCCGGAAAGGCGCGCACCATACATGATCTGGGCGCCAAGGGTATCGTGGCCCGTCAATTCGGCCAGGCTTCCGGTAGTGGGATACATGATCGTGCCGGGGTCATCCGTATGCAGCAGGCCCATGGTGTGGCCGATCTCATGTAGAGCCGTGGCGTAGAAGTTGAGCGCGGATACAGTGGAGTTTTTGCTGGTAGACCAGCTCTCTGCGAGGTCGAATCGGATTTCCGCTTCCCGGACAGTGTACATGCTCGAGCTTGCGGTGCTCTTGCTAAAATAGGACGTCGCGTTGCCGATCACCCCATGGCGCCCATCAATGCTATCCCATCCGAGGCGCAATTGGCTTTGCGCCCCATCTGCGACTTGAACGAACTGAATGTTCGCGCTGTCCTGCCACGCCTGAAACGCATCCTGGATGAGCGCTTTATAGAGGGGATTTGAGATCTCGGCGGCAAAGGCAGCTCCAGCCCCGCTGGGACGTGCAAAACTCCATTTGACCACGCCGCCGGCTTGGCCTTGCGCACCTGCGCCCCACTTATAGTCGGCCAAAGTATAGCCCATGTCACATAGCCTTTCATCAGCCGGCGGCTGATCCGTTATGAAGGAATTGGGTGTCCTGCTTGACGCCTCGGAAAGAGCCCTAGGGGGCTGTATTGTTCTTGGATTTCCTAGTTACCCCATCGGGAAATATCGGAACAAGACGAGAAAACACGCGTGCAATTGGAGTGGCGAAAAAGCACCTAAGGCCTTTTTGTCTGGCCAGGCGGGGGGGAAGGCCGGGATGCGCTATCCGGCACTGCCTGTGCCTTGTCGAGGCTTTGCGGAATGGGCAGGGGGGCTGCACCGATCATTATGTTGGCAATCCTGCGACGCCGTAGAAATGTTTCGCGCGCGAAACATTTGCTGCTGTCCGCCGCGGCGCCAGGAAAGAAAAGCGACATTCACGGCCTCCTCGAACTCGAGCAACGTCGATCTCTTTGACGTCAATCGTGTCGAAATGAGCTTGGGTTCCGGTCGAGTTATTAAGCGGCGCTTTGGTGGCTGCTTTACCTTATTCGATTCGTCTTTATGACGAGCTGAGGCAGTCACTGGAGCGCGAAGCGGAGATCGAAGATCGGCCGCCAGCACAGCTTGCGGTTCGCGCCATTCGCTTGATGCTGGAAGCCAAGACTGCAAAGCGCACAGCCATAAGGGCCGCGCTGGAGCGGGCAGATCAAGGGAAGTTCATTTCCGCCGAGGCGATGAATGACTGGATCGACACTTGGGATACTAAGGATGAGGTTTCTGCCCCGAGAGCCGACATTGCACGCACCAGCGTATGAAAATCGTATTTCTCGAAGATACGATGCAAGACATCCAATGGTTCCGTTACCACTACCAATCCGTATTTCCTGAAGGCAGCGCAAAGGCCCGCGCTCACTTGAAGGCCATCCAGAAGACGCTGACGGTCAATCCCTATGCCGGTCAGCCGAGCGATGCGCGCGAGGACGTGCGTGAACTCTCGGTACCTCGCACGCCGTTCACGCTCATTTATCGCGTGACACCGAGCCAGATTGAAATCCTGCGCCTCTGGGATGCGAGACAGGGCACTGGTTATTGATGAGGAAAGGGCGGTGCCAAAAATTCTGCTTTCGTCATAGATGACAGCTTTACCAAAGCCGGTACTCTAGGAAGTATATGGTACCATTGAATGCCCTCTTGAAGCGAGGTCCCCACGTGAGCAGTTCACCCGTCGACCGTCGCCGCTTTCTGGCGCTCGCAGGCGCAGCCTCCTTGTCTGCATGTCAGGACAGGAGCGGGTTCACCGCCCTGCCGCGGGAAGCGGCAGAAACCGCTGCGCAAGTTCAGCGCCTGTTCGTGGCCTCTTCGCGGGCGGCGGATCCTTCGCCCATTGCATTCGGGGCAGGCCGGTCAGACGCATTGAGCTTTGCCCAGCTTTCCGTGTCGATACCACTGGACCATAAGGTCGGGCAGATTGAATGGCCTCCCACGAAAAATGTTGATCCTGCCCGGCATTTTGCGCTCACCGGTGCAAGGACCATAGCCAATACCGAGAGGTTTGCTGAGGCTGTAGAGCGAACGGCTGCCACATCTGGGGAAGAGACCGTCCTTTTTGTACATGGCTATAATCAGACCTTTGCGCAATCGGCCTACCGACATGCGCAGGTAGCGTGGGATTATGAACTGCGCGGTCCGCAGATTTTGTTCTCCTGGCCCTCGGCAGCCAACCCTTTGGAGTACACGTACGATCGAGACAGCATTCTGATTGCGAGAGATCAACTCGCGCTGTTGCTTCGAACTCTCTTGCTCAAACACAATCTGCGTTTGTCTGTGGTTGGTCATTCGATGGGCAGTCTTCTCATCATGGAAGCATTGCGCCAGATCGCGCTGACGAAGGGGGCGGCGACCTTGGAAAAGATCGGGACCATCGCCTTAATTTCTCCTGACATCGACATGGACTTGTTTCAATCGCAGGCGGCAGTAATAGGAAAGCTGCCCCAGCCGTTCATCGTGGCCGTTGCTCGCAACGACCGTTTGCTGCGCCTGGCTTCCGGGCTTTCGGGTGGGGCTGCGCGTTTGGGGACGGTAAAAGACTTTGATGCGCTTGAGGATCTAGGGGTCTCCACCATTGATATGACCGCTTTGGGCAACGGCGGGAGCAATCACTTCATTGTCGGCACGTCTCCGGCTGCGATTGCGCTGATCAAAGAGTTGCGCAGGGCCGAGCCTGATACGGTCAAGGCACTTACACTCGGGCCGGTGAGTATTGCGCTTGGGCGCTAGGTTGGGATGTGGCAGTTTATGCCTGTTTTGATACGCGCTCCGCTGAAACAGTGTGGTATGTCCTGTCGCGGTGCGCTTCCCGCCTGATTTGGCGTTTGATCTCCCTTGGTGGGTCTTTTGACATTAGAAAAAGCGCTTTAGGAAGCGGTTGATTGATCTATGCTTGGCTAGGATGTCGCGTGATCTTGCGTCGTTTGTCTGAAGGAATTTGCATGACCCATATTGTTCACCCGATCTTGCTTGCGGGCGGCTCGGGCACCCGGCTTTGGCCGTTGTCGCGCAAGAGTTATCCCAAGCAGTTCGCGGAATTGATGGGCGACAAGAGCCTGTTTCAGGCCTCGGCCGAGCGCCTTTCGGGTGAAGGCTTTGCGGCCCCGATGGTGCTGACGGGATCGGACTTTCGGTTTGTGGTGACAGAGCAACTGGCGGCGGTGGAGATTGCCCCTGCGGGCATTCTCATCGAGCCTGAGGGACGCAACACCGCCCCTGCCATTCTGGCAGCGGCTTTGAGCCTTGAGGCCCGTGCGCCCGAAGCCTTGATGCTGATCGCCCCTTCCGATCATGTCATTCCCGACGCGGAGACGTTTTGCGCGGCGGTGCAGGCGGCGGCGGCGGTGGCACAGGAAGGCGGGCTTGTAACGTTCGGCATTCGTCCTGATCGCGCAGAAACCGGCTATGGCTGGCTGGAGATGAGCGAGGCCCCGGCGGCGGGGTTTGCGCCCAAGCCGCAACCACTCAAGCGCTTTGTGGAAAAGCCCGACAAGTCCACGGCCGAAGCCATGCTGGCGGACGGGCGGCATCTGTGGAATGCGGGGATCTTCTTGTTCTCTGTGAAGGCTATCATTGCGGCTTTTGAGACCCATGCCCCGGCCATGCTGCAACAGGTGCGCGCGGCCGTGGAGGGGGCGGCGCAGGATCTAGGCTTTACTCGGCTTGACCCTGAAGCCTGGCGCAAAGTCGAGGACATCTCGATCGACTATGCAGTGATGGAGAAAGCCGACAATCTCAGCGTGGTGCCCTACGCGGGCGGATGGTCGGACCTGGGGGGCTGGGATGCCGTTTGGCGGGAATGTGGCTCTGACGAGGCGGGTGTGGTGGTTACCGAGGCCGCGACAGCGATCGATTGTCATGACACATTGCTGCGCGCTGAAGCCCCCCAGCAACAGCTTGTGGGCATTGGTCTGCAGGACATCATTGCCGTGGCAATGCCGGATGCGGTTCTGGTGGCGCATAAAGACCGTGCGCAGGATGTGAAGAAGGCCGTGGCGGCACTTAAGGCCAAGGGGGTTGCGCAGGCCGAAACCCTGCCGCGGGACTATCGTCCCTGGGGGTGGTTCGAAAGCCTGGTGGTGGGCGCGCGGTTCCAGGTCAAACGCATCGTTGTTCATCCCGGCGCCGCGCTCAGTCTGCAAAGTCATCATCACCGCTCTGAGCATTGGATTGTCGTTGAGGGTACGGCCCGCGTGACAATCGACAAGGAGGTGCAGCTCGTGAGCGAGAACCAGTCGGTCTATATCCCTCTGGGAGCGGTCCACCGGATGGAAAACCCGGGCAAAGTTCCCATGGTGCTGATCGAGGTCCAGACCGGCAGCTATCTCGGCGAAGACGATATCATTCGCTACGAGGATGTATACGCCCGCGGGCAGGGGGCAAAAGGATAAGCAGGTGCTTTGCGAAGCCTTGATGCGGGCGGACTGATCCGGATGACTTTGCTAAGGGGTGACGGTGCCGACGCTCGCTCAATCTGTAGGGCGAAGCATGCCCGGGCATTCAGATATCTTAGTCTAGGCGTGAGGTGGCCTAGCATTGGCTCATACTATCTATAGGGTAGCGGAGACCTCAGAATTATAAACCCGTGGAGATCGGCGATTTGCTTGAGCCTGTCAGTTCGGAGACTTTGGTGAATGCGTTGCGCCGGTGTTCGGAGCTGATCGACCGAGCGGGTGCGTTGGAATTGATTGTGCCTGAGACGGCGCCGCGCTCGCCACCGGCGGATGCAACGATAAAGCTGATCTTTGTATCAGAGGGCAGACCGTCGCTGTTCATCACTGTCTCAGGGGCCGGCAATCCGGACCTAGTAGCCCGGGCTGTCCGTAATATCGAAGGTATCAGAGGGCTTTTGTCTGAGCGCAGCGCGGAGCCCGTTTTGGAACCCTTGGAAACCGGAGTGGTTTTGGGGCGCTCTTTTGCCGTTTGGCCGATGCTTTCCGATCTGCCTCAGGGGCGGGTGCCGCGGTATCTGGCCAAGCAGCTCATCCGGCCTGACGTGTTCGACTGGCTCTCAGACGTCTTTGCCGAGACCCATGCCTATGCCACGGCGGCCGAGCGGCAGGTGATCGCGGGCCATCTCACGAAGTTGATCGAGGATACGGCGCATCCAGATCTCCTGAGAAGATCTGCAGATCGGGCGGCGGAGCGCCTCGAGAACGGGCGATGGGTGCCGGTTCACTGTGTTCAGCATTCAGACCTGTGGATGGCCAATGTGATGTTGGCTCCCGCCGGGTCTTCGCGGTCCTTTTGCGTGATCGATTGGGCCGGTGCAAATTGCAAGGGGTACCCGTTTTTCGACCTTTTCCGGTTTGCGCTCAGCAGCAATCCGGCGATGCGTCTCGTCAAGGTCCACGTGCGAGAACAGCTCGATCAGATAGAGGCAGAGCCTGTTGATGCGGTGTCTTGCGTGCTTTGCGCTTTGGGCGCAACCCAGGCGCAGCTCGAGTTTTTTCCCGAAGACCTGTTCCGCCGGATGGCCGTTGAGACGATCGATTTTGCTCTGAAAGTCTGCAAGTGAGGATGGGGGCTGGATTTAACTTTACTTTGGCTTGGAAATTTTTCGCATATTCAGCTTAAATGTCTGTATGATAAAGCAAAACCGTATGTTCTCTCCCATTGTCTTATATGTCGATCCGCATGTCTTGGAGCAACATACGCTGGAGCCCCATCTGAAGTGGGTGGTCTGGTCGGCCGTGAACCTGCCGCGCCTCTTCACTCATCATGTGGTCTTCCGTCTGAAGGGTTTTTTGTCGCGCAAAGGGGTTTTCGGGGGCCAGTGGGACTTAAAAAGCAAGCCGTTCGAGGAGCGCGAAGAGTTCCAGCTGATGAAAGACCTTTATGAGTGCTTGCCAGATTACAGGCAGTCGTTCTGGTACCAGCGCGGGCTACAGGCGATTTCAGAGAAAGGGCAGTTTTCTCATAAGGATCTCGTCGCCCAGGATCCTGCAGAACTGGATCGGCTTTTTGAGGGCTATCTGATCAAGATACTGGCCACGATGAGGCAAGAGGGCTACCGCCAGAGGGAGGGAGCAGATTATCCCGAAGCGATGATCGGACGCGACGGCACGCTCATCAAGACGGCGCATGGGACCCACAGGCTGGCTGCAGCCAAGGTGGTGGGGGCGGCGGGTGTCTTTCCGGTCAAAGTGATGGGCGTCCACCGCCAGTGGCTTGCGGCGGTATTGGCGGCCAGCAGTAGCAACGAGGCAGAGGCTGTTTCAGCCGCGCTGAAAGAGATCGAGCGAAGGTATCAGGCCGGTACTTAGATCACCCGCCAACGCCAGTTTGGATGAGGGCCAAGATGTCAGACCGGTGAATCCAGATCGCGGCACTGCCGAACGCAACCATGAGCCCTAGAAACACCATGTCGTGAAGCCCGTCCCATGCGCGATACGTCCGGGCGAGCCAGATGATCGCGGGCAGAGACAGAAAATGCGCTGCGGCCTGCCCGCCAATCGCGCCTACCATCCCGAAGAAATAGGTGCCTGAGAGCATCAGCGAAAGCATGAGCGCGGCTTTCACCAAAGTTACCATGAAGAACTGCCGGGAGTTCCCGTGGGCCAAGGCGGCGTGGGTGTATGTCAGTCCCACAGCCAGGGGCATCTGCGCACAGGCGACCAAGACAAGTATCACGCCGGAGGTGGCATAGCGCACGTCATACAAAAGCTCGACGAGGTGGGGGCCCAAGAGGCTTAAAAGGATCAGGAGGGCAAACAATCCCGCAGTAACGGCAAATCTGAGCTTTCTGATCTTGGCGAAATTTTGGGGTGAAGCAGCGGGGGGGTGTTCGCGGTAGAGCGGGATCAAAACTTTGCTCGAGACCTTCTGTGTGAGCATGACCGGGAAGCTCGCGAGAAAAAAACCGATGGTATAGATCCCGAGGGCTTCTGC
This sequence comes from Sulfitobacter maritimus, assembly GCF_013346665.1. Taxonomy (GTDB): domain Bacteria; phylum Pseudomonadota; class Alphaproteobacteria; order Rhodobacterales; family Rhodobacteraceae; genus Sulfitobacter; species Sulfitobacter maritimus. The sequence goes on from NZ_JABVBB010000032.1 coordinate 25,193, forward strand.
GCTGAGAAACTTTCCTAAGATGATCTTGTCGCCCTGGGCCACGATGAAGCCGCAGATGGTGCTGAAGAAAATCCATTTTCCAAAAGTTATCAGCTCGGTCGCCGCTTTGGAGTTCCACAAAAGGCGGTTCTTATGGCCGGGCAAGCCGAGCTGCATCAGAATGAGCAGCATCAGGCTGCTGGCAAGGCTCCCCCAAACGAGCGCCCATACCGATTGCAGCTGCCAGGCGAGCAACAAGGTGAATAAGAGGCCGCCAGCCTGACCGAGAAGCTCGAACTGTGTGACCCGCCCCACTTGAAGATGACGATGCGCAGTGGCGATGCGGGTGGGCATCAGTCCCGCTGCGATGAGCTCCAGCCCTGCGATCGGCAGGATGGTGGCCAGCAGAGGCTCATCAAAGAAGTTCGCGACAGGCCAGGCCATCACGCAGCTGAGCCCCCACAGGATGACACCTCGCGCGACCTGGAGCGTCCAGGCCGTGTCGAGAAAGACCGGATCGTCTCCTCTATGATCTTTTTGAATCCAGGGGCGGATGCCAAGATCCGAGAACATCTTCGCGCCGACGATAAACATGGTCACGAGGGCCATCAGGCCGAAGGCTTCGGGAAAAAGCAGCCGGGTTAGGACGAGATTGCCGGCCAGCCTCATTCCTTGGGAGGCCAGAGCTCCCAGCCCGATCCAGCTTGAGCTTTGCAGCACGCGCCTGACGACCGACTGATTGTTCACACCTGAATCTTGCAGTGTCATGCGCCGAATGCTCCCACATCGCTGTGGTTAGAAGTACCGGTAGTCCGGGGTGGCGTAAATCACAGTGTCGTCATTTGCCTCGCGGGGCGGGGCGATCAGAATGCATTGTGCGAGGGGGGGGATGACCCGCATTCTGCTATCGGACACCTGCGAAAGCGCCTCGGGTTTACGCAAAAAAGTCACTGGTCGCTACCGAACGTCACTGCGCAAAGGTGAGACGACGACGTCTGCGGCTTACCTGTCGACGTTTCTTACGATGACCATCAGTATTTGTTGCTCGGAGCTATGACATAGATGCGTTCAGGGCGGATGAGGCCATCGAGCAGGTCTCTGGGCAACACCCGGTCACCGATCTGCGCGTTTCCCAAGCCCAATAGTTTCCACTCTGGTCCTGCAGTCAGGGTGGATTCAAACTGGAAACTTGCACTTCCGGAGGTGTCGGTGACGAACCAGCCGTAGTCGCGCAAGGCGCGGGCGATAATGCGTGCGGAGCGCTGTGTGCCCTTGGAGGCGCCGCTCAGGCTGCGGACCCAGGTTTCGATTTCGGCATCACTGACCCGCAGAGCGAAGCGCATTCCAAGGGGGATCCCTTCGCCCCCATGGGCATTTTCAAGTTTGGTGGCGGGAGGCAGATAATATCTGCCATCGGGATTGGAGATTGGCATGGAAAGCGCGTGCTCGATGCGACCTCGGAAGATCTCTTCGGGACGAACCAGCATGGCAAGATAAGGAATGCCGATGCCCCGTGAGGGTTCATAGCCTTTGGTGCGAGAGCGGTAGTCTCCGGGAACACGGTTGCCGTTGGTGACGAGAAGATGATGGCGTCGTGGTTTGACCTGAAAGAGGTTCCATTCCAATCCTCTCGCTTCATCAAGAACAATGACCTGGCCATCGTTGCCGGCTGCGGGTCGCCAACTGGGGTGCCAGGGGATCTTTTTGCGATTGATGTTCGAGCGCCAGCGCGTGCGGACTTCTATGACCCCGGCGGCATCTGCGGCTTTGTAGACTGGGTAGGTATAGGTGACGAAGCTGAGGTTGTAATTGCCTTTGGTGTTGGGGGCATCTTGCCACATCAGCTGGGCGTAATAGGCACTCTTGTCATGAATTGGCAGACCTCTGACTGGAATGTTCCAGGGGGCCGCAGAACCATAAGGGCGCTTGTAGCTTGCGGCCCGTGCCTGAAGATCAGCCAAGACGGAAGCGATATCAGTGCTTTGTCCGGGGGATGCGAGACCGAGCAGGAGCAGACAAGCCAGGAGCTGAATGCTTATCCGCAGGCTGCGTTGCCGCCAAAAGGAGAGGCCGGGTGGGTTTTTCATTTTTCAGTCAGTGCCTCCTTGCGGAACAGTGACAAAACGGAGAACACGGTCTTTGGATCGATAATAAATATGAGGACAGCGTAAAGCAACGATCCCAACAGCACAGCGGTCCCGAGCGCAGTTGTTTGACCCAGCAGTTGGACCAAATGTGGTTCGAGAAGGCGCACCACGCCCGCGAGGGCCAGCGCTGCGATCACCGGCATTGCAATGGCACGGAGGGTTTCCGTCGCCCGGACCTCCCAATAGCTGCGCATGACCCAGATGCGCAAAACGGCTGCAAGGCATTCTACGAGCATCACGGCGAGGGCCACGCTGAGAATATCGCGCGTTACGCCAGCGACCAGCCAAACCAGCGGCAGTCCCACGCCAGTTTCCGCGATGGAGATTTTTGACAGAAGTGAGGGGCGTCCGGTTGCCTTTAGAACGTCGCCTGCCGTCCATCCCAAAGTGATGGGAATGCCGGTCAATGCGAGCACGGCCAGCACCGGGACCGCATCCGTCCATTTTTCGCCGAACAAGACCAGGACCGCGAGGGGGGCGACGGCCGCGAGACCGAGAGAGATCGGCGCCATGATCATCATGCTGGCCGTCAGCGTTTTGAGGTACGCCCTGCCCAACCGCGGCACATCTTCAGCGACCGCGGTAAGGGATGGGAAAATCACTTTGGTCAGCGTGGCGCAGATCCCGAGGATCGCAATATCGGGCAGGCGTGCAGCCATATAGTAAAGACCCAGTTGCACATCTCCCAGGGCGGCTACGATTGCCATTTGGTCCGAGCGTCTGCGCAGCACAAAAAGAATGCTGACCGCCACGATATGGCGCCCATAGGCAAAAAGAAACTTCGCCGCTTTGGGGGCCCACAGGGGCCCCGTCGGGCGCCAATCCGAAGCGGCCCAGAGCAAGACCACGCGCACAGCCCGGCTGATCAACATGGCAAGGACAAAGCTGGCGATGCCATAGCCCAGTTCCAGCATCAGCAGGATGACGGCGCATTTCACCGCAACAGAAGTGATTTCAGCTATTGCCAGTCGACCGAACTGGAATGACTTCTGCAAAAGTGCTTCTTGTATCGCGCCTGCGGTATTGATTGGAAAGATCAGCGCGAGCCAGGTCAGAAGACTGACGATCAGAAGGTCTTCCACAACCATAGGCGCCAGCTGCGCTGCCCCCAGGACCAGAACAGCCTGCGCGATTCCAAGGGCTATAAATAGGATGAACCCGGTGTTCAAAGACGATTGGGATTGGTCTCGGTTATAGATCAGCGCCTCGCGGAAGCCCAAATCGCGCAGCATGTCCACCATTTCGATGGCCAAGACGGCGGCGGCAATCAGCCCCATCTCTTCCGGGTGGAGGTAGCGGGCGAGCAAGATGACCGAGACGAGGTTCAGCAGGCGGGAGCCTATATAGCTGAGCAATGTAACGGAGGCCCCCCGTGCAGCTTGTCGGCCAAGGCCGTGGGACGGTTGGGGCTGGGGTACGCGAGACATCTGGCCATGCTCCGAACAGGCCCCACCGAAATATGATGGGTCGGGCAAAGCGTGCCAGAAAAGTCAGGCTCTGCCCATCCTCTTCGTAGGTCAGGCGGGTCTTGGTGATTTTTTGTAGAATTTCTGGTAGCCTTGGATTTCCAGGTGAGCCAGCAGGCTATCCAAAATAGAGCGAACGGGAATGGTCAAAGGTAGACGTAGAAGACAGGCTCGCCTTTGGGTGCTTTGTTACCATGCCGTCTGTGACACTCCTAGGCCAGTCGAAGATTTCTGTTTTCTGTCGGCCGGCCGATTTGAAGAGCACATGCGAGGTCTGAGCCGGAGCCGGTATGACGTGCTGGCGCTCGATGCGGCGCTGGCGGCCCAAGCCAGGGGGGAGCTAGAAAGAGAGACCGTCGCCATCACTTTTGACGACGGCTATCGCAACAACCTGACCGTTGCTGGCCCCATTCTCGAACGTTTCGGGTTTCCTGCTACGCTTTTTGTGACCACCGGTTTTATCGATAGCGAAAAATTGCTTTGGCCCAACCGCATCTTGCAAGCCGTGCAACGCACTGCGCTTACTTCCTTGTACTGGCGCGATCATGATTTTCCCTTGGTAGATAAGAGAGACAAAAGCGCAGCCAATGCCAGATTGCAGGCGGCAGCAAAGTCTTTAAGTCCACAAGATCCCGGGGCAATTGCGGAAGAGATCGAGCACGCTCTGGAGGTTCCGGTGAACCCGTCCACGGCCCCGGGCACGGATTTTACCATGGTGTCCTCGGCGGAGATCGCTGCAGCGCGACACAAGGGTATTTTCCAGTTCGGCGCGCATACGGTCACCCACCCCATTCTGTCAGCTCTGGATCAAAAGGCTCTCGAAACCGAGATCGCGGGGTCTGTTGAGAGCCTACGGCGCTTGAATGGAGGGGAATGTGTCGGCTTTGCCTATCCAAACGGGCGCAGCCAGGATTTTGACGCGCGTGCGATTGCCATATTGCGAAAGCTGGGCATCAATCATGCGGTGGCCACAAATGCGCAGCCGAACACGGCAGGCTCAGATGCGTTCCGTCTGGGCCGCTTTGCCATTGGCGCATCCGATACTTGGTCCATTCTGCGTTGGAAGCTGCGGAAGGCCTCTGTTAAATCGAGGCTCAGTCGCCTTGGGTCGAACCGCCGGCGGTCTCAGCGACATCTCTGACTTTTGGCGTAAGCTGCGCCGACACACGTGCCGCTGCCACTGCCCAAGAGCGCTCATGGGCCAATACCCGCTTTGCATTCTGGCCAAGTCGGCGCGCTTTGTCGGGATGCGCAAGGAGATCGTCGATCGCCTTGGCGATTGCGGTTGGGTCTTCGGGCGGGACCGTAATGCCCGTTTCCCCATCCGTCACCGCCTCCATCAAGCCTCCTACCCGGGTGGCGATGACGGGTTTGGCAAAGCTCTGCGCCAAAGCCAGCACGCCACTTGCCGTGGCGTTGCGATATGGAAATACGACGAGGTCCGCCATCTCCATCAAAGGGCTAACTTTCTCATTTGGTAGATAGTCAAAGTGGAAACGACAGCGTGCTTCGATCCCGAGTGATTTGGCGCGCCGACGGAGCGCTTGCGTGTCGAACATCTTTGTCGGGTAGCCGCTGATAACAAGTCGCGCATTATGTCGTGTTGGTACCTGCGCAAAGGCCTCGAGCAGGTGATCGACCCCTTTGCTGGGTCTGAGCAGTCCAAAGAACAGGACTACCTTGTTAGATGGGTCAATCTTGAACATGTCTCGAAGCTCTTGGGGGGGGGCTGCGACATCATGAAAAATGAGTTGTGGAGGATGGGGAAGAACGCAGGATCTCCCGGAGAAACGGTAGGTTTTATGGAATTCTTCCTGTGTGTCTTTTGCGAGGAAAAAGATTGTCTCAAAGCAGCGGTAGCCCATACCTTGGGCCAGATGCCCAAGATGCGCCATTGGGCCGGTCTGTCGGTCTCGCTGTGCAAATTCGTGGCAGATCTGGGAGAGGCGGATCCCCGCAAGCCGTAAGGTCGCCAAGAACACGAAGAGAAACGGAAAGCGAATTACGCTAAAGATAGCGACATCCGGCCGTTCTCGCAAAAGATAGACCGTCAGCCGTGTCCACTCCCGGATCAGTACCATACCCCGCCATGCGCGCCGGAGCTTGCGCTTGATACGCGCGATCCCATCCTGCCCAATCTGAGAATTTGCCTCGATTTGAGGCCAGAGTTTCAGGATCGGGGCGACAGGGATCGCCCCTTGGCGTTCTGCCAGTTCAAAAGCTTCGCCTGTGACAAGTGTTGTCTCATGTCCTTGTTCGCCTAATGCCTCTGCGAGATGGTAGGCAAAATGGATAAGCCCGCCCTTCGCGTCGGTTTCGACGACTGTAATTTTCACCTGACTTGGCCCGTTTTTTGGATAAGTCCTTCGTAAAGCTGGCTCAGGCGCTCAATCTGGACCTCCAGGGAAAATTCCTTTTCGGCGCGTCGGCGAGCGGCTTGGCCCCGGGCCAGGCGCTCCGTGCGACAGCGGGTCAGGCTACTTAATGCAGCCGTAAGGGCTGCCGGGTCATCTGGTGGAACCAACACACCTTCTGTGCCATTCTCCACCATATGCGGAATTCCTCCCACAGCGCTGGCGATGATCGGCAGGCCGCTGGCCATGGCTTCGATGACGACGGTTGGCAGCGCATCTGCCAAGGTTGGCAACACAAAAAGGTCCGCCGCCTTCATCAGGTCAGCGATATCGTTGCGATACCCAAGAAATTGCACGTTTGCACTTATGCCCAACTTTTGAGCCTGCAGTTCGAGTTGGTGCCGCTCAGACCCTTCGCCGATGATCAAAGTTTGCAGGGCCTGTTTTTCTGGTACCAGCTTTGAGAGAGCCATAAGGAGCCGGTCGATACCCTTTTCGGGGCGCAGAACCGCGACGCAGAGTGCGAGTGTTTCCTCGTCGCCGATGCCAAGTGAAGCGCGCATCGCCTGCCGACTTTTGTGGTCTTGGGACCCGGGGCCGAAGCGTGCGAGATTGATCCCGTTTGGCAGCACCATCAGCTGGGCCCGACACAAGCCTTGAGTCTGCGCCTGCGCGCGCGAAGCAGGCGACAGAGCGATCGTTCGGGAGATCCAGTCGTTTAGGCTGTGCTTCATCAGCGCCATACGCAAGGTGCCGCCAAAAGAGCGGCTCTCAAAGCCGTCCGTATGGAGTGTCGCGACAGTTGGAATATGCGCCCATCGGCTGAGCCCCCCTGCTAGAATAATGGCATATTGCAGGTGCGCGTGAATGAGGGCAGGGTCCTTGGCGCGCAGGTCGCGCCAAGCGGCGTGGATCTGATCAAGCCGTCGGATCTTTGTGATCGGCATGAGCGTGACCGGTATGCCCTGATCTTGAAGCCGCTCGATCTCCGGATTGCCATCCTTTTCTTGGAACGTTGCAACACTGGCGTCATACCCCGCATTGCGCAAGCCGCCGAGGATCGGCGTCAGCAGTCGTTCTGCTCCGCCATGGCCGAGCCCGTCGATTAAATGGATGATCCGCCGCCTTGCGGCGTTTTTCGTCAGAAGCGGCGTGCAGAAATTCCTTGTCATGAACAGCCCGATTGAGAAGGGTAGACCTGCGTAGTCAGTCCTAAATACCGGACCAACCTACCACATCTTCTAGGGAAGCTTGGTATGAAAACGATCGGACCCGTCTTGATCGTCTGCTTTTCCCGGTCTTTCGGGGGCGCAGATGTTCGGGTGCTACAGACGGCGCGCTGGTTGGCCTCGCAGAACATCTCTTATGTCGTGGCGGTCTTGGAAGGCACGACGCTGCACCAAAGATTGCGCGAAGAAGGCCTCTCTGCACGGGCTTTTCGCTTTGCCCGAGGTGATCCCCGGCTTGCTTTAGAGCTTGTTAAGCTTGCACGCAAAGAGCGCAGCCGGGTCATTGACGCGCATAATATGCAATCTCAATATTGGGCTGCCCTTGCCGGGCGGGTTCTTCGTTTGCCCTCTCGTGTGGCAACTGTCCATTCAGTCTACCGCCAAACGCATCCTGACTTTCCGCGGCGCCATCTACACGAGGGCGCGCTGCGGTTTTGTGCCCGTTCGGGTTTTTGCTTTATTGCTGTGAACCATGTGGTGGATGGCTACCTGAAGCGGCATTTTGTTCGCGCTTCAAGCCAAGTGGTGTTGAGCCAAAACGGGTTGGAGCCGCTGACCGCTTCGGTTCGTGCTCATGATTTGAGGCAAGCCGCTGGTTGGCCAACGGGGGGGATCCTTCTCGGCACAGTGGGTCGGCTGGAGACGGTGAAAGGGCATCGCCACCTTTTTACGGCGATAAGTCATCTGAAGAAAAAGGGCCTGACCGATCTGCGTCTCTATATCGCCGGGACAGGACGGGACGAGGCAGCCCTTCGTGCGCAGGTGCATAGCCTGGGGCTTGAGGACCAAGTGTATTTTGGCGGCTTCCAAACCGACATACCCGCTGTCCTTGCTGGGCTAGATTTGCTTTGCCAACCTTCTGACAGCGAAGCCTTGCCATATTCGGTGCTCGAAGCCTGTCGGCAAGCGGTACCGGTTCTTGCCTCTGATCTGCCCGGGATCACTTCTGTCCTGAAAGACGGCGAGACGGGGTTTGTCTTTGAAGGAGGGAATGACAGCGCATTAGCGCGTTACCTTGAATGCTTAAGAGAAAATGCGAACAAAAGGCACACCGTTGGGGTTGCCGCTCAGGCCATGGTGCTTCGAGACTTCGGCATTGATCGGATGATGGAGAGCACCCTTGCCGCCTACCGTGGTGACAGCCTTGCCCGCTGAGCTCTGAAGACTACCGCGCAGGTTTCTCCCAAATAGCGTAAGATTTTCCGCGCAAGATATCCCACATGGCAAAAAGCGCTGCGATATTGCCGCGATATACATGGTAGGCCGCCAGTGGAAGGCGCAGGCGCCAGGATCGGCGCGCTGCCACCCCGCCCACCAGTATGAGCGCCGCTCCCGCCAGTTGGAGGGCGAAAAGATGTTCCATGATGCGTGGAGCGGCTTCCTGCAACACGACGGCAAAATTGGTGGCAAAGCCCAGGAGCATGAAAATCGGCAAGAAAAGGCGTAGAACTTTATGCGATAGGAAAGCAAACAATGGCCAAGGGTATCTCCATGGCCAGTTCTCCGCGCGGCCGATCAAACGCAGCCTTCCAGCATTCATGCGGCGTCGGCGTTGGGTTTCCAGATCATGGTCTGCGCTGGCGGGCTCATAGCTATGCGCTTCGGGGGCGAATACCACCCGGCGTCCGCGCGCAAGATTGGAAAGGGTCAACCATGCATCATCATTTACGGTGCCGCCTGGGATGGGGCGCCAATCTTTGCGCCTCACGGCGATGATCTCTCCTACGGAGGCTACTGTGGAGCCAATGCGTGTCTCACACCGCCTGATCCAGGCTTCGTAGCGCCAGTAAAGACTGTCGCCCACCCCCACACCATCTGCACCTTTGGTGTGTTTAGCTCCGCTGACCACTGCGACGCTCGGATCGCTAAAGCCCCGTCTGATCGCCTCGACAGCATTCGAGGCATAGATCGCATTGGCGTCAGAGAAGAGCATAATGTCCCCCGAGGCCTTTGCTGCCGCCCGGTTCATGGCCGCTGATTTCCCCTGACGCTCCGGCCGGTAGAGCACAGTGATGTGATCTTGCCTTGCTGCCAGGGCTCTGGCCACCTGTTCCGTCCCATCCGTAGACCCATCACAGATCAAGATGATTTCGTCGGGAGGAGGATCGAGTGCAATGCTGTTTGATAGCTTTTGGGAGATGATCCCCGCTTCGTCGTAGGCGCAGATGATGAGAGATACACTGAACTCCTGGATTTGGGTCTGGGAATCCCGGCGCTTCTTGAATCTTGCAAATGCAGCGATAATCAACGGATAAAATACGTAGTGATACAATTGAAGAAATACGCATATAATCGTAATAAGGATAAGGCTGGTCATAATAGTGGCTTCCTATGGTTCAGGATGCTCGAATGCCGGTTGTTCCTATACTAGATGCGCTATTTGTAAGAAGAAAAGTCTTTTCATGGATGCGCATTCGTCCCTTAAGCGGCAGACAATGCAGGGCGCAGTTTGAGTATAGCGCAAAATCTTCGGAATTCCGCGATGTCTCTGGAATTGTCCCTGCGGAAAGCAAAGAGCGCAGCGCTAGCCAAGGGGGCTAATCCCAAATGATTAGGCACCGGATATCAAAGATAGGGACACAATATATAGGTATAATATAGGATTTAGATACTTCTTGTGGGGTATTAGGTTCACCGATACTGGGTTGGGAGAGGCCACCGGCCTGTGTTCAACTTCTTGACGAGATAGACAGCGTTGCCGGAATCGGAAATGTGGCATAACCTTGTCAATGATCCGCAGCTTATTGAAACGATGTAAGAATAGATATCGGGAACACCGTCGGATCTCAGAGTTTTGTGAGTGTCCTTTGTTGAGGATGTGATCAGAGTTTTCTGACATAATTAGTTATCTTGCGGGATTCCTAAACGACCGAGGCAGAATTTATAACAGGCCAGTCTAAGGATTGGCGCGATGTGTGCATTACTAGTACAAGATGCCAGCTCTCTACCCGCTGGATCTCAGTATATATTTGACGAGGGGAGCACCGGATATGCTTCGCTGGTAGATGGGCGGACATCCTATCAGAAGGTCGCCAAACGCTCATTTGATATTGTATTCATATTGGCAGCACTGCCTCTTCTGATCCCGCTTTTTCTGCTGATCTCGATTGCGATAAAGATTGAGAGTAAAGGGTCGGTGTTTTATGCGCAACGTCGCACCGGGTATCTTGGCGCACCTTTCTTCATGTTTAAGTTTCGCTCCATGCAAGAGGATGCAGACGCTCTGCGCGCCTCGCTGTCCCATTTGAATGAAGTCACTTGGCCTGAGTTCAAGCTAACCCGAGACCCCAGGATCACAAGGGTCGGGCAGTTCCTCCGGACAACGAGTCTTGATGAATTTCCTCAGCTTTTTAACGTGTTGCGAGGAGAGATGTCGCTTGTCGGCCCGCGTGCCTGTTCCGCCCGGCCCGAAGACTACAAGCCCTGGCAGCTTTCTCGCTTATCGGTAACCCCGGGTATCGCCGGGCCTGCACAGTTATCGGGCCGTCATGCGCCCTTTGATGAAAAATGCCGCCAAGAGCTCGACTATATCGCCCGTTACAGTCTGACCGCAGATATCAAGCTACTGGTCAAGCTCACGGTGAAGCTCCTAACCGCGCCTGATGGAAAATGAGGGGCATGGGTATAAATACCGCGCATTTCGAGGGTATATTTTTACTAACCTTAGTGGCTGCGGTATCTTCTATCGCCGTGGTCTCGAACGTTATTGAGCTCCCGGCCCCCATGATCTTGGGCGCCTTTACGGTTATTCCAATTGTGATCTGGATGGTTGCAAGACCGCCCTTGGCGATCGCTTTCGTGTTTTTCTGCTTTTTCACCAACGCTCAACAGGTCTTTTCGCTGGTGCATGGGTTTGACTATCTAACCGAGCTGTTGTTACTCTTGCTGGTCGTTCTCTTTGTGAACGATCTTTCTCAAAGGCGCTTGCCAGGTGCAACCTGTGGAATTTTTGCATCTTTGCTGTTGCTCAATGCTGCGTTTGTCTTATTGCAAGTTTCCTTTGGGGCGGGAATGCAGTTTGCCGTTGAGATTATCAAGCATGGCTTGATCACTCTCATAGTGCTGATTTTACTCATAGATATCCCTCGGATCAAAGGCGCTCTAGCGGGTATTGTCCTCGCCTTGGCGTTCATGTCCGGCATTTCTGTCATTCAGTATATCTTCGATCTTTATCACCTATCTTTCGGTGGATTTGGTGCTGCTACCTACCATCACATCGTAGGAGATGTAGATTACTGGCGCATTGATGGCCCCCTGACCGATCCCAACTACTATGCTCAGGTACTCTTAATTTCTTTGCCGTTTGCCATCATGGGGGCGGCAAGGAGCGCTTCTATTGTGTGGAAAATTCTATGCGTGATCGCGCTTTGTGCTGGTGTTGCTGCCTTGTTACTTACATATTCCCGGGGTGCTCTTATCGGCTTTGCAGTGCTCGTAGTTGCTTACAGTTACGGACGTTGGCGACTTCTCCTATTCACGGGCGCTGCTTTGTCATTATTATTGTTCGCGGTAGATGGTTCCTATCTCGAGCGGCTGTCGGTTGCGTCTTCTGATATTATCGCCCTTTTGCGCAGTGAGGGCTATTTGCAGGACACCGCGATAAGCGGTCGTTTGTCCGAAATGGTTTTGGCCATCTACCTCTTTCTTGAGCACCCAATGTTCGGGATTGGTGTTGGTCAATACGAGGGGCTCTACCAAGATGCAGCGCGTCATTTCGGATTGATGGCGCGGGGCGCGGATCGCGAAGCCCATAGCCTCTTGTTGGAGCTCTTGGCCGAACGCGGGCTCGTGGGGACTTTGATTTATCTGCTTACTGCGGGGGGCGCTCTTTTTTGCGCTCTGCGTGCGCGGGCAAGAGGCGGGGCTGCCACACCCATGGTGCGCGCATTGCTCTACGCGCTGCTGGCCTATGCCAGTACTTCGCTTTTCCTCCATGAAGCCTTCCCGATGTATTTATGGCTGCTCATTGCGCTCTGTTTTTCCGTAGCGCAAATAGCCCCGCTGTCTACGTCGGCGCAGGCTCGGGAGGGGGATTTATGGACCTATGAAGATGAGACGGAAGGAGGTGGTTATGCAAGCCATTGATCCAACAGGACTTCGCCACAGACGCCCGAACTTACACGCATTTCGCGGTGTGATGCGGCACTGGCTTGTGCTGCTCGCAGGCGCCATCATGTGCGGGGCGGTTGTCTTTGTCCTCGCCTCGCAAAGGCCGGTGCTACATCAGGCTGACAGTTCGCTTATCTTCCGTTTTGGCCGGGAGTATTTACCAAGCAATGCAGCAATCAGCTCATGGAAAGGGGAGCCGGTCCGTGTGGCCATCAATGAAGCCATTCATACCGAAATGGAAATCCTTGGCAGCCGCAGAGTTCTGGCTGAAACGCTCAAACGGTTTCCAGGCGAGCAAAAGCGGGCTGAAAAGGTTGGGTTCGCAAAATATGCGGCTGACCGGCTGAGCATCAAGCGGGTTGAGGGCACATATCTCGTCAGAGTGGCTTATCGGCACGAAGAGCGCGGCATGACGGAGGCATTCGTAAACGTCCTGCTGGGCAACTATTTGACAGAGCGCACAAAGCTGCTTGTGAATGATCCCTCTGAGACTTTGAGAGAAGCTGAGGTCGCCGCGGCAGCGGATTTGATGCGCCTTCGCGGCGAGCGCTTGAAGGCGGCTGCCGCTCCCGGTGAGGCTGGTCGCATGGAGAGGGGGGGCGTTTTGACGGCTTCAGCACAGACCAGTTTGGATACCGACTTGGCACTGACAGAGGAGCGCTATCGTCGCATCGCGCAGCTACGCGGGGAGTATCAGCTTGCTGCCCAGATAGAGAGCGGACAGGGACCGGTGATCGAAGTGCTTGATCCGCCCCAAGCCGCGCAAGACCCCTTGGGTATTGCGCCTCTCGCTCAAGCGGGCTTGGCCGCGCTTGCAGCATTCATGGCTCTCTCCGCGACAATTTTCGCTTGGGAGTGGCTCAAGATTGTTTTGAAGCCCCAAAGACAGACCGACGATTTCCTGCAGTATTTTTCAAGAACTCGGTCGGGCGCAGCCCAGCCAGATCTGGGCGTGAAGGAAAGCGAGAAGGTGACGTGACCTCGCAGCGCGTTTTGGTAGGAACGAGGAGAGCGTGATGAAGTATCTCGTGACAGGCGGATGCGGCTTCATTGGATCGCACCTTTGCCATGCTTTGAAGGCGCGGGGCGATGAGGTGGTCGTCCTCGATGACCTTTCTTCTGGCCTTGGCGCGCGTTTGCCTGAAGATTGCCGGTTCATTATTGGCGATGTGCGTGATCCTGACGCGGTAGCTGAAGCGATGCATGGGGTTCACGGGGTCTTCCACCTGGCAGCCGTTGCCTCGGTTCAAAAATGCAGCGAACAATGGCGGGAGGGCCACCTTACGAACCAGGCCGGCGCCGTTACTGTATTTGAGGCCGCGCGCGAATTGGGAAAAGTACCGGTTGTCTATGCGTCTTCCGCAGCTGTCTACGGAGATGCCGGCCATTCGCCTCTCATGGAGCACCGCCGTGCGGCGCCCCAGACCCCTTACGGTGCCGATAAATATGGCTGTGAGTTGCATGCCCGTGTGGCTCAGCTGATGTATGGGGTGCGGACAGTCGGCCTGCGGCCCTTCAATGTGTATGGGCCGGGACAGGACCCGAGTTCGCCATATTCAGGCGTGATATCCATCTTTGCCGACCGGATACAGAAGCAAGAGCCATTTCATGTGTTCGGAGATGGGAAGCAGACAAGGGATTTCGTCTTCGTCGAAGATGCGGTGCGCTTCTTTCTGGCAGCCATGGGGCTGCACAACCGTCGACCGGCAATTTTCAATATATCCACTGGGCGTGCGACATCCCTGCTTGAGCTGATTGCTTTGCTTGAAGACATCTTGGACGAGCGGGCACAGTTTGTTCACGTCGCTGCAAAAGCCGGTGATATTCGGCATTCTCGCGGGATGCCGCTAGAGGCCATGCAGCGGATGGGGGCCGTTGCGAAAACATCTTTGAAGCTTGGTCTCATCAAGACCTACAACCCAGACAGGCTGCGCCAACTGCTGGTGCTCCGCGCAAGTAACAAAACTTCCCCCCGCCACCGCGTGGAGCCCGAACCGAGGCTGTAAAGGAAACTCAGACAAATCCGGAAATAGGCCCCTGATCCTTTGGGAGGGGGAACTTCCCCCCGCAAGGGCTGTATTCCGTGATGGCCTTTATCCGTTCCTGCGATCCCACTTGAACGGAGCTGGCACACAAGCGCAAGTAAGCTCATTTGGCTCTTATACCCGCTTTACGGCATGTGCATTGGGAAATATACTGCACCCACAACATGAAGGAGAAACCTTATGATCCGGACCATCCTGATCAGTGACTACATTCAAGTTCAGGGTACGTTCGTGCGTAACTTGGAAGACGGCAGCGTTGTTGTGTCGACCGGAAGCGGTCAGTTTGCAGGTCGTCCGATTCAAGGCGAAGTCAAGGCTTCTTCACAAGAAATGCTGGCAATCGCCTAATATCCCGAGATGCGCGCAGGGGCGCATCTGGTCCGTCGAAGGATCATGCATGACAGGCAGTTCTCCATCGGTGTGAGAGTTGCATGCTGCCAGTAAAAAGGCGAGCGTTATGATGAAAAACTTCATAAGCGATATCCATAAATTTAACGAATAAATGCGGCGCGCCTCAGAAGCGCATAGGATGCCTTATGCAAATCTATCGCCTGACCGTTCAAGTCATGAATGAGATCGAACTCAAATCCGAGGGTTTGCGCGCGCTACCTCCCCAAACGGTATTCTCGGATTCCCATGTCGAGGGGACCCATTAGCGTGCCGCGGCATAGTGGTCTTACCTTGGGCGATGAAGCCTTAGATCCTGACACGATATCAGAAGTGATCGGGGCACTTGGTGACATGCAGATGGCGGACATTGGTCGTACGCCACGCTTGGCAGGAAATGTCATGTCAGATGCCGCTTTGATCATTCGGGCTCTGGCTGACAAAGCTGGTATCGAGATCGACTGAGCCCGCATCTTTGGGCCAGGCTCAACCCTTCCAGTTGATTTTTGCACCGCAAGGAGTTTTCAATGGCGCAAGGGAACGCTTTGTGCGTGTCCAAAGCGCTGCGGGAGGCTTCAGAAGGGAGTGAACGATGGATGGGAAAATGGCGCGAATAACATGGAAAGAACCCGACCGGGGGCGGGGCTTGAGGCTCAGGCTGCTGCGACCCATCTGTTGGATCCTTGGCCACGGGATTTATCAAAAAGACACCGAAAGCTGGATGGAGGCCAAGCTTGAGTGTCCCAGATGCGGGCGAACATTCCGCAGGTAGATTATACGAGGCGGCGGTCTCTGAGCAATATCCCAAAATGTGCGGAGCAATGGCTTTGGGGGCGAGGCTATAGGGATCGCGCGTGAGAGATGCTGCCCAAGTGCCAATCACTTCGCTCTGACGACCTGCTCCTCAGGCCAAGGCTGTTCTATCAATAGCAATGATCAGGCCACCGCCTCTGCAGCCATGACCCTCTTTGTTGGAACAAAGACAAGCATGACGCCCGCTGGGGCGGTCATCAATGATTACCATGGGCTGCCTCTGATGCTCAGGATGGGAGTTTCGGATGCCCCTCGTGAGGGTGCTGGGACGACCCCTTCATGATGTAAGACATCTACCCATACCGACCTGAGCGCTGTTGTTGGCGTGCCCGGGCCAAAAAGTAGGGGCAAACACATGGATCTTTGAGCATGCGTTTTGCCCCTGACTTTTGCCAAAGGAAGTTTTCTTGGCGCTTAGTTTTGCACTCTCTCAAAGATCGTCCCAGCCAAAGGACCACAAGAAGAACCTTCCCCCTCGACGTCTTGTAATGTGAACCCCTCATTCTTGGCAGCTACGGCACAGCGCAACGGAAAGCGCACACCGGGGCGCAGATCTCCTTCAGGGTTCGATAGGACCAACATGCCTTGTTGCGTGGCATACCGGCCCTTCACTTCAGTCCCACGCTTCTCATTGCGCATCCGGAACGCGCCCTCGGGACGAAAACGGGCGTTAATTTCGCCGGTACGGTATGTGCCCGCAGCAAAAGCGGGCTGGACTTCGTCCGAAGCGTCACGCGACGTGTCTTCAGAAGCAGTGGTTTGGCCCTGTTTTGCGTCTTGCGTATCTGTAGGGGAGGGGGCACCTGAATTGCTTTCTCGAGCTTTCGTGCCCCGCGATGCTGTCTCCTGGGCCTGTGCCAGGGGCCCCTTTTGCTCCATCTCCTGTTGCGCAGCAATACGGCGCTCCACATTGAGCAACTCATCCGAACGAACCTCGAGAAGCTCCGTGACGTCACGCAGTTCAGACTGCACTTTCGCGCGCTGTTCTTCAGCAGCGGTGACATCGGACTGCAAGGCGGAGCGGCGGGTGGCGAGCTCGGAGACCGCTTTCGTCAGTCGCTCTTTTTCCTTCGCAAGGCCGCTGACTTCTTCGGTCAGCTTGACGGAGGTTTCCTGGGTCTCGGCTTCGGCACGGCGGGCTGTTTGGATGCGGGATTCAGCATCGGCCAGCGCCTTGCTGAGCTCAGCCGCCTCTTGTTGCAGCGTGGCAAGGGTGTCACGCTGCGCGCTTTCTTGCGCGCGCGCTTCCTTAAGTCGTTCCCCCACTGATTCAAGTTCTTGAGTGACTTTACTCAGCGCCGCTTCTGTCTTCTCCCGTGCGGATTGGCGCGTCCCTATCACTTTTTCGATCTCTGCAAGCTCATCCCGTTGGTTTTCGAGCTGCGTGGTCGATTGCTTGAGCTGTGAGCGGGTTTCTTCAAGAGAACTCTGGGCCGCCTCGGTCTCCTTTAGGGCGGCGTTGCGCTGCGCGGTAAGCGTGGTGAGTTCGGCTTCAAAATCTTTACGTGCGGCCTCAATCTGGGTGGTCATATCGGCGAGATCTGCGTTCAGCTTGGTTTCCGCGCTGGCTTTGCGCTCTGCCAAGGCTGCCAGTTCGGCCTCAAAGTCCCGCTCGGCCGCCTCGCGCTGCTCTTTCAGGCCTGCGAGCTCACCGCTGGACGTCTCGATGCGCGTTTCAAGGCTATCCAACTCGCCAGAGGCCGTCTCCAAGGCCGCGAGGGCGGCGGCCACTTCATCGCGCTCGAGCGTAGCCGCTTCAATCTGACGGTTCATTTCGTCTTCCAGGTCAGAAAGGGCAATATTCTGGTACCCTCCCCATATCCAGCCAAGTGCTGCGAACAGAGCAAAGGCAATAAGGCTGGCGCGGCTGCTCTCGGGCTTTTGGGGCTGGTTCTTTCCGGATTTCTCTTGCGTGTCTGCCAACGTCATACTCCCCTCTCGTATGCCTCTAGCTAGGCTGGGTTTCGCGGATGTCACCCCAGATCTGGTGGGTGTTTCTCAGTATATATCGCTCTCACCTAAACCTGGCTGAACCGAGCGAAGCGGATCTTGTCATTAAAGCCTTCTTTGGCAGAGGCAATCCAGATGGCCCGGCCGTGCTTAGCCCCAGATCTGCCTGGCACCTCCGCTTCCAACTCGCGATTTTCACCTGTGTAACGAATATTCGAGGGGAAAGGCAGGATACCCGCGCTGCCATAAGGGCTAATGTGCTGATGGCTACACATATGGTACAATTCCCATTGGTCATGAGTACGCCGTGAAAAACATTGCCGAGAGGTTCGGCTGCTTTTACGTTGGAAGCATTGAAAGCTCAGACGTTTGGACATCTGCTTCGACGATCCATTTGCCCTGATGTGTGGCTGTAGCGGTTAGCGCACCTGCTGTGGCAGGGCATTGGCTTTCGAATTGATCGTAGGGGATCAGGGCTTTGAAACAAAGAAATATCGTGTGGATCATCAGCATTCTCGTCTTTCTGCCGGCCGCCTATCATGGGGTGCTTGTTCTCGCCGGTTTGGCCGTGGCTGCGTTTTTCTACGAACTTGGCAAGTTATCAGGGACGATTGATCTTTCGCTACGCGTTGAGCAGGAAGCTGATGGCGCTGTCGGTACTCCCTCCGTTATTACGAAGGATGGGGAAAAACCTCAAAGCCCTTGAGACCCCTTGCTGAACTAAGAGACTGACCTCCTCTTTGCGGCAGGGGAACCCAAAACACCCAAGCACAGTTCTTAATATGACCCACCCGCGGAGGAATGGCCCACCGCGCGCAGGGAAGAGCGAGGAGTAGAAACATGCTCACGACAATTAGAACGATGGCTTTTGCAGCCGGTGTCAGTGCGATTGCACTCGGGGGTGCCGCATCTGCTGATGACCCGATCCAGATCTCGGGGATCAATGTTGAGACCTCGGTTTCCGCAGCAGCGGAAAGCAACGGCATTCAGTTTTACCCTGATCTGGCGGAGGATGTGCGCGCTGAGGTGGCCAAACGGGTGCCGCTGAGCAGCGATGGCGCTGACCCGGAAATCAATATCGGTATTCGGAAGATCGCGCTGAACGGCGCAACCATGTTGGGCGATGATCGTCTGTTCAACCAACTCGAAGGAGTTGTCGACATTACGAGCCCGACCGGTGAAAACAGCGGTCGGAGTTTTTCAGTGAAGGTTGCTGCGGCAAGCGCAGATCAGATCGTCCCTGAAGGTTACGTGGCGGTTCCTCCTTCGGAGGCTGACTTCTACGCTGCCATGGTTTCGACCTTCGCCGACGTTGTTGCGGAAGGTTTGGCCAAAGTGAACACCTCCAGTGGTGTCGTAGACCCCTGATCGCGGTTCAGGTAGGTTGACTGAGCCGCGTCCCTACCGGCTTTTCAAATAGATCGGTGCAGATCCGGATCGGGTCTGCGCCTTTTCATGTGTACCCGCGCAGCCGAACGGTGACGAAGCGCATTTTCTCAAACGGTTGCGGGCAACCTAGCCCCCGACGGCGTGGAGCACGTAGCACTCGAGCGCGCCGCTTTGCTGCATTGCATCGTATACGTCACGATGCAGCGTCCCCTTGAGGCGGGATGAGTATCTTTCGCAGTCAGACATGGCATCCGATACGGCACGGTCGTAATGGGTGCGCTTGGTTCGTGCGACGACATAAAGCGAGTT
Source organism: Sulfitobacter maritimus (assembly GCF_013346665.1). GTDB lineage: Bacteria > Pseudomonadota > Alphaproteobacteria > Rhodobacterales > Rhodobacteraceae > Sulfitobacter > Sulfitobacter maritimus. The sequence goes on from NZ_JABVBB010000032.1 coordinate 44,370, forward strand.
GCCGGCCAAGACGGAATATTTTTTTCCCTCCAAAATAGAGGTCTTAAAGTATTGCTTCTGAATGTATGCCTTTTGGCTTGGCGTCAGGGCTCTTACGTTACCGGAAAGCGTTTCTACGCTATTTGGAACGGCAACTGCCAAAACCCGACAATCGTTGTTCTCGGTGTATTGGTTGCAACGGGCCAAAGCGATCGTTTTGGAGTGCTCTAGGTTCGAAGATGCCTGTGCTCCCCATGCCGGACTTGAGAGGCTGACGGCGAAGGCCGCGTTGAAGTCTGTCCGCTTCTTGAAGCTTGCGTATGCCATCTGCTGGTTTTCTCGCATCTGGACTGTGTCAAACTGAAAGATACGCTTCGCATCCCCTTTTTCCAACTCCAAAGCGGATGTGGAGGTGGCGCAAGCGAGAATAATGGATGCAAGCAAGAATGTCGCGGCTCTAGGCTTTGCGAACTTCAATCTGGCTCTTACGATCAATGTGTGTCCTTTTCGCGAAACAGAACAGAGTGTCTATTGCGCAGCATACTCCATGCCCCCTTGTTGATGTGCAAGGATGTGGGTTCCCATGCGGCCAAAATAGCGCTTTCGGTGTATTTCGATCACGCGGAGCCTATATGCGAACTTTCGGCCTCGTAAGCTCGCACAAGGCACGCCAGTGCCGTCGGGTCAATCGTAGCGCCTCAAAGCATCGCTCCGATAGACCTTAGGCCGACCATGAGCATTGAAAGAGGCGCGGAGCCGACCAAATGGCCACATTCAAATGACCCGTTTCCATTGCCTTACACATCGTTTGTGTGTATATTGCATGTGATGCAGGAGAATGGCATGCAGACCAAAACAGAAAAGCAACGCACAAACATCACTTTGACGGTGGAAAATCTCTGCGCTGCGCGGGAGTTGGGCCTGAACGTGTCCGCGATCAGCGATGCTGCAGTCGCAGAAGCGGTGCGGAGCGCGCGGGCCGCGGCTTGGGCCGCGGACAACGCGGCGGCGATCTCAGAGCGCCGCGCTTGGCTTGAGGCTCATGGGATGCCGCTGGCAGACCTTCAAGTGCTGCGACTCGGCTGATGGCACAGTTTCAAGTCTATCGGGTAACCGGCGGACGGCTGGTGCTCGATCTCCAGACGGATCTGATCGACACCGGTTCCCGCGTCGTCGCACCTCTGATTCCGGTTTCAGCCGGGCCAAGGGTCATCGGACGCCTCGAACCGGTTTTCGAGATTGATGGCGCTGCCCATGCCCTACACACCGCAGAGATGGCGGCGATCCCTTCCACGCTGCTCAAAGCCCCTTCCATCGCAGACCTCTCCGGAGCCGACTATGAGATCCGCGGCGCCCTTGACATGGTTTTCTCAGGGTTCTGAGTATGTCGGGTTGGCCGGCCCCTTCCGCCGCGCGCTGTCGTTATTTGGATTGAACAGCTTAAAATACCGACGAACAAATCTACCGGACCGATGTCTCGATCATGCAGTTAACGCAAATGGTGACCGAGATTGGCGGCTCTGAGTGGTGCGTTACAAATGACCCGAGCAAACCTAAAGGCACTCTGCAAAAGTTGAAGGACGTATGCCGCTTGGGCGATATAGGCTGGCGCGCCTCTGTCGCGCTCGAAGGCGTTGGCACCCTGCGGCCATATTGTCTCTCGGCTGCGGGTGAGAGCAAACACAGGTGCATTTTCTCGATGAGGTCTTTGCCGGCCCGCAAATCCTTGCGCCCCGCCACTGCCTCTTACATGTAGAGACGTCCGAATGCTCGATAACGCGCAACATCGGATTTTTGCCAGGTTACCTGTCCCCAAGAGCCAGCTCCCAGAAACCCTGGCGAGGACCCTGTGAGCTTATCTATAGCAGAAATTGCGCGGTCTAACCTTAGGCTGATCCGTTAATATACTGCGCGGCATGCGACGCAACGCACGCGCGTGATGACTTCAAGTGCCAAGAACGCGGAACCGCGTTATTTATCCAACACGGACGGACAGGACATCCTGCTAGATAGATGTGGACGAGCGCGCGGTTGCAAAAAAGCAGGTTATGAGGAGATCGTCAACTTGCCTGCTAAGTAAGCATCAACTATACTCCTTGTTTATCCGCTTTCTTGGAGGATGCTGTGGGAAGAGTGAAGGTGAACCTGACGCTTGATGCGGATGTGGCGGAAACGGCACGCGCACTTGGTCTTAATATGTCACGTGTTGCGGAAGCTGCGATCAGTGAGGCGGCAAAGCTAGAGCGCAACCGCTTATGGCGGACAGAAAATCAAGCAGCGATCAATGCCTACGCGGACGAGGTGGCTAAAGAGGGTTTGCCCCTTACTGGCTTAAGAAGCTTTTAAACCAGGGTTGCGATGGCGCAGTTTGATCTTTATCGCCTGAAAACCGGGCAGCTTGTTGTGGATCTGCAAACGGACCTGATCGGTATTGAGGCCTCGCGGGTTGTGGCGCCTTTGCGCGACGCAGGTCGATATACGGCATTCCCTGGACTGACACCGGTTGTCCACCTTGACGGAGCAGCATGGATTGTCCGCGTTCAAGAGCTGGCAGCGGTCCCCGGCTCTGAGCTGCGAGAGCCGGTGGGGACATTGGGAGAGCATCGTGACGCCCTAAAACGCGCTTTGGATATCCTGATCGACGGGATTTAGCCAATCTATCTTTCGATCACGTCGTTTCGAAAGCATAGAACCGCCGCGCTACTCAATTTTTATAGTGTTTTTTCATAGGTGTCGTTGGTTGCGCCAGCTTAATGTGCCCCGGTTGGGTGCCCATTCCTATGTCAATGCATGGTTGGTCTTAACACAGGGTACCGTGCGGCATGGTGCGTCGACACTGCGCTTTATGGGGCAGACGTTGATGAGTGCCGCAGCGGGCGAATGGCGTCGGCCAATCTGGCCCCTGCCAATGGTCTCCGAAACAGCGGGGCGGCGCGACGTCATAAATCGTCACTTTCTAGCTCGATCCGGCGCCTGATACTTGGTTGCAAAAAAGATCCGGCATTCCACCATTGATGGACAGACCCCGCAGCATTCTGGCGGCGTTGTGACACGGCTGCAACCAAGGCGAGGGCCGCCGGGATTTTTTTACGGCCCCGATTGGGAAGAATGTTGTGAAATAAGGGCTGGGACTCTACAGCTAAGGAATGAGTACACCGGCCCCCGTTTCACCGGACACCTAAGCGGTTTCGGTTTTGGCCTTGGAGAACTCGCGAGGCGAGCGCCATCTTAGGCCGCTGTGGGGGTGATTGTTATTATAGTCCTCGATCCAGTCTCCTATCAAATTCAAAACGGTTTCGGCATTGGGTAGTGGATTGACGCGCACGTAATCGCGTTTGAGCGTCTTTACGAAGGCTTCGGACATGCCGTTGGATTGCGGGCTGGCGACTGGGGTGAAGCATGACTTCAGGCCGATCTGGCGAGCGAAGATGCGGGTTTCCTTTGCTGTGTAAGGTAAGCATCCGGCGCAGGCCACAGGTGGGTCATCGCTCGCGATCACGGTCCATTTCGATGAGCTCCTGCAGGTTTTCGATCCCAAACGGAGTGAAGGCGATGACACTATCGTCGCCGGGGCCGTAGACCCAGATTATACCATCTTCGGTTTCCATACCGATGGCGAGATCAAAGATCTGATCAACGGTTTCGCCCAGTTCGACAGCGACGCGGTCGATTGTCTTGACGGAATACACCTTGTTGAGCTGCATGGTTACGCTGCTTGTGGAAAGGATAGAGCTTTCCAGTTCCAAGGCAGAAGTTCATGCACGCGCGAGACGGGCACGTCGGGCAGCCGGGCGAGAACATCGGCGAGCCAGGCCTGCGGATCGATGTCGTTCATTTTGGCGGTGACGATGAGGGTATACATGGCGACAGCCCGTTCACCGCCGCGCTCTGAGCCTGCGAAGAGCCACGACTTTCTGCCCAGTGCCACGCCACGTAAAGCACGTTCGGCCGTATTATTCGTCAGACAGATACGCCCGTCATCGAGGAATGCCGTGAAGGCCTGCCAACGGCCATGCTTCTCAAACATGTAGTTGATCGCCTTGGCCACCTTGTTGTGTCTGGACAGTTTCGCGCGACATGCCCGTGCGACGCGCGATCTCGCGGGTCGATAGTTTCTCGCGCAGTGCCATACGTCGAATGATGTTCAAAAGTCCCATGTGTATCACTCCAATGTCCCCCATTGCGCATCGCGCTGGAGGAAAGGTCACATGGCTCAAATCTCAGTGGAAATTATCTGCTTACCCGGCTCACTTCTGCGTGGAAATCTACAGCGGTCGATCATGGGCAGGACGGCATTCGCTGCAACGCCGTTGCCCCCGGACGGATCGACACAAATCTCAATCAGAGGATGATCGAGGACAGGCCTGATCCCGAAAACTTTCGTAAGGAGATCGGGCGCATCCATCCTCTGCGGCGCACTGGTTCACCGGACGAGGTGGCCGCGCTCGTTGCCTTCCTGGCATCGGAGGATGCAAGCTTCATCACCGGCGAGGTCTTCACCATCGATGGCGGGCGAATGTCTCAGTTAAGCCTTCCCTGATCGACCGTCCGCTTCGTCCGCCTATCGGACCTCAAGCCTGCTCCAAAAAACCTCGACTGTGAACGTTCAAAATGGGTGTGTTTTTGGCGCTACCAGATAATATCTATAAGCCGCCCATCACTATGTTGACAGACTCCGACCCCACCAGCTGTCGTGAGACCACTTGAGTCAGCATATTGCAGTTCACAGGATAGAGTTGATCCTCGATTGCCAAGCAATTTGGCAACGAAGTCTCCAGTATAGCTGGACGCCACTAATGTAGACAGGCCTACATTACCAATAGCTGTTGAGCTTCCTCGCATTACAGATTTGCCAACGAATACTTCTTGATCAATGGTTGCTGTTAAGCTGTCACTCGACATGCCTTGTTCGTATGAAAACGCTACCGGTTCGCCGGTACCTCGAACCATTCCCTGCATGTTGCCGCTGCACGCCGAAAGTGTAAGTGCCAGTGCAGACGCTGCGATAAATGATTTTAGCATGAAGCCCCTCAGTTATTTCCTATAACTGTAGCGGCACAAGGCCGTTTGGGCAATTTGGATTTCTGTATTAAGAGTCCAGCCCAAAACGACCGTTTTCGAACGGTTCATCGAAGCAGGAGTTGAAGCAAACTGAACCAATGTTCGAAAAGTCCGCTCAGCGGACCTTTTTGCACCGCGCAGCGAAGGGCGAAAAAGCCCCGTTCAGCTCCTGGGCTGAAATGCGGAACGCCGAGGTCAAGTTAACAGTATGGCCAATACGGTTTCACGCCACGCTGCTCGGGCCGAACTTGGAAAGTGTTAAATACCCTTTCACCGAGCCTCCGCATGCGACACGAAGCGGTTGAGTTTGGGGCAAGCTGAAAGCCATTGATCACGGAGGCTTCTCTATTGCGATATAGAAACACCTGTAGCGCCCGATCCAATGCCGACATCCAGACCGCCTGCGGCGATCCATTCGTGCCGGTTCGGAGCTGTCATTGACGCAATTGCGGACTCGCGTTGCGGAGCGTAAAAGTCCTCACCATCGCCGGGAGATCTCAATGGATCAGTCCGATCAAGATCTCGATCAACTTGACGCGCTGCTGCGTGCGCTGCCCGTTGATAACATGCCGATGACGCTCAGCGAGCTCGATGGCTACATAGTCGGTGTTCTTGCCTGCCCGGAGATGATCCGGCCTTCGGAGTGGCTGCCTCAGGTCTGGGGTGAGACTGGAGAGGCAGAATTCCCTGACGAAAAAGTCGCCGAGGAGACTATTAGTGCGGTGATGGCACATTATAATTTGGTCGGCGCGTCCATAACCGGCTCGCTTTGGGTCGAACCGATTTACGAGGTTGATCCCAATAATGACGAAGTCATGTGGGAGCCTTGGGTCGATGGCTTCACGCGCGCCATGCGGCTACGGCCGGAAGCTTGGAACCAACTTCTCGATCACGCCGACGAAGAGACGCGAGCGACGATGATCTTCCTGATGGCGCTTCAAGATATCTACACCGGCCAAAGTAAGTTCACAAATGAGGAGATCGACGAGATCGACCTGGAGGCGCCAGATCTGATCCCAAACTGCGTCGCTACAATACTCCATCAGTCTCGCCCTGAGCTTTCACCTCGGGTTTCCGAAATGGGCCCCGGTATACCGTTCAAGGCAGACCGCCGGCCAAGGCAGAACGATCCATGGGCCTGTGGGTCGGGACGCAAATACAAGAAATGCTGCGGCCGACACTGAGTTGGAACGCTTAGGCTTCTACGCAGCCCTAAGCCGACCTTGGGGTATTGCGCAGCTAATGGCTTCGAGCCCTCTTTGACCGATGCTGCACCGTGCGTGAAAGTCTGCTATCGTCGCGCAAAGCAGAGAATTTTGGAGCCGCCGATGCAAATCTATGTGACAAGCGTTTTTGTCATACGGCACGCACTCGATGCGACGGACCAAAGTCGCCCAGATCTATCGCAAGACCGGAAACCTCCGTGCGGTTCAACTCCTACTTGGCCATACGAAGATGGACAGCACCGTCCGTTATCTTGGCGTCGAGCTGGAGGACGCACTCTCGATCTCCGAGTCAGTCGAAATCTGACCGGCCGGGCCGTCCTTCGTGGACGGCCCTCTCCGGACATTCGCCCGTAGGTCCAACGCTGCAGAACAGCTTACCCGAACCGATCATTCATCCAGGCCGCAGCATTATGAACGATCCGACGGGCGTTGATGTCTTCGACTTCCGTCGGGTATCCCTTTGCGAGATCAATGATCGCGCCAATGCCCTGCCCGTGAACCTGCTGTGGGGCGTGCTGGAGCTTGGCTGCGATCTGGAGTGATGTTTTTGTCGACACAATAACTTGTCGGTTGACAATTTAAGGGAGGAGAGTATCTTCAGTGCCGAGGAAGAAGCACACGTCGAAGGAAATCGAGGCTGTCGTCCAAGAACTGGAAGCTCTCGGATGGGACCTGATTGAAGGCAAAGGGCACGTATGGGGAATTCTCCGCTGTCCTGCCAACGATAAGGAGTGCCGCTGCGGCACGTTCTGCAACATGTCGGTGTGGTCCACACCCAAGAACCCGCAGCAGCACGCGAAGAAGGTTAGGCAGAAGGCCCTGTCCTGCGTGAGGCTTGAAAAAAAGACGAAGGAAAAGCCGATGTCTGAAGAATTCGAATTCGAACTGGTCTTCGCGCTTCCCGAAGGAGAGCACGACGCATTTGGCCTGTCCGACGCCGTCTTCGAGGCTGGCTTTGAAGATGCCCTTGTGGGCACGGGCCAAGCTGGCCTGGTCGGCGTGGAGCTGGAGGCTGAAGGGGACGACGCAGAGGTCGTGATCCTCGATGCTGCGCGGGCACTGATCAAGGCGCTGCCGCAAGGCACTGTCCTGCGCGAGGTTCGCCCTGACTTGGTCAGCTTGGCCGACGTGGCGGAGAAGCTGGAGGTCAAGCGTCAGGCCCTTCAACAGCGCAAGATGCCACTGCCGGTCTCTGGTGGGCTATACCGCATCGATGAGATGGTCGCCGCCGTGATGGAGGCCTCGAAGCCGAAAAAAGGCCAGAGGCGCGCGCGGATGAACATTGCTGCAGCGTCGAAGTGGTTCCGAGCTGGAGTGGCCGCACGGAAGGTGAATGCACAGCTGACGATGTGCGAGATTGATCCCGCGACAATTGAACGATCGCCGCGGGCGGCGAGAGAAGAGCCCGTCTTTCTGCGTCCATGAGAAAAGGCCGGCCCTCTTCATTCTTGAGAGAGCGCCCGGACGCGGTGGCTTAGAAACAGTTTTTTGTCTATAAGAGGCGATCCGATCACCGCCCCGCTTTGAGCAAGGCGTGTGCCCGGATCATCTGGGTGATGCCGCGTTGGGCTATATCAACGTCTGCTTTACAAAACGCTCTACCGCTCTCGAAGAAACCTTCGGGTGGAAACGATCACAAAAGCCTGTCGCATCAGGGATATTCCAGATCCCTGCCAACATTTAATGCACGGGCTGGCGGTTGGACCCCAGCGGTTTTATTTCCGGCTGTTTTATTTTCGGTGAGCTCGCGGCCTCCAACCGGCGTGCGGTTGGTCGGCGAAATGGTTGCTAGTCGCAAACCATTCCTGGCATTTTTTTTAAAGCCCCTGATCAAGGTAGGCCGGAATTTTGCACCCTGGCTGTCTGTTAGTCTGTGTTATCGAGCAAGAGACCCAAGCAGGGGACGACGTGCGAAGGCGCTACGAGCTTCATTTTGCAGATTTGACAGTTTTCACAAGCGATGAATCCTCTACAGCCTGACTGCTGCGCCAAAGCACACGGAAAACCACGATCCCGCCGGCAAAGAGAACCGGGCCCAGAATGGAGACCGGGCGCGTCATGTCATCGCCGATTGTCTTAGGTACCACAGCGGACAGGACAGCCCCATAAGCGCCAACCAATAAGATGATGGTTGCCAGGATGTATTGTTCTAATTTACGGGCGTGGCGCAGGACTGTTTTGCATAGCAGGCGAGCTGCGGCGGCCAACATCGCAAGATCATAGACGTAATTATAAGGGCTGATCAGGGCGGATACGACGACCCCGGCGCCCATGAGAACGCGCGGTGGAGGTTTTGCAAAGCTAAGCCGCACCAACGCGCCAAGAGCGGCCAGAACACCTGCTACATGCAGAACCATGGCCACGGCATGATCAGCGCCAGATGACAGCACAAAGGCATAAATTGATGTCATGCGGAACAGAGGAAAGGGCCTGGGCCGTCTCCGCGATCCCGCCGAAGGCTGCCGCCCAGACCTCTGTGCCAAACATCAGTGTGGCCAAGCCGCCAAAGAGGCCAATGACGGCGAAGGATTGCGCTGCCATGACCCACCGGCGATCTAACAAGGCCCAAAAGCCAACGCCAAGCGCCAGATGCGGTTTGATGGCCATCAGCCCCAGCGGCACACCGGACCAGCGAGAATTGCGCAGGACCAGCATGCAGGTCAGGCCGATCAAGCCGCCGGTCAGGAAGCTGTTTTGTCCCGACCGGATGATGAGCAAAATGAGCGGCAAGCTGCGGGGTCTAAGCTTCGCGGCATGTTCCCCAGTATCTGGTGGGGAACTGTGATCAAAAAACGGCGTGGGGCGGGCCTCTTCGTGAAAGGAAGCTTTCATAAAACCCTTCGAGGCGCAGGTTTCCTGATGAAGGAAGGCTCGATGGCTGGATTGTGCGTTGTGGGGGCGGGCATCGCCTGACTTTCATCTTCAAACCCGATGTTGAAGCACCGACCGTCTACCTTGCCTTGGTGTATTTTGATGGGCGGAGTTGGATGAAACTGGCAGCGAACCAACGGATTTTTTCATCCAATAGCGTTCTGCGCATTTAAACCGCCGCGCGAAGAAACGGCTGACGGAGGTCAGCTTGCGAGCCAAGAGTCCCTAAGGCCAGGATGCGTGGGACGCTTTAGCCGTAGCTGCCGCGTTGGGCGGTGAACATTGCCGCGTAGAGGCCTTCTTGGGCCATCAATTCAGCATGTGTGCCTTCTTCGACGACCCTGCCTTCGTCCAACACATAGATCTTGTCCGCATGGGTCACGGTGGAGAGGCGGTGCGCGACCAGAATGGTGGTCTTGTCCTGCGAGAGCTCTCGAATGGCATCACGCACCTTTTCTTCGGTGCGCTGATCCAGCGCGGAAGTTGCCTCGTCGAGCAACAAGATGGGCGCTCCGCGCAAAAACGCGCGGGCAATGGCGATACGCTGCTTCTGTCCGCCTGAGAGCTGAGAGCCTTTGGGGCCCAGAGGGGCATCGCCGCGGTCGCGCATCAGTTGGTCAATGCCAACTAGTTCCGCCGCGCGCCAAATCTCTGCGTCAGTGGCATCCGGACGGACGTAGCGGATGTTTTCCCAAATGCTGTTGTTGAAGATGACGATATCTTGGGCCACAACCGAAAAAGACTGACGCAATTTGTCGACACGCAGCTCTTTGATGGGCGTGCCACCAATGGTCACGACTCCGTCGGAGACATCATAAAGCCGCGCAATCAGGCTCAGGACGGAGGTTTTACCCGAGCCTGTGGCGCCCACGATCGCAGTGACCTTTCCGCCCTCGAAGGTCATGTTCACCCCACGGAACAGGGGATGTTTCTCAGAGTATTGGAAGGTGACGTCGTCCAATACGATATCGCCGTCCGGATTGAACGTCTCTTTGGCGTCGGGGGCATTGGTGATTGAGGGGCGCTCGCGATACAGCGAGCGTAGGCTGTCGAGAATGATCAAACTGGCCTGCATACTGACAAAAAAGGATGTCAGACGGCGTGCAGGGTCAAATATCAGGGCCATGCCGATCATAAATCCTATGATTCCAGCACCATCCATCCCAAAATCCGGACTGAGCGCCATATAGCCGCCCACCCCGATGATCAAAACGTAGATGATTGCCGATAGCACGTCGACGGTGGGGCTCATCATGGCTTGCAACGCCTGCAGGCGGATCGAGAGATCCCTGATCTCCCCAGTGGCCTTGTTGAGGCGGGCTTTTTCTACAGGCTCCTGGTTCGAGATTTTGACCGTGCGCATGCCGTTGGACATCTCTTCGATGCCGGACATATAGTTGCCCATGGCGTTTTCGGCCGTGGCCTGCGTGCCTTTGATGCCTTGGGATATCCGCCGCACCACAATTGTGATGATGGGGATCACCACAATCACCAGCACGAACAAGGGGGCGTTCTTCCAAATCAGGTAGCCGGAAACGGCGACGACGGTGACCGTGTCACGCACCGCATTTACGGTGGTTTGGCCAATAAATCCGGATAGATCCTGAGCCTGGTTGACCAGGCGTAGGATCAAATCGCCTGATTTGGTTCGCTCGAAAAAGGCCAGATCTAAGGTCATCATGTGATCAATCAGATCGCGCCGCATTTTGTAGACCGCATCACTGGCCAGCCATGCCGAGAGCCGCGGTACCCAGTAGGACATCACGGCGCGCAAGAGGAAGATCCCCAATACCATGCCGCAGACCCTGACCAGGCCGGCGACATCTCCGCTGTCGAAAATGACCCTCAGACCGGTTTCAGTTAGGGCGATGAACTGCTGATAGGCGAAGCCTTGTACCAGGATCATGGCCATCACCAGCCCGAGCCAAGGCGTGCGCTGCTTGAGGTAGGTGTTCCAGAACCAGGCGAGGTTGTCCTTGTCCTGATCATTGAACAGCGGCGCGCGTGGTTTGCCCTTGCGCTTGCCAGCGTCTACCGCTTCTGCCTCGGCAGAGTCTTTTGGGTCTTTGATGTCCATGCTGTGTCTTACGCGCCTGTGGGTTCGGGGGATACCGCTGCAATGATATCGGTTGCAACGTCTTTCCAGCTGCGCAGCGAAGCATGGTTGCGCACCACCTTGTCTTTGAGGGCGGCATAGGCCTCAGGATCGGTGTGCATCTTGTCGATAAGGGCGGCAAGCGCGGTTGGATCGTTGGGGTCGAAGTATTCTGCCAGATCGCCACCGACTTCTTGCAAGGCTGGTACCGCGGCCGCAAGACCGGGCGTGCCCATCCACAGAGCTTCGCCAAGCGGCAGGCCAAAACCCTCCATATGGCTTGGAATGACCAGGGCCAGAGCTTTTTGGTAAAGCGCACGCAGGCTGGCTTGGTTCGGGTTCAGGATCAGCTGGATTTTGTCTTTGATGGGGGCGAATTCGGCCTTCTCCAGGTAGGAGACGGTTCTTTTCCGGTGAGCGCCTGCCAGAAGGAACATCGGGACAGGGCGGCCCTGATTGTGAAGATGCAACATCGCCTGGACCACGCATTCAAGGTTCTTGCGGCCGGTCATCACGCCCACGCCGAGCAGATAGGGGCTCTGGGGGATTTCGATGTCCACTTGTTCGTTTGTCTCGCGTAGCTCATGGGGCAGGGGGGTCGGCACCACTTCCGGAATGTCCGGCAAATGGCCCGCGGCCGCGAAATGCTCAATTTCGGACTTGGTAAAGATCGAGTTGGTAAGCAGCTTTTCTGCGTGCTCGATGACGATCCGATTATCATGCGCATAATTGCGCGCGAACATGCTTTGGCGCGGATGAGCGAACTCGTGTAAGGGAATCATGTCATGCAGAAGCGGGACAAAGCGCATGCGTATATTTTGATTGTCCAACGCCACAAGATAATCCGCCATCATTTTGGGACGTCCGAGCGACACCACGATCTGACCCGACAGGTCCACTTCGCGCACATGCCCCTCAGGGACCGCACGCCGCCATCTCTTGAGGCAGATGCGTTTTACCGCAGCGTGTACGAAAGGGTGGAGCGCATCCCGCAACTTATGGGGCTCAGGAAAGCTATAGCGCAGCCGCATAGGCTTGGCTTCGTTAGGAATATTGGGGTCGCAGACACCTGTCTCTGACTCCGCGCCGATGCGGGGGCTTACCTCGAAAAAACGCTCATGGGCTGGGGAAAAAACGACAAAGCGGACATCGGCGGGTGAGCGGGCAAGCTCATAGCCCACTTCCATGACGGTCCGGGCGATCCCATAGTACTGGAATCTGACACCAGAGGACAAAAACTGTTCCGAAAGATCATAGTATATAGGGCTCATAAGTCCTCTTATCATCGCTTCCGGGGTTGAGGAACGCTAAATTCTTCGTCAGTTAATGCTGTCAGGGCAGAACTCTACCGCTGTTGAGCCGCTGCCACCAGAGCCTAGGAAAATAGACCGCCTATGTATTATTTCGACCTGACCGACATCCTTCTTTACGTGGAGAAGGAGACTTCTGTTTCGGGCATTCAACGGGTGTCTTTCGAGGTCATTAGGCGCATGGTCGCGCGCCTTGGCGCCGAGAACGTTCGGCTAAGCTATTGGGATCGGACACGTCGAGAGTATGTGGCGCTTGAGGCGGATTTTCTCGAGAATATGAAGGAGTTCTCGGCTGACGAACTGGGACGGGTCTTTTTTGGTAGAAAAGCTCGCTCCCAGCACGATGCCGCGCCCACTTTGGTGCGCTACCGCAACCGACCTTTGAAGTACTGGTTTTATCATCAACTGCGCTCCTATCATGCCGCACGTGGTCATGAACGCTATTTCGCGAAGATGGGCTCCAGCATCGAGGAGTGGAACGCCTTCAAAGCGCGCAAAGCACCTGCGCGCACCAAGGCTATTGAGGAAGCGCCCCGCGAAGTCATGAGCCGGATCGTCAAGCCGGGTGATCAGCTGATCATTCTGGGCGCGATCTGGAACATCGACGGGCTGGAACCAGCTCTGCAACGTCTCAAGGACACCAAGGGTCTTCAAATTTATCAGCTTGTTCATGACCTGATCCCGCTGATCGCCACAGAGCATATCGCTGCCGATTTTTCGGGCGAGTTTTATCATTGGTTGTTGTCTTCCATGGAGTACTGTGACCGGTTTATCGCAAACTCTGAAAACACGGCGCGCGATTTGCAGCGGTTCATGGACGAGGTTGGCAAGCAGCGTCCGATCGACGTGGTGCCTTTGGTGCAAAAATTTAGCGTGGTGCATTCTAACCGCGTAGACGACCCCTCCAAGCCCTTCAAATCACGCCTCAGCAGTCTGCAAGGATTGGACCAATCTGTGCTGAACCTCACCAAAACCCCCTTTGTGTTGGTGGTGGGAACGATGGAATCGCGCAAAAACCTCTGGTCCTTGGCTCAGGCTTGGCTGCGGTTAACCCGCACCCCGGGGCTTAATGTGCCCAAGCTGGTCTTCGCGGGGAAGCCAGGGTGGTACAACGATGACTTTGAAAGCCTGATGGAGGCCACCGGTAATCTCGGCGGATGGGTGCAGTTTGCCAAACGCCCCAGCGACACCGAGCTTGGCTTTCTGTATGAAAACTGCCTCTTCACCGCGACCGTGAGTTTTTATGAGGGGTGGGGGCTGCCAATCGGTGAGAGCCTTTCTTTTGGCAAAACGGCTGTGGTAGCAGATAACTCTTCCATGCCCGAAGTGGGCGGGGACATGGTAGAATATTGTGATGCCCGGTCGATCAGCAGCATCTACGACGCCTGTCATAAATTGATTGCAGATCCCGAGCACCGTCAGGTCTTGGAAGAAAAAATCAGCCAAACCTCGCTACGAACATGGGACGATGTGGCAAAGGATGTAGAGACTGTCTTGCACCAAACTCATGTCTGATTCAGACTAGCAGGTAGGAGGAGGTATGCGTGTGGCAGTGCGCTCTCGTTCCCAAGAAGCTTGAGGCCCCAACGGATTCCGCCATGCTCGGAAGGTCTGTGAGGCGGGGCTGAGCAAAGACGTTTCCGGGTCAGCCAAGACCACGCGAAGTACAAAAATATAAACGCAGTTTAAGAGGTGATCGAGTAATGAGTAACAGCAGACCTAAAAACCCCCTGCGCCGCGCAAGCATTGCGCTGCCTCTTGTATTGGCGTTGCTGCCACGTCCTGCCTTGGCAGAGACATTGGCCGACGCTTTGATCGACGCCTACGAGCATTCGGGGTTGCTGGATCAGAACCGTGCATTGCTACGGGCGGCGGATGAAGATGTGGCCAGCGCGAAATCCGCTCTCAAACCCGTATTGCGATGGGCGGGGGGCGTGACGCAAAATTTTGGCACCACCCGGGCGTCGAGCCTTGCCCCAGCGACTTCCACGGACAACCTTACCGCCTCGATCAATCTGATCGGGGAACTGCTGCTCTATGATTTTGGCGCAAGCGCTTACCGGGTCGAAGCTGCTAAAGAAACAGTTCTGGCGACCCGCTACACCCTTTTGGACATTGAGCAGCAGGTCCTGCTGCGCGCCGTTGCCGCTTATATGGGTGTCATTGAAGCCCGGGATATCGTGGCACTGCGCAACAACAACCTGCGCCTTCTCACTCAAGAACTGCGCGCCGCGCGTGATCGCTTTGACGTGGGGGAGGTGACCAACACGGACGTGGCGCTTGCCGAGGCGCAACTGGCTCAGGCCCGCAGTGGGCTGGCTGCCGCGCAAGGCGCTTTACTGCGCGCCGAAGAAGAATACCGCAACGCTGTGGGGCAAGACCCCAAAGACCTCGTGCCTCCGCCTGTCCTTCGAGATGTAAGCCGGGACCTCGAAGCGGCCAAGGCTTTGGCTGTTCGGAAACACCCGGCTGTGCGAGCGGCGCAGCACCAGGTCTCTGCTGCACGTCTTGCGGTCGAATCCAATGAAGCGGCCATGTCGCCCCGGATCACGTTGAGAGGCAACTACGGCCTCAACGAAACGTTCAATGAGGACAGATACACCCGTGGGGGCAGTATCGGTGTTGAGGCGGGCCAAACGATCTACCAAGGGGGGGCATTGTCTTCTGCCGTGCGACGCTCCATGGCCCAGCTCGATGCTCAGCGCGCCAACCTTCACGTGGTAAGCGGTCAGATCGTTCAGGAGGTCGGGAATGCTTATGCTAGTTTGGCTTCGGCCAACGCCCAACTTCAAGCCTCCGATCGCCAGATCCGTGCAGCCCAGACAGCGTTCAACGGCGTCCGGGAAGAAGCCAAGTTGGGCGCACGCACGACGCTTGATGTTCTCGATGCCGAACAGGTTCTGCTTGATGCACGCTCCACCCAAGTAACCGCGCGCGCCAATCTTTATGTCGCCGCTTACGCCGTTCTGGCGGCCAAAGGTGAGTTAACGGCAAGTGATCTGCGCCTGCCCGTTCAGATCTACGATGCCGCCGCTTACTACAACCTCGTCAAGGACGCCCCTGCCAAGCACTCCAAGCAAGGCAAAGCCCTCGATCGCGTGCTTCGAGCCCTTCAAAAAGATTGAAAGCCTGCGCGCCGACGTGTGGTCCGTGGCGGCGCGCCTTTTCCCCATCCGTCAGGGTGACGATGTCTTCAGATAGCCGAAATGCAAGGATGTGCCCTGAGATTTCAGTATAACGATGCAGCAGCTCGAACTGTTCCCCAAAGATCTCCGCATTGAGCGCGTGGACCCCGAAACCAACATGTACAGGTTCTACCGTTTGCGCTTGATGCCGGACCTCTTCGGGGGCGTGTCCTTGCTCAGAGAATGGGGCCGGATCGGCACCCAAGGACGGCACCGGATCGAACTCTTCGAAGATGCGAGCCGCGCCCATGACGCAATGGCCGCGCTCTATCGCACCAAGAAAAAGCGCGGCTACCGGCTCGTTTCGCGAAAAGTGTAGGCTGATAGAGTAAAGCTGAGCCTGAATTCGCCGAATGAAGCATTTCGCGCGTGGAGCGGGTAGCAGATTCGACGAGCAGTGCTGCAGAGCGGCTACCTGTAATTGAACGGCAGGTCAGGGCGAATCTTACCTAAAATGTGAGGCAGCAGCTGCGAATGACGTTAAGGTGGTCGCGGTTGATGGGGTCTGCTCCGGCTCAGTGCTAAATCCTACGTTAAGCAAAACCGGTCGTTCCTTCTCGATGCAGCGAACGGCAGTTCAGAGCCCACTTTGACCGATATTGCATGTTGCGCGAGTGTCTGCTTTTGACTCTGTTTGCGGCTTACCTCACCCAGCCTCGGGCCCATATATTCGTGGCAATACTGGTAAGTTGGTAGCTCTTGCGCCCTCAATCGCAGCTGCAAGCTGCCCGATGAGAAAAGCAGCGTTGGTTTCGAGATTTACGTCTGGTTCACTAACTTTTTTTGACATTGAAAGCTCACTAATTCGCGCTCTTATCGACGGATCGAAAAGAGAAGCGCTGGACGAGTGAGCAAATTCATTCCGAACCTTGCGAATGAGGTGGAGGTCTCGATGCTCTTCGTCAGAAGTAATCCCTAATGCATGTGCAAGGTTTATTTTCGATGAGAAAGTGGAGATAGGCCCTTGATTGTCTTTGTCCAATTCCTTCAGCCCCGCCCCATCATTCAAAAAATTTCGGATTGCCAAGCCAAGCATTCTATCCATTTCCGCTGCGATGATCAGGACCATTCCGCGAGGCGTCTCATCCGCCATCTCTTGGAATAATTCATAGGCCTTTCGGTGCTCTGGATGATCTTCAAGAAATTTTTCAAGGTCATCCCAGTGCGGGTCCCGATCGTCGTCTCTCATGAATTAGTCCTTGTTGGTCAACACACCCTTTTTGAGCGGTGTCTGCGTGTTGGTCAACGCAACTAAAGCGCATCGGCCAGTTCTGCGCGGCAACCAAGCTTCATTACTCCTATAGCGGACGTTGATACGCTGCTGGCGAACAGCAGTAAAGTCCGCTCAGCAGCCATTGGGTTTATTAAATTCCATCTCCGCTTTAGGGTTTTTTGTGCCTAGCGCACGGTAAACAGTCATGCGGGATATGCCTAGGTCCCGGGCGATCTGGGCCTTGGACATGCCTTCGGATGCCAGTTTGCGGATTTCTGCGTCATCCACCTTCTTTAGACGCCCCTTGTAGATACCTTTACCCTTCGCGACATCGATTCCTGCGCGTTGACGATCACGGATGAATTTCAGCTCCATATCGGCCATCATGCCGAGAACGGTGATAACCATCCGCCCCATGTCACCTGCAGTCGTCACTTCCGGTTCAAGGACGCGAAGAGAGGCACCTTTAGCGTCAAGCTCATGCACGAGATTCAGCACGTCGCGTGTTGAACGACCCAGGCGGTCGAGGCGATGCACAACCAGCTCGTCGCCCGCGCGCAGAGATTCCAACACGGTGGCCAGTTCGGTGCGGTTATCACGGGAGGCACCGGAACCGGTCTCCGAACGAATGATCTCGCAGCCTGCATCTTTCAGCTTCGCTTTCTGGATGTCGAGATCCTGGCTTGTAGTGTTGACGCGGGCATATCCGATCCGGGGCATGGGTAATCCGTCACATTAGGGTGGCTGACACCCTGATACTGTCACAAACGCTGATGCGCCATTCATATGTGACACTCAGGCCCGTCACATCCGAACGTTACCTACGGGTGTGCCCAAAAGTGACAAGTCTGACCGGACTTCGGCTCGTCTGCCGGGACGACAATGATCACGAAGGATGCAAGACCTCCCTGTTATTGACTTGTCCACATATAGACTATATGTCTGTAAGTGGATGAAGGGGGCTCGATATGCAGATTGCAAATTTTTCAAACACTTCGGTTTCCCCCGAGGTTGTGCAATTTCATACCATCTCCCGAGTAGATCGGGAGCGGACAAGCGCGCCGGGCTTGCGCGCCTTCCGGGAAATCGCTGATCGGTTTGACCTGAGCGAAGCGGATCGTATCGCCATCTTGGGTGATCCGGGCCGCTCTACCTATCATCAATGGATGAAGAAGGCGCGTGAACATCAGCCGTTGACCCTGCCTCTTGATACGCTGTTACGGATTTCGGCTATACTTGGTATCTACAAGGCGCTGACCATTCTGTTTGAAGATGAGCGTCAGGCGCTGGTCTGGCTGAAGGGCCCCCACCAGGGCACTCTCTTCGCCGGCGCTTCGCCTATGGCCTATATGCTGGAAGGCGGGCACGATGGTCTCATGTCCGTGCGCCGGTATCTTGATGCCTGGCGCGGCGGCAATATGGGGTTTGGGGCACCGGAGGGCAGCTTTGAGGTGGTCACCGAAGACGATCTTGTGTTTGCATGAAAATTACAGACTACGCGATCTCGCCCGCACCTGCGGGCACAACACGCCTTATCCCCTCACGGTTTCCGCCGATCCCCGCCTTTGACGCGGTCACCACCCCCGACGACCTTGAGGCCGTCATGGAACTGGAAGGCTGGACAAACGACCGCCTCGTAAGCCCACGGCTCGCGCGCCTGCCCCGCGCGGAATGGGTGTATGGCGTCCCAAATGCCAGCGTCGTCATGGCGGCGTTTCTGCACGGATCGCCCGGCGGTCTGCGGTTTTCTGATGCGAGCCTCGGGGCGTGGTATGGCTCGACCCATCCTAACACCGCGCTGCTGGAGATTGCCAATGGACTGCGCAAGGAGATCGCGCTGAGCGCCTTGACGCAGAAATCCGAGACGTATCGCCAATATAAGGCGGACCTTGATGGAGACTATGTCGACATTTTCGGAGCGCATCCGGAATATCATGATCCCGACGATGCGAGTTACCTTGTAGCGCAGGCTTTCGGACGACGCGTCCGGGATGAAGGCACGCGGGCTGGTATCCGCTATGAAAGCGTGCGTCACGCCGGACATGAAAACTGGGTCTGCTTTCGCGCGCCCCTTATCCAGAATTTGACGCAGGCGAAACACTTCAGGATCGAAGTGCCCCGAACCGGTCGTGTGGTTGTGCGCCAGATCTCCTGATCAAGGGGTCTGCTCCGGCTCAGTGCTAAATCCTACGTTAAGCAAAACCGGTCGTTCCTTCTCGATGCAGCGAACGGCAGTTCAGAGCCCGATGTAACGAATGCTGCGCGATGCACAAAGGTCTGCTAAGACACTCGGCACATTAAACTGCTTGACCTGAAAATACGACACTCGGCATACGCAACTTGTAAACTCCATCCGAGAGATACGGTGCAGTCACCTCATCGACTTCATTTCGAATTGCGTTCTGCACATCGGGTTCTTGACGTTCCAACATAAGAGGCACGCGAACACCGAATTTCATGAAGAAGTCGAAAAAGCTGGGACCCGGAGCATACAGAACATTCTCGACAATCTCCGCTTTGATGTCAGTGAACCCCGTGCGTTCCATCATTTCAGAAACGTGGGCCTCATCGGACAAAAGATATGCATTTGGTGCAGGGTCCGCACGCGACATATCTGCTTGCCGTCCTAAAACGTCGAACAAGAGCCGGTAGAGTTCCGAACGGTCAGGTCCGAGCCATTGGCTAAACACAAATCTTCCATTTGGCTTGAGAACACGGCGGGCCTCGGACATTGCCTGTTCAGGGTCGGTTACATGGAACAGAACGATATTGCTCAGGACAGCGTCAAACGTTTCGTCCGGTGCAGGCAAATCTTCGATGTCAGCGATAGAGAAATTGATGTCGGGAAACTGCACTCTTGCTTGCGCAACCATTCCTTCCGAAAAATCGATGCCTTCAGCGTCAGCGCCAAGAAGTTTGGCGTTAGCTGCGACAAACCCGGGGCCGCAGCCTGCGTCCAACACCTTTGCGCCAGGAAAAAGTCTTGCATGGTCCAGCAACTTCGGAATGGTTTGAAGTGTTACACGTGCAGTGGCGTCACCATACAGCCGTGCCCGTGCTGACCATCCCTCGCGCTCGCCTTCTCTGAATGCAGAAAAATCCATGATGCCTCTCCCAACCTGGCAGAAGCCAATACAGTTTATTGTTGGCAGGCAACTCTCAAACGGACCTTGGTCAGTTTGGAATGAAGGTCTTCTTAGTCCGCACTGTGTGATTTTATGCGCAGCGCAGCGAATGGCGGCTTTCACAAACGCAGGTTTGTGAAACGGATGTAAAATAGGCTCTCAGATAGCGCAGTCGTGCATCTCAGCTCATGTCTCAATGTAAATTCCGCAAAGGGTGCTAGCGTCAGGGAAAATCTTTCTTAGCGTAGGATTTTGCACTGAGCCGGAGCAGACCCCCTTGATAAGGACTTGCAAAATAGTGTTTGACTGATCGATCAGTCAGTGTTTAGCCTGAGGCCATGAGAGATGTGGTTCATAAATCTGTCGAAGGCCTCACTCCTGCCTTGCGTAATATTCTTGCTTCTGCGGAGGTCGAGTTTGCCGAGGCCGGTTTTGAAGGGGCAGGAATGAAGGCAATCGCAGTGCGCGCGGGGGTCAGCCAGGGCCTACTTCATTATCACTTTGGCAATAAAGAACATCTTTATGCTGAAGTGATCCGACACCGGTCGAAGAAGATCAATGATAGTAGGTTGGTTTTACTAGATCAGGTTGATCTTCATGCGCCGAATGCACTGGCGCAGGTGTTTGATGCACTATTCCGGCCGACCCTCGGGGTGGAAGGGGGTGGTAAAGCTTATGCACGGATTTTTGCTGGCTTGATTGTCGGTCATGCGCGCGATCAATCGCTGGTGCAGGAATGCTATGACCCTACGGCTGAGCGTTTCATAGATGCCATGTGCCAGTGTGGGCTTGATCGAGGTCGCGCCGGGATGACCTATCAATTCGCGCTTGGAGTGCTCGCATCGGTCATCTCGCGCGATGGTCGTATCGAGCGGCTGATGGGGCACGAGGAGGCTCTTAATACTGACGACTTGATAGCCGCGCTCGTGTCATTCGTGATCGGTGGCACCCGTGAGGGCTGTAGACCTTAAATTGTATTGCTAACTGGGAGGAACGGTAGTGTTTAACAAGAAATTGGTAACGGTAGCGACAGCGCTTGCTTGTGTTGGGTCGTTGGTCAAAGCAGAAGACTTCTCAGCTATGGTGGCTGCCGGCCATCCTAGTGTGTTCCGATGGGTCAAGATGTTGGATGAGGCTTTCGCGCCGACGGTGCAAAGCAGTCTCGAAGGCAGCGGCCATAGTATAAGTTTTGACGGACAGTATGGCGGCGCTATCGCCAAGGTCGGAGATGAGTTGGAAACTGTCGAAGCGGGCTTGGCCGAAATTGGGCTATGCCAATCGCTGTTCGACCCGGCTAAGCTCGCGGTGCAAAATGTAACCTACTATACGCCCTTCGTGAGTGCGGATCCAAGGCAGGTTTCTGAGCTCATGGATAAGCTCCACCGTGAAGATGAGCGAATGAGGGCGGCCTATGAAGAGAACGGCGTCGTGTATCTGGGAGCGCCAATCGGGATTGACGATTATTTGTTAATGACGGACTTCCCGGTAGAAACAATTGCCGATCTTGAAGGGCGTAAAATCGCAGCGCCGGGGCCTGCGATCAATTGGCTCACGGGGACCGGTGCGGTCGGCGTAGCGGGCAATCTCACTACCTACTACAATGAGCTTAAAACTGGCGTATACGATGGGGTGATTGTTTTTGCTTCAGCTGCGCTGCCCAGCAAACTTTATGAAGTTGCTCCCTATATCACGAACGTTGGGCTTGGCGCTCAATACGCCGGGTCGCTTTGCGCAAACCAGGACTGGTATGATGGGCTTCCGCAAGAAGTGAAGGCCGCGCTGGTCACCGGCGCAGACGCCGCGCGTGATTGGTATTTGACCGAACTCGAAAAGGCAGTCGATAGTTCACTCGCTACCATGAGCGAAAATGGGGCATCCCTTTCAGACGCTTCGGCTGAGATGCGCCAGGAATGGGCTGCGGGTATGGATAATGCAGCCAAGGAATGGGCTGAAAGCTTGGATGCGCAAGGCAAACCCGGTTCGGATATCCTTAAGCTCTACATGCAGACGATGCGTGAAGCCGGCGCGACTCCGTTGCGTGATTGGGACGCAGAATGACACAGGCGGCCCAGACAGAAGGGGGGGCACGCAAGCCCCGCCTGCTGATCGCACTAGATGTGGTCACGCAAGCCAGTAACGTGGTTGGTTCATTGCTAATCCTCGGGCTGGTAGCACTGATCACAGCGGATGTCGTGGGCCGCAATGTTTGGGGAGCGCCGATCGCAGGCGTTCCACAAATCGTATCACTGTCGATCGTTGTAATTGTCTTTCTCCAAGCGCCACAGGCGTTAAAGGCCGGCCGGATGACACGTAGTGACGGTGTGATCGATTTGTTGCACCGCCGTCTGCCTCGACTAGCGCGAGGACTAGAGACCATCTTCGACCTTACGGGTATCGCGGTAATGAGCGCAATTCTCTATTCACATTGGCCGATGCTGATACGGTCATGGGAGCGTGGGGATTTTGTAGGCGCGGTTGGAGACTTTACCGCTCCAACCTGGCCAATCAAGGCGATGTTAGCACTGGGCTCCGTCCTGTTATCACTTCAATTCGCCGCCAGAATTTTGCGTAGGTATTCCAAATGACCCCTTTTGATATTGGCCTTTTGGCGCTCGCACTAATGGGTCTACTTGTCTTTCTCGGCATGTATGTTCCGATCGCATTAATAGCATGTTCTTTCGCCGGCGTTTGGGCGATCAAGGGCTCCGCTCTGATGGCATCCAAAATGCTGGGCTTAGCAGCGAATGACGCGATCTCTTCCTATTTTTTCGGGGTTGTGCCGGTCTTCGTCTTAATGGGCTTTGTCGTCAGTGAAAGCGGTATGGGGCGCGACGCCTTTGACGTGGCGAACGCGGCTTTTCGTCGAATCCGCGGCGGCCTTGGTATCGGCACCATCGTTGCCAATACTATTTTTGCCGCAATCACCGGTATTTCAATCGCTTCCGCAGCGGTCTTTACGAAAATTGCCGTCCCAGAGCTTCGCCGCCATGGATACACGTCACGTTTCTCGGTGGGGTTGGTAGCTGGCTCCTCTGTGTTGGGCATGTTGATCCCGCCGAGTTTACTGTTGATCCTATATGGCTTGCTTACCGAACAAAGCATCGGCGATCTCTTTTTGGCCGGTCTTGGGCCGGGGTTGCTGCTAGCACTTATTTTCGTCGCAGGGACGGTTGGTATGGCAATCTTTGCACCGCGCTTCGTGGGCAGCAACCTTAGCCAAAGCGAAGAAGCGCTCAGCAGGACCGAAATCCTAGCCAAAGGACTGCCAATTACAGCTCTGATCGCTCTGGTTTTGGGGGGCATTTATGCAGGCTTTTTCACTCCTGTAGAGGCTGGCGCCATCGGTACTGCAGGCGCGTTGCTGATTGGCTTCGCAAAACGCACCCTAAACCTGCGCAGTCTGTGGAGGATACTTGTCGAGACTGGTCTGGTCACGGCCTCGGTCTGCTTTTTGATCATCGCGGCGCAGATGTATTCACGGATGCTTTCTTTTTCAGGTTTGCCGTCAAGCTTTGGCGCGTTGGTCGCACAAGCCGACTTAGGGTTCTTGGCGCTAATCATGCTCTATTGCCTTGTGGTCGTCCTGTTCGGAATGATCCTCGATTCATCCTCGATAATGCTGATCCTCGTGCCATTGATGCTGCCGATCCTACAACCGATGGGCGTCGATCTGATTTGGTTTGGTATCGTAACTGTTATTGCCATTGAAATCGGCCTTCTTACCCCGCCGTTCGGCATATCTGTTTATGTGATCAAATCGACGCTCAACGATCCCTCGATCAAACTTGCGGACATTTTCATCGGCGCTGCCCCATTTGCGATAATGATGCTGGTTTGTCTGGCTGTTGTCATCGCCTTTCCCGCCCTCACCACCTTTCTGCTGTAAGGAGCTCTCATGCCTAGACGTTTCGTCGATCTTTCCGTTGCCTTAGAAGCGGATATCCAGTCCGACCCTGACATTATGCTTCCTCAGATAGAATATCTGGACCACCAGCAGACAGCCGGTCAAATCGCTGGGTTCTTTGAGGGTCTCCAACATGAAGAGTTGCCGGGGGGGGAAGGTTGGGCAGTGGAGCGCCTAAACATCGCGACACATAACGGCACTCATCTTGATGCGCCCTACCACCATCACTCCACTATGAATAACGGTGAGCGGGCGATTACCATTGACGAGGTGCCTCTGGAGTGGTGCTTTGGCGCCGGGGTGAAACTAGATTTCCGTCATTTTGAGGACGGCTACATTGTTCAGCCCGAAGACGTCGACGCGGAGCTGGCACGAATTGGGCATGTAATACAGCCGCTCGATATCGTGCTGGTAAATACCTCTGCAGGCGCACGCTACGGCCATCCAGACTATCTTGGGCGTGGCTGTGGCATGGGGCGCGAAGCAACCTTGCATCTGCTTCGGCAAGGCGTGCGACTGACTGGCACCGACGCCTGGAGCTGGGATGCTCCTTTCTCAATTACTGCCAAACGCTATGCGAAAGATGGAGACCCGTCGATCATTTGGGAGGGCCATCGGGCCAGTATGGAGATCGGCTATTGTCATATCGAAAAGCTGGCCAATCTGGACCAGCTTCCCGGACATGGTTTTCTCGTGTCCTGTTTTCCGTTCAAAATTAAAGCCGCCTCAGCCGGGTTCACCCGCGCCGTGGCGATATTCGAGGAGTGAAACATGCCTAAGACAATCATAACCTGTGCGATTACCGGAGCTGTGCATACGCCCACCATGTCGGATGCATTGCCGATCAACCCCGAAATGATCGCTGAACAGGCTATTGCTGCGGCCAAAGCAGGCGCTGCTATCTTGCACTTGCACGCGCGCCACCCTGAGACCGGTGCGCCCACGGTAGATCCCGAGCATTTCTCCGAATTCCTGCCTGCAATCCGCGCGGAAACCGATGCAGTGATTAATATCTCTACCGGCGGAAACCCGGTGATGACTGTCGAAGAACGTATCCCTGCTGCGCGTCACTACAGCCCCGAAATGTGCAGTCTTAACATGGGGTCGATCAACTTCGCGCTGCATCCGATGGCTGATCGCTACAAAAGCTGGAAGCAAGATTGGGAGAAGGATTACCTGAAGGGGTCAGAAGATAACATCTTCCGCAATACTTTCACCGACATCCGGATGGTAGCGGAAGCTCTCGGGGGTCCGGAGCACCGGGTTAAGTTCGAACATGAATGCTATGATGTCGGACACCTCTATAATCTAAAGTTCTGCCTTGATCGCGGCATGTTTAAAGCGCCAATTTTCCTGCAGTTCGTCATGGGCATCCTCGGTGGCATCGCAGCAGATATCGATAACTTAGTGTTTATGAAGCGCACGGCTGACAAACTTTTTGGCGACGCCTATCAATGGTCGGTTATCGGCGCAGGGGCTCAGCAGATGCGAATGGCTGCAGTCGGTGCGCAAATGGGTGGTCACGTGAGAGTGGGGCTAGAGGATTCGCTGTATATCTCCCGGGGCGAGCTTGCGACTTCGAATGCGCAACAGGTTGAAAAAGTTCGCGGCATTCTCGAGACGCAAGGAAATCAGATTGCAAGCCCCGACGAAGCACGTGCGATCCTTGGTCTTAAGGGTTCCAACGAGGTGAACTTTTGATGAGCGTCAGCCAGCCAAAAGACCCAACGACCGTCACCTTTACCTGCGAAGGACGTGCGGTAGGCAAGATGCGCAATGAGCTCGATGTAGCGATGACTGCACCAATGGTGGAGAACTTCAGTATTGCTACGGATGAGGGGCCATTCCACGGTGGTGATGCGAGTGCGCCACCACCGTTGGCCCATTTTATCGCAGGGCTTACTGGATGCATCATGACCCAGATCAGGGCTTTTGCGAAGCGTATGGACGTAAAAATTGATGATCTCTCGGTAAACGCAGAGGCCAATTGGCAATGGGTGCCCAAGGGCCGTATTTATGAGACTGCGCCTACGTCCTTCCATATTGACGTTTTGCTGGAAAGTTCGTCACCTTTGAAAGATCAGATTGCTTTAATACAGGCGGCTAGGAAGGGTTGCTTCGTAGAGCAAACGTTGGGCCAGGCCAACTCAATCACTCACCGTATCAAAACCGATACCGGGTTAATGCCCGTTGATTGAGGCGTCCCCGCAAAATGACGTCGATCCCTCGACTGGGATCGGCTGAACGTCGGTCGGCATGAGTTCCATGATATTCTCTATTAAATAGATATGGGCACTAATGGCGTAAGCCTTCGGCGAAGGCCGTTGGCGCGCCGTATTGATCAGAGGCGTTTGGGTGCGGCTTTTGGTTTACGCGGTTTCGGGGCCCATTTTTTGGCAAGACGCTCGAAGTTATCGAGGATGCGGCCGATCTCTGCCTCATTCGGGTCGAACTGTCCCCCATACCACTCCAGCATCCGGTCGTGTTCTTCGTGTTTGGGGTCGGCTATGGCATCGAGGAAGTCAGCGTAGCCGCAAAAGCCACCCACATCCTCCGGAGGGCAAGCACCGATAGCCCTGACAAGGCGTGGATATGCGGCGCCCGTGATAGAGCCATCGATTTTCTCGATCTTGATCACGTGGTGCCAGTTGTCGCCAAAGTCATAGATGTAATGGATGGTCTTGGTTCCCACATCTTCGATCACGTCAAGCAGGCTGGTTTTGCTGGCGGGCATCGGGCCATCGTAAAAGCCATCTGGATCTGGCACGCCCCAGCCGCTGCCGCCGGCCCTGAACTCATACAGGTGACTGTCGGTCCATCCCATGGCCGCCTGGATCACATCATGCAGGTGGTTCAGCTTGATCTTAAGGGGCACATCAAAGCGCCGAAGCACCTGAGGCTCGACATCGGACAATGTGACCTTGATGCGCGCGACCAGCGTCATGCAGCAATTCTCTTCAATTCCATGGCGGACTTCCAATTCCAGGGCAACAGCTCTGAAGCATAAACCTTCGCGCCGTCGGGCGCTTCGGGCATTGAGGGTACGGTGCAGGCTGCAACGCCGGCGCCCGTGATGGCAAGCATGCCAAGCAATAGTCGGTGCGTGCGCATAGCAACTCCTTGCAGGGCTGACCCGAGGGAAGGGGTCATCTCATTCCAAACAGCGCTCAGGCACGGCTTTCGCACAAGCTACATGTTTGAGCTACATGTTTGCCACGAGGTCTACCTCTCGAGACTATCGAACGCTCGATTTTCGCTCGTATTTTATGGTTCTTTAAGGATTAACGCATCATCTTCACAGACATCACAGTAGGGTCTCCAACACTCAATCCTCGTCAAAATGGCCGTTCGCCAGTATGTCGTCGACTTCGCAGCGAAGCCTGTCAGGATCCACAGGTTTTTGCAAAATCACCGAAGCCATGTCTCTGAATGGATTATGCGTGATAAAGCTTCCAACCCTGCCGCTCAGGATGATGATCGGAGTATTTTTCGCTTCCGACATCTCGCGCAGCTTGAGGAGAAGCTCAAATCCCCCGATATCCGGCATTGCGATATCCACAATGAACAGATCCGGCTGGAGCTTAGGGATCAACTGCAAAGCGTCCTCAGCGCTCTGAGCAGACGTAACCTTTATCCCCTGACTGTGCCGAAAAATTGCTTGAACGATATCAAGCACAAGAGGATCATCATCGACATGAAGAATAGCCTTCAACTTACTGTCCTGCCTAAGAAACATCTAACGCCCCTTGCCGCGCCATCCTAGCGGTAGCTTGAAACAGGCTGCGATCTGAGTACTGACTGCTTCGCCCCATTCATGCGAGGCCCAATCTTTCCAAATAATATTTAGCGCTCAGGCGGACCGCAAGTTTTTCATTATCTTTTTCAACAGCTTGTTGGGCGATCTTAACGATTCCCTCTGCATAGGAATCCGGGGCGTGATGGGCTTCGAAGTAAGTCCGCCCTGCCGCACCTATATCAGCGCCCGCCCTGCGATCTGCAGCCAGAGTTGTAAACAGCGCATGCAATTGCGCGACCTCATCGTCGATGTCGATAAAATAAACGACATCTTCTGGAAGCTCTGCATACCAGCCGTGATAAGTTACCGCCGCGGGCGCCCCAGCATTCCAGATCCGTAACTGACTGCCCGATGCCTCCCCCATCGTGGGGTGACGCAAGTTCAGCACCAGATCCGCTTGGCGCAGGGCGTTCTCCAGAACGGCCTCGGACACAAAGCCATGAAGATGAACCCGATGAGCAAGGTTCAGCTCGACGAGCTTGGCCTGTATGATGGCCGGGTTCCAGATCTTTCCCATGATATCGAGCCGGAAATCAAAATCTGCAGGCATTTGACTAAGCGCGTCCAGAACTTGCTCCAGCCGCCTGTTGGGGCCAATCCAGCCGAATTGGAGAAGACGCAGGGGGCCGTGTGAGAGTTGCGCGCGCTGAGGCGTGGGACCGATCTCAAAAGGTAGAGGCAGGAGGTGGCATGCCGGCTCGGCGAAACGCGCCTGAATAACGGCTTGCCCCGGGCTGCTATGGGTCAGAACTGAAAGGGCTTTTTCCAGAACCAATTCGTAGCCAGGCATTCTGCTGCAGATCTCGGAGCCTCTCTTGTCCTTGTTCAGGCACGCTTCCCCGATCTGCCTCCCTTCCGCGCCGTACCATTTTTCCATACCCGCAAGATATCGCGTGGCCTCCCATTCGTTGTATTCGACGGCTTCGATCATCAGTTCCTGAATTGCCAGATCATGGAGGACGATGACCGAAGGAATGCGTTGTGCAAGTCGCAAAAACCCAGCATGGTAGACCCAGGAATTGCCGATATGGATAAACACCACTTCGGGACCGGTCCCGCATCGGGCGGCCGTAAACGCGCGCGGCAAGATGGTGTCCGGATCAAAGTGCCTGACGGTGCAATACCGCTCCAAAGACACATCCCACTCAAGCGCATTGGTCCATAAAATGACCTCGGCACGGGCACTGAGAGCCGGCAAGATACGGGCGGTATAATGCGCGATATCCGTCTCTGCCGGGGGGAGGGGGCTCACCCAGTGGATCGTCATCCTAGAGAGAGGGTCTTGGGACAGCATCATACGGCCAGTTTGGCCAGAGCAAGGAAGGCCGCTTCAGAACAGGGCAGGGTGAGCAAATTGGCCCGCCCCGTGCCGGTAAAGGCCCCAACACCGGTCTGGAAAAGTTGCAATCTCAAGGTCCCGCCTTGGTTCATCTCGTTTTGGTCCCGCCGGAAGCTGAAGGTCGTGTCCTGCCCCGGGGCCACAGCTTCAGCGAGAGGCAAGATCACATTGGTATGGACCAGATACCCTTCGTCATTGATCCATTCCGCCAAGAGCGCCGTTGCCTGATTGCCGGAGGCAGGCCACCAACCGGCGGAGGTATTCTGCGCTGTCACCTGCGTAAGCCCTGTCATGGGTTCTTCTTTAGTCAGAGCCAACTTGCCCGACAGGCGCGCCGGGTCGCCATGATAAAGCCCCAAGGGCGGCGCAGTGGGCTCTCCTGCTTTACGGCCAACAAAAACAATGGTTTCTCCTCGAAGGGCCAGATCATCCTCCCGGGCAATCAGGAGGGCTGCCGTCGCAGGGTCTACATGATCTTCATAGACATCCGCGGTCCCCAAATAATGGGTTTCAAACCCAGCTCCATGTGCCAGCGCCTCGACCTCGCGGGGTGTATATTCGCGGTTGTGACGCCCGTAGACGCCCCCAGTCGGAACAAAAAGCCCAAAGGAGTAAGGGGACTGCCCATTGAGCATCTTTTGCACACCGCGGTGGCTGCCGACATTCGGGGTGGTCAGGATGACATGACCACCGGGCCGCAGGACCCGTGCAGCTTGAGACAGGAAGAAATGCGGATCGAGTGCGAGATGCTCAAAAATCTCCATCCCCAAAACCATGTCGAATTCGGCGTCGCCATAGGGCATCACGTCGCGTTCGATATTCGCAGCGCGCAGTTCGATGGAGAAATCCGGATGGTCAGGACTGAGGCTTTTGACCGTCTGCGCATAGGGGTACGGCCCTTCCCAGATCCCGCTCATGGTCACCTCAGGCAGCGCGTTGGCCACCATCGCCTCGAAAACCAATGGGGGGAAGACACCGACATCGAGGACGTTGCGCGGGGCGCAATCCACCACATGATGCAGGGTGGTCAGATAACGGGTCCAGTGGGTGCCAAGATATTGCGCCAAGCCCGGCTCCACGGGGGCGGGACCCACCCCTTCTTCGCGCGGCATGGTATCGAAGTCGTAGGCGTTTAGAACCTCTTTGATCGAGGTAAAGGGCAGTTCCGGCGCGGGCGGCGGGGCCACGGCCGCTTGAACCCGCGCCACCGCATCTTTGGCTGGTGTGGCTGCGGCTTTCGCTTCGAGAGCGGCAATCTGCGCGGGCCCTGGAGCGGGTTTGGCAGGCTCACCGGTCAGAGTTTGCACCACATGTTCCCAGGAGATGTTCAGGCCCTGGTAGTGTTTCAGGCCTGCGCTTCCCATGGTTTCCGCCAGGGTGGCATCTTCATGCAGAGCGATGAAGGCTTGAGAAAGCGCCTCAGGATCCGACGCGGTGATGAGCCCTTCGCGCTCATGAGAGATGAACTCCAGCGGTCCGCCTGCATCCGTCGTGGTAATAACGGCTTTGCCCGAAAGCATGGCCTCCAGGGTAATGTAGCCCAGGTCTTCATCCTGCGGTGTGAACACAACCGCCCGGCATTGCGCATAGTGGCGGATCATCGTGGCGTCATCGATCCCGCCCAGCCACTCCACACGGCCGGAGATCCCCAAAGCGGCGGCAAGATTGCGCAGCTCTTCCAGATAAGCTGGGTTCTCAGGTACGCCGGCAATCACCAAGCGTAAGGGGCCGGGCACTTTGGCCAGCGCGCGCAACATCAGGTCCACGCGCTTGGACGGGTTTAACCGCCCCGGCGCGAACAGGTAATCACCATAGCCCCCCTGTCTCAACTGTTCTGCCAATGGGGGCGGGTGGTAGAGCGGCGTAGATGGCAGGCCGAGATACTTCTCCAAACGCCCCGCGACATTCCGAGAATTTGCGTAGATTGGCCGGCTGCTGCGTGCAAATGCAGCACGGTCTGCGCTTTGGACCATGTTGCGCGCCATCATGCCGTCCGGCGCATCCAAAAGATCTGACGTTCCAGCATCCCATAAGTCGTAGGCCTGGCGGTGCTGATGAATAAGCCAAAAAACCGGGTTGGGGTGGTCGGCAAGATAAGCGGGAAACTTGAGTCCGATCATCATGTCTATGGGCACACCTTCGGCCTGTGACAGATCGATCATCTGCGCGGCGCGAATGCTGTCGGCCAGAACAGCCACAGGATACCACTTGAAAGGCAGGCTGATCTCGCAGGCCTCATGCCCGTATTCGCGCAAGGCGTGGACGAGCCCTGCGGCATGGCGTTCTGCGCCCCCCGAAACAAAAGGTACTTGAGTACGGACGACGCCGATCCGCATCTTAGGTCTCCTCGAGCGGTTTATGTCCCAAAACGGCCAGGTCCTGGGCGCCGAACATCAAATTGGCGAGTTCAGGATCAAACCCCGGCTTGGCCATGAACTCGGCCAGCTTTTCATGGGGGTGCAGATGCCGTGTTTCCACTGGGTGAAAACCCACCGTTTCAAACAGGACATTAAGCACAGGGTCGGTCATGGGATGAAGATGGGTGGGGTCATTGTGAAATGAGGTCGCGCCCACCAGAATGTTGCGCACATTGGGGGTTTCGAAAAGCAAAACCCCGCCCGGGGCAAGAACGCGCATCGCTTCGCGGGTGATCCAAAGCACCTCCTCAAAAGGCAGATGCTCGATGAGGTGATGCGCGGTGATACAGGCCAATGAGTTGTCGTCCGCTTCGGTCAATGCGCTGCGCGCTGTACCCTGATGCGCCTGCAGCCCCTGGTCTTGCGCCTCTCCGATCTGCACGGCATTCGTATCGACGCCCCGAGCACTCAGATTTGCGTCCGCCAGCACTCCAAGCCATTCTCCGCGGCCACAGCCGAGGTCCAGCACTGGCTTTCCGCCGGTGCGTATGACAGCGCTTTCGACATCCGGCAGGTAGATCCGCAGACGGTTGCGGATGTCGGACGGGGTGCCTCGATACTTGTTTTCCAGCTTATGATAAAAGCTGTCCATGACCGCATTGAGCCCCTCGCTGGCTTGAGGCACCGGATCCGGACGGGCGAGGGAAACGTTATCTTGCTGCGTGGCAAGTAAGACCTGGTCGAGGCGGCGCGAGACCTCGACAAAGTTGCGCGCAAGCTCTGCATTGCGCGCCATTAGCGCTTGGGTTTCACCGTGAATGACCTGTTTGACGCCATCTTGCAGATGACGTGCCCGCCCCTCCCAACGGTTCGATTGTTCATCAATGCGACGTTCCAGCGCACTTAAGCGCGCCTCATTGGCCTCAAGGGCGCGATAAGCTGCTTTGGCCAAGCGTTCGGTGCGCCCAAGTTTAAAGATTGCTGCCAGATAATCTCCCGCACGCTTGACGCCACTCATATCATCTCCCCATGGGGCACTCAGATTTCCTTCAGAATGCCCTTATATCTGCAGGTTACTCTTCCCGCAGGCTTTTGAAAATGGCTTCGGACAACGGATCCAACATGTATTGCAGCACGCTGCGCTCCCCCGTCAAGATGACCACGTCCGCAGGCATGCCGGCGGTCATACCTTCTCGGATTTCATCCGTCAGGTTCTCGTCGGGCACTTTGATCCGGGCCAGATAGTAAGGCGGCTCATTGGCATCTTTGGTGGTCACAACATCCGTAGAGATCGACAAAACTTCGCCCAGCACCAGCTTCGACAACCGCGCCTTGAAGGCCGAAAACCTCACTTCGGTTTCAAGCCCCGGGCGCACGTTGTCGACATCCACAGGGGCCACGCGCGCATCGATGAGAAGCGTTTCGTCACTGGGCACGATCTCCATGAGAATTTCACCCGAGCGGATGACGGAACCGCGCGTGGTGACAGCAAGGCTTTGCACTTTCCCGGTGGTAGGCGCTGTGATCGTTGTCCGGCGCATCCTGTCTTGAGCCACTGTCAGTTTTTCATTGATCTCGGCAAGCTCGGATCGCGCGGTTTTCAACTCGCTGTTTGCCCGTTCGCTGTATTCTTGTTTGAGCTTGAGAATGTTCAGGCGCGCTTCCCCCGCGGCCGCTTTGACTTGAGCAATATCCGACATGGCGGTGCCGATGCTGGCTTCAATCTGGATGACTTCATCTTGCATATCGGAGAGGCGATTGCTTTCGATCACCCCACGTTCTTCGCCGGTGCGCATGCGTTCAAAAAGCTCGCTGCGCAACTCGAAGCGCTTTTCCAATGCCGCGAGCTGGACTTCATAACCCTCGGCCTGTCCGCTTAGCTGCTCCGCGCGGTATTCCAGGATTTCTGTCTGAGACAGGAAGATAGAGCGGCGATCATTAAAGATGTTGCGCTGCGCCTGTACGGCGCTTTTGACGTTGGGATTGTCGGAGGCGAGAAGCTCCGCGGGAAAAGAGACTTCTTCTTCAAAAGTCTGTTCGGCGAGCAGCCGCGCAATCAGGGCTTCCGACGTTGCCCGCCGCTGCTCAAGCACCGCGATCTCGGAATTGACTTGGATATTGTCGAGGACGATCAGTGGATCGCCTTGTTCCACGAAGTCGGCTTCACGCACCAGGATCTCCTGAACGATGCCGCCCTCGAAGTGCTGGACGACTTTCCGGTCGCTTTCCAAGGCGACAACGCCTGGAGCAACGACGGCACTGGCGATGATGCCGAAGTAAGCCCAAGTCCCAAAGACCCCGAAGGTGATGAGCAGGATGATATAGCCGGCGAAAGAGTACTTTCGCGGATTGGCCATCTTCGTAAGTCGGCTTGAGGCCGTTGCTGATGTCGCCACGGGCGTATCCTAAATATGTTGTCGCGGGGCTGAGCAGAAGAGCGGCTTTGCCTCTCAGGCAAGGACGCCTCCCTCTTCCCTTATTGCTAGATGAGATCCTGCCGAAAACCTATAATTTGGCGGTCGACAGTGAAACTGTTTGGGGCTGCTTTTGCTGAGGGGGCTGCTGAGGCTGCAAGAGCTCTTTAGTCGGAACGAACCGCTGCACGGTACCCTCCCGCAAGATCAAGGTGTAGTCGGTCGCACTGAGAATATTGGCCTTATGGGTAACCAAAACGATCGATTTGCCTTCGCTTTTGAGCTGGGCCAGACACCGCGCTAGGGCTTCTTCGCCTTCACTGTCCAGATTGGAATTGGGCTCATCCAGAACCACCAGACAAGGATTGCCGAAGAGCGCCCGCGCCAGGCCAACTCTTTGCCGCTGGCCGCCCGAAAGCCGGCCACCGCCGTTCCCGATCTGTGTGGCATAGCCATCGCTCAAGCCAGAGATCATTTCATGCGCGCCAGCGCGTTTGGCCGCGGCGATGATGTCGTCGTCTGTTGCACCATCTGCAAAGCGAGAAATGTTTTCTGCCACGGTGCCTGCAAAGAGTTTTACGTCCTGGGGCAAGTAGCCGATGGCTTGTCCTAACTGGTTGCGGTCCCAGTGCGAAAGTTCGATCTTGTCGAGACGAATGGCTCCGCTGATCGGCTCGCCTACGCCAACCAAATGACGTGCCAGGGTGCTTTTGCCCGAGCCACTTGGCCCGATGAGCGCAAGTGTGTGGCCGGCCGGCAAATCAAAGTTGACTGAGCGCAAAATCGTGTCGCGGGTACCAGGCACAACGGTGGTAACCCCTTCCGCCGTAAGGTGGCCCTTGGGCTTTGGCTGTTGCAGACGTTTGGGCTCATCCGGGACCGCATTAAAGAGCTTTTTCAAACGGGCATTGGATTGACGCGCAGCAACAAATTCTTTCCACTGGCCAACCGCTTGCTCAACGGGGGCCAAAGCGCGGCCCATGACAATGGAGGCCGCAATCATGACGCCGGGAGAAATTTGCCCCCCCATTGCAAGGTAAGCGCCCGTCCCGAG
Organism: Sulfitobacter maritimus; assembly: GCF_013346665.1. Classification (GTDB taxonomy): domain Bacteria; phylum Pseudomonadota; class Alphaproteobacteria; order Rhodobacterales; family Rhodobacteraceae; genus Sulfitobacter; species Sulfitobacter maritimus. Next base: position 79,299 of record NZ_JABVBB010000032.1, read on the forward strand.
AATGGCCACTTGAAGGCCCATGCGCACAAACTTGGAGCTCGACATGACAGCGCCAGCCCAGTCACTTGCCTGCGCTTGAGACACGAGCATCCCATTGCGCTTGACCTTCCAGCGCTCCGCCAAAGCATCTTGCATGCCCATGGCCCGAATGACTTCAGCGTTCTGCATTGTCGCTCCTGCGAACTCTGAGGCTTGCTGGCCTTCATTGTTGGCCGACAATAGCGCGTTCCGGGTTAGATACTCGTTGAGCAGAGCCAGGACGAAGATCACCACGGTACCGCTCAGAGCCACCCAGCCCAACCACGGGTGGAACGCAAAGCACAAAGCGAGGAAAATGGGGGTCCAGGGGACGTCAAAAAATGCCAATACGCCCTGGCCGGTGATAAAGCTGCGCACCTTGTCTGCATCCCCCAAAGCCGAGCGCGCTCCGCCATTTGGGTTGACCAATTGCATGCGCGCCACGCGGTCAAAAAGCGGGCGCGACAGAATGCTGTCAAATTGCAGGCCGGCGCGCACGAGCATGCGCGAGCGCACAAATTCCAACATGCCGTAGGTGATGAGAAGAGCGACCGCGATCACGGTGATCACCACAAGCGTCATCTCGTTCCGGCTGGCCAACACCCGATCATAGATCTGGAGCATGTAGAGCGGCCCCACGAACATCAGCAGATTGACGAAAAAACTGAACAGGATAGTCGCGCCGAAGATCGCACGAAACTTCCTGTAGGCTTTTTGGAGCGGGTTGGGGGCACTCATTGGGGGGTAACATCTCTCACTGCCGAACGTATTTGTCCCGCTATAAAGGCTTTTTCGCGTAAGGTCACGCATCCTGTCTGCGGGTCCTATCGCGAAATCGACCTGATGTGAATTCGCTTAAAGAGGCTTGCTGTTGAAAATGCGTCAATGGGCGGGTTCAGGACAAGTCAGCCCAACAGGCCGCCAGAAAAATAAGACAGAATATTAGAAGGTTACGTAGCCTTAGTGAATTTTAGCCTGTCGCACTCCAGCAACCTGGACACAAAGCGCACAGGTCAGGCTCGGCGAATTTTTGCACACGCAAAGCCTTTTATTCTTAGGCAAAATATCGCCCCTGTGGCATGCTTGCAGCCTTTACCGCTTCTGGCGAACTTGTGGGGATCCTAACGTCTTGGTCTTTGCGCCAAGGATGCTATGGTGGCGCAAAGGATTTGCTTGATGTCTGATGTTATTCGCTTCCCCCACCTGATGAAGTCCCGTGCGCAATCGGTTCTTGACCTGAGCGAGACGCCGGCTGCGGCGGATGACGTCAAGATGTCCGACATCTATGGTGGGGCAGGGGACATGGCAGCACCTGCTGAGCCGGCCTGTGGGTCTGATGCCAATATCTCTTTTCTGCAGCAGTCAGATAATCTGGCGGTGCCGACTATGGGGTGGTCCAACCAGGAACTGGCGGACCTTTATCGTACGCAGCGCATTCTGGCGCAGGCCGGCGTCACGACGGAGGTTGATCGCGGAATAACCGATGAAGGCGACCCGTGGTTTGTCTTTCTGGACGCTCAAGGGGAAGTGCTAGTTCACTTCAGCCGGTTTGACGGGATCTATCTCGTCAGCAGCCAACTGCAAGAGGCGCCCATCAAGGGCGATAGCCTGCAAGATCTGGTTACCCAATTCTCCAACCGGGTGCGCCCCGTGGAAAGCTTCGGACGCGGCGCGCCCAATGTTGTCTCAATGGGCAAACGCCACCGGGATGTGATCTTCATTCATCCCGCGGCCGCTCTCGCAGCTTTGGTGTGGTCGGTCTATCTGATGTCAGACGAACTGGTCGCCGCCACCCCGATGATCATCGCCGATGACGCGGAAGGACCAAGCGGCCTCGAGGATGGAAAAGCCATGATGCATGCGCCTGAAACATCACGGGAGGCCCTTGAGAGTCCGGAAGGTGAGGCGCAAAAGGCCCCGGCCGCCGTTTCTGCTCTGGAGTTTGGCAAGCAAGGCATGGCCGCTTCCGCCAACCGGGATGGCTTGATGGTGGGCCTTTCGGGGCAAAGTGCAAAAGCTGTGGGGGTCAGCCTCAGCTTTGTCGCTCTTGCCGCAGGTCTCCCGCTTCCTGCAAGCAATGCGGCCGAGATTGTCGACGACACGTCCGGCCCCTCGGAGCTGAACCTCGAGAAGCTCTCTGCAGCAGTTGCTGAAGTCAAAGCGAAAGAGAAAGCCCTTCTGCTGGCCTCGGACACGCCCGATCCAGAAGCGCGCACCATAGAAGCCGCCACTGCGACCGACGAAACCAAACTGGCCGGCGCGCTCAACATCACCCTCGACACGGAAGCCCCTGCAGTTGTTCAGTTGCCAGGACCCGCGCCTGTCACGGATACTCACGAACTGTCGATGCAGACACTCGCGCTGCCGTCAAACACGGGACCCCGCGAGGAAGCTTCCGCTCCGGCAGACGAAACGGCTGAACCCTCTGCTGAAGACACGCAAACCGCATCGGCCAGCAGTTCGGCGACGGTCGCGAAAGAAAACAGTTTTCTTCAAAATTTTGATGCTGCTTTCAAAAGCTTTGAGATCACCAACCTCGACAGGCTCGCCCAGGATGATCTTTTCAAGCTGCTCAATACCGAAATCGCGTCAGAAATTCCCGATACCTTGGAAGCCCCAGGTCCTACCACTCTTGAAGAGGCGCTTCGTTTTGAAGCGTTTGACCAAGAGGCGCGTGTTTATCTGGACTTTCTGCTGCAGACCTATAGCAATGTGAAGGTTGTGAACCTGCCCACGGAAATCATCTTTATTCATATGGATGCCTTCAATGATTCCAGCGGCTCGGCTGAAATCTACGCAAAAAGCTGGTCATTCGAAGACGGCGGCACGATTTCCACCATCGGGCTGAAGAGCGATCTGATCGAGTTCGACCTGATCGCTTAAATTCGGCGAAAGTTCCTTTGCGGGGCCGCTGTCTTTAAAATCGAGCCGTCTTTGAACGTCGCGCCATCATCGGCTTTTCCTCCTATGCTCACGCACAGTCGGTTCGCGTAAAAGACACAGTGCTGCAGGCTTCGCGAGCGGCATTCCTTCTTCATATCGCTGATCGAAGCGTATCTTCAAAAGTATCCGCCCGGCGCAGGCGCTGTGTTTGATACCGATATAGCGTTGAGAGGGTGTCCATCATTGATAGTGGACATCATGTCATTTTTGGCGGCGCATTCGTTTTTTGATTTGTCGTTTCTCCCAACCGTCCCCGAAGAGGTTAAAGGTTTCGAAGATACTGAGGCCATGGGAGAGCAAGCCAATGCCCCAGCCGAACGCGGCCCAAAGCACCCAAAAATATCCTCGGGTAAAGAACAGGTTTATGATCGTCAGGCCGGTGATCACTACGGCAAAGACAAGCAGATGTATGTAGAATGCCTTGATGTCACGGACATACTCCATGGCTTCTTTCTCTTCGGCTGAGAGTCTGGGCAATTCGGGATGTTCTTCGGGGGGCATTTGCTGTTCCTTCCGTAGATTCTCAAAATCGGTTTCGAGAACAGAGGCGATGCATTTCAACGTTTCTGGGCTGGCAGTGGCGCCGCGCTCAATCCGCTGCAACGTGCGCGTGCTGATGCCGGCCATATGCGCGAGCTGTTCTTGCGACAGCCCTTTTTCCAGACGTAATTTTCTGACAATCACAGGCGCTCACCTTCCATTCTGGTGCTCAATCTGAGGCCCTGGCGAGAAGGAGACCACGACATGAACACGACAATGTAGCGACATTCATGCGCCAACGGATCGGTTGGAATGCTCACGATGCCGCCTTCCAGACCCACGGCATGAGTTCATCGATACGATGATCTTGTGATCAGGTAAACGTCGGAGGACCCATGTGAGCCCTGCCTCGGGATTGACATCGATACATGGAACTGGAAGCAAAGTCTGATCGCCAAAGCCGCATAACCGCGGTCTACGCCGGATGCTTACTTCGTTAGCTGCACATTGTCCGAATGACCGTTTGTGCAAGATCCTATAACCTGGCGTCAGATCGGAGACCAACAGCATCGGCAAGTTATGGTCACGCCATCCGCCAATTCTTGCCTTATTTTAGTTCAACAATGGCTTTACAAGATCAGCACTGGAGCCAAAATGAAACGCCACTGGAAAGCCGACCTCACTCTCATGGTCGGATACAGCCTTGTCGCTGTAGTACTCATATCCCTTACCTTCTACACTTGATGTATAGGGTGGAATGATCCTTTCCCCCATCGACCGAAATCTTCCCGCGTACAGGTAGTGGCTTGTTCGCGGGACCACCAAGTAGCCGATAAGGTATACTTCGTAGTCTCGCCATTGGTACCGCAGTTTACGCGGCTTGACTGTCGGTTCCTTGTGGCAACGCTTTCCTGTTCCACGGCAGCAGCTCATCCAACTTGTCGATCTTGTGGTTGTGGATGCGGTCGAGCCAAAGTTTCCGCACCTGCTTCGGCCTCTGCAAAGAGCCAGTTCTTTCGCCTAATATTGATTGATCGCAGAGCTCTCTCCACTGGATTGTTGTCGATGGCCACGCGACCGTCGTGTGTGGACGCCCCCATGAATGCAAGCACTTTTCTTGACACGATCGGGCATGTGATCAGGTGCAGTCGTGTGTCCGGCCTCAAAGTTGCGGCCTTTCAAACGCCGCGAGCCCTTATGAAGATATGCAGGTCGGGTCCAGTTCGGATACCCGTGCTCGGTGGCACATCGTCCGGAATAATGGGTCTCCCAACCTGGTCTCATGACCGTTTGCCCTCACGTAGGCAGGTGGGATCAGCCGGATTTCGTGGCCAAGATCGCCTATTGCCCGGCCCCAGTGATGGGCACTTGCGCAAGCTTCCATGGCTACCACGCAAGGCTGGTGATGACTCAGGAATGTCAACAGCTGCGCACGCGATAGCTTGCGCCGGAATACAACGGAGCCGTCCGCCCTGGCGCCATGGGCCTGAAATACGTTCTTGGCCAAATCCAGGCCGATGATGCTAACCTCGTTCAAGGACGCTCTCCTCGTAGAAGTGTTTCAACACCCGCTACCTTGGCACATTTCGATGCCGCCGGGGGGCGTCCACCCCATCGGATACCTTCAAAACGTTCGGCAAGAGGCTTGATAAAGACGAGAACCACTTGTTTTGCGCGCATCAACGTCACATTCCGGCCAATTTATAATTTTGCCCAAAACTTTACCTAGGGTAAACTGGTGAAGCTGCTTTTTACTTGGAAACCGTGCTGCCGGAATCGCCTTTTAGCGCTTGATTATGTTACTTTTTTACCGGTTTCGGCGGAATCAGGAGATTCGAACCATGAAACCTACAGTTGTTGTCATTGACCGCCGGTGCATTTTTTCCGAGTGTCTTTGTGAATTCTTAACGTCAAGTCTGCCCGAAGTTAGAGTTTTATCCGTTAACAATGCAAGCCAAGCTGCTGAGATTGCTTTTCTTCCCGTCACTTGCGCACTTGTGTCCGAAGCCAGTGACATTCCGGCCATGCGACAGACGTTTCCCAACGCGGCGTTTTTGCTGCTGTGCGATGGCAGAGGGGACCAAACGCCTGATCCAAAAATGCCTAAGATCATGCTCGACATGCCGCGCCCCGTTTTTGCCGAGATGGTCCGCAGTGCAGCTCGCCAGGGCTGCGTCAATGCCTTGGATCCTGTCTTGTCCGCCACGGATCACGCAGTGGCCTTGAACGCTGTAGAAGATGCTGGCGAGCCTGCAAAGACAGCCGCTTGCGCAGCCGGGCTTTCGGATCGAGAGACCGAAGTCTTGGCCGCTCTCAAGCGTGGCCTGTCCAACAAGGTTATCGCCTATGAGATGGAGTTGAGCGAGAACACCATCAAGATCCATGTCCGAAACGTCATGCGAAAGCTTGGGGTCACCAACCGGACCATGGCGGCACTTTATGAAACAATGGATATCACCGAAGCGATGACTTCCGAACCAAGGCATTGACCGACGCGAGATCAGGTCTCTGACAGTCTCGCACGCGCCTCAATCCTCGCGGAACGCGCGAGACATACTGTCTCTTAGAGGCTGTGTAAGATAATTGAGGAATGTGCGGTCAGCGGTGCGGATCTGGATTTCAGCCGGCATGCCAGGACGTGGTGTGAAATCGCGTGCCCGCAGCTCTTCGCCCGCGTGGAGTGCCACACGCACCAAATAGACATCGCCAAACTCACCTTGTCGAAGGCTATCCCCAGGCAGGGCGTCTGCCGAGACATAGTCTACGTACCCTGACAGGACCGGCGTAACGCGCTGATTTAAGCCCGTTAAACGAATGCTTGCTTCCTGTCCCGGGCGCACGACGTCGATATCTTTGGGCTGCACAATCGTCTCGATCACCAGTTCTTCTCGCAGGGGCACGATTTCGGCGACGACCTGCCCCGCTCTAATGACTCCGCCTGGGGTGTATCTGTTCATTGTGACCACGATCCCCTCTACAGGTGAGACGATATTAAGCCGGTCCAAAACATCCCGGGCCTGGCGCATCTGTTCATCAATATCGTCGATCTGACTGCGCACCTCCTGCAGGCTTTCGAGCCCGAACCGCACTACGTCGGTTCTGACGCTTTCGGCCGCGGCATCGAGGCCCGCCATCCGTTCGGTTGTTTCTGCGGCTTCGGCTTTAATCCGCGCTATCCGAGAAATATGCGCCGATTGCGCGCGCTCCACCGCAAGCACCGAGGACCGTGGGGTCAGGCCGCGCTCAAATAACGTGCGCTTGGCTGCCACCTCTTCGGTGAACAAGCCAGCCTGAAGTTGCAGCGCGTTCAGTTCTTCTTTCATCCCACCCAGGCGCCATTCAAGCGATGTGCGGTCGTGAGAGATCGCAGTCAGGTCTGCATTTACCGTCTCGCGGCGTGCGTCGAATACCTCCTGCTGTTCGGCCAGCGCTGCGCGGATCTCGGCCTCATTGGAGGCTGCGAGGATCTGGTCTGGGTAATCGAGCGTTTCGCGCCCCTCAACCTCGGCCATCAGCCGCGCCTCCATCGCCCCCAGACGCAGTCGCGACAGTCTCAAGCGCGCGAGATCGGCCTCTGCAGCCGTTGCACTCAGGGTGAATAGGGTCTCTCCCTCGGTAACAACATCCCCTTCTGCAACATGGATCTTTTCGATAATTCCGCCCTCGAAGTGCTGCACGGTTTTGTTTTGGCCTGTCGTAACGAAGACCCCACCGGAAACCACCGCTCCGGCGATTGGCGCTGTTGCAGACCACCAGCCGAAACTCAGAAGTCCGGCGAGCATGACGGCATAGCCAAAGAGCGTTGCCCCTCGGGCGGTGCGGGGTACGTCAGAATAGATGGCGTCCAGATCGGGTACTGCGGTCATTGGGCTTCACCTTCATACATTTGCGGTGACGTGGCGGCGGGTGGCAGTGACTTGCCCTGCAGCCACGGCAGGATTTCGGACTGCGGACCCATTATCTTCACGCTCCCTTTTTCGAGCACTAGGATCTTATCGACATTGCGCAAGAGCGACGGGCGTTGCGTGACCGCAACGACCGTGATGTCGCGGGCTTTAGCTCGGGCGAGCGCGGCCGCCAGCGCCCGTTCTCCAGCTGTATCGAGATTGGAGTTCGGTTCGTCGAGCACGACCAGTCGCGGATCGCCGAAGAAGGCCCGCGCCAGACCGATCCGTTGCTTCTGCCCGCCTGAGAGCGGTGCGCCGTCCATCGACACGAAGGTCTCGTAGCCCCCAGGTAGCTGCGAGATCAGCCCGTGGACATCGGCGATCTCGGCGGCGTCGAAGATCGCCTCATCGCTCGCATCGCTGCGCATGCGGGCAATATTGGCTTTCACCGTACCGGGAAAGAGCTGTACGTCCTGCGGCAGATAGCCGATCGAGGCGCCGAACTGGCGTAAGTTCCAGTTGCGCAAGTCCATCTGGTCGAGGCGTACCCCGCCAGCGGTTGGCATGATTGAACCCACCAGCATCCGTGCCAATGTACTTTTCCCCGCCCCCGACGAACCAACGATGGCCAGGGATTCCCCAGGCTTAAGCTCGAAAGAAATGCCGTTGAGGATCACCTTCTTTTGCGGTGGGGGGACGTATAGGACGCGCTCGACGGTCAAGTGACCTTTGGGCCGTGGCAACTCCAGCCGGGAGATGTTGAGCGGTGAGTTCTGCAGCAAGTAGCGGATGCGATCATAGGCTGAACGGGCCGATACGACGTTCTTCCAGCCTTCGATTGCACCCTCAATCGGCCCGAGCGCACGTGCGCCGATGATCGAAGCTGCGATAATCATACCCGCACTCAAACCGCCTTGCAAAGCAAGGTAGGCTCCCCATCCGAGAATGGTTATCTGGGTGATCAGCCGAACAAATTTCGATACTCCCGCGGCCAGCACATTGCGCTCCTGCGCCAGAACCTGTGCCTTGAGCGAGGCGGCTGTTTCGCGGCCCCACAACACCACACACTCAGGCGTCATGCCCATTGCGTTAATGACCTGCGCATTTCGGGCCAGCGCGTCGGCCTGCAGGTTTGCCCGCGCCGCATTGACGTTGGCCTGGGCAAAGGGAATCGCGGTGAAGCGCTTCGTTAGCCACGCGATCAAACCCAGGAGAAGAGCTGTTACCGTGACGATATATCCAAAATGCGGGTGAATGAGGAAGAGCGTTCCCAGATAAAGGGGCGCCACGGGCAGGTCGCACAGCGTCATCAGCGTTGAGCCAGTGATAAAGCTGCGGATCTGTTGCAGATCACCGAGCCGTTGGAACTCCATCGGTGAGCCGTTCTGCGAAGCGCGGGCGGCAGCCGCGAGGACTGGCGCGCCGAGACGGCTTTCGATCTGAGCCGCGGTGCGCATCAGCACAGTCCGACGGGCCACGTCAATGAGAGAATGAGCAAACAGCAGCCCGACGATAATGAGCGTCAGCATCATCAGCGTATCAAGGCTGCGGCTCGACAGGACGCGGTCCGAGACCTGAAACAGGTAGACAGGGACTGCTAGCAGCAACGCGTTAACGATGAAAGAAAAGATGACGACGGTGATGATGTTGGCCCGGAACGCCGCTTGCGATCGACCGAGCGCGGCACGAAAATCCTCGTCCGCCTGCCGCCGCTGGAGGGGTGGCTTCTTGGGTGTTATTGTATTTATTGGTGCCTGACACGCCGCTTTGCGTGGTTTTGAGGCAGGCGCCGTGTCATGTAACTGAGCGCCCTCTTGGCCGTTTTTTTTCTCGGAGATGGATGGGGCCTCGTTATCTCCGGGCAATATCCCCAACAGGTCAGCGGCGCGCAGGTTGTCGATCATTCGCGCAACCTCAGGTCGGCGCAGCAAGCCGGGCTCGAAAACGGGGACGGGCGTATCGTTATGTCCGGTCATGCCATTATTCCGCTCATCATGTCGTCTCCTGCATGCATCGGGATAAAGTTGAACTGGCCGTCGGCGTCGGGCTCAGTCACGAGGTCGGGATCAAGAAAGGCGATGACTTCACTTGCAAGCGTTTGGGCATCCACCGTACGCACGTCTTGGTCCTCGGCCAGAATGTTGGTTTGGATCATCATCTCGTCGTCGTAATGCTCACCCTCAACCATCGCGACATTGCCCTGTCCACGAACGTCGAAGATCTGCGCGACATTCGCGGCCGTGTTACCGCCGGTCGAAAGCGACATCTCCCCCACCCCGAGCTGCAAGGCGGCGTCGGCGTCGTGGATTTCATTGGTCTGGTGGATCGCGTTAACATCAAGATAGTCACCCTCGACAAAAAGAACCCGTAGCGGCATGTTGCCACCTGCTGGAACCGCTAGATCGGGTGGGTCGTCGAGCGTCCCTTCGCGTCCTGTAAGGACATCAAGGAAATCCCACGCGCCATCGGTAACAGATGTGAAAATATCGGTGCCACTGCGATGGATCCATGCCTCGTTCCACAGCGTGTTGCCCCCGCCGAGGGTTGCGGCGGTTCCCTCTGCGCCGGTGCCGATCACGCGCATCGTGTCGTCATCAATCACCATGTTGTCTTGAAATATCATGTTGGCGCGGACCATATCACCGCCCACGAAAATCACGTCGTAATAGTCGCGCAGAACTGTCAGATCGCTCATGCTGACACTTTCGTTTTCGCCCAACACGAAGCGCTGAAAACCCGTTTCGGCATGTTGTACAGAAAGGTCGCCGTCGCGGATCATATTGTGCTGGATCAGCATGTTAAAATCGACGAGATCGCCTTCGACCACATCCACGTTCCAACGCGGCGCGAGGGGAACGGCGCTCACAGCGCCGGGCGCGATTAACGACAGATCAGTCTGAAAATGGGCAAGATTGGTCAGCACATTGGTGCCCGCAGTCAGCGGGTTCACTGGTCCTGCAAGATGTGCCTCGTCGACATCTGACAATATGTTGGTCTGCCAGATCACCGACAGGTCATGAACATTTCCCATCACAACGAGTGTGCCGCCGACGTCGTTGGTATCGCGGATCGTGGCCGAGGACAGCGCGAGATTGCCGCCGAGTTCGGCCTCCATCCCCGGTCGTTCGAGCCCGTTTCGCCCCTCCGTTTCAAGATCAAGGCTGTCCCCGCTCTGCACGGTCGACCCGAGATCGGTGGCGGATACCAAATCTGGATCGGAAGGGCGGTCATTTTTGCTGAAATCAGGGCGCTCGGGGGGCGTATCGGTCAACACGCCGTTGAGCCAGATGCCCTCGCTCTCAACGGCCAGCGTCGCAAGCCAGCTTTCTGAACCCTCCGCCTCGGGGTCTCCCGTCTGCGCGGCATCCACCTGTGCGTCGAGCACGACCCGAAGAGCTGCAGGGAAGGTGACTGGGTCGGCGATTGTGTCGCGCAGGCTTACAAGTTCAGCTGCGACCTCAGGCAGGTTGGGATCCTCCAAAAGCGTGGCACGGCGCGCGTTGGTATCCACATCAGCCCAACTGGGCCGTCCGGCTTCGGGGTTTTCAAGGATCGTGTCGCCATCCTCGAGGACATTGAGCTGGCGGATATGAATGAGCTGCGATCCAATGGCGAAATACTTGATGGTAATCACATAGTCCGACATCGCAGCGGATGAGCCCGACGCATAGCTATGTGGCAGAAAATAGGGGGCGCTCTCGGCCAATCTGGCCGAAGGCAGCATCGGCACGTTTGAGGCAAAGTTCGGGGTTTGGAGCGAAGAGGGTAGGGCGTTGGCCGCAGGGAGCGGGAGCGCGGCACCGGCAGTTTGGGCTAGCAAAACTGGGTCGGAAGGTGGTGGCAGAGGTTGTTCAGGAATGAGCGACAGATCAATGCCAAGGTCGGGAGCCTTACCTTCCAAAAGGGGCTTTATGCGTTCTTCGTTCTCGAGAAGCCGCAGATAGCCCGCGAAACGTTCGATATACTCGCCGACATCATCCATCTGAATCGTGCCCTTCTCGAAAAGTCTTACGAGGTGGAAACGAACCGGCGGGGGCTGACCCCCGCCGGGACGAGTGGTTTGTTGTTAGACGTCGTCCGCATCCCCGGTGTCGGAGGAGGCACCGCCGACAACCGATGTCTCGGCTAGGTTGTACTGGATGTTGGCACCCAGCGTCAGGTTCATGGTGAACGCCTCTTGGGTCAGCGCCACATCCGCTGAGGTCATGGATTGAACGTCCATCGAGTCATGACCCGGACCACCAGCAGCGTCTCCAGCGTTGAAGTCCTGCATCGAGGCAGTGCCGCCATTCGCGGTTGCGGTCTGGTAGAAGCCGCCGCCATTCCCGGGCCCGCCATCGCCAGCGTCAGCCGGATGCGCATGGTACGCAGCATCTCCATCGCCGCCTTGGCCGCCCGTGCCGCCCGGTGAACCGCCATTGTAGATCACATCCGGATTGCTCACGCTATCGTTGTCGGTCAGATTGTTTGTCTGATCGAGCGAGAACGCCATATCGTTGCCTGAGCCATTCAGGGCATCGGCCAGCAAGCTATCGATGTCGAAGTCGCCCAGGTTGTCGAAATCGACCAGGTCGTTGTCTTGGTCATTGTCGTCGTTGCTATCTACGTTTCCGACATTCTGCTGGCTGTTGTCAGTATTGTCGGTATCGCGGCGATTGTTGTCATTGTCGTCGTTGCTATCTACGTTTCCGACATTCTGCTGGCTGTTGTCAGTATTGTCGGTATCGCGGCGGTTGTTGTCGTTGTCGTCGTTGCTATCTACGTTTCCGACATTTTGCTGGCTGTTGTCAGTGTTGTCAGTATCACGCCGGTTGTTGTCGTTGTCATCGTTGCTATCTACGTTTCCGACATTCTGCTGGCTGTTGTCCGTGTTGTCGGTATCGCGCCGGTTGTTGTCGTCATCCGACTGGTTCACACGGGATCTGACCGCATTGGCCTGATTGTCACCACTATTGCCCTGATCGGCGTCGATTGCGTCATCGTCGCGGACTGCAGTGGCGGCGGCACCGAGTGCTAGGGCGACGGCATTGTCATCATCAATAAGAGACATCTTTTTACTCCGTTTGTGGTCGGAGACGGTGATCACGGCCTCGCAGCGGCTATCTCATCTGCGACAGACCTAGCTCTCCGTTTCCCTGTTCACCGCGGCTGGCTTGCCGGCCCCCTCATGGGGTCGAGCCCCGCGGTAGGGGAAGCATGCGTCACTTCTGTCCAATCTAACGAGACGCCAATTAGGGTCTTAACCGCCGTCATATAGGGTTAACCCTAATGGGTGAGTGGCTGCAGCGGGGTTTGGAAAACGCCAAGACACTTTTGCTTTGGCAAGAATGAAAGATCTCTAGTCTGCGGGGTTTGCGTGCTGTTCCAGCCGCGGCAGCAGAGCCCAAAGTCGCTAATTAATGCGTCCCAGTTCGGTGACCGCCGAGAGTTGCGGCGGTCACCTTTGCACCGTTGCCGATCACGCGCATCGCGTTCTCATCAATCACCACGTTGTCTTGAAATATCATGTTGGCGCGGACCATATCCCCGCCCGCGAAAATCACGTCGCAATAGTTGCGCAGAACCGTTGAACCGTTGAACCGTTGAACCGTTGAACCGTTGAACCGTTGAACCGTTGAACCGCTAATGCTGACATTCTCGTTTACGCACAACACAAAGCGCTGAAAACCCGTCTGGGCATGTTGTATCAAAAAGGGGCGCCGTCGCGGATCACATTGCGCTGGATAGCATGTTGAAATCGACGAGATCGCCTTCGACCACATTCGAGCGCAGCGCGAGGGGAACGGCGCTCGCGGCGCCGGGCGCGACAACATCCATCTGTATCGCACCCTCCTCGAAAGATCCTTACAAGGTGGAAACGAACCGGCGGGGTCTGACCCCCGCCGGGACGAGTGGTTTGTTGTTAGGCGTCGTCCGCATCCCCGGTATCGGAGGAAGCTCCGCCGACAACCGATGTCTCGGCTAGGTTGTACTGGATATTGGCACCTAGCGTCAGGTTCATGGTGAACGCCTCTTGGGTCAGCGCCACATCCGCTGAGGTCATGGATTGAACGTCCATCGAGTCATGACCCGGACCACCGGAAGCGCCTCCAGCGTTGAAGTCCTGCATCGAGGCAGTGCCGCCATTCGCGGTTGCGGTCTGGTAGAAGCCGCCGCCATTCCCGGGCCCGCCATCGCCAGCGTCAGCCGGATGCGCATGGTACGCAGCATCTCCATCGCCGCCTTGGCCGCCCGTGCCGCCCGGTGAACCGCCATTATAGATCACATCCGGATTGCTCACGCTATCGTTGTCGGTCAGATTGTTTGTCTGATCGAGCGAGAACGCCATATCGTTGCCAGAGCCATTCAGGGCATCGGCCAACAAGCTATCGATGTCGAACTCGCCCAGATCATCGAAATCGACTAGGTCGTTATCTTGGTCATTGTCGTCGTTACTATCTGTGTTTCCGACATTCCGCTGGCTGTTGTCAGTATTGTCGGTATCGCGTCGGTTGCCGTCGTTGTCGTCGTTGCTATCTACGTTTCCGACATTTTGCTGGCTGTTGTCAGTATTGTCGGTATCGCGTCGGTTGCCGTCGTTGCTGTCGTTACTATCTACGTTTCCGACATTCTGCTGGCTGTTGTCGGTGTTGTCAGTATCGCGCCGGTTGCCGTCATTGCTGTCGTTGCTATCTACGTTCCCGACATTTTGTTGGCTATTGTCGGTATTGTCGGTATCGCGCCGGTTGCCATCGTCATCCGACTGGTTCACACGGGACCTGACCGCATTGGCCTGATTGTCACCACTATTGCCCTGATCGGCATCGATTGCGTCATCGTCGCGAACCGCGGTGGCAGCCCCCGCAAGTGCTAGGGCGATGGCATTGTCATCATCAATGAGAGACATTTTTTTACTCCGTTTATGGTCGGAGACGGTGATCACGGCCTCGCAGCGGCTATCTCATCTGCGACAGACCTAGCTCTCCGTTTCCCTGTTCACCGCGGCTAGCTTGCCGGCCCCCTCATGGGGTCGAGCTCCGCAGTAGGAGAAGCATGCGTCACCTCTGTCCAATTTAACGACACGCCAATTAGGGTCTTAACCGCTGTCATATGGGGTTAACCCTAATAGGTGAGGGCTGCTGGGAATTTGGAAAAACGCTAAGACTGCCTACACTTTTGCTTTGGCAAGAATGAAAGATCTCTAGTCTGCGGGGTTTGCGTGCTGTTCCAGCCGCGGCAGCAGAGCCCAAAGTCGCTGATTGATGCGGCCCAGTTCGTCGACCACTTCCGTGATCTTGGCCAGCCGAGCCGCATCGATAGGGCGGGTTCGGCCGAAGCTCAACCGCTTGCGGCTCTGTTCGACCCGCATTGAGCGGGTGGAAATCGGACGCCCTGCAGCGTCGAACTCGTAGGAAGCATGTTGCAGGTCGTTGCGCACCCTGCCGCATTTTTCGAGCGCGGTCAGAATATCATCCATTTCGCGCCGCAGATCCACGTCCGAAACCCGTACGCGGGTTAGCCGCGACACAAGGTCAGAACGCGCGCGCGCTGTGTTCAATGTGCCATACACCAGCGCTGCGGACACATCATCAGTCCGCAAAAGCACCATCATTAGATAGATCAAGACGCTCTCATTGTTCGACCATGACATGCTTAGCGCGCCAATCAGGGTCATGAGATGCTCGCGTTCGACAGCGCCGACCTCCGCCCTCGCGTTCATCTCGGTGAAATTGGGCGGTTGCGGAAGATCCCGTCTGGGCATGCTACGCTCCTGTCAGCGCGAGTTCGTCCTGTATGCTACACTGGTTTTGCCCATTCACAAAATCCGAGATTCGCAAGAAGGGGATCACCTTGCTGATAGGTGCGATGAATACCGCTGCAGCGCGTAGGCGCGCGACGCGCCTTCTCAGGCCGTATGTCGAACGCGCGGCCTGGGCAGGCGGCCCCTTGAGTGAAGCCGATTGGCTGACGTCGCGGTGTATCGGCTTCCTTGTCGGCGCGATCAACAGGATCGTCGCACAGGACAATCTTGAGGAGGAGGGGGTCTTCGCTGTTCAGCTTGGTGTCTGGGAAGATCTGACCTGTGCCGCACCTAGTCTGTTCGCCACACGTCTTTATCTGCTGTCCTCGGAAGGCGACATCGACATCCGCGAAGGTCACATCGCGGGCGCATTTTTTGCGGATGCGCTGTTGTCAGGCGACGAAGAGGTTGCTCGCACAGCGTGGGACGCGTCCCTCGGCGATCTAGGCTCCGCCAGATAGGCGAACTCGACAATTACTGTATGTTTAGCTCGCCGATCCGCTCAAGACCCGCTTGCCAGAATGTTGAAGTAGCAAGCGTAATCTGCTCAAGGCCATCGCCCAATTCCGGCATGTGTTCGGCGGCAAAAATGCCTATCCCGAAGGCGCAGAGAGTCAACAAAGTGACCAGTAGCTTGCCCGGTGCGCGTTTCGACAGTTTCGTGGAACCTTTTGCTCCCGCCCCCAACCGATCTTCGACCCGTTCAAGCATCTGAGCGATACGCGCCACCTCCCCGGTGGTAGATCCTTCAACAATCCGTCCTTCAAGCGTCGCCATGCGGCGGCGCAGGTCTTCGAACGCCTCTGTGAGGATCCGGGCGGGACTGGGCTCCCCCGCTGAGCCCGCCGATGCGGCAGGGTTGCGAGAGACCGGCTCAACAGCCGGGCGTTTGGGCGGAACGGGAGGCGCTTTGGCAGACGTATCGTGAACGACTTGGGCTTGCATGGATGCCTCCTTTAAAATGCCTTAGGCGAAATCGTAAAGATGTGAACAGAGCGTCTTTCGGCCAACAGGCCGCGACTCCACCTCTATGCTCTAAAGTGACCGCAACTGCCCCTGCGCGGCAATTGATACGATCGGGCTACTCCCTATAGGTAGGGGGCAACGACACCCCAAGACGCAGGTCGTAAGGCCGGCATCGGCTACGTGGCCCCCGACACTGTATTGCTGTCATCAAATCCACCGTTCCGGTGGCTATACTGCGGTCTTGTCTGCGAAGCCGAAAAACGAGCTGATCATCTTCAGCCCGAAGTTTCGCATGAGACTGGGCGCTTTACGACAATCCGCACTCCTAAAGCATTGCGCCTTAAACGATGCCCCGGGCGAGAAGGGAGGGGGTAGTCAGGTGTTGCAGCCCTGTGCTTAACATTGCAAACGCACCCCATAACAGCCCGCCCTGCGGCGCATTGCGCTGAATTTTCGAAAGTAAGGTGAAAACGTGAAAGTCCTGAGATCCGGAAAAATCCTTGTCATATGCGCCTTGCTAGCTGGTCTCCCGGCTTGTGGCTTCACGCCGGTTTACGGCACAAATTCTGAAACAGGAGCAATCCTTTCCGACATTGAGGTGGCCGCTCCAAACACCCGTGAAGAATATTTCCTGGTGCGCGACCTCGAAGAACAGCTCGGCCGAAACCTGAGTGCCAAGCATATCCTTAATTACGATATTGAGCTGTCCGAGCAAGGTCTTGAGCTTGCCGGGGCCAGCCGATCTCACGTGTTGGGGCGCGTAAGCTACCAGTTGATCTCCAAGAGCACTGGACAAACCATTGCCTCTGGCGCGGTGGAGTCTTTTACGTCATTTCTCACCAGAGACAATCTGAGCGTAGCTGCTCAACGTGATGCAAGCGAACGGCTGATCAAAATTCTCGCAGACAAGCTCACCACGGATATTTCCCTCAAGCTACTCATGTAACCGGCGGTTGGTCCAAGCCTCTTTTCAGCCGTAAGACGAGCGCGGCAGAGCCGCTGATGCTCAGAAATGGTCTGCCCGTAGAAGGCTAATATGTTCGAAGGAGGATCTAATATGCGCTCTTATCCCTGCTTGCGACGCCCTATTCTCGCCCAGTTTTTTTGATCTAGCCTGATCAATCCGCCCGGACCCGGAGCCGGATTCATGTGCTATAGGAAAGAGACCGATGGGCCCGATCTACACTTTCGACGACGTCATCGACATGTTGCGCCGCCGGTCGCGGGCAATCATCATGGTCATTCTGTTGGGCAGCATTGCATCCGTCATCAGCGCCTTGTCAGCGCCCCACGTCTATCAATCATCCGAAGTCATCCAGATCAAACTGCCAAAAGTCTCTAATGATCTTGCCCCCTCGACGGTTGAAGGCTCTCCAATGCGCCGCCTGC
This sequence comes from Sulfitobacter maritimus, assembly GCF_013346665.1. Lineage (GTDB taxonomy): Bacteria > Pseudomonadota > Alphaproteobacteria > Rhodobacterales > Rhodobacteraceae > Sulfitobacter > Sulfitobacter maritimus. Next base: position 96,762 of record NZ_JABVBB010000032.1, read on the forward strand.
TGTTGATCGAGCAGCAGTTGATGGCGCGAGGAAATATCATTGATGTCATCAAAAAACATGACCTGTATAATGATATGCCAGCTTTGCGCATGAGCGACAAAGTCGAGCTCCTGCGAGGCTCGATCACCATCACAGGGGCTGGGTCCACAGGTGAGGGCTATGAGAATGACGGGATCCTCTCTACCTTATCTTTCACTGCCCGGATGAATGATCCTGCCGATGCGCAGGCCGTGGCGCGAGACTTCGCTGACCGTACCCGCAGCCTGTCGATCGCGCAGCGCCGCGAGCAGACCCTTGGAACCTTAGAGTTTCTTCAACGCCAAGAAGAAAACCTGATCCGCGACATTGCCACCCTTGAGGCCGAGCGTGCCGATTTCCAAGCAGCCAACGATCTGGCGTTGGAAGGTAGTCTTCTGTTTCGTCAAAGTGAAATCGGCAACCTAAATGAAGCGATCCTCACATTGGATCGGGAGATTGTTGCCACCCGCCTGGCCCGCACAAGGGTTTCTCCGAACGCGCGGGAGGCCACCATCGCCCGCAGGCAAGCTGAACTCGATGCAACGCTGGAAAACCTCTCGACCCAGCGAGACCAACTGGTGGAGCGACGCGATGCTCTGAACAGCAGCCTGCAAACTTCTCCTGAAGTTGATCGAGAGCTGGCCCGGTTCGAGCGGCGCTTGGAGCAGTTGCAAAATCAGCTGGTGATCACAACCGGGCGCCGCAGTGCAGCAAACGTGGGGGCTTCGCTGGAAATCGATAAACGCAGTGAAGAATTGATTACACTCGAAGCCGCTGAACTGCCGGAATATCCGATTACATCCAGTCGTACGATCATCGCTGCTATCGGCGGGGTGGGAAGCGTAGCTCTGTCTCTTATCGTCGCTTTCGTTTTGGAAATCCGCCATCCAGTTTTGCGCACCGCTCAACAAATAACCCGTGAAACTGGGATCACACCCTTGATCTCTATTCCCGATATCAGCGCGCCTGAGAAAGCAAACGTTTGGAAACAAGCTTGGGAGAAGCGTTCGAAAGCCGGATTGAAGGGGCGTGCGTCTCGCCGAGCACACAAGAAGGCACGGCCTAGCTGATCTTTTGATTTGCGGCCAGGGCTCGCTTGTTAGCCGCTACCTTTACTCCGATAGATGATGCAAGAAAAGTGAATCGAAACGTTCGACCGAAGCGTGGCGAATAAGGCCCTGATACGCGACGTGCCCACCCGGACCTTAACGGTGCGACGTTTCAACTCCTGCCGCACGCTGCGCTCCATCGGGTTGGAGGTGCGCATGCGGCGTCGGTGGTTTTTTGGCAAGGTGAAGACGGTGAGACCCTCAGGGACATTCTCCTCCAGCCATGCAGCAAGTTTCGGCGCTGTATCGCGATACTCGGTGACCAATTCGGCCAAGCTGGTTTCGGCCTTGACGAGGGGGGCCGCGTTCCAGATCTCGCGGAGTTCGGCACCGATGCGTTTGCGACCGGCAAGGTTCGGCGCGTGATGGATGGCATTTTGGGCGAGGTGAATTGACAATCTCTTCATCAGGCTTCCTTCATGCCAAAAGGACGAAGGGTAGCCGGTTACAGATTGCCTCGCAGCAGCACGTCACAGGGGCGGGCGGATAAAATCGGAACGGATGGACGCATAAACCGGAAACGGTGGGCGGATCACCCCGGAATACGCAGTGTGACGATAAGACCGGACAACCGATCTTGCACGTAGTCGCGCAGGGCGGGTTGAGGGTGAGCTTACTCGCTTTTGGCCGCTTAGCTGCACGATCAGCATGCCATTGTGCATTGATCGCACGCACGATATTCGAAGTCTCCGCCACGGGTTGCCGAATTGCGCCTGATCTCTCGAGAGATCGTGCTGGGCGATCTCCTAAGCTTGCGCGCTATGGCGCGGTCACCTGTGCCCCTCGCGCACTCCAAAGCTATTTCCTCACGTTCTGCGAAGGAAAGGCTACGGTTCTTCGATAAGGGCGCCGATGGCGCAAGATGTGTGGGAGGCATTCCATCAGAGCTCCGAAACCATCAGGTTCCAACAGGGGCAGAGACACCGGCATCAACGGCGGCATCCTCACTGGATAGCCCCTCTGTAAAGGCCCGCCAGAACCGGCATAGATTCTCACGTTGCCAGACTGGCGGCCTTCCTGGAGAGTTTAATTTGTCCCGAGTCGAACGTTCGGACCTTCGTTTGCCTGTTTTTGTCATCTACACCTCCATCAAAGGGGTGTTGCGACGACCGGTTGAAACCGCCCAGTATGTGTCAATCCGCTATACCGAACGTCTGGCTGAAGCCGGGATCGAACCCTCGGTGGGCAGTGTAGGTGACAGCTATGACAACGGGCTGGCAGAGACGATCATCGGCCTCTTCAAAGCGGAGGCCATTCACCGGTTGGGGCCGGCCGTGGAAGACCGCAGAGGCGGTCGAGTGGGAAACTCTGAAATGGGTCGATTGGGGATATGTCACGCCGCATGAAGCAGAGGAGATGTTCTATGCAACCTTAAACTCAAATGAAAAAGCAGCCTAACATGCGAACCAAACGCTCTCCGGTAAACCCGGGGCGGTTCTACTTGCCGCTTTGATCTTATCGTGAAGCCCTTTCATTCTCCTTTGACCTCTTCAAAAACCAGCTCAGGCACAACGACCTCCCAGCTCGCGCGTTTAAGCAGGTGATGAAAACGCTCGCCTGCGTCTTCTTTGCGCCAATGTATAATGGCCGCGATCTCGCCGGTGACAAATTTCGTGCCGACCGGTGGCGCGAATGCTTTGGACATCCGCCCGAGGGGCCGCCCTTGAACATCCTCGATCTGCCAGCGATCTCCGATACTAGAGAGCCTGATTGGCGCGCCGACCTGTGCTTGGGCGATTGCACTATGAACAGCATGCCGATCACCTTGGCGCCCTGCGAATGAGAGGTCGACCATCTTCATTTCAGGCGATTGAAAGAAGCGGCGTGGGCCGGGTACTGACGCCAAGTCAGGCACGACCTGCCGCGTGATCACGGAAGGCGACACAGTGGGAAGATATTCATGATTGTCGTTGCTCATAACGATCAAATTACGCCGCGCACGGGTCATAGCGACATAAAACAAGCGCCTCGGCGCGTCTTGATCTTCGTTTCGTGAGGGTCGCTCCCAGCCGCCATCCATGATCACGACATCATCAAATTCGAGGCCTTTGGCGCGGTGCGCGGTCAACAACTTGAGTCCGCGTTGCTCGCCCCATGAATCCTTCGACCATTCGGCAAACCATTCAATAACATCAGGTGTCGGAAGCGCCTTACCGTCAATTTCACGCGCAAGTTGGCCGAGGCCCTCGCCAATTCGGTCGGTCCAACGACTTAAAGGTATTGCGTTCAGCGTTTCGGTGAGATCCCTTACGCCGGCCCTCGCCACACGCCTTTCGCGCAAACTGTCTATAAACATCCGCATCTCGCGGGTGCGCCACAGACCTGGCAGGTTCTCGTTCGCCATTTCGACGGGAATTCCATGCGCCTCCGCGAAGTCGCGGACCGGGAGAAGTCTGCGCCAATCACGCGAGATGATAGCCGCCCCCTTCCAACTCCAATCTGGAATCAGTTTTGAAAGACGGATCATCTCGCTGATTGCCGCAAGGGCCTGAAAATCGTTCCCAGCCGGACAGCCAAGAATTTGGACCCGCCCCTGCGCCACCGGGTCGAGGCTTTCCATGATACCCCCAGCCGGGTCCTTTTGCCGCGATTGATCGACGGCGATCTTATGCCCTGTTTTCATACGTTCCCGAGACCCGTCGATCACCGCATTTGCTGCGCTGATGATGTTTTTCGAAGATCGATAATTGTCCGTCAGAAAAACCGGCTTGGCCGAATAGTCTTGCTCAAATTGCCGAATGTGGCGCACCGAGGCACCGGCAAACGCATAGATATTCTGGTCGTCATCGCCGACAGCGAAGAGGCTGATCCGTTGATCAGGATCATCAATGCTGCGACCGGCCACTGCCGCGATCAAAGCGTATTCCTCGGGGCCTACGTCTTGATATTCATCGACGAGAATCCAGCGGAACCCCTGGATCAAGGTCTCCCGCAGGGCCTCGGCTTCGACCTTGTCCAACCCATCCCCACGCAAGAGACGTGTCGCGTCGGTCAGAAGCGTCCCAAAATCGGGATCATCCTGCCCGGCCCGTCCGACGAAACTTGCGCCCACCAGCCGCATGGCCAAGGCGTGAATGGTCAAGACTGTCACAAAGCGAGCATCGTCGCCGATCAGTCGACGCAAGCGTTCCCGTATCTCGGAGGCAGCGTGGCGATTGTAAGCAAGTATCAAAATGCCGTTTGGATCTTCACGCTTGATCCGAACCAGATAGGCGACGCGATGGACCAGCACACGTGTCTTACCTGAGCCCGGCCCCGCAAGCACAAGCACATTGGTCTGCTCGCGGTCATCACGCACGATCTGCTCTTGTGTCGAATTTCCCAACTCGCTCACGATCTCGGCATAGGACTGGGGCGTGGCCTGCCGCCTGAACTCCGACATCCGCCCCGGCATCCAGGCTTTCATAAAGTCGGCCTGATCGAGAGAGAAATAGTCATGGGCCAAACGCTGAGCGGTACCAATATCATCCATTCCCTTAGCCGCATACGCCGCCATCACGTGGGTCTGGACGGTTTGTTCGCTGTAATGGTCTTCAAGCGGCGCGAAATGTTGGGTGGTGAAGCCACCCCCCTTCGAATTGATGTGCAGCGTCATGGCCGAACGGAACACCGACAGCCCCTTGCCCAGTGTGACGACTTGCTGCTCGTGCAGCCACAACAGCGCCCGATCCATAAGCTTCGACGGATCATTGACAGACGCGCGCAACAGCGCGTCGCTGTTGATCGCCGCAAGGAAATCACCAAGCGTAGTCTCAACGGCGATATCTTTACCTTTTACGCCCGCCTGAACCTTGTCGATCAGGTATGAAACCAACCTTTCCGCGGCCTGTCGGCGAAGTTGGGCGGTCTGCTCGATCACGGACCACGACCGCTGCATTCGAACCAGAAGGCTGCCCTTGGATACCTTGCGCAACCCGATATTGCCCCTGCCGCCATCCATGTCGCGCCCATCCTGCGCAATCCCACGGAGTAGGCCCTCAACGATGTCGGGCCGAACAGAGGCGTGTCCCTCTTCTCGTAAAGCCTGCGCCACCGAGGCCAGATGGCAAGGCCAAGCCTCGTTGATCTCCGCGTCCGGGGCTTGCTCTCGCAGGATCGCAATCAGGTCGGCTTCTAGGCGGGACGCCGCTTCGAACCGTTTCGGTGACGCATTCTCAATACGAACATGGACGAAGATGGTGATGTTCGTATCATCCTTTGCGATCCCCAGAGCTTCAAGATCTGCCAAAGCCTTGCGCACGCCCGACACCGTGAGGCCACTCACGCCGCACAGCTCGTCCGTGGTGATGCCATCTTCCTGCGGCGCGTTGATGATGTGTTGCACAATGGCCGCCAGATCCGTGCGGCGCCGTTCGGTAAGTTCGGCGGCTGCAAGAATTTCGCGGACCTCCTTCATGCTTTTCACCCGCAGCGACGCGGGGAACACCTGCACCCGGTTTTCTTCGCGGTTCAGAAGGTGCGCTTCTTCCAACCAAGAGACCGCAGTCTTCACACGCGTATCGTCGGTATTGCTGTCCCGCTGGAAATCGCGATCTTTTTCTTCGTGAACAATTTCCCCAGGCGTCGCAACGATCTCACCGCCTTTGCCAGTCCGAGAATCAAGGCGTCGCAGCGCCTTTAGGATCGCGGCGATCTCATGCCGTGCAAGGCGCGACCGCGCACTTAAGCTAAACTGCCGATCAACGTCTTTGGTGTCGAACAAGAGAATGCAATTTGCCGGTTCACGATCCCGACCGGCGCGCCCCGCTTCTTGCAGATAATTTTCTAGCGATCCCGGCACGTCGCCGTGAACCACCAAACGGATGTCCGGCTTATCCACCCCCATGCCAAAAGCATTGGTGGCGGCAATCACGCGCAGATTGCCCACGCGAAAGTTCTCTTGAATTTCTTGTTTGTCCTCAGCGCTCAGGCCTGCATGATATCGCTCAGCTGCAATGCCCTGTTGCTTTAGAAACTCTGCCACACGCTCTGTGGCGCTTCGAGTCGCGCAATAGACCACTGCACCTGAGGCTCCCTCGCGCGGAAGTTTGGACTCGATCGTATCGAGGATATCCGCCATCTTGGTTGCCCGCTGGGTTGGCAGCACCGCGAAGCTCAGATTTGAACGAGAGGCGCCACCGTCTATCAACGTCAATTCAGCGCCCAATCGCTCCTCGAAATGACTGCAAATATCCTCTACCACGTCTGGTTTTGCTGTCGCAGTCAAACAAAGCACAGGAGCCGGTTCGTCGCCGGAGCTTTCCTTAATAAAGCGCGAAACGTAACGATAGTCAGGCCGGAAATCGTGCCCCCATTTAGACACGCAATGCGCCTCGTCCAGCACCCACAGGCCCACCTCGCGCTGCGACAGAACCGACCGAACCGTTGTGCTGCGCAATTGTTCGGGCGAAATGAGCAAGATGGCAGCGTCACCAAGCCGCACCTTATCGAGCGCAGCCTGACGCTCCGGCAACGACAAAAGGCCATTGATGGTGACCGCCGAAGAAATTCCTGCCCGTACCAAACCCTGGACCTGGTCTGCCATCAGGGCCACAAGCGGCGATATGACCACTGTCAAAGCCCCGGTCTTGTCGAACCGAGACAGCGCGGGGATCTGATAACAGATGGATTTGCCCGTGCCCGTCGGCAATATGCCCAACAGATGGTCGCCCTCCATAGCCGTGGCAACGATTTTTTCCTGAAGGGGACGTCCGTTTTCATCAGCTGGTTCAGGACGGAAACTTGCAAAGCCAAACCATCGTTCGAGGGCCCGGGTGGGATCATTATGCTCTGCGCAATAGGCACAGTGCGGATCACGACAATTCGTGTCTCTCAAGTCTCTGACGAGCCGTGCTGCGTCGCGGAATTGCGCCCGCACCCAAGGCGGCATAACAGAATCCCCACCCGCGACCGAAATCCAAGCAAGGGCATATGCCATCGGCCAGCCCAGCCCAGTGTCCGAGAGCCGGTCGAGCACAGCGTCCACCTGCGCACCGCATGCTGCCTCTTGCAACAACATCTGAATAGCTCTGTGCGCTTCCGCCTCAGTAGGGATGGATGCTCCGCGCAGATCGCTGAACAATCGATCGAACCCGCTGCTACCAGGACCCCGACAGCAAAGCCAATGATAGGCTATCATCGTCTCTGGCGACGACGCGTTCAGCGATACGAAGGCCTCAATTTGGTTGCGTAAGACCGCAAACACAAGACGCGCATCGAACTCAGGGTCGTTGACGTGTCCACTTTGAAGCCGCCCATCGTGGTAGTGTTTGACCAGCTTGTGATAAGGGTTGTTCGGGAAAGCCAAGGGGTTAAGCCATAGGGTATCGATCGGGCCTTCCGCGTACTTCGCAAAGCGCGGCGACACCGCCATAAGATGCGGCAGGTCGTGGCGCAGAATATTATGGCCAATGACACGCGCGAAACCCGCGCAGTATAAGTCAAGCTTTTTAAGCGCGGCCTTCAAATCACCTTTCCGATGGACAATCCCCTCTCCTCCACCTTCCGGCACGGCAGCGAAGGCGAATATTCGGGCTCCTTTAGGATCGACCTCCAAGTCAATCGACAAGCAGTGCGACAAGATCTCGAAAGGGTCCTGCGGCGTGTGAATACCGATATCGCCCCCCGCATCAGCCTTTGATGCCTCAGGCCGCTGTGGCCGAGCACGGGCAAAGGCTTTCGATATACCTCGTGAAATTAAATTTTTCATACTCGCAAGTTAGTGCTACTTTTAAGGAGCGGAACCATCGGAAGACATTTGACCAGAGATGTTCACACGATGCTATGTCATAATTCCTAGGTGTGGCCAGTTGCTCTTAACTTCGGACATGGTGTCATGAGAATTTCCAGACCACCGGTTGCACAATCGCTTTCCACTACTCACCTCAAAGAAAACCCTCATCGCTGAAGGTACTTTTAGCTACTGTTTTCCAGCTTTGAACGCCCTATGGAAAAAGGGCTGCTTCGATTTCTCGAAGCAGCCCTACCGATTGTCTACCGGTTTCTTCCATTGCCATTTTCGATGGCTATTTAGGTAAACTCTACCACCATTATTTCAATCCACGTGCCCGAAGGCACGAAAGTTCGTCGTTCAAGCGCATTTTAATCCACGTGCCCGAAGTCACGAATTTGACCTTCACAACCTGTTGCCGCTCCAGTCGATAAGAAACTACGTCTTAGGATCTCACGCTTCAAGAGCCGCCACGATTTTTTTTAGAAAACTGCTCTGAGCCGCTCGAAGATGCGCCCCGACGGTAGGTTAGTCTATCAGCTGGCGACCAGAGGTGTTTGGAACCAAGGCAGAGGCGTCGTTCTGATCATGGCGCACCACTCCCTTGACACCCGATGTGCCAAAAGTGGACTGCATGGCCTTGACGGGGCGCCTACCAAAAAGATGAGCGCCAAGGGAAATCGTCCCCGGTCTGACAATCCTCAGCCCCCCCCCCACCGACCCGCAACAGCACGCCCCTCAGCGTGCAATGCGCATTGCGTCCCGCTCTGTTCCCCTAGCGATCTGATCGCGATACCAGTTGGGCTGCCGCCCCTTACCGGTCCATGTCTGTCTGGTATTTTCCGGGTTGGCAAAAACCGGCTTTGAAGGCTTTCTTGCCGTCTTTTTCTTCTGTTTCGGTTTTGCACCTTCCGCTTCAGATATGTCGTCCAAAGAGAACCCATACTCAGCAACAGCTCGAGCAGCTGCTTTTTTCGCTTCTCGATGATCTCGCGCCGTAGCCGCGGCCAAAGCCTTTTTTACGTCTTTCAAGAGCTTTTCCAGCTCCTTGCGTGACATTGTTTTCAGTTCATCTTTTGCAAACATGTAAGTTTCCCCATTTTCGGTGTGCTGGCGCGATCAGTCAGAGCGCTTGTCAAACATTCTATCCAACCCAGCAACACCGTGTAATGATAAAGGCTTAGAGCGCCCATAACATCTTGTGGTTGTGAATTACCTAAACGCCAAAGAGATGACTAATATCAATATGTAGCTTGGGCGTATCTTAGAGGCGGTATTATTCTGCTCTATAAGGGCCATAGTAGATATATATTGACTTGGAAAATGAGACAGATGACTCTGATATTTACAGCTCACCTTGGTCGAAGGAGTCTTTTTTATGTTCCGCCAGAATGCATGGCTTGCTCGTATTTTCCTAGCCGCTTTGCCAGTCAGCGCTATGGCTGACCCTTTGCCGCCGGGCGCCAGAACCCCCGCGCCTCAGCAAATCATGGCCGCCTATATGGGAAAAACGGCGATATGGACGGAAAATTGCGAAGGGGGCATCTATTTTGGCCCCAATAATCAAGCGCGGGCTTGGTGCGCTCAAAACAACACAAGCTTAGGGGCGGGAAAGTGGAGCGTCGATGCCTATGGACGCATGTGTCACGAACTCACATGGTACTGGCCGAACAACGGGCGAGCGGGCCGCTCCGCCGGCGAAAGCAGCTGTATTCAGCATGTCGTAGACCGCTTTGACCGTGTTTGGCGCAACTATCCTGGGCAAACCGATTGGTGGCCTGTCAAAGGCGATCCGAACTTGGTCCGCGGCTATACGTTCAGAGACGAGATCAGTGCAACGCAGAGAAAGCTCGGCATATGAAGCTCTCTCGTATACTTCGGGTCAAATGCCAACTTGGATAAGATGACCCGGCAAAAAGCTGATGACCCTGCTGGCATCATGCAAGCTTCCATTCCTTCAAAGCGTCCATATCGAAAATTGGGCATGAGGCACGGATTTTCATCCGCCCTTATGCGCGTGGAAAACGCTTGGGGGGGGAAAGACCGCGCATTAGAATGATCTGATTGAAGCTAATATATGAACGGCTACAGCCGAAGCTGTAGCCGTTACTGGGACGGCCAAGGGCTGTAGGATCCAAGGCCGCGTTTCAAAATGTTCGGCGGCAGGGAACTTGTCAATGATTCTCCATCTTCCGCGAATCAACTTGGCTGGCGCCTCTCTCCTTCATCACCAGTCCACTCCAAAGTGAGCCAACGTTTTCCGAGAAGAAACAGTAGCACAATCTTAGATTGCAAATTGGGCCTAAATTGTGCAATTGGGTGACTTGTTCCTGCCTCAATTTATACTGGTAGCTGCATAGATGTTGCGGCTACGCGGGCCATTCGGTCCGGAACCCCCAGTCGCCTACCAGTGATATTTGAGTGATCCATCCAGGCCCGACGGCCCCATTCCAACAGGAGCGGGATCAGCTCCTTAGGCAGGTCGCTCCTCATTGGAAGGCTTCATTCGGTTCTTTGCCTCACGCGCTTCTATGCGGGGGAGCGGAAGATGCGAATGTTCAAATCAAGCCATTGGAAAGAACCAGCCAAGAAGAGCGCAAAGAGGCAGCGTGGATACCATGAGCCTCGCATCAACCGAGGTCTGGCTGACCGCGTTTTTCTGGATCCCAGCCGCAAGAGAAAATCTCGCGTTCTCCTATCCGCCAGCACAGTTGCGATTGGGGTAGTTGCTTGGCTGATGCTCTTTGCCATGACCGTGGGCTCGGATGGGGGGCTGGAAGCCGCTTTGCCCGAACCCATCGGCGCGTTGAAAGGACGCACCACGGCATCAGACCCCCGTGCCTTTTCCTTGCGCCAAACAGATCAGAACCCCAATCTTGCGCCGATCGATCTTCACGCTCAGCAGGAAGCGCAGAAGTACCAGTGCTCTACAACTGGTAAGGAAGAAGGGTCACCTTCAGCGCCCAATCAAACGCAGAAAGTATTTGCAGTTGTACCTGCCGACCTTCCTTGGGCAGCCAAGTCCCTCGACGAAAGCTGTGGTACTCTCCATGTGGTTCTGCCCACATGGTTTCATCTGACAACCACAAAGGGCAGGGTCGAAGTGCGCGGCGTCACTGAAGAAACCCGCGATTCTCTGTGGGAATATGCGGCTCAGAACCCGTCCCTGAAAGTGATGCCCATACTTCAGATCGATCCGGCGACTTCGCGGCTTCTGACCACTGAGGGTGGACCTGAGACGGTCACAACAGCGCTTGGGAATTTTTTCAGCCTACAGCCAGCAGAAAACCCTGTGGAGGGTTTCTGCCTAGATGCAAGGCCGCTTACCTCTCTGCGAGAGAATGTATTCAGCACGCTCAGCCGCCAAGTCACCACAGACTTGAACGAACGAGAGCTGGCATCCTGCGTGAAGCTGCCCAGTAGTGCGTCCGATAGCCTGCTGGTCATTGCCAACCGCTTTTTTGATACCGTGATCGTTAATGGCTATCAGGAGTATTGGCTCGGATCTGCGCCCCAGCCCCTTGCCGACAAACATTGGTTTGATCGCCATATCGCATCGCTTCAAAGACACGTCGCGCCCGGCAAGCTTGTTATTGAGCTTGGCACGCATGCTGTCGATTGGATCTCTGGGCGCCCGCGCCCAGAGATCCAATCCTTCGCCAAGATAATGACTGCGCTTGCTGATCAAGAGAAGCAGCCGGAGTTTGCCGCTGCAGTAGGTAATACGCGCGCGAGCTATGTAGACGGCCAAGGCCGCCAGCACCGGACGTGGATGCTGGAGGCCGCTTCTGCGCATAACCAAATTCTGAACTTGCAGGACCGTGGGGTAACCGCATTTGGTCTTAGCGGGCTAGGCTATGAAGATCCGGGAATATGGGCGGTCATCGACCAAACCACACGAGGGCGCGGCCTTGAGCGCGAGAGCCTCCAAAATATCGTTTTGTCGAACTACGTGGAGCTTCTGGGGGACGGGCCCTTTGTGGCACCGGTCTCGATGCCCCAAGTGGGAAAGCGCCTGATAGAATTCACCGATACCGGCAAGATTTCGGCGGTCTCCTATGAGGCGCTTCCGCGAGCCAGTATCGTTCAACTCTATGGGGGAGGGGCGCCCAACCAAGTTGTTCTGACTTTTGATGATGGGCCGCATCCAAAGCATACACCCGCCGCCCTGGACATTTTGAAAGAGACCCAGACGCCGGGATCTTTCTTCGTTCTGGGCAACAGCGCAGTAGCTGCGCCGGATTTGGTTACGCGCATTCTGACAGAGGGGCATGAACTGGGCTCTCACACTTACTCACACCCGAACATGGGAAAGGTCTCGGCAGCCCGCGCGAAGGTAGAGATCAACTCTACACAGCTGCTGCTCAACGGCATAACAGGCAAAAACATGCGGCTTTACCGTGAGCCTTACATGCGCAGCGGAGGGCCGATAACCTCCAAAGAAGTCGCTTCTCTCATGCCTTTGGAGAAAGCAGGATACATTATCGCGGGCATGGATATCGTCCCCCGCGATTGGATCACGCAAACTGCCGATGAGCTTGCCGATGAGATCATCCGACAGGTGGAGATCAATGCCGGCGGTGTTGTTCTGTTGCATGACGGAGGAGGGGACCAAAGCCAGACCGTGGCGGCCCTACCGCGGGTGATCTCCGAACTCCGCGAACAGGGATATACATTCACCACTTTGGGAGAGCTCTTGGGTGCGCCGCCGGACCTGCTCATGCCCGAAGGGAGTCGCGTAACATCGACCTTCGGCAACATGTCTTTTCTGGCGATCGGAAGCAGTTGGTCTCTTCTAAAAATCGCGTTCTGGTCTGTCTTCGCCATCGGGATTTTCCGCTCGGTGGGTCTTTTGCTGCTGGCCACAAAGCGCAAACGCCATGTTACGTCTCCGACAAAAGACACGCCTTCCGTCACGATTGTCATACCTGCATACAACGAAGGGAAGGTCATCGAAAAATGTATCCGGGAGGCCCTCTACTCCGACTACCCCGACTTCGACATTATCGTTGTAGATGATGGTTCGACCGACAACACTTACGAGAAGGCGATCAGTTTCGCGCATCATCCGCTCGTGACCGTTCTGAGACAGCCCAATCGGGGCAAAGCCGCCGCGCTCAACGCAGCACTCAATGAATCCCAATGCGAGGTTTTGATCTGCATTGACGCGGATTCACAGATCGCACCTGATGCCGTCGGGCTGTTGGCAACCCATTTCGATGACCCTCAAGTGGGCGCTGTGGCCGGACGGGTCGTGGTCGGCAACCGCGGCAATCTCCTCACGCGCCTGCAGGCACTGGAGTATATCACGGCGCAAGCTGTCGAGCGCCGCGCCAAGGAATATCTCAATGCCATCACGGTTGTGCCCGGAGCGATTGGTGCATGGCGCGCCACGGCACTTATGGAAGCTGGCATTTTTTCTACCGAAACGCTGACCGAAGATGCCGATATGACAATGGCAATGCTGCGATCAGATTATCAGGTCATTTATGAAGACCGCGCTGTGGCCCTTACGGAAGCCCCCACACCCCTCAGGGCTTTGATGACCCAACGTCTGCGTTGGTCCCTGGGCATGATGCAGGCGGGTTGGAAACACCTAGGTGCCATAGGAGAACGCCGCAGCTTGGGTCTCGTGGCGCTTCCGGATTTGGCGATCTTCGGCTACCTGATGCCCTTCATCGCACCTCTGGCAGACCTGTTTCTCATACTTCTCCTTGTAGAGTTTTTCATGACCTTTGGAGCCACAGAACAGGATTACGCAGATCTTCTGACCAACCCATTGCTGATTGCATATCTTGCTTTGCCAGCGCTGGAAATTTTGAGCGCCGTTATCGCGTTTCGGTTCGACCCCAAGGAAGACCGAAGCTTGCTGCTTTTGCTCCCCTTGCAACGCGTTTATTATCGTCAGGTTCTCTATATTTGCGTGATCCAAGCCGTCTGGCGGGCGGCAACAGGATCCTTGGCCTCTTGGGGCCGCATGACCCGTGTGGGATACAGATTTGAGCAGGCGAAGCTGACGTGATCGCGCGACGAACATTCCTCAAGTGGGGCACAGCCGCTCCCATCGCTTTGGCTTTCCCAACAACTGGAGTCGCATCCAGTACGACGGTTCAAAATACACTTGTCGTGCTAGATGACCTGTCCCCGGGCACTGATCTCGCCCGAACCGCCATTGTTCTCGACGCACTGATGCGCAAAGGCCTGCCAGTGACCTGTGTGGTCGATCCGACACTTTTGGGGCAGAGCGCGCTGGAGACCGCCAACAGCACGCTATCAGCCGCGCTTCGGGGGCACCTTGAACGCACTCCTGGTCTGATCGAAGTTGTACCGCTTGTCCCAAACCTTGGACGCATGACGCCGTATTTTCAGGCCCGTGCAGCCTATGAGGCGGGGCGCTCGTTGCAGGAGGCTCTAGGTGGTAGCCTAGCAGGGGAACCCTTTGGGGCGGCTAGTCAAACCATTGCCTGCAACCTGGTCGATAGCCCCCTTGCGCCATCGGGCGTGCGGGCGGCGGGCATCCGAAATGTCCTAATGCGCCCTCCCAGGAGCACGGAGGTCAGACCTGAGGCTTGGAAAGACGGCGTGGCCAGAATGGTGGGCGGCCAAAGAGTGCAGCTACAGCAGGCGTCTAACCTCTACAGTCTTTCTCAGCCTCAATCTGTGGAACGCGTATACTATTTGTCTGCACGGGACTTCTCGGCAATTCCCATGGCGGCCCTTGAGGCGGCCGCCACAGCATTCGCATCACAAGCGCTCAGCCAAACGGGAGATCACTGGGTCAGCCCAATCCTTGCCTCCGACATCCAGTTCCGCGACGCCTACGCCTACCGACGAAACGTCGGGCTGCATTTTGTCCTGCCCCAAAATATCCGCGACCCAGACCGCAAAGTCCTAGCGACCTTTCGACAAGAGCTCATGGCTGAAGGAAAGCCCTCGAGCTTTGGCTTTGAGACCTCTTCAAGTCCTGCCGCCGGCTACTGGATCACTTTGCAAGAAACCTCCTCTTCAAGCGACCCTATCGACATCTTCAGACATACGCAGAAAACACCACCCACTCCCCCAAGCTCCGCTCCTGAGGGGGGCTACGGGATTGGCATAAAACTTGGGACCGCTCGTGAAGCCGGATTGACTGCGCAGAACATCCTGAACTTACCAGCAATCCCCATCCAAGATGCCCGCGACCTAAGAACCCCCTTAGGAGCAGCGGCCGGTACAGGGGACTGCGTTCTCGTCATTTCAGCAGATCTTGTGCAAAACCGAGCCCATCGGATTGCGCTGAAAAATGCCCTTGGTGAGATTGAGACGGATGGGATCTCCAATTTTGTGGCGCTTCCGGCCTATGTCAGGCGTATCGTGCCAACCGGCCCTTACATCACCCATCACCGCAGAACCCAGTCCTTCAATCTGCAAGTCACTGAAGCTTCGGGACAGCGAAGTGAGGAAGCACGCGCACAATTGCTGGCGGATGCCAAGGTGGCCTGGTCTTATTTCGAGAAATGGACCAACCCCCAAACTGGTCTTTGCCCTGCCACAGCGAGTTTTGCCCCTGGTCAGCGCAGGCTCCATGAGGCGGTCACGATGTGGGATGTAGGAAGCCACATCTTCGCGTTGATGGCTGCCGTCGACTTGGGCCTGATCACGCCCAAGAAGTTCCAAAGATCTATCAGGCGTATCCTGCCCAATCTGGCGGGGCGCCGCTCCCAAGGCCGACTTTTACCCCAAGGCTGGATCGCCACAGATAAGATCAAATGGGGAAATCGCAACTTTGATGGCTGTGATGCAGGCCGTCTCTTATCCGCTTTGTACAACCTCGAGATCCATCCCCTAGTGAAGGATCGCGCAGCATCGACGGTGGA
Source organism: Sulfitobacter maritimus (assembly GCF_013346665.1). Lineage (GTDB taxonomy): Bacteria > Pseudomonadota > Alphaproteobacteria > Rhodobacterales > Rhodobacteraceae > Sulfitobacter > Sulfitobacter maritimus. The sequence goes on from NZ_JABVBB010000032.1 coordinate 112,454, forward strand.
GAGATGGGACCTACGGGACATCGTAAAAGATGGCATTGTCTACTCCGTCGAAAACGGCCAATTGGAAACCACCTTCCGATCACATTGCGCGCATTATGCCGCTTGGGCGTTTCGAACCTGGGGCATCGAAGTAAAATCACCCTATGAGGTTTTTCAGGGCCGAAGCCCCTCCGATGGTCAGATGGCACTGCTCGAAGTTTGTGGGCATATTGGCCCCCTTGGCGCGGAGCCCCTTCTAACGGAAGCGCTTGAGTTCGGTATGTCGCCGGAGTCGGCTTATCTCGCGGATGTGCTCTTTGCCGCTCAGCTCGACGAGTATAGAGAAACCGGACGGATGATCGCTGTGTCTGAGACACCGATCAACAGTGACCCCTGGTTTGTCTATCAAGGTCTTCAATTCGATGTCGCCGAAAGGGTTTGGGCCACCGACACCGTAGCCGGTTTGGATGCACATCGAACCGAAGAATTTCGAGAAGAGCACCTTTCGATCAGCTCTAAAGCAGCCTATCTGTGGGCATCTTACAGGGACCACCCATTCTGCGACAAGTTGCTATCCTTGGTGCGCGATAAGTCCAAAACGCCTTATGGCTTTGCTTCCAGCATCAATCAAAGAACAGGGGCTGCCAGCAAGACATATAGCGATATCAACACCAATGCCATCATCCTTCAATCCATCGCAGCGATGCTGAAGGCCGAGGCCTGACCCGAACACCGAAACAAAACTGCTGCAAGCTGAACCATCAAAATTCGCATACTGTGTTCCTTCAGCGGCCTGCTGAACAGTGTCCGACTGTCCCGCACGGATCTCGCTTCGCTATGCGAAGGCTCCGCTTAGCCTGCGCCACCCGCGGAGTGACGCCAACTGTTGGGACACTGCTCACAATATTACGCCACACATTAAAGGTTGAGAGCAGGTCGACATCAAGACTATAGCCCGCAAAAGCAAAAATCGTTGGAAGGGCATGACGCCGAGCGCGCCTCTAGGCCATCTCAAGGCCAAACACGACGCCAGCGGGGCAGGCCATCCTGCCGCACCTGTTTGGAAGTTTCTGTCGAGGTCCTTCGGGAAAAAGGCCTAATACTGCTTATGGAGCCCCATCATGGATCGTCGTTTGGACATTCAAGGCCTACGTGGCATTGCCGTAATTGCGGTGATCTTGTTCCACTTCGATATTCCGCCCATCTCAGGTGGCTTCATTGGGGTTGATATTTTCTTTGTGATCAGCGGTTACCTGATGACCGGGATCATTTTAGGTCAAATACAAGACGGTAGATTCGCCTATAGGGATTTCTGCATTCGGCGCATCAAGCGGTTGTTTCCGGCGCTTTTTGCCACAGCTGTCGGAGTGTTCCTTGCCGGGCTTACTCTATTCGCAGCGTTTGATTTTGAGCGGCTTTCAGCGGTGAGCATCCTTGCCCCCTTGGGGCTTTCAAACTTCTATTTTTGGGCTGAAGCAGGATATTTTGACGCGGACGCCATTCGCAAGCCGTTGCTGCACACATGGTCTTTAGCTGTAGAGATCCAGTTTTACCTGATCTGGCCTGTCTTGATGGTGTTGGGGGCGCGCCTTGGCCGTCTGGGTCCCGTTCTTTTGATTGTCGCGGTTGCCATATTGTCGTGCTTTGCAAGTCTTTGGTTCATGGGTGTCTCCCCGGTATCGGCGTTCTTCCTGATGCCGCTGCGCGGGTATGAATTCTGCTTAGGGGGCATGGCCTTTCTGGGGCAACCCTATGTGCCCAGATCAGCTTTGCTCAAGCACAGCTTATACGCGCTAGCCTTGGCGGTGGTGGTGGTCTGCTTTGTTGCCTATAATAAGCTGACGCCTTTCCCTGGCGTTGCTGCCTTGCCCGTTGTGCTGGCAACAGGGGTATTGCTCTGGGTAGGTACCGCGTCTTTTCTGTCTAAGGCCGTTTCCAACCGGGTGCTCTGTGCCTTGGGCGATGTCAGTTATTCTGCATATCTGGTGCATTGGCCGATTGTTGTCTTTGGTTTTTACATTCTTCAACGCCCGCCTGAACCTGCGGAAACGGCAGGATTACTGGCACTGGTCGCTCTTGGGACCGCCGCGCTATTCTTCATCGTAGAACAACCTTTGCGACGCGGTACACATGTCTTTTTGACCGCATGGCGGGCTTCAATTGCGGTGGTTATGGTCGCCTTTGCTCTGCCTTTGCATGCCTGGGGCACCGGTGGGTGGCCCGGACGCGGGCCTGATGCACTCTATTCGTTGAATACACTGGACATGGAAGCTATGGAGAAATTCTTGTGGCCGTATTTCCTAAATTTACAACGCCAACAGGACTATGCGGATGATCCACAGAACATACGGCCTAACGTGTTGATAATCGGAGACTCCCAAGCCGCCGATTACGTAAATGTTCTGGCCGCGCTGGATGCTGAAAAGACCGTTGACCTGATTACACGTTCTGTTTGGACCACTTGCAACATCCCATATCTGGCAGGGGGTATGTTGAAGACCTTCCTGGAGGAGGATAATCCTTATTCAATCAAAGACCCCAATTTGCTAACAAAGTGCCCCGAGATGATGGATCTTGCCACGTCCGGCCCTGCATTTGAGAAGGCGGATGCGATTGTGTTGGCCTTTGCATGGCGTGATGTATCACTAGCGGTGATGTCTGCCTCGTTTCAACAGTTGGCCGCCCGCACCGATGCGCAGATTTACGCGGTCAGCAACAAGACGTTCAAGCGTAGCCCCGTGCAACTCGCAAACCAGTTGGGCACTACCCAAGGCTTGAGTGGTTATGCCTATAAGAATATCCGTTCGTGGACACCGCCAACCAATGCTGTGATCGCTGCAGAACCTGAAGTCGAGATGATTGATATTCTGTCTATGCTTTGCGCTCAAAATGCGTGTCATATGCTGAACGATAAGGGCCGCCCCTTGCTCTGGGACGAGACCCACTTCACACAATGGGGTGTAGAGTTTGTGGCCGACAAAGGCGGGCAGGCCGGATTGATGCCATTTGTGAAGTAAGGGTTCTATTCTTCTCATGTCCCGTGCATATCGGTGACGCCGCCTGTAATCCCCACCTCCACACCCGCCGGAAACGGAATCATCGCCAATCCACCACTACCCGAAACCGGGCAAGCTCTCCGGCATCAAATGTGGTTGGCGAGACGACGCACTGTCCGTTCGGAAGGGCCGCCTCAACCCGACAGTCCGGAAGCAGTCTGGCCTTGATCGGATTAGCCTGCGATGTGAAAGGTTCCTTCGTCACTTGCCGTTACTATACTGCCGCCAAGTAGTCAGTAGTGACCCGGAAACACCATGCCGCCGCGCCATGGCTATCACTTGACGGTGGGCATTAAGCTTTCCTTCACATTGCACAGTTTGCACCATCGGGCCAATGCCGGCGACGACCAGTATCGGCGGCAGAAGTGACTTCGCCTTGAGGGGGGCTTATGTAGTCGGACGGACCATCGAATCGAGGCTGAAGGCAATCGCCGGATGTTGGCGAGACACTCACTCTTTTGGCATTTGAAATTGAGCGCCCTCGAACGGGTCTTTGTCCGAAAGCACCCTCATAACGAGAGCCAGATCATCTTGAAGTGCCATGGATCAACCTACAGGTGCGCACCGCCTTATTTATGCCTCGAAATCACCAAGCTTCCAGCCGCTCTAGCCGTATTCAGGCCATAGACGGAAAGTATCAATAGCTTCAGACGGTCATAACGAAAGGAATAGGCCAATGAAGTTTGCTCTAAAACTAAAGCGGTTTGCCCGCGACGAAGACGGTGCGGTTACAGTTGATTGGGTTGTGCTGACAGCCGCAGTGGTCGGCCTGGCAGTTGCAGTATTTTCCTCCATCGACACCTCTGCTACAGCGTTGAAAGAACAAATCGTATCGGACCTCAATAGTGTGAAAAAAGATACTAAGTAGGTCTTGTACTACTCTCGTAAGGATCAGGGCATGTTTCTCTCATACTAGGACGCAATTCCCTCCAAGGAGCGTCCCGTGCCCTGAAAGGCTACGCTATTCGGTTAGCGTAGCCTTTTTACGTTTAGTACGGGGTGTAGCAGAGCAGATCGCGAGCGGGATGGCCTCATGCTGGCGGCCTAAAGCGTTGTGGGGAGCTATCTGCGTAAGTATTCGGCGTGGTCAGCGGCATGGCACCGGTACATTTCGATGGGTTCTCGCAAGTTTTCGATGCCGAGTAGAGTGAATACAATGTTATTTTCGTTGTCGGGACTTTGAGGCCATCCTTAAATCCATGTGGTCTGGGCGCGATGGGGCCTCCGCTTTGGATCTTGCTCTACCTCCAAGAGGTTCTTCCAGCATCCACGAAGATCCTTGAAAGTTGTCACTCAGCACGCAAGGGATCCAAGATGCTATTGGCAGTAGTTGTCAAAGCGGGAACAATTTTTGTGGCTATCTGGTCTGGCTGCCAATTGAGTCTCGAAACCGAACACTGGACCGCAGCTACTGCGTATCCAGCTTGGTTGCGTATCGGGGCCGCAATACTGATTTCATTTACCATAGCTTGATCATAGGTAATCGAATATCCATCGCGGGCAGCCGAAGCGACGTCTTCAGCGATCCGGGTACGATCCAGGATCGTGGCCGGAGTGGCTGCGCGTAAAGGCCAATCTTGCAGAGCGCTGTCACGAGCATCTTTCTCCCACGTAGCCAACATCGCTCGGCCAGACGCTGTCCCGAGCGCGGGCAGCTTACTTCCAGCAATAGTTGCAGGAAATCTGGACTTCGTCGTCGGCAGGCGAAATACGTAAATAACATGAGCCTGCGTTAGGCGAGCCAGATTGACCGTTTCGCCTAATTCTCTCGACAAATCGATAAGTTTAGGCATTGCCAGAGCGACAAGGGGATCAGACCAGTAATAGGCGTTTGCGAGCTCAAGCCAGGCGAGGGACGGTCTAAAGCGTCGGCTTAACTCATCCTTATACAAAAAGCCCTCAAGGTAGAGTGTGTTTGCCAATCGCTGGACAGAGTTCTTATCGAGACCAGTTTTACGGACAAGTTCACTAAGCGCCAATTCAGTTTCACTCGAATCGAACGCGCGCAAGATCTTGAGGCCCTTAGCGAGAGACCCAACGAAGAGTGAGCTTGGGGGGTTGGGCATGCGCATTCCTAACATTTACGAACCAAGCAGTCGAAAGACTGTTCTTGACAGAAAAGAACAAGCATGGTTGCTTAAAGTTAAATACATTGTATCGAAGTTTAATACGATCGACAAGGCATGAGATTGAGGCTCTGCAAATGGTGTTTGTCCGTTACCGCCAAATGAGCGCACCGCATCTTTGTCGATCTAAAGAGCTAAAACGAAGGAGTACAATAAATGAATAAGCTGTCTTGCTTTCCCTTGACGTTAGCGATGTGCGCCGGCTTCACCCATATGGCCTATGCCGAAAAAGCTACGGACACTCTGAATGTCTCAATTGCTAAGTCTTTGGAAAGCCTAGACAGTTACTACAGCAACTCTCGCGAAGGCATGGTCATGAGCCGCGCGATTTGGGACAATCTGTTGTACCGCGATCCAGTCACAAACGAGTATACAGGAAACCTTGCGACAGACTGGCGGTGGATCGATGAAAAAACACTAGAGATCGACCTCCGTGAGGGCGTTGTGTTCCACAATGGTGAGACATTCGACGCCGACGATGTCGTGTTTACGATCAATTACGTTACGAACCCTGAAAACGGTGTTTTGTCGCAAAGCAACGTGAACTGGATGGAGGGCGCGGAGAAACTTGATCAGTATACTGTACGTATCAATCTAAACAAAACCTTCCCCGCGGCCCTTGAGTATCTTTCCGGCGCAGTCGCCATCTACCCAAATGAGTATTATTCACGAGTTGGCTCTGAGGGGATGAATGCCGAGCCCGTAGGAACCGGGCCATACCGAGTAAAAATGTCGGACCCAGGAAAAAGGTTTGTACTGGAGGCCTTCGAAGAACGCTTTGAAAGTCCAAAAAGAAACGCTCAGATCCAGACAATAGACGTTAGGGTGATACCTGATGTGAACGGCCAGCTTGCCGAGTTGTTTACAGGAAAACTCGATCTTGCGTGGCAGATCCCCACCGATATGGCAGAGCAGATGTCTGGTCGAGATGGGTTCGTGGTGAAAAATGAAAGCACTATGAGAGTAGCCTATCTTCCCATGGATGCAGCTGGGAGAACAGGTGCTGATAACCCGTTTACAAAGCTCAAGGTGCGCCAGGCCGTAAATCACGCCATCGACAGGCAAGCAATTGTGGATAATTTACTTAAGGGCGAATCCAAAGTCATTTGGACAGCCTGCTTCCCGAGCCAGTTCGGCTGCACAGAGGATGTAAAAACCTACCCCTACGACCCAGACAAAGCCAAGGAGCTGCTGGCCGAAGCGGGCTATCCGGACGGTTTTACTACAGACTTCTACGCTTATCGCGACCGTGAATATGCTGAAGCGATAACCAGTTATTTGAATGCTGTGGGTATCAAGACGAATTTCCGAATGCTGCAGTACTCCGCCCTTAGGGATTTGAATAGTTCGGGAGAGGTTCCGATCGGCTCGCTTACGTGGGGTTCGTCATCAATCAATGACGCCTCTGCGATGGTGAGCCATTTCTTCAAGCATGGAGGGCAAGATGATGCACGAGATGGTGCTGTTCTAGCCGCTTTGGAAGTCGCAGACAGTTCAACAGACCCCGCAGAACGCGAAAAGAATTATACAGAAGCGCTCAAGATTATTGCGGAGAAAGCCTACTGGGCTCCGCTATTCTCGTACAATACGAACTATATCATGACAGAAGAAGTTTCATACACACCGACGCCTGACGAAGTCTTGCGCTTCAACGAGGTTAGCTGGAATTAATTCATCTTTGCGCCTTAAGGAGATACCTGTCTCCTTAAGGCATTAATATCACTGCATGACCAAGGTTTTCATGTTTGATCAACGGCCTGATACGCATGCGGCAATCTTATATGATCCCTGATCAAGAAATAAGAAAATAAACCGACTATTGAGGTATCGATGTCTTCTTCCCTTACTATAGATAGTGCAGAGATTCGACTGATTGAGCTACCACTGCTCAATCCGTTCACGATCTCAAGCGGAACAATGTATAATAAAGTTTTTCCGTTACTTACACTACGCAGTGGCCATCTCGAAGGCTACGGTGAAGGGGTCATGGACCTTCTTCCGAATTATTTGGAAGACACTATCCCCGGCGCTTTAGATTTGGCTGAGAAAGCAATTCTTCCGAAAGCTATGGGAAAGAGCTTCGACAATCCAGCAATGTTTGCGGAGATGCTAGAACCCTGGCGCGGGCATTGGATGACAAAAGCCATGTTCGAAACGGCTTTTTGGGATCTTTGGGCGAAATCCCTGCAGCTACCTTTGAGCACACTTCTAGGAGGGCTCAGGCGGTCTGTGCCAGTGGGAGTGTCTCTTGGGATTGATGAAATCAATGCGACTGTTGAAAAGGCGAAAGCGCATGTCGCTCAAGGGTATCAGCGTATCAAACTAAAAATTAAGCCGGGCCATGACTTGGGTCTCGTTCGTGCTGTAAGGAAAGCGCTACCCGATACCCCCCTGACGGTTGACGCAAATACTGCCTATTCTCTCTCCGACATGAACCTGATGTATGCCCTTGATGAACTGAACTTAGACTACATCGAGCAGCCGCTCGCATATGATGATCTGCACGATCATGCCGCCCTACAAGCCAGATTGAGAACCGCTATCTGCCTAGATGAAAGCATCCGATCGGCAAAGGATGCACGGAAGGCCCTCGAAACAGACGCAGCGAGGGTTATCAACATCAAGGTAGGACGTGTTGGAGGCTTCAGTGAGGCCCTACGGATACATGATATTGCCGCTGCGTTTGACGTACCGGTCTGGTGTGGCGGCATGTTAGAGGCGGGTGTGGGCCGCGCCCACAACATTCATTTGGCAAGCCTCCCAAATTTCTCTCTTCCTGGCGATACTTCCAGCTCGAGCCGCTATTTCAAGACGGACATCGTTAACGAGCCGTTAGAAACTGAAAATGGCGTGATGCCCGTGCCGTCAGGCCCTGGAATTGGTGTGACACTCAACCGAGAATTCCTGAGCGCTTCAACCTCTTGGTCTATAGAGCGCTGACTGGAAGCTGCGCACGCAGCGCGGTGATATCTGATAGACCGTTTTTGGTCATGGTTGCTCTCCTCGGACAAAAGTCGCACACCAAACCTTAGCGGAAGAACAACCATGGCCGCCAAGCGACTTGCACGGGCCTCGCTTCGCTATGCGAAGGCTCCGCTCAGCCCGCGCTACCAGCGGGAGTTACACCAACTGTCGGGGCACTGCTCAGACCACAGGTGTATCTGTCCAAACCTAACGCGTTACCGGCCAGCTCCCAAGGCTAACGCGAGCGCGAGGCAAAGGCAGGCCGCCACAGCCAGCACCAGCAAATAAGATCCAAAAAATGCGATCATGATCACACCTATCCTACAGCGCGCTCAAAGGCGCAGAACGTCTATGAGGCGCAATAGGACCAAAATACATCCCCAAGACATGTGGCACCAGATTTATGGCGAGGTCTCGCCCAAAGTGATTAACCGTTTATGCTCTCGTAGCCGGCGCCAAGCCTACCAGAAGGCCGCATTTGCAAGGATTTATCCGAAATTAGTGAACTTGTGCAGCAAGGGAGAACTTTTGCCCTCCTGCGCCTCACTACGCCACCTGAAGGCGAGCGGCGTCAAAGCGCTCCCGCAAAAGGATCGTCCACCACACCAATAAGATTGAAGATGAACTGTCCGCTATTATCTGCAGAAGCAGCATCAAAGTAACGATCAATGCTGTCCTTCGCCGCCTCTACGTTTGAGGTGGCTTGATCGCCAAAGATGTTCAGGATTTCTTGGGCGTCCGACACATCTGACATGCCTTTGATGGCGGAAAAGTAGACACCAAGATCCGCTTTGTGGGAAAGATAGGTAATGTCGCCTCCTTGCGCGCCTCCTATGATACTAAGCACGAAGGTTGCCGGGGACAGGGACCCGTTACTCAGATGAGTGGTCCAAAAGTTAAATCCGGCCTGATCAGGTGTACGGCCCAAGACATTTGCATAGACTGCACTTACAAAACCGGACGTATCGCCTGTATTGGGGTACAGCGCTTTGGCTTCTGCGGATTGGGAAAAGTGGCTCGCGATGGTATGCATATCCATACCTTCCGCCAGTTTATCCGCCCAGAAGTATAGCCCCTCGGCATCGGCAGCACGTCCAAAGTAGGCGACATAGACTTTCGCCAAATCAGAAAACTTGGATGAGCTGAGCCGTGTCAGACTGGAGTAGTCTTCCAAGTCCATAAGGTGATCTGAAAACGCCAGCTGTTCTATGTCGATTAGGGTGTCTCGCCCTTCCGAGCCCTCCCGATCTGTGATGCGCGTCGCACTCTTACTGATCGTAAGAGTATAGCTCCCCCTGGCCCCCAAATAGGCGGCGGTATCAATCCCAGCACGCCCATCGATGGTATCGTTGCTACCACCACCAAACAAGAAATCCGCTTCAGCGCTTCCCCTCAGCGTGTTTCGGCCCGAGAAATCCTGACCTCGGCTGGGAGCAAGATCTCCTGCATATTTCGTCGTATCGATATCTGAATCCCACTCGGCCTTCCCCAATAGACCGCCGGCCGGAAGGTTGGTGAAATCGATCGTCAATGTTGTATAAAGGTCCCCCTGGGCAGGCCGCTCAACGAGATTCACCTCACCAGAGTACGTCGCTGTTACGCGGCCACCCATTTCTTCGAAACCCGGTGCCAGTCTGAATGGAAACCCGACATGTGATGTAGGTGTGTTACCACCAGCTGAGCCTTCACTGGCCAATGAGATGTCAAACACCGAACTGGCCGGGGACAGGTCGATCTCAAGAGATGCCAACCGCTTGCTGGCTGACAATTCATGGACACCAAAACTATAGGATAGCGCCACACTCTTACCGGCCGCCCCACCTCTCGTCCATTGGTCGAGCGCACGCCAGATCAGCTCTTCTGAAGTACCATCCGCGAAAATGGCCGTAACTTCGGCCCCTGCCAAGTCAACGCCACGCGATACGGTATCTTCTCGAATACCAAAAACAGTTTCATGGGCGTCTCGCCGATTTGTCGCGATGTCAATTTTGGTTCGTGGGGGCACCAATTTCTCCAGCCTTAAATGCGTCTAAGCGCTTTTCTCTAAAGACCGCAGTCCGTAAAGCACGCTTTGCAGCTACCTAAAGTCAGAGCTGCCTCTACAGGCACCACCACAATATGCCATTAACAGGACGGAAAGCAGTCGAAAATAGGGCTTTAGCGCTCGAATGACGCAATGACCAACTTTGGCACTCCCCGCCCACCGCGAATAGTGGGATAGATCTCACACCAGACCATGGTGCCTAGTGCATTTTTGAAGGCGGGACATCTTTGGTACTTGCATGATGGATGAAGTACGCGCGAGCCTCATCTATGAGCCCAAAACGCTCGATGTATTTCACAAGAACCTTCTCAAGCAACTCTATCCGTTCTGGATCACTCAACTCTCTACCCCTCACAGCAAAACATTGATGCGGGCATATCCGTCGGCCCGCGTCAGGTTATAAAGCCATATATACTATCATAGGGTTAAAATCTGGGAGGAAGCTCTTTGATCGGGGCGGCACCGTGAGAGTCCGGGCTTTCTTCACTCAAGTAAATTCAAGCCCTCGAAACCTCGTACACCGGTATAGGCGCAGGAATTAGCGCTTCTGTTAAAAGTTACTAGATAGCGCAGTACGTTCAGGGGAATTGCTCCTAGGTTTGTTCAATCCCACCAAGAAATATGTCCCAAATTCTATCGAACACATTCTCAGCTGATGCGCCGTCCACTGCGCACAGCATAGGGGTCCGATTGAGCGCATCATATAAAAGTCGAGTAAAGATAGTTAGATCGACATCTCGGATGAGACCTTGATGTAGCGCTTCATCAAGAAGTATCCTTATGCTATCCATGTCATTCCTCAAGAGTATCGCCGCCTCTGGAATTTGCATGAGAAAATCAAAGCTATAAGAGATTATCTTGCCGGGCCGCATGCTCACCGTTGCGAGGGCATAGCTGCGGGCCTTCGCCTTCAACTTAAGCAAAGGATCATCCAGCCCTGCCATCTCCCGCGCCGCTTTGCGGTTCATTTTGTCGAGCGCCTTTTGAAGGACGGCTACAACAAGGTCGTCCTTGTCCTTGTAATAATAGTAGAGGCTTGCTCTTGTAACGCCTAGTTCAGCGCCAATTTGGTCTAGGGTAGTTGCTGCTATACCCTGTCTTGCAAAGAAAATTTCGGCCAACTCAAGGATGGCTTGCCGACGCAGTTCCTGCCTTCGATCTTTGCGGGACGTCATAAACGACATGACCTTTCATAGTGAACTTGGAAAACTGCAGCAAAGTGGCCTTTAACCACTCTGGTTGCAACCTGTACAAGAATATATCGCGACAGCAACTAAGGTCTTGTCACAGAACAGCGCCCAGGCCTGTTGATTGTCATTGAGAACTGACCCGGTATTTTCACCGAGATTTGACCCACCCTCAGTTATGCGTCGTGGTTTATGACGCGGTCAATGTTTTGGTCTCCTTTCCTGTTTTCTTTGCAGCCTCAGCGCTGGCCTTGAAGCGGTAGCTATCGTTTCCAGTCTCGAGGATGTGGCAGCGGTGGGTAAGCCGATCGGGGTTTGATCTTCGCCCCCGCGCGGGCCACAAATGACAGGCCATAAGGAGCCCTCCAGATGACCCAACCCGTGATCGTGACCCCTGATCTTTATGACCTATACCACACCGACCTACAGGTCTGCGCGCTCCAGTTCCGCCAGTTTGGCAGGCCGCTGAGCTACTTTGGCCCATGCCAGACGCTCTCAACATTCGAGGACCACCGCCCGGTGCTGCGCGCGCTTGAGCAGCCTGGCGCGGGTCGTGTGCTGGTCGTCGATGCAGCCGGGTCGATGCGCGTGGGGGTGATGGGGGACCGATTGGCGGAAATCGCGGCACGCAACGGCTGGCGTGGGGTAGTGATCAACGGGGTGATCCGTGACAGCCGGGGGATTGATGCGCTGGAGATAGGCGTTCATGCGCTCGGCACCACCGCCCGGCGCGGTAATACACCAACCGAAGGGCGGATGGGCGTGCGCGTCAGCTTTGGCGACATTACCATAAAACCCGGCGATTGGGTCTATGCGGACGCGGATTGCGTTATCACCGCCCCGCGCGAACTGTCTCTGCCAGCGTGACTCAGCAAGGGCGCTAAACCTATTCGGCGAACTTTCCCCGAAGATAAGCAAGGTAGGACGTTGGGTCATAAGCCTCGGCTCCGATACCGCCGAGTATCTCCGCCCGGCTGCACGACCGCCCGTGCTGCCAAACTAAATCGCCAAGTGCGGCCTGCACCGGCGCATAGTCGCCCGAAATCACCCCCTCGCGCACGGCGGGTCGCGTCTGATCCAGATGCGCCATGATCTGTGCCGCGGTCGAATTTCCCAGCGTATAGGTCGGGAAAGACCCGATATAGCCGTGCGACCAATGCACGTCCTGCAAGCACCCCATGCCATCGTCCGGCACATCTAGTCCCAGATCGGACTTCATCGCCGCGTTCCATGCCTCGGGCACATCTGCAACGTCCAGCGAGCCGTCCATCAGTGCCATCTCGATCTTCACCCGCAGCATGATATGCAGATCATAAGTCAACTCATCCGCCTCGACCCGGGTAAGACCCGGCGAGACGCGGTTAATCGCGGCGACGAACTCGTCCTCGCTAACGTCGGAGAGTTGTTCGGGGAAGGTGTCACGCAGCCGCCCGTAATGCACCGCCCAGAACGCCGGCGTGCGGCCAATGTGGTTTTCCAACAGGCGCGACTGACTTTCGTGCATGCCAAAACTGGTGCCCGCGACAGCGTATAGCCCAATCATATCCGTCGCATGCGCCCCGCGTGTCAGCGCCGGGGCTGCGCCCATCTCATAAAGCGCGTGGCCCGCTTCGTGGATCGTGCCGAAGATCGACATCGGCAGGTAATTTGGGTTCCAGCGCGAGGTGATCCGCACGTCGTTGCGCGTCATGGAAATCTCAAACGGATGCACTGCCGTATCAAGCCGCCCGCGGGCCATGTCATAGCCAAGTGCTTCGGCAATATAGGCACAGAAGGCTTGCTGGTCCTCTACCGGATAATTGCGGAACAGGAAATCACTGCGCGGGGCAGGGCAGGCCAAGACGGCATCCAAAATAGGGCGAATACCATCGCGCAATTGATCGAAGAAACTGGTGAGTTTTGCCGCCGTTGCCCCCGGTTCAAACACATCGGCCATAGGATCATAGGGATGATCGTCATAGCCAAGCGCCTGCGCCTTCTCGCGCGCCAGATCGACGATACTCTGCAGATGCGGTTGAAACAGCGCGAAATCGCCGGTCCGTCGCGCCTCGGTCCAGGCAGCCCCGGCGGTGATCGACTGTTCGGCCTGTCGACGCAACAGATCAGCGGGGATGCGGCCGTGATGGGCGCGCGCATCCTGCACCGCAAGCGCAGCGCGGCGATCGAGGTCGGATGGCTTCCCATTCAGCATAGCCTCGGCAGCTTCGCCCATGCCGGGGTCCAAAATCATCTCGCGCGCGATTCCCATCAAGGTGGCAATCTGATGGCCGCGGGTTTCGGCTCCGCCTGCGGGCATCATCACCCGCGCATCCCAGTTCAGCAGGTTCACCGAAACCAGCACATCGTTCAACCGTGCCACCCGGGTGTTCAAGGAATGGCTCATGCGGTGGCTCCAGTCTGCGTGCCGGTGCCACCATCCTGTAGGTGGCAGGCGACGCTGCGGTTGTCGGATGGGGTCACAAGGCGCGGCACTTCGGCCTTGCAGCGCGGCCCGGCCAACGGACAGCGCGGATGAAAGGCGCAGCCCTTAGGCGGGTTGATTGGGGAGGGGATCTCGCCCTTGATCGGATGAAAACGCGCGCGCCCCGTGCCGAGCGTCGGGACCGAGCCGAACAGCGCCTCGGTATAGGGGTGCAATGGTTTGGCGTAGAGTTCATCCGCTGGCGCGGTCTCAACCACGCGGCCTAGGTACATGATCGCGACCCGGTCGCAGACATGGCGCACGACCGAGAGGTCATGGCTAATAAACAGCGCCGTCAGATCCAACTCGCGCCGCAGCTTCATAAAGAGATTAAGCACCTGCGCCTGAATGGACACGTCGAGCGAGGCCACGGCCTCGTCCAGCACCAGTAGATCTGGCTGCATTGCCAAGGCCCGCGCAATGGCGACCCGCTGACGTTGCCCACCTGAGAACTGATGTGGCAGACGGTTGGCATAGGCACCCTCAAGCCCCACCTGTTCCAGTAGGCTGCGCACCCGTTCCTGCACTTCACGCGCCGGGATCAGCCCGTGAATACGTGGACCTTCGGCAATGATCTCGCCCACCTTCATGCGCGGATTGAGGCTGGCAAACGGATCTTGGTGGATCATCTGAACGCGCGTCGTCAGTTTTTCAACATTTCCGCGATGATCACGTGCCACCGGCTTACCTTCGAGCGTCACCGTACCCTCAGTTGGCGCATAGATGCCAGAAACGACGCGGCCCATGGAAGATTTTCCACAGCCGGATTCTCCAACGATGCCGAGCACCTCGCCACGCGCCACGCTCAGTGTTACATCATTGACCGCATGCACAGTCTGGGTCGAATTTCGGCCCGTGAGCTTATCGATTCCGCTAACTATCGGCCCCGGCTTTCGGGTGAACCGCTTAGAAACGCCGTCGATTTTCAGGATGGGATCGGTCATGTGGCCTCAAGCGGATGGTGGCACAGAACGGAATGTGCCTCGGTTCCAGTATTATGTGGGAACGACGCGCAAATGTCGGTCGCACGCGGACAGCGCGAACGGAACGGACAGCCCGACGGCAGGTTCACCAGTTGCGGGGTCGAGCCGGGGATCTGCGGCAGGTCTTGACCCGGCTCATGTAAGCCCGGCACCGAATCGATCAGCCCACGCGTATAGGGATGGCGTGGGTTAGCAATGACTTGCTCGGCCGTCCCGCTTTCGACGATGCGGCCTGCGTACATCACTGCGATATCGTCTGCGAGCGATGAGACCACGGCGAGGTCATGGGTCACCCAGACAATGGCGGTGCCGATGTCATCGGCCAAACGTCGCACCTCGGCAAGAATTTGGCCCTGAATCGAGACATCAAGTGCGGTGGTCGGCTCGTCGGCGATGATCACTGCTGGTCGGTGCAACAGTGCGGTCGCAATCGCCACCCGCTGGCGCATGCCGCCTGACAGCTGATGCGGATAGGCCTGCAATCGTTCCCGAGGTGCTGGGATGCCGACGATCTCCAAAGCTTCGCGGGCGCGTTCCCATGCGGCGGCTTTGTTGACCTTATCATGCACCCGCACTGCCATCGCCATCTGATCGCCAACGCGCAGCACGGGGTTCAGGGTCATCATCGGGTCTTGAAACACCATCGATACGGCGCGGCCGCGCATCTTGCGCTGCTCTTCGGTACTCATCTTGCGCATGTCGGCACCCTGTACCATGACTTGCCCGCCGATGATTCTGCCCGGCTCGTCAATCAGTCCCATGATGGAAAAGCCTGTAACGCTCTTACCCGAGCCGCTTTCGCCTACCAGGCCGAGAATCCGCCCTGGCTGGACCGAAAAGCTCACGTCGTTCACGGCTGTCACCGCGCCCTTGCGAGTGCTGAATTGCGTGGTCAGTCCCTTGACCTCTAGTGCGGCACTCATCGGCTGTTCCTCGGATCGAGTACTTTGCGGACTTGATCGCCCACAAGATTGATTGCAACTACGGTCACCATCAGAGCCAATCCGGGATAGATAGACAGCCAGTAGCGGTCCGAATGGATGTATTTGAATCCGTTAGAGATCAACGATCCCAGCGAGGGTTCGGTCAGCGGCAGCCCCACGCCAAGGAAGGACAGCGTTGCCTCCAGCGCGATGGCGCTTGCCACCTGCACCGTAGCCACAACGATCAGCGGGGGCAGCACATTGGGCAGGAGGTGTTTAAACAGCACACGGTGCGTCGGCAAAGGTGTGGAGCGGGCGGCCTCAATATAGTCCTTGCCGCGTTCGACCTTCGCGGCGCCATGAGTGGTGCGGGCGAAATAGGCATATTGGGCGACGACGAGTGCGAGAATGATCTGGCCAATCCCCTGACCCAGCATCGCCACCAGAACCAGCGCCAGCAGAATTGCGGGCATCGAGAGTTGCAGATCAACGATCCGCATTAGCAAAGCTTCGATCCGCCCTCCGAAATAGGCCGCCGTCAGCCCCACAACGATGCCAACCAGCAGCGCACAGGCGCCCGCGGAGAGACCGATCACAAAGCTTGTGCGCAGCCCGTAAAAGATCGCCGAAAGCATATCGCGGCCTGCGTTGTCGGTGCCTAGCAGATGGGTATAGCCCCCCGACCCTTCGGTGCCGGGGCGCAGGAAAGCGTCGAGCCAATCAAGCATCGCCATATCATAGGGATCTTGTGGCGACACCAGCGGCGCGCCGAAAGACAGAAATAGCAGAACAGCGATGACGGTTAAGGCGCCCACAGCCACCCAAGACTCGCGAAAGTCGGACCAAAAGTTGCGCAGCCGCTTGGCGCGGGTTTCCACAGGGGGGGCCGAGGGCACGGCGGCGATATTTTCAGCGATAATCTCGGACATCATGCGCCTCCTTTCAGACGGACGCGCGGGTCCAGACGAGCATAGACGAGATCAACCACAAGGTTGATGAGGACAAAGAGGATCACGACCATGATGAGGTAAGAGACCATCACCGGGCGGTCGAGTTGCAGGATCGAATCAATGATCAGCTTGCCGACACCAGGCCAGTTGAACACGCTTTCAGTTACCACGGCGAAGGCCAGCGTCGAGCCAAGCTCAAGCCCCAGCACCGTCACGATCGGAATCGAGATGTTGCGCAAAATGTGGCTGAAAACGATCTGCCGGTCCGGCAGTCCTTGGGCGCGGGCGAATTTGACGTAGTCGGTGCCCATCGCCTCAACCATTCCAGCGCGTGTGAGGCGGATCATCAGGCCCATCTTGAACAGAGACAGGTTAATCGCGGGCATGATCACATGGCTCCAGCCATCCAGGGTGAAGAGCGAGGAGGACACGCCAAGGAAGGTCGCCTCATCTCCTCGTCCTCCCGATGGCAACCAGCCTAGCTCAACGGCAAAGCCCATAATCAGTAGCATGCCGATCCAGAAGGTCGGGACCGAAAAACCAAGCACCGAAAGCGCCATGACGAGTTTCGCACCAAAGCTGTCGGGGCGATACCCGGCCCAGAGACCAGCAGGAATGCCCACGCCCACGGCGATCAGGACCGAGACGGCGACAAGCTCAAGCGTAGCTGGAAAGCGGGAGAAGACCAGATCGACGACCGGTATGTTATAGACCATCGAAGTGCCCAGATCGCCCGCGAAGACATTGCGCAGGAAGGTCCAGTATTGCACGACCAAGGGCTGATCGAGGCCGTATTGCGCGATCAGCTTTTCGCGGATCGCCTGCGTGGCACCAGGGTCGATCATCACGTCGATCGGATTGCCGATGGCGAAGACCCCGACGAAGACAATGACCGACATGGCAAAAACCACGACAATGGCCTGTGCAATTCGGGTGATAAAGTAGCTGAGCATTCGACCTCGCCCATGAGAGCAAAAAGGGAAGGCGCCCGCCAGCAAAGCTGCGGGCGTCCGGGTTGGTGAGGCCTTATTCGACCGGTTTGATCGCGTAAGTGCGGGTTTCTTGGTCCACCCGTGCGGTCATGTCGATGGTATCGGCATTCGCCGCCCATACAGTCTGCAAGATCACCGTTGGGATCAGCGCGCGGTCATCCATCGCAATGAAAGACGCCTCTTCGTAGAGCTTCTTACGCGCTTCTGGTTCGAGGGTCTGAGAGCCTTCGCCAAACACTTTGTCAAACTCAGGGTTGGAGTAGCCCGAACGGTTGAAGTTACCAAACCCTTTCTCGGCGTCCTTTGTGTGAACCAGCGCACCATAGGTATAGGCTGCCTCACCGGTCAGCGTGCCCCAGGCGGACATGGTCATCGTGTATTCCTCTCGCGCGGCAGCGGGGAAGAACACGGTACCGTTAAGCGCCTGCGCGTTCACGGTCAGACCGAGACGCGACCACATCTGCGCCAGGGCCTCGCAGACCACGGCATCGCCAGGCACGCGATTGTTGGTGCAAGTGAAATCAATCTCGAAACCGTCCGGGTAGCCGGCCTCGGCCAGCAGCTCCTTGGCTTTCTCAATGTCATACTCACGCTTGCCCAGCTCCGGGCTGTAGCCGAAGAAGCCTTCCGGCATCAATTGATTGGCCGGGGTGCCGAGACCTTCAAGCACCACGTTCACCAGCACGTCACGGTTGATCGCTAGATCGAGCGCTTTCCGCACACGCAGGTCTTGCAGCGGGTTGCCCTCAACCTCTTCGCCGTTGACTTTGATCGGCTGAGGTTCTTCGTCCTTCACAGAAGGCGCGATGTTCAGAATGTAAATGGAATCAGAAACGAAAGTATCAATTTCGTCGTCGTTTTTCATCGCGAGATAATCGGACGCGGGGACGTAGTTGATCAGATCAACTTCGCCGGAGCGCAGAGCCGCAACACGCGAAGTATCTTCTGGGATCTCGCGTCGTGTGACTGTTTCCCAAGCGGTTTCTCCGCCCCAGTAATCATCGTTGCGCTTAAGGACTAGATCGCCTTTGGGCTGCCAGGATACGAATGTGTAAGGGCCGGTACCGATGGCCTTCTCGCCGGAGTTGAATTCTTCGTTGCCAGCCTCCATGCCGGTCTCAGAAGGCACAACGAACAATCGAGTAAAGTCATTCGGCAACGAGGGGGCCATGCCTTTGGTCTTTACATGCAATGTATAGTCGTCGACCACTTCAACACTGTCTACATATTTGGTGTAGAGGGTCATTGGCATCGGGCCGGTAACCTCGGGGATACGCTCAATCGAGAACTTCGCATCTTCGGCTGTGAAGTCGGTACCGTCATGAAATTTCACGCCTTCGCGCATCTTGAATTCCCATGTGGTGTCGTCGATCGGCTCCCAGCTCACGGCGAGGCCAGGCTTGAGCTGCAGTTTTTCGTCAACGTCCACAAGCGTATCAAACACATGGCGCAGCGCCTCTGCCTGCGACCCCAGAGTTGACCAATGCGGATCAATGGAATCTGGACCTGCACGCAGCCCGACCACGAGGTCAGCCGCCATAACCGCCGGGGCAGCCGACGCCAGCGCTAAGGCCGCTACGGCTGATTTCAAGGTAAGTTTAGTCATTGGTCATCCTCCATGTGTTATATCTTGCAGTCACACTAGACCGCTATTTTTAGAGCGGTCAACATTTAAATGTAACAATATTGCGGGATACCCCCGCAAAACCTCTTAATATGACGTATATAATTATCTTGTCGAATGAACTGTTTTCGGTCACTGTAACACCATGATGCGAGAGCAAGATATTTTTGAACGGGCGATGGACCGCATTATCCAGGCGATGGACCGCAAGTCTTCAGTCTCGCTTTCGGTGCAATTGCGCGGCGCGCTGGAGTTTGGAATCGCCTCGGGTGAACTGCCCGCCGCCGCGCGGCTACCGTCGGTGCGCACGCTGGCCGCGCGGCTGAAGATCTCGCCCGTCACCGTCAGCAATGTCTATGCGGCACTACAAGCCTCAGGGCTGGTCGAAGGGCGGGTCGGTTCAGGCACCTTCGTCAGCGGAGGCGGTAGCCGCGCGACGGACGGGCGCTTTCGCCAACTTGATCAACAAATTGCCGAGTTGCTCACTCTTGCCAGGGCCTGTGGCGTCAACGCCTCGGAACTGGCGGTGCGCATATCGATGGCAAGCACCGCGCGGCCCCGTCCGATCCGCATTTTGATGGTCGGCAACTTTATCGATGCCACCCGCGCCTATGCGGACGAATTGCACGCCTATTTGCCCGAAGGCGATCAGATCGAAGCCGCTGTGCTGGAAGACATCGCCGCCGCTCCACCCAGCGACGTCGATCTGGTGATCGCGCCAAAAACCCTGCTCGCCAAAGCGCGAGAGATTCTGCCCGATGTGGAAGTCATCGGCCTTACGCTAATCCCAAATGAAGCAACCCGCGTAGCGCTCGCCTCCATTCCGCCCGACGCTATAACGCTGGCCTATTCTTATTTCCCAGGCTTCGTCACAATCATGAAAGCAGGCATTCTGCGGTTCGCGCCGCATGTGACACAGCTGACCATGAAGGTACGCGACGAAGAAGGCCTTTCCGCAGCCATGCGCAACGCAGACGTCGTTATCTATGCCACCGGGGCGGACTATCTGCGCGGTGCGCTGCGCGCGGAGCAAACTGCATTCGAATACCGCCACACCCCCGACATTCACGCCATTCGCACAGAAATCCTGCCTGCCATCGAACGATGCCGGGCCACCACCAAAGATACAAAGGCCGCCACAGAATGAAGATATCTGAAAGCAACTGGTTCGAGATCGAAGATTACCTGAAAACCGATGACCGCTGTGTGCTACCGCTCGGCAGCACCGAACAGCATGCATATCTCAGCCTTTCGGTCGATTCCATCTTATCCGAGAAAGTCGCGGCCGATGCTGCTGAACCGCTCGGCGTGCCGGTCTTTCCAGCGGTTGCATACGGCCTCACACCATATTTCATGGGGTTCCCTGGCTCGGTATCGCTGAAACTCAGCACCTATGCGGCGCTCCTGCGCGACATCCTCGACAGTCTTTATGCGACTGGTTTCCGTCGCGTGCTGATCGTAAACGGACACGGCGGCAACAGCCCGGTGCAGCCGGTTACAATGGAGTGGATGGAAGCTAACGAAGGCGCCCGCTGCCGCT
Organism: Sulfitobacter maritimus; assembly: GCF_013346665.1. Taxonomy (GTDB): domain Bacteria; phylum Pseudomonadota; class Alphaproteobacteria; order Rhodobacterales; family Rhodobacteraceae; genus Sulfitobacter; species Sulfitobacter maritimus. The sequence continues at coordinate 133,283 of NZ_JABVBB010000032.1, forward strand.
TCCATGACTGGTGGCGCGCACCCGAAACGTGGAGCTGTGTGCAGGAGATCGATCCAATCGCAAGCCACGCTTCCTGGATGGAAAACTTTCCCTGGACCCGCCTACCGGGCCGTGAATTGCCGGATAAGCAAAAGCCTTTTGTTCCCTTCGACAAGCTCCGCGATCGGAATGCCGCGGGTGTGCGCGAGCTGATTGGTGATGGCAACTATGGCGGGGTCTATCAAAAGCCAGAGGCCGATACGGACCGTCTATGGGAGATCGCCGTGCGCGAGACCCGCGCGCAGTTGGAAGGAGATTGGGCATGAGCGACACACCCATTCTGATCTGGGGCGCCGGGGCCATCGGCGGCATTCTCGGCGCCTACTTCGCACGCGCTGGCCATGCTGTTCACATGGTCGATGTTGTCGACAAGCACGTCGAGGCCATGCGCACCACCGGTTTGCGTATCGAAGGTCCGGTGGAGGAGTTCTCTCAGGTCTTGCCAGCCAGCACACCGAGCGAACTGGCCGGACAATACGAGCGCATCTATCTCTGCGTGAAAGCGCATCACACCACCGCCGCGTTGGAAATGCTCGTCCCTCATCTAGCCCCCGGGGGTTACGTCGTCTCGGCACAGAACGGGCTAAATGAAAAAGTCATCGCGGCACGGATCGGCGCAGAAAACACGGTGGGCTGTTTCGTCAACTATGGGGCGGATTGGCTGGAGCCAGGGCGTATCCTCTTCGGCAATCGCGCGGCAGTGGCGGTGGGCGAGCTGGACGGCAGCATGACCGACCGCGTCGCCGAGGTTCACACGCTGTTAAAGTTGGTCGAGCCGGATGCCGTAGCAACCGATAATATTTGGGGCTATCTCTGGGGCAAAATGGGCTATGGCTCTCTGCTCTTCTGCACTGCTCTCACGCCGGACAGCATGTCCGACGCCATGGCCCGTCCTGAACATCGCGCCGCTTATAGGGCGCTCGGGCATGAGGTGATGACCCTCGCAGCACATGAAGGTGTCGCACCGCTGGGGTTCAACGGCTTCGATCCCGAAGCGTTCCTCGCGAATGATATTGCCGCGATCGAAGTGGCGATGGACAGGATGGTCGCGCATAACCGCAAAACGGCCAAAACCCATTCCGGCATCTGGCGCGATCTTGCTGTGCGCAAGCGCAAGACCGAGGTGGATGCGCAAATCGGCGTCATGGTCGATCTGGGCCGGACAGCGGGTATTTCCGTGCCGACCTTGGCTCGGATGGTTGATCTCATTCATGACATTGAGGACGGAAAGCGCGAACAATCCGCCGACCTCGTCAACCTATTGCTGCCCGCATGAAGATTGATCTGACAGGTAAGGTCTTTGTCGTCACCGGTGCTGCTCAGGGCATCGGTGCAGCGATCCTGACTGAGCTGCACGCCGCAGGTGCTACTGTGGCAGCGATGGACATCGACGCAGCCGGGCTCGCCCCGCTCGAGGCAGAAGGCGTCACGCTGCATCAGGGCGATTTGGGCGACCGGGCCCAAACTTTGGCCCTTTGTCGCGAGATCACTGAACACCATGGGCGCGTTGATGGGCTGATCACCTCTGCCGGCGGCGTTCGTGGTCAGGTAGGCCGCCCGCTCGAAGAAATTAGTGAAGCCGATTGGCACGCCATTTTTCAGGCCAACGTCGATGCTGCTATATGGTGCGCCCAAGGATTTGCCCCGGCGATGAAACAAGCGGGCAGTGGGCGGATTGTAACAATCTCTTCCGGCGCGGGTTTGCGGCCTAGCCTTACGGGTATCCAGGCCTATGCAGCTGCCAAACACGCGCTCGTCGGTCTCACCAAACAACTGGCGCTGGAACTGGGGCCGCAGGGGATCACCGTCAATTCCGTCGCTCCCGGCTTCGTTCTGTCGAACCCTTCGACTGAAAAGCAGTGGGACGCCTTTGGAACAGAGCGGCAAAAGCAGATCATTGGCGGCATCCATATGCGCCGATTGGGACGTGCGCAGGATATCGCGGACGCGGTCACATTCCTCTGTTCCGACCGTGCGGGTTGGATCACTGGACAAATTCTATCCGTCGATGGAGGTCACGTATGAGCGAGCCGCATGAATGGGACGAAGCGCATTGGCGCGGGCTGGTCGAACAAGTGCGCGCGGGGCAGAATCTTCTGCCCCAAACCTGGCCCGGCGGCGCGCGCTGTGCCGTGGCGCTGAGCTTTGACAGTGACCATGAAACTAATGAGTTGCGCGACGGCGGCGAAAGCATCGCCCGCCTCGGCTGGGGCGAATATGGCGCCCGTCGAGGCATTCCGCGCATTCGCAAGGTGCTTGACCAGCACGGGGTGAAGGCCAGTTTTTTTGTGCCCGCCGTCTCCGCTCTCCTACACCCCGAAGAGCAGCGTAGCCTCGCCGGCGAGGGACATGAGATCGGCCTGCACGGCTGGATTCACGAACGTAACACACAGGTCTCGGGCGCGGCAGAACGCGACTTGATGCTACGCTCTGCTGACACGCTGGAAAAGATCACCGGCGCCCGCCCTGTCGGCATGCGCACCCCGTCTTGGGATTACAGCCCCAGCACCCTGTCGATCGCCCGCGAGATGGGGCTCTTGTACGACAGTTCACTGTTCTCGGACGATGACCCCTATGAGATCATAGAAAAAGGCGAACCGACCGGGATCGTCGAACTGCCCGTCGAATGGATCCGCGATGATGCCGTCTATTTCATGATGAACCGTTTCGGCGCGCAGCGGCCCTATACGCCGCCTACTGATGTGCTCGACATCTTCCGCCGCGAATTCGACGGGGCCTACGACGAAGGCGCGCTGTTCTTGCTGACCATGCACCCGCATATCACCGGCTACCGCTCGCGCATCTTCATCCTCGACGAGCTGATCGACCACATCAAATCCAAAGGCGACTGCTGGATCGCCACTCATGCCGAAATCGCGGCCTATTGCGCCGAGCAGGCCGGACTGAAAGGACCAAAATGACCTATTCCCTTGCTATCCACGGCGGTGCCGGAACCATTTTGAAAGAGAACATGACGCCCGCGAAAGAGGCCGCCTATCACGCTGGCCTCGCCCGCGCGCTCGAAGCGGGCGAGGGAGTGCTGCGCAACGGGGGCAGTGCCTTGGACGCGGTGATCGCTTCGGTCTGCGCCTTGGAGGATGAGCCCTTGTTCAACGCAGGGCGCGGGGCAGTTTATACCTCTGAGGGCAAACAAGAGATGGACGCTGCCGTGATGGATGGCAAAGACCGTCGTGCGGGTTCCGTCGCTGGCGTATTCGGGCCGAAGAACCCGGTGAAACTGGCCCGCGCAGTGATGGATCAGACCGAGCATGTTACCCTTATCGGCCCCAATGCGCTTGAGGTCGCGCGGCAGGCAGAGCTCGAGTTTGGCGACCGGGACTATTTTTTCACCCAGTCCCGCTGGGACGCGCTTCAGGAGACGCTGGAGATGCGCGCACGTGGCGAGGTGTCTGACGACCCGGCGCGCCGCCATGGCACCGTTGGCGCGGTGGCGCGGGATGAGGACGGCAATATCGCCGCCGCCACCTCGACCGGAGGGATGACCGCCAAGGCGCCAGGCCGCGTGGGCGACACGCCGATGATCGGAGCGGGCACCTTTGCGGATAACGCAACCTGCGCGGTCTCTGGGACGGGGCACGGAGAGATATTCATCCGCTGGAACGCGGCCGGAGAAATCGCAGCGCGGATGCGACACGCGGGCGAAGACCTTGCCACTGCTGCCGATCATGTGGTGATGCAGGATCTCGCCGACAACGACGGTTCAGGTGGGATCATCGCGGTGGATGCGGCAGGTAATATTGCAATGCCGTTCAACTCCCAGGGAATGTATCGCGGGATGGTTTGCAAGGGCTCAAAGCCTAAGACAAGTATTTATGACAGCGTAGAATAATAACCAATCATTTGTGCTGATGATCATTCCCACGCGGCTTTGAAAGTCGCGTGGTATCTTGCCTTGTGGCGGGCGGCACCAAAATGCGGCACCGCCCAAGTTGCTTAATCCTGAATGTCGACGCCGTAGAAAATATGTGTGCCCATCGGATGGATCTTATATCCATCTACTTTCTGTGACATTGGCATGAAGTCTACCGAATGGGCAATATTCAACATGGGAGCCTGCTCTTTTGCAATGATCTGGGCCTCCTTATAAAGCCTTGTACGCTCTGCCTTATCGGAAGTTGTTTTGGCTTTTTGGATCAGCTCGTCGTAGGGCTCAAAGCACCAATTTGCAGCATTCGAGCCACCGACTGCATCGCAACCCAGCAAAACTGACAGAAAGTTATCCGGATCGCCATTATCGCCTATCCACCCAAGAAGAGCTGCGCCGTCCCGGTCTTTTGATTTTGACCGACTAAGATACTCCCCCCATTCGTAGGAAATGATTTCTGCGGTAACGCCAACCTTTTCAAAGTCAGACTGCATCATTTCAGCCATGCGCCGCGCATTCGGGTTATACGCACGCGAAACAGGCATAGCCCAGAGCTTCATTGTCAAATCTTCGACACCAGCAGCTTTCAAAAGCGCTTTGGCGGCTTCCGGATCATAAGGCTCGTCTGTAACGGCATCATTATAGGACCAGATCGTCGGCGGAAGCGGATTTTTCGCGATTTGGCCGGACCTTTGATAGACAACATCGACAATCGCGGCTTTGTCTACTGCCATGTTGAGCGCCTTGCGTACCCGCGGGTCGTCGAAGGGCTTCATCAATGTATTATAAGCGAGATATCCGACATTTAGGCCTTCCTGCGTCAGAACCTTTATCTCAGGATCATCCTGCATAGCCTGAATATCAGCAGGATTGGGATAAGGCATAATTTGACACTCACCTGCTTTCAATCGCTGATAGCGTACGGAAGCGTCGGGCGTGATGGCGAAGATCAGCGTGTCTAGCGGAGAGGCGCCTTCCCAATAATCTGGGTTGGCCTCGTACCGAATGACCGCATCTTTCTGATAGTTCACAAAAACAAACGGTCCCGTCCCGATCGGCGCCTGGTTCAGTTTCTCCGGCGTGCCGGCCGCGAGCATCTGGTCAGCATATTCTTTAGACTGGATCGACGCAAAATCCATTGCAAGGTTCGACATCATCGGTGCCTCGGGGCGATTGAGAACCAGCTTAACGGTATAATCGTCCACCTTAATGATATCGGCGATCCGTTCGCTCATCCCCATGGCTTCGAAGTAGCTCCAGTTGCTCTCAGCTACGCTATGATAGGGATGATCTGCTAGACGCTGACGGTTGAAACTGAAGAGAATATCATCCGCATTGAAATCACGGGTTGGCGTGAAGCTCGAATTGGAATGAAATTTCACTCCTTTGCGCAGGTGAAACGTATATTCCAGCTTGTCGTCAGACACTTCCCAGCTTTCCGCGAGGCCGGGCACAACATTAGTAGTGCCTGTTTCAAATTCCACAATACGGTTGAAAATGGTCCGAGATGAAGCATCGAAGGTCGTGATCGAGGTATATAGCGCCGGGTCGAACCCTTCAGGGGAAGCGTCCGAACAGAATACCAGCGATTTAGCGGCCAGCGGGGACGTCGCAAATGCGGCTATAAACGCGGCTGAGCTGAGATATCTTTTTAGTGGCATTGGGTCTCTCCTATTTTGTGAGGTGTAGAGCGCGGCGCTAACTCAGTGCGCATCGCTAGCATCGAGAAGGTTTGACAAGAGAATGCGCCCTATTTGGGGGAAGAGTTCGTTACCATATTCAGCCATCAGGGGACCCTGGGTCATCATAGATAGGATGATGGGCTTTGCATCTGGCACAGCAACGCGGATCAGATCATGCCGGAAATACGAAGTGCGCGGATCACCGGTCCAGCCCGTATGGCCTGCTTTGCTCCAAATTTTCGCGTCACTGGGCATCCCACCCCCCAAGAAATCTGCAACCTGGAATAATGGATTGTCAGCGTCTAAGCTTGTTCGATCCCGCAGTAATATCTGTTTTGCTTTTTTAGCGCTTGCTCGGCTTAAGGGAAGATTGCCCGCGAAAAGGTCAAAAAATAGTCGGGCCCCGACCAGCGGAGTTAGTCTGTTCAGGTTCTCTCCATTCGCGCCAGCCAACTGCGCTTCGCGTCCATAACGTGTGTCACCGCTCAGCTTCATTGCGATATTGCATCCATCCCATTCTGGCCAGCCTAACGCAGCGAAATAGCGGTTGAGGCCCTGTCGTTTCCTCCTATAAGCCTCTAATTCTGCTTGGCCTAACACCGTGTCACCAGTGGTACCCGTCAGAAAATCGATAACGTAGTTTGTGGCGGTATTAGAGGACCAGCGGATCATATCGATGATTGCTTGATCTAAATCGTCGGGGGCGCAAATCGTCCCCTCTTCTAGGCGGTGCAACGCATGCACAAGATGAAAAGCCTTTACCACGCTACACGGATAGCACTGCCAGCTCCCATTCAGTACATATCCTGCTGGTCGCTTTGTATCTTCGCGCAGAGCGACGAGCCCGAAGGTTTCTTTCGTCAGCCCGAATGCGCCGGGATGATCCAAAATTTGAGCAACAGCCTTGTCACAGGTGCCGCTCCATAAAGGGTCGAAAGTATAGAACATTTTGGCACCCATAGCGAGCATTCGATAAACCAGATCTTGGCTTGAACATCATATTAGACAGCGTAACCCTGTAAGGATAATAATAAATAGAGGGCTTCTTATTAATGGGCTGATATATGGAATTGCGCGAAATTCAACTTTTAGGAACGCTGATGCGCGTCGGTACAACGACCGAAACCGCGCACCTATTGCGTATCTCGCAGCCAGGTGTAAGCGCCCAACTTAAACGCCTCGAAGAAAGAGTAGGCGTCGTTTTGTTTCACCGAAACGGTAAACGGCTTACACCCACCAAAGAGGCTGAAGAAATTTACGCCCTCTCCAAGCCCATATTTGACGCTCATGCGAAAATACGCGGACGTCTACCAGCCCTACGAAACCAGCGAACGAAACCTCCTGTGTTATCTGTCACACCAGCTTTGGTAGACGGGTTTCTAGGGCCCATCTTAAGGCGCGCCGGCTACCGCGACTGGAGGAAATCGCTTAAACTGCTGATACATGCGCCGGAAGAAGATTTGCGAAATCAAGTTGCGGATATCGGCTTGCAGATGGCAGTCCCGCCAAAGGCAGAATTTAAAGCCCACATAGTAGGCAAGACCTCTCTCGTTGCAGTGATGCGGACCGATCACCCCCTCGCACGAGCGCGCGAACTTATGTGTAAGGAAATCGCGAAATTTTCTCTGGTCTGCTATGATCCCGACTGGTCTCCAATGGGAGCGCACATCCGCAGCGCTTTTCGCGTTTGCAATGTTGACTACGAACCTGCCTGCACCACGCCCTTCTGTGCTGACGTTTGTTCTTTGGTGCGTGATTGTGGTGGCATCGGCATCGTTGACGAGATGACCGCGCGGGGAGCCGCCGATCAAACCCTACATTGGCTTCCAATACGCGACATCACTGAAATCTATATCGTGGCATTCTATCGCCGTAATGAGGCATTTTCAGCCGGAGTGTATGACCTATTATCAGCGATCTTAGAAGAGCCGGGGCTTTGTTGAACCAAAGTATGATTGACCTCAAAACAGCGCAAGCAAAGCGGTAAAGCAGACGCCCATTCTGTAGAGGAGAACGACCTATGGAATACTATGGCGGTTTGGACGTGCCGCTGAAAGAGATTTCGATCTGCGTTGTAGACAGGGACGGCGAGACCGTAGCGCGCGGCCGGCTGGTTTCGTTCTGCCAGCGACCTGCATTGATGCCCGTAAGGCGCACATAAGATTGTCGGCATGGCTCAACAAGTCGGACCCTGCCAACACCGAAGGTCTGTTGTTGATTGGCAACCCGGAACACCGTGTGTTTGTCAGAATAGAACGCCACCGGACGAGCGTGTTGCCCCAAGTAAAGCTCCAGTGCTTCAAAGTAGCTGAATGTGCTCTCGGAATCGACAAACCGCAGCTGTATCGATGTGCTGATGGCATCGTCGATGAAAACGAACAGGGTGCAGGAAGGCCCGCGATCTGTTCGGGCGATCAGCCAGCTTTCAGGCGTCCTTCAATGGCAGCCTTGAGTTCAGGGAGAACGATCATTGTTCGATGGATGGCGCGGCGCTTCTCGTACATGCCTTGAGCGTTTAAGGCGTAGTAGCCGTTCAACTTGGGCAGTTCGTCGTCCGTGTACCGGTTCCGCTTGATGTCTTTGTAGATCGTGGAAGGGTCGCGATCCAAGCGATCCGCGATCGGCATTTCGGCTTCAAGCCATTTTGCAAGCTTGCGACGTTCGACCAGCTTCAGGTGACAGTAGTGGATTCCCATTCTTCATACTCCATGCAACGCTCTGTATTCGTACAGAATTTGCACTTCGTTCGTGAATTCACCCGTAGAATTTCAAGACCCGTTGCGACGCGTTCCTCTATCTCATTTTCATCAGTTCTTCTCTGAAGGCTTCCGTTGGCGTGCGCCAGCCCAGGCACTTTCTTGGCGTGCCGTTCAAGCGATCGCAAATCGATTTCATGTCTCGATTTGAGAGCGCGGCCACGGGTGCATCGCGTGGTAGATACCGCCGTGCGCGCTTATTCAGATTCTCGACTGCACCCTTTTGCCACGGAGCCTGCGGATCGCAGAACCACGCCTCGGTTCCGATACCGGGCTTCAGCTTGCGCCAGTCGCGGAATTCGATCCCTCGATCAAAGGTGATCGATTTTCGCGCCGACTGGGGCAGGGGTTCCATCACACTCATCAGCTTGTTCATCAGGTGCGTCGTACTGCGGTCGTTGTTGCGGAACAGAACGGCAAAGCGCGTTTTGCGTTCCACCAGAGAAGCAACATTGGTTTTACCCTGCGCTCTCTCAAAAATCATGAGGTCGCCTTCCCATTCACCAAATGTTTCGCGGGTTTTAACATAGTCAGGCCGCTGGTGAATCGACCGATCTGGTGGGAAAGCAAGGCCTCGAGGCGTTCGCCTGCGTCTTGGTTGCCGCTTCTTACGGCGATGCGGTAGATACCGCGCCAATTCTTCGGACTGGCCATCGGGTCCGTAAATGTAGGCATAGATTGTCTCGTGGCTGACACGAAGTTCCTGGCCGTCCAACTGAAGTCGACCCGCGATCTGTTCCGGAGACCAGCCAACTTTGAGCTGTTTGATCACGGCATCTCGCAATTCAATAAACCGTACCAGCTTGCGTCGACACGCGCGCCGGTCGACGGCGGACCTCTGTGCAGTCACACCGTAGTAACCGCTAAGATTGGGGAGCTCATTATCAATGTATCTGTTTCGCTTGATCTCGCGAAACACGGTCGAACGATGTCTCCCAATCTCAGCTGCAATCTTGTCCACTGACATCTTCGCGTTCAACATGTCTTCAATCGCGCGTCTTTCACGCAATCCTAACTCTGTGTGGGCCATGTCCGTTCTCCTTGCTTTCCAGCAAGATAGGGGATTTGTCGCAACCCAGTTTAGAATGTGCCCCGGCTAAAAGTCCTACACCGGTAATGTGAATTATGTGATAAATTCCACCCAAACCGCAATATCGCAGCACTCAACCCGGCTCCGGTGCAGGCTGTGCCTGCACCGACACATGCACAAGAAGCGCGCAACTAACCAAGCACCTCATAATGGGTCTCCTGTTCGTCCCCCTCCCCCCGCACAGAAGGATACCAAAACCGCTCTGCCGAGCCACAAGCCCGCTTCAGGTCGCGCGCACTCAATCCCTCACGCCGACACGTCCCGTCCCAGACCTCGTCAGCCACCCAAGCATCACGGGCCTGCCGCGTCTTGAAACGCAAAATCTCGCCCGGAAAACGATCGATGGCGCCGTCGCGTTCGAAAACGACATTGATCCCCCAATCGCAATACCGTGCATAATAGTGACGCTTCTTCTTGGACCGCTCTTCGCTCATAGGTGTCTCCTAAGCTGCCGGTGATCGCCCAGCTCATTTACGTTGTGCTCACAGACTATGCGGCAATCCGCGCGTTACAACCCTGGTCGAA
>NZ_JABVBB010000033.1 GCF_013346665.1 Sulfitobacter maritimus
CGCAGGCCGTTTTCCATGGCGATCGGTGCGATCAGCTCAACGCCGAAGGACACGTTGTCGCCGGGCATGACCATCTCGGTGCCTTCTGCCAGCTGAACGGTGCCGGTCACGTCAGTTGTACGGAAGTAGAACTGCGGACGGTAGTTCGCGAAGAACGGCGTGTGACGGCCACCTTCCTCTTTGGTGAGGATGTAGGCTTCGGCTTCGAACTTGGTGTGCGGTGTCACGGAGCCGGGCTTGCAGAGAACCTGACCACGCTCAACGCCGTCACGCTCAACGCCGCGCAGCAGGGCGCCGATGTTGTCGCCAGCTTCACCACGGTCCAGCAGCTTGCGGAACATTTCCACACCGGTGCAGGTGGTTTTCTTGGTGTCGCGGATGCCGACGATTTCAATTTCGTCACCAACGTTGATCACGCCACGCTCAACACGGCCTGTCACAACGGTACCGCGACCGGAGATCGAGAACACGTCTTCGACGGGCATCAGGAAGGGCTGGTCCACGGCGCGCTCAGGCGTCGGGATGTACTCGTCCACAGCAGCCATCAGCTTCTTGATCGCTTCTTCGCCGATCTCGGGCTTGTTGCCTTCCATCGCCGCCAGAGCGGAACCTGCAACAACAGGGATGTCGTCGCCGGGGTAGTCGTAGGAGGACAGCAGCTCGCGGATTTCCATTTCCACCAGCTCAAGCAGCTCTTCGTCGTCGACTTGGTCAACTTTGTTCATGAAGACGACCATGGCAGGGATGCCAACCTGACGGCCGAGCAGGATGTGCTCGCGGGTCTGGGGCATCGGGCCGTCGGCCGCGTTCACAACCAGGATCGCGCCGTCCATCTGCGCGGCACCGGTGATCATGTTCTTCACATAGTCAGCGTGGCCAGGGCAGTCGACGTGAGCGTAGTGACGGTTCTCGGTCTCATACTCGACGTGCGCGGTCGAGATGGTGATGCCGCGGGCCTTCTCTTCGGGCGCGCCGTCGATCTGGTCATACGCTTGGAAGTCACCGAAATACTTGGTGATCGCCGCGGTCAGCGTGGTTTTACCGTGGTCAACGTGGCCGATTGTGCCGATGTTGACGTGTGGCTTGTTACGTTCAAACTTTGCCTTTGCCATGGTGTTGGCTCCTTTTGGTCTTTCAGAACGGTGCGTGCGGCGCACACACCCTACGGTTTGGGGTAGGGTGCGTGGTTTCCCACGCACCTTTGCTTATGCAAATTTGGCCTGAATCTCGTCAGAGATGTTCTGCGGCACAGGCTCGTAATGGTCGAACTGCATGGTGAAGTTCGCACGACCCGACGACATCGACCGCAACGTGTTGATGTAGCCGAACATGTTGGCCAGCGGCACGAAGGCGTCGATCGCAATGGCGTTGCCGCGCGTGTCTTGACCCTGCACCTGACCCCGACGGGATGTCAGGTCACCAATGATGCCACCAGTGTATTCTTCCGGTGTCACAACTTCGACCTTCATGATCGGTTCCAGAAGCTTGGCGCCGGCTTTCTTCATGCCTTCGCGCATCGCCATACGGGCGGCGATTTCAAAGGCCAGAACGCTGGAGTCAACGTCGTGGAACTTACCGTCGATCAAGGCAACCTTGAAGTCGATGACCGGGAAGCCCGCCAGCGGACCGGAGTCCAGAACCGACTTGATCCCTTTTTCCACGCCCGGGATGTATTCCTTGGGAATGGCACCCCCGACGATGCGGCTCTCGAAGGAGTAACCTTCGCCCGGCTCGGTCGGCATCAGGATCATCTTAACTTCACCGAACTGACCTGAACCACCCGACTGTTTCTTGTGAGTGTAGGTGATTTCGGCCTCTTTCGAGATCGTCTCACGGTAAGCCACCTGCGGTGCACCGATGTTCGCTTCGACCTTGAATTCACGCTTCAGGCGATCAACTAAGATGTCGAGGTGAAGTTCGCCCATGCCCTTCATGATGGTCTGACCGGATTCCAGATCGGTTTCGACGCGGAAAGACGGGTCTTCAGCGGCCAGACGGGCCAGGCCTGCGGACATCTTTTCCTGGTCGGCCTTGGTTTTCGGCTCAACCGCGATCTCGATCACCGGATCGGGGAAGGTCATGGTTTCCAGAACCACCGGGTCGTTCGGCGCACAGAGCGTGTCACCTGTGGTGGTGTCTTTCAGACCGGCCAGCGCGATGATGTCGCCCGCAAAGGCTTCTTCGATCTCTTCGCGGTTGATGGCGTGCATCATCATCATACGACCAACGCGCTCTTTCTTGCCTTTGGTCGAGTTCAGAAGAGTGTCACCCTTCTTCAGCACGCCGGAATAGATCCGGGTAAAGGTCAGAGAGCCCACGAAGGGGTCGTTCATGATTTTGAACGCAAGGCCAGAGAACGCCATGTCATCGTCCGCACGACGCGGGATGTCACGGGTTTCTGTCTCATCGCCCGGTTTGAAGCCCATGTAGTCAACAACGTCCAGCGGGCTGGGCAGGTAGTCAACAACAGCGTTCAACAGCGGCTGAACACCTTTGTTTTTGAAGGCCGAACCACAGAGAACAGGGATGAATTTGATGGCCAATGTGCCCTTGCGGATCAGGTCGCGCAGGGTGTCGACGTCCGGTTCGGCACCGTCCATCAGGTAGTTTTCCATCGCTTCATCGTCCATCTCGACCGCAGTCTCGATGAGCTTGGCACGCCATTCGTTGGCCGACTCCTGAAGGCTCTCGCGGATGTCGCGCTGTTCCCAGCCCGCGCCGAGGTCTTCACCGGACCAGACCCATTCTTTCATGGTCACGAGGTCAACGATGCCTTCCAGCTCGTTTTCCGCTCCAATCGGAATCTGGATCGGCGCAGGTGTGGCACCTGTGCGGTCCTTGATCATGTGAACGCAGTTGAAGAAATCCGCGCCGATTTTGTCCATCTTGTTGACGAACACGATGCGCGGCACCTTGTAGCGGTCAGCCTGACGCCACACGGTTTCGGTCTGCGGCTCAACACCGGCGTTGGCGTCAAGCACGGCAACCGCGCCATCGAGAACCGCCAGCGAACGCTCAACTTCAATGGTGAAGTCAACGTGGCCGGGGGTGTCGATGATGTTCATCCGGTATTTGGTGTCGGATGTCGCATCGGCTGTGGGCTCTTCCTGACGCTGCCAGAAAGTTGTGGTCGCGGCGGATGTAATGGTGATCCCGCGTTCCTGCTCCTGCTCCATCCAGTCCATGGTGGAGGCACCGTCATGGGTTTCGCCCAGAACGTGGTTTTTACCGGTGTAGAAAAGGATACGCTCGGAGCATGTTGTCTTGCCGGCATCAATGTGGGCCATGATGCCGAAGTTGCGGTAGCGTTCTAGCGGATAGTCGCGTGCCATAGGGCTGCTTCCTCGAAAATGTCAGTACGAACAGATCGCGCCCGAAACCGGGCGCGACGTTGAAATTACCAGCGGTAGTGGCTGAACGCTTTGTTGGCGTCGGCCATCTTGTGCGTGTCTTCGCGCTTTTTAACGGCGGTACCACGGGACTGGACAGCATCCAGCAGCTCGCCAGCAAGGCGCTCTTCCATGGTGTTTTCGTTGCGCGCACGGGCGGCTTTGATCAACCAGCGGATCGCCAGCGCCTGACGGCGCTCGGGGCGCACTTCGACCGGCACCTGATAGGTGGCACCACCCACGCGGCGCGAGCGGACTTCGACGGACGGCTGAATGTTTTCCAGCGCTTCGTGGAACACTTCGATCGGAGCGCGTTTGATCTTGTCTTCGACGCGGGTCATCGCGTTGTAGACGATACGCTCAGCGACAGATTTCTTGCCGTCGATCATCAGGTTGTTCATGAATTTGGTAAGAACCAGATCGCCATATTTGGCGTCCGGCAGGACTTCGCGTTTTTCAGCGGCGTGGCGGCGTGACATGTCAGTGTCTTCCTCTTGGCGGGTGGTGGGGTCAGGCCCCACCCATCATCGAATGGAAAAGCGGGGGCGCGCCCCCGCCGTGCGAGATTACTTCGGACGCTTCGCGCCGTACTTGGAACGACGCTGCTTACGGTCTTTAACGCCTTGGGTATCAAGCACACCGCGCAGGATGTGGTAGCGCACACCCGGAAGGTCTTTTACACGACCGCCGCGGATCAGAACCACGGAGTGTTCCTGAAGGTTGTGGCTCTCACCCGGGATGTAGGAGATGACTTCGAAACCATTGGTGAGGCGCACTTTGGCAACCTTACGCATGGCCGAGTTCGGCTTCTTGGGTGTGGTTGTGTAAACCCGTGTGCAGACGCCACGCTTTTGTGGGCACTCCTGCAGGTGCATGGATTTCGAACGTTTGACTTTTGGCTGTCGCGGCTTGCGGATCAGCTGCTGGATCGTTGGCATTCCGGTTATATCCCCGTATCGCTCAGATTGTGTACACGGGGGATCCCCCATGCGGCTAAATTCGGCTACTTCATGCGTCCACAAAGCAAAATGACCGCAACGTTCCCGTACCGAGGAAAACGAGGCGGTGGGTTAACAGAGGATCGGGCCAGTAGTAGGCCGGATCGTGACCACTTGAGTTATGATGTCGGATTGGCAGAGCGGCCTCCACCTCCGAGATAGCGGGCGTATATGATGTTGCGCCGGGTGTGTCAACAGCCCGGGGTGCGGCACGCGCGGGGGGATGCCGAACGGCTGCACGAGGAATCGTGAGCGGCCAGTTACAGGGACCGTCGCCAGCCCGTAGGTCGGCAATCCAACTGACGCCTGCGCACTTTATGACGCAGTGTTGATGTGCGCCAGCATTGTCGCGCTCAGCCTGACTAAATCGCCTACCCGGTCGCTCCAAGGTGCGCCAACTTATAGTCGAGCGAGCAAGCCATGGCCCGACGCTTGCGGCTTGATTCCGGGCCGAGGCGCGCATTTCACACCCTTGCCAGCGCTGCCCCCCTCTCGGCATAGTCGGGCAAAGACGCGAAAGGACCCCCCATGCAAGCGATCGGCCTCTGCCGTTTCTCCTACCCGGCCCTCGGGGGCTTTCAGGTTGGTCATGAAACCATCGAAGAACGCATCGCATACCTCTACAACGAAGCCCGCTTGGAAGAGCGATTCCGTCTGTTGGAAACGGTCGCCCTGCCCTGCCTCAAGGGGCAGACCGATCCTGATTTCAGTATCGTTTTCGTGGTCGGCAACCAACTTCCGGCGCATCACCTGGCACGGCTCGAATCGCTGCTTGCGGATTTGCCGCAGGCGGTGATCCATCAAGAACCACCCCGGCGCCATCGCGAGGTGATGAAGGACGTGCTGAACGCCGCGCGCATCAACCCCAAAACGCCCTGCCTGCAATTTCGCTACGACGACGATGACGCGGTGTCAGTAGATTTCATCGCCCGCCTTCGTGCTACGGTGGAGCGGAGCGCGAGCCTGCTGAAAGATGAACGGTCCGTCGCCTTTGACTGGCCCAAGGGCTATGTGGCGGAATTTGACGCCTCAGGTGTTCGAGCGGCAGAGTGTTACCGCCCGCTTAATGTTGCGGCGCTGGCGATGTATGTGAAGGGCAACAGCCCGCTGACAATCATGAACTTCAACCATCAGAAACTGCCGCGCTTTATGCCAACCGTGACCGTGCCCGATGAGGCGATGTTTGTGCGCAGCCACAACAGCTCCAACGATTCGCGGCAAGGGGTGGCGC
Source organism: Sulfitobacter maritimus (assembly GCF_013346665.1). GTDB lineage: Bacteria > Pseudomonadota > Alphaproteobacteria > Rhodobacterales > Rhodobacteraceae > Sulfitobacter > Sulfitobacter maritimus. The sequence goes on from NZ_JABVBB010000033.1 coordinate 5,619, forward strand.
AGCAAGTTCAAGTCGCGCCGCTCGATGCCGAAGGGGCCGCGCTGTTCCGGACGCGCTTTGCTATAGACCAAGATCACGTACGACGGGTTTTCTCAGCCTGAGAGCTTCACCTTTCGCTCGCGATAGAGCGTGAAAATCCCGGTCGCGACAACGATCGCCGCCCCGATCAGCGTAAGCGTGCCGGGCCAATCGCCAAAGACGAGCCACCCCAGCAAAAGCGCCCACAACAGCCCGGTGTAGCGAAACGGCGCGATAAAAGAGACATCCCCTACCCGCATCACCTGAATGGAAAAGAAATAGCCGCCGAGCACAAAGACAGCCGAGCCGCCGATCAACAGTGCAAGGTCCACCGTCACCGGCGCCCATGGGGCCGACAATGAGGCGAGCCCGGCCGCTGTCATCACCGACAGGGCGGTTATCAGGGTGACCGTCATTGAAGGCACCGCAGGCGACAGCGCCCGCGTGGACAGATCGCGCACGGTGACGCAGAGCACCGCGATCAACACATAGATCGACCAAATGTTGAACCCTTCGGCGCCCGGTTTGACAATCAGCAGCACGCCGCAAAAGCCGACCGCAATCGCCGACAAGCGCCGCCACCCAACCGTCTCGCGCAATACCAAGGCCGAGGCCAAAGTCACCGACAGTGGCACGACCTGAAGGATCGCGGTCACATTGGCCAGCGGCATACTGAACAGCGCCGAAAGAAAAAAATAGGCCGCCGCGACTTCGGCCACTGACCGCAGGCCAATCACCTGCCAATCCCGGCGCGGCAGTTGCCACGTGACCCGACCTAAATGCCGGCTGAGCGCGAGGATCAGAATTGAGGTAATGGCCCCCCGCAGAAACAACAGTTGAAACAGGGGAATGGCGCCATCCGTTGCCTTCAACATCGTATCGTTAAAGGTAAAACAGGCCATAGAGGCAATCATCAGCAGCGCGCCGATGGTATTGGGGGACATGAAAGGCGCTCCGATAAATAAAGACGCGGCTAACATGACGCCGCTGTCCAAATGACTGGCAGCGGTCTGAAGAGCTGTCAAGGAAGGGCAACAGGTCCTAAGCGGCGAGCCTGTCGTGATTAGAGGTCAGAAAGCGCGGTTGATTGGGAAGGGCCGAAGCGGCCGCAGCGCTAGGCTTTCGCCTTCTCAGCAGCGGCTAAAGCAGTTTCCGCCAAAAGCTGCATCACTTTGCTGCGCAGGTATGACGGATCAACCGGCTTTTGCAGGACGATGGCGGCGAGTTTACGGAAAGAATCGTACACCTCCAGATCACGGCTCCGCCCGCTGAGAAAGATGATCGGCACATCCGCAATCGCGTCGATCTGCTTGAGGTTATGCGCCAGTTCGAGCCCGCCCATGTCAGGCATAGAAATGTCGGACAAAATCAGATCGGGCCGCAGGTCTTTTACCACTTCCAACGCGTCATGCGCATTTAGACAGGACACCACGACAATAGACGGATCGCCCGAGAAGACTGATTTAACCAGTTCAAGAATGATCGGGTCATCGTCGATATGCAGAATGCGGGATGTCATGGCGACGCCTTATAGGGAAGAAAATCTAGTGGAACAGGGTACCCCGCATAGCAGAGGGACGAAAGCCCCCACCCTGCTGGGATCAGCGGGATGTTGCGGATGTGATGACTGCCTAAAGGAGGCAGCGCAAGAAAAAAAGCCACGCCCCTAACCACGCCGCGTAGTACAGAAAAGCCCCCGCAGCTTTCACTGCGGGGGCCTTTGATTTTTCGGACTAATCTTGCGATCAATCGCGGCTTTCTTCGTCACCTACCCCGGTGTTGAACACATCGCCACCGACGATATCGTCGTCTGTAGAAGCGCTTGGCGCGGCCAGAGCAGCAGCGGCTTCAGCTTCCTCACGGCGGGCTTCGATCACGACATTGTCACGATCTGTGGCCACTTTGCGCATCTGCTGGGTTGCCCCACCAGTGCCCGCCGGGATCAGGCGACCCACGATGACGTTCTCTTTCAGACCAACCAACTTGTCCCGCTTGCCCTGAACCGAAGCCTCGGTCAGCACGCGCGTTGTTTCCTGGAAGGACGCGGCAGAGATGAAGCTGCGGGTTTGCAGCGACGCCTTGGTGATACCGAGAAGGATCGGTTCGCCCTTGGCCGGACGGCCACCCTTCTTGAGCGCCTTTTCGTTGGCCGTGTCAAACTCCTGCTTGTCGACGTGTTCACCCTTGAGCAGCGTGGTGTCGCCGCTTTCCTGGATTTCCCACTTCTGGAGCATCTGACGCACGATGACTTCGATGTGTTTGTCGTTAATCTTCACACCCTGCAGGCGGTAAACGTCCTGCACTTCGTCAATCATGTATTCGGCCAAGGCCTCGACGCCCATGATCGCCAGAATGTCGTGCGGCGCGGGGTTGCCGTCCATGATGTAGTCACCCTTCTGCACGAAGTCGCCTTCGCCAACGGGGATGTGTTTCCCCTTGGGCACCATGTATTCAACCTTCACGTCCGGATCATCCGAGCTTTCAATCGCGATGCGGCGCTTGTTTTTGTAGTCCTTGCCGAACCGCACATAGCCGTCGATTTCCGCAATGATGGCGTGGTCTTTGGGGCGACGTGCCTCAAAGAGTTCGGCCACACGCGGCAGACCACCGGTAATGTCCTTCGTCTTGCTGCCTTCACGCGGGATACGCGCGATGATGTCGCCCGCTTGGACTTCGGTCTGATCCTCAATGGACAGAACCGCATCCACGGACATTGGATAGGTCACCGGGTTGCCCGCGTCGTTGCGGACCGGCTCACCATCTTCACCAACCAGAATGATCTCAGGCTTCAACTCGTTGCCTTTGGGGGCCGCGCGCCAATCGATCACGATTTTCTGGGTCATGCCTGTCGCATCATCGGTGTCGTCTTTGACCGCGATGCCCGACACGAGGTCGACATACTTCGCCATACCCGCCTTTTCAGCGATGATCGGCAGCGTATAGGGATCCCACTCAAACAGCTTGTCGCCGCGCTCAATGGTATCGCCATCCTTGACAAAGAGCTTGGTACCGTAGCCGACCTTATGGCTGGCACGTTCCTCACCATTCTCGTCAACGATCGACAGTTTCATGTTCCGACCCATAACGAGGATCTCGCCCGCGCTGTTGACCAAAGTCTGCGCGTTTTCGAACACGATCTTGCCGGACTGGCTGGCTTCCAAGAAGGACTGCTGGCCACCCTGAGCAACACCACCGATGTGGAAGGTCCGCATCGTCAGCTGCGTGCCGGGTTCACCAATCGACTGCGCCGCGATGATGCCGACGGCCTCACCTTGGTTGACCAGCGTACCGCGTGCAAGGTCACGACCATAGCACATGGCGCAAACACCTTCTTCGGCATCACAGGTCAGTGGGCTACGGATACGGGCGACCTGAACCGCCGCCGCATCAATCGCATCCGCCATACGCTCGTCAATCAGACCACCGGCAGGCACGATCACCTCATCCGTGCCGGGTGCAACGATGTCTTCCGCCGCAACACGGCCCAGCAGACGCTCAGCCAGCGAGGAGACGACTTCGCCATCGTTCACAGCCGCTTCGGCTGTGATCGCGGTCTCAGTCCCACAGTCATGCATACGCACGATGCAGTCCTGCGCCACGTCCACCAGACGGCGTGTCAGGTAACCGGAGTTCGCCGTTTTCAGAGCGGTATCCGACAGACCTTTCCGCGCACCGTGGGTCGAGTTGAAGTACTCAAGAACGGTCAGACCTTCTTTAAAGTTCGAGATGATCGGCGTTTCGATGATGTCGCCATTCGGCTTCGCCATCAGACCGCGCATCCCGCCCAGCTGTTTCATCTGCGTGACCGAGCCACGCGCACCGGAGTGGGCCATCATGTAGACCGAGTTCGGCTCCTTCTCGGAACCATTCTCGTGGTACGTCGTGGCCGAGATGGAGCCCATCATCGCCTCGGTGACCTTGTCGTTACATTTCGACCATGCATCGACGACTTTGTTGTACTTTTCGCCCTGAGTGATCAGGCCGTCCATATACTGCTGTTCAAAGTCCTTCACCTGCTCGCGGGTCTCTTCAACCAGCGGCCATTTGGAGTCTGGGATCAGCATGTCGTCTTTACCGAAGGAGATGCCCGCTTTGAAAGCTTCGCGGAAACCCATGGTCATGATCTGGTCACAGAAGATAACCGACTCTTTCTGACCGCAATAACGGTAGACGGTGTCGATGACCTGCTGCACTTCTTTCTTGCGCAACAGACGGTTGACCAGATCGAACGGCGCTTTGGCGTTCAGCGGCAGAAGCGCGCCAAGACGCACACGACCGGGGGTCGTGTCAAAGCGTTTCATCACCTCATTGCCTTCTTCGTCGACCTGCTTGATGCGGGCTTTGATCTTGGTGTGCAAATGCACCGCACCGGCGTCGAGGGCATGCTGAACCTCGTCAACGGAACCAAAGACCATGCCTTCGCCAACCATGCCTTCACGCTCAAGGGTCGTGTAGTAGAGACCCAAGATCATATCCTGCGACGGCACGATGATCGGTGCGCCGTTTGCAGGCGACAGAACGTTGTTCGTGGACATCATCAGAACACGCGCTTCCAACTGGGCTTCCAGCGAGAGCGGCACGTGGACGGCCATCTGGTCACCGTCAAAGTCAGCGTTAAAGGCCGAGCAGACCAGCGGGTGAAGCTGAATCGCTTTCCCTTCGATCAGGACGGGTTCGAACGCCTGGATGCCAAGACGGTGCAGCGTCGGCGCGCGGTTAAGCATGACGGGGTGCTCACGGATCACCTCATCAAGAATGTCCCAAACCTCGGGACGCTCTTTCTCAACCAGCTTCTTCGCCTGCTTCACGGTGGAAGACAGACCTTTTGCCTCAAGCCGCGAGTAGATGAAGGGCTTGAAGAGTTCCAAGGCCATCTTTTTCGGCAGACCACATTGGTGCAGCTTCAGCTCAGGGCCGGTCACAATGACCGAACGGCCCGAGAAGTCGACGCGCTTACCCAAAAGGTTCTGACGGAAGCGACCTTGCTTGCCTTTCAGCATGTCCGATAGCGACTTCAGCGGGCGCTTGTTGGCACCGGTGATGACGCGGCCACGGCGGCCGTTATCGAACAGAGCGTCGACGGATTCCTGCAGCATCCGCTTTTCGTTGCGGACGATGATGTCAGGCGCGCGCAGCTCAATGAGACGCTTCAAACGGTTGTTCCGGTTGATCACGCGGCGGTACAGGTCGTTGAGGTCGGAGGTCGCGAAACGGCCACCATCCAGCGGCACCAGCGGGCGCAGCTCTGGCGGAATGACCGGGATCACGGTCATGACCATCCACTCGGGACGGTTGCCCGATTCCAGGAAGCTCTCGACCACTTTCAGACGTTTGATGATCTTCTTGGGCTTCAGCTCGCCTGTCGCCTCTTTCAGATCAGCGCGCAGGTTTTCGGCTTCGGCTTCAAGATCAATCGCCGCCAGCATTTCGCGGATCGCTTCGGCGCCGATGTTGGCGGTGAAGGCGTCCATGCCATAGGCGTCCTGGGCGTCCATGTACTCTTCTTCGGTCATCATCTGACCGTATTGAAGATCGGTGAGGCCCGGCTCGATCACGACGTAGTTCTCGAAGTAGAGAACCCGCTCCAGATCACGCAGGGTCATGTCCAGCATCAGGCCGATACGCGAGGGCAGCGACTTGAGGAACCAGATATGCGCGACGGGCGAGGCAAGCTCGATGTGGCCCATACGCTCACGACGGACCTTTTGCAGCGTAACTTCGACGCCGCACTTCTCGCAGACGACGCCGCGATACTTCATCCGCTTATATTTGCCGCAAAGGCATTCGTAGTCTTTGATCGGGCCAAAGATACGCGCGCAGAACAAGCCGTCACGCTCAGGCTTGAACGTCCGGTAGTTGATGGTTTCCGGCTTCTTGATCTCACCGAAGGACCAGCTCAAGATCCGCTCGGGGGAGGCCAAAGAGACCTTGATTTCGTCAAACGCTTTTTGCGGCGTCAGCGGGTTGAACGGGTTGTTTGTCAGTTCCTGGTTCATTTTCAAATCCTTGAAAGGGGTGCGTTAGGAGGGAGGGGTGCCGCTTTCTTGCGAAGAAAGCGGCCCGGAATTTTCAGAAAATTCCGTCTATGCCTCACTCATCCTCCTCCGCATCCAGGAGTTCCATATTCAGGCCGAGGCCGCGCACTTCCTTGACGAGAACGTTAAAGCTCTCTGGAATGCCCGCTTCGAAGTTATCCTCGCCCTTGACGATGCTTTCATAGACCTTAGTCCGGCCCGCGACGTCGTCCGACTTGACGGTCAGCATTTCCTGCAGGGTGTAGGCGGCGCCATAGGCTTCCAGAGCCCAGACTTCCATCTCACCAAAGCGCTGGCCACCGAACTGTGCCTTACCACCCAGCGGCTGCTGTGTGACGAGCGAGTACGGCCCTGTCGAACGTGCGTGGATCTTGTCGTCCACCAGGTGGTGCAGCTTGAGCAGGTACTTGACGCCGACGGTCACGGGGCGGGCAAACTGCTCACCTGTACGACCATCGAAGAGCACCGACTGACCGGACGTGTCGAACCCGGCCCGCTTGAGGCTGTCATTCACATCCGCTTCCTTGGCACCGTCAAAGACCGGTGTGGCGATTGGCACACCGCGGCGCACGTTGCCAGCCGCTTCAAGCAGCGTGTCTTCGTCCATGCCGCTGATGCCTTCTTCGTAGACATCATCGCCATAGGCCAAGCTCAACGCTTCGCGCACCGGCGTTAGATCGCCCGAACGACGGTACTCTTGCAGCGCCTCGTCAACATTCAGGCCCAGACCGCGTGCGGCCCAGCCCATATGCGTCTCAAGGATCTGACCGACGTTCATCCGCGATGGAACACCCAGAGGGTTAAGGCAGAAATCGACCGGGGTACCATCGGCGAGGAACGGCATGTCCTCCATCGGCACCACTTTCGAGATCACACCCTTGTTCCCGTGACGACCGGCCATCTTATCGCCCGGCTGCAGCTTGCGCTTCACCGCCACGAAGACCTTGACCATCTTCATCACACCCGGGGGCAGATCGTCGCCACGACGGACTTTCTCGACCTTATCCTCGAAACGTGCATCCAAGGTCCGCTTCTGGATCTCGTACTGCTCGTTCAGGGCTTCAACGATCTTCGCGTCATCCTCGTCCTCAAGGGCCAGCTGCCACCACTGACCACGGGTCAGCGTTTCCAGCAGTTCCTCGGTGATCTGGCTGTTCGCCTTCACGCCTTTGGGGCCTTTGACGGCGATCTTGCCAAGGATCATGTCCTTGAGACGCGCGTAGATGTTGCGGTCGAGGATCGCCAGCTCGTCATCCCGGTCACGGGCCAGACGCTCGACTTCCTCACGCTCGATCTGCAGCGCACGCTCGTCTTTCTCAACGCCGTGACGGTTGAAGACGCGCACTTCGACAACGGTGCCGAAATCGCCCGGCTTCACACGCAGCGAAGTGTCGCGCACGTCAGAGGCTTTCTCACCAAAGATGGCGCGCAGAAGCTTTTCTTCCGGCGTCATCGGGCTTTCGCCCTTCGGTGTGATCTTACCCACAAGGATGTCACCCGGCTCCACATCCGCGCCGATGTAAACGATACCGGCTTCGTCGAGGTTGCGCAGGGCTTCCTCGCCAACGTTGGGGATGTCGCGGGTGATCTCTTCCGGCCCAAGCTTGGTGTCACGCGCGGCGACTTCGAATTCCTCGATGTGGATCGAGGTGAAGACGTCGTCGCGGGAAATCCGCTCGGAGATCAGGATGGAGTCTTCGTAGTTGTAGCCATTCCACGGCATGAAGGCGACGACGACGTTCTTGCCGAGCGCCAGTTCCCCCATGTCGGTGGACGGACCGTCCGCGATAACCTGACCCTTAGTGACCTTCTCGCCAACTTTCACCAGCGGACGCTGGTTGATGCAGGTGTTCTGGTTCGAGCGCTGGAACTTGCGCATGCGGTAGATGTCCACACCCGCGTCGCCCAACTCAAGGTCTTCGGTGGCCCGGATCACGATACGGGACGCATCCACTTGGTCGATGATGCCCGCGCGACGTGCCGTGTAGGCCGCCCCGGAGTCGCGTGCCACAACTTCTTCGATACCAGTGCCGACGAGCGGCGCTTCGGCTTGCAAAAGCGGTACGGCCTGACGTTGCATGTTCGAGCCCATGAGAGCACGGTTCGCGTCGTCGTTTTCGAGGAACGGGATCAGCGAGGCAGCGACCGAGACCAACTGCTTCGGGCTCACGTCGATCAGGTCCACGTTCTCGGTCGGTGCCAGCGTGTAGTCGCCGGACTGACGGGTTGAGACCATCTCGTTCACGAACTTCATGTCATCGTCGAGGTTGGCATTCGCCTGCGCCACGGTGTGACGCATTTCCTCGGTCGCGGACATGTAGTGCACCTCATCGGTGACGGTGCTGTCTTTAACAACGCGGTAGGGCGTTTCGATGAAGCCGTATTTGTTCACGCGGGCAAAGGTGGCCAGCGAGTTGATCAGACCGATGTTCGGCCCTTCCGGCGTTTCAATCGGGCACATCCGACCGTAGTGAGTCGGGTGAACGTCGCGCACTTCAAAGCCCGCACGCTCACGTGTCAGACCGCCCGGCCCAAGCGCCGAAAGGCGACGCTTGTGCGTCACTTCCGAGAGCGGGTTGGTTTGGTCCATGAACTGCGACAGCTGCGACGAGCCGAAGAATTCACGCACCGCAGCCGCGGCCGGCTTGGCGTTGATCAGGTCCTGCGGCATCACGGTGTCGATCTCGACGGAAGACATACGCTCCTTGATCGCGCGCTCCATGCGAAGCAGCCCGACGCGGTACTGGTTTTCCATCAGTTCGCCGACCGAACGCACCCGGCGGTTGCCGAGGTGGTCGATGTCGTCGATGTCGCCACGGCCATCGCGCAGGTCAACCAGCGCTTTGATGCAGGCGACGATATCGTCACGGTCCAGCGTGCGCTGTGTGTCGGGCTTATCGAGCGCCAGACGCATGTTCATCTTCACCCGGCCAACAGCCGAGAGGTCATAGCGCTCGCTATCGAAGAACAGCGTGTCGAAGAGCGCGGAAGCGGCCTCGACGGTGGGCGGCTCGCCCGGGCGCATGACGCGGTAGATATCCATGAGCGCGGTGTCGCGGTTCATGTTCTTGTCCTGCGCCATGGTGTTGCGCATGTAGGGACCGACATTGACGTTATCGATGTCCAGCAGCGGAATCTCGGTGATGCCCGCGTCGATCAGCTCTTTCGCGGTGCCGCCGATCAGCGTGCCGTCTTTGTCGTATTCCAGCGTCAACTCATCGCCAGCTTCGACATAGATCGCGCCGGTTTCTTCGTTGATGATGTCACGCGCGACGAACTTGCCGACGATGTGATCGAACGGCAGCAGCAGGTCTTTGACCTTGCCTTCGTCGAGCAGCTTTTTGACGGCGCGAGGTGTTACCTTCTTGCCTGCTTCGAAAAGAATCTCGCCGGTGGCCGCGTCGACCAGATCGTAGGTGGGGCGGGTGCCGCGCACACGGTCGGGGAAGAAGGGTGCAACCCAGCCCTTGTTCTTCTCAAGCGTGTAGGTGACGGTGTTGTAATAGGCGTTCATGATCGCCTCCTGGTCCAGCCCAAGGGCATAGAGCAGGGTCGTCACAGGCAATTTGCGGCGGCGGTCGATCCGGGCAAAGACGATGTCTTTGGCGTCGAATTCAAAGTCCAGCCAGGAGCCGCGATAGGGGATGATGCGGCAAGCGAACAGAAGCTTACCCGAGGAGTGGGTTTTGCCCTTGTCGTGGTCAAAGAACACGCCCGGCGAACGGTGCATCTGGGATACGATCACACGCTCGGTACCGTTCACGACAAAGGTGCCGTTCGGCGTCATCAGGGGCATGTCACCCATGAAGACGTCTTGTTCTTTAATGTCTTTAACCGATTTGGCGCCGGTGTCTTCGTCCACATCAAACACGATGAGACGCAGCGTCACCTTGAGCGGTGCGCTGTAGGTCATGTCACGCTGCTGACATTCCTCCACATCGTATTTCGGCTTTTCAAGCTCGTACTTGACGTATTCAAGCACCGAGGTCTCGTTGAAGTCTTTGATCGGGAAAACCGACTGGAAAACGCCAGTGATACCCTCACCATCGGTGGGGGTCTCGGCGTCGCCGGAATTCAGGAACAGATCATAAGAGGATTTCTGAACCTCAATAAGGTTCGGCATCTCCAGCACTTCGCGGATTTTGCCATAATATTTACGCAGACGTTTCTGGCCAAGGAAGGATTGTGCCATGTGTCGTGTCACCTTTCGTGTCTCTTGCCGAGCGCATCAACCACCGGGGCCGTGGTGCGCGCCCATAAGAGCGGAAAATCCGGGTCAATTCTTGGAATGCGTCCCACTGCACCCCTTCCGACCATGGACCTCTCCAGAGAAATGCTCCCGCAGCGGAACATTCGTCAAAACAGGTCAGGCTGGACAGGAAGATTCCCGTCCAGCCCTTGTTCATGCCTGATGCGTGAGAACACGCACCTCTGGCTTAGGCCAGCTCGACTTCGGCGCCAGCTGCTTCCAGCTTGCCTTTGATGTCTTCGGCTTCGGCTTTGTCGACGCCTTCTTTGATCTTGCCACCGGCTTCGACCAGATCTTTGGCTTCTTTCAGGCCCAGGCCTGTGATGCCGCGGACTTCCTTGATCACGTTGATCTTGGATGCGCCGGCGTTCTTCAGAACGACGTCGAATTCGGTCTTTTCTTCTTCGGCAGCGCCACCTTCAGCAGGGCCGGCCATCATCACTGCGCCGCCAGCGGCGGGCTCGATGCCGTACTCGTCTTTCAGGATGGTTTTCAGTTCTTGTGCTTCAAGCAGAGTCAGACCAACGATGTCTTCTGCCAGTTTCTTCAGATCAGCCATGTTTAGCTCTTTCCGTTACGATATGTGTGTTCCAACGCGCGTGTTCAACCCGTGCGCCAGTTTGACGATTTGCCTTACGCAGCCGCCTTGTCCTCGATGGTGGACAAGATGGATGCGATGTTGCTTGCAGGTGCGCCAATGGCCCCGGCGATGTTCGAAGCAGGTGCGCCGAGCATGCCCGCGATGGTGGAGATAAGCTCCTCCCGCGAAGGCATTTTCGAAACGGCTTCGACACCAGCGGCGTCCAACGCGTTCTCACCCATGGAACCACCAAGGATCACCAGCTTTGGGTTTTCCTTGGAGAATTCCTGAGCAACCTTGGCCGCAGCCACAGGATCCTCAGAGTAGGTCAGAACGGTCATACCCGTCAGAAGGTCAGCGATGCTTTCGCATGGCTTGCCCTCAAGGGCGATCTTGGCGAGCCTGTTTTTGGCAACACGCACGGCCCCACCGGCAGCGCGTGCGCGCGCCCGAAGGTCCTGCATTTCGGCAACTGTCAAACCGACGTAGTGGCTAACCACAACGACGCCAGAGCTTTCAAAGATCTGGCCGAGTTCGTCGACCAGCTGTTCTTTTTGTGCTCTATCCACAGTTTCACTCCAAATTTGGGGGTTGCCCCCCGGCTCAGTTCAGGATGCGGTCTTTTGCATCCCATTCGGGTCCAATGAAGGGTCCCGGCCAAAACCGCCCGAAGGCAGCGTTTTTCCGGTTTCCCATCTCAGGAAGGAATTATTCAGGCCGCAGCCCAAACCCTCCGTCTCGGACAGACGCGCGGACCGATCTTCTGGTCCTTGCGTATCTGACGGCCGAAGCCGCCAAATCTCGGGTCGTAAGGTGGGGGCTGGCCCCACCCCACTGGATCACTCGGCGGTTGCGTTCTCGACAGCGACCGACACGCCCGGGCCCATTGTGGAGCTCAGGTTGATCTTTTTCATATATGTGCCCTTGGAGCCCGTAGGCTTCGCTTTGGACACAGCACCGACGAAGGCGCGGATGTTTTCGACCAGCTTGGCTTCGTCGAAGGACAGTTTGCCAACGCCGGCATGGACGACACCGCCCTTTTCGGCTTTGAACTGAACTTCGCCACCCTTGGCCGCTTTCACGGCGTCAGCGACGTCCATGGTCACGGTGCCAACCTTGGGGTTCGGCATCAGGTTACGGGGGCCAAGCACTTTACCCAAACGGCCAACGATCGGCATCATGTCAGGTGTCGCGATGCAGCGATCAAAGTCGATCTTGCCGGACTGCACGGTTTCCATCAGGTCTTCTGCGCCGACGATATCTGCGCCAGCCTTTTCGGCTTCTTCAGCTTTCGCGCCACGGGCGAAGACAGCAACGCGCATGGTTTTGCCGGTGCCGTTGGGCAGGCCGACAACACCGCGGACCATCTGGTCTGCGTGGCGAGGATCAACACCGAGGTTCATGGCGATCTCGATGGTTTCGTCGAACTTCGCGGTGGCGTTTGCTTTGATCAGGCTTACCGCTTCTTCGACGGTCAGGTCTTCTTTGCCAGCAAAGGCTTCACGGGCGGCGCGGGTGCGTTTACCAATTTTTGCCATCTTACTTCACCTCGATGCCCATGGACTTCGCGGAGCCCAGGATAATTTTCATCGCCGCTTCCACGTCGTTCGCGGACAGATCGGCGGCTTTTGCTTCTGCGATCTCGCGCAGCTGCTTGGTGGTCACGGTGCCAACGGTTTCACGCGAAGGCGTTTTCGCGCCGGAGTTCACCTTGGCCGCTTTTTTCAGGTAGTAAGACGCCGGGGGCGTCTTGATGTCCATGGTGAAGGACTTGTCCTGATAGTAGCTGATCACTGTGGGGCACGGTGCGCCCGGCTCCATGTCTGCGGTCTTGGCGTTGAACGCCTTGCAGAATTCCATGATGTTGATGCCGCGCTGACCGAGAGCCGGACCAACGGGCGGGGACGGGTTTGCTTGACCCGCTTTAACTTGCAACTTCATCGTACCGACGAGTTTCTTGGCCATCTGACCATTCTCCTTTCAACACCCTTGGGGCGCGCCCCGCGGGATCTTCGTTGCGTGGTCCGGATTGAGCGCCGCGGCGCCCTCGCCTCCCACAGTGACCGACGCTCTAGGCGCCGGGATGGCGGACCTCGGCCCGCCGCGCACTCAGACCTGTTTGTTGACCTGAGTGAATTCCAATTCGACCGGGGTTTCCCGGCCAAAGATCGACACCGACACCTTGAGACGCTGATTCTCGTCGTCGACCTCTTCGATCATGCCGTCGAAATCCTCGAACGGACCATCGGCAACTTTGACCTTTTCGCCGACCTCGAAGTGGATCAGCGTGCGTGGCGCTTCTTCGCCTTCCTGCACGCGGCCCAAGATCGCCTGAACCTCGGCATCGCGCATCGGCATCGGACGGCCTTGTGGCCCCAAGAAACCGGTGACGCGGTTGATCGAGTTGATCAGGTGATAGCCCGCGTCGGACATTTCCATATGCACCAGCACATAGCCGGGCATGAAGCGACGCTCGGTTGTCACCTTTTTACCGCGCCGGACCTCGATCACCTCTTCGGTGGGCACCAGCACTTCGTCAATCTGGTCTTCAAGTTCCTGCTCAGCCACGGATGCGCGGATCTGCTCAGCGATCTTCTTTTCGAAGTTCGACAGGACACTGACCGAATACCACCGTTTTGCCATCTGAACTCTGGTCCCTGTCTTGCCATGCGGGCTGCCCCGGCATGTAAATTCGTCAATCATACGAGGCTTTGGCCCCGAACCTTCTGAACAAAAAATCGGCGCGCAACTCGAATCGCCGCACGCCCTTTTCAGGTCAGGTCTGCGCAATAGCCCGCGCGGACGCAGGTTTCAAGGGTGTAAACATAAAATCACCGAAGCTGGCCAAGGTCAGCCGAACATCCCCAAAATCTGCTGCAAGCCGCCACGGATCAGAATATCGACAATGGCGAAGAAAACAGCCGTCAACGCGGCGAGGATAAAGACCATCACCGTGGTCAGCATGACTTCACGCTTGGTCGGCCAAACAACCTTGGCGACTTCGGTGCGGACCTGCTGGATGAACTGAAGCGGATTGGTGGTGGCCATGACATCTTTCCCTATTGGCGGATTGGGCGGATGTAACGGGTCCGCCGCGTGGTTTCAAGATGGTGTTTGCAGCCGCAACTACCCTTCGGAGTTGCGCAGGCTGTCAAAGCGCCGATCCAGAGCGGCATCGTGTCGCGCATCAGCGGCGGCCATCTCTCCGAAATCGGGCAGATACAACCCATCAACCGTGCCTTCAGGAAAGCGGTCAAGCACTGCATCCCACCGCATGGCGAACGCATCCAGACGCGCATGTAGCGCAACCGCCCGCTCAGGGTTCCGCGCCGCATACCAACGGCCCAAACCCATCGCGCGACGCCAAAATCCGTCGTAGCCAAGGGCAAGGAACAGCCCCAGAACCAGAAAGACTGTGACAAAAAGCACACCCACCACCAGCCAAGGGCGCAGCACGATGATCAAGGCAAGGCAGGCCAAGATGATCTGTTTTGGCGTCGGGCGATAGCCCTGCAACCGCCCCCTGCCCCGCGCTAATATGCCGGGCCGGGCGGCAGGTTTGGCCCGACGTGGCATCGGTTCGACTGGGGCTTCCTCCAACAACGGCAGCGCCGCACGCCCCTTTGGCCGAGACGCGACATTTACAGGTGGTGATTCCCGCTCGGCTACAGGTTTCTCCTCTAACTGCGAGGATATGGCCTCATCTCTTAACAAATTCTGAATCGCAGCCAGAGAAGCCGGATTAAGCTCAGGCTCACGCTCAGGCGCGGGTTGGTTTTGGGTATTGGTCATGTCGGGCTCTTTCACGCAGATACGCAAAAGCTACCCCGCCATTCAGACCAGCAAAGGGCGCAAATAGGGCGAGTTTTTGACCCTGTCACGCAGCAAATCTGAAATGTGAGAGAATGTGGCAGGGGCTGAGGGACTCGAACCCACGACCCTCGGTTTTGGAGACCGATGCTCTACCAACTGAGCTAAACCCCTATGCCGATGGCTTGGGTAGTCGCAAAACGCGCTCAGATCAAGAGCCGATCTGCTCTTTCCTGCCGATATTCTACACAAGGCGGAACATTGCAGGCCCAGCCCACGTTTTCCCGGCGAACCTAGCCCGAAACTGGAGGACATAAGATGCCGATGAACAACCTGAAGGACGTCTACACCGACCAACTGCAAGACCTTTACTCCGCTTGCAAACAGTCGCTCGAAGCAACCAACGCCTTGGGCCGCGCAGCAGAGGACAAGGACCTTTCCGAAGCGCTGATTGATGGCGGCAATGGTATTTCCAAAGGGATGGATGTGCTCAAGTCCATCTGCGCTAAACACGATATCGATCCCGACGGCGAACATTGCTTCGGCATGGAGGGGCTCGTCAAAGAAGCGCATAAACACGTGCTGGAAGAAGAATTTGGCGACAGTGACACCCGCGATGCCATGATCATCACACAGTATCAGCGCATGGTGCATTACGCGCTGGCGGGCTACGGCTGCCTGGTCGCTTTCGCCAACCGCCTCGGCGAAGATGAGGACGGTGCGCAACTGCAACAGCAGCTTGACCACACCTACGACGGCGACCGCCGCATGACGGAAATCGCGACCAAAGGCGGCGTGAACGCTGACGCGGTGTGAGCGCGTTAGTCCGTCAACAACAAAGGCCGGCCCCTACGGGGCCGGCTTTTTTGTAGCTCGGCGGCTGATCAATGCCCCTCCCCCACAAAGTAAAAGGCCGCAGCAAACGCTGCGGCCTTTCGTTTTTCCAAGACGGCCCCAAGGGCCCGACCGTTCCGATTACTCGGTGATCTTCGACACAACACCCGCGCCGACAGTCCGGCCACCTTCGCGGATCGCGAAGCGCAGGCCGTTTTCCATGGCGATCGGTGCGATCAGCTCAACGCCGAAGGACACGTTGTCGCCGGGCATGACCATCTCGGTGCCTTCTGCCAGCTGAACGGTGCCGGTCACGTCAGTTGTACGGAAGTAGAACTGCGGACGGTAGTTCGCGAAGAACGGCGTGTGACGGCCACCTTCCTCTTTGGTGAGGATGTAGGCTTCGGCTTCGAACTTGGTGTGCGGTGTCACGGAGCCGGGCTTGCAGAGAACCTGACCACGCTCAACGCCGTCACGCTCAACGCCGCGCAGCAGGGCGCCGATGTTGTCGCCAGCTTCACCACGGTCCAGCAGCTTGCGGAACATTTCCACACCGGTGCAGGTGGTTTTCTTGGTGTCGCGGATGCCGACGATTTCAATTTCGTCACCAACGTTGATCACGCCACGCTCAACACGGCCTGTCACAACGGTACCGCGACCGGAGATCGAGAACACGTCTTCGACGGGCATCAGGAAGGGCTGGTCCACGGCGCGCTCAGGCGTCGGGATGTACTCGTCCACAGCAGCCATCAGCTTCTTGATCGCTTCTTCGCCGATCTCGGGCTTGTTGCCTTCCATCGCCGCCAGAGCGGAACCTGCAACAACAGGGATGTCGTCGCCGGGGTAGTCGTAGGAGGACAGCAGCTCGCGGATTTCCATTTCCACCAGCTCAAGCAGCTCTTCGTCGTCGACTTGGTCAACTTTGTTCATGAAGACGACCATGGCAGGGATGCCAACCTGACGGCCGAGCAGGATGTGCTCGCGGGTCTGGGGCATCGGGCCGTCGGCCGCGTTCACAACCAGGATCGCGCCGTCCATCTGCGCGGCACCGGTGATCATGTTCTTCACATAGTCAGCGTGGCCAGGGCAGTCGACGTGAGCGTAGTGACGGTTCTCGGTCTCATACTCGACGTGCGCGGTCGAGATGGTGATGCCGCGGGCCTTCTCTTCGGGCGCGCCGTCGATCTGGTCATACGCTTGGAAGTCACCGAAATACTTGGTGATCGCCGCGGTCAGCGTGGTTTTACCGTGGTCAACGTGGCCGATTGTGCCGATGTTGACGTGTGGCTTGTTACGTTCAAACTTTGCCTTTGCCATGGTG
>NZ_JABVBB010000034.1 GCF_013346665.1 Sulfitobacter maritimus
CACCATGGCAAAGGCAAAGTTTGAACGTAACAAGCCACACGTCAACATCGGCACAATCGGCCACGTTGACCACGGTAAAACCACGCTGACCGCGGCGATCACCAAGTATTTCGGTGACTTCCAAGCGTATGACCAGATCGACGGCGCGCCCGAAGAGAAGGCCCGCGGCATCACCATCTCGACCGCGCACGTCGAGTATGAGACCGAGAACCGTCACTACGCTCACGTCGACTGCCCTGGCCACGCTGACTATGTGAAGAACATGATCACCGGTGCCGCGCAGATGGACGGCGCGATCCTGGTTGTGAACGCGGCCGACGGCCCGATGCCCCAGACCCGCGAGCACATCCTGCTCGGCCGTCAGGTTGGCATCCCTGCCATGGTCGTCTTCATGAACAAAGTTGACCAAGTCGACGACGAAGAGCTGCTTGAGCTGGTGGAAATGGAAATCCGCGAGCTGCTGTCCTCCTACGACTACCCCGGCGACGACATCCCTGTTGTTGCAGGTTCCGCTCTGGCGGCGATGGAAGGCAACAAGCCCGAGATCGGCGAAGAAGCGATCAAGAAGCTGATGGCTGCTGTGGACGAGTACATCCCGACGCCTGAGCGCGCCGTGGACCAGCCCTTCCTGATGCCCGTCGAAGACGTGTTCTCGATCTCCGGTCGCGGTACCGTTGTGACAGGCCGTGTTGAGCGTGGCGTGATCAACGTTGGTGACGAAATTGAAATCGTCGGCATCCGCGACACCAAGAAAACCACCTGCACCGGTGTGGAAATGTTCCGCAAGCTGCTGGACCGTGGTGAAGCTGGCGACAACATCGGCGCCCTGCTGCGCGGCGTTGAGCGTGACGGCGTTGAGCGTGGTCAGGTTCTCTGCAAGCCCGGCTCCGTGACACCGCACACCAAGTTCGAAGCCGAAGCCTACATCCTCACCAAAGAGGAAGGTGGCCGTCACACGCCGTTCTTCGCGAACTACCGTCCGCAGTTCTACTTCCGTACAACTGACGTGACCGGCACCGTTCAGCTGGCAGAAGGCACCGAGATGGTCATGCCCGGCGACAACGTGTCCTTCGGCGTTGAGCTGATCGCACCGATCGCCATGGAAAACGGCCTGCGTTTCGCGATCCGCGAAGGTGGCCGGACTGTTGGCGCGGGTGTTGTGTCGAAGATCACCGAGTAATCGGAACGGTCGGCCCTTGGGGCCGTCTTGGAAAAACGAAAGGCCGCAGCGTTTGCTGCGGCCTTTTGCTTTGTGGGGAACGGGGGTTCTGCGGAGCCCGCAGGAGACAGGGAAGTAGCCGTATTGTTCGGTGGTGATTGAATGTAGGCGGGGTGCATTGCTACGTCGGGAGCGGTATGGCTTTGCGCATTGGTTCTAAGAAATCGGTGGGTTGTGAGCGAACGGGCACGCGCTGTCACGCCGCAAGCGGCATGACCTTGTACTGGCTTCGAAAACTGAGCGGGTTATGATCGAACGCGGGCGGGGTGCGCTGTCACGCTGCGCACGCAATGACTTTGTGCACTGGTTTTCCAAACTGGAGCGGTTGGTGGATGAACGCAGACCGAGTACGCTGGCACGCCGCGAGCGGTATGGCTTCGCGCATTGGTTTTCCAACGGGTTGTGGTTGAACGCAGGCGGGGTGCGCTGTCACGCCGCAAGCGGCATGACCTTGCGCACTGGTTCTAAAAACACGAGGGTTTTTAGAACCCTCTTGCTCCCCGCTCTGATTCCCCCTATAGGACGCCCATCACCGGGGTGCGTCAGACGCGCCCCGTTTGATTTGATACCAAGGCGTGATGAGGGGGCCGGATGAGCCTGCTTCCTCCAATCCGTTGAAATCCCAAAACAAGGGATATGCATATGGCCGCTCCAAGCCAGAACATCCGCATTCGCCTGAAGGCGTTTGACTACCGGGTGCTCGATTCTTCTACACAGGAAATCGTTAGCACCGCCAAGCGCACAGGCGCTTCGGTCCGCGGACCCATTCCGCTGCCGAACAAGATCGAGAAATTCACCGTTCTGCGTGGTCCCCACGTTGACAAGAAATCCCGTGACCAGTTCGAAATCCGCACGCATAAGCGTCTGCTGGATATCATTGATCCGACCCCCCAGACCGTGGACGCGCTGATGAAGCTCGACCTCGCCGCTGGCGTGGACGTCGAGATCAAGCTGCAATCGTAAAGCTGGGAGGGTAATCATATGTTGCGCTCAGGCGTTATTGCAAAAAAAGTCGGCATGACCCGGCTGTTCATGGAAGACGGCAAGCAGATCCCTGTGACCGTTCTCCAGTTGGACAAGCTTCAGGTTGTCGCACAGCGCACCGCAGACCGTGACGGCTACACTGCCGTTCAGCTCGGTGCCGGTACGGCGAAAGCCAAACGTACAAGCCAAGCCATGCGTGGCCACTTCGCTGCCGCGAAAGTGGAACCCAAGCGCAAGGTTGCTGAGTTCCGCGTCGACGCGGATGCGATGATCAACGTGGGTGAGGAAATCACCGCTGACCATTACTTTGCAGGTCAGTATGTTGACGTGGCAGGCACTTCGATCGGTAAAGGTTTTGCCGGTGCGATGAAGCGTCACAACTTCGGCGGTCTGCGGGCGACACACGGTGTCTCCATCAGCCACCGTTCGCACGGCTCCACAGGCCAGTGTCAGGATCCCGGCAAGGTTTTCAAAGGTAAGAAAATGGCCGGTCACATGGGCGCTGCCCGTGTTACCACGCAGAACCTCGAAGTCGTCAAGACCGACAGCGCGCGTGGCCTGATCATGGTGAAAGGCGCCGTTCCTGGCTCCAAAGGTGGCTGGGTCACCGTCAAGGATGCGGTCAAAAAGCCGTTCCCCGAAGACGCGATTCTGCCCGCCGCTCTGAAATCTGCCGCTGAAGAAGCCGCCAAAGCCGCCGAAGAGGCCGCCGCCGCAGCCGCAGCAGAGGCCGAAGCCGAAGCCAAGCGTTTGGCCGAAGAGCAAGCCGCACAGGAAGCCGAAGCGCTGAAAGCCGCAGAAGCTGAAATCGCAGCTGAAGGTTCGGATGCCGACAATTCCGATGCCGACGCTGACAAGAAAGAAGGTGACGCATGAAACTCGATGTCATCAAACTCGACGGTGGCAACGCCGGGTCCGTAGACCTGGACGAAGCCCTGTTCGGCCTGGAGCCGCGTGCCGACATCCTGCACCGCGTCGTGCGCTGGCAGCGTAACAACGCGCAGCAGGGTACGCACAAGGTCAAGACACGGTCCGAGACCAGCTACTCGACCAAGAAGATCTATCGCCAAAAAGGCACCGGCGGCGCACGCCACGGTGACCGGAACGCGCCGATCTTCCGTAAGGGTGGTATCTACAAAGGTCCCACCCCGCGTAGCCACGGCCACGAGCTGACCAAGAAGTTCCGCAAGCTGGGCCTGCGTCACGCGCTGTCCGCCAAAGCAAAAGCCGGTTCTTTGGTCATCATCGACGAAGCAACGTCCGAAGGCAAAACAGCCGCATTGGCCAAGCAGGTGTCTAACCTGGGTTGGAAGCGCGCGCTGGTCATCGATGGCGCTTCGGTCAACGAGAACTTCGCACAGGCCGCACGCAACATCGAAGGTTTGGATATCCTGCCGTCGATGGGCGCAAACGTCTATGACATCCTCAAGCGTGACACTCTGGTGATCACCAAAGCGGGGATCGAAGCATTGGAGGCACGCCTGAAATGAGCGCCAAGCATGAACACTACGACGTGATTCGCAAGCCGATCATCACCGAGAAAGCAACCATGGCGTCCGAACAGAACGCTGTCGTTTTCGAAGTGGCGATTGAAAGCAACAAGCCCATGATCAAAGAGGCCGTTGAGGCGCTCTTTAACGTCAAGGTGAAGGCCGTGAACACGTCCATCACCAAAGGCAAGGTCAAGCGTTTCCGGGGCCAGATGGGCCGCCGTAAGGACGTGAAAAAGGCTTATGTGACGCTCGAAGAGGGCAACACAATCGACGTCTCCACCGGGCTGTAAGTTTCTGTAAAAGATTTAAGAAGGGCCTCCGCTTAGCGGGGGCCTTTTTTGTTTCGGCGGTGGTAGGTCAGCGCCTGAGCGATCAGGAGCGGCAAGGGGGTTTTGGCGATTTGAGTCTGCGCATCGAAGAGCACGGCGCGGTTGCCCTCATAGGTGAATGCATCAGCAAAAACCGCACGCGCGTCTGAAATCAGGGTTGTTTGGCAGTGCACGAACAGAGCATAGCCACCTACTTTTGACGGCCCCAGTCGCAGGGGGGTGCCAGATTTGCTTTCTGAGGTGAGATAGGCTGGTTGGCCCCATTTCAGGGTCTCTTCGATGGGGCCCACGTTTTCGGCCTCTGCCACCTCGAAAATCAGTTGGCGGATTTCCAGTAAGCCGGGGCGCACCCTGGTCGGGAAGGCCGCGAATGTGCGTTCAACGGCATCACTCTGGAAGGGCGGGTTGGGCAAGGGCATGTGCAAGCTTAAGTCCGGCAGCCGGTCAGATCAATTATCCCCGTCGGTCATATACCGGCTATTTATAGCCGCATGGGCGAAAACCCGTCTTTAATACTCAAGGGATAAGTTGCTTGCTGCGTACATTCCTCTACAAGGCTACAGACAACGATAAAAAGCAGATAGATGTCCCACAAAAATGTATCCCCTGACGCGCCTTCGGACGTGTCGAACGCGCGCGACTGGGTCCGAGTGCTGGCCCGTTACCGCGAGCCGAACACTTGGCGCAGCAGTTTTGAACTGGCGGTCACGCTTGGCCCCTTCCTTTTGCTCTGGGCGCTGGCTTGGTGGGCGCTTTCGGTCAGCGGCTGGCTGGCGCTTGGCATATCCATCGTCAACGCGGGTTTCCTGCTGCGGCTTTTCGCGATCCAGCACGATTGCGGCCATGCGGCCTTCTTTAACAGTCGCCGGACCAGCGATTGGGTGGGGCGTATTCTGGGGGTTTTGACGCTGACGCCATATGACGTCTGGCGCCGCACACATTCGATCCACCATTCCTCGGCTGGCAACCTCGGGCGGCGCGGCATTGGCGATGTTCATACGCTCACCGTGGCAGAATACCGTGCCATGGGGCCGCTTGGGCGGCTGCACTACCGGCTTTACCGCAATCCCATCGTGTTGTTTGGTTTGGGGCCGAGCTATCTGTTCTTCTTGCAGAACCGGTTGCCGATCGGGCTGATGGCCAAGGCGCGGTATTGGCTGAGCGCCATGGGGACGAACGCCTCGATCTTGGTGGCGCTGGCGGTGATCTTTTACTTTGGTGGCATCATGCCGATCCTGCTGATTTTCGTGCCCAGCACCCTTCTGGCGGCAACGGCAGGGATGTGGCTGTTTTACGTTCAGCACCAGTTTGAGACGACCCATTGGGAAGAGAACCAGAACTGGGATCTGCATGACGCCGCCTTCCACGGCTCTTCGCACTATATCCTACCGCGGCCTTTGCAGTGGCTCAGCGCGAATATCGGCATCCACCATGTGCATCACCTCTACAGCCGTATTCCCTTCTATCGTTTGCCTGAGGTGCTGCGTGATCATGCGCCTTTGGCCGAGGGCAATCGCATGACCATTCGCGAAAGCCTTGCCAACGCGCGGCTGCATCTTTGGGATGAGAATACCAAAAGGCTTTTGTCCTTCGCGCAGGCGCGGCAAGCAGTCTGAGAATAACTTCAAAGCCGTAGCGATGTTGCAGCCCCCGTTTTTGCGGGGGCTGTTGTCGTTTGGAGGATGGGACAATTTCGCGGTTTATGCGTTCGTGCGGTGGAGCCTAAACCGCCATGCAGCGAGCCGCACAAAAGTTCCGAGAAAATAGGTAGTTTTTCTTTGGAACAGAGCGGGAATTTGCCTGTTGTTCCCCCATGGAAGAAGGGGCGGGCGACCGCTTCACAAGTTCACTTATGGGAGAAACCTTATGATCAATTCTAAAGCACTTATGGCTGGCGTATCTGCTGTCGCTCTTTTCGCCGCGGCACCAGTACTGGCACAGGACGCGACCGAAGACGTTGAGCAGACAATTGAGCGGAACGCTGAAGCAGACGCTGAAATGGAAAACAGCGCTGCCGACGCGAATGCAGAGGTTGAAGTTGACTCTGATGCGGCGACCACTGCCAATGTCGCGGGCGGTCAAGTTGTCGTCGAGCAGGAAGACGCCAACGTCGACGTGAAGGTGCCGGAGCCTGATGTAAACGTTTCGCAGGAAGCGCCTGTTGTGACTGTTGAGCAAGCGCAGCCCGAAGTCACCGTGCAGGTGCCAGAGCCGACTGTACGCGTACAACAGCAAGCCCCTATCATCACCGTTGAGCAGGCGCAGCCACAGGTGACTGTGCGTATCCCCGAGCCTGTTGTAACTGTTCAAGTGCCGAAGCCGCAGGTAGACGTTGACACAGGTGAGCCGATTGTCGATCTGGAGCAGCCAGAGCCCGTCGTGAAGTTCGTGCGCCCTGAGCCCAAAATCACCATCGAAGAAGCCGAGCCGCGGGTCACTGTTGAGCAGGCGGAAGCAGATGTGAACGTCGCTGAATCCAATGATGCGAAGGTGAACGTCCAGCAGGAAGAAGCCAACGTTAACGTTGAGCAGAGCGAAGATGCGAATGTGGTGGTTGAGGAAGCTGACGCGCCCGAGGTTCAGATCGAAGGGTCTGAAGAAGCTGAAGTCAACGTAGAGCAAGAGCAAGCTCGTGTGCTGATGGAAGACTTTAACGCTGACGAGCAAGGCAATATGGCCGAAGAAGACCGTGCCCGCTATCAGGAAAACGTTCAGCGCCTGCCGATCTTTAACCTGACCGCCGAAGAACTGACCGGTCGCAGCGTTGCCACCGAGAACGGTGAAGACGTAGGCGAGATCGACTTCATCGGCGTGCGTGGCGACACCGTTGTTGCAATCATCGGTGTTGGTGGTTTCCTTGGTATGGGCGAAAACGAAGTTGCCATCCCAGTTGAGAAACTGATCATGCGTGAAGACGAAGTGATCGTACCCGGTGTCACCGAAGAGCGTCTGGAGAGCATGCCAGAGTTCAACGAAGCCGAAGTGCAGATCCTTGATCCTGGTATGCGTCTGGCCGAAAGCATCGGCCTCGACTAAACTCAAAACAAGTTTCTTGTGAGTAAATGAGAGAAGGCGCTTCGGCGCCTTCTTTTCGTTATTGACAGGATGCGTTGCCACCCGGCGGCGGGAAACCGCCACCAAGTTGCTATACACCAATCAATTGTCTTGCTTTGTGCGCCCGCTGTAGCGATACAGAGCCTGCGACGTTACTACACTATCGATTATTCTGCTCCTTACGGCTCAGTCTGACGATCTTTCACTGACTTAGCCGATCTGCCGCATTCCGCGGGCAGTTTTATTTAGGAGTACGACGATGGCCAATGGCACCGTCAAATGGTTCAACGCAACTAAAGGTTTTGGTTTTATCGCGCCCGAGGGCGGCAACAGCGATGTGTTCGTGCACATCTCTGCCGTTGAGCGCGCCGGCCTGACAGGTCTGGACGACAACCAGAAAGTGACCTTCGACATCGAATCCGGCCGTGATGGCCGCGAGAGCGCGACGAACCTCGCACTGGCATAAGCCGGTCGGGTGCCGTAAGGCGCTGATGTGATAATTGCGGAAAGGGGCGTATCGGTTGCGATGCGCCCTTTTTCTTTGCACTGGCTGATAGGGCAGGGAGGGCAGAGGAGTTGGCAGGCTTCGGCACAGGGGGCAAAACATCTCTCCCTTACCGCTTGACCCCCCGCAGCTTCCCCCCTATCAGACCCCATCGGCTCAGACCCCGGATTCGTGCGGGGTTTGGCTATTTGAACGATCCCGGTGGTTGGGATGTCAATTTCGCGAGAAATTACCGCCCGCCGCCACTCCTACAGGGGACCTTCGGGGCCCTACAACCAACGCGCCTTCGTCTTGATGCGGGCGTGCCAAGCAAACGGAAGACAGAGAACATGGCACTCAAGTCGTACAAACCGACGACGCCAGGCCAGCGTGGACTGGTACTGATCGACCGTTCGGAGCTGTGGAAAGGCCGCCCGGTCAAAGCCCTTACTCAGGGTTTGACCAAATCTGGCGGTCGGAACAACACCGGACGAATCACAATGCGTCGTACAGGTGGTGGTGCAAAGCGCCTCTACCGTATCGTTGATTTCAAGCGTAACAAGCTGGACATGTCCGCTGTTGTCGCGCGGATCGAATATGACCCCAACCGGACCGCTTTCATCGCACTGATCCAGTACGAAGACGGCGAGCAGGCCTACATCCTGGCCCCCCAGCGTCTGGCCATCGGCGACAAGATCATCGCCGGCGCCAAAGTGGACATCAAGCCCGGTAACGCGATGCCTTTCTCGGGCATGCCGATCGGTACGATCGTCCACAACATCGAGATGAAGCCCGGCAAGGGCGGTCAGATCGCACGTGCCGCCGGCACCTACGCCCAGTTCGTGGGTCGTGACGGTGGCTACGCTCAGATCCGTCTGAGCTCGGGCGAGCTGCGTCTCGTGCGCCAGGAATGCATGGCCACCGTCGGTGCCGTGTCCAACCCCGACAACTCGAACCAGAACTACGGTAAAGCGGGCCGCATGCGTCACAAGGGCATCCGTCCTTCTGTGCGTGGTGTGGTGATGAACCCGATCGACCACCCGCACGGTGGTGGTGAAGGCCGGACCTCTGGTGGTCGTCACCCGGTTACCCCTTGGGGCAAGCCGACGAAGGGTGCCAAGACCCGCAACAAGAACAAAGCGTCCAGCAAGCTTATCATCCGCTCGCGTCACGCCAAGAAGAAGGGGCGTTAATCAATGGCTCGTTCAGTATGGAAAGGTCCTTTTGTTGACTCTTATGTCCTCAAAAAGGCAGAGGCTTCCCGCGAGGGCGGCCGTAACGAAGTGATCAAGATCTGGTCGCGCCGCAGCACGATCCTGCCCCAGTTCGTGGGCCTGACGTTTGGCGTGTACAACGGTCATAAGCACATCCCTGTTAACGTCAGCGAAGACATGATCGGTCAGAAGTTCGGTGAGTACTCCCCGACTCGGACCTACTACGGTCATGCCGCCGACAAAAAAGCGAAGCGGAAATAAGCCATGAGCAAGGATAAGAATCCCCGCCGCGTGGCAGACAACGAAGCAATGGCAAAACTGCGCATGCTTCGCACCAGCCCGCAGAAACTGAACCTGGTTGCAGCTCTGATCCGTGGCAAGTCCGTGGACAAAGCGTTGACCGACCTCACCTTCTCCAAGAAGCGGGTCGCGCAGGACGTGAAGAAATGCCTTCAGTCCGCGATTGCCAACGCCGAGAACAACCACAACCTGGACGTCGATGAACTCATCGTGGCCGAGGCCTATGTCGGTAAGAACCTGACCATGAAGCGCGGTCGCCCGCGGGCCCGTGGTCGGTTCGGCAAGATCATCAAGCCGTTTGCCGAGATCACGATCAAAGTGCGTCAAGTTGAGGAGCAAGCCTGATGGGTAACAAAGTCAATCCGATCGGTATGCGTCTTCAGGTGAACCGCACCTGGGATAGCCGCTGGTACGCCGACACCAAGGATTACGGTGATCTTCTGCTCGAAGACCTCGCAATCCGCGACTTCATCAAGAAAGAGTGCCACCAGGCCGGTGTTGCCCGTGTGATCATCGAGCGTCCGCACAAGAAGTGCCGCGTCACGATCCACACTGCACGCCCCGGTGTCATCATCGGCAAGAAAGGCGCGGACATCGAGACGCTGCGCCAGAAGATCGCCAAGATGACCAAGTCGGAACTGCACCTCAACATCGTTGAGATCCGCAAGCCCGAGCTGGACGCACATCTGGTTGGTGAGAGCATTGCACAGCAGCTGGAGCGCCGGGTGTCTTTCCGCCGCGCCATGAAACGTGCCGTGCAGAACGCCATGCGCATGGGCGCACTGGGCATCCGCGTGAACCTCGCGGGTCGTCTTGGTGGGGCCGAAATCGCGCGTACCGAATGGTACCGTGAGGGTCGCGTGCCGCTGCACACATTGCGTGCCGACATCGATTACGCACATGTCGAAGCGGCCACCGCTTACGGCATCATCGGGATCAAGACATGGATCTTTAAAGGCGAGATCATGGAACACGACCCCGCCGCGCGTGACCGTAAGGCACAGGAACTCCAAGACGGCCCAGCACCTCGCGGTGCCGGCGGTCGTCGCTAAGGGGGAATGAGAAATGCTTCAACCAAAGCGTACTAAATTCCGCAAGCAGTTTAAGGGCTCGATCAAGGGTCTGGCAAAGGGCGGGTCTGACCTGAACTTTGGCACCTACGGCCTGAAGGCACTGCAGCCGGAGCGGGTTACAGCCCGTCAAATCGAAGCGGCACGCCGCGCCATGACGCGTCACATGAAGCGTCAGGGCCGTGTCTGGATCCGCATCTTCCCGGACGTACCGGTCACCTCCAAGCCCGTCGAAGTTCGTATGGGTAAGGGTAAAGGTTCCGTCGACTTCTGGGCAGCCAAGGTCAAGCCGGGCCGCATCATGTTCGAGATCGACGGTGTCGGCGAAGACGTGGCACGCGAAGCCCTGCGTCTGGCAGCCATGAAGCTGCCGATCAAGACCCGGGTCGTGGTCC
This sequence comes from Sulfitobacter maritimus, assembly GCF_013346665.1. Lineage (GTDB taxonomy): Bacteria > Pseudomonadota > Alphaproteobacteria > Rhodobacterales > Rhodobacteraceae > Sulfitobacter > Sulfitobacter maritimus. Next base: position 10,543 of record NZ_JABVBB010000034.1, read on the forward strand.
GCGAGGACTGGTAAGCCCGTCGCCCCGAAAGGGGTGATTGCGAAATGAAAAGAACCCCCGCCGAGTGATCGGTGGGGGTTTTGCTTTGTCAGGTCATAGCTTCAGTCTTAATGTCGAGCCACAGCTTGCCATTGCGGTAGCCGCCTTTGACCAGATGCCCCGGTTCGCGGATTTCCGGATGCGCCTCGACCCAATCGCGGAACTGATCCCGACTGACGATCGGCCCCCCATAATCGCGTGCCGACTGTAAGATGTATGGATCGGCCGGGTTGCCTTTTGGCACGACCATCACCTGATCCACCGGGAGATCAAGCTGACAGCCAAAGGCTTTGTCATGCTGGTAGCGACCAGCAAGCAGGTAGCCTGCGTTCGCGTCGAAGACGACGCCCGGCGCATAGCCGCGCAGCCGCAGTTCATCGACAACTTCGCGCACCGCGCGGATATCGGGCGCGCCGGTCTTCCAATGCATGACGTTGGAGCCATCAACGATGATAAACTTCTTCCGGTCCTGTTTAGAGCGGCGCAAAGCCCGCAGGAGGAGGACTGCACTGGCGATAACGCAGGGGACGCCGAGTAGCATAAAGTCCTGTAGGTTGGGGAACATCGATGCTGCAATGGTGAAAACGAAGGAGCCGATGAGTAAAACAAGGGGGGTAAACATATGCGGGAATTCTATAATAAGTGATGCGAGTATATGAGCCTCTAGCAAAAACCTGCACCCGACAAGACGCGCCATGGCACATGCGCTGGCTATCATGTTCGACAGGCGCTAGCGGGTTCTTATCTCGCGGCAGGAAAGGCCCAGTCCTATGAAGCACGTCCCGAAGCCCAATACCGACGCAGACTTGATCCGCGCTTTTCTCGATAAGGGTGGCGAGGTGAAGAAGGGTAAGACCAAGCCGATGCCCTCCGATTTGGGACTGAGTAACAATCAGTGGGGCAATAAGCTGACGAAAGAAGAGAAAGCGGCGGTCAAAGCTCAGGAAGAGGCGGCAAAGAAGGCGAAGAAGTAGGAACAGTCCCAGGATCAGGCCGCCGACGCCGGGCCATCGTTTGCCCGCGTCTTGCCGGAGGCGAACCCTAAATTATAAACGCAGCTTTGATGCGGCGGGTAGGCGATTTTGTGAGGCCTGACGCGACATTGGGAGCACACATCAAGGTTGACCTATAAAGAGGCAAGCCGCGGCGGATCGCCGACCTGCGGGCAGGCAATGGCCCTCGTGACAAACATTGAATAATGCTAGGCTAGTGCCCTCAACGGCACCTTACCCCAATCGCAGCCTCAAGATATTATGCCCAGTTGTAGTTGAAACTCACCGATACCCGATCTTCCTCGATCATATTCATCGGCACCTCATGCCGCAGCCAGCTTTCCCACAGCAGAACATCCCCAGCCTCAGGCGCCACGTAGATAAAGGGCCGTAACTCCTCACGCGCCTCCTTCACCCGACCGGGGGCCGCCATCATCATCGGGAGGCGCGGGTCTTCAAAGCGGATCGCGCTGGCGCCTTCGGGCATGGTCACATAGGTCGTGCCGGAGATCACCGAATGGGGATGGATATGCGAGGTGTGAATGCCGCCTTCAGGCAGGATGTTCAGCCACAGCGAGTCCAACACCAGCTTGCGGTCGCCGAGATCGAATCCGAGATCTTTGGCGAAGGCGGCGACATGTTTGTCGAGCACTGCGACCAGATCCTTGAAGATCGGGAAGCGGTAGGGCAGGTCATCGAGCGAGGCATAAGACGTGTAGCCCGCATAGCCGTTCTCCTCGCACCAATCCTGACCGGCCTCGTCATCCTCAGCGATCGAGAAGCAGGAGGCGGCCAGTTCATCGGTGTCGATGGGTTTGCCGTGGTCCGACAGGGCGGCGTGATAGAGGCGGGTGGCGAAAAGCGATTTGATGTTTGACATGGGCCCGTCATACGCCGAACATACCCTTATCGCCAGCCTATTTGCGCCAAAAGCGCGGATGCCGGCCAACGGGGGTTGCCTTGTGTGACCTCAGCGCGTATTGGCACCTTTCATCATGAACTCCACCAGAATCATGGTCACCCTGACAGGGGCCTACTGGTGATGTTGAAAGGAAGAGGCCGTGAAAGCCAGCGAACTGCACGACAAGACGCCGGACCAGCTCCGCGACGAACTTGTGAACCTGAAAAAAGAATCTTTTAACTTGCGCTTCCAGCAGGCCACCGGCCAGCTCGAAAACCCCGCACGTCTGAAGACTGTTAAGCGTGACGTGGCCCGTGTCCACACCGTGCTGAACCAGAAAGCCGCTGCTGCGGCAGCCGAATAATAGGAGCCTGAAACATGCCCAAGCGTATCCTTACAGGCACCGTGACATCGGACGCCAACGCACAAACAGTTTCCGTATCCGTAGAGCGTCGCTTTACGCATCCGGTTCTGAAAAAGACCATCCGTAAGTCCAAGAAGTACCGGGCTCACGATGAGAACAACACGTTCAAGGTGGGCGACACTGTGCGCATCATCGAATGTGCCCCCAAGTCGAAAACCAAACGTTGGGAAGTTTTGACTTCGGACAAAGCCGAAGCCTAAGCCCCTTTAACGAAACCCTGGGATTAGGGCCGCATCGCCCCCCAGAAGGTCGGGAGAAACCAAATGATCCAGATGCAGACCAACCTGGATGTTGCTGACAACAGTGGCGCGCGCCGTGTTCAGTGCATCAAGGTCCTGGGTGGTTCCAAGCGTAAATACGCTTCCGTCGGCGACATCATTGTCGTGTCGGTTAAAGAAGCCATCCCTCGCGGTCGTGTGAAAAAGGGTGACGTCCGCAAGGCCGTCGTCGTTCGCACCGCCAAAGAAGTTCGTCGTGAAGATGGCACCGCCATTCGCTTCGATCGCAACGCTGCTGTTATCCTGAATAACAACAACGAGCCTGTCGGCACCCGTATCTTCGGGCCGGTTGTTCGTGAGCTGCGTGCGAAGAACTTCATGAAAATCATCTCGCTCGCTCCGGAGGTGCTGTAATCATGGCTGCTAAACTTCGCAAAGGTGACAAGGTCATCGTGCTGTCCGGCAAGGACAAGGGCAAGACGGGCACCATCTCGTCCGTTGACCCTAAGTCGAACAAGGCCATCGTTGACGGCGTGAAAATCGCCATCCGCGCCACGCGCCAGACACAGACATCTCAGGGCGGCCGCATCCCCAAGGCGATGCCGATTGACCTGAGCAACCTCGCACTGGTGGATGCCAATGGCAAAGCCACCCGCGTGGGTTTCAAAATTGAAGGCGACAAGAAAGTGCGCTTTGCCAAGACCACGGGGGACGTGATCGATGCTTGATACCGCAACCTACACACCCCGCCTTCAGGTCGAGTACCGCGAGAAGATCCGCGCCGCCCTGAAAGAGGAGTTCGGCTACAAGAACGACATGATGATCCCTAAGCTGGATAAGATCGTTCTGAACATTGGCTGTGGTGCCGAAGCCGTGCGCGACAGCAAGAAAGCCAAGTCGGCTCAGGAAGACTTGACCACGATTGCAGGCCAGAAGGCGCTGACAACCGTTGCCAAGAAATCCATCGCTGGTTTCCGCGTGCGTGAAGAAATGCCGCTGGGTGCGAAAGTGACCCTGCGCGGTGACCGCATGTACGAATTCCTTGACCGTCTGATCACGATCGCAATGCCCCGTATCCGCGACTTCCGCGGCATTCCGGGCAAGAGCTTTGACGGCCGTGGCAACTACGCCATGGGCTTGAAAGAGCATATCGTGTTCCCCGAAATCGACTTCGACAAAGTTGACGAGACTTGGGGTATGGACATCGTGATCGCCACCACGGCGAAAACCGACGCTGAAGCCAAGGCGCTGTTGAAAGCTTTCAACATGCCCTTCAATTCATAAGCGCGGGAAGGATTAAAAATGGCTAAAAAATCCATGATCGAGCGCGAGAAGAAGCGCGAAGCACTGGTGAAGAAGTACGCTGAGAAGCGCGCGGCTCTGAAAGAGATCGTGAGCGACGAAAGCAAACCGATGGAAGAGCGTTTCCGCGCTTCCCTGAAACTGGCGAAACTGCCGCGCAACAGCTCTGCTGTGCGTCTGCACAACCGTTGCCAGCTGACGGGCCGTCCGCACGCTTACTATCGTAAACTGAAAATGTCGCGGATCGCGCTGCGGGACTTGGGCTCTTCGGGCCAGATCCCCGGCATGGTCAAGTCGAGCTGGTAAGGAGCGCATCAGATGAATGATCCTATCGCAGATATGCTGACACGCATCCGTAACTCTTCGCTGCGCGGCAAATCCACAGTTGTGACACCGGCTTCCAAGCTGCGTGCATGGGTGTTGGACGTGCTGGCCGACGAAGGCTACATCCGCGGCTACGAAAAAGTGACGGGCGCCGATGGCCACCCCGCGCTTGAAATCAGCCTGAAGTACTACGAGGGCGAGCCTGTCATTCGCGAATTGAAGCGGGTCTCCAAACCCGGTCGTCGCGTTTACATGGCCGTCAATGACATTCCTGTTGTCCGTCAGGGCCTCGGTGTGTCGATTGTCTCCACCTCCAAGGGTGTGATGTCGGACGCGTCTGCACGTTCTGCCAATGTTGGCGGCGAAGTGCTCTGCACCGTATTCTAAGGAGTAGACCATGTCTCGTATTGGTAAGAAACCTGTCGCCATTCCTTCGGGCGTTTCGGCAGAGGTAAGCGGTCAGACGATCGAAGTGAAAGGTCCCAAGGGTACCCGCAGCTTCCGCGCGACTGACGATGTAACGCTGACGGTCGAAGACGATGCAATCACTGTGACACCGCGTGGCAAGTCCAAGCGCGCCCGTCAGCAGTGGGGCATGTCCCGCACCATGATTGAAAACCTGGTGACCGGCGTCTCGACAGGCTTTAAGAAAGAGCTTGAGATCCAAGGTGTTGGTTATCGTGCGGCCATCAATGGCAACACGCTGAAACTGAACCTCGGCCTCAGCCACGATGTTGACTATGTGGCCCCCGAGGGCGTCACCGTGACAGCACCGAAGCAGACCGAAATCGTTGTGGAAGGCATTGACGAACAGCTTGTTGGTCAGGTCGCTGCGAACATCCGCGCTTGGCGCAAGCCCGAGCCCTATAAGGGCAAAGGCATCCGCTACAAGGGTGAGTTCGTGTTCCGCAAAGAAGGCAAGAAGAAGTAAGGAACGGAAAGATGGCAAACACCAAAAGACAGCTGTTCCTGAAACGCCGCATGCGCGTTCGGAACAAACTCCGCAAAGTGAACGCCGGGCGCATGCGCCTGTCGGTGCACCGTTCGTCCAAAAACATCTCGGCTCAGCTGATCGACGATGTGAACGGCGTGACACTGGCTTCCGCCTCCACCATGGAGAAGGATCTGGGCGTGGTTGGCAAAAACAACATCGAAGCGGCGACCAAGGTCGGCGCAGCGATTGCCGAACGTGCCAAGAAAGCCGGCGTGGAAGAAGCTTACTTCGACCGTGGCGGTTTCCTGTTCCACGGCAAAGTGAAAGCTTTGGCCGAAGCGGCTCGCGAAGGCGGTCTGAAAATCTGATTGTGCGGTGCGTGGGCAACCACGCACCCACCATCACGACGTAGGGTGTGTGCCATGCATGCACCTTTCCTGCGAAGAGGGCCACGCTGGCCCTCTCGATGATCCGGGGGCCGCAAGCTCACTAGGATTGATCCTAAGGGCCGCTGAGGCCATAGAAAAAGGAAGATGCCAGATGGCAAGAGATGACAACCGTGGGGGCAACCGCCGCAACCAGCGCGACGAGACCCCGGAATTCGCTGACCGTCTGGTCGCGATCAACCGCGTGTCCAAGACCGTTAAGGGTGGTAAGCGTTTCGGCTTTGCCGCACTTGTGGTCGTGGGCGATCAGAAAGGCCGCGTCGGCTTTGGTAAGGGTAAAGCGAAAGAAGTACCCGAGGCCATCCGCAAGGCGACTGAGCAAGCCAAGCGTCAGATGATCCGCGTGCAACTGCGCGAAGGTCGTACGCTGCACCATGACATGCACGGCCGCCACGGCGCCGGCAAAGTCATCATGCGTACAGCGCCTGAAGGTACCGGTATCATCGCCGGTGGTCCGATGCGCGCCGTGTTCGAGATGCTTGGTGTGAAGGACGTTGTGTCCAAGTCGGTCGGGTCGCAGAACCCCTACAACATGATCCGCGCCACTTTGGACGGTCTGAGAAAAGAGCAATCGCCCCGTTCCGTCGCGCAGCGTCGCGGCAAGAAAGTGGCTGACATTCTGCCCAAGCGTGATGACAACGTAGCGTCCTCCGCACAAGTGGCTGAGGAGGCATAAGCATGGCCAAGACAATCGTAATCAAGCAGGTCGGCTCGCCGATCCGCCGCCCCGCCAAGCAAAAGGCAACTTTGGTTGGCCTGGGTCTGAACAAAATGGGTCGTACCCGTGAAGTGGAAGATACACCTTCCGTTCGCGGCATGATCAACAAGATCTCGCACATGGTCGAGATCGTCGAAGAGAAAGGCTGAACCTAAGGTTCAGCGGTAGGGCGATGACCGCTCTACAAAGACGCCTCGCAGGACACTGCGGGGCGTTTTGCGTTGTGGGGCAGGGTGCGGCGTTTTGAAGCACAGCCGGTCCGGAAACAAGCCGAAGGCGCCGGCCCATCGCCTGCCCGCCCCACGGGGGGCGATTTGTCGAGGTTCGATGCAACTCTGCAAGAGCGCGTCATCGCTACACCATAAAGTGGCATGGACCACTGGTGGGATCGCCATCCCACGGGCAGACGATCGCCCTCCGGGGCGGCAAGAACCCCCGCGCAGCCTACCACGTGCCGCCACCCCCTTGTCACGCCTTCCGCCATCCCTTATACGCCCCCGGTGGCCCGTGATGGGTCGCAATGGAATCGAAACGCCGCGTTTGGCCACTCCCGTCGCTGGGGGCCATTTCCGGCAGAAGGAGAAGCGACATGAAACTGCACGAACTTTCCGACAACGAAGGCGCAGCCAAGAAGCGTATGCGTGTTGGCCGTGGCCCCGGCTCTGGCAAGGGTAAAATGGGTGGCCGTGGTATCAAAGGTCAGAAGTCCCGTTCTGGCGTGGCGATCAAGGGCTTTGAAGGCGGCCAGATGCCGATCTATCAGCGTCTGCCCAAGCGTGGCTTCAACAAGCCGAACCGCAAGTCTTTCGCTGTTGTGAACCTGGGCCTGATCCAGAAATTCATTGACGCCAAGAAGCTGGACGCTGGCAACACCATTGACGGTGCGGCGCTCGTGGCTTCGGGTCTGGTGCGTCGTGAGCTGGACGGTATCCGCGTTCTGGCCAAAGGTGACATCACCTCCAAAATCGACCTGAACGTCGCTGGCGCTTCCAAGTCCGCGATCGAAGCGGTCGAGAAGGCAGGCGGCAAGGTGACCGTGGCGGCTCCGAAGGCTGCTGAGGCAGCCGAGTAAAGCGGCCTTAAGGCTTGTGAGCGGCGCGCCAGCCGCTTACATAACCTCAAGTTTTCCCGAACGCCGCCCGCCGGAAAACGGCTCTGGGCGGCGTTTTCGCAACAAAAGAAGAGACCCCTCATGGTATCTGCCGTCGAAAACATGGCCGCAAACACGAGCTGGGCCGCATTGGGCAAGGCAACTGACCTGCGCAATCGGATCCTGTTCACACTCGGGCTGCTCATCGTTTACCGCCTTGGCACCTTCATCCCGGTGCCCGGCATCGACGGTGGCGCCTTGCGCGACTTTATGGAAAGCGCGGGCCAAGGCATCGGCGGCATGGTCTCGATGTTTACCGGCGGTGCGCTTGGCCGCATGGGGATCTTTGCTCTGGGCATCATGCCCTATATCTCGGCCTCGATCATCGTTCAGCTGCTGACCTCCATGGTTCCGGCGCTGGAACAGTTGAAGAAAGAGGGCGAACAGGGCCGCAAAAAGATCAACCAGTACACGCGCTATGGCACCGTGGCGCTCGCGACATTGCAGTCTTACGGCCTTGCGGTCAGCCTTCAGGCCGGTGACATTGTCGCTGATGGCCAGATGGGCTTTGGCTTTATCGCGGCCTGTATGATCACGCTTGTGGGCGGCACCATGTTCCTGATGTGGCTGGGTGAGCAGATCACTGCACGCGGCATCGGCAACGGCATCTCGCTCATCATTTTCGTCGGCATCATCGCCGAGGTTCCCGCAGCAATTGCACAGTTCTTTGCTTCGGGTCGGTCCGGTGCAATCAGCCCTGCGGTCATCGTGGGTGTGCTGGTCATGGTGATTGCGACGATCATGTTCGTGGTCTTCATGGAACGCGCTCTGCGAAAGATTCACATTCAATACCCCCGCCGTCAGGTCGGCATGAAGATGTATGACGGCGGCACGTCGCACCTGCCGGTCAAGGTGAACCCCGCAGGCGTGATCCCGGCGATCTTTGCTTCGTCCTTGCTGCTGCTCCCGGTCACCGTCAGCACCTTCTCGGGCAACTCCACCAGCCCGGTCATGTCATGGCTCTTGGCGAACTTTGGCCCCGGTCAGCCGCTGTACTTGCTGTTCTTCGTGGCGATGATCGTTTTCTTCGCGTATTTCTATACGTTCAACGTTAGCTTCAAACCGGATGATGTGGCCGACAACCTGAAGAACCAGAACGGCTTTGTCCCCGGCATCCGTCCCGGTAAGCGCACCGCTGAGTATCTCGAGTATGTCGTGAACCGCGTTCTCGTGCTGGGCTCGGCCTACCTCGCGGCCGTCTGTGTTCTGCCGGAAATCCTGCGCGGCCAGTTCGCCATTCCCTTCTACTTCGGCGGTACATCAGTGCTGATCGTCGTGTCGGTGACGATGGACACCATCCAGCAGGTGCAGAGCCACTTGCTCGCGCATCAATACGAAGGTCTGCTTGAAAAATCGCAATTGCGCGGTAAGGGTGCAGGCAAAGGTAAAGGTACACGCAAGAAACGGAGCCCCGTACGTCGATGAACATTATTCTACTCGGGCCTCCGGGCGCAGGCAAAGGCACACAAGCACGTCATTTGGTCGAAACACGCAACATGGTACAGCTCTCTACGGGCGACATGCTGCGTGAAGCAAAAGACAGCGGCACGGAGATGGGCAAGATCGTGGCTGATGTCATGGATCGCGGTGCCTTGGTGACGGATGAGATCGTGATCGGTCTGATCCGCGAAAAGCTCACAGACAAGGCCGAGCATGGTGGTTTTATCTTTGACGGCTTCCCCCGCACCTTGGCGCAGGCTGATGCGCTGGCAGAGTTGATGGCCGATGAAGGTCAGACCCTTGATGCCGTGATCGAGATGAAGGTCGACGACGAAGCGCTCGTTGCCCGCATCACCGCCCGCTCCACCTGCGCAAACTGCGGTGAGGTCTACAACGACCTGACCAAGCCGATTCCCGAAGATGGCAAATGCACCAACTGCGGGGGCACCGAATTTAAGCGTCGGGCGGACGACAATGAAGAAAGCCTCAAGACGCGTCTGATGGCCTATTACAAACAGACCTCGCCGCTGATTGGCTATTACTATGCCAAAGATATGCTGCGCGGTGTAAATGGTCTGGGCAAGATCGAAGAAGTACGCGGCGCGATCGCGAATATCCTCGATAAGTAACCAACGAATGAGAGGGGCAGGGGGCGCGTCTTGCGGCCGTCTGTCCTTGAGTTTTGCGCGGCGGCTTGACGACCTTCGCAAAACCTCATAGTCACCCCTATCTCGCAAGAGAATCAAATTGTGGCAAGGCTCCGCCCAACGCTGCAAGATCACCTGATCAGCCTCAGCCCGATGGCCTTATCGCCTCGGGCTTGTGTTGTGAAAAAAGGGTCTGGAACGACGGACCCGCAACGAAAAGGAATAGCTAACGTGGCACGTATTGCCGGCGTAAACATCCCGACTGCAAAGCGGGTTCCCATCGCCCTCACCTATATCACCGGTATTGGCAACTCCTCCGCCAAGGCCATCTGCGAAGCCGTCGGCATCGACGAGACCCGCCGGGTCAACGAGCTGTCCGACGCCGAAGTTCTGGCCGTGCGTGAGCACATCGACGCCAACTACACCGTCGAAGGCGACCTGCGTCGTGACACGCAGATGAACATCAAGCGCCTGATGGATCTCGGCTGCTACCGTGGCCTGCGCCACCGTCGTAACCTGCCGGTTCGCGGTCAGCGTACCCATACTAACGCACGCACCCGCAAAGGCCCCGCGAAGGCCATTGCTGGCAAGAAGAAATAAGGGAGGGTTCGATCAATGGCACGCGATAAGACACGCACCAAGCGTAAGGTCTCCAAGAACATCGCCGCAGGTGTGGCGCATGTGAACTCGAGCTTCAACAACACCAAGATCCTGATCTCGGATGTTCAAGGCAACGCAATTTCCTGGTCCTCCGCTGGCACCATGGGCTTCAAAGGGTCGCGTAAATCGACTCCTTACGCTGCTCAAATGGCCGCAGAAGATGCAGGCCGCAAAGCTCAGGATCACGGCGTCAAGACGCTGGAAGTCGAAGTGCAAGGCCCCGGTTCGGGTCGTGAATCCGCACTGCGCGCTCTGGCGGCTGCCGGTTTCAACATCACCTCGATCCGTGATGTGACCCCGATGGCCCACAACGGCTGCCGCCCGCCCAAACGCCGCCGCGTTTAAGCCGGGACTGTTTTACATGGGGTCGCGCCTTGCGTGCGGCCCCATACCGCTTTTCAGAAACCTCGAGCGTTTGTGTCATTTGGACATGAGGCACAAACAAGGATGGAGGGACGCATGATCCACAAGAATTGGGCTGAATTGATCAAGCCGCAACAGCTTGACGTCAAGCCGGGCAATGACCCGGCCCGTCAGGCGACCGTCATGGCCGAACCGCTGGAGCGCGGCTTTGGTCTGACGCTCGGCAACGCGCTGCGCCGCGTGCTGATGTCCTCGCTGCAAGGTGCGGCGATCACATCCGTGCAGATCGACAACGTACTGCACGAGTTCTCCTCCGTTGCCGGTGTGCGCGAAGACGTGACCGACATCATCCTGAACCTCAAGGGCGTCAGCCTGCGCATGGAAGTCGAAGGCCCCAAGCGCCTGTCGATCTCTGCCAAAGGTCCGGGCGTCGTGACTGCTGGTGACATCTCCGAATCCGCCGGTATCGAGATTCTGAACCGCGAGCATGTGATCTGCCACCTCGACGATGGTGCAGATGTCTACATGGAGCTGACCGTCAACACTGGCAAGGGCTATGTCTCTGCCGACAAGAACAAGCCCGAGGACGCCCCCATCGGCCTGATCCCGATCGACGCGATTTATTCGCCGGTCAAGAAGGTCTCCTATGACGTGCAGCCCACCCGTGAGGGCCAGGTGCTGGACTATGACAAGCTGACCATGAAAGTGGAAACAGATGGCTCCATCACGCCGGATGACGCCGTGGCCTTCGCCGCGCGCATCCTGCAGGACCAGCTGGGCATCTTCGTCAACTTCGACGAGCCGGAATCGGCGTCCCGTCAGGACGACGACGATGGTCTTGAGTTCAACCCGCTGCTGCTCAAGAAGGTCGATGAGCTGGAACTGTCGGTGCGTTCGGCAAACTGCCTGAAGAACGACAACATCGTCTATATCGGCGATCTGATCCAGAAGACCGAAGCAGAGATGCTGCGCACGCCGAACTTTGGCCGCAAGTCCTTGAACGAGATCAAGGAAGTGCTGTCGGGCATGGGCCTGCACCTTGGCATGGACGTCGAAGACTGGCCGCCAGAAAACATCGAAGACCTCGCCAAGAAGTTCGAGGATTCGTTTTAAGATACGGTGCCCGGAAACTTTCAAAGTTTCCGGGGCCGATTTCTTTTAAAGAAATCGGGTGCCGTGAAGACCGGGCTCAAGCCCCAAGGAGAGCCCGTGACACGCATCGCGGGCCAGACAAAGCAAAACCGCCCGTAGAGGGCCTCACGATTGGAGTAAGACTATGCGTCACGCACGTGGATACCGCCGCCTGAACCGTACACATGAACACCGCAAGGCGCTGTTCTCGAACATGGCAGGCTCGCTCATCGAGCATGAGCAAATCAAAACAACCTTGCCGAAAGCCAAGGAACTGAAGCCGATCATCGAAAAGATGATCACGCTGGCCAAACGCGGCGACCTGCACGCCCGCCGTCAGGCCGCAAGCAAGCTGAAAGAAGACCAGTATGTCGCGAAACTCTTCGACATCCTGGGCCCGCGCTACAAGGACCGCCAGGGTGGTTACGTGCGCGTTCTGAAAGCTGGCTTCCGCTATGGTGACATGGCGCCGATGGCGATCATCGAATTCGTCGACCGCGACCGCGACGCTAAAGGCGCCGCAGACAAAGCGCGGGTGGCCGAAGAAGACGCCGCAGAATAAGATTTCGCAGATTGCGAGAATGAAAGCCCTGCCACTTGGCGGGGCTTTTTCGTTGGAGCAGGGATATTTCGGGCTTCTTCCAAATGGGAGTTGCACCCGTCTGGACGGCTGCGCATATCTGAGGGTATGAGATATTTCGTGATGATCCTAATGCTGCTTGCCGCCCCTTTGGCTGCGCAGCAGGTGCCGAGTTCCGCCGCGCAGATGCAGCTCAGTTTCGTGCCGCTGGTCAAGCAGGCCACGCCCGCCGTGGTCAACATCTACGCCCGCATCATGACCGAGCCGCAGCGCACACCGCTTCAGCGTGATCCGTTTTTTGAACGGTTTTTCCGAGACCCTTTCTCCGAACGTCCTCGGGTGCAAAACTCACTGGGTTCAGGGGTTATTCTTTCTGCGGATGGCATTGTTGTATCAAACTATCATGTGGTCGGTACGGCGACCGATATACGCGTCGTCTTGAACGACCGGCGTGAGTTCAGCGCCCATGTCCTTTTGGGCGATGCTGACAGCGATCTGGCAATTCTCAAGCTAGAGGGGGCAGAAGACCTACCGTTTCTTGAGCTGCGCGACAGCGATGCGGTTGAGGTCGGCGAACTTACCTTGGCCATCGGCAACCCCTTTGGCGTGGGCCAGACCGTCTCGAGCGGCATCGTCTCGGGGCTGGCACGGTCGGGCGCGGCGAATAATGGTGGGCAGGGCTATTTCATCCAGACCGATGCGCCGATCAATCCCGGCAATTCCGGCGGCGCGTTGATCGACATGCAGGGGCGGCTGATTGGCGTGAACACCTCGATCTTGACACGGTCGGGCGGCAGCAACGGCATCGGCTTTGCCATTCCCGCTGATCTGGTTGCGGCCTTTGTCGCGCAGGCGCGGGCGGGGGAGGCGGTTTTCCAACGGCCTTGGGCGGGGCTTGCCGGTCAGCCAGTGGATGCCGATATGGCAGGGCCGTTGGGGTTGGATCGGCCCGGCGGGATTATCGTGTCCGGGCTGCATGCCGCGAGCCCGTTTAATGCTGCGGGGTTGCAGGTCGGCGATGTGATTGTCAGCGTGGACGGTCAGGCGGTGAATACCCCGTCTGAGATGATTTACCGTATGTCGGTTGCCGGGCTGGGCCATTCGGCTCGGATTGGGGTGATGCGCGACGGGGAACCACGGGAGATGACCGTGGCGCTGATCGCCGCGCCGGATGAGCCTGACCGCGCCGAGATCACGCTGGGTGCGCGGAGCCTGTTGCCTGGTCTGCGGGCTGCGCGGATCAATCCGGCTGTGATTTCCGAGCTTAATCTGCCGCTGGAAAGCCGTGGCGTTGTGGTGATGGATGCCGGGCGCTTTGGGCCGCGCGTGGGGTTGCGGGACGGTGATGTGATCCTATCCGTGAATGGGGTAGATGTGACCGAGACCCGCATCTTGGTCGCTCTTTTGTCGGGCGAGGTGCGGCACATTCAGATGGTTATTCAGCGCGGCGACCGGCGTGTCGCCCTGCGGTTTAGGGGGTAGCGTGGCGGATCTATTCGGCGACGGCGAGGTAGTGGCAGAGAGCGGGCACCGCCCACTGGCGGACCGGCTGCGCCCGCGGGCCTTGTCGGAGGTGATCGGGCAGGACCAAGTGCTTGGGCCGGATGCGCCTTTGACGGTAATGTTAGCCTCTGGCGCGCTGTCGTCGCTGATCTTCTGGGGGCCGCCCGGGGTTGGCAAAACAACCATTGCGCGGCTGCTGGCGGATGAGACGGACCTGCACTTCGTACAGATCAGCGCGATATTCTCCGGCGTGCCGGAACTGCGCAAGGTTTTTGAGGCGGCGAAACTGCGCAGGCGACAGGGGCAGGGGACGCTGCTGTTCGTTGACGAGATTCACCGCTTCAACAAGGCGCAACAGGACGGCTTCCTGCCGCATATGGAGGATGGCACGATTCTCTTGGTCGGCGCCACGACCGAAAACCCCAGTTTTGAGTTAAATGCCGCTGTGTTAAGCCGTGCGCAGGTGCTGGTGCTGGAACGCCTGCCGCTTGACGATCTGGAGCGCTTGGCGCAGCGGGCCGAGCAAGAGTTGGGCAAGCCGCTGCCGCTGCAACCCGATGCCCGCGAAGCACTGCTGGAAATGGCCGATGGTGACGGGCGGGCGCTGCTCAATCTGATCGAACAGGTGACCGCGTGGAAGGGCGATGATCTGCTCGACAAGGTGGGGCTGTCCAAGCGTCTGATGCGCCGGGCGGCGCAATACGACAAGGGCGGCGATTCGCATTACAACCTGATCTCGGCGCTGCACAAATCCATGCGCGGCTCGGACCCGGATGCGGCGCTTTACTGGCTGGGCCGGATGCTGGAGGGCGGCGAAGACCCGCGCTATCTGATGCGGCGCATCACCCGCATGGCGGTGGAGGACGTGGGCCTTGCCGATCCGCAGGCGCAGGCCTTTTGCTTGCAGGCGTGGGAGACCTATGAACGCCTCGGCAGCCCCGAAGGGGAACTCGCGATCGCGCAGGCGCTGACCTACATCTGCCTCGCGCCCAAGTCGAACGCGGTTTACAAAGCCTATAAAGGCGCGCGCAAACTGGCCCGCAGCACCGGATCGGAGCCGCCGCCGAAACATATTCTGAACGCGCCGACCAAGCTGATGAAGGACCAAGGTTATGGCAGCGGGTACGCCTACGACCATGACGCTGAGGATGGATTCTCGGGGCAGAACTACTTTCCCGACGCGATGGCGCGGCCTAGTCTTTACGAGCCGGTTGAGCGCGGCTTTGAGCGCGAGTTGAAAAAGCGACAGGATTACTTCGCCGGGCTGCGGGCCAAGCGGAAAACTTGACTCCGGGCCGCGCCCGCGCGATGGGGTGTCGATGATGAAAACACTGATCATGGTGGCCCTCGGCGGCGCTCTGGGCGCGAGCCTGCGGTACCTTGTCGGTCTCACGGTCGGCTTTCCGTTTGGTACCTTGGCTGTCAATGCCACCGGCTCGCTGGCGATTGGCGTGGTCTGGGTGCTGGCGGAAAAGACATCGCTGCTGCTGCCCTTTCTTATGACCGGCCTGCTGGGCGGTTTCACGACCTTTTCGGCGTTTTCACTCGATACCCTGCGGCTGGTCGAAGCGGGCCGGGCAGGGGTCGCATTTTCATATGTGGGGGCCTCGGTGATCTTGTCGTTGGCCGCCTGTTTGCTGGGCCTCTGGTTGGCCCGAGAGGTGTTGGCATGAGCCGCGTACAAACCATTACCGTCGCCGAAGGCGATGGCGACCAGCGGCTTGACCGTTGGTTTAAGCGGATGTTTCCGCAGATCAATCAGGGGCTTATCGAAAAGATGTGCCGCAAGGGCGAAATCCGCGTCGATGGCGGTCGGGTGAAGGCCAATACGCGGCTGGAGGCTGGCCAAGAGGTCCGCGTGCCGCCGCTGCCCGATAGCGCACCCCCGCCACCGCCCAAGCGGACGCGGATCACCGATGCCGACGCCAAGATGATCCGCAACTGTGTGATCTACCGCGACGATCATGTGATTGCGCTGAACAAGCCGCCGGGTTTGGCGGTGCAGGGTGGCTCGGGGCAGGCGGATCGCCATGTTGATGCGCTGTCCGAAGCGCTCATCTTTGACGCCGAGGAAAAGCCGCGTTTGGTGCATCGGTTGGACCGGGATACCTCTGGCGTGCTGCTGCTGGCACGGACCCGTTTGGCGGCCAAGGCGCTGACAGCGGCGATGCGGCACCGTGAGACGCGCAAGATTTACTGGGCCATCGTGGCTGGCGTGCCGACGCCGTACTTGGGCGAGATCAAATATGGCCTCGTCAAAGCCGGCGGTCATGGGCGCAGCGGCGAGGGCGAGAAGATGATCGCCGTGCATCCGCGCGACATGGACGACACGCCCGGTGCAAAACGGGCGCACACGCTTTACGCCACGCTCTACCGCGTTGGCTCGCGGGCGTCTTGGGTGGCGATGGAGCCGATCACCGGCCGCACGCACCAGCTTCGCGCGCATATGGCCGAGATCGGGCATCCGATTGTGGGCGATGGCAAATACGGTGGGTCCGGGCAGGAAAACCTCGGCGACGGCTGGGGTGCGCAACTGGGCGGGATCATCTCGAAAAAGCTGCACCTGCATGCGCGGATGATGCGTTTTGAGCATCCCCATACCCGCAAGACGGTCACCATCACCGCTGAACTGCCCGACCATATGGCGCATAGCTGGGACACCTTTGGCTGGACCGAAGATCTGGCCGATGAAGACCCCTTTGAGTCGCTGCAATGAGCAAGCCACTGCGTTTGGTAATCTTTGACGTCGACGGCACGCTGGTCGACAGTCAGGGCGATATCGTGGCCGCGATGAGCGCGGCCTTTGCGGCGGTTGATGCACCTTTGCCGTCGCGGGCAGAGATTTTGTCTATCGTTGGCCTTTCGCTGGATGTTGCGATGACAGTCTTGGCACCGACCCGTTCGACAGGGGATCATCTGCGGATGGTTGAAGCCTATAAAGACGCCTATATGGCGCTGCGGGCGGAGGCAGGTGTGGCAGAGTCCTCGCCGCTTTATCCGGGCGCGTTGGAGGTCTTGCGTCAGTTGCATGCGGAGCCGGAAATCCTGCTCGGTGTGGCAACGGGCAAGTCGAAACGCGGGCTGGACAAGCTGATTGCCGGCCATGGGCTGGAAGGGCTGTTCATCACGCAACAGGTGGCAGATTTTCACCCTTCGAAGCCGCACCCGTCAATGATCTATCAAGCGATGGCCGATGCAGGCGTCGCGGCAGAAGCCACGGTTATGATTGGCGACACTTCCTTTGACATGGACATGGCAGCAGCGGCAGGCGTGACCGGGATCGGTGTCGCTTGGGGCTATCACAGCGCGGACAAGCTGACAGCAGCCACGCATGTAGTTAAAAGCTACGCCGCGCTGCCGCCGTTGCTGGAACAGATTTGGAGCATCCCCGCATGAGCGATTGGAAGGCGAAACGCTTTTGGAAAGAAGCGGCTGTGGTTGAGGTCGATGGGGGCTATACCGTTGAGTTGGATGGCCGCCGTGTGAAAACCCCGGCCAAACGACCCCTGACCCTGCCAACCCGCGCCATGGCCGAAGCAGTGGCAGCCGAATGGCAGGCGCAAGACAAGCAGATCGATCCGCGCAGCATGCCGGTCACCAAAACGGCGAATGCTGCGATCGATAAGGTCGCGGTGCAAAAGGAAGAGGTCGTCGACATGCTCGCGGCCTATGGCGATAGTGATTTGCTGTGCTACCGCGCGGACAGTCCAGAGGGGTTGGTGGCGCGGCAATCGGCACAATGGGACCCGATATTGGATTGGGCCGAAGGGTGCCTTGGCGTCAAGCTGGAGACCCGTCAGGGCATTATGCACGCGCCGCAAGCGCCCGATGCTTTGGAAGAACTGCACCGCCGAACCGCAGCGCTTGACTCATTCGAGCTCGCTGCCTTTCATGATCTTGTCAGTCTGACGGGCTCGCTCGTTCTGGGCTTCGCGGCGCTAGAGCAGGCCTATGACCCTGATACCATTTGGGCTTTGTCACGGTTGGACGAAACCTGGCAGGCCGAACAATGGGGCCGCGATGATGTGGCGGAAGCTGAAGCGGAGATCAAACGACAAGCGTTTCTGCACGCCTGCGAAATGATCGTGCTCAACCGCGCGGACTGAAGTACGAAAGTTTCAACCGGAGGGCTAGCAATGTTAGCGCTCCACTTTTGCTTAACGCGCACTTGACCTCGAAAGCTGAATCCGCCCACACTGCTTTTCATTGAGCTGGGGCAACTCGGCACATGATCGTCTCCGGCGTCGGAAGATGCCGGATTAACCGCCAGTGAACGTGGCGGACTATCAGGAAGAGGTAAAAATGAAAAAAACCGTAATTTTTGGCGCGCTGACCGTTGCTGGTCTTGCTGCCGGCGCTGCTGGCGCCGCGACGCTTGATGATGTCAAGGCACGCGGCAAGCTGAACTGTGGCGTGACAACCGGTCTGGCAGGCTTTGCCGCACCGAACGCCAATGGCGAATGGGAAGGCTTTGACGTCGCCGTTTGCCGTGCCGTTGCCGCCGCTGTGCTGGGCGACAAGAACGCCGTGGAATTCGTGCCGACAACCGGCAAGACCCGCTTTACCGCGCTGGCATCGGGCGAGATCGATTTCCTTGCGCGCAACACCACATGGACATTCAGCCGTGACACCGACCTGAAATTCGATTTCATCGGCATCAACTACTATGACGGTCAGGGCTTCATGGTCCCGAAAGCGCTTGGCGTTTCCTCGGCCAAAGACCTCGACGGCGCGACTGTCTGCATCCAGACCGGCACAACGACCGAGCTGAACCTCGCGGACTTCTTCCGTAAGAACGGCATTGAGTATGAGCCCGTTCCGGTTGAAACCAACGCCGAAGGCCAGCAGCAGTACCTTGCCGGTGCCTGCGACACTTACACCACAGACGCTTCCGGTCTGGCGGCGACACGCGCAACCTTTGAGAACCCGGACGAGCATGTGCTGCTGCCCGAGATCATCTCGAAAGAGCCGCTCGGCCCGCTGGTCCGCCACGGCGACAACGACTGGGGCGACATCACCCGCTGGGTGCTGAACGCTCTGATCGCAGCCGAAGAGCTGGGCATCACCTCCGCCAATATCGAAGAGATGGCCGGCAACACCAACAACCCCGAAGTCGCCCGTCTGATGGGCACCGAAGGCACGCTGGGTGAGATGATCGGTCTCGACGCCGAATGGGCCAAGCGCGCCATCATGGCCGAAGGCAACTATGGTGAGATCTTTGCCAAGAACATTGGTGAGGAAACCCCCATCGGTCTGGCCCGTGGTCTGAACGCTCAGTGGACAGACGGTGGTCTGCTTTACGCACCGCCCTTCCGCTAAGATACCAAGCCAAGGGGCGCAGGAATTCCTGCGCCCCTTGTGCCTCTGCCGCAATATAACGTTTCAACAACCCCCTCAGACGACAATAAAAACCCACGATCGAAAAACGATCAAAGACCAAAAACGATTCGGCTAAAGGCACTGTTAAGGTGCTCATAATAAAAACGCCGGAACACAGGGATACATACATGACGACACTCACCGACCCTCCAAAGGAGTCGTTCCGGCCATCTATGCTGTTGAGCGATACCCGCTATCGGTCGATCACCTTTCAGGTGATTGCGCTGGTGCTGCTGATCGCGGCGATTTGGTATCTGGGATCGAACCTTGCTGCCAACCTGCGCGCTGCCGGGCTGAACATCTCGTTTCAGTTCCTAAACAACCCTGCCGGGTATGACATTAACCAAACCCTCATTCCCTATACCAGCCAATCGTCCAACCTTCAGGCCGCTTGGGTCGGGATCATCAACACGCTTCTGGTGTCTTTCCTCGCCTGTATCACGGCAACCATCTTTGGCGTGATTGCCGGGGTGCTGCGTCTGTCCAACAACTGGTTGGTGCGCAAGCTGATGGCCGGTTACGTCGAGATCTTTCGTAACATCCCGGTGCTGATCTGGATCTTGATCATCTATACGATCATGACCGCCGCCATGCCCGCGCCGAGCGCCTTTCGAGGCGACGATCCGGCGTCGTCAATGATGCTCGGCTCCTTCGCCTTTACCAACCGGGGCGTTTATATTCCGGGGCCGATCTGGGGGCCGGGCTCGACCATTGTGGTTGCGACATTCGTGGCCTCTGTGATCGGGGTCTTTGCTTACCGTCGCTACGCTACCAAATTGCTTTACGATACAGGTCGTCTGCTGCCGATGCTCTGGCCTTCGGTGGTGATCCTGTTGGTGCCGACGATCGTCATGTTCTTTTTCCTTGGGATGCCCATTGGGCTGGATTATCCGGCGCTTAAGGGGTTCAACTTCCGAGGCGGTATTCAAATCGGCGCGCCGCTGATCGCGCTGTGGTTTGCCCTGTCGATCTACACGGGCGCTTTCATCGCAGAAAACGTGCGCGCGGGCATTCAGGCCGTCAGCAAGGGCCAGACCGAAGCTGCCGCCGCGCTTGGTTTGCGCTCTGGTAGGATCATGAACCTTGTGGTGCTGCCGCAAGCGCTGCGCGTGATCATCCCGCCCCTGATCTCCAACTATTTGAACATTACCAAGAACTCCTCGCTGGCGATCCTTGTGGGCTATGCCGACATCACCGCGACGCTGGGTGGGATCACCCTGAACCAGACGGGCCGCGCGATTGAATGTGTGGTGCTCTTGATGCTGTTCTACCTTGTTATCTCACTGGGAATTTCGATGGTGATGAACGTCTACAACAACGCAACGAAGCTGAAGGAGCGCTGAGCCATGTCCGATACACATGCTGAATCCATTGCCTTCGTGCGTGAATCCTCGTTGCCCCCTGCGGCACCGCCTGAAAAGGTCGGCGGGCCGTTCAAATGGGTGAAAGACAATCTTTTTCCCACTTGGGCTAACGCGATCTTAACCATTGTCGCGCTCTACTTCTTGTATTTGCTGCTCTCCGGGTCTTTGCCGTGGTTGCTCAATGGCGTGTGGAACGCCAGCAGCCTGTCGGAGTGTCGTGAGATATTGGACGGTGCGACTGGCGCTTGTTTTTCGGTCATTTCCGAGCGTTGGCACCAGTTGCTCTTTGGCTTTAAATACCCGAGCGATCAATATTGGCGCCCGACATTGGCCTTGGTCCTGTTGTTCCTTGCGGTGGCGCCAGTGCTCTTTATTGACCTGCCGCGCAAGCTGCTGATCTTTACCGGCATCTACCCCTTCCTCGCCTTCTGGCTGATTTGGGGCGGGCCAATCTGGGGGCCGGTCTTTGCCCTGCTGGGCGTTATCGTTGGCTATATGGTCTATGCCCGTTTGGTGCATAACAGCTTCGCCAAGGCGTTGGCGGGCGGCATCGTCGCGGCTGCGATTGTCTGGTATGTCGGCGGAATTATCGGCGACGCACTGCGTCCCGCGCGGCCGCTGCTCGAAGCGGTGCCAAGCCGGGATCTGGGGGGCTTCATGCTCAACATGATGCTGGGCATTACCTGTGTGTCCCTGTCGCTGCCCATCGGGATCGCATTGGCGCTCGGCCGTCAGTCGCACCTGCCGATTGTCAAAGGCATCTGCGTCGTGTTCATTGAATTCGTTCGAGGCGTGCCGCTCATCACCCTGCTTTTTGTGGCGAATGTGATGCTGGCCTATTTCTTCCCACCCGGCTCTGGCGTTGATCTCTTCATCCGCGTGGTGATCATGATCACCATGTTCTCCTCCGCCTATATCGCCGAGGTGATCCGGGGCGGTCTCGCCGCGCTGCCAAAGGGGCAGTATGAGGCGGCCGACAGCCTTGGCCTCGACTATCCGCAGGCGATGCGGCTGATCATCTTGCCGCAGGCGCTGAAGATTTCGATCCCGGGCATCGTCAACATCGCGGTGGGCCTGTTCAAGGACACCACGCTGGTTTCGGTGATCTCGCTGTTCGACATCATCGGCATGATCCGCGGCCCGATCCTCGCCTCGACCGACTGGAACGGCGTCTACTGGGAGCTTTTCCTCTTT
Organism: Sulfitobacter maritimus; assembly: GCF_013346665.1. Classification (GTDB taxonomy): domain Bacteria; phylum Pseudomonadota; class Alphaproteobacteria; order Rhodobacterales; family Rhodobacteraceae; genus Sulfitobacter; species Sulfitobacter maritimus. The sequence continues at coordinate 32,252 of NZ_JABVBB010000034.1, forward strand.
GCTTCCGTGCTGTTCTTCATCGTCTGCTACGGCATTTCACAATATTCGCAGTGGCTGGAACGCCGTCTTGCGACTGACCATCGTTAAGGGAGGGTTCTCACATGGCTGAGACCGCACAAATGCAGGTATCCGACGAAGTCGCGATCCGTATTAACAACATGAACAAATGGTACGGCGCGTTCCACGTGCTGCGCGACATCGACCTGACGGTGCATCGCGGCGAGCGCATCGTGATCTGCGGGCCTTCGGGCTCCGGCAAATCGACGCTGATCCGCTGCATCAATGCATTGGAAGAGCATCAGAAGGGCAGCATCGAAGTTGACGGCACGCTGCTCAGTTCGGACCTCAAGAACATCGACAAGATCCGCTCAGAGGTCGGCATGTGCTTTCAGCACTTTAACCTCTTCCCGCATCTGACGATCCTTGAGAACTGCACGCTGGCCCCGATCTGGGTGCGCAAGACGCCCAAGAAGGAAGCCGAAGAAACGGCGATGCATTTCCTTGAAAAGGTGAAGATCCCCGATCAGGCCAACAAGTACCCCGGCCAGCTTTCGGGCGGTCAACAGCAGCGTGTGGCGATTGCCCGTTCGCTTTGTATGCGCCCGCGTATCATGCTGTTCGATGAGCCGACATCGGCGCTCGATCCTGAAATGATCAAGGAAGTGCTCGACACGATGATCGAGCTTGCCGAAGAAGGCATGACCATGCTCTGCGTGACCCACGAGATGGGCTTTGCCCGTCAGGTCGCGAACCGGGTGATCTTTATGGATGAAGGCCAAATCGTTGAACAGAATGAGCCGGAAGCCTTCTTTAACAACCCACAAAGCCCGCGCACACAGTTGTTCCTGAGCCAGATTCTGGGCCACTGACCCGCGCGACGGCAGCACTGCGAACCAAACGCCCCGGCCAATCGGTCGGGGCGTTTGCGTTTCACACCAGCTGTTTGGGCACGGTGAAGGCGTGCAGCGTACCGGTGCCGCGGGCAAGGTCGGCCCAACTGTCGATATCGAAATCGATCACCGTGGTCGCACCCGAAGGATAGCGGCGAAATGCGTCCTCTTGGGGTTCTTGCTGCAACAGCACCGCTGCAGCGGTGGCAATGCCGGGGTTATGCGCGACAAGCAGCACGGTGTTTCCCTCAGCCCGTCGGCGCAGCGTGGCTATGATCGCATCGGGTTCGGCGAGATAAAGGTCGCGCAGATGCGCAACCGCGCTGCTCTTAGGCAGGTCTAGCAGCAGGCAGGTTTCCCGCGTTCGGGCGGCGGTTGAACATAGCACCGCATCCGGTACCAATCTCTTGGTTTGGAGCCAGTTGCCGAGCGCTTCGGCGGCCCCACGCCCGCGGCGGTTTAACGGGCGGTCGTGATCGCTGGTGCCTTGGGACCAGTCCGATTTCGCGTGTCGCATTAGGATCAGGCGGCGCATGTCATTCCTTTCACTGCTCGGCCCATCATAGGCGCGAAGCAGGGGCAGGGGGCAAGCGCTTTGCCTCAGCCGTTGCGAATGATGCTGCCCGCGCCGTGTTCCGTGAAAAGCTCCAACAGGCAGGCATTTGGCGCACGTCCGTCGAGAATCACCGCCGCACGCACGCCGCCTTCGAGCGCTTTCAACGCGGTTTGAACCTTGGGGATCATCCCACCTGCGATGGTGCCATCAGCGATCATTTCGTTGATCTGGCTTGCAGTCAGGTCAGTCACCACCTCGCCCGAACCGTCTTTCACGCCAGCCACGTCCGTGAGCAGCAACAAACGATCGGCCTTCAGCGCGCCCGCGATGGCGCCTGCGGCGGTGTCACCGTTGATGTTATAGGTCTCGCCGCTGAGGCCCATGCCAAGGGGCGCGATGACGGGGATGATGTCCTTTTCGGCAAAGTCGCGGAGAATGCTCGGATTAACCTCTGCGGGTCTGCCAACCAAGCCAAGGGCGGGATCTTCGGGCTCGCAAACGATCAAGCCGCTGTCTTTGCCCGAGACGCCAACAGCACGCCCCCCCTGTTCGGAAATCGCCTGCACGATCCGTGCATTGACGAGCCCCGACAGCACCATCTCGACCACTTCCATGGTCGCGGCATCGGTGACGCGTTTGCCATTCACGAATTCGGACTCGATGTTCAGCCGGGCCAGCATGTTGTTAATCATCGGCCCGCCGCCATGGACAATCACTGGATTCACACCCACCTGCCGCATCAGCACGACATCGCGGGCAAATTCATCCATCGCCTCATCGCTGCCCATCGCATGACCGCCCAGCTTGATAACCACGGTGGCATCGGCATAGCGTTGCAGGAAGGGCAGGGCTTGGCTCAGGGTGCGGGCGGTGGCGATCCAGTCGCGATTCATGTCTTGCGTTCTCATCTGTTGACCCATGGGACGCCGATAACGGCGGGGGGAGTTATTCCAGCGTGGCGATGATTGCACGCAGGGTAGGGATGCCCCAGCCCTTTTCCGAAGACGTCACGACGATCTCTGGATAAGCGGCGGGGTGTTTGCTCAGCGCGTCTTTCACCTGCGTCAGGATTTTTTCGCGCTCGGCCTCTTTGACCTTGTCGGCTTTGGTCAGCACGACTTGAAAGGTCACGGCAGAACTGTCGAGCAGGGACATGATCTCATCATCAACCTTCTTCACCCCATGACGCGCGTCGATCAGCACAAAGGCGCGGCGCAGGGTTTGACGGCCAGACAGATATTGCTTCAGCAAGCGTTGCCATTTTTCAACAACGGGCAGGGGGGCGTTGGCATAGCCATAGCCGGGCAGGTCAACGAGGTAGTGTTCCTCGCCCGCCGTGAAGAAGTTAATCTCCTGCGTACGGCCCGGCGTGTTTGAGGCCCGCGCCAGCGCCTTCATCCCCGTCAGCGCGTTGATCAGCGTCGATTTACCGACGTTAGAGCGACCGGCAAAGCAAACCTCCATCCGGTCAGGGGGTGGCAGCCCGTCCATCGCCACCACGCCTTTAACGAATGTTGTCTCACCCGCAAATAGCATCCGGCCCTTTTCCGCGCTCGGCGCGTCCGGCTCTTCGGCGGTGGTGTAGTTCACTTGCATCAGATCAGCTCCAGTTCGTCGCCCACGGCGATCTCTCCGCCTCTGGTGACGGTGAGGGTAACACCGAAGTCACGGTGGCTCAATTGGTCAAGTGCGGCGAGCGTATCCACGTCGCGCGCGCCGGTGTCGGTATTGACGGTGGTGGCAAGGCAGCGGGTGATGCGCTTGGACACATGCAGCCGGGCATCGCCAATTTTTACTTCGCGGCCAATCCACTCGAACTCAGCCCAAGGCGCGGCGCCGTCAAACCAGATGTTGCCACGCCAGCGGGCGGTCTGGAGCGGCGAACCGGAAAGTTCTTCAACCGATCGGTGGCTGCTGACACTGTTGAGCGAAAGTGTCGGCTCTGCACTGTCGGTGTAACCCCGGCCATCAAGACGCAGAATGTCCACCGGTGCCGCCCGACCTTCGGCCACCAGCGGGCGCACCCAGTCAAGGAACTGCGCCTTGTCGCGATCCGGGTGAAAGGTAATCTCGCCTTGGTCGGGATGGCGCAGAGTGAGCAACTCGGTCGCCTCATCCAGCTGGGCTGTGATTGCCTGTAACTGCGGGGAGGATGCCCCCCGCGTGAAATTCAAACAACGCGCCCAGTCTCCGGGCGCGGCCTTGCTGGCGTCATGGGCCACGGCCCAGAGCCGGTCATAGGGCATGGATTGCCCGGCCCGCAGGGTTACGCGCTCAACCGTCTCGCGGCCATGGGCCTTGAGCGGATGCCGGTTGAGCGCAGTGATCTGCATCACTTCTTCGACTTGCCGGACTTGGGCTTCGCGTCCGCATTGGCGGCAGTGGTTTTGGGCGTGCGCTTAAAGCCGCCCGCGATATTGCCCCAAAGATCCGGCTTATACCCTTGGCTGCGCATGATCAGATACTGCTGAGTAAAGGTGATCGTGTTGTTCGCGATCCAGTAAACCACCAGACCGGAAGCAAAACCGCCCAGCATGAACATGAAGACCCAAGGCATCCAAGCAAAAATCATCTGCTGCGTCGGATCGGTGGGCGCCGGGTTCAGTTTCTGCTGCAAGAACATGGAGATACCCAAAAGCAGCGGCAGAATACCGATAAAGATCAGCGCCAGCATCGAGCCGGGCTCAGGTGCCGCATAGGGCAGCAGGCCCCAGAGGTTCAGGATCGAGGTGGGGTCCGGCGCACTAAGGTCTTGGAACGGGCCAAAGAAGGGCGCGTGGCGCAACTCGATGGTGACAAAGATCACCTTGTAGAGCGAGAAGAAGATCGGGATTTGCAGCAGGATTGGCAGACAGCCCGCAGCTGGGTTCACCTTGTTCTTCTTATAGAGCTCCATCATGCCCTGCTGCATCTTCTGACGGTCGTCGCCTGCCTCTTTCTTCAGCTTTTCCATTTCGGGCTGAAGCTCTTTCATCCGCGCCATGGAGACGTAGGATTTATAGGCCAGCGGGAAGAGCAGCGCCTTGATCAGCAGCGTGAGGCCGATGATCGCGACACCCATGTTGCCGATCAACTGGTTGAGGTTGTGCAGCAGCCAGAAGATCGGCTTGGTCAGGAAAAAGAACCAGCCCCAGTCGATGCTGTCGATGAATTTGGCGACACCAGCGGATTGGTAATCTTGCAGCGTTTCCCATTCCTTCGCGCCCGCGAAGAATTTGCTCGACGTGCTGACGCTTTCGCCTGCCGCGACCGAGCGGGTGGGCTGGCGGGTAAAGGCGCGGTAGGTGTCGGCGCGGGGGTCATAGGTGAGCGCTTGCTCAAAGGTCTCGCCCGCTTCGGGGATCAGGACCGCCTGCCAGTAGTGATCGGTGAAGCCGATCCAGCCTTCGGTGACGCCTTCGGTCACCACGGCGGGGCGGCCCCAAGTGCTGTTCACATCCGCATCGGCAATGTCGTCCCAGTCGATCTCGGCCAACTCGCCATTCGCCATAGAGACCGCGCCCTCATGCAAGATGAAGAAGCTCTTGAGGTCTTCCGGCAGACCGTGCTGTGCGATCATGCCGAAGGGGGCGAGGTTCACCGGGGCTTCGCCGTTGTTAGAGACGCTTTGGGTGATGTCGAACATATATTCGTCATCGACAGAAATTGTGCGGGTAAAGACCTGTCCGGCGCCATTGTCCCAAGTCAGGGTCACAGGGCTGTCAACGCCCAATGTCTCGCCCTCGCTGAGGGTCCACATCGTATCGACACCCGGCACCGCATCGGGCGCGAGGCCGGAGCCTGCGGCCCAACCGTGCAGCGCGTAGTAAGCGTCGCTCGACCCTTCGGGGGAGAGCAGCGTGACCACTTCGGCGTTTTCGTCGAGGGTGGTTTGGTAGTCGTTCAGTTTCAGATCGTCGATCCGCCCGCCCATGAGCGAAATCGAGCCGCTCAGACGGTCGGTAGAGATTGCAACGCGGGGCGCGTCGGCCAAAGCCGCGCGGCGGCCAGCGGGGGCGGCGCCTTCACCTGTTTCGGTGTCAGGGGCAGCGGCATCTGACGGTGTGGCCGGGACGACAGTACCGCCTTCGACCTGGCTTACTTCGGTGCCTGGCTCAAGCGCAGGGTCGGCTTCAGGGGGCGGGAACAGGAGGAACCACACAAGGATGACGGCAAAGCTGAGCGCCGTGGCAAGGATGAGATTCTTGTTCTGGTCGTCCATGGGGTTGCCACCTGATGTCTTGGAATATCAGGGGGGGTTCAACAGAGTAAGGGGCCAAAGGTCAAGCGGAATCGGGTTTGTGTCCGAGCGTGGAAACGCAGAAACGGACCCTATAGGCTTGGGGTTCGGCGCTCCGCGGCCGGGTTCGCGCAGAGGCAGGATCGGGACTGTTCGAAATGTTGACGGCATCACCGTCTGCAGTTGGCAGGCAAGCGGTTACGTCGCGCGACCATCGAGAATGCGAGGGACATTCTGCAGTTTGGCATTATGACGCGAAATCCAGTCCAAAGTCTGTTCAAAAGGCATAGGCCGGGCGATGCCAAACCCCTGCACGTGATCACAGCCAAGCTGCGCGAGCAGCACATGTTCGCCCACAGTCTCGACCCCTTCGGCCAAGGTTTCAATGCCGAGCCTTTCCGCCATGGTCAGGATCGCACTGATCATTCGCTGCTGATCGGGATCGCGGTCGGCCTTCATCACAAAAGATCGGTCAATCTTGATCCGGCTGACGGAAAATCGGCGGATAGAAGCGATAGAGGCGTGACCGGTACCGAAGTCATCTAGGTCAATCCGACAGCCTAACTTCCCCAAAGCGTTTATATTGCGCGTAATGACGTCATCCGGAGCAGAAGCGACGACGGTTTCCAACACCTCAACCGCTAGCCGGTCGGGTGTGAGGTCAAAGCGGTCCAACTCCCATGTGATTTTATCGATGAGACGTGGGTTGTTTAACTCGCAACCGGCGAAATTCACGCCGATCTGTGGCACTTCAACACCGGACCCATCCCAAGCTTTAAGCGCTGCAAACGCGTGGTACATCATCACTTCTGCCAGCCGTTCAAGCAGGCCCACGTTTTCGATGATAGGTAGAAACTCTGCAGGGGAGATCATGCCGCGTACGGGGTGATTCCAGCGGGCCAAGGCCTCAAACCCCGTGATTTGGCCTGTATCTGTAGAGATTTGCGGCTGAAACCACGGTTGTATTTGACCGTTGTCGAGCGCTTGCACGACTTCCTCACGCAATTCGGCGCGGTTTTCCGTGTCACGGCGCATTTGGTCGGAAAAGGCGCGGATAGAGGAGGGGCCGCGCCGCTGGGCGGCGCGTAGGGCAGTGGCGGCGGCGCGCAGCCAGGCGGCACCATCGTCCCCCGGCGCGCGGGTGTTGAGACAAAACCCGACTGACGCGGTGAGATAGATCGTGACACCGTCGATCGACACCGGCTCTTCCATCGCCGCTTGCAGACGTCCGGCAAGTTGGATGCAAAGCTCAAGATCCAGTTGGCGGACCGGGGCCACGCATATGGCAAAGCGGGCATCCCCCATTTGACCGACGTTATCATCGCCGCGCAATGCGGTGACCAGCCGTTCGCCTGTACGCTGCACGATTATGTCCGCCGCGGCCTGTCCGTGACGGTCGGCGAGGTCTTCAAGATCCTCAATCGCTGTAAAAAAGGCGGCGGAGTGGCGCCCTTTCAGCTTGGCGCGCTGATAAATCTGTTCGGTCAATTCCTCGAAAGCGCCGCGTTGGAACAACCCGCTGACCGCATCGCGCGGCAGCGTAAGTCCACGGCCAAAGCGATTGCTCATAAGGTAAAAGACGGGAAGCAGTGCAGCGGCAAAGATCAAAGCGGTTTCCCCGCCGAACCAAAAGGCCGCGAGCGTTAGGGCGGGGAGAAAGGCCAGCGCCGGAGGGCCAGTCAGCGCTGCCGCCAAAGAACGCCGCATATGAGTCAGCCCCGAACGCTGTTGAAACGCCATTGCGATCTTCCCCTTATCTGCGCGCAGCAATGCGCCGCTGCGCAGAGAGGTATCGCGTCTGAGGTGTGGTGGGGGTTAACGCGCTGACAAATCTTGGAAGAATTTTGCTTAAAATTGTTCCGTGTTTGTGCTCTCAACGTTCCGCATTAGTCCTTCGAAGTCGAAGATCTTGGGATCCAGCAGATGCGACGGCCGGGCATTCATCAAGGCGCGGAACATCACTTGGCGGCGGCCCGGACTGTTGGCTTCCCATCCATCAAGGATGGCTTTGACCTGCTGGCGTTGCAGCCCGTCCTGTGACCCACAAAGATCGCAGGGAATGATGGGGTAGTTCATCGCTGTGGCAAAGCGCTCGCAGTCGGCTTCTGCCACATGGGCGAGGGGGCGGTAGAGGAACAAATCGCCTTCTTCGTTCACCAGTTTGGGTGGCATGGTGGCCAGTCGCCCGCCATGAAACAGGTTCATAAAAAAGGTTTCAAGTATGTCGTCTCGGTGGTGGCCCAGCACCACGGCAGAGCAGCCTTCTTCGCGTGCGATCCGGTAAAGGTTGCCGCGGCGCAGGCGGCTGCATAGGGCGCAGAAGGTGCGTCCGGCGGGGATCTTGTCCATCACGATGGAATAGGTGTCTTGGTATTCGATCCGGTGCGGAACGCCCATCTTTTCCAAGAACTCCGGCAATACTGTCGCGGGAAACCCCGGTTGCCCCTGATCAAGGTTGCAGGCCAGCAGATCGACGGGCAGCAGGCCACGCCATTGCAATTCATGCAGCACCGCCAGAAGCGTGTAGCTGTCCTTACCGCCAGAGAGGCACACCAGCCAACGCGGTTTGGATGCGCTCTGGGCGGTAGGTTCGATCATGCCGTATTGTTCAATCGCCTCTCGGGTCATCCGAACGATGCGCTTGCGCAGCTTCTTGAACTCAGTGCTTTGCGGTGCGCCGGCAAAGAGGGGATGGATCTCGTTGGGTTCGTCCAGCATCATCGGCCTTTCGTCATCATGGGTGGTGTCACCTAAGGCAATTTGCCTCAGCCTCGCAAGACAGGCCGTTAATCTGGCACATTGTCGATGCCACTGCGCCCCCAAGGATGGCAGCGTGCGATCCGCCGGGCAGCAAGCCAGCCGCCGCGCAGACCACCGTGCTTTTGCAAGGCTTCAAGCGCATAGGCGCTGCATGTGGGCTGGTAGCGGCAGTTATGGCCAACCCAAGGGCTAAAGATCAGCCGATAGCCGCGAACCGGCAGCGCCAGAAAGGCAGCGAAGGGCGTCATTTCTTGACCCCATGCAGGGTATCAAGCGCACGCTTGAGATCAGCAAGCAGGTGATCAAAGGGCAGGGCGGCAGTGGCCTCACGGCGCCCGATAAAGACATAGTCCATCCCCGCGCGGCCCTGATAGGGCAGCGTCTTCCGCGCGATCTCGCGCAGGCGGCGCTTGGCCCGGTTGCGGGCCACGGCATTGCCAACCTTTTTAGAGCAGGTGAAGCCCACGCGAATGGGCGCGTTGCTTGACTCTTCCGCACGGCGGGGGCGCATTTGCAGGATGAAACCGGGCGTTGCTACCCGTTTGGCGCGGCTGGCCCGTTGAAAATCGGCCCGCTTGGTTAAAACGTCCACGCGCAATGAAGCCGCCGGAACAGTATTCCCCGTTGTGGCATATGTGCCATCCTGGGGTGCCTCCGGCGGTGTCATAATCTGATTCCAGATATCGAAGGCGCTTACGCGCTCAGCGATTTCCGGCCTTGTGCGCGGCGCGCATTGATGATCTTACGGCCGGCTTTGGTGGCCATGCGCGCGCGGAAACCATGGCGCCGCTTGCGCACGAGGTTCGAGGGTTGAAAGGTGCGTTTCATCGCTCCGTCTCCATCTAAAGCTGGCTGGGCACGGAATCACTTGAGGGTTCCACCGCGGCCAGCGTCAAGTCAAGCCCGTCCTCTAAAGCGATGACGCCGCCAAGTCAAACCCCCTGGCGGTGAAAAATGGTGCTTTGCAACAAAATGCCTATCCGACGCGGGGAATGTTTCAGTTTGCCCCCGCTACTACCCAAAACCGACCCTTTGCGGACAAGTCCTATCAACCACGCGTGAAGAGGCTATCGGTGACAAGCCTTTCACGCCATCTTAGCACCTAACCCGCCCGGTCCATAGGGGCCCAATGGAAGTGCCCGAATGAGCCAAAATGACCCGCCGAAGTCCACCGCGATGCGATTCTTGCCCTTGGGGGTGATCTTAATCGTGGCTGCCATCGGCGCCTTCACGCTGCGCGATTACCTGAGCTTTGACGCGCTACGTGAGAATCGCGAGGCACTCATCGCCTTTCGCGACCAGAACTATCTGCTAACTGTGCTTGGGTTTGTCGTCGCCTATGTTGTGATCGTGGCCTTTTCACTTCCGGGCGCGACCATCGCCACGCTGACCGGGGGGTTCTTGTTCGGCGTCTTTCCGGGCGTCTTATATAATGTCTGCGCTGCGACATTGGGGGCGGCGGTGATTTTTCTTGCCGCGCAATGGGGATTGGGCGAGCGCTTGAAACAGCGCATGGATGCCTCTGAGGGGCTGGTGCGCAAGATCAGCGCCGGAATTGACGACAACCAATGGTCGATGCTCTTTTTCATCCGGCTGGTCCCGGTGGTGCCGTTTTTCGTCGCTAATCTGGTGCCGGCCTTTCTCGGCGTGCCACTGCTACGCTTTGTTATTTCGACCTTTTTGGGCATTATGCCGGGGGCGTTGGTCTTTACCTCCGTAGGGGCCGGGCTAGGTGCGGTATTCGCCCGAGGAGAGACGCCCGACCTTGGGATTATATTCGAGCCTCATATTCTGCTGCCCATTCTGGGCCTTTGTGCTTTGTCGCTGTTGCCCGTGGCGATCAAGACGTTTTCGGGCAAGAAGGATTTGCTGAAATGACCACCCGCATAAAGACTGACGTTCTCATTATCGGCGCAGGCTCCGGGGGGCTGTCCGTGGCCGCGGGGGCGGTGCAGATGGGCGCGGATGTGACGCTGCTTGAGGGTCATAAGATGGGCGGTGATTGCCTTAATTATGGCTGTGTGCCGTCCAAGGCGCTGATTAAAAGCGGGAAGATGGCGTATAACCAGCAGCATAGCGCGCCATACGGGGTCGAAAACGCGCAAGGCACTGTTGATTATGCGGCGGCCAAAGATCACGTGGCAGAGGTCATCGCGCAGATCGCGCCGGTTGATTCTGTCGAGCGGTTTGAAGGTTTGGGCGTTCGGGTGATCCGCGAGTATGGGCGTTTCATTTCCGACCATGAGGTGCAGGCGGGTGATACGGTTATCTCCGCGCGGCGCATTGTATTGGCCACCGGATCTTCGCCCTTGGTGCCGCCGATACCGGGGCTGGATGATGTGCCGTTTGAGACCAATGAGACACTTTTCGATCTGCGCGATAAGCCGGAGCATTTGATCATCATCGGTGGTGGTCCCATCGGGATCGAAATGGCTCAAGCTCATGTGCGCATGGGCTGCAAAGTCACCGTGATTGAAGGCAGTCGCGCCTTGGGGAAGGATGACCCGGAACTGGCCGAAGTTGTCCTGCAAACCCTGCGTGATGAGGGGGTCGTCTTTGAGGAGGGCAGCGATGCCGCTCGGATCAGCGGGCAGGCAGGGGCGATTGAAGTCGAGACCCAAGATGGCCGCAAGATCAAAGGCTCACATCTGTTGATTGCGGTCGGGCGCAAGAGCAATACCGAGCGGCTCGACCTCGACAAAGCCGGGATTGAGACGACCAAATCGGGCATCAAGGTTGACGACAGCCTGCGCAGCAGCAACCGCCGCGTCTATGCCATTGGCGATGTGGCGGGCGGGCTGCAATTTACCCATGTGGCAGGCTATCACGCCGGGGTGGTGATCCGCTCGATCCTCTTTGGCCTGCCGAGCAAGACCAAACTGGCGCATATCCCATGGGTCACCTATGCCGCGCCGGAGCTAGCGCAGGTCGGGCTGACCGAAGCGCAGGCGCATGAGGAACACGGGGACAAGCTGGAAGTCGTGCGTTTTCACTACAATCACAACGACCGCGCCATCGCGGATCGGCAGACCAAAGGCTTTATCAAAGTAATGGTCGTCAAGGGTCGCCCGGTGGGGGCCAGTATCGTCGGACATCAAGCGGGCGAGTTGATCTCGCTCTGGTCGCTGGCGCTGGTCAACAACATGAAGATGAGCCAGATTGCGGCTATGGTCGCACCCTATCCGACGATATCTGAGATTAATAAACGTGCTGCGGGCGCCTATTTCAGCCCACGTCTGTTTGACAGCAGGCTGGTCAAATGGGTGGTGCGCAGCGTGCAACGCCTGCTGCCCTGAGGACGTCTATGCTCCATTCGCTTTCTGGCCGGCTGCTGATCTTGACCACCATCTTTGTGATGTTGGCCGAGGTGTTGATCTTTGTCCCCTCAATTGCCCGGTTTCGCGAAGAATACATGCTCACCCGACTGGAGCGGGCGCAGATCGCCTCACTCGCGCTGCTGGCGGATGATATGCTCGACCCGGCGTTGGAGGAGGAATTGTTGCGCAACGCTGAAGTGTTCAACGTCGTGCTGCGCCGTGACGAAGCGCGGGAACTGGTGCTGGCCTCACCGCTGCCACGCACTGTGTCGCAGACCTATGACCTGCGCGAGGCCTCCGCTTGGGTGCTGATCCGTGATGCTATGCTGCGCCTGTTTCTTCCCGGAAATGAGGTTGTCCGGGTCATTGGGGCGCCGGTGCGCGAGGCGGGGTTGCTGATCGAGATCACAATGGAAACCGCGCCGATGCGCGTGGCGATGCTTGATTACGGTATGCGTATCTTGATGCTGTCGGCGGTGATTTCGGTTATTACAGCGGTATTGCTGTTCTTTGCCATGCGGGCGCTTTTGCTCAAACCGATCAAGCGGGTGGCCGGGCATATGCAGCGCTATGCCGCCGCCCCCGAAGATGCGCGGCGCATTATCGAGCCTTCCGCTGGCGTGACCGAACTGCGCGAGGCCGAAGAGGCGCTAAAGACCCTCCAGACGGATCTGACACAGGCGTTAAAGCAAAAAGAGCGTTTGGCGCAGTTGGGCGGGGCGGTCAGTAAAATCAGCCATGATTTGCGCAATATCTTAACCTCCGCGCAATTGTTCACCGACCGGATCGAAATGTCCGAAGATCCCACTGTAAAGCGCATGGCCCCCAAACTCGTTAGTTCGATCACCCGCGCCGTGCATCTGTGCGAATCTACCTTGGCTTTTGGCAAAGCCGAAGAGCCCGGCCCAACTCTGACCCGTGTGCGACTTGCTGAACTGGTGGATGAGGTGATTGACGCCGAGCGTTTTGCTGACCCCGAGACTGACATCAGTTTCGCCGCGGATGTGCCCGTCGGGCTGACGGTACGGGCGGACCCAGAACAGCTCTACCGCGTGCTGGCCAACCTCATCCGCAACGCGCGGCAGGCCATCGCCGCAACAGGCGTGCCGGGCGAAGTCCATGTGCTCGCCAGTGAGGAGGGCGACGTCTGGCGGATCACGGTTTCCGATACCGGCCCCGGCTTGCCGCCAAAAGCCCGCGAGCACTTGTTCACCGCTTTCCAAGGTGGCGCCCGCAAGGGGGGGGCAGGGCTTGGGCTGGTTATCGCGTCAGAATTGATCCGTGGTCATGGCGGCACGCTGAGCCTGCGTCGGAGTGACCCGGAAGGGACCGTTTTCGAGATTAATCTACCCAAAGGCGATGGAACGATCTGAGCCGGTGCAAAAAGTTTCAAGAATTTTGCTTTCCTGCAAAATGAGGGCTTGCAACCCCCGCGCCGCAAGACTAAACCCCGCCCCAGTGGACCGATAGCTCAGCTGGATAGAGTACCTGACTACGAATCAGGGGGTCGGGGGTTCGAATCCTCCTCGGTCCGCCACTACCCAAAAATTTGTGATTGTCAGTAGATCGCTTAGCATTTTTCTGCGGCTTTCGTGATCCTTCGTGACAGCAGCCGCCGCGCTGCTCATGTCTGCGCGCATTGTGTTATGTCTAGATTTAAGCCAGTATAGCGGCACCGCCTCTGCGCGTTGTGCCATCCTTGGCCAAGGTCGACAGGGCAGGGTGCCGGAACGCCAGAGGATGCGTGCGATGAAAGTCACTTATAAAGACGTCAAAGCTGACATCCTCTCGAAAATTACGAACGGCCAATGGCCGCCCGGCAGTCTTGTGGCGAATGAGGTAGACCTCGCTATGACTTACGGTTGCGCGCGGGCGACTGTGAACCGGGCGATGCGCGAACTGGCCGAAGAGGGGATCATCGAGCGACGCCGCAAGGCTGGAACACGCGTGCGGATGACGCCGATCCGTCAGGCGCGCTTTGACATCCCTGTGGTGCGAGATGAAATCATCCAAAAAGGTGCTGCTTACCGATATACTTTGCTCAGCTGCATCTCTCAGCCTGCGCCAGACTGGCTGCGGGCGCGGCTTGACCTTCCGGCTGAGGCTAAGGCGCTGCACTTGATCTGTATGCATTACGCAGACGGTGTGCCTTATGAGCATGAGGATCGCTGGATCAACCTGACCGCCCTGCCAAAGGCCGCGAGTGCGTCCTTTGAGGAAATCGCGCCAACAGAATGGCTGCTATCGGCCATTCCTTTTTCAGAGGTGGAGATCAGCCTCTTTGCGCGGTCTGCTGAGAAATCCTTGGCCGACTACTTAGACTGTACGGTCGGCGACCCGGTCTTTACCGTTGAGCGCTCGACTTGGTGGCGTGAGAACGCGGTGACCTATGTGCGGCTGACTTATCGCCCCGGCCATCGCCTAACGACGCGCTATTAAGCGTAGGCGGGGCGTTTCCCAGCAGGCTTACCGCCAAGGTGTCGTCTTGCGGCGGCCGGTTTTCGGGATACGGCTGTTGCTGGTCGGCTTACGCGTCGAAGCAGCTCTGTGCGGCACTGTCATTGCTCGGAGTGCAGCAATCCGGTTCTCGGTTGCGGGGTGGGTGGCAAACAGGCTGTCGTGTTTGTGAGCATGTAGCGGGTTAATGATAAACATATGCGCCGTGGCCGGGTTGCGTTCGGCAGCATGGTTGTCGATCCGCGCCGCCCCCATCGCGATTTTCTGAAGCGCTGAGGCCAGCCACAGCGGTTGTCCGCAAATCTCAGCCCCGGCCTTATCTGCGGCATATTCACGGGTCCGGCTGATCGCCATTTGCACCAAGGCTGCGGCCATGGGCGCCAAGAACATCATCATCAGCGTGCCGACCAAGCCCAAACGTTCCCGCGACCCACCGAAAAACAGTGCGAAGTTCGCCAGCATGGAAATCGCCCCGGCAAACGTTGCTGTGACCGTCATAATGGCGGTGTCATGGTTCCGGATATGCGCAAGTTCATGTGCGATCACACCTGCCAATTCCTCGCGGCTTAAACTGCGCATTAGCCCCGCTGTCACGGCAACCGCGGCGTTTGCCGGGTTGCGCCCGGTGGCAAAGGCATTTGGCTGAGGGGTATCGATCAGATAGACCTTTGGTTCGGGAATGCCTGCGTTTCGCGCCAGTTCGGCAGTCATGGCATAAAGGCCAGCGCTGTCGTTGGGAGAGACCGGCCGCGCGCCATGCATCCGCAGCACCATCTTGTCAGAATTCCACCATGTAAAGGCGTTCATCCCTGCCGCCACCACCAGCGCAATCAACGCGCCGCTTGATCCGCCGATCAGATAGCCGACGCCCATGAAAAGAGCGGTCATCGCCGCCATCAGCATTGCTGTCTTTACATAGCCCATCGTGGTCTTCCGCCGTTGGTTGATCTTGAGGAAAAATATGGGGTGGTTTCTGGGCAGTGCAAGGGTTTCAGCGAGCTGCGCAGGCGGTCCTTGCTTAGTGGAGAGCGCTCAAACGCGATGCCTTAACGCGCCAGCGGTCCCACGCGCTCTGCACCGTATTCCGCGCGCCATGCCAGCGCCCCCTCGTAGGTCGCCGCATAGACCGCAGCGCCCAAGGCTTCGCCCACCTGTGTATGCAAGCCCGCGTAATCTGTAGCCCCTCTGGGGGCCGCGACAGCGATGCAATCGGTCCCGGTGCCGGTGGCAAGACCAGAGGGCAGTTGAAAGCCACCGTCCATCACCGCAGCGGTGCGGGCCTGTGTGGCGATGCTCAGCGCTTCGATCAGCCCGGTCTGTGACAGCCCATGATCCAGCTTTACCGCGACGTTGATCGTGCCCCAGTCCTGCCCACTCCGGTCGATCCGATGGCCCACACGTTCGGCATTCGACAGGCCCACCGTTGCCACGCAATGGGCTGAAATAGGGCCGACCTCGCGTCGCGCTTGCGTGAAACGTGAAACATTGCGGGAGGTCAGGAAGGCGACGCTTGCGGTCTCGCCTTGCGTCTGCAACTCGCGGGCGAACCATGCCTGCACGTCGAGGTCTTTGGGCAGGTCGGCGTTGCGCACCTCGCGCCAGACGATGCGGTTGGCGCTTACAAATCCGGGACGGTTGATGGCCCAACTAAGCACCTGCATCTGCTGGCCAAGGTCAAAGCTCAGCCAAGGTTGGGCAAGCTGGACCGCAGTCACGTCACAACGTCCAGCGGCTGAAAAATAAGGCCGTCCGGCGTGTCTTGCACAAAGGCGTTGATCGCGAAAGTCTCGCGCACCCTTGCCGCGGTCAGCACCTCTTGCGGCGCGCCATCAGCCACCAAACCACCTTGGTCGAGCACGATCAGCCGGGTGCAGTGCCGCGCGGCAAGCCCCAGATCATGGAGCGAAACCATCACTGATTTCCCTTCCGACGCCAGCGCCCCGAAAATCTTCATCGTGGCAATCTGATGCGCAGGGTCCAGCCCGGCGATCGGCTCGTCGGCCATGAGCAATGGGGTTTCCTGCGCCAAGGCACGGGCGATCAGAACCCGCGCCTGCTCCCCGCCGGAAAGCCGCGTGGCCGTGCGGTCGCGGAAACTCAGCAAGTCCATGCGGTCAAGCGCACGGTCAACGGCGGCTTGATCTTCGGGCTTGGGCCGCTGTCCGGGGCTGAGATGCGGTGTGCGGCCCAGCGTGACGAGGGTTTGCACATCCACCGGCCATGCGATCTCGCGCTGTTGCGGCATCCACGCAACCTCCCGCCCGCGCTCTCGTGCAGAAAGAGCGGCAAGTGAACTATGTCCTGCGCTGTCAATCAACCCAAGTGCCGCACGCATCAGCGTCGTTTTCCCCGCGCCATTGGGGCCGATGATGCCAACCAGTTCCCCTGTGCCAACGCTTAGGCTCACGTTTCGCAGGATGTCCCGCCCGCGCCGGGTGACGGCGAAATCTTGCAGGGCCAGCAGGGTCATAACCCCTCCTGCCGCGTGCGGTAGATCAGGTGCAAGAACAGCGGCGCACCGACCAGTGCGGTGACCACGCCGAGCTTCAGATCGCGGGCCGGCAGGATTACCCGTACAGCGATATCTGCCGCCAGCAGCATTGCCGCCCCGCCAAAGGCCGAAGCCCAAAGCAAGCGACCGGGCCGCGCGCCAACGAGGGGCCGCAACAAATGCGGCACCACAAGGCCGACAAAGCCGATGGCCCCTGCCACTGCCGTTGCCGCTCCGACGACGGCGGCGGTGCCAAAGATCAGCACCAGCCGCAGGCGGGTGAGGTTCACGCCCATCGCCTCTGCCGCGTCCTCGCCCAAGGTCAAGGCGTCCAATCCGCGACCGAGGGAGCCGAGCATCACGCCCCCCAGCAGGATCAGCGGCGCGGCAATGGCGACATGGGTCATAGAGCGGTCGGCGAGTGACCCCATCATCCAAAAGACGATCTCATTCGCGGCAAAGGGGTTGGGCGAGAGGTTCAGCACCAGCGAGGTGAGCGCCGCCGCCAGCGCCGAAATTGCGATTCCTGCAAGGATCAGCGTCAGCGATGAACCGCGCGGTCCAGCCAGCGCCAAGACCAGCCCCACGCCCAAGAGCGCCCCCCCCAATGCCGCCAGCGGCAGGCCAAGCGCGACCGTCGCGGCCAGTCCGGTCTGCAGCGCAAGCACCGCGCCCAAGGCGGCAGAGCCCGAGACGCCAATCAGACCCGGATCCGCCAGTGGATTGCGCAGATAGCCCTGCATCGCGGCCCCGGCGAGACCCAGAGCGCCGCCGATCATAAGCCCTAGCAAGGCACGCGGCAGGCGGATTTCGCGCATCACCAGCACTTCGGGCCCGTCACCACCCGCGATCAGCGCCTGAAGCCCATGCCAGATGCCAAGGGGCGCCGGCCCAACGGCCAGCGCGGTGACGAAGAGCGCGGCGACGAGGGCGCTAAGACCGAGTGCGAGGCGGCTCAATTGCGGGCCTGCTGGCGTTCGCGCGCGGCCTGCACCTCACGGCGCAGCCCGGCCATCTGGTCAATCGCGCGGAGCACATAGGGCGTGCCGCAAAGCCAGTCCTGCGCGTTCATAGAGGTGGAAGGTCGCCCGGCCTGAAGCGCCCCGACAACCGGATGCGACAGGATTTCTTCGGACCGTGAAGCACCGGGGTAGGGCTGACCGGTGACAACGGTGTCAGGGGCGGCCATCGCCAAAGTCTCAAGCGGAATCACCCCGCCCGAGACCAGACCCAGTTCGGCGGCAATGTTAATCATCCCGGCTGCGGAGAGGATATCGCCTGCAAGCGTCTGATCGCCCGAGGTATAGCCATTGGCAAAGTAAAGCGCGGCCCGGGGGCGTGGCGAAATCCCATCGCGAAAACTGGCGAGGCGTTGGTCAAAGCGGGCGATCTGATCGGCGGCAACGTCTTCGCGCGCTAGCAGTTTGCCCATACGGGCCATGCGCTCGGTTACTTGGTCAAGGGAGGTCGCCGGATCGAGTTGCTCAACCCGAATGCTCAAACGGCGCAGCATATCGACTGTCGCTAGCGCGCTATAGCGTCCGGCGAGCACGAGGTCAGGCTGCATGAGGTAAATCTCTTCGGCCAGACCGTTGTTCACCGGATAGGCAGCGGCCTCATCCACCATCGCCGAACTGCGCGGATCAAGAGCGAGGTCGGAGATCGAGATCAGTTGACCCTCGTCCGCCAGCAACATGGCAAGCTGATCGGTGCAGAGGTTCATTGAGACAACCCGGCGCGGGACGTCCTCGGTCAGGCCGGGCAGGGCTGTCCCGGCAAGCAGGCCAATAGCGGTGATGCCAGCCCTCAGGGCCAGCATCACACGCGTTGCGAGGGGATCAGAAATCCGCACGAACACCAAAGAACGCAGACCGACCGGGGGTATTGTACCCGCCTGCGGTCTCGTAATCCTCGTCAAACAGGTTTTCGATACGCACATAGGCTTGGGCGGTATCGGTCACATCATAGGACATGCCCGCGCCGACCAGCGTGTAGGTGCCAACCTTGTGATCCGCAGGCGCATAGATGCTGGGCACCACGTCGCCGACATGGCGGATATCCAGCGTCGCCTGCAAACGATCAGTCACGTTGGTTTCCACACCCAGCAGCAGATCGTGCTTGGGTGTGCGGGTCAAGCGCTCGCCGCTGGTGGAGGCGTGGGTGTAGGTGTAGTTGCCGAAGACCTCGGTGCGTGGGTTGATCGCGTAGGTAGCGGAGAGTTCGACGCCGCGTGATTTCGTAGTGCCGGGGACTTGGTTGTAGCAACCAAAGCCGCTGCCACAGGCGGTCGATGCGCCATCATATTGGATCAGGTCGTCGATCTCCGTGTAGAAAACGGTCGCCTTGACCGAGGCATTGTCGCCATAAGTCTTTTCGACGCCAAGTTCAAAGCTCCGGCTCTCTTCAGGTTGCAGGGCAGGATCGCCATAGAAACTGAACCGTTCATAAAGGGACGGGGCGCGGAAGCCCGTACCCAGAACGGCGCGGAAAGCCAGATCGTCCTGCGGGCGCCAGACTGCTGCCAGACGGCCTGTGGCCTTGCCACCAAAGTCGCTGTTGTCGTCATAGCGCAGGGCTGCGGACAGATCAACGTTATTTATGGGGGCCATCAGCAGTTCGGCTTGCGCGGATAGAGTACGTTCATCGCCAGTAGAGCCGCCGGAGTTAAAGCTCTCTTCGGTGCGATCTAGACCAAAGTTCAGTGTCATATCGCCCGCGAGTGCGGCACTGCCCAGATAGGACAGCCGTTTGCGGTCGCCTTCAAACCGGGTGGTGAAACCCGTGGGGTCGCGGCGGTCGATGTCAAAGTAGGAATAGGCGAAGGTATGCGCGATCGTCCCGGTCTGCAGTTCTGCAAAAACCCGCGCGCCGCGCTCTTCGAATGACGTCGCACCGCTGTTGTTGGTCGAAGAGCGGTCGATCTCCAGATCGCCGCTCCGGTTGGATACTGCGACGCCGACGGTGAACTCTTCGGTCAAGTCGTAGCGCCCAGTGAAGGTCTGCGTTGTCTGGCGAAAACCGTCGTCTTCGTTATCGTCCGCACGGGCTGAGAAACCGTCGGTCAGAACGCGACCATAGGTATAGGCCAGTTCTGCGCGTTCGGTTAGATAGCCAAAGCTCAACGTCGCAGCGCGGGTATTGTCGCTGCCGTATTCGCTGCTGGCGCGCCCGGAAAAGCCCAACTCCGTCGGGCGGTAGGTGGTGATGTCGATCACGCCGCCGATCGCCTCGGAGCCATAGAGCGCCGATTGCGAGCCTTTCAGCACTTCGATCCGATCAATGCCCGCAGGCGTAAGCGAGCCGAAGTTGAACGAGTTTTGGGTGCCCGAAGGGTCGTTCATGTCGATCCCATTGACCCGCACGACGACATAGCGCCCCGGCAAGCCGCGCACCTGCAAAGTGGCATTCGCCCCCAAGCCGCCATTGGCGGTGGAGCTCACGCCGGGCAGGCGGTCAAGCCGCTGGATGACCGAGGTGTCGCTTCCCGCAAGGTCGTCGCCTTCAAGCACTTCAACGGTCGCCCCCGTCCGGTCTTCGGCAACCGGGCTGAGGCTGCCCGACAGAACGACTTCGCCTAGATCAAAGGTTTCTTGCGCAAGGCTGGCAGTAGGAAGGAAAGGGAGCACGGCCGCAGTGGCCAGCAGGTGAAAACGGAGCATGATATACCCTCGATATCGGCCCATCGCGGGGCCGGAGACTGTAACGTGTCATTTCGGGGCAAAACCCCCGCAGACGGTGAAAACACCACGAGCGGAAGATCCGCAGCCCCGACGCCCCTCGCGCCCGGACAGGGTGAATGCTTTGGCAGGTCTCCTGACTCGCGGGTCGAGGCTTGGCCGGTCCTTCCCATCACGAAATTGCGTGACAGTGGTTCTTACCGGCTTCGCTCACCGCTTACAGTTGCGGGGGCAGTCGTGGAGTTGGCCAATGGCCGCACCACATTCCCTTTTCATCAGACGGCGAACCGCCTGAACCGAAGCAGGGCTTGTCTACAGGTCTGGCGCGGTTTTGCAAGCGCTCTTAACCTGCTTAAAGGGCAGGGGACGATGGTCGTGGGCCGATGCGCTCTGATCGCAGCGCGGCGTAACGGGATGTCTCAAGAAGCCGCGCGCATATCGGCGGGGGTTGCACTGGGTTCTGGCTCAGGGAAGGTGACAAAGAACGTCGTGCCTTTGCCTTCGGCGGTCTCAAATCTGATGTCGCCAAGATGCTGATCTACGATGGCTTTGACGATGCTCATGCCCAGCCCGTGCCCCTCTTCGACCCGGTAGTTCGAGCCGCGTGAAAATCGCTCGAAAAGGATCGGTTGCAGGTCAGACGGCAAGCCCGCGCCCTCATCTTTGATCCAAAATCCATTGCCCCCTGAAAGGGTACCAAGCTCGACAGTTCCGCCTTCGGTAGAGGCTTTGATCGCGTTCGACAAAAGGTTCGAAACCAACCGCTGTACGCGACCTTCGTGGAGCCGCAGCGCTGGGCCGGGGTGCGCATTGGCGGTGACTTTCAGCGTCACGTTGCGGTCCTTGGCATAGGGCGCCAGCGTCTCGGCGGTATGGGTCAGCAGCGGCGCGAGCGGTTGTTCGGCAAATCCGCTTTGATCCTGTGTGCGCAGCTGTTCCACATCAAGGATATCAGCCACCATCTGTTCGATCGCGCGCGCATTGCGCAGCGCCACGTGCAAAAGGTTGCGTTTGGGGGCGGGCAAATCGTCTGCGCCGACCTCAAGCAGTTTTAACGCCCCCTGCAGGGAGGTCAGCGGCGTTTTCATCTCGTGACTGACGGTGGCAATCAACTGGTCCTTAGCGCGCTCAAATTCACGCTGTTCAGTGACATCGCGGATGACCCCCAAAAACCCCAGATGCTCGCCGTCCTCTGTCTGGACCGGCGCTGAGGCGACCAACCCCTCAAAGGTCGTTCCATCCAGCCGTCGACAATAGGTCGAGTAATCGTCGTTTTTATCGCTTCGTTCGGGATTAAACCGCTCTTCGCCCGCCTGTTCATAGCGGCTTAAAGACTCGTACAGCACCGCGGTTTGACGGCCCAACAACTGATCTGGCTTGTAACCGAAAAGCGTTTCTACAGCCGGGTTTACCAGTTGAATTTGCCGATTGGTGTCAGCCATAACGATGGCTTCAGGCACCGCTGCGACCATCGCGCTCAATAGGCCGCGCTGCTCGTCCAGCTCGCGCCGCTCGGCCTGATGCTGCAACTCGTTGCCCAGCCAACGGGCGAGGAAACTCACAAATTCCTGCTGGCCTGTGGTAAAGGGGGTCCCTCGCGCCGCTGCGCTGGAAAAGTTCAGCGTGCCAAAAGGCGTATCACCGCACAACAACGGCGCACCGATGTAGCTTTCCAGCCCGAAACTCTGATAGCAGGGATGAGAGGCAATTTCCTGCTCCGCATGGTAAAACGCCGTCACCTTGTCGTTTGCGAGCGTGTGCAAGCAATAGGTGTCGGAGACGTCAAAGGTGGTTCCCGGCGCGGGCGCTCCTTCGGGCCCATGCACGTAAAGGCACCGGTAGACGGGCGGCTCCACCTGACTGACGATGCCGAGGTCTAGTCCAAGAGCCTCTGTCCCCAGAGCGAGCAGTTTGGCCACCTTGTCGTCCAGCGAGAGATCCGGCGCTACGGCAAGAAGATAGAGTTGGCGCAATGGCTCATCAAAGCTGGCCAGCGTTTTGTGTAGTGCGGTCATAGATGCCTCGGAGGTGCTCGATTTATATGCGGCGTTTCGCCTTGTTTTGTACCAAGTTAGTCCGCGGGGTGGGGCGTGCCAACGCGAAATGGGCCGATTTGGAAATGACCCTGCGGAGTATTGTATTTCGGTCAGGGGGGATACATTCCGGCCCTGAAAGATGCACCAGCAAAGCGGCAAAGGGGCATGGGTCTAGCTAAACCCATGCCACCCGTCATCAGGAGCAAAGCGCGGGCCATGCGCTTCGGCCAATTCGCGCAGGCGTTCTGTCACGGCTTTCGTGCCGCGCGTGCGGGTATAATGCAGCGGCCCACCTCGGAAAGGCGCCCATCCGGTGGCAAAGATCATCGCCGCGTCAATCGCATCTGCGTCAACGGCAACATCTTGGCGCAACACCTCAACCGCCGCGTTTAACATTGGCAAGATCAACCGATCGGTGAGGTCAGGCGCAGCGCGCCCGTCAGTTTGCACCTGTGGGGTGCCTTCGGACCAATCATAGAACCCGCGCCCCGTCTTGCGCCCCAGATTGCCAGCCGCGACTTTTTCCCGCAGATCATTGGAAATTGCTGGCATCGGTGCCTCAAGCCTCTCATGCAGGCTTTCGGCGACCTTCAAACCTACGTCCAAGCCCACCTGATCCGCCAGCGCCACCGGTCCCATCGGCATTCCAAAGCGCAAGGCCGCGCTGTCGATCACCTCTTTCGGAACGCCTTCGTCCATCAGCATCATCGCCTCCAGCATATAAGGGGTGAGGATGCGGTTCACGACAAAGCCAGGGTAGTCACTGAGCATCACTGGAAGCTTGCCGATGGCGCCACAGAAAGCCGCAAGACGTGTGAGCGTATCGCTGTTGGTGCCTCTGCTGCGGATGACTTCAACAAGATCGATCCGCGCAACCGGGTTGAAAAAATGCAGACCCGCGAATTGGGATGGGTTCGGCGCGGCTTTGGCGAGCCTGTCCAACGCAAGGCTCGATGTATTGATCGCCAAAATCGCGTCAGGCTTCATCCGTCCGCCCAGATCAGCGTAAATCTTTTCCTTCACCTCAACCTGCTCCGATGCCGCTTCGATCACCAGATCAGCACGTGCAATGCCATAGCCGCGCGGATCGGGCATCAGACGGTCCAGCACATCGCGGGTTTCGGCAGGGCTAAGGTGTTTGTCGTGACAGATCCTTTCGGCCTGTTTCACCGCGCGTCCCAACGTATCCATCGCCAAATCACTGAGCGTTACCGTCTTGCCCTTGATCGCTGCCACTGCCGCGATGTCGGCACCCATCGCCCCGGCGCCGATCACATGGACATGCTCGACCCCATCCTCGCCGCGTGCAGTGTCTTTTAGCTTTTGCCGAAGGGAAAACACCCGCCGCAGGTTTTTTGAACTTGGTGTTTTCAGCAGATTAGCGAAAGAGGTGATCTCTCCGCGCTGCATCGTGTCATGGTCGTTGCCATGTTCCTCCCACAATTCAATAAGGGCATGAGGGGCGGGGTAATGTTCTGCTGGTGCTTTCTCCTCGGTCCGGCTGCGCATTTGGCGCGCCATCATGGTGCGGGCCTGCTCAAAGCCAAGGGCGCGGGCCTTTAATCCCGGTTCGTGACGTTCAATGCCGTTTTCAATCAAGGCATGAACTGCTGCTGCGACGTGACGCTCCTCAACCACCTCACCAACAATGCCCAGCGAAAGCGCACGGTCGGTATGCGCGGTCTTGCCGGTTAGCATCATCGTCATTGCTTCAGTTGGGTCGATCAAGGCAGGCAGGCGAAAGGTGCCGCCTAATCCGGGGTGCAGGCCCAGCTTCACCTCCGGAAAGCCGAAGGACGCGCCGGGAACGGCGATCCGAGCATCGCAGGCCAGTGCCAGTTCAAACCCTGCACCGAGCGCAGCGCCATGGACCACGCAGACCGTCGGACAGGCCAGCTTTTCCAACCGGTCCAATACCGCGTGGCCCTGCGCCAATAATTCAGCGGCCCCTTCGTCGCTCATCCGGTCAAAGGAGGTGATATCGGCCCCCGCTGCGAAGCCGCCGCTCTTGGCAGAGCGCAGGACAACCGCGCGGGGTAGGTTTGCTTCGGCAGCCGCCATATGGGTTTCCAACTCGCGCAACACATCGCCGGTGATCGTATTGATGCTGCTGTCGACCTTATCAAGCGCCAGCCAAAGAACCCCCGTTGCATCTCGGCCTACGCGCCAGTTTCCTTCTCGCCCGGCCAAGGGGCCAAGTTCGAGCTTGGTTTCGCCCAAATGTTTCAGCACATGTCCGGTCATTCTACGGCCTCCAACAACATCGCCCCGCCAAGGCCGCCGCCAATACATTCCGTGGCGATGCCACGTTTGGCGCCACGTTGTTTCATTGCGTTTGCCAAGTGCAAAACGATCCGGTTGCCGCTGGTACCTACCGGATGGCCGAGCGAAATCGCCCCACCGTCGACATTCAGGCGGTCGCGATCAATCCGGCCAAAGGCCGCGTCATAGCCCAGAACCTCACGACAGAATTCCGCGTCATTCCACGCGGCGATGCAGGACAACACCTGCGCGGCGAAAGCCTCGTTCAACTCCCACAGATCAATGTCCTCCGGGCCAAACCCATGCCGCTGTGCAATAGGTGTGGCTGACAGGACCGGCCCCAGTCCCATAATCTCGGGATCTAGGGCGGCCCATTCGCTATCGGTGATTTCCGCCAACGGCGTTAGCCCATGCGCATCAACCGCGCGTTCGGAGGCCACGATGACCCAGCTGGCACCGTCGGTGATCTGGCTTGAGTTGCCCGCCGTAACCTTGCCATGCGGCTTTTCGAACACCGGTTTTAGTTTGGCGAGGCTTTGCATGTCGCTGTCAGGACGGACCCCATCATCGTGATCATAGACCGTCCCATCGCGGGCGAAGGCGGGCATCACCTCATCGGTCAGACGACCCTCCTTCTGCGCTGCGGCCAGGCGGTGATGGCTCTCCATCGCATAGGCATCGGCACTTTCGCGGTCGATGCCGAAACGATGCGCCAGTACTTCGGCGGTTTGGCCCATGTTCAATTCGGTGATTGGATCGGTCAGCCCGCGCTCCAGCCCGATGACCGGCTTGAAAAACTCAGGGCGCAGCCCCCCCATCGCACGCAGCATTTCCAGCGGGCTCTTCGACGCATTTACACGCCCGAACCACTCCACTGCTGATTGACGCAGAACCAAAGGCGCGTGGCTGAGCGCTTCGGCACCACCGGCGAGGATCATCTGGTGGCTGCCATCGCGAATGTAGCGGTAGGCGGTGTCGATGCTTTGCATCCCGGAGCCACAATTGATCTGCATCGTAAAGGCGACCATCTGCGCGCCCAGACCCAACCGCAATGCCGCCACCCGGGCGGGGTTCATCTCGTCCGCGATCACGTTCACACATCCAAGGATCACGAGATCAAAGGCTGTGCGGTCAAACGGCTGGCGCGAGAGCAGCGGTCGACCGGCTTGCACCGCAAGGTCAACCGGCGTGAAAGGGCCGGGGCCTTGGCGGGCTTTCAAGAACGGCGTACGCGCACCATCCACAAGAAAGACGCGCTGTTTGAAATGGGTCATTCGGCGGCCTTTCGTGGGTGAGAGGGGTGGTCTGGGTCGTCTTTCGGCGGAGCGAGATCCGGGAAATGCTCAGCCAGTGCTTCGGGGGTGTAATCATCGACTGCGATCACCTTGGCGACGAGGTCGTTCATCTCAGTTATCTCGGCCATTTCTGCATCGCTCAGGATGCCGGTTTGGAGCGCCATATCCGGCGTTTTCTTTGCGTCGCGCAGGCGTTTCATCACTGGCTCCATGGCCACGACCTTGGCGTAGCAACGGTTGAGCAGATCAATGCCGTCCCCCTCGCGCCCTTCGAACAGCCGCCCCGTAATCCGCGCACGGGTCGCGGAGGGCGCATAAATCAACCCACTACATTCAGCGGTCAACTTATCGTCCGGCCCTCGGCGGCCCCGCCCCGGCAGTGTCAGCACGCGGAGCACCCAAGCGGCCCAACGGGCAGGCAGGTTGGCGATCACTTCATCAAGAGCGGTCTGAATGCGCGAGAAGGCAGTCTCGGCAGCGAATTGCAGCAGCGGAAGGTCCGTTTGCTGTCGGCCTTCATCGTCCCAACGCTTCAGCGCGGCTGAGAGGATATACATCTCTGACAGAATGTCGCCCATCCGACCCGAGATCATTTCCTCGCGCTTCAAAGCGCCGCCCAACGTGAGAAATAGGAAATCCGCCGTTAGCGCATAGGCCGCAGACCAACGGGACAATTCGCGGTAAATCGGGGTCGCAGCGCCTGCGTCAGGGGCGGGGGCAAAGCGTCCGCCGGTGAGCGCACGGCCCCAAGCGCGGAACAGGGTTTTGGTGGTATGGCCCACATGCGCCCAAAGGGATTTGTCAAACGCCGCAAGCGCCTCGGCCTCATCCTCTTTTTGCAAGGCGAGCATATTGTCGAGCATGTGAGGATGCGCACGGATGGAGCCCTGACCAAAGATGATAAGGCTGCGAGTGACGATATTCGCCCCTTCGACGGTAATGCCTATTGGCACAGCGCGGTAAAGCGGGAGCAGGTAGTTCAGCGGCCCGTCGATCACCGCTTTGCCCGAATGCACATCCATTGCATCGTTCAAGGCTTCGCGCATTTTAAAGGTCGCGTGGGCTTTCATGATGGCCGAGATCACTGATAGCGCACGTCCTTCATCCAGCCCCGCACAGGTCAGATGTCGGGCGGCGTCCATTGCATAGGCGTCCGCCGCAAGCCGCCCCATCCGGGCCTGCACACCGCCAAACTTGCCAATCGGCAGGTTAAACTGTTGACGGATACGCGCGTAAGCTCCGGTGGTATGAGCCGAGAATGCGATGGCCGCACAGCCCATGGAGGGCAGCGAAATACCGCGCCCTGCCGCCAGCGCAGACATCAGCATCATCCAACCTTTGCCCGCATAGTCAGCCCCGCCAATGATGTGATCAAGCGGGATAAAGACGTCCTTCCCGGTTGTTGGCCCGTTCATAAACATGGTGGATGAGGGCAGGTGACGCCGCCCGGTTTCAACCCCCGGTAGGTCAGTTGGCACCAACGCGCAGGTAATGCCGATGTCGGGAATCTCACCGAGCAACCCATCCGGATCGCGCAGTTGAAACGCCAGCCCCAACACCGTGCAAACCGGCGCAAGGGTGATGTAGCGTTTGGCCCAGTTCAGGCGGATGCCCAGCACCTCTTCGCCCTGCCACATGCCTTTTTCGACGATGCCTTCGTCGACCATCGCTGAGGCGTCAGAGCCAGCCTCGGCACTGGTGAGCCCAAAAGCAGGCAACTCGCGCCCATCGGCGAGGCGCGGCAGCCAGTGATCCTTTTGCGCGTCGGTGCCAAACTGATGCAGCAATTCGCCGGGGCCGAGGGAGTTTGGCACCATCACCGTCACCGCTGCGGCGACGGAGCGGGTCGAGATATAGCGCACCACTTCGGAATGGGCGAAGGCCGAGAAACCCAAGCCGCTATGGGATCTTGGGATGATCATGCCAAAGAACTTATGGTCGCGCAGAAAGTCCCAAGCCTCAGCCGGCAAATCAGCGGTTTCGTGGTTGATCTTCCAATCATCGATCATGGCGCAGAACTCTTGCACCGGATCGTCAAAGAATGCCTGCTCTTCCGCCGTCAACCGGGGGGCCTTAACCGCCTGCAACTTTGACCAATCAGGATTGCCAGAGAACAACTCGGCCTCCCACCACACTTCCCCTGCGGTAAGCGCCTCGCTTTCGGTTTCCGACAGGGCAGGCAAGGCTTTCTTGGCCCAGTGGAAAATCGGTTTGGTCAGAAAGTCGGCGCGTAGGTTTGTCATAAAAGCCCCCTTACTCAGACCAACGCCACTGCGCGGGAGTGGTTCCTGCGCTGGAAGGGCAATTCGCCAGAGGGCAGGACGTGCCGCTGTCAGGGCTGTGCGATCTTGCGAAAGCGGAGCATGTGGTGGCGCAGCGCCGCGTGATGGGTATGGTGCGGAAAAAGGTTTTGGCAAAAGGGAAGTGATAATGAAACTCATGCGATACGGACCGCGCGACGGGGCGAAAACACCGGTGATGCTCGACGCAGAGGGCCAAGCGCGCGATGTCTCGGGGATCGTGGCGGATTTCACCCCGCAAACCATCCCCTCACTGCCCGAGCTTCTCGGCGGCATTGACCCGCAGAGCCTGCCTGTTTTTGATACAGCAAATCAGCGTATTGCGGCCCCGATCGGTCAGCCTCGCAACATCTGGTGTGTCGGGCTGAACTATTCCGATCACGCGGCAGAGGCCGGCATGGCGGTGCCAGACGAGCCGATCTTGTTTAACAAAGCCAGCGGTACCTACTGCGGGCCAAATGATCCGCTTCTCTACTCTGACAAGATGACCAAGTTGGATTGGGAGGTCGAACTAGGTGTCGTGATTGGGCGTGCTGCGTTGAATATCGCCCAAGAGGACGCGCTTGCCCATGTGCTGGGCTATTGCGTGGTCAATGACGTGTCCGAGCGCGCTTGGCAGGCCGAGCGGGGCGGACAGTGGGTCAAGGGCAAGAGCTTTCCGAACTTTTGCCCCACCGGGCCGGTGCTCGTGTCCGGTGACGCGCTTGGCGATCCGGGTCGTCTTGACCTTTGGACGGAGGTGAATGGCGAGAGACTGCAGGATGGCACAACGGAGAAAATGATCTTTGATGTCGCCACCATCGTCTCTTATATGTCGCAATTCACGCGGCTGGAGCCGGGCGATCTGATCTGCACAGGCACCCCGCCGGGCGTTGGTATGGGGTTCAACCCACCGCGCTATCTGACCCCGGGGGATCAGGTGCGGATGGGGATTGAAGAGCTCGGCACCCAGCAACAAGAGGTCACGCGGCTTTGAACAGGCGGTGAGCCTGTCTGTCCTGTCAGGCAGGCTCGGTGACCTTGGCGGGGGCTGTTTTAACTGCATGCGCCGGATGCATCGGTAGCGTCAGAAGAAAGCTGCTGCCTTTGCCCAGAATACTGGTGGCAACCAGATTGCCGCCGTGGGCGATGGCGATATCGCGTGAAATGGCAAGCCCAAGGCCGGTTCCCCCAAAGCGTCGTGTCGCGGTTGAGTCGACCTGATGAAACGGCTCGAAGACGCGCTCCAGTTCTTCTTCGGGAATGCCGATGCCATTGTCGGTGACACGGAACTCAACCACCTCGCCACGCACCCGGCTGACCAGCGAAATCTCCCCTTGATCAGAGAATTTGATCGCGTTGCTCAGCAGATTGATCAAGATCTGCTGGATACGCTTACCATCCGCAAGAAGCGTGCCTTTGGTCGAAGCAACGTGCAGCTTCAGCCCTTTGTCCTCGATCATCGGGCGCAGTTGTTCGGCGCTCGGCGTAACGATGTCGTCAATTTTAACAGGAGCCATATCGATAGAGAGGCTGCCTGCGTCGATCTTGGCAAAGTCCAGCACTTCATTGATCAGGGTCAACAGATGGTTGCCAGAACGCTCAACGGTCTGCATGGTCTCGCCCAGCTTGGCGAATACCGCATCCAACTTTGGCGCAAGGGCGGCGTTGGTCTGGGGATCGGAATGGACCGCGTCCTGTAGATCGCGGGCGACCTTTGCGCGGTCGAAATGCCTGGCCAGCCGCACATGCCCAAGGATCACGGTAAGCGGCGTGCGCAACTCATGGCTCAGCACGCCCATGAAGTCGGTCTTGGCCTTGTTCGCGTCCTCCGCCGCCATCAATGCTCTTTTGATATCCGTCACGTCGATCCGCAGGCCGACCACGCTGCCGTCTTCCATGCGGCGGTCTGAAGTTCGGATAATGCGCCCATCAGACATCCGCTGTTCGGTCTCAAAAGCGCCCTGTTCGCGCTTTTCCAGCCAGATGCGTATCCATTCTTCCTCCTTGCCGACAGCATCCGGCACCAGCCCGCGCCGAATGCTGTCTCGGGCGATGCGTTCATAGGTCGAGCCCGGTTTGATGACGTCTCTGTAGCCGTGGATCTCGCGGTATTTCTCGTTGCACAGCACCAAGGTGCCGCTGGGGTCGAACATCACAAAGCCGTGGTCCAGCGCTTCGATCCCTGTGCGCAGGCGCTCTTCGGCCAGATGGCGGGTTTCGCTCAACCGCATGACATAGGACGCAAAGGTCATTGCGGCGGCGGCTACGAGCAAACGCAGCAACCAGTTCCAATAAAAATCAGGCCGGTGGTCG
Source organism: Sulfitobacter maritimus (assembly GCF_013346665.1). GTDB lineage: Bacteria > Pseudomonadota > Alphaproteobacteria > Rhodobacterales > Rhodobacteraceae > Sulfitobacter > Sulfitobacter maritimus. The sequence continues at coordinate 62,807 of NZ_JABVBB010000034.1, forward strand.
GGCCAACCGCCCTTTGTGGTGGCCGCGAGTTCCCACAGGCCAAAGGCAAAGTTGAAATCAAGCTTGATCGGATCAGCCAACGCGATGTCGGGTGCGCCGACGATCACCTGCTCGACATTGCCCGCGGTGTCCAACTCACGGATCACCACATCATAGGTCTGCAAGGTCTCTGAAATTTCTAACTGTTCGACGAAACGGTCATAGTCGATCACCATCGACAGCAGCCCCCAGGGGCGAGGAGAGGTCATCGACCCATCTGCCTGCGCGTAAAACACTGGCTGGCGCAGGATCATGCCGCGGCCACCTTGCACAAGGTCCACCGGCCCGGTGATCAGGCCGCTGCCGCTGTTCATGGCCTGCTGCACCTTGGGCAGTTGCGCGGGATTTTCACGGTAATCGAGCCCCAGCACTGACTTGTTGCTTTCCAGTGGGTGAACGATGTTCACCACAAGATCACGCGCGGCAGCGAGGTTGAGCACTTCGGGGTTGCGGGCAGAAAACTCGGCGGCGCGGGCCGAGAACTCAGTCTGAGAAATATCCGGGTTCTCGCTGATGATCGTTGTCAATTCGTGCAGCTTGAGGATTTGATCGAAAATTTGCGTTCGAATACGCTCGCGCACTTCGATAAGTTCGCGGGCGGCGTCAAGCTTCAGGTCCTGCACATAGGCTTGGTAAGAAAGCGTTTCGATCCGGTGGCCAAAGCCCAATATCACGCCGCCCAGAACCAACAGCACGATCACACGTCTCACGCTCCGCGACAGCACGGCTGTCATCCCTGTCTTCTCTGCCTTAGCCACTCCAAACCCTCTTCGCCCGCGCCCGGTTTTGCTCAAACGGCGTGGGCGTCGTTACCGCGAAGAGTGCATCTGCCCGGCGGTGACGCAAGAGGAAACGCAGGTAGGACGAAAAATGCCTTGGTGACGGCGTCAAATATATCAAAAATAGCCCCAAACCGCCTTAGTGTAGGGGCTATTGCCGCAATTCAGTCAGGATTTCGCGCAGTAGGCGGATGTCTTCGGGGTTCGAAAGGTTGGGGGCATGGCCGCAGTCGGCAAACTCGGTAATCCGAGGGCGTGGCCCGCTGGCCTGCATACGCGCGGCGGCATCGGGCAGTAACAGATCTGACAGGGTGCCGCGCAGCACATGGGTCGGCGCCGTGATGCGTGCCCAGTGATCCCATGTCGAAAGCTCATGCGCCGACGCTGTGAATTGAACCGTGATGCGGGGGTCGTAATGCAGGGTCAACCGCCCGTCACCGCAGCGCCGCAGGGAGGAACGCGCCATGCGCTGCCAAAAGAGATCCTTTGCTGGCCCGAAAGGGGCATAGGTCTTCCGCAGCCACGCTTCGCCTTCGGTGAAACTGTCGAACCGGGGCAAAGTGCCGACATAGGATAGGATCCGGTCAACAGCGGGGGTGGGCAATTCAGGGCTAATGTCATTGACGATCAGCGCCTCAATCCGGTCCGCATCATGGCCAGACGCCAGCCGCATCCCGATCATGCCGCCCAGCGAGGTCCCAAGCCAGGTCGCCCGCTCAATTTGGCAAAGATCCATCATATCTGTAGCAATGCCTGCGTAATACTCCACCGAATACTCCGCCTCCGGGTCGCGTGACCAAGAGGACAGCCCGCGCCCGATCATGTCGGGGCAAAGCACGTGATAGCTGTCTGACAGCGCGGCGGCCAGTTCGTCAAAGTCGCGCCCAGTGCGGGCCAGCCCATGCGACATGATCAGCGCGGGATTGGCCGGATCGCCCCATTCGGTGACATGCACCTCGTGATCCATAACGGGGACAAAGCGGAAACGCGGAGAGGTCATGCGCGCGCTCCCTTTTGCATGATCGTGCCGGTGATCCCGCGGGGGAAGAAATAGACCAGCAAGATAAAGATGATGCCGAGCCAGAACAGCCAGCGGTCCGGGGCAAGCAGGTCTGGAAGGAGAGGGATGTTTGCCGTTGCCTCGGCGGCAGCCCCCATCAGGTCGCGCAGGTAATATTGCGCCATGACCATCAGCACCGCACCGACAACCGCGCCCCACATCGTGCCCATGCCGCCGATCACCACCATCAGCAGGATGTCGATCATAATGGCAAAGCTCAGCGTGGTGTCCGGCCCGGTGTATTTCAGCCAGATCGCATAGACAGTCCCGGCGAGGGAGGCGACAGCGGCAGAGAGGCAGAAGACGAAAGTGCGGTAGGCCACTACCCGGTAGCCAACCGCCTCGGCCCGCGCTTCATTCTCGCGGATTGCTTTGAGGACTGAACCGAGCGGCGCTGCCACGACCCGTAGCATCAGCAGGAACAGGGCGAGCGAGGTGAAAAAGACGAAGTAATACGCGGCGAGTTTGCCGTTCAGTTTCACGCCAAAGAGCCGCGCCACCTTGCCGTCTTCATCGACCATCAGCTTCGTCGCGGGTTTGAACAGATCCGGCGCGCGGTAGGTAATGCCGTCTTCGCCCCCGGTGAACTGCGACAGTTGCGAGGCGAGCACAAGTGCGACCGACGCGGTCGCCAATGTAATCATGGCAAAGAAGATCGCCTTGACCCGCAAGCTTAACAGTCCCACCGCCGTAGCAACCACCAGCGAGACCACAACCCCCGCCACAGCGCCTAAAGCCACCGCGTCCCAGCCCGGTCCCATCTGGCGCAGGGCAATAGCCGCGCCGTAGGCCCCGAAGCCAAAGAACATCGTATGGGCAAAGCTGACGATGCCGGTGTAGCCAATGAGCAGGTCGTAGCTGGCCACGAGAACGATAAAAATACAGATGCGTGCGGCCACTTCGAGGGCGCGGACGTCCTGAAACAAGAAGGGCGCGAACAGCAGCAGGGCGGCGATCACCAGCACGGCGGTCTTCACGGCGAGGGTGCCATAGGTCGATTTGCTTTGCATACTCACCTCACTTCACCGCCGGGCGCAGGCCATTGGGCCGCCACAGCAGGATCGCTGTCATCAGGATCATATTGCTCGCCAATGCCAGTTTCGGCGCGAGAAAACCCACGTAGTTTGCCGTCAACCCGACCAGCAGCGCGCCCAGAAGCGTGCCTTCGATGGAGCCCAGACCGCCGATGATGACGACGATGAACACCACGATCATCATCTCGCCCCCAAGCGCCGGGGTGATCAGCGTTTCATACCCAGCCCACATCGCCCCGCCGACCGCCGCAAGGGCTGAGCCGACCATGAAAACGCCGATGAACAGCCGGTCGATGCGAAAGCCAAGCGCCTCCACCATCTCTCGGTTTTCGACACCAGCGCGGACCAAAAGGCCAAGCCGGGTGCGGTTCAGCACGAGGTAAAGACCGATGAAAGCCGCGAGGCCGAGGCCGAAGGCAAAGATGCGGTAAATCTCAATGCTCACATCGCCAATGATCCAAGCGCCTTCGAGGAACTGGGGCCGCAGCACGGTGATCGGCGTGCCGCCCCAGACGGCGAGGATGATCTGTTCGGAGACGATCAGCGCCCCCATGGTGATGAGGATTTGCCGCAGGTGGTCGTGGTAAACGGGGCGGATGATGACGGTCTCAAAGAACCACCCGGCAGCGAGCCCAAAGGACATGGCCGCAATGATCGCGAGGCTTAGTGCGGCGATGTTCAGCAGTACATTATCGGCCCCCAGCCAACCGCTGAGGGCCGCGAGCACCGAGGCCGCGACAAAGGCGCCGAAGCTGACAAAGGCCGAATGGCCAAAGTTCAGCACATCCATCAGCCCAAAGATCAGGCTCAGCCCCGAGGCCATGAGAAACACCATCATCCCCATCGCCAGCCCTGCCACCGTGAGCGTGGCCCATGAGGAAGGTGCACCGATCAGCACGAAGGCCAGCGCGGCGAGGATCAGCGGCAACAGGTAAACACCACCGAAACGTCCCAATGTTTCCGAAATGCGATCCATGTTCTTCCTCATCACGACAGGCCCAGCAGTCGGTCTTGCAATGGTTTATCGGCGGCGAAATCCGCCATGCTGCTGCTGTGTACGACACGGCCATTGTCGATCACCGCCATGTCGCGCCCGATGCTGCGGGCGAAGTGGAAGTTCTGCTCGACCAGCAGCAGCGTTGCTTCACGTGAAATCTCGGTAAAGGCTTCCGCCATGGCGGCGACGATGGCAGGGGCGAGGCCTTTGGTCGGCTCGTCGATCAGGATTAAACGGCGCGGCTCGACAATGGCGCGGGCGACGGAGAGCATCTGTTTCTGCCCGCCAGACAGAGACCATGCCTGTTTGGTCCAGAACCGTTCCAAGGCCGGAAAGAGCGTGGTGATGCGTTTGAGACGTGACTGGTCGAACCGCCCCTTGTCGGTGGCGAGGATCAGGTTTTCCTCTACCGTAAGGTTGCCGAAAATCCCCATGTTCTCAGGCACATAAGCGATACCGCGCCGGGCGATGTCAGCTGTGTGCATCCCGGTGAGGTCGGTCCCGTCAAAGCGGACCGTACCGGGTGCGGGCTTCCACAGCCCCATGATCGAGCGCAGCGTGGTTGTCTTGCCTGCCCCATTGCGGCCCAGCAGAACAAAGACGCCCCCTTCAGGCACTTCGAGGCTCACATCATGCAGCACGGCATATTGGCCGATGTTGGTTTTCATATGATCGAGGGTCAGCAGGCTCATGCGGTCTCCTCCGTCGCGGTGCCGAGATAGACGTCGCGGACGATCTGGCTGTCCATGACCTCGGCAGGCGCGCCATCGGCAAGCAGTTCGCCGTTGTGCAGCACGATGATCCGGTCGGCGAGGGCGCGGACCACGTCCATCTTGTGCTCGACCAGCAGCACGGTTTTGCTGGGGTCAGCTTTGATCTGCGCAATCAGGTCCAGCACGTCGGGCGCATGGTCCAGTGACATGCCGGCAGTCGGCTCATCGAACATATAGATGTCTGGCTCCATCGCCATCAGCAGCGCCACTTCCAGCTTGCGCTGGTCGCCGTGGGGCAGGGCCGCGGCGGGCAGATGGGCGGCGCGGGTGAGGCGGGTCGCTTCGAGGTAATGCTCGGCGTCTTGCGTCAGTTTGGTAAAGCGATGTACCGGGCGCAGCAGTCTCCAGCCGTCGCCTGCACGGGCCTGCACGGCAAGACGGATGTTCTCCAACACAGTCAGTTGCGGAAAGAGGTTAGTCAGCTGAAAGGCGCGGCCCACACCGTGGCGCGCGCGTGCCGAGGGGGCCATGCGGGTCAGGTCGACCTCGCCTTTAATCACCTGCCCCGAAGTCGCGGTAAGCTGGCCAGAGATCAGGTTAAAATAGGTGGTCTTACCCGCTCCGTTCGGCCCCACAATCACGGTGAGTTCGCCGGGGTAGAAGGCGCAAGAGACCTGATTAACGGCGACGTGACCGCCAAAACGAATGGTCAGATCGCGCGTGATGAGCGAGGGCGAGGGCATGATGGGGAAACCTTTGCGCGGCGAGAGTTGGCCCGCCCCGATACGGGGCGGGGCAAGCTTTCATCCGTCGTTAGTCGTTCGTACGGCCGATGGGGATGTCCATCTCATCCGCTTCGATGATGCGCACCAGATCGGGGATCGCCCAATCGACGTTCTCATCGACGCGGATTTTGAAGTGTACCATGGACTGCAACGCCTGATGGTCTTCCGGGCGGAAGGTCATGGTGCCTTTGGGGGTCTCCCATGACATGCCTTCCATCGCAGCGATTAGGTCTTCGGTCTCAAGGCTGTCAGCCGTCTCAATCGCTTTGACCGCGGCCAGCGCCGCCGACATGCCGCCTGCGGTGAAGAAGTCAGGCGGGCTGTCGAAACGCTCCTGGTGGGTCTTGACCAACCAGTCGTTCACCGGGTTGTTGTAGGCCTCGTAGTAGTAATAGACCGCGCCTTCCATGCCGGGGAAACGCTTGTAGGTCGGCAGCACCGGCAGGATATGCCCGCCCATGGAAATCTCAATGCCGTGGCGCGACGGGTCCAGCGCTTGGATCTTGCCCGGCGCGTCACCGCCCCCGGCGATATAGACGAGGATCACTTTGCGGCCGTCCTTGTCCTTCAGCGCGTTAAACATCCGTTCCGCCGCTGCGGTGAAATCGGCGGTGCCTTGGGGGACGAATTCCTCGGTCACCACGGTGGCGCCGGTGCCTTCCAGTGCGGCTTTGAAGGCGTCGATCCCGTCATGACCAAAGGCATAGTCCTCGGCGATGGTGGCGACAAAGAGGTTCTCGTCAGGCTGCAACGCCAAAGCCTGCGCCTGCATGTCCATTGAGGAGTTGCGCGAGGTCTTAAAGACATAGCGGTTGCTGTCCGGCCCAGTGAGACTGTCGGCCACCGCAGGCTCGACGATCAGGATTTTCTCGTATTCCTCGGCAATCGGCAGCATCCCCTTGGCCACGCCTGATGAAGTCGAGCCGATGGCCATCAGCACCTCGTCGTCGCCGTAAGCTTCGGCCAACACGGCGCGGGCGACATCGGGTTTAAACTGCGTGTCCTTGATGATGAGCTCAATGGGGTGGCCCTTGACGGTGTTCGTCCCGTCTGTGGCATATTCGATGCCAAGCTCGAATCCGGTTTGCGCCTGTTTGGAGAAGGCTTCGAAACTGCTGCCAGAGATCCCGTGCACGAGGGCGATCTTGATCGGGTCTTCGGCCCAAGCCGCGCTGGCAAATGCCGCAACACTTGCCGTCACGGCGGCGATCCGCGTGAGTGTCTTCATGGTATCCTCCCTGAACGGATGGTGGGCGCTGTTGCGCCGCACAAACCCGTCGTCTAGCTTAGAATTTCAGCATCCGAGAATAAACCAAACGGGGCAAGATGGTGGAAATACGTACCGATGATTGCTTTCGCGACGGACGCTTTGCCGAACTGGCATTCATCCATGCGCCGATTGGGCTGGTGGTCACCCAAAACCGTCTGATCCGCGATTGCAACAACGCCTTTGCGCAGATGTTCGGCTATACGCGCGAGGATCTGCGCGATCAGCTGTTCTCGATGCTCTACCCTTCGGACGAAGAGTTTAAGAACATCCGCGACCGGGGCGTGAACCAACTGCGCGAGACGAACACATATTGGGATGAGCGCATCATGGCACGTCAGGACGGCAGCCTGTTCTGGTGCCGGGTGCGGGGCCATTCTTTTACACCCGACAGCCCTTTGGAACGTGCGGTCTGGAGCTTTGCGGACCTATCGAGCGAGCGGCCCTATCTGCCGCTCACCCGCCGGGAACGGGAAATTCTGAGCCATCTGGCCGAAGGGCTGACCAGCAAGGAAATCGCCATCAACCTCGATATCTCGCACCGCACGGTGGAGGTGTACCGCGCCAAGCTGCTCAAGAAATTCGGGGTCAGCAACACCAGTGGGCTATTCCACTCGCTGGGCGGGATCGACAGTGATCATGTGGTGTCAAACAGCCAGAAATAAGCCGCGACGCAAATTCTAGCGCGGATCACCCTGTTCGGGGTCATTGTCCATGCTGCGGGCCTGCGCCGAAGACGCAACGGGGCATGTCTCGCTGTTTTCGTCTGCGTCTTGCTGCGCAGCTTCGTCCTCTGTCGTGCCTTCAGGCAGGGACGCCACAAGCGCGTCGGCCTGTGCATAGAGCGCACGAATCTCCATCAATTCTTTTTCCGAGGGACCGCGCGAGGCGGGTTTGGTAGGGGCTTTGTTGCCGCTCTCCGTTTTTTTATTCACTGCAAGGGTACCGTATGTTGTCAGAAGAGTGTCGTGCCATGGCCCGACAACAAAAGATCATAACGACCTCTTTTTGCGTGTTCCATTGGGCCTTGCCCTGAACGTATCGGGGAATACCCGCACAAATGACCGTAACAGTTTGATAGTAAGCGATTAAAATTTTGAAAATTCTAAGCCGGGACCTAAGGACAAGGGGACGCAGCTGCGATCAGGCCAAAGAGGTCAGGGTTTCCCCCAATAGACAAACTCCTGCAAAAGCACGAGGTTTAGCGCGGAAAGCAGAGGTGTTTAATGAGTTTGGTCGCAGCGTTCACGCTGATCGTCCTATGTGGTATCGTCATCCTATCCGCCGTTCTCGCGCGGCAGACGGGCGATCCGGTAAACCGTTATGGCATTGGCGCCGGGGTGGCTGTGCTGCTGCTGGAAGGCGCCGTGATTGCAGGGACACCTTCGGGAGAGACAGGGTGGGTATATAACCACCCCGCAGAGATTGTGCTGGCTCTGGCGCTTTTCGCGGTGTTGATGGCCCTAGGCCTGCGGCTTCACCGCACGCGCCGAATGGGGCAGATCATTGATCCAAGTCCGGATGGAAGCAACCACCTGCAAGGCTTGCTTAACAGTATCCCGATGGAGGTCGCCTTTGTCACCCCCGATTGGCGCTACGGCTTTGTAAACGATGCCTATTGTCAGGCCATTGGTCTGCATCGCTCTGACATAATTGGCCAGCACCCTTCGCAGATCATAGGCGCAGACGTATTCCCGCAAATCAAAGACAATCTGGATAAGGCATTCTCGGGCGAGCAGGTGACGTGGCTTTTCAACGGCACCCGCCCCCTGTTGCAGCGAACCGAAGGATCAGCGGTCTACCAACCTTTGATGGACCGAGAGCAGGTCGTCGGGGTCTTGGTGATCGTGATGGACCGCTCCTCTTTGCAAGACGCAGCACAGCAGGCCGAATTCAGCGAGGCCAAACACGCGTTGGCAGCCGAAGTCGCCGGGGTTGGCTACCTCGAATGGGACAGCGCGGGGGCATTGGTTGATGTCTCCCCTGAGGTGGAAGAACTACTGGGTCGCGACGCGCGCACTCTGAGCGAGATGTGGCAGCAGGGGCAGCGTTTTGTCGATCCGCGCAGCCGTGCTACGCTCAGCTACAACCTGCAAAGGGCAGGCCGCCAACCGCGCGACGTGATAGAGACGCTCAAGTTCCTGACCGAAAACGGGCGGCAGATTGAGCTTCGCTCGTCCATGCGTCGGGTCGAAGGACGTGGTGGGGTGCGGCTCTTGGCCGCGATCCAAGACGTCACGGAGCAACAGCGCGTGCTAAATGAACTGGTCGAGAGTGAAACCCGATTCCGCGACTTCGCCGCGAGTGCGACAGATTGGGTCTGGGAGATGGACGTGAACCGACGGTTCACCTTTCTGTCTGGCGGCGGACGCCAAACGGATGAGGGCGCGCCGTTTTTCCATTTGGGCAGCACCTTTGCCGAGGCTAATGTTGCCCGCGATCTTGGCGATTATGACCTGCTGCAACAACGACTTGCGACGCAGGCACCATTTCGGGACCTGCGTTTAGTTATTCCGCAACCGGGTGGCAACAGCCGAAAAATCGACATGTCAGGAAAGCCTTTTTTCGACAGCAGCGGCGCATTGGCGGGCTATCGCGGTACCTGTTTCGACATGACGGAAATCGCAGCAGCACGCAGCGAACGACAAGGGGCGCTTGAGGCCTTGGCGCTGGCGTTCGAAAATATCTCAACCATGGTGGCGCTTTTCGATGCCGAGGACCGTTTGGTCTATTGCAACGACAAATACCGCGCCAGTTTTTTGGGGCTGAATGGTGGGGATATCATCGGGTGGCATTTCGATGAATTGCTTGAGCATTTTGTCAATACCGGGCAACTGAAGGCCTCTGGTGATAAGCGGAGCCGCTGGATGCAGCGACGGCGCAACCGTCGCGCTGAGCCTGCACAGTTCTTGCGTGAAGAATCTTGGGATGGCCGCTGGCTGGAGGTGACGGATTACCTCTTGGCGGCAGGGGGGCTGCTGACCATCGCCGCCGACATTACCGAACGGGTCTCTGGCGAAGAACGTCTGCATCATCATGAAAACGCGCTGCAACTGCTTAACCGCCGAGAGACGCTGGGCCAGATGACTGCCGCGATTGCCCATGAGTTGAACCAGCCCTTGTCGGCTATTCACAATTTTGCGGCAGGCTGTGTTTTGCGGGCCAAGAACAACCAGTTGGAACGCGACGATATGATCGCAGTGCTGAGTAGTATGCAAAGTCAGTCAGAACGGGCGAGCGCGATTTTGCGCTCGATGTCGAACTATTTGCACAGTGACCCGGCGGATTATGTGACGGTGCCGTTTGACGAGCTTTTGCGCTCCGTGCGGCTGCTGATCCAACCCGAAAGCGCGGCCACTGGTGTGGCGGTCGTGATCGAAGACGGCTGCGATGGCACACCGCTTCACTGCGCGCGCATTGAGATTGAGCAGCTGTTAATCAACTTGATCAAGAATGGGATAGAGGCTTGTCGCGAATCTGGCCGTTCAGACGCCGAGGTCAAAGTGACCGCCTGGTGTGACGAAGATGATATAGTTGTCGATGTCTGCGATGGTGGGATGGGATTTGCGCAAGATATGCCTATTGAAAAGGCGTTTACGGCCTTTAGATCGACCAAAGCTAAAGGACTGGGCGTGGGGTTGGCGATCTGCGAAACGATCGCGGAATCTCATGGTGGGTCCATCCAAGTGACGAAATCGAACGAAACGGGGGCCTGCTTGACCGTACGCCTACCGCTTGTCGTACAGGAGTAAGCTGATCGAAAACGCGATCGTATATATAGTGGATGATGACGCAGCGGTGCGGGAATCCTTGGTTTGGTTGTTGGGGTCCGTCGGATTGCGCACCGTGGCTTTTGACAGCGCAAGTGCCTTTCTTGAGACTTATGAAGATGAGGGAGTGTGCTGTCTGGTAAGCGATGTGCGCATGCCCGGGATGAGCGGGCTCGAATTGCAAAAGGCGCTGATCGCACAGCAACTCGAAATGCCGGTCATCTTAATGACTGCCTTTGGGGATGTTTCAACTGCGGTAAAGGCTATGAAAGCCGGTGCGGTGGATTTTATCGAAAAGCCCTATAGCAACCAGGATATGCTCGATCTGATCAACGCAGCGCTTTTGGCGGATGCGGCACGGCGCCAGTCAACGGCGGCAGCGCAGGAAGGGGCGCAGATGCTGGCCCGACTGACGCCGCAGGAACACCGCGTGTTTGAACGTGTGGTCACGGGAAAATCGAACCGTGAAATTGCGAGCGAAATGGATATTTCGGTCAAAACGGTTGAGGTACATCGCGCGCGGGTCATGCGCAAACTCGAAGCCGGCTCGGTCGCTGATCTTGTACGGTTCCATCTAAGCAGCAGCGACGAGCCTAGCGCCAACGGTTAAACGGTCCTTTTCCCCTGCGCCGCATATAAAGAGCCCCGGCGCTTGGGGACGCCGGGGCAGGCACCCCCGACCAGGGACGGGGGCGGTGGTTTCCCAGCGGCAGGAGAGGCGCCGGGAAACGTTGGTTAGGCGAGCGTTAGTCAGGCAGGCTTTGCTTCCAGAGCGCCGACGGTCACATCGAGGGTCTCTTCGGTGCCCTTGCGCAGTACAACAACCTCAGCCGTTGCATCGGGCGATGTGGTAGCGACAGCGCGGGTCAGGTCGCGCAGATCAATGATCTCCTCGCCGCCAAAGGAGAGGATGATATCGCCCTTCTTCAGCCCCGCTTCGGCCGCCGGGCTGTCGTCAGAGATGGCCTCAATCACCGCGCCGCGTGGTTCATCGTACCCCAGCACATTGGCAACTTCCGGCGTCATCGGGCGGATTTGCACGCCAAGCCAACCACGTTCCACCGCGCCGTCATCGGCAAGGTCCGCGACGATGGTCTGCACCAGATCAGACGGCACCGAAAAGCCGATCCCCACAGAGCCGCCACCGGGCGACAGGATCGCCGTGTTCACACCAACAACTTCGCCTGCGTTGTTAAACAAAGGCCCGCCGGAGTTGCCGCGATTGATCGCTGCGTCGGTCTGGATGAAGTCATCGAATGGCCCGGCCTGAATGTCCCGCGACAAAGCGGAAACGATGCCCGAAGTCACCGTGCCACCAAGGCCAAAGGGGTTGCCCACGGCCACGACCTCATCCCCCACACGCAGGGATTTGGAGGTGCCAAAGTCGACCTTGGGCAGTTCCACATCCGCGGTCACTTTCAGCAGGGCGATGTCTGTCATCGCATCGCTGCCGACCACTTCGGCGTCGAAACTGCGGCCATCGGCAAGTTTGACAGTCACCTTTTCAGCACCCGCCACGACATGGTGGTTGGTCACGATCTGCCCGTCTTCCGAGATGATGAACCCTGAGCCCAGCCCTTGGCGCGGGGCGGGAGCTGCGCCGTTCTGGCCGGGCAGCATCTGTTCAAAGCGGCGACGCAGTTCTTCGGGCATGCCGGGGGGGAGCTGCTGTTGAATTTGCGCGCTGTCCTGTTTTGCGGTCACTTCGATAAAGACCACGGCGGGAGAGACCGCTTCGACCAGATCCGCATAACCGCCTGCCGGAACGGCAAATGCCGCCGAAGGCGTAAGCGCCAGCATCGGGGTGGCAGCGACGGCGGCGCTGAGCGCAAGGGCGGCGGCGCGGGGGGCCTTGGAGAGTGTCTTGTTCATAGGATGCTCCTTGCTGTGCATTCGTGTTTCTGACGCCCTATCTGGGGCGTGCGTTTTACAGCGCTGTCGCGGGCGCTATACAAATTTGTGAGAATACAGGCGGTGGGATGTGCGGCGGGCAGATTTGCCCTAATCCTTGGCCAATCCTACATGAGAGAGCGATGAAACTGCTTGTTGTCGAAGACGATACCACCACCAGCACCTATATCGCGCGGGGCCTGCGCGAAGAGGGGCATACGGTAGATGTGGTGGCAGATGGCCGGGACGGTTTGGTGCAGGCCACCACCGGGGCTTATGACGTGCTGATCCTTGATCGGATGCTGCCAGAGTTGGACGGTCTGACGCTTTTGAAAACCCTGCGCGGCGCGGGAAACAAGACACCGGTGCTGCTGCTCACGGCGATGGGCGCGGTCGAGGATCGGATCGATGGGCTGAACGCCGGGGCGGATGACTACTTGGTCAAACCCTTTGCCTTTGGCGAGTTGTCAGCGCGGGTTAACGCATTGGCGCGCCGTCCACAGGCGTTGGAACAGGAAACCACGCTGCGGGCGGGTGATCTGACAATGGACCTCATCAGCCGTCGCGTCACCCGCGCAGGGCAAGAGATAGACTTGCTGCCGCGGGAGTTTGCCCTGCTGGAGCATCTGCTGCGCCGCCGGGGCAGGGTGCAGACGCGCACCATGCTGCTTGAAGCGGTCTGGGATATCTCCTTTGACCCGATGACCAATGTGGTTGAAACCCACATCAGCCGGTTGCGCGCCAAGGTTGACCGGCCTTTTGATACCGAGCTGATCCAAACCGTGCGCGGCGCAGGCTATAGGATCGACGCGTGAAGGCGCGGCTCGCGGGGCTTTGGCGCTCCATGCCTTTGCGGCTGGCGCTGTTGTTGGTGCTGCTTTTCGCCACGGTCAGCCTGCTAAGCCTTGCGGGCAGCTATGCGGTAACGCAGCGGTCTTTTGAACAGGCCATTCGCGCCGATCTGGCGCAGGATATGGCGGGGTTTCGCGCCGCGCCAAGCGCGGGCGCGCTCGCCCGTTTGGTTGAGGCGGAATCGCGGGCGACTGACCCGAACCGGTTGATCCTCAGCTACATTGGTCCGGACGGGCGCATCTATGGCAATGGCGCGATTGCGCGAGATGATGAAGGCTATCACATCGTGTCGCTGGGGGCGGCGCGGACGCAGTACACCGGCGTCTATCTGACCTTGACCGACACGCTTTATGGGGGCCTGCTGACCATCGCCCGCAGCCGGGCAGAGATTACCGCGCTGCGCGAAGTCTTTGTGAACATTCTACTGGTGAGTCTGATGCCCACGGTGTTGATCGCGCTGTCGGGTGGGTTGATCCTCGCACGGCGCTCCAAACGCCATGTGGAGGTGATCCGTGGCACCTTGGATCGTTTGACCACCGGCGATCTGGCAGCGAGGGTGACGCCGGGACCGCGCTGGTCTGACGATCTGTCGCGGATCGGCGAAGCGGTGAACCAGATGGCGCGTGCGCAGGAAACCTCGGTCGCGGCGCTGCGGCAGGTGTCTTTGGACATCGCCCATGATCTGAAAACACCGATCCAACGGGTCTCGGTGCATCTTGACGATTTGGCCCGCGCGCAGGAAGAGAGGTCTGACCCAAGTGAGCCGCTCGCCCGTGCCCGGGCCGAGTTGGACGGGATCGCCGCGATATTCCAAGCCCTGTTGCAACTGGCTCAGGTAGAAAGCGGCGACGCGCGGGCGCATTTCGCTCCGGTCGATCTGGTGGCCCTGTGCCGCACCATCAGCGAATTGTTCGAGCCAGCCGCCGCCGAGCAGGGCAAGACGCTGGTGTGTGATCTGCCGCAAAACCCAGTCACAGTCTCCGGAGACCGCACATTGATCGGGCAGATGCTGGCCAACCTGATCGAAAACGCCCTGCGCCATACCGGCGATGCCGCGCGGGTAACGGTGAGCTTGCAGCAGACCGAGGAGGCGGTGCAGCTAAGCGTGGCAGATGACGGCCCCGGCATCCCTGTTGAGGACCGCAAGCGCGTGTTGCAACGGCTTTACCGATTGGACCGCAGCCGCGGCACAGCAGGGCATGGGTTGGGCCTGGCACTGGTTGACGGCGTGGCGAAATTGCATGGTGCGGCGCTTAATCTTTACGACAACAACCCCGGCCTGCGCGTGGTGGTGCGGTTTCACGTTTAGCAGCGGCGTTGCACGGCTGCGGCAATTTATCCTGTGCCGTTGCACGGTTGTCGGCTTATATGGAGCCTAACACAACACGCGGGGCTTATCATGCTCGACGGATTTACCGCCGAAATTCTGGCACGGGTGCAATTTGCATTCACGATCTCGTTCCACATCATCTTTCCGGCATTTTCGATCGGGTTGGCCAGTTACCTCGCCGTGCTCAACGCCCTTTGGTTGTGGAAGCGGGACGAGACCTATCTGAACCTGTTCAACTACTGGAAAAAGATCTTCGCCGTGGCCTTTGGCATGGGCGTGGTGTCGGGCATTGTCATGTCCTATCAGATTGGCACCAACTGGTCTGTTTTCTCGGACAAGGCCGGGCCGGTTGTCGGCCCCCTGATGGCCTATGAGGTGCTGTCTGCCTTCTTCCTTGAGGCTGGGTTTCTAGGCATCATGCTGTTTGGCCGCAAACGGGTGGGCGATGGGCTGCATATGTTCGCCACTGCATTGGTGGCGCTTGGCACCCTGGCATCTGCAACTTGGATTTTGTCCGTTAACTCTTGGATGCAGACGCCAGCCGGGTTCAGCATGAACGATCTGGGCCAGTTCATCCCCGAGGGTTGGTGGGCGATCGTTTTCAACCCCTCCTTCCCCTATCGTTTGGTGCATATGGTGCTGGCGGCCTATCTGACAACGGCGCTGGTTGTGGGCGCGGTTGGCGGGCTGCATTTGCTGCGGGACCAAGCCAACGCGGCCGCACGGCGCATGTTCTCTATGGCGATGTGGATGCTGGTGGTGGTGACGCCCTTGCAGATCTTCGCAGGCGACTTGCACGGTTTGAACACGCTCGAGCACCAGCCGGTCAAGATCATGGCGATGGAGGGGCATTACGACAGCCACCCCGACGGTGCGCCGCTGATCCTCTTTGGTATTCCCAACGCCGAGGAAAAGCGTATCGACTATGCTGTTCAAATTCCCAAACTGTCATCGCTGATCCTAAAACATGACTTGAACGCCCCCCTAGACGGGTTGGACACGATCCCCGAAGAGGATCAGCCACCCGTCGCCATCGTTTTCTGGTCTTTCCGCATTATGATTGCACTTGGCTTTGCGATGCTGGGGCTGGGCCTTTGGGCGGCTTTCGCGCGGGTGCGCGGGCGGCTTTATGACGCGCCGATGCTGCATCGACTGGCCTTGCTGATGGGGCCAACCGGGTTCATGGCCGTGCTGGCAGGCTGGATCACGACCGAGGTCGGGCGGCAGCCCTTTACCGTCTATGGCCTGCTGCGCACGTCCGATAGTTTGGCCCCCGTCGCGGCGCCCGCGGTGGCGGCATCGCTCATGGCCTTTATCGTGGTTTATTTCTTCGTTTTCGGGGCAGGCACTTGGTACATCGTATCCATGATGCGCAAACCGGTGGCGGATCACGTGCTCGAAGATGAACGCGACATCGCGCAAGGCGATGGGCCAGTGCTGGCCGTTGGCGAAGAGGCCGCCGTACGCAATAGCCCGAAGGAGAGCTGACATGCTGGGACTGGAACTCTCATTCATCTGGGCGGGGATCATTGCGGGAGCGGTGCTGATCTATGTCATCCTCGATGGCTTCGATCTGGGCGTCGGGCTGCTTTTCCCGATGACCAAGGACGAGGGCGAGCGCAATGTGATGATGAACTCCGTAGCACCCATCTGGGACGGCAACGAGACATGGTTGGTGCTGGGCGGCGGCGGGCTGTTTGCGGTGTTTCCGCTGGCCTATGCGGTGGTGATGCCCGCGCTTTACATGCCGATCATCCTGATGCTCTTGGGGCTGATCTTTCGCGGCGTGGCCTTTGAGTATCGCTGGCGCACGAAACGGTGGAAGCCGCTGTGGGATATGGCCTTTTTCGGGGGCTCACTGGTTGCTTCCTTCTGTCAGGGCATCGCGCTCGGTGCGCTGGTACAGGGCATCGAGATCGAAGGCCGCGCCTATGCGGGCGGTTGGTGGGACTGGCTCACGCCCTTTTCGATCTTGACCGGCGTTGCGGTGACGGTGGGCTACGCGTTGCTGGGGGCCACATGGCTCAACATGAAACTGGAGGGCCGTATCCAACAGCACATGCGTAGATTGGCTTGGCCGTTGGCCCTTGCCACGCTGGTTTTCATGGCTCTGGTCAGCCTGTGGACGCCCTTTAAGGATGCAGTCTATTTCGAGCGGTGGTTCGCATGGCCTACGTCCTTGTTCAGTGGTGTCGTGCCGCTGTTGGTCGCCCTTGCCGCCTTTGGCATGTTGCGCGGGTTGCAGCGCAAGGGGGACAAACAGCCGTTCTTTTGTGCGCTGGCGCTGTTCGTGCTGGGGTTCATCGGCATCGGGATCAGCTTTTACCCGCATATCGTCCCGCCCAGCCTGACCATCGCCGAAGCCGCGGCCCCCGATGAGAGCCTGATCTTCACGCTGGTTGGCACGCTGATCCTGTTGCCGATCATCCTGACCTATACCGCCTATGCCTATTGGGTGTTTCGCGGCAAGGTGGACCCGGAAGAGGGCTATCACTGATGGGCAAATGGCTCAAACGCAGCGGCTGGTTCGTGGCGCTTTGGTTGGCCAGTGTCGCCTTGCTTACGGTGGTAGCCTACGCAATCCGGTTGGTGATTATGCCCGGCTGACGCAGCGACGCGGGGGCTGGGCCTTGCCAAGCGCCTGCGCTTCTGGCCTTTTCGGCGCAAAGCAGCACGAAAGGACAGCCCGATGCGCGCCATGCAAGTCACCGCCTATGACGAACCGCTCACCCTGCAAGAGCTTGAGATGCCCATGCCGGGGCAGGGCGAGGTGCTGATCCAAGTCGATACCTGTGGGCTGAACTTTGGCGACCTGCTGATCATCAAAGGCACCTATCAGGAAAAGCCGCCGCTGCCCTTCACCTTGGGGATGGAGATGGCCGGCACGATCACCGCTTTGGGCGAAGGGGTCGATCACCTGCAAGTTGGCCAGCGTGTCGCGGCCTACACCGGATTTAACGGGCTCGCAGAATATGCGGCCATCCCCGCCGCCGTCTGTGTGCCGATCCCCGAAGAGATGACCTCTGTCGACGCGGCGGCCTTCCTGATCGCCTATGGCACCAGCCACGTGGCGCTCGATTATAAGGCGCGGCTGCAACCGGGTGAGCGGCTGTTGGTCTTGGGCGCTTCGGGGGGCATTGGCCTAACGGCGGTGGAACTGGGCAAGCTGATGGGGGCTGAGGTGATTGCCGTGGCACGCGGCGCAGACAAGCTTGCGGTCTGCAAAGAAGCGGGCGCCGATCACCTGATCAATTCCGAGACCGACGACATCCGCGCCATCGTCAAGGAGTTGGGCGGCGCCGATGTGGTCTATGACCCGGTGGGTGGTGACCAGTTCAAAGCCGCCATGCGCGCCTGCAACCCCGAAGCGCGGCTGATCCCCCTAGGCTTCGCCAGTGGCGAAGTCCCGCAGGTCCCGGCCAATATCCTGCTGGTCAAAAACCTCACCGTCTTGGGCTTTTACTGGGGTGGCTATGCCAAGATCAAACCCTCGGTCCTGACCGACAGTTTCGCCGAGCTGATCAAATGGTATGTCGCCGGAAAGCTGAAACCCCATGTCAGCAACGTCATGCCACTGGAACAGGCCAACGAAGCGCTGGCCCTGCTGCGCGACCGCAAGGCGACGGGCAAGGTGGTGGTCGAGGTGGCGCGCTAGGCCCGCCGCCCGCCTTG
Organism: Sulfitobacter maritimus; assembly: GCF_013346665.1. GTDB lineage: Bacteria > Pseudomonadota > Alphaproteobacteria > Rhodobacterales > Rhodobacteraceae > Sulfitobacter > Sulfitobacter maritimus. Next base: position 80,995 of record NZ_JABVBB010000034.1, read on the forward strand.
CAAACGTGTCACGCGCAGCGCCTTCTGGCGCTCGCGTAGGTAGACGAAAAGACCCGAAGCGAGGATCAGCGCGATCCCGACCCAAACCTCCCACACCGGCAGGTCACCGAAAATCACGAAGCCCCAGAACACCGCCAGCGGCAGGCCGATATACTCAAAGGGCGCCACGGTGGCCGCATCGCCCAACCTGTAGGCTTGGCTCAAGCAATAGCCGATCAGCGCGATGTTCAGGCCGATGCCGAGGAAGGTGAGGTAATCCTCCTCCGCCGGCCAAACCCATGCCCGCAGCAAGAATTGCAGTGACGCGCTGCTGCCCGCATCCACGAACCGCCCATCGCCCGCGATCAGGAAAAACCCCAGCGACACTGCGACAAAGGCCATTTGAATATAGACCATCAGCGCCGAAGCTTTGGAGTTCACGCCCAGCTTGCGGGTCATCAATTGGTTCAGCGCATAGGTCAGTGCCGCCAGTACCGGCAGCAGCAGAACCCAGCGGGACACCTCAAGCGTCGCCGTGCTGGCCCAAGGCCGCATCATGATGACCACGCCGATGAACCCGACGATCACAGCGCCAAGACGCAGCGGGCCGACCTTCTCGCCCAAAAGCGGGATCGAGAGCAGTGTGATGAACAAAGGTGCGGCGAAGAACAGCGCGGTGGCCTCAGCCAGTGGCAGGACAGACAGCGCGAGAAAGAACGACATATTCGAGACCACGATCAGCAACCCGCGCAGTAGATGCAGCCCCGGCTGGCGTGTCTTGAGCAGGTTAAACCCGCCTTCGAGCTTGACCAGCACCAACCCCAGCAACAGCCCAATGCCCGAACGGGTAAAGACGATCTGATGCAGCGGATAGCCGCCCGACAGACGTTTGATCAGCATGTCATTGACCGAAATCGCGGCCACGCCGAGAAGGATCAGCCCAATCGCCAGACCGGCGCGGTTATGAGGAGTAGTTGTCATGCTAAAGACCTACCAGCCCGGCGTGAGAGGTCCAGCGCTTTGACATTGGTTTGCGCAGATTTACCCGTTAAGCTGGTGGGATACGCCAGAGGGAGAGCCACCATGCAGATGTCCGACACCCGCCAGATCGCCGCCACCCCCGCCGAGGTCTATGCCGCATTGTTAGACCCTGAGATGCTGCAAACCTGCGTGCCCGGCGCTCAGGATGTCACCGGCTCGGTTGAAGAGGGCTACGACGCCACGGTGGTGCAGAAGGTCGGCCCGGTGAAGGCGACGTTCAAAGGCCATGTGACGCTCTCCGATCTGGTGCCGAATGAGGCGTTGACCATCACAGGCGAGGGCAAGGGCGGCGCTGCCGGTTTCGCCAAGGGGGGCGCGGAGGTTCGGCTGGCTGAGAAGGACGGCGGCACCGAGTTAAGCTACGACGTCGAGGCCAAGGTCGGCGGGAAGCTGGCGCAGCTTGGTAGCCGGATCATCGACGGTTTTGCCAAGAAAATGGCGGATCAGTTTTTCGACAATCTGCAATCCTCGCTCGAAGGTCCGGCCGAGGATGAGGCGGAGCCGGAGACCGCCGAAGAGGATGCCCCCGCCAAAAAGGGCTGGTTCGGCCGCACCAAAACCTGAACCCATCTGTTCACTCAAGCCAAAGCCAGTTAGGTTGCTCCCCTTAGCAAAGCGGAGACGACCATGCCGACCATCGTGGATATTCAGGACCTGCGCAAATCCTACGCGGGCGGTTTCGAGGCGCTCAAAGGGGTCAACTTGCAGATCGAGCAGGGCGAGATTCTGGCCCTTTTAGGCTCCAACGGGGCGGGCAAGACGACGCTGATCTCGACCATCTGCGGCATCACCACCGCGACCAGCGGCAAGGTGACCGTCGGCGGCCATGACATCAAAGACGACTTCCGCGCGGCCCGTTCGATGATCGGGCTGGTCCCGCAGGAGATCAATCTGGAGCCGTTTGAAAAAGTGCTAAACACGGTGCGCTTCTCACGCGGGCTGTTTGGCCGCCCGGCGGATGAGGCGGTGTTGGAGAAAATCCTGCGGCAACTTTCGCTTTGGGACAAGAAAGACAGTCAGATCCGCGAGCTTTCGGGCGGGATGAAACGCCGCGTGCTAATCGCCAAAGCGCTGTCGCATGACCCACAGGTGCTGTTTCTGGACGAGCCTACTGCGGGCGTGGACGTAGAACTGCGCAAGGACATGTGGGAGATCGTGGCGGGGTTGAAAGCCTCGGGCGTGACGATCATCCTGACCACCCATTACATCGAAGAGGCCGAGGCCATCGCCGACCGGATCGGTGTTATCGCCAAGGGTGAATTGCTGCTGGTCGAAGAGAAGAACGCGCTGATGGCGCGGATGGGTAAGAAGCAACTCGAAGTGCAACTGACCGAGCCGATTACCGAAGTGCCGCTGGCGCTGCAGTTGCTGGATGTGGAACTTTCGGCGGACGGGCAATCGCTGATCTACACCTATGACACTAACGCCGAGCGCACGGGAATCACCAAGCTGCTCTCTAAGGTCGCCGAAAGCGGTCTGGTGCTGCAAGACGTGGCGACGCGGCAAAGCAGTCTGGAAGATATCTTCGTCGGTCTGCTTCAGGAGGATGCGGCATGAACTGGACCGCGATCAAAGCCATCTACGCCTTTGAAATGGCGCGTTTCTTCCGCACCATCACGCAAAGCATCATCTCCCCGGTGTTGTCGACCTCGCTGTACTTCGTCGTCTTCGGCGCCGCCATTGGCAGCCGTATCGAAGAGGTCGAGGGCGTAAGCTACGGCGCCTTTATCGTGCCGGGGCTGATCATGCTGAGCGTCATCACGCAGTCGATCTCCAACGCCTCATTCGGTATCTATTTCCCGAAGTTCATCGGCACGGTCTACGAGCTGCTCTCGGCCCCGATCAACTTTTTCGAGATCGTCATCGGCTATGTCGGCGCGGCGGCGACCAAGGCGTTGTTCATCGGCACCATCATCCTGATCACCGCGTTTTTCTTTGTCGATATCACCATCCAGCATCCCATCGCTATGGTGGCCTTCCTGATCCTGACCTGTATCAGCTTCGCGCTGATGGGCTTTATCATCGGCATCTGGGCAGGGAATTTCGAGCAGTTGCAACTGGTGCCGCTTTTGATCGTCACGCCGCTGGTCTTCCTTGGCGGGTCTTTCTATTCGATCTCGATGCTGCCGCCGGTCTGGCAAGTGATCTCGCATTTCAACCCGGTGGTCTATCTGATCTCGGGCTTCCGCTGGGCGTTTTTCGGCTCTGCCGATGTGCCGATCCTCACCAGCCTTGCGGCAATCGCGCTGTTTACCGCGCTTTGCCTTGGCGTGATCTGGTGGATTTTCCGCACCGGCTGGCGTCTGCGGGCCTGAGGGCTGCGAAACTTGGGCGCCCGCCTTGTTTGCACGCGGTGGGCGTTCTACATGACAGGAATGAGAATTCGGCTGCCCTTCCTTAAATCCCCGCCCAGCGTTTCCGTAATCCGGCTTTCCGGCATGATCGGGTCGCAGGGCCGCGCGGTGTTGAACGATGCCACCATGGGTCCGGTTATCGAAAAGGCCTTTGCCAAGGGCAAGCCCGCCGCTGTCGCGCTTGAGATTAACTCGCCCGGCGGCAGCCCGGTGCAATCCTCTCTGATCGGCGCGCGTATCCGGCGGCTGGCGGAGGAAAAGAACATTCCCGTCATCGCTTTCGTTGAAGATGTCGCGGCCTCTGGTGGCTATTGGTTGGCGGCTGCAGCGGATGAGATTTACGCGGACCCAAGCTCGGTCGTGGGCTCCATCGGGGTGATCTCGGCCAGCTTTGGCGTTCATGAGTTCATCCGCGAGCATGGGGTCGAGCGGCGCGTCTATACGGCAGGGCAGAGCAAATCCATGCTCGACCCGTTCCGCCCTGAAAACCCTGAGGATGTCGCCCGCTTGAAGGTGCTGTTGGAAGACATCCACGAGAATTTCATCGACCATGTGAAGACTCGCCGTGCGGGCAAGCTGCCTGAGGGGCAGGACCTTTTTACCGGGGAAATCTGGCTAGCAAAAAGCGCCGCCGAGCTGGGGCTGATCGACGGAATTGGCCATCTGAAGCCCCTGTTGAAGGAGCGCTTTGGTGAGAAGGTCAAACTGCGCCGCTATGGTGTCAAACGCGGGCTGCTGTCGCGCTTTGGCGTGCAGATGGTGCAAGACGCGGTACAGGGCATAGAGGAACGCGCGGCCTACGCGCGGTTTGGTCTCTAGCGCATGATTTTCAAGATCGTTCTGCTCTTTCTGGTGGCCATGGGCCTTTTGGCTTGGTTTGGGAAAATGCATTGGCTGGGAGGCAAGCGCCTGCCCCGGACCAAATGCCGTGACTGCGGACGGTATCGTATTGGTAAGGGCGCATGCGCCTGTAAGGGAGATCGTTAATGGTAATGCCGTGGCTGCTATCAGGGCTTGGCCTCGTGATCCTGCTGTTTGCGGGGGATGCTTTGGTAAAGGGAGCGGTGAACCTGTCACTGCGCCTTGGCGTGCCAGCGTTGATCGTCAGCCTGACCATTGTGGCCTTTGGCACATCCGCCCCTGAACTGCTGATTTCGGTTCAGGCGGTGTTGGACAATGCGCCCGGACTGGCGCTTGGCAATGTGGTTGGGTCCAATACAGCCAATATTTTGATGGTGCTGGGCATCCCGGCGCTGCTTGCGGTGATGCATACGTCGGAGTGTAATACCCGCAAGACCTATAACCAGATGATCGCCGCTTCGCTGCTATTTATCGCGCTGGCCTTCCGGGGGGTCTTTGACTGGATCGCTGGCCTCGTCCTGCTGGGCGGGCTGGCCTATATGCTCTATGACGCTTTCGACGACGCCAAAGACCACCGCCGCGCGGAGCGGGCCGGAGCGGACGATCTGGAAGAACCGGAAGGGGCTGACCCGAATATGGCGGGCTGGCAGATCGCTCTGTTCTTGATCCTCGGTCTGGTTGGCTTGCCTCTGGGGGCGAACTTGCTGGTGGATAACGCGACGATCATCGCACAGACTTATGGGGTCAGCGATACGGTGATTGGCTTGACGTTGGTCGCCGTGGGAACTTCGCTGCCTGAGCTTGCAACCACCGTCATGGCGGCGCTGCGGCGGCAGGCGGATGTGGCGCTCGGCAATGTCATCGGGTCGAATATGTTTAACCTGCTGGCGATCATCGGCATTGCCAGTCTTGTCGGACCAATCTCGGTCGACCCCTCGTTCCTGCGCTTTGACCTTTGGGTCATGTTGGCGGCATCGCTGCTCTTGATCCCCTTCGTCTATTTGAGGCGCGATATCACGCGGCTTTGGGGTATCGCGCTCAGCGTGCTTTATGTGCTCTATGTCGTCGTGATCCTGATCTAAAGAGCGCGACGCATAGGACGGATGCTGGCGCGCTTAGGCGGGCAGTGTCCGGATCGCTGTACGGTTCGCTATGGATACGCTAGCAGGCGCGCAAAACGCTTCCGCCCCCTAGATTCGCCGGTGAGTTTGGGGTGCTGAGGCCCAGCAACTATGGCCTGCACTTACAATGGCCAAATGCCCCGTTCGCCCCCCGAAAACGCCGATAATGCGGGAAGTTTTGCACTGTGGTAATGAGTATGAACAAAGCGTTACTGAATCCCCTTTGTTTTCAGAGGCTTGTTTTGGCGTAGAGATAAAATTAAGCAATAACAGCAATTTGTGGAGGTGCCTAAAAAATAGGCAAACCGACGAACCATGTTAAAAACAACGAAGAATCCCACATGCCCAGAAGTTACGGACAGAGTTATCCACATCTTTGGTGGACATGTTAAGCCTTGCCCCCATCTACGTCCTATTGCAGCGCTCGACGAGAATCAGACACAGCCATGACCACTCCTTCAAACACGCCACCACCGCAGGGCCGTAAGGTAATCCAAGCCTACCTGAAGTCGCTGGATTCCTCGCCCGGGGTGTACCGGATGCTGGATGCAGAGAGCCGCGTTCTCTATGTCGGGAAGGCGCGCAATCTGCGTGCGCGGGTCAGTTCCTATGCCCGTCCAACGGGTCATTCCGCGCGCATTTCTCGGATGATCGCCAACACCGCGTCAATGATGTTTCTGACCACCAAAACGGAGACTGAGGCGCTTTTGCTTGAGCAGAACTTGATCAAGCAACTGAAGCCCAAGTTCAACGTGCTGCTGCGCGATGACAAAAGCTTCCCCAATATTCTGGTGACGGCAGACAGCGACTATCCGCAGATCAAAAAACACCGAGGCGCGAAGAAGGAAAAGGGCAGCTACTATGGCCCCTTCGCCAGTGCAGGGGCGGTAAACCGGACGCTCAACCAATTGCAGCGGGTGTTCTTGCTGCGCGACTGTTCCAACGCCATGTTCGACAGCCGCACGCGCCCCTGTCTGCAACATCAGATCAAGCGATGCTCGGCGCCCTGTGTGGGCAAAATCTCACCCGAAGACTACCGCCAGACGGTGCGGGATGCGGAGCGCTTTCTCTGTGGCAAATCCACCGAGATTCAGGGCCGCCTTGCCCGCGAGATGGAAGAGGCGAGCGCCGCGATGGAGTTCGAACGCGCCGCTGCGCTGCGCGACCGGATCAAGGCGTTGACGCAGGTTCAGACCGCGCAGGGCATCAACCCGCAGGGGGTCAAAGAGGCAGATATCATCGCCCTGCATATGGAAAGCGGGCAGGCCTGTGTGCAGGTCTTTTTCATCCGCGCCAACCAGAACTGGGGCAACCGCGATTACTACCCGCGTGTTGGGGCGGATGTAGACGAGGCCGAGGTGCTGGAGGCCTTCATCGGCCAGTTCTATGACACCCGCGAACCGCCGCGCCAGTTGATCCTGAGTAATGAGATCGAGAACCCTGATCTGATGGCCGAAGCCCTGAGCGGCAAGCTGGGCCGCAAGGTTGAATTGCTGGTGCCCAAGCGCGGCGAAAAGGCCGAACTGGTCGACGGCGCGCTGCGCAATGCCCGCGAGAGCCTCGCCCGCAAGATGGCCGAGACAGCGACGCAGACCAAACTGTTGCAAGGCTTGGCCGAGGCCTTTGACCTGCCAAAACCGCCGGAGCGGATTGAAGTCTACGACAACTCGCACATCCAAGGTACCAATGCCGTGGGCGCGATGATTGTCGCGGGGCCGGAAGGCATGATGAAAAACCAATACCGCAAGTTCAACATCCGCGGCGATGACCTGACCCCCGGTGATGACTTTGGCATGATGAAAGAGGTGCTGCACCGGCGCTTCAAACGGCTGATCAAGGAAGACCCGGACCGCAGCCGCGGGCTTTGGCCCGATCTGCTGCTGATCGACGGCGGGGCCGGGCAGGTGAGTGCTGTGGCCTCGATCATGGCGCAGCATGGGGTGGAGGATATCCCGATGGTCGGCGTGGCCAAGGGGATCGACCGGGATGCGGGCAAGGAAGAGTTCCACCGCGTCGGCAAACGCGTCATGGCGCTGCGGCACAATGATCCGGTGCTCTACTTCGTGCAGCGGCTCCGCGATGAGGCGCACCGTTTCGCCATCGGCACCCACCGCGCCAAACGCGCGAAAGGGGTCAGCGCCACGCCGCTTGATGATGTGCCGGGTGTGGGAGCAGCGCGCAAACGGGCGCTTTTGGCGCATTTTGGCTCGGCCAAAGCGGTAGGTCGCGCAAACCTGAGCGATCTCAAAGCAGTCGATGGGGTATCCGACGCCTTAGCCGAGACGATTTACAGCTATTTTCATGAGCGTGGCTGATCTCAAACGCAGCTTTGCGCCGTTAATGCTGATACGGCAGACGCGGGGCAGTTTCGTCCTTTCAGCCCCGGTCGACGCAAGATAGGATACGGCCATGAAGTGGAATTTGCCCAATATCCTGACCCTGCTTCGGCTGGTCGCGGCCCCCGGCGTGGCGGTCATGTTTCTGTACTTTACGCGGCCCTATGCGGACTGGTTCGCGCTGGTGCTCTTTGTCGGGGCGGCGATCACCGATTGGTTCGACGGCTACCTTGCCCGTGCTTGGAAGCAGGAAACCAAGATCGGCACCATGCTGGACCCGATTGCTGACAAGGCGATGGTGGTGATCGCGCTGATGGTCATCGTAGCCTTTTCCAGTTGGTCGCCATGGCTGGTCTTGCCCGCCACGCTGATCCTGTTTCGCGAGGTCTTTGTCTCGGGTCTGCGGGAATATCTCGGCGATGTGTCTGGCACGTTGAAGGTAACGCAACTGGCCAAGTGGAAAACCACCCTGCAAATGATTGCGATCGCCGTGTTGTTTTCTCAAGGCGTGTTCGAACATTACCTTGGCATGAGCGTGTTCGGTATGGACCAGCAGATGGTTCAGGCAATTTTAAACGGTGAGGTTGAGGACCATTTGGGGCTTGGCTGGAAACTTGCCGGAATGGAATGGGCCGGGGTGTTGGGCTTGATCCTGCTCTGGATTGCCGCGGTGCTCACCGCGATCACAGGGGCGGATTATCTGCTAAAGGCGCTACCGCATCTGAAGGAGAAACATTGATGGATATTCTCTATTTCGCATGGGTGCGCGAACGGATCGGCCTGCCGCGCGAACGGGTGGACAGCACTGCCGCAACGGTGGCGGAATTGGTCGAGGAGCTGCGCGGGCGCGAAGAACGCTACGCGGTGGCATTCTCCGACCTCAGCGCGCTTCGGGTGGCCGTAGATCAGGAACTGACCGATTTCGATGCCCCACTGGCGGGCGCCCGCGAGGTGGCCTTTTTCCCGCCGATGACAGGGGGCTAAGCCATGCGGGTGGTGGTGCAAGAGGAGCCCTTTGATCTGGCAGCCGAGACAGCCGCTTTCGCGCAGGGAGAGGGCAGCAGCGGCGCCATTGTGACCTTCACCGGCGTCGTGCGTGATCTCGATGACGCGCCGCTGGAAGCGATGGAAATTGAGCACTACCCCGGTATGACCGAAAAGGCATTGCACGACATCGCGGCGCAGGCGGTGGCGCGGTTTGATCTACAGGACGTCTTGGTAATCCACCGCTATGGGCGGCTGGTGCCGGGAGCGCAGATCATGATGGTCGCCACCGCCGCGCGACACCGTCGGAGCGCTTTTGACGCGGCTGATTTCCTGATGGATTACCTCAAATCCCGCGCTCCATTCTGGAAGCGCGAGATCACGGCCAAAGGCGAAAGCTGGGTTGCCGCCAAGGACGAGGACGAGGCGGCGCTGAAGCGCTGGTAAGGCGCGGCTTTAGCGAAAGCGGCCGCCTTTTTCGATGACTTCAATCTGATAACCGTCCGGGTCCGCCACGAAGAAGAACTTCGCAACGGTCTCGCCTGCTGGGCGAAAATCTACAATCTCACGCGGATGGGCGCCTGCCTTCAGCGCGGTGGCGCGGGCGGCTTCAAGGTCGTCGACGACAAAGGCCAGATGACCATAGCCATCACCAAGATCATAGGGCGTGTCGCGGTCTTTGTTGACGGTCAGTTCAAGCTCAAAATCGTCCGTCGCATCGCGCAGGTAGATCAGGGTGAAACTGTCGAAATTCAGACGGTCTGCAATTTTGAGGCCAAAGACCTCCTCGTAGAACTTCACCGAGACGGCCTCATCCAAAACGCGGATCATACTATGTGCGAGTTTCGCCATTGCCGGCCTCCGGGGGTAGGGGTGTTAAGCTTTCTGCCGCTCAATATAGGCGCGCATCTCTTCGGCCTCGTGACGTGCATCGCGCAGGCCGTCCATCGCGGCACGCAACTCTGCTTCGGTCTGGGCCAGTTGGTTGGTCAACTCAGCTTCGCGCTGCTGAAGATAGGTGATCGCCTGATCGCGGGTTTCTTCGGCCTCGTGAAGTTCTTGGCTCATCCGGTCAAGCTGGGCCACGTCGTCGGCAGCCACGCGGGTAAAGCGGTTCAGCAGCCAATTGGCGAACCATCCCATGCAGAAGGCTACGAAAAGAATGATGGCCGTGGCCAGGACAAACTCAGTTCTGCTCATCACCGCTGCCTTCTTCGGTTGCGTCGGATTCTCCGATCTCTTCTGCGGTGGTATCGCCTGTTTCGTCGGCGGATTCCAGCGCTGTTTCGCTGTCGTCCTCGGTCTCTTCAGGCTGGATCAGGCGGAATTCGATGCGGCGGTTCTCCTCGCGGCCTGCTTCGGTCTTATTGTCCGCGATGGGGTTTTCCTCACCGTAACCTTTGGCAAGGAAAGAGGACGTCAACACCCGGCGCGCGCGCAATTCGTTCAAAACCGATTCCGCCCGGCTTTGCGACAGGGCGAGGTTCATTGATTCGCGGCCCTGGCTGTCTGTGTAGCCTTGAATTTCGAGCGGCAGGTCACCGCAGCGTTTCAGCACCTCTGCAATGTCGTCCATAGTGCCCAATGCGGCGGCGTCGATGGTGGCGCTGCCCGGCTCAAAGGTGATTTTGCCCACCTTCAGGATCGCCCGAATCTCGGCTTCGCATTCCACAGGTGTGGGCAGGCCCGCAATAGGGTCCAGCTTTTCCTGATAGGTAATGTCGATGCTGTAGTCCGCCCCTTCGCCCAGCTTGTCAGCCAAGAGCGAAGCCACTTTGGTGTCGGCATCCTTGTTCCCGGTGTTGCCGACCACCCGTAGCTGATCCGGGGTCACTCGGACCGAGCCATTCGCGAGGGTCGCCATCGCTTCCAGCGCGGTCAGTACACGTGTGGGCCAGTCATCCGGCAAGTCGTCATCCAAACGGGCAGCGGTGTAGACCTTGTCGGACCCAAAGTGCGACTTGGCATAGCTGTCGGCCAGATCGCGCAGCCCTTCGTTGCTCAGCCGCCCGCGCAGTTGTACCTGCCCCTCTGGTGATAGGGTCGCGGTGAACTCCGGCGGACCCGCGTTGGGGTCTTCGACCTTGGGCAGTTTCGCGGTTAGCGCAAAGACTTCGGGCAAGGCGTTTTCCAACTCACCGACCACACGGTCAAAGGCGTTGCTGTCCGTGCCGGGTGCGGCAATGAGGGTCACGTCAGCGTCGGCAAAGGCGATGGAGCCTTGGCCCAATTGATCCAGCGCCTGAATCGCCTGCACCACCGCTTTGGACCAGTTAGGGCTCGGCACGCCAAGGCCGATGGTGCAACTCGCACTGTCTGCGGCCCCTGCGGCGATCCCGGCTTTCAGGATGCGGTCCTGTGCGGTTTCGGTATCTGCGGAGCAGGCCTCAAAGCGCGCGCTGTCTTCGTCTTTGACAAAACGCAGGGTGAAGGGGGTGATCACCGGGCGCGGTGCGGCAATGTCGAGGGTGAGGCGCAGCGAAGATGGGGCGGCGCGTTGCAGCTTGCGCTCCATCTTGGCCTTAGCGGCGGCGCTGTCGGCAATCGCGGTGATAACCACACGGCCCGCATCAACGGAGGCTTTGGCCCGTGGCAGGTCGGCCATGGCGGAGACGGCGAAGTCCAGTGCGTCTTCCCAGCCTTCGGGGGCGCGGTAATCGGCGGATTCCAAAAGATCCATGACCGTCGCATCCCCGGCCATGTCATTGAAAGCGTCGATCAGGGCCTCGCGGTCTGTGCTGCTAGGGATCAGTCCGATGACCGACACGCCGGCATCATTGCGCAGAACCTCGGCTGAGAATCGTGGGGGAGCGATGCCGGATTGCGCCTCGACCTCCATCTCATCAATCACACGGGCGGCATCGACCACGGTGCCAGCGGTCGACAGCGCCCGAAACCGCACGGCCTCTGTGGGGGCGATGCCTGCCAAAGTCACCTGTAGCCCATCCGCCTGCACCTCTGCCCATGTCATGCCTTGGTCGTCGAGCGCATCGCGCACGCCGATCTCAGAGGTGTCTTCGATCAGTTGCACCGAAAAGCTCGCCGCCACCAAAGAGACCACCGCTGCGGCTGCAAAGGTCAGGGCGATCATGAAAATAGCGGACAGGCGCATATGCAGACTTCTGATTGTTAAGCTTGCGACTTGATACGCGCCTCCTGCCGGGGGTGCAATCAGGCCAGAAGACTTGCCGCGAAAAACAGCAGCGGGATGATGCCGGTGTCGCGGTTGGCGCGGAAGAGCTGCAAGAGCTTGGCGTTGTCCGTCGTATCCAGCCCGCGCAACTGCCATGCCATATGCCAACCCATCGCCCAAGGCCCGCCAAGCGCGATTGCCAGCGCCAGAACTGAAGCGTTGGGCAGACCCGCATAGATCACCGCGATCCCCATCAGCCCGACAGTGGCCATCAGAAAGCGCCGCAGCCATTTGTCAGAGTTTTCGCCAAACAGCCGCGCGGTGGATTTGACGCCGATGAGCGCGTCATCCTCGGCGTCCTGATGGGCATAGATCGTGTCATAAAACAGCGTCCAAGCAATGCCCGCGAGGTAAAGTACAACAGCAGGGGCGTGCAGCGTGCCCGCATGGGCCGTCCAGACCAGCATCGCACCCCAGTTAAACGCCAACCCCAGAAAGACCTGCGGCCACCACGTAAAACGTTTGGCAAAGGGATAGACCGCCACCGGAAGCAAGGCCAACACCCCCATGGCGATCGCCGCTTGGTTGAAGGTGAGCAGGATCATCAGCGCCAGCAGCATTTGCAGCACCATCCATGCCAACGCCTGTTTCACCGACACCGCGCCCGATGGGATGGGCCGCGAGCGGGTGCGGGCGACCTTGCCGTCGATGTTACGGTCGGTGATGTCGTTCCAAGTGCAACCCGCGCCGCGCATGAGGAACGCACCAAAGCCGCAGGCGACAAAAATCCACAAATCCTCCCACCGCGGCGACTGGTCAAACAGGATCGCCAGCGTCAGCCCCCACCAGCAGGGCAGTAGCAACAGCCATGTGCCGATGGGCCGATCCGCGCGGCTCAGTCGCAGATAGGGGCGCAGGCCGGCCGGGGCATAGCGGTCGACCCAGTTGTCGGCCACAGCATCTGCCACAGGAGCATCTGGCGAAGGCGGCGGGTTATGCATATATCTGGCCCCATGAATGCGAAAATCAGATTGTATGTAGATCAGCCCTTGGGGCAGGGGCAAACGGTTCCTTTGGCGCGCGAGCAGGCGCATTACCTCTTTGGGGTGATGCGGCAGGCGCTTGGGGCAGCTGTACTGCTGTTCAACGGACGCGACGGCGAATGGCTGGCCGAGGTGACTGAGGCAGGCAAGCGTGGCGGGGTGCTGACCTGTCGCGAGCAGACCCGGCCTTTGCAGATGCCGCCTGATCTGTGGCTCCTCTTTGCCCCGATCAAGAAGACCCGCACCGATTTCATCGTCGAAAAGGCCGCCGAGATGGGTGCCTCGCGCATCGTCCCGGTGATGACGGATTTCACCAACGCCGGTCGCGTTCAACAGACACGCCTTCAGGCCCATGCGGTCGAGGCGGCAGAGCAATGCGGCGGCACCTTTGTCCCTGAGGTCGCCGAGGCGCAAAAGCTCGGGCGTTTGCTAGACGGCTGGGACAATACGCGGCAGATCATGTTTTGCGATGAAACCTTGGCGGGCGAAAGCGGGGCGCTACCTGCAAACGCGCAAGGGCCGTGGGCCATTCTGATCGGTCCCGAAGGCGGGTTTTCCGAAGTTGAGCGCAAGCGGTTGCACGGATTTGACCACGCCCATGCGGTGACCTTGGGGCCGCGCATCCTGCGGGCCGATACGGCGGCAGTGGCGGCGATGACGATGTGGCAGCAAGCCTTAGGGGATTGGTAATGCGAAAGAAAACCCCATGAGTTTCCTGCGTGCAGGGGCCCGCGACCAGCTTTGGCGCTGGCGCGAAGCGCTCGTTGGTGGGGCGCTTTTGCTGCTTGGGCTCTGGCTGGTCGCCGGGCCGGGGTACCTTTTGGCGGTACCGGGCTATGCGGCGCTGGCGGGCGGCGCGGCGCTGATCTGGCTCGGTGCGCAACGCGCGCGGTTTCGCGACAATGGCGATGGCGCAGGCGCGGTGCAGGTTGTCGAAGGGCAGATCACCTATTTCGGTCCGCTCACCGGCGGCACGGTGGCGCTGCGTGAGTTGCAGCGGCTCAGCCTCGACCGACAGATGTTCCCCGCTCATTGGCGGCTAGAGCCAAACGACGACACCGCCCCGCTGCTGATCCCGGTCAATGCTGCCGGATCAGAGGCGCTGTTTGATGCCTTCGCCGCCCTGCCGGGCCTGCGCACCGAGCGGATGCTTTTTGAGCTGCGCAAGACCCGCCGTGACACGGTTGTGATATGGGAGCGCCCCCCGTTACGCCCGGCGCATGTGCTGTTGCATTGACAGCCCCGGCAATTCCGCCCATCCCTGCTGGGTAACGACGATATTCCAAGACGGAGCCTACGCATATGTCCATTCCTCAATCCGGCGGTGGCCCGATCGAACATCACGACCAATTGGCACAGTATCTGGCGGACGGCTGTAAGCCGAAAGAAGACTGGCGCATCGGCACGGAACACGAAAAATTTGGCTATTGCACGGATACGCACAAACCACTGCCCTATGAGGGCGCGCGCTCGATCCGCGTGATGCTCGAAGGGCTGCGCGACCGGCACGGTTGGGCGCCGGTGGAAGAGGGCGGCAAGCTCATTGGGTTGGAGAAGGACGGGGCCAATATCAGCCTTGAGCCGGGCGGTCAGTTGGAGCTTTCCGGCGCACCGGTCGAGACCATTCACGAGACCTGCGACGAGGTGAACACCCACCTGCGCGAAGTCAAAGACGTGGCCGATGACATTGGCGTCGGCTTCATCGGTCTGGGGGCTGCGCCCGAATGGTCGCATGAGCAGATGGATTTAATGCCCAAGGGCCGTTACAAGCTGATGGACGGCTATATGCAAAAGGTCGGCACCATGGGCACCACTATGATGCGCCGCACTTGCACCGTTCAGGTCAATCTCGACTTCGCGACTGAGGCCGACATGGTGCAAAAGATGCGTGTCGCGGTGGCGTTGCAGCCGGTGGCCAATGCGCTCTTTGCCAATTCGCCCTTTCTCGACGGCAAGCCCAATGGTGTGAAGTCCACCCGCGGGCTGGTCTGGCGCAATCTGGATGACGCGCGGACGGGCATGATCCCGTTTGTGTTTGACGAGGGCTTCGGGTTTGAGGCTTGGGTGCAATATGCACTCGATGTGCCGATGTATTTCGTCTACCGCGACGGCAAATATATCGACGCGCTTGGCCAGTCCTTCCGCGATTTCCTGAAAGGTGAGTTACCCGCGCTGCCCGGCGAAAAGCCGACGCTGAGCGATTGGGCCGATCACCTGACCACGCTCTTCCCCGAAGCGCGGGTTAAAAAGTTCATCGAAATGCGCGGCGCTGATGGTGGCCCATGGCGGCGTCTTTGTGCGCTGCCTGCGTTCTGGGTGGGGCTGATGTACGACCAGTCTGCGCTGGATGGCGCGTGGGATATGGTCAAAGATTGGGATGCCGAAACACGCGAGGAACTGCGCGTTGCCGCGTCCACCCATGGGTTGCAGGCCGAGGTTGGTGGGCTGAAAATGCATGATTTGGCACGCGAAGCGGTGGCACTGTCTGAAGCCGGATTGAAAGCCCGCGCCCGTCCCGGCGCAGGTGGGCTGGTCCCGGATGAGACGCATTTCCTGAACGCTCTGCGCGACAGTATTGAGACGGGACGCGTGCCTGCGGATGATCTGCTGGCGGATTACCACGGACCGTGGAACGGCGATCTGAGCCGGATTTACGCTGAGTATTCCTACTGAACTAATGTTGTGCTGATGCCGCTATTTGCGGCGTCAGCCCTTTTGCCCGATCCGCGATTCCGTTCCTGCGCGGATGCGGCGGATGTTGTCGCGATGGCGCCAAAAGATCAGCAGCGTTAGCGCGATGCCAAGTATCAGCATCTCCCCATAGCCGAACAGCACCATAAAGACGGTTGAGCTTGCCGCCGCGGCCAATGCGCCCATGGACGAAATACGGGTCAGCGCCGCCGCCGCGGCCCAAACGGCACAGCAAGCCAGTCCCACCGGCCAAGCCAATGCCAGCAGGATGCCAAGGAACGTCGCCACGCCCTTGCCGCCGCGAAAGCCGAGCCAGATAGGATAGCAGTGGCCGATCATCGCGCCCAAAGCCGCCGCCTGTGCGGCATCCTCATTTGCAAAGGCCCGCGCCAAAAGCACTGCCACCGCGCCCTTGGCCCCGTCCAACAGCAAGGTCAGCGCCGCCGCTTTCTTGTTGCCCGTCCTCAATACATTGGTCGCGCCAATATTGCCCGACCCGATGCTGCGCAGATTGCCCAGCCCCATCAGTTGCGCCAGCACCATGCCAAAGGCAATAGAGCCGATGATATAGCCCATCACGGTCCAAAGAAGGATCATCTCGATTGTTGTCTCGATCGGGGGCATCAATTCGCCTCAAATACGCAGGTGCCTGCTACATAAGTTGCCAGCACCTTACCCTGCATGCGCATCCCGTCAAAGGGGGTGTTGCGCGACTTGGAGCGGAGCGTGGCACGGTCCAGCACAAAGGGTGCATCGGGGTTGAACAATACCATATCCGCTGGCGCCCCCACAGCGATCCGTCCGCCCGGCAGGCCAAGACGTTTGGCCGGGTTTAGGGACAATGCCCGCCAGAGCGTCGGCAGGTCCATAATCTCGGCATGGACCAAGCGCATGGCTGCGGGGAGCAGCGTTTCCAGCCCCACCGCCCCGCTCGCCGCCTCTTCAAAGGGCAGGCGTTTGGATTCCTCATCCTGTGGCGTATGCATAGAGCAAATGATGTCGATCAACCCGCTGGCAACCGCATGGGCGACGGCCAAACGGTCATCCTCATCACGCAGCGGCGGCTTTACTTTGAAAAAGGTCCGGTAGTCCGCCACGTCGAGCGCGTTCAGGGTCAGGTGATGGATGCCGACCCCCGCAGTGATGTCGAGCCCGTTGCGCTTGGCACGTTCCAGCGCGGGCAGGGCGCGGGCCGTCGTGATCTGATCTGCATGATACCGCGCACCTGTCATCTCAAGCAGGGCGATGTCGCGGTCCAGCCCCATGCGCTCCGCCATAGGTGACACCGCAGGCAGGCCGCGCAGGGAGGCGAATTTACCGCTGGTGACGGCAGCGCCTTTGCTGAGGCCGGGGTCTTGGGGGTGGGCGATGACCAGAGCGCCAAGGCTCCGGGCATAGGTAAGTGCGCGGGAGAAGACCTTTGTGTCGGTGACAACCCGATCGCAATCGGTGAAAGCCGCAGCGCCGGCGTCCATGAGGAAACCGATCTCCGTCATCTCGCGGCCCTCACGCCCTTTGGTGAGCGCTGCCATCGGCAAAACATTTACCGGTGCCGCCTCGTTGGCCCGGCGGGTTACGAATTCGAGCGTTTCAGGGCTGTCAATCGCCGGTTCGGTGTCAGGGCGCGTTACCATCGTCGTGACCCCACCTGCCGCCGCGGCTTGCCCGGCGGAGCGGTAGCTTTCCTTATGCCGCTCACCCGGCTCGCAGACCTTTACGCCAAGGTCGATAATGCCGGGGGCGAGGATATGGCCGCCACAGTCAATAACTGTCGTATTTGACGCCGGATTTTCCGGCGCCGCATCCATCACTTCCGCGATCAAACCATCGCGCACAAGCACAGCGGCCGGGGCCAATGATCCAGCCTCAGGGTCGAGCAAACGCAAATTTGTGAAAAGCTGGGTCATGGCGGGCCTATCGTCTGGAGTGATTGGCGGGTGTCATGCCCCAAATCGCCCCCTGAACCAAGCGGTTTTCGCAGGCTATCCGCCGATCCAGACCATGAGCCCTGCCACACCAAAGGCAACGAGCAGGGCCACCATCGCAACGCGGCCAGACATCTTCGGATCAGGTTTCGGTTCTTGCATAGGTCTATCCTACCGCTTCCGCCCCCCGGAGGCCAGACAGAACCGTGTCTGCGTTAGGTGATCAACAACCACAGAACCAAGAGGACGAGCACCACAGCAGCGATGATGATCATCGTTTTATTGCTGTTTTGTTTGGCCGGGGTAGCAGGCTCCACGCGCGGAATGCCGGTATAGGGCTGCGCGGCTTCGGCTTCCATAGCTTGCACCGGTGTATCAGGCCCGCCTTCGTCGTATGTGCCGATATGCGTTAGCGCGGGAATGGGGGCGAGTTGCCGAGATTCGCCGCCGAATGCGCGGGAGTAGACCACCATCACCCATCCGTCGAGCGCGCCGAGCTTGCTGCGATCCGCTTCGATTTGCTCAGGGTAGACCCCGTTTCCGTCGCGCAGATACCCGGCTAGCCCTAATGTATCAAGATCGGAGACACGAAAGACTTCGGTATATGTCCCGTCGAGCTTGTCGACCCCAAGCGCTGCGGCCTGTGCGGCACTATCATCGCGCATGGCTTGCGCTTCGGCATCTGAAAGGGAAAGAGCGTAAACCCGGACTTTGCCGGCTTCTTGTGCGGCGACGTTTGTGGAGGACATGGCGGTTTCCTTTGCGTTGTTACAGACAAAACGCAACAGCCCCGCCGGGGTTCCGCGTCACACGCTATCGGGCTGAGCGGCCATATGGTTGCGCGCCAGAAGGTCCATCGCCGCCATGCGCACCGCGACGCCCATTTCCACCTGATCTTGGATAACAGAACGGTTAATGTCGTCGGCGAGCGTGCCGTCAATCTCGACCCCGCGGTTCATCGGGCCGGGGTGCATGACGATCGCGTCGGGACTGGCATGGGCGAGTTTCTCGGCGTCCAGCCCGTAGCGGTGGTAATACTCCCGCTCCGAAGGAATAAAGCCGCCGTCCATCCGCTCTTTCTGAAGCCGCAGCATCATCACCACATCGACACCTTCGAGACCCTTTTTCATGTCGTCGAACACTTCGACGCCGAATTGGTCGATCTGGCTTGGCATCAACGTGGGCGGGCCGACAAGGCGGATGCGGTTTTCCATCTTGCCCAGAAGGAGAATATTCGACCGCGCCACCCGGCTGTGTGCGATGTCGCCACAGATCGCGATGCTCAGCCGATGCAGCCGCCCCTTGGCACGGCGGATTGTCAGCGCGTCGAGCAGCGCCTGCGTGGGATGTTCGTGCCGCCCGTCGCCCGCGTTGAGCAC
This sequence comes from Sulfitobacter maritimus, assembly GCF_013346665.1. GTDB lineage: Bacteria > Pseudomonadota > Alphaproteobacteria > Rhodobacterales > Rhodobacteraceae > Sulfitobacter > Sulfitobacter maritimus. The sequence continues at coordinate 99,842 of NZ_JABVBB010000034.1, forward strand.
GGCGCAGTTCACCTTTTGCGCCAAAAGATCCACCGCGCCGGACTGCGGGTGGCGCACGACCAAAAGATCAGGGTGCATGGCGTTCAGTGTCATCGCGGTGTCGATCAACGTCTCGCCCTTTTTGATTGATGACGCCTGCATCGCCATATTCATCACATCCGCGCCAAGGCGCTTGCCCGCGATCTCGAAACTCGCCTGCGTGCGGGTGGAGTTTTCAAAGAACATATTGATCTGCGTCAGCCCGCGCAGCGCATCGGAATGTTTGTTCGGCTGGCGGTTGCGGTCGGCATAGCGGTCGGCCAAATCCAGAAGGGTGGTGATGTCGGACTGCGACAGCTGTTCAATGCCAAGCAGGTGGCGATGGGCGAATGACATGGTGGCGATCCCTTCTGCTGTTGCCGCCTTATAGGCGCGGGAAAGGCGCGGCAGCAAGGCGTGCGATAGGGCATTTAGGTCCGCCTGCGCAGGGCGTAAGCTGGGGCTATGGAATCATTGGATTATCATCAGGCGGCGGAACTGCTGGCATGGCAGGTGGAACTGGGCGCGACCGAGGCGATTTGTGACGCCCCGGTCAACCGCTATGAGGTGCCCGCGAGCGTGCCCAAGGCGAAGGCTGCTGCGAAAGGCCCGCAACCCCTCAAACCCGATCCAGTGTTGCTCGCCCGTCAGGCGGCGCAGGCGGCCCAGACCTTGGAAGAGTTGCGCAGCGCTGTCGAAGGGTTCGAGCCTTGCGAGCTGCGCAAGGGCGCGCGCAATCTGGTGTTTTCGGACGGTGTGCCGGGCGCGCCGGTGATGATCGTTGGCGAAGCGCCGGGCCGGGAGGAAGACCGCGCGGGAAAACCTTTCGTGGGCCGCGCGGGGCAGATGTTGGACCGGATGCTGGCCGCGATCGACATGGGGCGCGACCGAAACGTCTATATCACCAATGTCCTGCCATGGCGGCCACCGCAGAACCGCGATCCAAAGACCGATGAGATAGCGATGATGCGGCCCTTCGTGCTGCGGCATATCGAATTGGCCAAGCCCAAGCTTCTGGTGCTGGTGGGCAATTGGTCTTGCCAAACCCTGCTAGAGAAACGCGGCATCATCCGCCTGCGCGGCACTTGGACGGAGGCTGCGGGTCTGCCCTGTTTGCCTATGGTTCACCCGGCTTACCTGCTGCGCAACCCGGCGTTCAAACGCGAGGCTTGGGCGGACTTGTTGAGCCTGAAGGCGCGGCTGCGCGATGGTTGACGCATTGACCCTGTTGGCCTTTGTACCGGCCGCTTTGGCGCTGAACCTCACGCCGGGGGCGGATATGATGTTCTGTCTGGGACAAGGCCTGCGCTCTGGTCCGCGCGCGGCGCTGGCGGCGAGCGCGGGGATTTCTGCAGGTGTGCTGGTGCATGTGGCGCTGGCAGGGCTGGGGTTGGGAGCACTGGTTGCCGCCATGCCGTGGGCGCTGGATGTGATCCGTTGGCTGGGCGTGGCCTATCTGCTCTGGCTTGCGGTCCAGACCCTGCGACAGGCTGGGAGGCCACGTGACGTGACACCGGGCATGGGCGGTTGGCGGGCGTTCAACACCGGGTTCGTGGTCAACCTAACCAACCCCAAAGTGATCCTTTTCGTGCTGGCCTTTCTGCCGCAGTTCGTCGTGCCGAGCGCTGGACCGGTCTTGACGCAGTTCCTGACCTTTGGCGCGGTGCTGGCCTTGGGCGGCTTTGTGATCAACGGCGCGGTTGGCGTTTTTGCTGCCGGGATCGGGAAGCGGCTGGCAGGCGGCGGGCGGGTGCTTGGCTGGATCAGCAGTGGCATTTTCGTGGCCTTGGCGGCCCGACTGGCAATGATGGAGCGTACATGAGCAGGATTGACGAGAGCCGCGAGTTCATTCCGGTGCGGATTGCCGTTTTGACGGTTTCGGATAGCCGCAGCATGGCCGAGGACCGCTCTGGCGATGCGTTGGTCGGGCGGATTGAGGCGGCAGGCCATGTCGTGGCGGCCCGTGAGATCGTGACCGATGACCGCCCAGCCATCGCGGCACGGTTGCGCGATTGGTGCGCGGACCCTCAGATTGACGTGGTGATCAGCACTGGCGGCACCGGACTTACAGGCCGCGACGTGACGGTCGAGGCGCACCGAGATGTCTATGAGAAAGAGATCGACGCTTTCGGCACGGTTTTCACGATAATCTCGATGGAGAAGATCGGCACCAGCGCCGTGCAAAGCCGCGCCACCGGGGGGGTCGCGCAGGGGACGTATCTCTTCGCGCTGCCGGGCAGTCCGGGCGCTTGTAAGGATGCGTGGGATGGTATCCTGCTCAAGCAGTTAGACTACCGCCACATGCCCTGCAACTTCGTCGAAATCATGCCGCGTCTGGACGAACACCAACGGCGCAAGTGAGATCAGGCGGGGGTGCAGCCCTTGATCTCGACACTGTGTTTCAAGCCGATCACCGTGATGCGAATGTTCGAGCGGTCCAGCGCGAAGGCGCGGCCATTCTCTGCGATCAGGTCCCCGGTGGAGATCAGCGTATCGCCCCGGCGCTCACTTTCGGTCGCGCTCATCCACAAGCCTGCCGTGCCCGGTTCGATCACCACCGTCTCCTTACCGCCGGTGGGTGGCAGGGTCAGACGGGTTTCGATCGACAACCCCTGCGCGGTGGGGTGCAGGCGACAGGTGGCGCGTTTCAGCCCTGCATCGGCCCCGGAGTACGGGCGCGCCGCAAAAGCCGCCGCGATGGCGGGCATGGGTTTTTGGCTGGTACTGTCGAGCAGCGCGTTCAGCTTGACGGTCTGGGGCAGGCAGATGTCACTGCACACGCCCAGATCGATCTCAACATCCAGATCGACCGGCTGATCGGCGCGACGTGGGGTGAGCGTGAGCGGCAAGATGACTTCGCGCGCATAACCGATAGAATTCACACCCGCTTGGTAAAACACTTTGGGCGCAGGCCATGTGATCGCCACATCCGCGAGGTTGTCCGAGCCTGACCAATCGAACTCAGGCGGGATGCCCGCATCGCCGGGGCTGCGCCAGTAGGTCTTCCACCCCGGCGCCATACGCAGCCGGATCGCCGCCACCCGCCGCCCGTCGGCCTGCTGCCAACCAGTCAGCAGATCCCCCTGCAAAGGCGTGCCGCTTTGCTGCGCAGCCACGGGCTGTGCAAGGGTCAGGCAGGTTAGAAAGGCGGTGACGAGATGCGATATTTTCATGCGGCATTGATGCGGCATCTGCCTTCGCCTGCCAAGTCACATTTACATCATCCATGTTTCGCCGATCGGGCGCTGCGGTGGGGGTCCTCTCTTGTTTTGTGGCCGCACAGGGGTCATGTTCGCCTAGAGGTTGGCATTTGGAGGTTCGCTTTGACGGGTCAGACAATGAAACTGACGGGCAAGGTCTTGGTGGCAATGCCGGGCATGGGAGATCCGCGTTTCGCCCATGCCGTGATCTATCTAACCGCGCATTCCGATCAAGGTGCCATGGGGCTGATGGTTAATAAGCCCGCGCCAGAATTGCGTCTGGCGGATGTGCTGGAGCAACTGGTCGACGAAAGCCCGGCGCATGCCAAATCGCTGGCCGTGCATTTTGGCGGGCCGGTTGAGACAGGGCGCGGCTTTGTCCTGCATTCGGACGACTATAAATCCGCGATTGAGACTTTAGTCGTTGGCGATGGCATTGCGATGACAGCGACCCGCGACATCCTCGAAGATATCGCAGGTGGCAAAGGCCCCGAGCAGGCGCAGCTGATGCTGGGCTACGCCGGATGGGGGCCGGGTCAGTTGGAAGCGGAGATTGCGCAAAACGGCTGGCTGACCTGTGCGGCGACCACTGAATTAGTGCTGGGTCTGCCGGATGCCGAAAAATGGAGCGCGGCCTTGCAGTCGCTCGGGGTTGACCCGCTTAGCCTGTCGGCAACTGCGGGGCGGGCCTAGCGGGGCGCAGCGGCGCGGGCCAATCGATCATTGATGGCGCGGCCTAAGCCGTGATCGGGAATCGGTGCGACAGCGATGGGGCGGCCTGTCGCGTCAAGCTGGTGCAGATGGTCAAACAGGTTTGCCGCCGCCTCCGTCAGATCACCGGAAGGTGACAGGTTGAGGTCGCAGGCCATAGTCCCAAAACCGAGTAAGACTTCGCCGGGTGCCGCGCTTTGGGCGTTTAACCGTACTGCCGCACGCGGGGCGTAATGGGTGGTCAGTTGACCCGGCGCGATGATCTCGTCCCCCGCCACACTGTCCAAGGGTTGGCCAAGCGCGGCTTCAATGGCTTCGCTCGGCAGCCCCCCGGCACGCAGCAGGGCAGGGCGCGCGGCGGTAAGCCCGATGATCGTACTTTCCAAACCCACAGAGCAGGGGCCGTCGTCGAGCACCGCAGCGATTTTGCCGCTCAGCCCAGCCAAGACATGCGCCGCGGTGGTCGGGCTGATCTTGCCCGACGGATTGGCCGATGGCGCCGCCACTGGCCCTTGCAGTGTCTGTAAAACCTGCTGCATGACCGGATGAGCCGGCACCCGCAGGGCGAGGCTCGGCAGCCCGGCGGTGACAAGCGACGACAGCCCGTTGTCTGGTTTAAGCGGCAGCACCAAGGTCATTGCACCGGGCCAGAACGCCTGCGCCAGCCGATCAGCCTCATCCGACCATTCGACATAGCGTTTGGCTGTCTCCACGTCAGGCAGATGCACGATCAACGGGTTAAAGCTGGGCCGCCCTTTTGCCGCATAGATACCGGCCACCGCCGCCCCGTTGCGCGCATCCGCGCCAAGGCCGTAGACTGTTTCGGTCGGCAGGGCGACCAGAGCCCCATCACGCAACAGTTCTGCGGCGCGGGTGATGCCCTCGGCGGTGGGAAGGAGAGTCTCGGTCATAGCGGGGCAAATCCTGTCGGATCATGCAGCATCCGTGACGCCGCGTTTGGGTTGCGGGAAGCGGCCGGGCATTTCATGCTGGCGGCAACATCAACCTGCCTTTATCAGGGCCATGTCAGGCTTGCCAGATCAAGCGCGCCTTTCAGGAGGATATGATATGCCGTACCGCGCCGCCGTAGATGACTACCGTTTTCTGATAGAGGACGTGCTTGATTTCGCAACGCTCCGTAGCACCGACCGTTTTGCTGAGGCCACTGACGATGTGACCGGCGCGATCTTGGAGGAAGCGGGGCGGCTCTGCAATGACGTGCTGGCCCCCCTGCAACGCGGCGGTGATCTGCATCCGGCGAAGCTGGAGAATGGCGTCGTGCGGACCTCGCCGGGTTTTGCCGAAGGTTTCGCCGCGATTGCCGAAGGCGGCTGGATCGGCATGTCGGCGGATCCGGAGTTCGGCGGCATGGGCCTGCCGATGACGCTCACCAGCGCGGTGAACGAGATGATGAGCGGCGCTTGCCTGTCGCTGCAACTCGCGCCGCTGATGAGCCAAGGTCAGATCGAAGCGTTGGAACATCATGCCTCCGACGCGATTAAGAACCTTTACCTGCCCAAGCTGATCAGCGGCGAATGGACCGGCACGATGAACCTGACCGAGCCGCAGGCAGGCTCGGACGTCGGTGCGCTGAGCAGTCGGGCCGAGGACAATGGCGATGGCACCTATGCGGTCTCCGGCCAGAAGATTTACATCTCTTGGGGCGACAATGACTTTGCGGGCAATGTCTGCCACCTTGTCTTGGCCCGCTTGCCGGGCGCGCCTGCTGGCACCAAGGGGATCAGCCTCTTCCTCGTACCGAAGTTCATTCCCGACGAGAACGGCGAGCCGGGTCAGCGCAATGGTGTGAGCGTGGTCAGCCTTGAGCACAAAATGGGCCTGCATGGTTCGCCCACCGCGGTGATGCAATATGACAAGGCCACCGGCTGGATGATTGGCCGCGAAGGCGGCGGTATGGCGGCGATGTTCACCATGATGAACAACGCCCGGCTTGGCGTCGGCGAACAGGGGATCGGGGCCGCCGAAGGGGCCTATCAATTGGCGCTGGACTATGCGCTGGAGCGCAAACAGGGCCGTTCTCCCGTCGAAGGCGGCATCGGCACCATTGTCGACCATGCCGATGTGCGCCGGATGCTCTTGAGCATGAAGGCTGATATCTTTGCCTCTCGTGCCATCGCGTTGAGCTGCGCCTATGCCAGTGACATGGCGCGGGCCGGGCAGGGCGACGAATGGGCCGCGCGGGCAGCATTCCTCACGCCGATCACCAAAGCGTTCGGCACTGATGTTGGCATGAGCGTTGCCGAGATGGGCGTGCAAGTGCATGGCGGCATGGGCTTTATCGAAGAAACCGGTGCCGCGCAGTTCAGCCGCGATGTGCGCGTCACGGCGATCTATGAAGGCACCAACGGCATTCAGGCGATGGATCTTGTGGGCCGCAAATTGATGGACGGCGGCGAGGCGGCGAACCGGCTGCTGGACGAGATCGAAGCCGATGCGGAGACCGCCCGCGACCCGTTCCCCCGTATGGCAGACGCGGTCTGGCAGGCCAGCGAAACACTGCGCGAAGCGACCGAGTGGATGACCGCGCAAAAGGACATGAACCAGCGTTTCGCCGGTGCTGTTCCCTACCTGCGCGCCTTTGCGCGCGTGCTGGGCGGACACCTGCATCTGCAAGCGGCGATGGCCGAGAAAGCCGCAGGCGGCAGCGGTGCGCGTGAGAAGTTGGCGCGGTTCTATATCCAACGTCTCCTGCCCGAGCATCAAGGTCTGCTGGCCCATGCGCAGGCGGGAGCAGAGGACCTCTATGCGCTCGACGTCGAAGACCTGAAAAGCTGATGACAGAGCAGGCCCCCATCCCCGTCACCCCGCCCCAAGGGCTGCGCTACCCATGGGAGGTGCCGCCCGCCGAGGGGGAGGCAATCGAGGTGGCGCCGGGGGTGCTGTGGTTCCGCCTGCCGCTGCCGATGAAGCTGGATCACGTCAACGTCTATGCGCTGGACGAGGGCGATAGCTGGACGGTGATCGACACGGGCTTTGCGTCTCGTCGGGGGAAGGATATTTGGCGCGGGCTAATGGCGGGGCCACTGGATGGCAAGCCGATCTCGCGCGTCGTGGTAACCCATCACCACCCCGATCACATCGGTCTTGCTGGCTGGTTGCTGGCGGAGTTTGGCGCGGAGTTGGTCACCACCCGCACCGCATGGCTCACCGCCCGGATGTTGACGCTGGACGTGCAGGACGTGCCAGTGGCCGAGGCTCTGGCCTTTTACCGCCAATCCGGCATGGCAGCGGAGATCTATGACAAGCGCGCCAGTGAGCGGCCTTTCAATTTCTCGGATGTAGTGGCCCCCTTGCCGCTGGGGTTTACGCGTATCCATCAGGGGGACGTGATCCGCATGGGCGGGCGCGACTGGGATGTGCATATCGGCAACGGCCATGCGCCTGAACATGCGACCTTCTGGAGCAGGGATGACAATCTGGTGATCGCGGGCGACCAAATCTTGCCGTCGATCAGTCCCAATATTGGTGTCTATCCAACCGAACCGATGGCCGATCCCATCGGCGAATGGCTGGAAGCTTGCGAGCGTTTCGTGCCTCTGGCGCAGGAGGATCATTTGGTCTTGGGCGGGCATAAACTGCCCTTCACTGGCCTGCCGACACGGCTGAAGCAGTTGATCGAGAATCACCACAGCGCGCTGCGCCGACTGCTTGCCTATATCGATACGCCAAAATCAGCCGCCGAATGTTTCGCCCCGCTTTTTAAGCGCAGCATTGGCGAGGCGGAATATGGGCTGGCGCTGGTCGAAGCAGTGGCCCACCTCAGCCACCTCTATCAGGTCGGAGACGCCACGCGCGAATTGCGCAGTTCGGACGGAGCTTGGGTTTATCAGCGTAAAGGATGAAGCTGTGGGCGTTGCCTTTTAAAGGTGTCAGATCGGCTGATTCTCTGGTCGCGGCACTAGTAAAGGTTGCACTAAGCCGCAGTGGTCCAATCGGCGAAAGAAGGTCCATTAATGTAAGCTGCGAGACAATTGAAACCCGCCGCATAGATTGTCCCAAGAACCTATGGTGCATCACAAAAATGCCACGGCTTTGGACTGGCGAAGGCGCTCAAATCACCTTAGACTACCACGAGTACTTAAAGTTGATACTCCCGAGCAGGATTCTCCTTTAGCGAGTAATATCAACCTGTGCTAGTATGGAATACATGACGCTATGCCCACGTGACACCGTGTTACGAATAGGGTACTCAGCGCGAAACACTGTCTTAGGGAGACGAAAATGGCTGAACATGAGCATGGCAGCATGGATATCGATGCGCAGGAAAAGACCTTTGACGGCTTCATGACTTTGGTCACGCGCAGTGTCGTTGTTATCCTTGCGATTCTGGTGCTGTTAGCGCTTTTCGCCGGGTGATCCGCCCTTTTTCAATCCCACGGGGAATCGCGGTTTGAAGCCTTTTCTGACGGCTGTGGCGCTGGTTGCTGTTCTTGCCGGGTGTTCGGTTGACCAGAGCCCGGACAGTTCGCCAGAAGCCGTTGCTGCGGCTGCCTACCGCGCGCCGGAGCCGCCTTCGTTGACCCTGATGACGATGGTCAATAACCGGACAGGCAGCGGTGGGCATACGGCGTTGATGGTAAGCGGATCGCAGCGTGTGATCTTTGACCCTGCGGGGTCGTTCCGCGATTCCCGTCTGCCAGAGCGGGGTGATGTCCTTTACGGAGTCACGCCGGGCTGGTTGCAGGCCTACAAATCCGCCCATGCGCGCAGCACCTTCCATGTGGTCAGTCAAGAGATTCCGGTCAGCGCCGCGGTGGCCGAGCGTGCCTTACAGCTGGTGACCAGCAACGGCGCGGTGCCGGGGGCTTTTTGTGCCAATGCGACCAGCGGCATTTTGCAGCAGTTGCCGGGGTTCGGGCACATGAAATCAACTTTCTACCCCGTCAAACTGCAAGAACAGTTTCAAACGCTGCCCGGCGTCACCACCGCGAAATACTACGAAGACGACAAGGGCGATGTGATCGACGCCCTGCGTGCGGCCCAACTGGCGCGACAATAACGCGTCAGCTAAGGCTTCAATCCAGCCTACCCCAGAAAATACAACATGCCATAGAGCGTCGCGGCCCCCGACAGGATCGCGGCGAGCACATTCTTGGTAACGAGACCTACGCTGAGCGTCACCACGGCTGCACTGATGCGTGGCAGGTCAAACTGACCATCTGTACCCGAAGGCCAGAGCACCTGTGGGGCCACCAGAGCAGGTAGAATCGCCACTGCGGTATAGCGCAGATGGCGCAGAAGCCATGGCGGCATCTCGCGCTCCCCAACCAAACCGGTAAAGACAAAGCGCAGAAAGAAACTGCCAATGCCAAGCCCAATGATGACGATCCAGAGTGAGGTTTTGTCAATCATCGCGCCGTGCTCCCCGGTTTGATCCGTTCCATCCATGCCTCGACCTGCGCGCCGGTGATCATGCCTGCCACGCCCGCGATGATCAGTCCAAGCGCATAGGGAACATCGACCGCAATCAAGCTGACGATTACCGCAACCAAAGCGGCTGCGACATGCGCCGCTGTGCGGAACATTGGCGCGATCATAGCAAGAAAGGTGATCGGAATGGCGAAATCGAGCGCCCAACTGTCCGGCACACTCGCCCCGACCAGCGCGCCCACCAATGTAAAGATGTACCAAAGCGGCACGACTGGGGTCACAGTTCCAAAGAAATAGGCCATGCGCTGCGGCACGGTCATTTGCGGGTCACGCTCATATTGCGTGATCGCCGCCACATAGGATTGGTCCACCGTCATATAAGCGGCAAGCGCCCGCTGCCAGACCGGCGCGCCGCCGATCCATGGGGTGAGAGAGGCCGAATACATCGCCATGCGCAGGTTCACCGCCAGCGCAGAGGCCAACACGATCGCCGTTGGCACATCATCACCCAACAGTTGCAACGCCGTGAACTGCGCCGCCCCCGCGATCACCACGATGGAGAAGGTCAGCGTCTCAAAAACATTTAACCCGGCTTCGGTCGCCAGAAGGCCAAAGAGCGAAGCGAAGGGGATAATGACCAACACGAAAGGCGATGCATCGACAACGCCCTTGCGATAGGCAGATTTGGTGGTGGTGATGGGCATGACGAACTCTTAAATAGAATACCAAAGGCTTAGACCTAACCAGAAGGGGATACAATTGGCCCGCGACGATGATCTTTCCCAATATCTGATTGCCCCCGATCCAGCTGCCCCCCGGCTGACGCGGGCCGTGCGCGGTGTCGATCACACTGGAGCCGAGACTGAGATCAAGGTGGTCGAGGAACGCCCTCTGACGATCTTCCTCAACCGGCAAGAGATTGTCACCGCCATGACCATTGGCGACTATCCTGCCTATCTGGCGCTCGGGTTTCTGCGCAATCAGGGCATGTTGCGCATGGATGAGGAGATCACCGGCGTCGATTATGACGAGGAGTTGGAGACCGTCGTGGTGCGCACCAAACGCGCCACCGATTACGAAGACAAGATGCAGCGCAAGACCCGCACCAGCGGCTGCGCCGTGGGCACCGTTTTCGGTGACATGATGGAAGGGCTTGCAGATGTGCGCTTGCCCGACACGCCAGTGCGCACGTCGCATCTCTATGCTTTGGCGGCCAAGATCAACCGCACGCCGAGCCTTTATCTCGAAGCCGGGGCGATTCACGGCACGGTGCTCTGTCAGGGCGATCGGCCACTGGTCTATATGGAGGACGTGGGGCGGCATAACGCGGTGGACAAGATTGCTGGCTGGATGCTCTCCGAAGGAGTGGGGGCCGAGGATAAGGTGCTTTATACCACCGGGCGGCTGACCTCAGAGATGGTGATCAAGACGGCGATGATGGGCATTCCGGTGCTGGCGTCTCGCTCAGGCTTCACGGCTTGGGGGGTAGAGATCGCGCAGCAGGTGAACCTCACCCTGATCGGGCGGATGCGCGGGCAGCGCTTTACCTGTCTGGCGGGCGAGGGGCGGCTGATCCGCGATGCCGATCCGGCCAGCGTGGCGGATGAGCCGCGCAAGAGCGGGCGGAAGGGGGCTAAGGATTAAACCCATGAAACAACCACTTGGCGTCATCTTGGCAGGCGGGCAGGCGACCCGTATGGGCGGCGGTGACAAGGGGCTGCTGCCGCTGGGGCAGGGCACTTTGCTGTCTTCAGTGATCGCACGGCTAGAGCCTCAGGTGGCGGCGCTGGCGCTTAACGCCAATGGCAATGCAGCACGGTTCGCGGATCTTGGGTTGCGGGTTTTGCCTGACAGTATCGAAGGGTTCGCCGGGCCGCTGGCCGGGGTCTTGGCCGGGCTGGATTGGGCCGCCGCGCAGGGGGCTGAGACCATTGTCACCGCCGCCGCGGACACGCCCTTCTTTCCCTGTGATCTGGTGCCGCAGTTGTTGCTGGCCGCCGACGGTATGACACATCCGCTGGCGCTGGCCGCCACGCCCGACGCACAACGTGGCAAAGCGCGGCACCCAACCTTTGGTCTCTGGCCTGTGGCGTTGCGCGATGATCTGCGGGCTGCTTTGCAGGGCGGGCTGCGCAAGGTGGTGCTCTGGACGCAAGCGCATGACGGGCGCGAAGCGCTGTTTCCCGATGAAGCCGCATTTTTTAACGTGAACACGCCAGAGGATCTGGCGAAAGCAGAGGCGATGGCATGAGGGTTTACGGAGTCGTCGGCTGGAAGAATGCGGGCAAGACCGGGTTGATGGAGCGGCTGGTGGCTGAAATCACCGGGCGCGGCTTTACGGTCTCGACCGTGAAACACGCCCATCACAGCTTTGACGTCGATCATCCGGGCAAGGACAGCCACCGTCACCGCATTGCGGGTGCCCGCGAAGTGCTGCTGGCCTCGGGCGCGCGTTTCGCGCTGATGCATGAACTGCGGGGCGCAGAGGAGCCACCGTTGGAGGCACAATTGGCGCGGCTGTCACCTGTCGATCTGGTGCTCGTCGAAGGCTACAAACGAGACGCCCATCCAAAGGTCGAAGCGCATCGGGCGGAAACAGGCAATCCCCTGATCGCACCGGGTGACAATACGGTGCGCGCCGTGGCCGCAGATGTGCCGCTCACGCTGGACCGGCCTGTGTTCGACCTTAATGACACCACGGCGGTTGCTGATTTTATCCTGCGCGAGGTCGGCCTGATCACCACACCTGCAAAGCCTGAAACCCCTCTCGCGCCGCCCCCATTGCGCAACGACTGTTTCGCCCTGCCCCCCGGCGTGCATTGGACCCCGGTGCAGGAAGCGCTGGAGATGCTGCGCGGTCGTTTGCACGCTGTCACCGAGCAGGAAACGCAGCCGGTCGCTCAAGCAGGCGGGCGGGTCTTGGCCAAGGACGTCACTGCCATACGCGCCAACCCGCCGCTGCCCAATACCGCCGTTGATGGCTATGGCTTTGCGGGAGGGCGCGGCGAGGGGGTGCATGAATTGCCTTTGGTCCAAGGCCGCGCCGCTGCCGGAGATCGCCCCGGAGCCGTCCCAAAGGGTCAAGCGATCCGGGTCTTGACCGGCGCAGCCCTACCGCAAGGGGTTGATACCGTGATCCTGCAAGAGGACGTCACCACGCAGGGTGGCGTGTTGCGGTTCAACGGGCCGATAAAACAGGGTGCAAACACCCGCAAGGCGGGCGAGGACGTGCAGGCGGGGGATGTGATCCTCGCCGCTGGCACGCGGATTGGCCCGGCGGAACTGGCGCTCTTGGCGGCCGCAGGCGTGGCAGAGGTTCGCCTGCGCAAACGGCTAAAGGTGGGCGTAATCTCTACCGGGGATGAACTGGTTGAGATGGGCGGCCCTGCGGATGACGCGCAGATATACGATGCCAACCGCCCGATGTTACTGCATCTTGCCGCCAGCTTTGGTCACGAGCCTGTCGATTTGGGCCGGGTGGCTGATGACCGATCGGCGCTGCGCGCACGGTTGGATGCGGCGGCGGAGCAGGTTGACGTGATCCTGACCAGCGGCGGAGCCTCGGCAGGGGAGGAGGATCACGTCTCGGCCTTGCTGACCGAAGCGGGGGCCATGGCGCTTTGGCGGATCGCAGTAAAGCCCGGACGCCCCTTGGCCTTGGGCCTCTGGCAAGGCGTGCCGGTCTTTGGCCTGCCGGGAAACCCGGTGGCGGCATTGGTCTGCACCTTGATTTTTGGTCGGCCCGCGATGGGGCTGCTTGCAGGGGCCGGATGGCAGGAGCCGCAGGGGTTCGACGTGCCAGCCGCTTTCGAAAAGCGCAAAAAGCCGGGGCGGCGGGAATATCTTCGCGCCCGGATGCGGGAGGGGCGGATAGAGGTCTTCGCCTCCGAAGGGTCGGGCCGCATCAGCGGGCTAAGCTGGGCCGAGGGGTTGGTCGAGCTAAACGAAGCCGCGCGGGACATCCAACCCGGCGATCTCGTGCGGTTTATCCCCTACGGCAGCTTTACCGGCTAGCGTCGACCTCAGTCGAATGTACCAGCACAGCGCCCCAACAGCATGAAAGCGCGGGCGGTGCGGGTGTCGGCAAGAGTCGAGATTTCCGCGTCCGTGGCCTGTTTTTCAAACTCAGCAAAGGTCCGGTCGAAGCGTCGTAGGAAATGATGCGCTGCATCGCGGAAGATGGGGTCTTGCCGCATCCGTGCATTGGCCAGCGCCAAAGAGGACCGGTCGCGGATGCCGCCCAAGGGCGCGATGGTCCGCCCCCGCGCCCCATTGGCGAACTGGCGCCAGACCTCGGGGCGGGCGCGATCGGGGCGCAGGTCGTCCATGTAAATCCCGTCTTGGCTCAGCAAGGTCAGCACATCCTGCGCAGCCTGCACCAATTGGGCCGCAGAGCGGTCTTTCAGCGCGCGGCGCAGGGCGTTAAAGCCTGCCTGATCCTCAGCGGTCTCAGGGAAGTTCAGCGCTCGAATGAAATCCTCTGCCGAAAGCGGCGCAGTCGTATCGCTGGTCTGTGTGTCTAGGGCGAGGGCGGGCTGGTCCTCGGCTGCGGCAGGCTGAGGTGTGGGGGCAGCGGGCGCAGGCCGCGGTGCTTCCTCGTGCGGGGTGCGCAAGGCGGCAAGGGCGTTCTCCGTCTTGCGCACACTCGCGATCAATTCGTCCAGTTTGCGGGATAGATTTTGCTCTACTCCGTTCCGGTTGCCCTGTTGCTGGCCATCAGAACCGTGGCGGATCGCACTGATCGCCGATTGCAGTCGCTGACTTTCTTCGCGCACCACACGGCTAGCGCGGAGGGCCATTGCCCCAACCCAGATCATCCCCACGGGCAGGATCACCGCCAGCAGCGTCATGACCGCCTGCAACCTGCCGCCGGGCTCTTCGCTGCCGTCGGGGGCCAAAAACACAAAGAACACGAGCGCGCCAAGCAGCCACAACACACTGAGGGCGATGGCGATGATCTCAATCTCGCTGATGCCATTCCCCCGGGGGCGATCATAGACGCCAAGCGGTGCAGGCCGGCGACGGGCATCAGTCGGATGTGCCCCGCCGTCACGATTGACGGGGGACGCGTTGTTTGGGTCTGCCATCTGTTCGCTCCTGATCAGGCGTAGACGATCTTGAGGACCTCATAGGATTTTAAGCCACCGGGGGTCCGGACCTCAACGGAATCACCCTCTTCCTTGCCGATCAAAGCGCGGGCGATGGGCGATTTGATGTTGAGCAGACCCTTTTCGATGTTGGCCTCATATTCACCAACGATCTGATAGGTCTTTTCCTCTTCGGTATCTTCATCCACCAACGTGACCGTTGCGCCGAATTTGATTGAGCCAGACAGTTTTTTGGGGTCAATCACATCCGCGAGCGAGATCACGCCTTCGAGCTCTTTGATGCGGCCTTCGATAAAGGACTGTTTTTCCTTGGCCGAATGATACTCTGCATTTTCTGACAGATCGCCATGCTCACGCGCTTCGGCAATCGCCCGGATGATGGCAGGCCGTTCCACCGATTTCAGCTGCTTGAGTTCAACTTCGAGCGCGGTGTGACCGTCGCGGGTCATCGGGATCTTTTCCATGGCGGTGTGCCTACGTAATGAGGGCCGCACCCGGGTTTAAGCCGGGGGGCGGCCGATTGCAGTGTCAACTTTCTGGATACCTGACCCAAACTGCCCCCCGATTGCAAGGGCTAAGCGCCCCACGCATCGGCGGTTGCATGCCATCAGTCGTATTGAACGACCTCATATTCGATCCCGTCCGCGTCATGGAAGTAGAACCGCTGTCCCGGCTCATAGTCGGCGTGGTTTTTGGGCACGAATCCATGTGCCTCCACTGCCTTTTCCGTGCTGCGGATATCGTCTACCACAACCGCCACGTGGTTCAATCCGCCGAGTGTATGATAGCTGCTGGCCTTCGCCTCGGCTGAGCGGCCGGGGTTATAAAGGGCGACATAGCGATCTTCCGTCCCGACATGTTTGGTATGGCCGCCTGCAATGGCGTTGCCTTCCCATCTGATCTTCCAGCCAAAAACGTCCTGCATCCAGGCGGCGGTTGCGACCGGGTCCGAGACCGTGAAATTTGCATGTTCGAGCAGTGCGGGCATCGTGTTTACCTTTGTTTGATTTCTTGAGTCCAATCAGCGTAATTGCTAAACCTCACTTTAGGTCAAGGAGTTTTTGGAGGGGCAAATGGCTGTAAACGAAGGGCTCTCGATCGGTGCATTGGCAAAGCGGACGGGGCTCGCGGTGTCGGCGATCCGCTATTACGAAGCGCAGGGGCTGATCGCCCCATGGCGCAACGCAGGCGGTCAACGGCGCTTTGACCGGGCCGATCTCCGGCGGCTGAGTTTCATCATGATCGCGCAGCAATTCGGCTTCACCCTGCCGCAGATCAA
The DNA here is from genome assembly GCF_013346665.1 of Sulfitobacter maritimus. GTDB lineage: Bacteria > Pseudomonadota > Alphaproteobacteria > Rhodobacterales > Rhodobacteraceae > Sulfitobacter > Sulfitobacter maritimus. Next base: position 115,549 of record NZ_JABVBB010000034.1, read on the forward strand.
AGCCGAGCTGGACCAACTGCCGGGCGGGCGGACGCCTACGAAGACCGATTGGACCCGCATCTCCCAAAGTTTTCGCGCCGCACTCGACGCGCGCATCACTACATTAACAAAGCTGCGCGATAACCTCGATGGCTGTATCGGCTGCGGCTGTCTAAGCCTCGAAGCCTGCGCGCTTTATAATCCTGTCGATCGCGCAGGTGAAAAAGGCCCCGGACCGCGCTATCTGATGGGAGACGAACCGGCGGCCTGAAGGGTCGCGCGTCATGTTATGTCGCTCAGAGCACCTTTTGCGCAATAAACGCAGGGTCGCGATTGCATTGCGTGCGGCTCTGGTTTAGCCAAATCCAAACCGAATTTGCCGTGAGGGAGCACCACAATGGCCGAGATTGAACGCGAAGCGATGGAATATGACGTTGTGATCGTCGGCGCCGGGCCTGCTGGCCTGTCGGCTGCGATCCGGCTCAAGCAATTGGACGCCGATTGCAATGTTGTGGTGTTGGAGAAAGGCTCTGAAGTGGGGGCGCATATCCTGTCGGGTGCGGTGCTTGACCCCTGCGGGCTGGACGCGCTGATCCCCGATTGGAAGGAAAAAGGCGCGCCGCTCAATGTGCCGGTGAAAGAAGACAACTTCTATTTGCTGGGCGAGGCGGGCAAGCTGCGCATCCCCGAATTCCCCATGCCGCCACTGATGAAAAACCACGGCAACTACATCGTCTCCATGGGCAATGTCTGCCGCTGGATGGCCGAGCAGGCTGAGGAGCTGGGGGTTGAAGTTTTCCCCGGCATGGCTTGCTCTGAACTGGTGTTCGGTGAGAACGGCGAAGTCAAAGGCGTCGTCGCGGGTGAGATGGGCCGTCAGGCCGATGGAACGCCGGGGCCGAACTATGAGCCGGGCATGGAGTTGCACGGCAAATATGTCTTCCTGTCTGAAGGTGTGCGCGGCAGCTTGTCCAAACAGGTGATCGCGAAATACGGTCTCGACGAAGGCAAAGAGCCGCAGAAATACGGCCTTGGCATGAAAGAGATTTGGGAGATTGACCCCGCCAAGCATAAAGAAGGCACCGTCACGCACACGATGGGCTGGCCGCTGAACAAAAACGCGGGCGGCGGGTCGTTCATCTATCACCTTGAGAACAATCAGGTTTACGTCGGTTTCGTCGTGCACCTCGGCTACAAAAACCCGCATGTTTTCCCTTACATGGAATTCCAGCGCTTCAAGCATCACCCGATGGTGGCCGAACTGCTCAAAGGCGGCAAACGCGTGGCTTACGGCGCGCGGGCGATTACCGAGGGCGGGTACCAGTCCATGCCCAAAATGGTGGCCCCCGGCGTGGCGCTGTTGGGTTGCTCTGTCGGTATGGTCAACGTGCCGCGCATTAAGGGCAATCATAACGCGATGCTGTCCGGCAAGGCGGCGGCGGAGGCGGCCTATGCCGCGATCCAAGCGGGCCGGGGCGGCGATGAGCTGACCGAATATGAGGCGGATGTGCGCGAGGGGCCAATCGCCGAAGACCTTAAGAAGGTGCGCAACGTCAAGCCGCTGTGGTCAAAATACGGGCTGACCGCCTCGCTGGCGCTTGGTGGTTTTGACATGTGGACCAACACGCTTGGGTTCTCGTTGCTCGGGACGTTGAGCCATGGCAAATCGGACGCCGAGGCGACCGAGCCTGCGGATAAGCACGAGAAGATCGACTACCCCAAGCCCGACGGGAAGCTCAGCTTTGACCGTCTGACCAACGTGGCCTTCTCCTTTACCAACCACGAGGAAAGCCAGCCTGCACATCTCAAGCTGAAAGACCCGAGCATTCCGGTCGCGGTGAACCTGCCAAAATACGCAGGCCCATCGGCACGCTACTGTCCGGCGGGCGTTTACGAATTCGTTGAGGACGAAAAGACTGGCGAGACGCGGTTTCAGATCAACTTCCAGAACTGCGTGCATTGCAAAACCTGCGATATCAAAGACCCGACGCAGAACATTGTCTGGACCACGCCACAGGGCGGCGACGGGCCGAACTACCCCAATATGTAAGCTGTGACAGCCAATCAACGCAAAGGACCGGCAGGCGAAAGCGTGTCGGTCCTTTCGCATTCAGGTCGGCGAAAACCTGTTCGCGACAGGCCCGATCGAATGCGCGGCATTGCGCCCGGACGCTGGTCTGATAGCCTGCAGAAAAGCGACAAGAGGCGGTTTGCATGTATCGAAATGTCCTGACTTTCACCAGCGTTGCGGCGCTTTGCATCGGCCTGTCTGCGCCACTCATGGCGCAGTCTATCGCCGGCCCCTATCTGGCCGGACGCCATGCCGCGGTGAACAGCGACTACCCCGAAGCCGCTCGCTATTATACCGAAGCCTTGGCCCGCGATCCCAAAAACGTCGAATTGATGGAAAGCTCGGTCTTGTCCTACCTGTCGCTTGGGCGGATCGACAAGGCTTTGCCACTGGCCCGCAACATGGTCACCCTCGGCTCCAAAAGTCAGGTGGCTGAAATGACGATCGTCGCCGCATTGGCCAAAGAAGGCGATTACGACGCTTTGCTGGAGCGTGACAGCGCCGCGATTGGGCCGTGGGTCGGCGGATTGGTGCAGGCTTGGGCGCATATGGGGGCGGGCGACGTGACCGCCGCGATGGACGCCTTTGACAGCCTGAGCACCGAAGCCGGGATGCAGGGTTTTGTCATGTACCACAAGGCGCTGGCTCTCGCGTCCGTAGGGGATTTTGAGGGTGCCGAGGCGATCTTTGCCAGCGACGACGCTGGTGCTGCGGCACAGACCCGCCGTGGGGTCATCGCCCATGCGGAAATCCTCGGCCAGCTTGGCCGACATGACGACGCTCTGGCGGTGCTGAAAGACGGCTTTGGCGACGATACCGACCCCGAAATCGATGATCTGATGGCGCGGTTAACCGCAGAGAGTTCCGCGCCTTTCACTTATATGCCCGATGCTCGCTCTGGTATGGCCGAGGTATTCTTTACCTTCGCTGCCGTGCTGCGCAATGAGGCAGCGGGCGACTACTACGTCCTGCTGTATTCTCGCATCGCCCGCTACCTGCGGCCCGATCACGTCGACGCGCTACTGCTGACGGCGAGCTTGTTAGAAAACCTTGGTGAGCATGATCTCGCGATTGCGGAGTACAAGGCGTTGCCGCCCGACAGCCCGGCCTACCACGCCGCCGAATTGGGTCGCGCCGACGCGCTGCGACGTTCGGGCAAGACCGCGCAGGCGATTGAGGTGTTGGAACAACTGGCGCGTAGCCATGGGGACCTTGCGGTGGTGCATTCCACGCTCGGTGACATCCTACGCGCTGAGGAGGACTACGAGGCCGCGATTGCGTCTTATGACAACGCGCTGGAACTGACTTCGGAAAACGCCCGCGCGCGGTGGGTGCTCTATTATGCACGGGCCATTGCCAAAGAGCGCAGCGGCGATTGGGAAGGCTCAGAAGCAGATTTCCGCGCCGCGCTCAAGCTCAACCCCGAACAGCCGCAGGTGCTGAACTATCTTGGTTATTCCTTGGTCGAGCAGGAGCGCAATCTGGATGAGGCGCTCGACATGATCGAACGCGCCGTCGCCGCCAGCCCCGAAAGCGGCTATATCGTCGATTCTCTGGGGTGGGTCTTTTACCGCCTCGGCCGCTACGAAGAAGCGGTCGACCAGATGGAAAGAGCGGTAGAACTAGAGCCGGTGGACCCGGTGGTGAATGATCACTTGGGGGATGTCTATTGGGCCGTGGGGCGCCGGCGTGAGGCCGAATTTCAGTGGCGCCGTGCCCTGTCGTTCGTCGACAAGAGCGATGCGGACTCTGAGGCTGACCCGGACCGGATGCGCCGCAAACTCGAAGTCGGTCTTGATGCCGTACTGGCAGAGGAAGGCGCCGCGCCGCTTAAGGTCGCAACTGAGGAATGACCCAAACGGACGTGGCGGCTTTGCCATTGCAACCGGGCGCCGCGGGCAGCCGGATGGCATGGGCCAAGATTAACCTCACCCTGCATGTCACCGGTCAGCGGGACGACGGCTATCATCTGCTCGACTCTCTGGTGGTGCGAGCCGGTGTCGGCGATGAACTGCATGTGATGCCCAGTGAGCGTCTGAGCCTCACGGTAAGCGGCCCCGGTGCTGAGGGGGTGCCGACTGACGAGCGTAATCTGGTGCTACGCGCTGCGGCGCTGCTCGATGCGGGCGCAGGGCGCGGCGCGGCGCTGCATTTAATCAAACATCTACCAACCGCAGCGGGGATCGGCGGCGGCTCGGCCGACGCGGCGGCGGCGCTTGAGGTGCTGGCCGCGCACTGGGGGACGGCGCTTCCCAAAGATCCGGCGCGGTTGGGCGCGGATGTGCCGGTTTGCCTTGTGGATAGCCCTCAGCGGATGCAGGGCGTGGGCGAGGTGCTAACACCGTGGCCCGCCCTCCCGCCTTGTCACCTCGTGTTGGTAAACCCCCGGATCGACGTGCCGACGCCTGCGGTCTTTGCCGCTTTGACCGACAAGGCGCAGCCGCCCATGCCCAGGGTAATCCCAGACTTCGCCAATCTGGCAGAGTTCGTCGAATTTTTACTTATGCAACGCAATGACTTGGCAGCCCCCGCCATTGCGCGAGCACCAGTGATCGCCGACTGTCTTGACGCGCTGGACGATGCAAAACTGGCGCGGATGTCAGGCTCCGGTGCCACCTGTTTCGGTCTTTATGAGACCGCTCCAGAAGCGGAAGCCGCAGCCGAACGCATCCGCGCTGAAGCCCCCCAATGGTGGGTTGCCGCCGGGCCAGTATTGCAGCCTAGCTGATCCGGCTCACAACGTAATCGGCCAGACCGATCAACATCTCTTTCAACTCATGCTCAGGCAGCGGCGCGAGCGCGGTTTTTGCTTTCTCCGCCCAGTGGTGCGCGTCGACCTGCGTGGCCGCGAGCGTGTTATGTTTGCGCAGCAGTGCGAGCGCATGATCAAGATCGCCCTCTTCCTGCCGCCCCTTTTCGATCGTGCGGGTCCAAAAGGCACGTTCCTCGGCATCCGCCTTGGCCACCGCTTTAATCACGGGCAAAGTCAGTTTGCGTTCGCGGAAATCATCGCCCACGTTCTTGCCAGTCGCGCCGGTATCCCCTTGATAATCCAGCAGGTCATCCACAATCTGGAAGGCGATGCCAAGCGCATCCCCATAGTCAAATAGCGCCTGAACCTGATTTTTCGGCGCGTCGGCAATAACGCCGCCTACCTCTGTCGCAGCGGAAAAGAGCGCGGCGGTCTTGCCACGGACCACCTGCAAGTAAACTGCCTCATCAGTGGCAAGGTTCTGTGCGGCGGTCAGTTGCAGTACTTCGCCTTCAGCAATGGTTGCCGCGGCATTGGACAGGATGCGCATGACGGGCATCGACCCCGGCTCGGTCATCAACTGGAAACTGCGGGCAAAGAGATAGTCGCCCACCAGCACCGAAGACTGGTTGTCCCACAGCAGGTTGGCCGTGGGCCGACCCCGTCGCTGTGCGCTTTCATCCACCACATCATCATGCAGCAAAGTGGCGGTGTGAATGAACTCAACGGTTGCCGCAAGATGCACATGATAGGGACCAGAATAGCCGCACATACGCGCCGCCGCTAAGGTCAAAAGCGGGCGCAAACGCTTGCCCCCGGCCTCGACCAGATGGGCAGTGACCTCGGGAATACGGGGCGCGTGTTTCGACGCCATACGCTCGCGGATCAGCGTGCTGACAGCGGTCATGTCATCGGCCAGATAGGCCGCCATGCGGTCGTGTGGTTTGTCCATCACATCACTTTTCCTCATCATTCCCCGCAACAGGCTCGACAGGCTGCCGATCCGGCTCTACATCTCTGATATGAAGGAACTTTTGCGCAGCACCGACATGACGATCATCGCCTTTGCTTCCGCCCTTCTCAGGGGGGAGGATATAGACTGCTTTGAAATGGACGTAAACATGAGCGTGCTCGAAGGCGGTATCGGAATCTTCCCGCGCCGTCTGATGGTTCGCCCCGACGATCACGACGCCGCCCTAAGGGTGATGCGCGATAATGAGATCCCGCTCGGGCTGTGACCCGCTTTGCCGAAGAAGACCTGACCTGTGACGCCTTTCTGGGTGGCAAATTGCATCTGTGGCAACCGCGCCGCGGGCGGGGGTACCGCGCGGGGGTGGACCCGGTGCTGTTGGCCGCCAGCGTCCCGGCGCACGCCGGGGAAACGGTGCTGGAACTGGGCTGCGGCGCGGGGGCTGCGGCGCTTTGTCTCGGGGCGCGGGTGCCGGGGCTGGAACTGACGGGCTGCGAATTGCAAACCGCCTATGCCGATCTGGCCCGGCGCAATGGGGGAGCGGGGTTCGAGGTGGTCGAAGCTGACATCACGGCGATGCCTTTGCATCTTCGAGACCGCCAGTTCGATCATGTCTTGGCCAATCCGCCCTATTTCGACCGCGCCGCGTCGGTGCAGTCACGTGATCCGGGGCGCGAGCGTGCCTTGGGCGAAGCGACCCCCCTGCGCGACTGGGTGCGCATCGCGGCAAAACGCCTGAAACCCAAGGGGCAGGCGCATTTTATTCATAGGGCAGAGCGTTTGCCTGAGCTGCTGGCGGCATTGCCACATGAGATGGGGTCAATCGAGGTGCAGCCGCTGTCGCCCCGCCCCGGAAGGCATCCTGAGTTGATTCTCCTGCGGGCGCGCAAAAACGGGCGAGGAGCGTTTCAACTCTATCGAAATCTGGTCATGCACCAAGGGCCGCGGCATCTTCGTGATGGGAACAGCTATGTTCCAAAGATCGAAGCCGTCTTGCGCGATGGCGCGCCGCTTATTTTTCCCACGCCTTAAGCAAATTTTTACCAACGCCGCCCCTATGCTGCGATGCTGCGTGACTTGTGCGTCACGCTGTGGTCCACTGAATATGTAACACCCACCATGGAGGATTGTATGGCTTTGAACGCACATCTGGATAGCTTGAAGCGGAAGCATCAGGCGATGAGTGAGGCGGTTGAATCCGCTCAACGCGCCCCCGGTATGGACGATTTGCAAGTTGCTTCCATGAAGAAAGAGAAACTGCGTCTGAAGGAGGAGATTAACCGTCTGTCCAGCTAATTTAGGACGCAGTGAACGGATAAAACCTGTCGGATCACCACGGTGATCCGACGAGCGCCGAAGCCGGTTTGCTGGGTTCGGCGCACTTTAGTGGTTAAGACACAGTGTTTCGGTCTGCCGATGTCTTATCCGGGCTTTGAAGCAGGTTTCGTTTTCGGAAGGCTCGCCCGTGCAGCAATGACTGCCCCGCTGGTGATCAGCATCGCAGCCCAAAGCAGTGTCCAGGTCGCAGTCGCCACACCAGCAATCACCAAGACCAGCGTCGACAGCAGAGGGGCCGCATAAGAGCTCGTTCCTAGCAGTTGGATGTCGCCCTGTTTCACCCCAATGTCCCAGACATAAAAGGCCAAACCAACCGGGCCGAGCCCCAACCCCAAGATCGCCGTCCAACCCAGAGCACTTTTAGGCAGCACGGTCTGTTCAAAAATCAGATGCAGCGGCAGCGATAAGGCCGCGCTGGCGAGGCAAAAAACCGCGACGCTCGCCGTCGGGGCTGTCCCCACCAGCCGCGATAGAACGGAATAGCCCGACCATGTGAGCGCACAAAGCAGCGCCAACCCATAGCCCGCAAAATGTGCTGTCGAAAATCCTTGCCCCCCGCCGGTGATGATTAATGCAGCGCCGGCAAAGCCCAGCAAAGCGCCCGCAATATGGCCGCGCCGCAGCCGTTCGCCGGGCAAGAGACCTGAGAAAACGACGATGAGAAGCGGCCACAGATAGGCAATCAACCCGGCCTCCGCCGCAGGGGCCAGACGCAGGGCCGAGAAGTATAGAGCGTGGTAGCCAAAGAGGCCAAGCGTCCCAAAGACATAGACCCTAAATGGCACGCTGCGCAGCCGCCCTGCCGCCCCCGTCGCCACAGTCCAAACCAGCCCGAGGGTGCCGCCGATCGCAAAGCAGATGGTATTGAGCAAAAGCGGCGGCGTCGGTGCTGAGCCTACGGTAAACAACGCAAGCAGCGCCCAGAGCAAAACGGCGATAAACCCGGTAACAGTCGCTTTTTGGCGGCTCATACTTCGATCCTTTGGGACGGTTGGGCGGGTGCCACAGCGGCGCAGTAGTCTTTGAGCATAGCGATCCAACAAAAACACCCCCGCGAGCGATCACAGGGGTGGTTGGTGCTGGCCTATGTCACACCGGGCGCGTCAGACGACGAACTGCGCACCGTTAGCCGAAATTGTCGAGCCGTTGATAAAACCGGCGTCATCGGAGACGAGAAACGCCACTGCACGCGCGATCTCTTCCGGCTCTCCCAGACGTCCGGCGGGGATCTGCGCGATGATGCTTTCGCGGACCTTTTCAGGCACGGCCATGACCATATCGGTCGCGATATAGCCGGGGCAGATCGCGTTGGCGGTAATGCCAGCACGCGCCCCTTCTTGGGCCAGCGATTTTACAATGCCCAGATCGCCCGCCTTGGTCGCGGCGTAGTTGACCTGCGCGAACTGTCCCTTCTGTCCGTTGATCGAAGAAATCACGACCACGCGGCCAAATTTGCGTTCGCGCATACCGGGCCAAACCGGGTGGATGGTGTTGAACACGCCTGTGAGGTTGGTGGCGATGACCTCGTTCCACTGATCGGGGGTCATTTTATGAAACGGCGCATCGCGGGTAATGCCTGCGTTGGCGACGACCGCCTCGATGGGGCCAAGCTCCGCTTCGACCTGTTCGATCCCGGCTTTGGAGGCGTCGTAATCTGCCACGTTCCATTTATAGGTCTTGATACCGGTCTCTTCGGTGAATTTCGCGGCGGCTTCGTCATTGCCCGCATAGGTTGCGGCGACGGTATAGCCTTTGTCCTTCAGCGTGGTGGAAATTGCCGCGCCAATGCCGCGACTGCCTCCGGTGACCAAAGCGATGCGTGACATGTAATTCCTCCCTCAAGGTAATGTTCTTGCAAATGCATGTTTCGGCGCGCAATAAAGTTGCGCGCCGACTCTAGTCTTACGGGCGCTCAAGGCACATGGCAACACCCATCCCGCCACCGATACACAGCGTCGCGAGGCCTTTCTTGGCGTCACGGCGCTGCATTTCGAACAGCAGGGTATTCAGAACGCGGGCGCCGGAGGCACCGATTGGGTGGCCGATCGCAATCGCGCCGCCGTTGACGTTCACGATTTCGGGATCCCAGCCCATTTCCTTGTTCACAGCACAGGCCTGCGCGGCAAAGGCTTCGTTGGCTTCGACCAGATCCAGATCTTCAGGCTTCCAGCCAGCCTTCTCCAGCGCCTTGCGCGAGGCATAGACCGGGCCGACGCCCATGATCGACGGATCGAGACCAGCCGTTGCATAGGAGGCAATCCGCGCGAGCGGGGTGATGCCGCGCTTTTCGGCGTCTTCCGCGCTCATCAGCAGCGCACCCGCCGCGCCGTCGTTCAGGCCAGAAGCGTTGGCGGCGGTAACCGAGCCGTCTTTGGTAAAGGCCGGGCGCAGTTTTTGCATCGCTTCGATGGTCGCACCATGACGGATGTATTCGTCTTGATCGACGACCGTCTCACCTTTGCGACCCTTGATCGTGTATGCGACGATCTCATCTGCGAATTTGCCTGCCTTTTGCGCGGCTTCGGCCTTGTTCTGCGACGCGACGGCGAATTCGTCCTGCTGATCGCGCGAAATCTGCCATTTTTCGGCGACGTTCTCAGCGGTCTGGCCCATGTGGTAGCCGTTGAAGGCGTCCCACAGACCGTCGCGGATCATCGTGTCGATGAACTGCAAATCGCCCATTTTTTGACCCGCCCGCAGGTTCTGCGCATGGGGGCTCATGGTCATATTTTCCTGCCCACCGGCGCAGACGATGTTCGCATCACCCAGTTGGATGTGTTGCGCCGCCAGTGCCACGGCGCGTAGGCCCGAGCCGCAGACTTGGTTGATGCCCCAAGCCGCGCTCTCCTTTGGCAGGCCTGCGTTGATATGCGCCTGACGCGCCGGGTTCTGGCCCTGAGCGGCGGTCAACACCTGCCCAAGAATGGTTTCCGAAACTTCGCTCGGATCAACACCTGCGCGGGCCACCAGTTCTTTGAGAACGGCGGCACCCAGATCATGCGCAGGGATTTTGGCGAATGCTCCGCCGAAACTGCCCACGGCAGTACGGGCGGCGGATGCGATGACAACATTGGTCATAATGTGAATTCCTCTATCTGACCGGGTAAAAGCAAACCGCACGCATCCTATTCGGGCGCGGGTTTCTTGTCCCTTGCGTCAGTGATAGCGGATGCGCTGCAATGCGGCAACTGAGCAGGTCACGTGCCGCCGATAAGGCCTGACGATTGGAATGCCGCGTTACCCTGCGGCGTGTCTTTGGCCCTTGTTCAGCCAGTCTGGTCGGGTGGTTGGGGCGGCATAGTAATAGCCTTGCAGGCAGTCGATGCCCATTTGACGCAGAACCGCAGCGTCTTCGCCGTTTTCGACACATTCTGCGACCGTTAGCATGTCGAAATGGGTCGCGATGGAGATTAGTGCCGCAGTCAATGCGCGGTTGTCAGGGTCATGTGCGATCCCACGAATGAATTGCCCGTCAAGTTTAAGAATGTCGAAATAGAAATCTTTAAAATAGCGTATCGCCGTATGCCCCGCGCCAAAGTCATCCATCGCGAAGCAGATGCCATAGGGCTGCAACTGGTCCATGAAATCGGCAACGAGTTCAGGCACCAGCATCGCCGAGCTTTCCGTGATCTCAAGAATCAGGCGCTCGCCAATGGTGGCGTCACGGTCCAGCCAGCGCCGCAGCATCCGGTTCCACGCTTGATAGCCGATTGAGCGGGCTGACATGTTGATCGATAGGCGCAGGCCCGGATTGTCGTGCAGAGCGCGGAGCCCCATGCGCAGCGCCAGCACATCGATCTGGCGCCCTGTCTCGGTATCCTCAATGGAAGAAATGAAATCCTTGGCCGGGATAACCCGCCCCGTTGCGTCCAGCACCCGGATCAACCCTTCGTAAAAGGCGACACGGCTGGGATCACTCGCACGCATCACCGGCTGAAAGGCAAGCAACGTCTGTTTATGCGCAATCGCCTCGCGTACCATTTCAAGCGTGGACCGATCACGCTGTGTGACCGCATGATCAAGCGGGCTTTGCGCTCCGGGGGGCATATCGGCAATACGGCGTTGGAATCGGCGGGGCACGGGGGTACTTTCTGGCTGACTATGCCAAGGGTATGGGCGACAAGTTGATAACACGGCCTTAATCAGCGGCGATTTCCCGCCCGGCCAAGCCGGAGGGATAAGATGCAGCGTTGTGATTGGGCCGGTGAAGATCCGATTTACCAAGCCTACCATGATACAGAATGGGGCGTGCCGGAGTATGACAGTCGGGCGCTATGGGAAAAGTTGATCCTTGATGGCTTTCAGGCAGGCTTGAGCTGGATCACGATCCTTAAAAAACGTGAGAATTTTCGCCGTGCGTTTGCGGGATTTGACCCCCATCAGATCGCTGAATGGGGAGAGGCCGATGTGCAGCGCTTGCTGGCTGATCCGGGCATCATCCGGCACCGCGGCAAGATCGAAGCGGCTATCACCAACGCCCGCGCATGGCAAAAGATTGAGGCGGGCGAGGGGTTTGATAAATTCATGTGGCGTTATGTGGACGGGGTGCCGTTGCAACCCGGCTTTGCCACACAGGCCGATGTGCCGCCCAAAACCGCGCTTTCAGAGCAGGTGAGCAAGGACCTCAAAAAAGCCGGGTTCAAGTTTTGCGGCCCGACGATTACCTATGCGTGGATGGAGGCATGCGGACTGGTTAATGATCACATTCTGACCTGCCATCGCCACGCGCCCTGTGCGGCAATGGCCCGCTGAAGCAATGCTTGGTCCAATGGCCTGAAAATCCCCCGTTGACTCCCCGTCCGATGGCCGTATAAGCGCCCCTTCATTGGTGTTGGTGGACCCCGCAAGGGGAAGCCTGTCGGGCTTCGGCCAAAGGACAACGCCCTTTACCGCCCCTCGGGGCCTCATAAAGGAGATCAGCCGTGACCAAACGCACAGCTGCCAAGCACAAACTAGACCGCCGCATGGGCGAAAACATCTGGGGCCGTCCGAAGTCCCCGGTGAACCGCCGTGAATACGGCCCCGGCCAGCACGGCCAGCGCCGCAAGGGCAAGATTTCCGATTTCGGTATCCAGCTGCGCGCCAAGCAGAAGCTCAAAGGCTACTACGGCGACCTGACCGAAAAGCAGTTCCGTCGCATCTACGGCGAAGCCGAGCGTGTTAAAGGCGATACAGGTGAAAACCTGATCGGCCTGTTGGAGCGTCGTCTGGACGCGGTTGTGTATCGCGCCAAATTCGTGCCGACCGTTTTCGCCGCGCGCCAGTTCGTGAACCACGGCCACGTCAAAGTGAACGGCCGCAAGGTCAACATCCCCTCCTACCGCGTAAAAGAGGGTGACGTGATCGAAGTACGTGACCGTTCCAAGCAGTTGGCTTCCGTTCTCGAAGCCGTTCAACTGCCTGAGCGTGATGTGCCGGACTATATCGAAGTTGATCACTCCAAACTGACCGCGACCTTCGTGCGCAGCCCGAGCCTCGGCGACGTGCCGTACCCGGTTGTCATGGAGCCGAACCTCGTCGTGGAATTCTACGCGAAGAACTAAGTTTCTTCGCCGACCGACTTTCGAAAGGCCGCGTGGTGCGAACCGCGCGGCCTTTTGCTTTGGGCGGGGCAGGGTCGGGGCGCAGCTATGCAACAGCCTGCACGGCAGACGCGCGGATGCAGAATGATTCTGGCATCACCGCTGGCGCCCCGATAGAAGGGCGGCAGTAGCGTGAGGAAAGAGCGAGATGACACAGATCGCACCGCAACCGGGTATTATGGAGATTGACCTTTACCAAGGGGGTGCGGCGCATGTCGCGGGCCTTGAGAATGTGGTCAAACTCAGCTCGAATGAAAACCCGCTGGGGCCAAGCCCCGCCGCCGTCGAAGCCTACCGCCGCGCGGCTTATGATCTGCACCGCTATCCCTCCTCAGACCACAGTGCGCTGCGCACAGCCATTGGCGAAGTGTTGGGCCTTGATGCGGAGAGGATCATCTGCGGGGCCGGATCAGATGAGGTGATCGCCTTCCTCTGCCAAGCCTATGCCGGACCGGGGACCGAAGTTGTCCACACCGAACACGGCTTTGCCATGTACCGCATCTCCGCACTCGCTGCCGGGGCCACCCCCGTCGAAGTGCCGGAGCGTGAGCGGGTGACGGATGTCGACGCCATCCTCGCCGCCTGTACCGACGCCACGCGGCTGGTGTTCATCGCCAACCCCAATAACCCCACCGGCACGATGATCGGTCTGGGCGAGGTCGAACGGCTGGCCGAAGGGCTACCGCCGCAGGCGCTCTTGGTGCTGGACGGCGCCTATGCTGAATATGTCGAGGGTTATGACGGCGGGGCCGACTTGGTCGACCGCCGCGACAATGTGGTGATGACCCGCACCTTCTCCAAGCTCTACGGGTTGGGCGGGCTGCGGATCGGCTGGGGCTACGGTCCGTCGCATGTGATCGATGTGCTCAACCGCGTGCGGGGGCCGTTTAACCTTTCGCAAGCCGCACTTGCCGCTGCCGAGGCCGCGATCCGGGATCGCGCCTATACGGACCATTGCCGGGCCGAGAATGCCCGTTGGCGGTCGTGGCTGGCCGATGCGCTGGCTGAGATCGGGGTGCCGTCGGATGTCTCCTGCGCCAACTTCGTGCTGGCCCGTTTCGCCAATCAGGCCGAGGCCGAAGCCTGCGATGACTACCTCAAAACCCAAGGGCTGATCGTGCGTCGTGTCGGCGGCTACAACCTGCCCCAGTGCCTGCGCATCACGGTCGGGGACGAGAGCGCCTGCCGCCGCGTGGTCCATGCTGTACGACAATACAAGGGGGTACGCTGATGGCGCAGGTCTATGACAGGGTTGCGCTGATCGGGCTGGGGCTGATTGCCTCTTCGCTTTTCTGGGCGATCAAACGCGGCGGTTTGGCGGGAGAAGTCACCGGCTATGCCCGCAGCGATGAGACCCGCGCCACCGCGCGTGAGATCGGCCTCTGCGACCGCGTTTGCGACAGCGCTGCCGAAGCTGTCGAGGGCGCCGATCTGGTGGTGCTTTGCGTGCCGGTGGGTGTCATGGGCACCGTCGCCGCCGAGATCGCGCCGCATCTTGCACCGGGGGCAACCGTGACAGACGTAGGATCGGTCAAAGCTGACGTAATTGCGCAGGTGGGGCCACATTTACCTGAGGGCGTGCATTTCATCCCCGGCCACCCGCTAGCGGGGACCGAACACTCCGGCCCGCGCAGTGGCTTCGCCGAATTGTTTGACAACCGTTGGTGCCTGCTCGTCCCGGTGGAGGGGACGGACCCGGATGCCATCGCCCGGCTCCGCGCACTTTGGGAAGGGGCGGGGGCGCATGTTGAGGAAATGGATGCCGAGCATCACGACCTCGTCCTCGCCGTCACCTCCCATGCGCCGCATCTGATTGCCTATACGATGGTGGGCGTGGCCGATGATTTGCGCCGGGTGACCGACAGCGAAGTCATCAAATACTCCGCCGCCGGGTTTCGCGACTTTACCCGGATTGCGGCGAGTGACCCAACGATGTGGCGCGATGTCTTTCTGACCAACAAAGAGGCCACGCTGGAAATTTTGGGACGTTTCACTGAAGAGTTGTTCGCCCTGCAACGCGCGATCCGCACCGGCGATGGGGATCACTTGCATGCCTATTTCACCCGCACCCGGGCGATCCGGCGCGGGATTATCGAGGCGGGTCAGGACACCGATGCGCCGGACTTTGGCCGGGGCGCCCGCAAGTCATGATGCGTGGGGCCGTCATATGTTTGATCTTGGTCGGACAGGCGGTCTTTGCGGCGGGGCCTGAAAACTCCGCACGGCCCGTTGCGCGGGGTGGGGACGGGGTTTTGCCTGTCACTGTCGCGCCCACCGGGGCCATCGCGCAGCCTGCGCGTGATCCTGCAGCCCGACAGGCTGCCGAGGGTAAAGGCGGCCTTGGGTTTTCGCTGCGTCCATTCCTGCGCAGTCGGAAGGCCGAAAAAGCGGCCCGCGCTCGGGCGCGTATGTTGGCTAAAGGGGCGGTCTGCGGGGATCTGTCCATTCAGGGCGAGGCGATTGGTGCCGTGGCAGGGAAGATCAGAGGGTGCGGCATCCAAAACGCGGTGCGGGTGCGATCTGTGTCTGGCATCGGGCTGAGCCAGCCTGCGGTAATGGACTGCACCACCGCCCAAGCGCTCAATAAATGGGTTCGGCAATCTGCTGTGCCTGCTCTGTCGGGAACGGGCGGTGGGCTCAAAGGCCTGCGCGTCGCTGCGCATTACGCTTGCCGCACGCGGAACAACCGTAAGGGGGCGAAAATCTCTGAGCATGGTAAGGGCCGCGCGATCGACATTTCCGGGTTCCAACTGGCAGATGGCAGCACGGTCTCAGTCCTTAAGGGTTGGGGCGCGCGGCGCAGCAGTAAGGCGATGCGACGGATGCACATAGGTGCTTGCGGTCCCTTCGGCACGGTTCTTGGCCCCGCAGCGGATCGCTATCACCGCGATCATTTTCACTTCGACACGGCGCGCTATCGCAAGGGGCGCTACTGCCGCTAGTTAGTGCGAAACAAGCGCGGCACAGGGCCAAGCGGGATGCCTGCGAGCGACATTTGCCCGTCAGCAAAGGCAAGATCGAGATCCAGCCCCCCCGGTGTGCCGCCACGATTCTCCAAGGCCCGCAACATGGTTTCCACCTGTAGACGCATGGAAGGCGGCAACACCCCGGCGCGTTGAGCGATATTAACCAGCCGCGCCCAGTTCTTCACCTTGAGGTTCAGCGCCCCTTCGGGTTGGCCCTGTGGATCAACCGTCAAGGTTCCGCTGGCCGCGAGGGCAAGATTGCCCCACGCAATACGAGCCTCCGATAGCGCGATCTGCTGCACCTGCGGCGCTTGTCTGCGCATTGCTGTGTGGCGGTTCAGGGGGTGATCAAAGGTAACCTTCGCATTGGCCGAAAGGGTCGGTGCCGAAGTGGGCGGGCCGTCCTCGGAAAAAAGGCGGCGCAGCAGGGGGCCGGGGGTGATCGCATCAGGTAGAATCTGGAGGCTATAGGTCATCGGTTCAGCTGCCAAATGACGCATCTCTGCCCGCGCTTGCGCAATTTCCAAGAGCGGACCATCCGGCCCTTCAAGTTCGAGCATACCGCTGTGGAGGGTCAGTTGTTCGAGTTCAAGCGCCAGTCCGGGATACAACGACAAGCGCCCATCCACATCCTTGGCGGTGACCTCCACCGGCAGCCGGCCCGCGGCGGTTTCAAGATGCAGCCGAGGGGCTTTGACTGCCAGATCGCCCGGCCACCACACGGGGGCCGAGAGGGTTGTTTTCGCGGTCTTTAGCTGGAAGGCCTGCGCCGGGTCGGTCAAGGACACCCCGGCCAAGGTAGTTTGCAATGTCAGGGGAAACCCGCCCTTGCTGATGCTGTCCAAATTGACCTCCCAGCCAGCCGCACGGCGGGCGTCGAGCAGGCGGGAAACGGCGCTTTGCATCTGTGCGGTGGCCACGGCCCACCAGGCACCCAAAAGCGCGGCCAGTATAATCAGCAGCCAAACCAACTTGCGCATCGCGATAGACCTTTGATTTCTGCCTCAGATGCGGTTTATCCAAGCACAGCAGAAAGGACCAGCAAGATGGCAATGTGGGTATTCGGCTATGGCAGCCTGTTGTGGAACCCCGGGTTTGAGGTCGCGGAACGCGTGGTGAGTACCTTGCCGGGCTACGCGCGTTCGTTCTGTATGCGCTCGATCCATCACCGTGGCACGGTCCAAGAGCCGGGTTTGGTGCTGGCGCTTGACGAATCTGTGGGCTCCGCCTGCGAAGGGATGGCCATGCGGGTCGCAGAGGGGCATGAGGCCCGCACCCTCGACTATCTGCGCGAGAGAGAACTGATCTCTTCGGCCTATATTGAGAAAAACCTGACCATCCACCTGACCGATGGGCGCGATGTGGAGGCGGTGACCTATGTGATCGACGCTGATCACGTGCAATATTGCGGTGGTCTGCCCCTTGAAGAGCAGGCTCAGATCATTGCCCGCGCCACCGGCGATCGGGGGCCAAATACCGAGTATCTGATCAACACCGCCGTGCATCTGTCCGAGGTTGGACTGCATGATCCGGCGCTGGAATGGCTTCATGACCGTGTAAGGGCTTTGGCCTCATAAAAACTTGGCAACTTCCGGTGGTTTCGGTGTAAGCTGCGGGGAGAGCAGAACAAAGGGTCAGGAAAGGCCGTATGGCACAGCCAGACCGCAAGGCAAAACCGCAATTCTCACAACCGGTGCGTCAGATTTCACTGATGCTGATCGTGCTGGCCCTGACCGGGGTGGGGGCGTTTCTGACGCTGCCCAGTGTCTTGCCGATCTTTGCCGCGAACCCTTGGCTGAACGGCGTCATCATCTTCGTTTTCGTTGTTGGTGTGCTGGCTTGTTTCTATCAGGTCACGCAGTTGATCGGCTCGGTGCGCTGGATCGAAAACTTCGCCTCTGACAACCCTGTGCCGGACACGGTCGCGCCGCAACTGCTGGCGCCTTTGGCCTCGCTCTTGCGCCAGCGCGGGGCGCGGATGCAGGTCAGCCCGACCTCGACCCGCTCGATCCTCGATTCCGTCGCATCGCGTATCGATGAAGTGCGCGAAATCACGCGTTATATCGTCAATATGCTGATCTTCCTTGGGTTGCTCGGCACCTTTTATGGGCTGGCGACAACGGTGCCTGCGGTGGTTGATACGATCCGGTCCCTCGCGCCGGGGGATGGGGAGGCGGGTGTTGACGTCTTTGGACGCCTGATGACCGGGCTAGAGGCGCAGTTGGGCGGCATGGGCGTGGCCTTTGGCTCATCGCTTCTAGGCCTTGCCGGGTCGCTAGTAGTCGGTCTGCTGGAACTCTTCGCGGGCCACGGGCAAAACCGGTTCTACCAAGAGCTTGAAGACTGGCTTAGCTCGATCACCCGTGTTGGTCTCACCACAGGGGATGAGGCCAACGACCACAACGTCATGGCGGCGGTCATGGATCAGATGGTCGAGCAGATGGGTGAATTGCAGCAGATGTTCACCCAATCCGATGTCAGCCGCTCGATGGTGGACGACAAACTGGGCAAGCTTGCGGATGCCGTAGACCGGATGACCACCCGGATGGAGCGCCCCGACCCCTCCAGCGCCGCGCTAGAGCGTGTGGCCGAGGGGCAGGAGCGGCTGGTAGCCGTGCTGGAAGGCCAGAGCACCGGCGAAGGGATCGACGCGGAAAGCCGGATGCGGCTGCGGTCCATTGACGTTCAAATGCTGCGTATCCTTGAAGAGATTTCGGCGGGACGTCAGGAAACGATGGCCGAACTGCGTAAGGACATCTCGCTGCTCGCTAAGGCGCTGTCAGGCGCGCGGGGGGGTGACGTTCGACGGTCCCGGGATGGCTTAAACTCCGGTGGCGGGGAGCGCTAATATGGCGCTTTCCCGGCGGACTGGCACTCGGTTTCAGGGGTCGATCTGGCCCGGTTTCGTAGATGCGATGACCGGTCTACTGCTTGTGCTGATGTTCGTGCTGACCATCTTTATGGTGGTGCAATTCGTGCTTACAGAACGGATTAGCGGGCAGGAAAGCGAGCTGAATGATCTGGCCGGGGAGGTCGCGGCTCTGGCGCAGGCTCTGGGTGTCGAGGAACGCTCAAACGCCCGGTTGGAAGCGCGGTTAGGCGCGCTGAATGCCACGCTCAACGACACCCGCGCGCAGGTCTCGCGGCAGGAGGCGGTGATCGCTGATCTGACCGCTGAACGCGACGAGCAGGATGCGGCTTTGCGTGCAGCGGAGACCGAGATCACCGGATTTGAAGCCCGCGTCGCAGCCCTTTTGGCGTCACAAGCCGAAGACCGGGAGCAGATTGGCCGATTAGAAGACCGAGAGGCGGCATTGCTGACCGAGCAGCAAGCGCTCAACAGCGCGTTGGCCGCTGCACGTGATGAGATCGATGCACAGGCCGAAACCGCGCGTCTGGCCGCCGCGAAACGCGAAGCGCTCGACGCCTTGGTCGCTGATCTGCGCGCCCAGAATGCCGAAACCGAGGCAGAGGTTGCCGCGCTGAATACACAGGTGGCCGAGGCCGAAGCTGCCTTGAGCGACGAGGAAGCAGCCCGGCTCGCAGAAGCCGCTGCGGCCCAAGCGCTGCGAGAAAAGCTTGAGAATGCGGACGCAGAACTCACCGCGATGACCTTGGCGCTGGAGACGCAGCGCAAGAAGGCGGAGGACACTTTGACTTTGCTGGCTGCAGCGCGGGCAGCGGAAAGCGATCTTGATACGCAATTGGCTGCGGCGCTCCTGCGGATGGAGAACCTTGCACAGACGCGCGAGGAATTGGATGCGGAACGTGCCACTCTACGCGCGCAGCAGGAGACACTCAGCGCGCAACTGGAGGCCGCCGAAGGCACAGAGGGCGAGCTGCGCGCAAAGTTGGCACAGGCAGAGATCACCGAGACAGAATTGAACACAAAGCTAGCCGACGCATTAAGCCGGGTTCAGCAGTTGGAAGCGCAGGGCGAAGCGCTTGCCGAAGATCAGACGACGTTGCGTGACAAGCTAGCTCAGGCGTTGGCCGCCAAGCTGGCCGCCGAAACGCTGGCCGAAGACAAAAGCACCGCCGCTGAACGGCGCGCCGCATTGCTGGCGCAAGCCGAGCAAACGCTGTCCCAAGAGAAAGCCATAAGTGCGGAGGCGCAGCGTCAGACTGAATTGCTCAACCAGCAGGTCGCGGAACTGCGTGCGCAATTGGGCAATCTACAAGCGCTTTTGGACGATGCAGTGGCACGCGACGCGGCAAAATCGGTCGAGCTGCAATCGCTGGGGTCGGAGTTGAATACCGCGCTGGCACGGGTGGCGGCCGAAGAGCGGCGCCGGGCTGAACTGGAAGCCGCCGAGCGCAAACGGCTGGAAGAGGAAACCAAAGACCTTGCCCAATACCGCTCCGAATTCTTTGGCAGACTCCGCAACCTACTGGGCAACCAAGAGGGCGTGCGGATCGAAGGCGACCGGTTTGTTTTCTCTTCCGAAGTGCTCTTTGCGCCGGGCAGCGCGGTGTTGTCGCAAGAAGGTCAGGGTGAGATCGCCAAGGTCGCGGGAATTTTGCGCAGCGTGGTCGATGACATCCCGGCGGAGATTGACTGGGTGATCCGGGTGGACGGGCATACGGATAACGTGCCGCTGTCGGGCCGGGGCGAATTTGCTGACAACTGGGAATTGAGCCAAGCGCGGGCCTTGTCGGTCGTGAAATATATGGTCAATTTCCTCGGCATCGCGCCAGATCGCCTGGCCGCGAATGGCTTTGGTCAGTATCAACCGGTCGCCAGTGGCAATACCGAAGCGGCCAGAGCGCAGAACCGACGGATTGAGTTGAAGTTCACCGAAAAGTAATCAACGCAGGGTAATGTCGCACGGCGGGTATCAATGACCGCGCCTTCGCGCAGCAGCGTTGCTGTTCCTTCGTAGACACCGGCGGGCCAAACCTCGGCGTGCCGCTTCTTGCCGATGGCGCGAAAGGACTGCGCCTGCGGTTTGCTCATGACGATGTCTTTCTCGATTACATCGCCTTCCGGTCCGGTCAGACGCAGACGCAAGATGTCGCCTTTGTGCGTCCCATAGCTGAAGCCAAATACCACAAGCGCCGGGGCCGTGGTGGGCAGGACGCGGCTGTCTGCAACGCCCGCCTTGATTGCTTCGTAGTCAGGGACGTGGTCAGCAAAGCCAAGCGCAATCAGACCGCCGGGCAGGTAGGGCGGCAGGTCCTGCCAAAGCGGAGCGCGAACGGGCTTGCCGCAGGCCAGTGCGCGGTCAGGGGCGAAGGGATCGACAGGCTCGCCGTGGTGTCGCAGGGACAAATGCAGATGCGGGAAGCCAGCTTTGCCAGATTGCCCCACTTGCCCAATCGCATCGCCAGAGGCGACGTGCTGACCCTGTGACACTTGGACCGACCCCTGCTTCAGGTGGCAATACTGGCTTTCCCAACCGTCTCCGTGATCAATAACAACTCCATTGCCGCATTCACGGTCCCCAACCTTGACCAGCGGCAGACCGTCTTCCATCCCATCACGCAACCCTTTTACAACCCCGGCCGCTGCGGCGCGTACCGTTACACCGGCAAGCATGGCGGCGGTGTTGGGCAGGGCGAAATCGGTGCCCTTATGGCCGTTGTAGGTCAGCCCCGCGCAGCGGTAGTCAACCGCACCGGGGCCGGGGTCTCGGTCCATATATTGTTGGATGTGGCAATCTTGCCCAAGGGTGCAATCCAGCGGAAAAGCCAGTTGCAGATCCTCCGCCAGCACAGGGCCGGCGGAGGTTAAGATCAGGGCCAGCGCGGCCCTGAGGATCATTCAGCGGTTAGCAGCGGCGGTCGGTCGCCAGAGAGCCGCTTGCTTTCGACGCCAAGAACTTCGAGCGTCAGCTCGCCATCCTTGGCGTCCACCTTGACCACGCCGCCTTTGGCGAGTTTGCCGAACAGCAATTCCTCAGCCAATGGCTTTTTGATGTGCTCTTGGATCACGCGGCCCAAGGGGCGGGCGCCCATTTTGTCGTCGTAGCCCTTGTCGGCCAGCCATTCGGCAGCTTTCTTGCTAAGCTCAATGGTCACGTTGCGGTCCATCAGTTGCGCTTCGAGCTGCAGCACGAACTTCTCGACCACCCGCAAGATCACCGATTTCGGCAGCGGCGCGAAGGAGATCACCGCGTCCAGACGGTTGCGGAACTCCGGCGTGAAGGTCCGCTCAATCGCGGCGGTGTCCTCACCTGTGCGCCGGTCGCGGCCAAAGCCGACGGCCGCTTTGGCCTGTTCGGAGGCGCCCGCGTTGGAGGTCATGATCAACACCACATTTCGGAAATCCACCGTGCGGCCGTTGTGGTCGGTCAGCTTGCCGTGGTCCATCACCTGCAACAGGATGTTGTAGACGTCCGGGTGGGCCTTCTCCATCTCATCCAGCAGCAGCACGCAATGCGGATGCTGGTCGACGCCGTCCGTCAGCATGCCACCTTGGTCAAAACCGACATAGCCCGGAGGCGCACCGATCAGGCGGGACACGGCGTGTTTCTCCATATACTCCGACATGTCGAAACGCAGCAATTCAACGCCCAAGGTATCCGCCAGTTGCTTCGCGACCTCGGTTTTACCCACGCCAGTTGGCCCCGCGAACAAGTAGTTGCCGATGGGCTTATCCGGCTCGCGGAGCCCCGCGCGGGCCAGTTTGATCGCCGAACTGAGCGCGACGATGGCGTCGTCCTGACCAAAGACCACCCGCTTGAGCGAGCTTTCCAGATCCTTCAGCACCACCACATCGTCTTTGCTGACGTTCTTCGGCGGAATGCGGGCGATCTTGGCCACCACGGCCTCAACCTCCTTGGTGCCGATGGTCTTGCGGCGCTTGGAGGCGGCCACGAGATGCTGTGCGGCACCGGCTTCGTCGATCACGTCGATCGCGGAGTCAGGCAGTTTGCGATCGTTGATATAACGATGCGCCAGTTCCACCGAGGTTTTGATCGCATCGGAGGTGTATTTGACGCTGTGATGCTCCTCGAAATAGGGCTTGAGACCCTTGAGGATCTTGGTGGCATCTTCGACCGAAGGCTCAGACACGTCGATCTTTTGGAACCGGCGGGAGAGAGCGCGGTCCTTCTCGAAGTGTTGGCGGAACTCCTTGTACGTGGTGGAGCCCATGGTGCGCAGTTTGCCGCCCTGAAGCGCGGGTTTCAGAAGGTTGGAGGCATCCATCGCACCGCCTGATGTGGCGCCAGCGCCGATCACGGTGTGGATCTCGTCGATGAAAAGCACCGCGTCTTTATGCTCTTCGAGCTCGGTCACGACGGCTTTCAGGCGTTCCTCAAAGTCACCACGGTAGCGGGTACCGGCAAGCAACGCGCCCATGTCGAGCGAGTAGATCGTTGTCTTCGACAGAACCTCTGGCGTTTCACCGGCAACGATCTTGCGCGCCAGCCCTTCGGCAATGGCGGTTTTGCCCACGCCCGGATCACCCACCAGCAGCGGGTTGTTCTTCCGGCGACGGCAGAGCACTTGGATACAGCGTTCCACTTCGCCCTCGCGGCCAATCAGCGGGTCAATGTCGCCTTCGCGAGATTTGGCGTTAAGGTCCACGCAGTATTTCGCCAGCGCGGATTCCTTCTTGTCGCCGTCGGTCACACCTTGGGCTTCTTCTTCATGCTCCGGCGCGCCGGCGACGGGGCGAGATTCCCCATAGGCTGGGTCCTTGGCGACGCCATGTGCAATGAAGTTTACCGCATCGTAACGGGTCATATCCTGCTCCTGCAGGAAGTAGGCCGCGTTGCTTTCACGCTCAGCAAAGATCGCGACGAGCACATTGGCTCCGGTCACTTCGGTCCGGCCTGAAGATTGCACGTGGATTGCGGCACGTTGAATCACGCGCTGGAAGGCAGCAGTTGGCACGGCTTCGGAGCCGTCAATGTCGGTGACGAGGTTGCTCAGATCGTCGTCCACGAACTCAACCAGCGTATCGCGCAGATCAGAGACGTCGACCGAACAGGCTTTCATAACCTGAACCGCGTCAGGCTCATCCAGCAGGGCCAACAGCAGGTGTTCCAGCGTGGCGAATTCATGACGGCGGGCATTGGCCAACGCAAGGGCTGCGTGGATTGCCTGCTCAAGTGTAGTCGAGAATGAAGGCACGGGCGTGCTCCTTTTCGATCGGGGTCGGTGAGGTTCTGAGATATCTCAGGCCCCGGTCCGACCATGGCCTCATAGTATTAGAGTTTGGTTGATCATGGCACATCTTCAAGAAGATTCTGGTCCGAATCGGTCACATTTGCCGTGAGCGAGGACTTTGAGCCATGATTGCAGGCACTCAGAACTGGTCTTTGCGCCTGCGGATTTCGGTAAACACTTCCGTGTCGGTGGCGTCTGGCATCCCCAGTGTGGCGCGGATGGCGGGATCGCCGGGGCGCAGGAAGGGATTGGTTTCTAGTTCCAGTGAAAGCGGCGAGGGGACGGTGGGGCGGCCTGCATCGCGGGCAGTCTTAATGTCCTTGGCCCTAGATATAAGTGCGGCATTGTCTGGATCAACGGTAAGTGCGAATTTTGCATTGGCGGCGGTGTACTCATGACCGGAACAGATCGTCGTATCGCCGGGCAGGGCGGCCAGTTTTTGTAGACTCTCCCACATCTGCGCGGGAGTGCCTTCGAACAGACGGCCACAGCCGAGCGCCATCAGGCTGTCGGCTGTGAAGGCGGTTTTGGCCTTCGGGACATGAAAGGCGATATGGCCGACGGTATGGCCCGAGACATCAAGCACCTCGCCCTTCAGCGTTCCAAGATCAATGCTGTCGCCCTCCGTCACTTCGCGGTCAAGCGGGGGGAGCCGGTGGACATCAGCCTTGGCGCCGATCACCTCGGCAGAGAAGCGGGTGAGCACCTCGGCCAGCCCTTGCACGTGGTCGGGGTGGTGATGGGTCAACCAGACTTGGCTCAGGCTCCAGCCGCGGCGGTCAAGTTCTGCCATGATCGGCGCGGCCTCGGGCACGTCGATAAGTGCCACCGCGCCGCTGTCATGGTCACGCAGCAAAAAGGCGTAGTTGTCCGACAGACAGGGAATCGTGACCAGATCAAAGGCCATGGCGTCTTACCTCGCTGTGTTGTTATGCTGAGATCAGAGTGACACTCACCAGGGCGGGCTGCAATGCATCTTGATGTACAGGATCTGCGCAATTTCTACTATCGCAGCGCGTTGGGCCGTGCGGCGCAGAAATCCCTGCGCGGGCGGTTGTTGGAGCTTTGGCCCGAGGCGAAGGGCCAGACGGTGGTGGGCTTTGGCTTTGCCGCACCGCTGCTGCGGCCCTATCTGGCGGATGCACGGCGGGTGATGGTCTTGATGCCCGGCCCGCAGGGGGTGATGCCTTGGCCCGCGGGGATGCCGAATACATCGGTACTAACCGAAGAAACGCTTTGGCCGGTCGAGACGGGGGCGGTGGACAAGCTGGTGTTGATGCATGGGCTTGAGACATCAGAGCGGCCCAGTGAACTGCTCGACGAATGCTGGCGGGTGCTGGGGCCGGGGGGCAAGGCGCTGTTCATCGTGCCAAGCCGTGCGGGCATGTGGGCGCGGCGGGATCGCACGCCTTTTGGCTATGGGCGGCCCTATTCACCGGGGCAGTTGGAGACGCAGTTGCGCAAACACCAGTTCTTGCCCGAACGGCATCTCGGAGCGCTCTACCAGTTCCCTTCGCAGCAGCGAATCTGGATGAAATCTGCGCCTTTGTTCGAGAAGATTGGCCGGCAAATGCCCACCATGATGGGGGGCGGCGCGATCATGGTAGAGGCGACCAAACTGGTATATCCTCCTCGTGGACGCCCGCAACGCACCCGCGCACGGCGCGCAATTGGCGTTTTGGAGGGCATGGCTGAGCCGCAGGCAAAGCCCGTTTGACTGGAGGAACGATCAACAGATTCGCTTTTTTCTTTGCCTCTCCGCGCCGTGTTGACGCAGAAATCCACGGCCATGATGCTCTCTGCGCCACCCGGCCTTGTGCAATATTGCCGCGCACCGGAAGATTACCTGCCTATACTGTGTTGCCGGGCGCGAACCTGTCTGCTACATCGCCCCTGATTTAGACGTCTTGGGTAACTTCAAGCCGCGCCAACTGCTGGTGACGCGACATCTTCGCATATCCGGCGCTAATTGAACGAGAGGATGGACGTGTCCGAACCTGCTTCCATTTCCACCGGTATCGCGGAACGCTACGCGACAGCCGTGTACGATCTGGCCCGCGAGGCCAATCAGGTCGATGCCATTGAGGGCGACCTGACTGCGCTCGAAGCGGCACTGAACGACAGCGAAGATTTTCGCCGTCTGATCTCTTCGCCGCTCTATACCCGCGACCAGCAGGCGCAGGCGATCAAAGTGTTGGCCGACAAGATGGGTCTGACCAAAACTATGGTAAACACGTTGGCACTGATGGCGCAAAAACGTCGTCTGTTCGTGCTGCCGGCCCTGGTCAAAGCGCTGCGCGAGACGATTGCCGAAGCCAAGGGCGAGATCAGCGCGGACGTCACATCGGCCAAGGCGCTGACGAAGACGCAGTCGGACAAGCTGATCAAGTCGCTTAACGCCTCCACCGGCAAAAAAGTATCACTTCATGCGACCGTTGATGAAAGCCTCATCGGCGGTCTTGTCGTCAAAGTGGGCTCGAAAATGATCGATACGTCGATCCGTTCCAAGCTCAATTCCCTCCAGAATGTAATGAAAGAGGTCGGATAAATGGGTATCCAAGCAGCAGAGATTTCTGCGATCCTGAAGGACCAAATCAAGGATTTCGGTCAAGAAACCGAAGTGGCCGAAGTGGGTCGCGTTCTCTCCGTCGGTGACGGTATCGCCCGCGTCTATGGTCTGGACAACGTTCAGGCCGGTGAAATGGTCGAATTCCCCGGTGGCATTCAGGGCATGGCCTTGAACCTCGAAGCCGACAACGTGGGTGTTGTTATCTTCGGTTCCGACCGTGACATCAAAGAAGGCGACACCGTCAAGCGCACCAACTCCATCGTGGACGTGCCTGTGGGCGACGAGCTGCTGGGTCGCGTTGTGGACGGTCTTGGTAACCCCATCGATGGCAAAGGCCCCATCGGCGCCACCAAGCGCGGCATCGCCGACGTCAAAGCGCCCGGCATCATCCCGCGTAAATCGGTGCATGAGCCAATGGCAACCGGTATTAAATCCGTCGACGCGATGATCCCAATTGGCCGCGGCCAGCGTGAGCTGATCATTGGTGACCGTCAGACAGGTAAAACCGCCGTTGCCCTTGACGCGATGCTGAACCAAGCTCAGGTCAACGCCGCTGCGGGCGACGACGAGAGCAAGAAGATGTACTGTGTGTATGTCGCGATCGGCCAGAAGCGTTCGACCGTTGCTCAGCTGGTGAAAAAGCTCGAAGAAACCGGTGCGATTGACTATTCGATCGTTGTCGCCGCGACAGCCTCCGAGCCTGCACCCATGCAGTTCCTCGCGCCTTACTCCGCCACCGCGATGGCAGAGCATTTCCGCGACAATGGCCGTCACGCGCTGATCGTCTATGATGACCTGTCCAAACAGGCCGTGTCCTACCGTCAGATGTCCCTGCTGCTGCGTCGCCCACCAGGCCGCGAAGCTTACCCGGGCGACGTTTTCTACCTCCACTCCCGCCTGCTTGAGCGTTCCGCGAAGTTGGGTGATGAAGCTGGCAACGGCTCGCTGACGGCTCTGCCGATCATTGAAACCCAAGGTGGCGACGTGTCCGCCTTTATTCCGACCAACGTGATCTCGATCACCGACGGTCAGATCTTCCTTGAGACTGAATTGTTCTACCAGGGCATCCGCCCCGCCGTGAACACAGGTCTGTCGGTTTCCCGCGTGGGTTCTTCGGCCCAGACTAAGGCGATGTCCTCGGTTGCTGGCCCGGTGAAACTGTCGCTGGCCCAGTACCGCGAAATGGCGGCCTTCGCCCAGTTCGGCTCCGACCTCGACGCCGCAACCCAGCAGCTGCTGAACCGTGGTGCGCGTCTGACCGAACTGATGAAGCAGCCGCAGTACGCGCCGCTGACCAACTCGGAAATCGTCTGCGTGATCTACGCCGGTACGCACGGCTATCTCGACAAGGTGGACCTGAACGACGTCGGCCGTTTCGAAGCGGGCCTGTTGGCACACCTGCGCAGCAAGCACGACGACCTTCTCAAGGACATCACCAACAATGACCGCAAGGTCAAAGGCGAGTTGGAAGAGAAGATCAAAGCCGCCATCGACGGTTTCGCCGCCGACTTCGCTTAAACGGGAGATAAGGCAATGCCAAATCTCAAGGACCTGAAGAACAGGATCTCGTCGGTCAAATCGACCCGCAAGATCACCAAGGCCATGCAAATGGTTGCCGCGGCGAAACTTCGCCGCGCGCAGGAGGCTGCCGAGGCTTCGCGTCCCTATACGGAGCGGTTCAATGCCGTGATGGCAGGGCTCGCGGCTGGCGTCGGCGGCTCCGACAGCGCGCCCAAGCTGCTCAGCGGCACGGGTGAAGACAAGGTGCATCTGCTGGTGGTCATGACCGCCGAACGCGGGCTGTGCGGTGGCTTCAACAGCAACATCGCGAAAAAGGCGAAAGCCCATGCGCGTGAATTGCTGGCTCAGGGCAAAGAGGTGAAAATCCTCACCGTTGGCAAAAAGGGCCGTGACGCGCTGCGGCGTGACTTGGGCGACCATCTGGTCGGTCACGTTGACCTCAGTGAAGTCAAGAAGATCGGCTATGGTGATGCGCAGAAGATCGCGCAGGACGTGCTGAACCGCTTTGACGCGGGCGAATTTGACGTGGCGACGATCTTCTACGCGAAGTTCGTTAACGTGGTCATGCAGACGCCGACGGCACAGCAGATCATCCCCGCCAAATTCGACGCCGAAGAAGGCGAAGACAGCGGTGCGTCCACATTGTTCGACTATGAACCCAGCGAAGAGGCGGTTTTGGCCGACCTTCTGCCGCGCGGGGTCGCCACGGCGATCTTCTCGGCGCTGCTGGAGAATGGCGCGTCTGAACAGGGTGCGCGGATGTCGGCGATGGACAACGCCACACGCAACGCAGGCGAGATGATCGACAAGCTGACCATCGAGTACAACCGCTCGCGTCAGGCTGTCATCACCAACGAGCTGATCGAAATCATTTCCGGCGCGGAAGCGCTGTAAGCAAATCGGAGAAACGACATGGCAAATGCTGTCGGTAAAATTACACAGGTCATCGGCGCCGTCGTTGACGTACAATTCGAGGACTCCCTGCCGGAGATCCTCAACGCGCTCCACACCGAGAACCAGGGCAAGACGCTGGTGCTCGAAGTGGCGCAGCACCTTGGTGAAAACACTGTGCGCGCCATTGCGATGGACGCCACCGAAGGTCTGGTGCGCGGTCAGGCCGTGACAGACACAGGCGACCAGATCCGCGTGCCCGTCGGCAACGCGACCCTGGGCCGCATCATGAACGTCACCGGCGAAGCCGTGGACGAGCAGGGCCCAGTGGCTGCCGACAGCACCCGCGCCATTCACGGCGAAGCGCCTGAATTCTCGGCCCAGTCGACCGAAACTGAGATCCTCGTCACCGGCATCAAGGTCATCGACCTGCTGGCCCCCTACACCAAGGGTGGTAAAATTGGTCTCTTCGGCGGTGCCGGCGTGGGCAAGACAGTTCTCATCATGGAACTGATCAACAACATCGCCAAAGTGCACTCGGGTCTTTCCGTGTTCGCGGGCGTGGGTGAGCGGACCCGTGAAGGTAACGACCTCTACCACGAGATGATCGAATCCGGCGTTATCGTTCCCGATAACCTCGTCGACTCGAAAATTGCGCTGGTCTACGGCCAGATGAACGAACCTCCTGGCGCGCGTATGCGGATCGCCCTGACCGGCTTGACATTGGCCGAGCAGTTCCGCGACGAATCCGGTTCCGACGTTCTGTTCTTCGTCGACAACATCTTCCGCTTCACACAGGCCGGTTCCGAAGTGTCCGCCCTTCTGGGCCGTATTCCTTCCGCTGTGGGCTACCAGCCGACATTGGCGACCGACATGGGCGTCATGCAGGAGCGTATTGCGTCGACCAAATCCGGTTCGATTACTTCCGTTCAGGCCGTGTACGTTCCTGCGGATGACCTTACCGACCCGGCGCCTGCGACCTCGTTCGCGCACCTCGACGCGACAACGGTTCTTGACCGTTCGATCTCGGAAAAGGGCATCTACCCGGCGGTTGACCCGCTCGGCTCCACTTCCCGTCTGCTTGACCCGCTGATCATCGGCGACGAGCACTATAAGGTGGCGACAGACGTGCAGCAGGTGCTTCAGCGCTACAAATCGCTTCAGGACATCATCGCCATCCTCGGCATGGACGAGTTGAGCGAAGAAGACAAACTGACCGTGGCACGCGCCCGTAAGATCGAGCGTTTCCTCAGCCAGCCCTTCGACGTGGCGAAAGTCTTCACCGGGTCTGACGGCGTTCAGGTGCCGCTGGAAGAAACCATCGCCTCCTTCAAGGCCGTGGTTGCCGGTGAGTATGACCACCTGCCCGAAGGTGCCTTCTACATGGTTGGCGGCATCGACGAAGTGAAGGCGAAAGCCGAGAAAATGGCGGCAGACGCCGCTTAAGGAGCGCTGACAATGGCAGACACAATGCAATTCGACCTCGTTTCGCCGGAACGGCGGCTGGCATCGATGCAGGTGACGGCCGTGCAGATTCCGGGCACCGAGGGCGACATGACGGCCATGGCCGATCATGCGCCCACCATCACCACCCTGCGTCCGGGCCTTCTGCGCGTGGAAGGGCCGGAGGGCACGTCCGAATATGTCGTGACCGGCGGCTTCGCCGAAATCGGCGGTCAGGGCGGCGTGTCTGTGCTGGCGGAACGTGCCGTGGCGCGTGCCGACATGACGCAGGAGCAGATGGACGACATGGTGGCAGAGGCGCATGCCGTCTATACCCGCGCCAAGGACAACTGGGAGAACGAGCCCGGTCCCGTGGATGATGCGGCCAAGCTCTTGGCCGACATGGTTGCCGTTGGCGATCACATCGGGTTGTCGAGCAAGCAGCCGAACCTGTAATCCGTTCCTATCGCTTTAGAAAAGCCCCGCCTCGGCGGGGCTTTTTGCTTTTACACGCTGCGTCCCTGCGGCATCATATGCTGAACAAGATCCAGTGCAGGCCTAACATTCCTATGAAAAGACTCCGAAGCCATACGATCGGTGTGGACAGTGGCGATGTGATGCTTTTCTCGGACTATGAGGACGGCGGTCCAATGTGGACGGGCCGGGGCCAGCGCGAGCGTCGTCGCCGGGTCAACTTCTCAGAGCCGTTCCGTGAGACCCCTACGGTTCAGGTCAGCACGTCGCTATGGGACATCGATAGCAGCACAGTGATCCGCGCCGACGTCAGCGCCGAAGCGGTCACGGAAGCCGGTTTCGACATGGTGTTCCGCACATGGGGAGACACCCGTGTCGCACGGATACGCATCGCGTGGACTGCAATTGGGGCGGTAGGGGAAGAAGATGATTGGGCGGTAGACTGACGCGCCTATCAGAGCGGCGGGCAGCCCTGTAGGGCCGCCCTGCAGCAGTTCTTAGTCATGGTTATACATGCCGTCGTAGATCGGGCCCAAAGTCTCTGCCTCGAAGAGGGAGGAGACTGAGGTGCCGTTCCAGATGTTCAGGATCGCCTGGGCAAACATCGGCGCTGTTGGCACAATACGGATATTTGACGCCTTCTTGACCGCGGAGGTCGGGGCGATGCTGTCGGTAATGACCAATGATTTCATCACCGAATTGGTGATCCGCTCCACCGCAGGGCCGGACATGACGCCATGTGTGATGTAGGAATGCACTTCCTTCGCGCCATTTTCGAGCAGCACTTCGGCGGCTTTGCACAGCGTGCCTGCGGTGTCGCAGATGTCGTCCACGATCAGGCAGGTCTTGCCTTTCACATCACCGATCACAGTCATTTCGGCCACTTCGCCTGCCTTTTCGCGGCGTTTGTCGACGATGGCCAGCGGGGAGTTGATCCGCTTGGCCAGTTCACGTGCGCGGGCCACGCCGCCGACATCAGGGCTGACCACCATCAGCTCGTCCATGCGGTCTTTGAAGGCGTCTTTGATATCGAGTGCGAAAATCGGCGAGGCGTAGAGGTTATCGACCGGAATGTCGAAGAAGCCTTGGATTTGAGCGGCGTGCAGATCCATGGTCAGGATGCGTTCGATGCCGCTGCCGGTCAGCATATTGGCCACCATCTTGGCGGTGATCGGCGTGCGTGCCTTGGTGCGGCGGTCCTGACGGGCATAGCCGAAGTAGGGCAGGACGGCCGTGACACGGGCCGCCGAAGACCGGCGCAGCGCGTCGGCCATGATCATCAACTCCATCAGATTGTCGTTCGCAGGGTTCGACGTCGGTTGGATGATGAACATATCCTCGCCGCGCACGTTCTCATACACTTCGACGAAAATCTCGCCGTCGTTGAACCGTTCGACCCGCGCATCGACGAGTCCCACGTTAACGCCGCGGTGCAGCGACATGCGCCGCGCAATGGCCTTGGCAAGCGGCATATTGGCATTGCCTGAGATCAGTTTTGGTTCTGAAGTGCGTGGCATAGGGGCTCCGGGGCAGCGGTAGGTTGCAGATTCGTGACGTTGACACCGCTTAGCATGGGCTTACGGTCGGGCAAAGCTGCACCGCCCCCAAAGGAGAGCCAAATGGCCCGGATCGATTATTTTTTCGCAACCCTGTCGCCCTATTGCTACCTCGCCGGGAACCGACTTGAGGCGATTGCCGGAAAACATGGGGCCGAGATCGTCTATAAACCTTTTGACATCGTGGCCGCCTTTCCCCGAACCGGCGGGCTGTCCCCGGCGGAGCGTCATCCGAGCCGCAATGAGTACCGCGCCCAAGACTTGCCGCGCCAAGCGCGCAAGTTGGGGATGCCCTTTAACCTCAAGCCAGCACATTGGCCAACCAACGGTGCGCCAGCAGCCTATGCGGTGATCGCAGCGCAGAACGCAGGCGGGGGTGATTTGGGTAAGCTGACCCACGCGATTACCCGCGCGGTTTGGGCTGAAGAGAAGGACATCGGCCATGAGGACGTGGTGCGCGACTGTTTGACCGAAGCAGGTTTCGATCCCGATCTGACGAACAGCGGGCTGCTGCAGGGGGCAGAGACCTATGCTGCCAACCTTGAGGAAGCGGTCGCTCAAGGCGTCTTTGGTGCGCCTTTCTACATTGTGGGCGATCAGAAATTCTGGGGGCAGGACCGGCTGGAAGACCTCGATCTGCATCTTGGGGGGAAGCTGTGATTCCCGAAATCAACGCGCGCCGCTTTGGCTATGGCCCGCGCCCGGCTTTGGCGATCCACTGTTCGCTCGCACATTCCGGCGCTTGGCGTGGCATGGGGGAGGCGCTCGCCGATGATCTGACTCTACGCGCCTTTGATCTGCCGATGCATGGCAAGTCTGGCGACTGGGGTGGGCAGCGCAATATCCATGACGTTGCCACCGATATGGCGCTGAGTTTGCTCGAAGCGCCGATGGATCTGATTGGCCATTCCTTCGGGGCAACCGTCGCGCTGCGGCTGGCGATCGAACACCCTGAACTGGTCCGCAGCATGACACTGATCGAGCCGGTCTATTTTGCTGCGGCGAAACAGGATGATCCCAATGTGCTGGCCGAATACAACGATCAGAACGCAGCCTTTGAGGCGGCACTGGCCGAGGGCGATAATGAGACCGGCGCCCGTCTGTTTAATCGGGTCTGGGGCGATGGGACGAAATGGGACCAGATACCAGCACCGACCCGCGCCTATATGGTTGATCGGATCGGTTTCATCCCGGCCTCTTCGCCTTTCCTTGGCGAAGACAGCGCCGGGTTGCTCGCGCCGGGCATGTTCGACCGGGCATCAATGCCAGCTTTGCTTGTCGAAGGGAGCGCTTCCCCCAAGGCGGCCCACGCGATTAACGATTCGCTAATGCGTCGCCTTCCGAACGCGCGGCGCGTATCTGTCGATGGGGCAGGGCATATGGTGCCGATTACCCACCCTGCCGAAGTCGCCGGAGCGGTGCGCGAATTTCTGAACGACGTGCCGCTGGCGTGACGGTTTAGAAGTGGCCTAGGAACTGGTCGATCTGGTCGCGACTGATCGACCAATCGCAAACCATCCGAGCGGCCAACATCTCGTCATCTTCACCGTCCAGCGTGCCATCCCAGAGGTAATAGTGCGCGCCAGCCTCATGCAGCTTGCGGTGAATGGCGCGGGGGAAACGGGCGAAGATCATATTGGCCGCGGGTTCATGCAGAAATTCCGCGCCCGCCCTGCGCAGCCCCTCGGCCAAATAGGCCGCACTGGCATTAGCGCTCTTGGCCGTTTCCAGCCATAGGTCGTCCGCAAGGTAGCCTGCCATTTGCGCCGAAAGGAAACGGTGTTTGGAAAAGAGATGCGCCCCCCGTTTACGCCGCAGTTCGAATTCCCACGCTTTCTTAGGGTCGAAAAACACCACTGCCTCGACGCCCATGCAGCCGTTCTTGGTCCCGCCAAAGCTGACCACATCAACGCCTGATTTCCACGTCATCTCCGCCGGGGTGCAGCCCAAAGCCACCAGTGCATTGGCAAAACGCGCGCCGTCCATGTGCACGGGCAAGTCGTATTCCTTGGCCACTGCTGTGAGAGCTTGCAATTCATTGAGGCTGTGGACCCCGCCGCGTTCGGTCACTTGGGTGATCGAAACCGGGCCGCGTTGCGGCGCATGCACGTCTCCCGCCACGCGGGCCGTAATGGCGCGGCGCAGGCCGTCGGGGGTCATCTTGTCGTCAGTGTCCACCAGCGTCAGCTTGGCCGCCCCGGCATAGAATTCCGGCGCGTTGCATTCATCCTCTTCGATATGCGCGACCTTTGAGCAAAAGATCGTCTG
This sequence comes from Sulfitobacter maritimus, assembly GCF_013346665.1. Taxonomy (GTDB): domain Bacteria; phylum Pseudomonadota; class Alphaproteobacteria; order Rhodobacterales; family Rhodobacteraceae; genus Sulfitobacter; species Sulfitobacter maritimus. The sequence goes on from NZ_JABVBB010000034.1 coordinate 150,047, forward strand.
CCATGGCTGGGTGTAGCAGGCGAGCGCCAGCGCATTGGCCGCCGTGCCAGTGGCAACGAGGAAGACCTCCGCCTCGGGGGCCTTAAACTTCTCACGGATCTGGCTGCGCACCTCATCCATGATCGGGTCTTTGCCGTAGGGCATCGCGTAATCGGTATTGGCCGCGATCACGCGTTCCATCACCTTAGGGTGGACGGGACCGGCGTTGTCAGAGGCAAAAAACATCAGGTAGGCTCCTCGATAATATGGTCTTCCCATTCTTCGAACGGGGTATCAAATTCGGAAACGGTATCAAATTGCACGCTGACCCCGGCGTCATGCACGCTGTCGGGGGTGCCGGTCAGCAGAGGGTGCCATTCAGGCAGCGGTTTGCCTTCCCACAGCAGGCGGTAGGCGCAGGTCTGGGGCATCCAATAGGCATGGGTGTCAAGGTTGTCGGGCCGCAGCACGATGCAGTCGGGCACGAACTCATGCCGGTTTTCGTAATGGACACAGCGGCAGGTGCTATCGTCAAGCAGGCGGCAGGCAACGCGGGTCAGGGCGACTTCACCGCTGTCTTCGTCTTCAAGCTTGTTCAGGCAGCATTTTCCGCAACCATCACAGAGCGCTTCCCATTCGGTCTGGGACATCTCCGTCAGGGGCTTCTTTTCCCAGAATTCTGGGGTCAGGCCCTTGCGGGGGATTGGGTCGCTCATAATGCCGCCAGAATGGTTCGGGCGCGGTCGCAGTCGGCTTCCATCTGGATGATGAGCGCGTCGAGGTTGTCGAACTTCTCTTCGCCGCGCAAATGTTCGACCAAGCCGACCGACAATGGCGCACCATAGAGGTCGCCTTTAAAATCAAACAGGTAGGTTTCGAGGTTAGCTTTGTTCTCTCCGAACATGGGCCGTACGCCGATGCTGGCAGCTCCGTGGTAGCTGCCCTGATGCGGCCCCTCCAACACGTCGACCAACACCGCATAGACGCCAAAGGCAGGCGGATGCAGACCGTCGATGGACATGTTCGCGGTGGGGAAACCCAACTCACGCCCGCGCTGCTCGCCTGAGATCACCGGCCCGTCGATGCGGTGCCAATGGCCCAACATTGCAGCGGCTTCGCGGGGGGCGCCGCGGCTTAACGCCTCGCGGATCGCGGTCGAAGATACGGTCAGATCATCGCGTTCCATCAGCGGAGCAATGGTGACGCCAAAGCCATATTCCTCGCCAAAGCGCACAAGGTCTTCTGCCGTGCCAGCGCGACCTTTGCCAAAGCAGAAGTCAGCGCCCACAACCACATGGGCCAGCCCCAGCCCTTCGTGCAGCACATCGCGGGCGAAAGCTTCTGGCGAGAGGCCCGCCAACGTGCTGTTGAACGCGAGTTCGTAGAGCCGCTTAACCCCGATCTTCTCCAACCGATGCGCACGGGCCTCGCTTCCCATTAGGCGGAAGGGCGGGGCGTCGGGGGCGAAATACTCGCGGGGATGCGGTTCAAAGGTGACAACGCCGAGCGGCGCGTCGGGGGCGGCGCTTTGGGCCAGCTCGATCACAGACCGATGGCCAAGGTGAACGCCATCGAAATTGCCAATCGCAGCGGTAGCACCGCGATCTGGCAGGTCGACGAATTGATAATCTCGGATGATCCGCATGCGCCTTGCCTAGCGGCGCGGCGGCGCAAGGGCAAGATGCTCAGACAGCGAAAACCGCCGCTTCAGTCGAGCTTGGCCGAAGGCGCGAGCACGGTGGCTTCACCCACCAGCACTGGTTTGCCATGAACCGAGCAGCGGCAATCCATTTTGACGCGGCGCTTGGCGATATCCATCTCCGTAACGGTGACTTCGGCCAGCACCATGTCGCCGGGGCGCACGGGGCCGAGGAATTTGAGCGATTGCCCGAGGTAGATTGTGCCATGCCCGGGCAGTTGTTCACCGATCACAGCGGAGATCAGGCCCGCTGTCAGCATGCCATGTGCGATGCGGCCTTCAAAGATCGTTTCGCGGGCGTAGTCGTCATCCAGATGCACTGGGTTGTGATCAGTCGAAACCTGCGCGAACATTTCGATATCCATATCGGTCACGATCTTGCGCAGGTGGCGGGTCATCCCGATTTCGATGTCTTCAATGCAAATTGTCCCGCGCGGCATATTGTCCAACATGACAGCTCCTTGGCAATAAAATGACGCGAGAATGTGCGCCGTGGCAACTTTATTACTTCGCAGTCGCAGAAAATCAAGTCGTTTCTGAGTTCAGCGCAGGAAACCAATCGCGTAAGTAGGAGCCGACGCTTCGCGGTCGAGGTAGGCGCGCAGCTTCTCTTCGTCCGGTTGCCGGGTGGTAGCAGTCTCTGCTGCAGCCAGCCCGCCAGTGATGAAAAGCGAATCGATGCCTTCGTCAATCGCGCCTTTGACGTCCGTCAGGATGCCATCGCCAATGGCGAGGATGCGGCTGTCAGGAATGTCGACCTCAAGTGCCGCAAGACGACGACGGGCTAGGTCATAGATCGGCGCGTGTGGCTTGCCGAAATAGAGGCTTTCACCCCCCATTTCGGTATAGAGCGCGGCGAGGGCGCCCGCGCACCATTCGCGCACCTCGCCCCGGTCCACGACGATATCGGGATTGGCGCAGAGCAGTTTCAGCCCGCGGGCGATGGCTTGCTCGAACTCGGGGCGCATTGCTTCCGGGTCGGCCATTGGGTCAACAGGGCCGGTACAAACGATGCCTTCCGCGTCTTCGAGCGGGACGGTTTCCACTTTCACCGGGTTGTCGAGGATCGCCAGTGGCTCGAAAAACTTGCGCTCTCCGGGGTGGCCGATGAACCAGACCTTTTCACCCACCGCACCCCGGAACATGGCGGAACGCGCGGAATCGCCGGAGGTGGCAATGCTGTCCCATGCGTCTTCCGGCACGCCGAATTGCTGCAACTGTTTCTCTACGCCCGCGCGGGGGCGGGGGGAGTTGGTGACCAGCACGACCTTGCCGCCTGTTTGACGGTAGGTCTGCAAGGCCGCCACCGCATCAGGAAGCGCTTTGCGTCCGTCATGCACACAACCCCATAGATCGACAAACAGCGCGTCATATTGATCGGATACATCGGGCAGAGCGGAGATAATGCGGGTCATGGGCGGCCTTTCAAAAAGCGTGGGCGGGCATTTGGCCCGCCCGATTGGCTTACATCTTGAGGTTGGGGATGATCTGCTTCTTGCGGCTCATCACACCGGGGAGCACGACCGTGTCGCCAGATACTTGAGCGCCAAAGCTCTGCTCGGCGATGTGTTTGACCATGTCGTTTGGCACGAGTAGCGTCGCTTCTTCCTTAAGGATATCGACGATGAAAAGAAGAACCTGCGCGGCACCGTCTGCTTCTGCCACTTTCGGCATCTCTGCCATCAGCGCGCCTTTACGCTCCAACAGCGGCGCGGGGGAGGTGGTTTCCAAAACGCTCACGCGGAGGTTGGTGCCGTCGAGGTCGAACTCCTTGCTGTCCATGCGTAGCAGTTCCGCTTCGCTGAAGGAGGAGACATCGGATTTCGCCGCGAACATTTCTGCCGCGTAGTCAGCGATATCAACACCCAAATCCTGCGCGATGTCATGGGCAATCGCACGGTCTTCTTGGGTGGTGGTCGGGCTGCGGAATTCCAGCGTGTCTGACAGGATGCAAGACAGGGCCGCCGCTTTGACGCCGCGCGGAGCCTGCGCCCAGTCTTTGCCGATCATTTTGTACATGATCGTCGCGGTGCAGGCGAGGGGCTGGATGTTGATCTCGATCGGGCCGCGTGTTTCCAACCCGGCCACCAGACGGTGGTGGTCGATGATGCCGGTGATGTCGGCGTCGTTGATGTTATCGGGCAGTTCGGCGGGGTTGTTGGTGTCGACGATGACAACTTTCGTGTCGGCCTCAAGCTCGGTCAGGATTTCCGGCTTATCAAGGTTCCATTTGTCGAGCACGAACAGCGCTTCGGTGTTTGGCTCACCCAGCAGGACCGGCTTGGCGGGAATGCCCTTGATCTCATTGAGATACCACGCCCAAACGATGGGGCTGCCAGTGCTGTCGGTGTCGGGGGATTTATGGCCAAAAACGAGCGTTGTCATGGATGTTCCTGTCTATTCGGGTGAATTTGCGGGCCTTATAGCAGGTTGAATAGGCTTGTCACGCGTGCCTGCCGCATTGCGGCATTGCGTCGAGAGCTTAGATTCCCAGTTCTGCGCGTTTCTTTTTCGAAAGGGCGGCGACGATCATGTCATAGGAGGCGTGGATATGCTCGCGCAGGCTGTCGTCGCTCAAGCCCGGTTCGGCGTAATGCTGTATCCACTTAAGCCCGCGTGACGCCAGATAGGGTGCGGGACGCAAGCCGGGGCTGTCGGAAAGCACTTCAAAGCCCAGTTCCGTAACCTTGAAGGTAAAGGCCGGCGCATCCTCGGCCCAGCCGCAAATGGCAAAGACCTTGCCGCCCACCTTCCACACGTCCGCGTTACCCCATTGCACGACATGGGTCGTCTGGGGCAGGGCGGCGCAGAAAGCGTTAAATTCGTCGCGGGTCATCAGGCCACTTTAGGGCCGGGCAGCCCCTTTGCATAGCGCCGCGCGATGGGGCAAGTTGCCCGTCATGAGCAGCCCGCGCGAAACCGATCTTTACCCGCCGATCAAGGCATTCCTTGAGGATCAGGGCTATGTGGTGAAGGCCGAAGTGGGGGCGGCAGATGTCGTGGCAGTGCGCGGGGCCGAGCCGCCGGTGGTGGTGGAGTTAAAACTCGGCTTCTCGCTGGCGCTGTTTCATCAATGTCTGGCCCGGCTCAAGGTTTCGGACGATGTCTACCTTGCCGTGGCCCGCCAACCGGGCAAACGCTTTGCCAAAGCGGTGAAGGATAACGTCACGCTGGCGCGGCGGCTCGGGTTGGGGCTGATCACCGTGCGGCTCTCGGACGGTTTGGTTGAGGTGCATTGCGATCCCGGCCCCTATGCCCCGCGCAAGAATACCAAACGGGCGGCGATGCTGCTGCGTGAGTTCGCGCGGCGGCAGGGTGATCCGAATGACGGCGGGCAAACCCGCGCAGGGTTGGTCACCACCTACCGGCAAGACGCGCTGAAACTGGCGGTCTATCTGTTCGAGGCGGGAGCAAGCAAAGGCGCGGATGTGGCGCGGGCTACGGGTGTTTCGACAGCAACCCGCATGATGCGGGACGATCACTACGGCTGGTTTGAAAAGGTGGACAAAGGCATTTACGGGCTGACCCCCACGGGGGCAGACGCCGTGGCCACGGCAGGGCGGATCTTGGGCACCGATTAATAGTTCCAATGCGCTCAAAATTTTTCAACGCCGTTGTTGACAGAACTCAGAACGCTCCTTAGCTATGCCTCGTTATCACTCACATGGGTCGAGTGCTAACGGCTGCACCCCTCGGACGGAGGGGGTGGCTTGGAAGAGTAACTTTGAGCCTTAAGGAGCTGCAAAGATGGCATTGAAACCGCTTCATGACCGTGTGCTGGTAAAGCGCACAGAAAGCGAAGAGAAAACCGCCGGCGGGTTGATCATCCCCGATTCCGCCAAGGAAAAGCCTTCCGAAGGTGAAGTCGTGGCTGTCGGCACCGGCGCCCGCAAAGACAACGGCGAGCTGATCGAAATGGCCGTCGCACCCGGCGACAAAATCCTGTTCGGCAAATGGTCCGGCACAGAGGTCACCGTCGACGGCGAAGAAATGCTGATGATGAAAGAAAGCGACATCATGGGGATCATCGCGTAAGCCACCGGCTTGCCGAACCCTGACGACGCTCACATCAATCCAAGATTTTAGGAGAAGACAACATGGCTGCTAAGGACGTCAAATTTGACACCGATGCCCGCAACCGGATGCTCAAGGGTGTAAACATCCTTGCCGACGCGGTGAAAGTCACACTCGGCCCCAAAGGCCGGAACGTGGTTCTGGACAAATCCTTCGGCGCACCGCGCATCACCAAAGACGGTGTTTCCGTGGCGAAGGAAATCGAACTGGAAGACAAGTTCGAGAACATGGGCGCACAGATGGTCAAGGAAGTCGCTTCCCGGACCAACGACGAAGCCGGTGACGGCACCACCACCGCAACCGTTCTGGCCCAAGCCATCGTGCGCGAAGGCATGAAATCGGTTGCCGCTGGCATGAACCCGATGGACCTCAAGCGCGGCATCGATCTGGCGACTACCAAGGTCGTCGAAGCGATCAAAGCTGCTGCCCGTGACGTGTCCGACAGCGACGAAGTCGCGCAGGTCGGCACCATCTCCGCCAACGGCGAAAAAGAGATCGGCCGTCAGATCGCAGACGCGATGCAGAAAGTCGGCAACGAAGGCGTGATCACCGTCGAAGAGAACAAAGGTCTGGAAACCGAGACCGATGTCGTCGAAGGCATGCAGTTCGACCGCGGCTACCTGAGCCCCTACTTCGTCACCAACTCCGACAAGATGACTGTCGAGCTGGAAGACGCGATCATCCTGCTGCACGAGAAGAAACTGTCGAGCCTTCAGCCGATGGTTCCGCTGCTCGAGCAGGTGATCCAGTCCCAGAAGCCGCTTTTGATCATCGCCGAAGACGTCGAGGGCGAAGCCCTGGCGACTCTCGTCGTGAACAAGCTGCGTGGCGGTCTGAAGATTGCCGCTGTGAAGGCGCCGGGCTTCGGTGACCGTCGCAAGGCGATGCTGCAAGACCTCGCAATCCTGACCGGTGGTCAGGTGATCTCCGAAGACCTCGGCATGAAGCTCGAGTCCGTGACCATGGACATGCTGGGTTCGGCCAAGAAAGTGTCGATCACCAAGGACGAGACCACTGTCGTTGACGGCGCTGGCGAGAAGGCCGAAATCGAAGCCCGCGTGGCTCAGATCCGCAACCAGATCGAAGAAACCACGTCCGACTACGACCGTGAGAAGCTGCAAGAGCGCGTTGCCAAACTGGCAGGCGGTGTTGCCGTTATCCGCGTCGGCGGCATGACCGAAGTCGAAGTGAAAGAGCGCAAAGACCGCGTTGACGACGCCCTGAACGCGACACGTGCCGCTGTTCAAGAAGGCATCGTCGTTGGTGGTGGTGTTGCTCTGGTTCAGGGCGCCAAGAAGCTGGAAGGCCTCACAGGCGACAACAACGACCAGAACGTCGGTATCTCCATCGTCCGCAAGGCGCTGGAAGCACCGCTGCGTCAGATCGCTGAGAACGCTGGTGTGGACGGTTCGGTTGTTGCCGGCAAGATCCGCGAAAGCGACGACCTGAAGTTCGGCTTCAACGCACAGACCGAAGAATATGGCGACATGTTCTCCTTCGGCGTTATCGACCCGGCCAAAGTTGTGCGCACAGCACTGCAAGACGCGGCCTCGATCGCCGGTCTCCTGATCACCACCGAAGCGATGGTTGCCGACAAGCCCGCCAAAGAGGGCGCAGCCCCCGCGGGCGGCATGCCTGACATGGGCGGCATGGGCGGCATGATGTAAGCCAGCCCAATCGGCCTGAGGACGGAGGCGTGCCAGAAATGGCGCGCCTCTTTTCGTTTGTGGCGGATAAGATGACACCTGCTTTTTCGTGCGCCATCGCGTTTTGTTTTGGCGGGGCGGTCGATCTGACCGCCGACCAAAGGTCTGACTGCTCGGCATCATGATGTTTGATGGCGTTGGAAAGTAGGTTCCCCAGTATCTGTTGAAGGGGCGTCAAGAGCACGGCCACCGGTTCCTCTGGCCCATTGAATGTGACCATGAAACATCCCTTAGGATGAACGCCGTGCGCAAGTTCCCGAACTAAACGATGCAGGCTGACCTGCTCGGCCGCGGGTTCTTTCTGACCTGCGCGGGCGTAATCCAAAAGATCATTCAACAGGCGGTTCAAGCGGCCAATTCGTTGCTGCAACATGCAAAGATAGGCTTGGCTTTCGGCGCTCAGGCTATTCTGCTCATCCTCAATGACCCATACGCTCAATTCATGCACCGCCCGTAACGGCGAACGCAGTTCATGCGCCGCGACATAGGTGAATTTTTCCAACTCGATGTTTGAACGTCGCAATTCTTCGGCATTACGCCGGAAGACCACTAAGGCCCGCGCCATCTCTCCTAACTCATCTCGCCCTTTAATAGGGATCGGGTGCGTCAGGCGGACCGTTTTTTTCGATCCCTTCCGACCTGAACATTATAACAACGGCGGAGTCCGCAAGGCCTATTCCGCCCCTTTCCTCGACGTGCAGCGTGCAGCGTGCAGCGCTTGAGGGAGCGATCCCTGATCTCTACCTCAAAGGGCAGCCGGACTATTTTCAAGCGCTTGGCGATGGGTTTGATCGCGCATTGCAGGGGCAAGTCAGCCCAGAAATTGCTTTGGCGGGGGTGGCACAGAAGTGGGAACTAATCACAAGTCGCGGGGGGCGTAACGCGCAGGTTAAATGATGGCGTCAACTGCGTGCGAAATACCCACCGGCGGCTCAGCGACTGTTACGTGACCTTGTTTGAATGTCTCCCTGTTTAACTTGAAGTCAACTTTGCAGGCATAATAGGGAGGAGAGCAGCCGAGAGAGCTTATGCCACAACAGCTTTTAAACCACGCCGCACCGCCGCGATTGGCGATCAGCGCGCAACCTCAAGCCGCAGCAGATGTGGAGGAGTTTATCTACCTCATCAGCCATGATGTGCGTAGTTCGGTCCGGGCTTTGCTAGAGTTGCCTCAATGGATTGCCGAAGACCTTGAGGAGGCGGGTTTTAAGCTTGATGGGCCGGTCGCGGAGTCCATTGCATTGATGAACCGTCACACACGACGGTTGGATCGTATGCTAGTCGATCTGTTGACCTATTCTCGCGTGGGAAGGATGCAAACGGTTTCAAAGGTCGAACTGAGCGCTGCGCTGGATCATGTCCTTGAATCTATATCTTTGCCGCGCGGGTTCGCAATTGATTGTAGATTTGATTGCCCGTCCATCGTGATGGGCGACCGTGACCTGCAAACCCTGCTGTTTGCGCTGATTGATAATGCCGTCAAACATCACGATCGCGATGAAGGTCGAATCACGGTGACCAGCCGCCGTTATAGGGGCGCGGTTTACATTGCGGTAGCCGATGACGGGCCGGGTATCGCTCCTGAGTTCCACGACCGCGTATTCCAACCCATGACCACTCTCCGCCCTCGCGATGATGTTGAGGGTACCGGTCTGGGGCTGGCAAATGTGGCGAAAATAGCAGGGCTTTATGAAGGCGCTGTTCAACTTCTTCCTCTACCGCGCGAGCGCGGCACTTGTGTTGAAGTGCAGCTTTACCCCGGCAGGATGGCTGAGAGTGAGTGAGATGTGGGCGCTTCGATGTGCTGCGCCATTGATCCAAGATGCGGAGGCAGGGTGATGCAGCTTCAGAAATTGGCGGGTATGGAAATTTCGCCGCTGCGTGGGATTCGGGTGCTGTTGCTTGACGACAGCGACTATGATCGCCAGCGTATCCGCCGGCTTGGCGCGCGGATCGCAGATTTTCCCCTGACATTGGATGAAGTTGCGACTTTGGCAGAACTGGAAACTGCGCTGAAGCACGAAATCTATGACGTTATTCTGGTCGATTATCGCCTGGCCGAAGGCACCGGCTTGCAAGCACTTGATAGGATATCAGCCACGGCGACACATTATGGTGCCGGACGCATTATGATCACCGGGCGTGAAGATATCGACGCAGCAGTCAAAGCGATGCGCAGCGGTTGCCATGATTTTTTGCCGAAAGATACGATGAGTGCCGAAGTCCTGCGCGATGCGATGCTAAATGCGATATCTTTGGCGCGCCGAAATGCGTATGTGCAGCAACAGATGGCTTTGCAGCGCGAAATCTTTCGGGACTGTATGGTGGCCACGCTAAAAGATTCCGAAGTCCGCAATAGCATCGGCGCAATTGTTCAGACAGAACTGGCATATCGCTCAGGCGCGCAGGCAACAGACGGTATGATCGCGGCGATGGCTAATGCTGACGAGTTCATTTTCCGTGCAAGCGCAGGTTAGTCCCTAGAACCAACATCCGGGCTTGGCGCGGCGCAGCGTGATGGCTAAGCCCTTTGTTATGAGAATATTCTTTTTGACCACGGTAGCCATGGTCGCCTTCGCCGCCAATTCAATCCTAACCCGCATGGCGGTCGAGCCGGGACATATCGATCCTGCGGGTTTTGCGCTTTTGCGGGTTGCGGCCGGGGCGGCAGTGCTGACGATATTAGTGGCGGTTCGTGGGGATAGGTTGCCGTTGTTTCGGCGCGAGCGAATTGCGGGTGCGCTCAGCCTTGCGCTTTATATGATCGGCTTCAGTCTGGCCTATCTCACCCTTGATGCGGGACTTGGAGCTTTGATCCTGTTTGGCGTGGTACAAATCGCGATGTTCGGACATGGTGCGCTGGTTGGATCAACGCCGACCGGGCGACAGGTGAGCGGGGCCGCGGTCGCATTCAGCGGGTTGATACTCGTGCTTTGGCCGTCCGGGGGCGGCAGCACCGATTTGGTGGGAGCTGGTCTTATGGCGCTGGCCGGTCTGGGTTGGGCGGCTTATACGATCATCGGTCGCGGGGCAGGAAATCCATTGGCCGTGACGGCGGCCAATTTTCTGCTTTGCCTTCCGTTGATGCTGCTTTTGCCGCTGCTCTTTGGCGCGACATTCAGCACGACAGGTATCGCGCTTGCTGTTCTTTCGGGGGGCGTCACCTCGGGACTGGGCTACGCTCTGTGGTACGTTGTTCTGAAACAGATTGATGGCGGCACCGCAGCCGTGGCGCAGCTTAGTGTGCCGATCATTGCCATTTTGGGCGGCGTTGTGATGCTGGGCGAAGCGGTGAGCGCGACCCTGCTGTCGGCCGCGGCCTTGGTATTGGGAGGCATCCTCTGGGCGCTTAGCGCAAAATCGGTTCGAGCGGATCATAGGTAAGCGCGCCTACCGCGCCGAAAGCCACATCGCCCAGACTGTCAGGCTTATGCGGTATCTGCTCAAGCTCGGCACGGGTGACCCAACGACGATGGGTGACCACCGCTTCGCTGTCCTTCCAATTCGGGTCGATGGCAGCTGTGCCCTGCAATGTGCAACGAAAGTAGATGTCGACTTGATGAAACGCGCCGCCGGGGTCGTGAAACTCATTTACAAGACAGGGAGCGCCGACGTGGATCCGCAGACCGGTTTCTTCGAAAACCTCGCGTACCAGATTGTCAGGCAACGATGCGCCAGCCTCTACCCCGCCGCCGGGTGCGCACATCAGGCCCAGGTGGTTGTCAGGATAGGCGTTAACCAGCAGCAGCCGATCATCGTGTATAATCACAGCGCGGGCAGCCAGTCGGGGGCAGGGGCGGGGCATCGGCAGACTTTCGTCATGGTTAACCGCAAGACCATTTCACACCTCGCGCAATCAGTCTATCTGAAGGGCATGATGCCTCGTATTCCATCTCTCCTTGCTGCCATGTTCTTGGGTTTGCCCCATGCCTTTGCGGCGACTGATGCGCCGCGCTGTGTTGTGCTTTTGCATGGGCTCGCGCGGACCGAAACCTCTTTCGCGGTCATGGAGGCTGCGCTTGAGGCTGAGGGCTACCGTGTGGTGCGGCCCGGTTATCCCTCCACCAAAGCCGCGATTGCTGACCTTGTCACGCGTACAATGCCGGATGCGGTCGAAGCCTGTGGCACTGCGCGGATTGATTTCGTAACCCACTCCATGGGGGGTATTTTGGTCCGCAAATGGGTCGCTGAAGTGGGCGCTGATCGGGTGGGGCGCGTGGTTATGCTGGGGCCGCCGAACCACGGCAGCGAGGTCGTGGACGAACTGGTCGAAAACCCGGCCTTCACGTGGCTGAATGGCCCAGCCGGTGCGGAGATTGGCACAGACGATGAGGCCCTGCCGAACCAGTTGCCGCCGGTGACATTCGAGCTGGGGGTGATCGCCGGCTCTCAGTCGCTGAACCCCTATTTCTCCAGCCTTCTGCCGGGGCCGGATGATGGCAAGGTGTCGGTCGCATCGACCCGCGTCGCGGGGATGAAAGATCATATTGTGCTGCCCGTGACCCATACGTTTATGATGAACAATCCCCGGGTGATCGCGCAGACCATGGCCTTTCTCGAAACTGGGGCGTTTGACCGCTCGATGACGTGGTTTGAGGGTGTGCTTGATGCGATCGGCTGTCCCGACGGGGGCTGTTTGCCAAAATTAGGGGACGATGATGCCAAACCTTGATTTTGTTGGCGGCGAGGTGTTGCACCCACAGGGGTTCAGCCGCGCACCGTTGTCCATCGCTCAGGGTGAGATCACCAATACGCGTGTTGGGCGCGAAGTCGATCTTTCAGGGTTTCAGGTGTTGCCGGGGATCGTTGATCTGCATGGCGACGGGTTTGAGCGGCACCTTGCCCCTCGGCGGGGGGCGATGAAACAGCTTTCCGAGGGGCTGGTGGCCGCCGAAGCGGAACTCGCGGCCAATGGCATTACCACCGCCGTTCTTGCGCAATTTGTAAGCTGGGAGGGGGGGCTGCGGGGGTTAGAGTTCGCCGATCAAGTCTTTACCGGCATTCGCGATACGGCGCCTCAATTGGTCACAGACCTGCGCCCGCAACTGCGCTTTGAAACCCATATGCTGGACCTTTACGCCAGCTTGCCAAAACGGTTGGAGGATTGGGGCGTTGGCTATGTGGTCTTTAACGATCACCTGCCGCATGACCGTTTGGCACAGGGCAAAACCCCGAAACGTCTGGTCGGGCAGGCCCTTAAGGCAGGGCGCAGTCCGGAAAGCCATCTGGCGCAGATGCAGGCGATGCACGCGCGGCGGGCTGAGGTTCCTGCCGCGTTGGATGCGCTTTGTGCAACACTTGCAGCGCGTGGCGTTCGGATGGGAAGCCACGACGATCAGACCGCGGAGAGCCGCGCCGAGTGGCGGGCCCGGGGGGTAACATTGGCGGAGTTTCCTGAAACTCATGCGGCGGCAGAAGCAGCGCATGCAGCAGGGGATAGGGTGATCATGGGCGCTCCCAATGTGGTGCGCGGTGGATCGCATAACGGCAATCTGTCGGCTTTGGACCTGGTTAGCATGGGGCTGTGCCATGCGTTGGCGTCAGATTACCATTACCCATCGCCGCGTCGGGCGGCGTTGCTGTTGGCACGCAGCGGGGTGCTGGATTTAGCAGACGCTTGGGCGCTGGTGTCATCTGGTCCGGCAGAGGTGTTGGGGCTCACGGATCGCGGCACGCTCGGGCCGGGCAAGCGCGCTGATATTGTAATCCTCGACAAAGCCACCGGGCGTGTTGCGGCGACTTTCGCGGCGGGGCGCGTCAGCTATATGTCAGGGGAAATCGCAGAGCGCTTTGCGGCCTGACGTTTAGTCGCGAATGATGCGGTTAACATGGCCCATTTTGCGGCCCGCTTTGACGTCGACCTTGCCGTAAAGATGCAGCGCTGTATCACCAGCGCGGGCGAGGTCGGGCACACGGTCGATATCATCGCCAATAAGGTTGGTCATTACCACATCCGCATAGCGCTGCCCGTCCCCAAGCGGCCATCCGGCCACAGCGCGGATATGCTGCTCGAACTGATCCACGGTGCAGCCGTTTTGGGTCCAGTGGCCGGAATTATGCACCCGCGGTGCGATTTCGTTGACGATTAAGCCCTGCGGGGTCACGAAAAGCTCCACCCCCATAACGCCTATGTACTCAAGCGCGTTCAGCACGCGGCCAGCCAACAGCACCGCATCTGTACGCTGCGCGTTGCTGACCCTCGCGGGTACGGTGGTGGTATGCAGGATGCCATCCCGGTGGACGTTTTCGCCGGGGTCGAAACAGGCGACTTCGCCCGTGGCGGAACGGGCTGCGATGACGGAAATTTCGGCGGTGAAGTCCACGAACCCTTCGAGCACTGAGGGTGCATCATTCATCTCGACCCATGCGCTGTCGAGGTCCACTTCGCCTTTCAGCCGCATTTGGCCCTTACCGTCATATCCGAAACGCCGGGTCTTGAGGATCGCAGGCGTGCCGATCTGCGCGACAGCGGCTTTGAGCGTTGCGGCGTCGGTCACATTGGCGAAAGGCGCAACACGCAGACCGAGGTCGCTGAGGAATGTCTTTTCCGTCAGTCGGTCTTGGGAAATACGCAGGGCTTCGCGGCCCGGACGGATGGGGGTGATCGCCTCAACCACATCAAGCGCTTCGGTCGGGATGTTCTCAAACTCATATGTGACGATATCGCAGGCATGGGCGAAAGCCTCGAGCGCTTTGTGATCATCATAGCCCGCCGTCGTTACCGCATGGGCGACATCGGCAGCAGGCGGATTGGCGCCCGGCTCAAAGATATGGCTGCGAAAACCAAGCCGCGCGGCGGCAACCGACAGCATACGGCCCAATTGCCCGCCGCCCAGAATACCAATGGTTGCGCCGGTTTGCAGGGGGTCAGTCATGCGGCACCTCGGGGATCGAAGCACTAAGCGCGTTGCGCCAACCGTCCAGCCGTTTGGCAAGATCCGGGTCTTGCAGGGCAAGGATGCTCGCCGCCATCAAGGCCGCATTGGCCGCGCCTGCCGCGCCGATTGCCATGGTTGCAACCGGATAACCACGTGGCATTTGCAGAATGGAATAAAGCGAATCTACACCCGAAAGCGCCTTGGTCTGCACTGGTACGCCAATCACCGGCAGGCGGGTTTTGGAGGCCATCATTCCCGGCAAATGCGCGGCTCCGCCAGCGCCAGCGATAATCACTTGCAGCCCACGCTCCGCTGCCGTCTTGCCGTAGTCCCACAGCCGGTCTGGCGTGCGATGCGCCGAGACGATGCGCGATTCAAAGGCGATGTTCAACTCGTCCAGCAGGGTTGCTGCTTCGCGCATGGTGGCCCAGTCGGACTGAGATCCCATGATGATGCCAACCGGGGGCGTGGTCATTTCGCTGGGCCTTCTCTTGGTGGATCAAAGCGCGCACTATACTCATCATCGACCACGTGGCAACGGCGTTTGCCTATGGCGGAAAGGGATAGTGCGTCAGGCGATGATGTCGGGGGTCAATCGGTCTTCGATCTGAGCGATCAGATCCTTCAGGCGCAGTTTGCGCTTTTTAAGCCGTTGCAGCGTTAACTGGTCGCTGGTTCCCTTGTCAGCAAGGGCCTGAATGGCGTCATCAAGGTCGCGGTGCTCACGTTTAAAGACCTCAAGCTCCACACGCAGCACTTCGTCCGTTTTCATCGACAGATCAGTAGGGGCATTCATGGGCAGGTGATTCCGTTAGGGCTGCTGAACCCTGAATATAAGCGGTTGAGATCATTTGGCATAGCCCTTGCACCGCCCCCAAAGCCCCCCCATATTCAGTGCAACGGGTCGCCAAACGTGGGGCCTGTAAGAAACACTGTCGCTTGACCTGATAAGGACGTGTCGCATGACGAAACTTACGCTTGCCTCTTACCCGCATATGCTTGGGTTTGAACAATTGGAACGTGTGCTTGAACGCAGCGCAAAGGCCGGAAACGAAGGTTATCCGCCGTTCAACATCGAACAAACTTCGGACTACAGCTACCGAATAACGCTCGCTGTTGCGGGTTTTTCGGAACAGGATCTGTCGATAACCGTTGAGGATAGACAGCTCGTGATCCGTGGGCGTCAGTCTGACGATGGCGAAGACAGGGTGTTTTTGCACCGTGGAATTGCTGCGCGACAGTTTCAGCGCTCGTTCGTTCTGGCCGATGGGGTCGATGTGGGCGAAGCCGTGATGGAGAATGGTCTGCTGCATGTCGACCTGACCCGCGCCAAGCCTGAAACGGTGGTTCAAACCATCAAGATCAAGAAGGGGTAATATCATGCAAGACGCAATCACCCACGGAAATGACCGGATGGTCTATGTAAAGACCATCGCTGTCACCGATCTCCCGCGCGAAGTGCGCGATCAGGCTGAAGGGCTTGAGCTTCTTTACGCGGTTCACGATGCCGAAGGTCAGCAACTGGCTTTGGTTGGCGACCGCAAGTTGGCATTCGCGCTGGCGCGAGAGCATGACTACAAGCCAGTATTGGTGCATTGACGCAGCAGACGACCAATGTAACCTGAACCCTAGCCAAGGCCGCAGCCCTCTGCGGCCTTTCTGTTGAGGGTAGGGTGATGAAATACGAGTTCGACTGGGTAGACGCATTTACGGACCGGGTGTTCGGCGGCAATGGATGCGCCGTGGTACACGACGGGGCCGACCTGTCTGACGAAACCTGTCTCGCCTACGTCCGCGAGACCTCGCTCGTCGAATGTACGTTCACTGGCCCGTCGCAAATCGCTGACTTTAAGGTCAAATACTACCTTGCGAGCCGCGAAATTCCCTTTGCCGGGCATCCTACGATCGCCACCGTTGCAGCACTGCGGCACCGGGGCTTGGTGGGAGAGGGGCCCTTGCGGCTTGAGACCGGGGCAGGCGTTGTCGAGGTCACGGTGACGGGTGAGCAGATTGCCATGACCCAAATCGCACCGGAGTTTGGCCAGAAGGTTCCTGCAGAGGTCGTGGCGGCGGTCGGGGGCATTTCACCGGGTGCTATTGTGGCTGCGCCGCAGGTTGTGTCCACCGGGCTGCCCTTTTGCATTACTGTACTGAAAGACCGCGCCGCGTTAGATGCACTGCGGCTCGATCTGGATGCGCTTGAGGCTTACAATCGCTTATTGGGGCAGCCCAGCAATGATATGATGGAGCCCTTCTGGGTGACGCTCAACGGCGCGACCGAGGCGGGCGACACGTTTGCGCGCTTACTGCTTGCGCCGCCAAGCCCGCCCGAAGACCCCTTTACCGGATCGGCCACCGGCGCGATGGCGTCATATCTCTGGGCGCATGGGTTGATCGACAAGCCGCGGTTCACGGCGGAGCAGGGGCATGGCATGGGGCGCCCCGGGCGTGCCGAGGTGGAGGTACTTGGGCCACGTAATGCGATCACTGGCGTCCGCGTGGCAGGGCAAGGGCGTGTGGTGATGTCGGGTGATGTCTTTATGCCTGAGCCAGAATGAACGAAAGCAGGCAGTGCGGGGTTTGCCTCCTTCGCAAACGCAAAACGCAGCCCCAAGGGGCTGCGTTTTCGTTTGGTCTGAACAGGATGATTAACCTGCGATCAGACCCATGTTTTCCAACTTCAAAAGCACCTGATGCGCACAGTTGTCGACGTCGACATTTTCAGTATCCAGCACCAGCTCTGCATTCTGAGGCACATCGTAAGGGTCTGAGATGCCCGTGAACTCTTTGATCTTGCCTTCACGCGCCAGTTTGTAGAGCCCTTTGCGGTCACGGCGTTCACACTCTTCGATCGAAGTAGCGACATGCACTTCGACGAAGGCACCGAAGTTTTCTACATCCTCACGCACAGCGCGGCGGGTGGTGGCATAAGGCGCGATCGGCGCACAGATAGCGATGCCGCCGTTCTTTGTGATCTCGGAGGCGACATAGCCAATGCGGCGGATGTTCAGGTCACGGTGCTCTTTCGAGAAGCCCAACTCGGAGGAGAGGTTCTTGCGCACGATGTCACCATCGAGCAGCGTCACCGGACGGCCACCCATCTCCATCAGCTTGACCATCAAGGCGTTCGCGATGGTGGATTTGCCCGAGCCGGAGAAGCCAGTGAAGAAAACAGTGAAACCTTGCTTGGAGCGTGGTGGCGAGGTGCGACGCAGTTCTTTGACCACCTCCGGGAAGGAGAACCACTCAGGGATCTCAAGACCTTCACGTAGGCGACGGCGCAGCTCGGTGCCGGAGATATTGAGAATGGTAACGTTGTCGCGGTCTTCGATCTCGTCATTGGGTTCGTACTGGGCGCGCTCCTGCACATAGACCATGTGTTTGAAGTCGACCATTTCGATGCCCATCTCTTCCTGATGCGCCCGGAAGAGTTCCTGCGCGTCATAGGGGCCATAGAAATCTTCACCGGCGGAGTTTTTGCCGGGGCCTGCGTGGTCGCGGCCTACGATGAAATGGGTACAGCCGTGGTTCTTGCGGATCAGACCGTGCCAAACAGCCTCACGCGGGCCAGCCATGCGCATGGCGAGGTTCAGCAAACTCATGGAGGTGGTGGCCGCTGGGTACTTGTCAAGCACCGCTTCATAGCAGCGCACGCGGGTGAAGTGATCTACATCGCCGGGCTTCGTCAGGCCAACAACAGGATGAATCAACAGGTTCGCCTGTGCTTCGCGGGCGGCCCGGAAGGTGAGCTCCTGATGCGCGCGGTGCAGCGGGTTGCGTGTCTGGAAAGCGACGACGCGGCGCCAACCTAGCTTGCGGAAATAGGCGCGCAGTTCATTGGGCGTGTCGCGGCGGGCGCGGAAATCGTAATGCACGGGCGGCTGGATGCCGGTCACCGGGCCGCCGAGGTAGACGTTGCCTGCCTGATTGTGCAGATAGTTCACTGCCGGATGCGCTTCGTCGTCTGCGCCAAAAACCTTCTCGGCTTCACGCGACTTGTTTGGCGTCCAGCGGTCAGTCACGGTCATGGTCGCGAGGATCACACCCTCTTGATCGCGCAGGGCGATGTCCTGACCTAGTTCCAGCTTCTCGGCAAAGGCCTCGCTGACGTCGAGGTTAATCGGCATGGGCCAGAGTGAACCATCCGCCAGACGCATGTTTTCAACAACGCCGTCATAGTCCTCTTCGGTCAAAAACCCTTTGAGCGGGTTAAAACCGCCGTTCATCAACAGTTCCAAGTCACAGATCTGCCGGGGGGTAAGGTCGAGGCTGACGAGATTTCCTGCCTCTACTTTTAGCTTCTGCGCGGATTCGTAGGAGACGTAGAGTTCGGAAATCGGGGCGAGGTTGTTTTGCATCATATCTATCACTTTTGGCAACGAGTAGAGGGCTGGTCTCAGTAAAGCCGCCTTAACGCCTGAAGGCGAAGGAAGTCTATAGCACCGTGGAGCAGCATGCGAAGAAGCACAAGTATTCCCGGCGCACCATATTAGTCGCGAAAGCGTAAGGATAAAAAAGGCAGCAGCAGAACACTATCCGCCTTCTCAAACGTTGTGTTAGACGCTTTCCTTAACTTCTGCGCCATACCCGAGCGGCAAGGAGGTATCTTTGCCGTCATCATCGCCGACTTTTGCAAGAAACCGCTCAGCTTCGAGCGCGGCCATACAGCCCATTCCGGCAGACGTGACAGCTTGACGGTACTTGTGATCGGTCAGATCGCCTGCCGCAAAAACGCCCGGCACAGAGGTTTCGGTGCTGTCAGGCTTGGTCACGACATAGCCCCCCATGTGGGTCTCAAGCACGTCCTTAACCAGTTCATTCGAAGGTGCGTGGCCAATTGCCACGAAGACGCCTTTGGCCGGGATGTCGGTGATCTCGCCGGTCTGAGTGTGTTTGACCTTCACACCCTCCACGCCGAGCGGGTTGTCTGTACCATAGACTTCGTGCAACTCGTGGAACCACAGCGGTTCGATCTTAGGGTTTTTCATCAGCCGGTCGATCAAAATCTTTTCCGCGCGCAACTCGTCGCGGCGATGAACCAGTGTCACCTTGGAGGCGAAGTTGGTCAAAAACAGCGCCTCTTCGACAGCAGTATTGCCGCCACCGATGACCACGATCTCTTGCCCGCGGTAGAAAAACCCGTCGCAGGTGGCGCAGGCCGAGACGCCGAAGCCTTTGAACTTCTCTTCCGACTCCAGCCCTAACCATTTCGCCCGCGCGCCCGTCGCAAGGATCACCGCATCGGCTACATAGGTCGTGCCGCTGTCACCCTTGGCGTGAAAGGGGCGGCTGCTCAAATCCAGATTGGTGATGATATCGCCGATGATCTCGGTCCCCATCGCCTTAGCGTGGTCCTGCATGCGAAGCATCAGGTCTGGGCCTTGCACCTCACTGTCGCCGGGCCAGTTTTCGACCTCGGTGGTCGTGGTCAACTGGCCACCCGGTTCGATCCCCTGCACGAGGATCGGGTTCAACATTGCTCGGCTGGCATAGACGCCTGCGGTGTATCCTGCGGGGCCGGAGCCGATGATCAGTACCTTGGTATTACGTGTTTCGGCCATCTGGCGCCCCCGGGCTGTCATTGATAATGCCCGTCTCATATAGCGATCTGAGCAAGGCCGTTAAACCCCTGCTGTATCACGCTAGAGTTTACAAGCTTCCCCCAGCAACACCACCTCAAGCGCGAAGAATCTTGCGCTGTTGTGAAACTTTATTGCGTGCGTCCGGCAGGCTGCTATAAGAATCGAAAATCACTGAGGGTATTATGGCAGGCACGCGACTAGATCCAATCGACCGAATGATACTGGCAGAGTTGCAAGCGGATGGCCGTATGACGAATGTCGAACTCGCGAAACGGGTTGGTATTTCTGCGCCGCCCTGCCTGCGCCGGGTCCGCACTTTGGAAGAACACGGCTATATCAAAGGCTATCATGCCGACGTCGATGCGCGGGAACTGGGGTTCGAAGTGCAGGTCTTTGCCATGGTCGGTCTGGCCAGTCAGGCGGAGGCTGATCTTAGCGCATTTGAAGAGAAATGTCGGGGCTGGCCCTTGGTACGTGAATGTCACATGCTCAACGGCGAGGTTGATTTCATCCTCAAATGCGTCGCCCCCGACCTGTCTAGCTTTCAAAGCTTTTTAACCGGGCAGCTGTTGACCACACCCAATGTCGCCAGCGTCAAGACAAGCCTCGTGATCCGTGGCGCGAAGGATGATCCGGGCGTGCCGTTTGATGTATTGGAAGCGCGGTTGGCCACAGCGCCATAGGTCTATTGCGCGGCATCCTCGCTTGGCGCAACAGGCGCCCGGGGATGGGCGAGCGGGCCGAAATCCGTCGCATGGCCGATCTGTGGAAACATGGACAAAAACCTGTCACGAAGGTTTTGCGAAATGGCCCTTGTTGCATGGGCACCGGGATGAAACGTCTCCATCTCAAGCCCCCCGGCCTTTGTCACTGCGTGCCGTGACAGACAAATGTGGAACAAGCGCACTGGCGTGGGCGGCACGACTTCGATCACATTGACCCCATCCACAAATTCGCGAACCGGTGTCAGCAAACGGGTGCCGCCGGCTTCGGCCCGCAGGTGGTGGGCTGTGTGCAACACGCGGGCGGCGGGGCCGACGGTCAGGAAAGAACTGGGGCGATCTTGGCCAAAACTGTCGGGCATGATTCTAACCAGAGGCATCCGTCGTCCCGCGTCCGCTGGGACAAAATTGCTCGATCCGATCCAAATCAGCTGCGCAGGCTCGCCCGATGAAGTGTTGATCATATCGCCGGGTTGGAGGTCTTCGATCGCCACATCACCTTGAACCGTCTGGATCAGCGTACCACGCGCAAAAGCCGCAAAGGCAGATTCGAAAAGCGGCAGGGCGGGCGCGTGGTCTTGGCCAATGAAAAGCGAGCCATCTGCCCTGAGTGCTGCGATCTCATAGTTGCGCATTGGCACCGGGCCTGCGCGGTTTTCTTCACCGTCAAAAGCGCTCATCGGGCGACTGGCCGCAATGGTTGCGGAAGCTGTCATTTCGAAACCTTTCGATCGGTCACAGCCGCGATGGGGCTAACCGGCGGCGCAGATATAAAGCGACATTGGTTCATTGGGTCTGTCAGATCAATTCGCCACGTTCGCGGCGCATTGTCAAAGTCTCCGAGACATTGCTGCCGCGTTTTGGTTCAATTCGACGAACTGGCGAGGTCTGTTTCCGTACGACTGCAGGGGGCGGTCACATTTCGACCGAAACGGCACCAGAGCCGAATCGGCGTGATCGCGGAACTGTCACCAGCATCCGCGAGGGGCGGGCCCCACGGTGCCTAAAAGATCAGGCGGTTTTGCGAACGACCGCTGAGGCGTTGCGCTTGGCGATAAAGGCCGCCCGGCGCGCGCCTCTGGCCCAAGGCATGACGGTGTCGTTCTTTGCTGCGCTATCGATGACCGACTTGATGAAACGCGGGTTCTTTTTCATGGTTAATTCCTCTTGCGTCTATCGGGGCAATGCCCGGCTTGAGATCACTATGACGGGGCAATCGGGCCGGTTTTTGACGATTTGAGGAAAGGTTCAGAGAAATCGGCGCAGACATAGAACCATTTATGAAGATCGCGCCTTAATCTGAAAGATGCATAAATTCAGGGACTTCCGAGGTGATGTCGAAACAATAACGCGTGCAGGCTGGGTATTGTGTCTCAATCCGCACCGACAATGCGGCGCAATGGGGGCAGCGCTGCCCCATTCGGGACCATTTTACAAAGCGATGGCAGCGATCAGACGGCCGTAGTCAGCCTCTTTGGCATGTGTTGTGCGACGGTAGGAGTAGAATCGCTGCGGGTCGCTATAGGTGCAGTGCCGCGTCCATTCGGCATGACCCACCCCGGCGGCGCGGAGGCGGTTCAGGCCAAAACCGGGAAGGTCAAACAGCAGCCGGTCCTCATCGCCCTGCGCGAAATAACGGGCAAAGGTGGGGTCTTCGTTCAGGAAGTTGTCCATGAATTCCGGGCCTACTTCATAAGCGCGTTGACTGATCGTGGGGCCGATGACGGCGGTGATCCTTTCTCTCTGAGCGCCAAGGTCGACCATCGCATCCACCGTCGCATCCAGCACCCCATCAAGCGCGCCGCGCCAACCCGCATGGGCGGCACCGATGACGCCGGCTTCGGCATCGCCAAACAGCACAGGCTGGCAATCCGCTGTGAGCACCGAAAGGGCGAGGCCCGGTGTGCGTGTCACCAAGGCATCGGCGCGAGGTTTGTCCTCACTGGGGGCGGTTGCTGTGACGACAGTTGCAGAATGGACCTGATGCACCCCGACTAGGTGGTCCGGTGCCACGTCCATCGCTTCTGCCACCCGGGCGCGGTTGATGCTGACAATCTCGGACTGGTCCGAACTGCCGGTGCCACAGTTCAATCCTGCAAAGACACCCGAAGAGGCGCCGCCGCGTCGGGTAAAGAACCCATGGCGGAAGGGGCTAAGGGCGTCTGAGGTGAGTATTTCCAACGTCATGCTTCGGTCCCCGGTGGCGGGGCCTGACCGGCTTGATAAAGCCCCATCGCTTTGAACAGGTTTCCCATTTCCGTTGGATGCGTCAACCTTCGATGTGCGGCGATATGCGATTGAAGTGCCTCGCCACTGAGGGTTTCGGCCAGCTTTTGTGCCCGTGCGGTGATGCCAAGACGTTCGAGAAACACGCCCTGCGGCGTCACCCGACTATGGGCGCAGGGGCAGGCTGCCGCGAGAGCTTCGAAATCCACATGGGCGGTCAGATCAGCGTGGCCCGGAGCGGCCAGTGGGTCCGTCGGTTGATGATTCTCGACCGCTTGAAAAGTGTCCCCCAAGGCGCGCCAGTCGCCGTAGTCAAAGATTAACGCGGCGCCACCATGTAGCTTGATCCGCCCACCAATGCTTTCAATGATCTTGGGCGCAAGGGGGCAAAGCTCGACCAGATCGCCATCCCGCGTATCCTCCAGCCGATGATCAAGTGCGGGCTGCGGGGCGACAGGGCCAAGTCCGAAGGCAAGGGCGCCGTCCGTCGCGCCCACCAAACGCTCCGCCCAGCCCGCGCCTTGTCGGATGAACTGACGGATAGGCAGTGCGTCGAAAAACTCATTGGCAACTAGGAAAAGGGGGGCATCGGGCAGGCTCGCAACGCTGTCGTGCCAATCGACCTTATGCCCGCTGAGCGTTTCGCGTTGGAGCGCACGCAGGGAGGGGCTGGCCTCGACAAGATGCACCTGCGCGGCATCAAGAAACCCCGGCACCCGAGCGCAGGCGCGTAGAATATCGGCCATGAGCGTCCCGCGCCCGGGGCCAAGCTCTGCCAGCGTGAAAGGGGCCGGCGAGCCCTGATCAAGCCAGCTTTGCGCCAAGGAAAGGCCAACCAACTCGCCAAACATCTGACTGATCTCAGGCGCGGTGGTAAAGTCGCCCTTTGCCCCAAAGGGCAGCCGCGTCGTATAATAGCCCCATTCCGGATGCAGCAGACACGACTGCATATAATCATCAAGCCGCATCGGGCCTTCCAGCGCGATCCGCGCCAGCAGGTGGTCCTTTAAGCTCATAGGCGCCGCCCTGCGCGCAGAATTAGGAACAGGCCAACTGCGATCATGGGCAACGATAGGATTTGCCCCATGGTCAGACCCCAGCCGCCGATATGCCACGCCAGACCAAGCGGATTGCCCGGTGCGATGAACTGCGCATCTGGCTGGCGGAAGAATTCAACGAAAAAGCGCGCCGCGCCATAGCCCGCCAGAAAGGTGCCGCCGACCAAACCCGGCGTCTTGAGCGCACCGCGCCGCCACGCCATCCAGAGCAGCAGACCGCCGAGCAAGAGCCCTTCGAGCAGTGCTTCATAAAGCTGCGAAGGATGGCGCGCGCAGATACCGGCCACATCGGGGCAGAATTGCGCAGCCTCACCGGGGAAAGCGACCCCCCAAGGCAAGTCGGTGGGGCGCCCCCAAAGCTCAGCATTGATGAAATTCGCCAACCGCCCCAAAAACAACCCCGGCGCCAGTCCAAGGCAGACCATATCGCCGGTAGAGATGACCGGAATGCGGTGGCGCCACGTATAGAAAAGTCCGGCAAAGATCACCCCAAGTGCCCCGCCATGGAAGGACATCCCACCCTCCCACAACTGTAGGATCGCAGCAGGATTCGATAGGTAATAGGCAGGCTGGTAGAACAGTACATAGCCCAAACGCCCGCCCAAGATTACGCCAAGGATAACCCAAAACAGCAGGTCTTCGACCTGTCCGGGTTTCATCACCGGCGTGTTGTCTTTCCACAACTGCGGGCGTTTGACCGCTGCGGTTGCGATCCGCCATCCGATCAAAATGCCCACGATATACGCCAGCGCATACCAGCGTAGGGCGAATGTGGTGCCAAAGAGGCTGACCGAAAAAATTTCCGGCGCGATGTCGGGGAAGGGGAGCATGGCTATCATGTCGCTGATTGAGCAAGGGGACGCGGGGAAGTCAACCTTGCGGGTCAGGGCCATGCGCACCATATAGAAACCAACATGATAGCCGGAGGCCAGAAATGCAGACCCGTAACAAGTTTTTCGACGACGTATCACAGATGATGACAAATGCGATGGGCGTTGCCCAAGGTGCCAAGGACGAGGCCGAAACCGCATTCAAAGGCATGTTGGACCGTTGGTTGGCAGACCGCGATTTCGTGACGCGTGAAGAGTTCGACGCCGTGCGCGCTATGGCGCAAAAGGCCCGCGAAGAGAATGACGCGCTCAAAGCCCGTTTAGATAAGCTGGAAGCCAAAGACTGACCCTCGCTTTTCTCGGCGGTATAAGACTGGCGGTCGCCTCTAAGGCGGCGGCCCTGCAAGTGCTCTTTTTTCGAGCCTGCACCTCCCTCATTCCCCAATTCTAGACGTTTTGCGCAACTTACCCACAAGTTATTGCGGTTATCCCCCATGAATTGTGGTTATCCCCAAGAAAAAGGTTGCCAGATCGCTCTGCTCGCACCACCATATCTTGTATAGGCATAGTAAAGTTACACGTCTATTTGTGCAGGTTTCCATGGTTGGTGGCGTCTTACGCTACGCCCGGAATAGATTGAGAGGTGGCGAAATGGCCCTGTCCGAGCAGTACCTTGAAGAAGATATTCACCCCATTGATATCGTTGAAAATCTCGCAGCTCATCACGATTGGGAGTTTGACCGTGTTGCAGATGATCAGATCGCAATGGCCGTAGAGGGGCAGTGGCGCACCTACTCTATGACGCTTGCGTGGTCCGCCTATGACGAGACCCTGCGCCTGATTTGCACTTTCGAGATGGAGCCTCCGGCAGAAAAGCTGCCACTGCTTTATGAATTGTTAAACCTTGTGAACGATCAATGCTGGGCAGGTGCCTTTAGCTTTTGGGCGGAGCAGCAGGTGATGGTCTATCGCTATGGCTTGGTCCTCGCCGGTGGGCAGCACGCGGGACCGGAGCAGATTGACGCGATGATCGGTGCCGCGGTGATGAGTGCAGAGCGGTACTATCCGGCCCTACAACTGTTGGTCTGGGGCGATCAGTCCCCCAAAGCCGCGATGGACGTAGCCATTGCAGAGGCATACGGCCGGGCGTAACAAAATCCCCGAACAACTTCGGGGGATAGGATGAAAGACAGCAGAGTTGCACGCGATGGTCTGGTTTTGCTGGGCTGTGGCAAGATGGGATCGGCCATGTTGGCAGGCTGGCTGGCCCGTGGGCTGCCACCAAGCGCGGTCTGGGTGGTGGATCCGAAGCCGTCTGATTGGTTGCAGCAGACCGGCGTAAACCTTAATGCTGCGTTGCCCGGTGCACCAGCTGTTGTTCTGGTGGCCGTCAAACCGCAGATGATGGCCGAGGCTCTGCCGACCCTTCAAGCCATGGGCAACGGCAAGACGTTGTTCGTCAGCGTCGCGGCGGGCACCACGATCGGATATTTCGAGGGTGTCTTAGGAACCGAAACCCCGATTGTGCGCGCGATGCCCAATACGCCTGCGGCCATCTCCAAAGGGATTACAGCCATCGTCGGCAATGCGCAGGCCGGAAACCATGCGCTGGACGAGGCCGAAACGCTGCTGAGCGCCGTGGGCGAGGTGGTTCGGCTCGACAGCGAGGCGCAGATCGACGCGGTCACTGGGGTGAGCGGCTCTGGCCCGGCCTATGTCTTTCACATGATTGAATGTATGGCCGCCGCCGGTGTGGCACAGGGGTTGCCTGAGGAATTGGCGATGCGTTTGGCCAAGGCCACTGTCGCCGGGGCCGGGGCGCTCGCAATGGAGGCTACGGAAGATCCCGCGCAGTTGCGCGTCAATGTCACCAGCCCCAATGGCACCACGCAGGCGGCGCTGGAAGTGTTGATGAACGCCGAAAATGGGTTTCCCCCGCTCCTAGAACGCGCCGTCGCTGCTGCTGCGGACCGCTCGCGGGAGTTGGCCAATGGCTGAGATCACGTTCGATGATTTTCTCAAAGTCGACATCCGTGTTGGCACGGTGACACGGGCCGAAGACTTTCCCGAAGCTCGTAAACCTGCGATCAAACTATGGGTCGATTTCGGCGCTGACATTGGCGAGCGCAAAACCTCGGCGCAGATCACGGCGCATTATGATCCGAAAGATCTGGTGGGGCGGCAGGTGCTGGGGGTGGTGAACTTCCCCCCGCGCCAAATCGGACCTTTCATGTCTGAAGTGCTGGTCTTGGGTCTGCCGGACAGCGACGGCGAGATTGTCCTCCTTAGCCCAGATGAAAAGGTGCCAAACGGAGGGCGGATGCATTGAAAAAGATATTGATTGCCAGACCCTTACCCCAAGAGGTGACCCGCGCATTGACCGGCTGCGAGGTGACGCTTAGGGACGAGACGAAACCGCTTAGCGCGGAGGAATTGCGCGCCGCGCTGCGTGATTATGATGCGGTGATGCCGACCTTGGGCGATGCTTTCTCGGCCGAGGTTTTCGCGGATGTACCGCAGCCGCGCTGCAAACTGCTGGCCAATTTTGGCGTCGGCTATAACCATATTGACGTTAACGCGGCGCGAGCTGCTGGGGTTACGGTGACCAATACTCCCGGCGCCGTGACCGATGCGACTGCGGATATTGCCATGACCTTGATGCTCATGTCCGCACGCCGTGCGGGCGAGGGGGAGCGGCTGGTGCGCTCCGGCGCTTGGGAGGGCTGGCATCCGACGCAGATGCTGGGGCTGCACTTGACCGGCAAAAAGGTCGGCATCGTTGGCATGGGGCGGATTGGTCAGGCGATTGCGCAGCGCTGTCACTTTGGTTTCGGGATGGGCGTGAGCTATTTTAACCGTAGTGCCAAGACCTTAGCGTTTCCGGCGGAGCGGGTAGATGACCTCGTTGAGCTTGCAGCGAAGGTCGACGTCCTTGTCGTGGCCGTACCCGGCGGCGGGGAAACGCGGCATCTGATTGGGGAGGAAGTGCTTGGGGCCATGCAACCTCATGCACGGCTCATCAACATCGCACGCGGCGATGTGGTGGATGAAGCCGCGCTGATCGCTGCGTTACGCGCTGGCCAGATCGGCGGGGCGGGGCTGGACGTTTATGAGTTTGAACCCCATGTGCCGCAGGCGTTGCGCGACCTTGAGAATGTTGTCCTGCTGCCGCATCTTGGCACCTCTGCGCGTGAGGTGCGGGTGGATATGGGGTTGATGGTGGTGGATAATTTGCAGGCTTTTATTGACGGTAAGCCTTTGCCCAATAAGGTTTAATTGTCACCTACCGCAGCACGCCAATGGCGGCGGCAGAGCGAGACATAACTCTCATTGCCGCCGATTTGGACCTGCGCCCCGGCGCGTATGACCTGACCTTTGGCGTCCTGGCGCACGACCATCGTTGCCTTCTTGCCGCAATGACAAATGGTGCGTACTTCGCGCATCTCGTCCGCCAGCGCGAGCAGGGCGGCGGAGCCGGGAAAAAGCTTGCCCTGAAAGTCCACACGCAGCCCGTAGCACATGATCGGCACGCCGAGGTCATCGACAGCGCGGGCCAGTTGCCAGACCTGTTCGGCTTCTAAAAATTGGGCTTCGTCAATGAAAATACAGGCGCAGGGACCTTCGGCGAGGCGGGCTATGACCTTGGCCAAGAGGTCCTCTCCGGGGGCGAATGTATCGGCCTTTTGGCCGATGCCGATACGCGAGGCGATGCGGCCTTCGCCTGCGCGGTTGTCGAACTGCGCGGTGAGCAAATAGGGCACCATGCCGCGTTCCACGTAGTTATGCGCGGCTTGCAGGAGCACCGTAGATTTGCCGGCGTTCATGGTCGAGTAATTGAAGTAAAGTTTGGCCATGGGCGGGGTGTTACGCGGCCCTTGGTGGCGGATCAAGATTGAAAGACCGAGGCCGGCTGCGTGATGACAATGGGGCGGCGAGGCGGTAAGGGGCGGGCAGGTTCTTATTGGGGGTCGCGTGATGACAGATGGTTTGGACAACCTGCGCAAAGAGGCTTTGCCGCAGATTGATGTAGCGGCGTTGAGGTCGGCGGATGATCCGGGGCATAAGCCACGGATTCTGTTGCTTTATGGCTCCCTGCGCGACGTGAGCTATTCGCGCAAGGCCGCGCAGGAGGCGGCGCGGATATTGGAGTATCTGGGCTGTGAAGCCCGGATATTTGACCCGGCGGGCCTGCCGCTGCCGGATGATGCGCCTGCCGATCACCCGAAGGTGACTGAACTGCGCGAGTTGGCCGTTTGGGCCGAAGGTATGGTCTGGTCCAGCCCGGAGCGGCATGGGGCGATGACCTCGATCATGAAAGCGCAGATCGACTGGTTGCCGCTGTCGCTGAAAGGCGGCATTCGCCCGACACAGGGCAAGACGCTGGCCGTGATGCAGGTCAGCGGTGGGTCGCAATCCTTTAACGCGGTGAACCAGATGCGTATCCTGGGTCGCTGGATGCGAATGGTGACGATCCCCAATCAATCCAGCATCCCGAAGGCATGGCTGGAGTTCGACGAAGGCGGACGTTTGCCGCAGGGGCCGTTTCTCGCCCGCATCGTCGACGTGATGGAGGAACTGGTTAAGTTCACTTGGTTGGTGCGTGGCCGGGCAGATTACCTCGTTGATCGTTACTCAGAACGCGTGGAAAGCGCTGACGAGGTTCATAAGCGAGTATCATTAAAAGACGTTTAACACGCTGCAAGCCGCGCCCCGGAAACGCTTAGCCACGTTTCCGGACGATGACGGAGCCAACCGAATAGCCTGCGCCAAAGGAGCAGATGAGACCCGTGTCACCGTCCTCCAAGTCGCTGGAATGTTTGGCGAAAGCGATGATTGACCCGGCGGAGGAGGTGTTGGCGTAGTCTTGGAGGATGTTGGGCTGTTCGCCCGGCTCCGGCTCGCGGCCCAGCACTTTGCGGCCAATGAAATCATTCATGGATTTATTGGCCTGATGCAGCCATACGCGTTTGAGATCAGAGGATTGCACGTCATTGTCGGCCATGTGGTTACCGATGTGTTCGGCGACCATGGGCAGGACTTCTTTGAAGACTTTGCGCCCGTTTTGCATGAACTGCATGTCACGGCGGTCGGCCAGACCGTCGGGACGGGAGCGGCGCAGGAAGCCATTGTTGTTGCGGATGTTATTGGAATAGTCGGTCGCGCAACGTGTTGAAATGATATCGAAACATGGGCCACTCGCGTCTTCGGCGCGCTCGACCAGCGTGGCGGTGGCGACGTCGCCAAAGATGAAATGACAGTCCCGGTCGCGCCATTCGAGGTGGGCAGAACAAATCTCGGGGTTGACCACCAAGGCGGAGCAGATGGAGCCGGAGCGGATCATGTCGGCGGCGGCTTGGATGCCGAAGGTTGCCGACGAGCAGGCCACGTTCATGTCGAAGGCGAAGCCTTTGATTTCCAATAGGTCTTGGATCTCGATGGCGACAGCGGGGTAAGCGCGTTCTAGGTTGGAGGCGGCGCAGATGACGAGGTCGACATCTGCTGCGGTTTTGCCTGCTTGGGCGAGCGCTTTTTGCGCCGCGTCGACGGCCATTTCGGCCATGAGGGACGGCTCTTCGTCGCTGCGCTGGCGCAGCAGGGGGTGCATGATATTGGGGTCAAGAATCCCTGATTTATCCATGACATAGCGCTGCTCAATGCCGCTGGCTTTGACGATGAATTCCTCGGACGAATGGGGTTTGGGCGCGATCTTGCCAGCCTCAATCGCCTCGGCGTTCTCCGCGTTATAGAGGTCCGCGTAGGCGTTGAAGGCTTCGACCAGTTCGGCGTTGGTGATGGTCTGTTTCGGGGTGAAAACGCCCGTGCCGGTGATGGCGGCTTGGTACATCAGAAGTATCCTTTCTCGCCAATGGCTTGGCTCGTCTTATTCATTCGGTTGGGCCGCGGGGATTAACCCTTTGGTCATTGTCACAGCCTGTACACCGGGCGTGCACGGCGCGTGCATACGGTGGTCAGGGATTATTTTAACGAAATTGCAACAGACTTGCCACGGCTTTGACAAAGGAGGGTTTATGGTCAAGCGCGGGCAGGTGCAGCGGATGCATTTGAACTATTTCACCGACGTCATGCAGCAGGTGAAATGGGACGTGCATCAGGCGGTCTTGGACAATGGGGCGGTGCCTGACGACTGGCATGAGATTGCCCGGGCGCGGGGGCGGCGGCCCAAGGTGCGTCTGACGATCCGGCTGGAAGAGGATGTGGTGAAGTTCTTTCGCGCGATGGGGCGGGGCTATCAGGAGCGGATGAACGATGTGCTGCGGGCGTGGATGCATGGGCGCTTGGCCGGGGTGATCAACGGGCCGGATGCGGAGGATTTAGAGGTCGCCTTGTTGATGCAGTATCCGAGGCCGCGAACGGGGGAGGTCGAGATGGCGCATCACGGTGTAGTGCGGCGGGATGACGGGCGGCTCTATTCGTTGAATGAGGAGCGGTATTTGGCGGAGGAGGAGATAACGGGGGACGCGGAGGCGCTGGGGGTGTTTCGGTCGTGTCGGGGTGGAGTGAGGGGTACGGTGGAAAGGAAGTGAGGAGGGCGTCGCTCTCACTGGGGGGCGATTTGATTGGAGTATCGGGGTTGTGTGGGTGCAAGGGGTGCTAAGGTTGTGGGGCGTGAGAGGTTGCAAAATCGCCCTCCGGGGGGAGGGAGGGCGATGCTCGGTGTGCCACCGGGCTGGGGGGGTGATGCCGTTGAGGTGGCTGTCTTGCGCTGAGTGCCCGGTATCAAGGCGCCCCGCGCCGCTGGGCAGCGCCCGACCGCCCCTTGGGCGGGCGCTTTGGTTGCTGGGCATGTCATATCCGGCGCACATCTTGGTTGAGAAATAAAGGGGTGGGAAGGGCCGTTGCGATGCCCACCCGCGGTCGGGCACTGCCCGGCTTTGTGTTGAAGGATTAGGAACCGAGGTGTTTGGGTCGATTGGGCGTTGTGAGGGTGTGGTGAGGGGGTCGCCCTCACTGGGGGGCGATTTGGTTCGTCGATGAGGCTGGTGCGGGGGCAGGAAGCGCTAAGGTTGCGGGGCGTGTTAGGTTGCAAAATCGCCCTCCGGGGGGAGGGAGGGCGATGCCCGGTGTGCCACCGGGCGGGGTGGGTGATGGAGGGGGTGGGGCTGTTAGACATAGGGTGTCTGTGGCTGCCCCCCGGGGCTCCGCCCGTTCGAGCCTCGGACCGCCCACTGGACAGTCCGCCTGGCGCAAAGGCGCGGGGCTGCCCCCCGGGGCTCCGCCCGTTCGAAGCTCAGACTGTACACTGGACAGTCTGCCCGCCAAAGGCGGGATCGCTTCTCACCCCTGCAAGGCCTTAACCCCGATCTCATCCTCAGCCTGCGCCTTGATCGCCAGAGCAGCGGCATGGGCACCTGCGGCGGTGGTGAAGTATGGGATCTTGTCGTAGAGCGCGATGGAGCGGATCGACTTGCTGTCTTCAACCGCCTGCGCGCCTTCGGTGGTGTTCATCACCAGATGCACATCGCCGTTTTTCATCAGGTCGGTGATGTCCGGGCGGCCTTCGTAGACCTTGTTGACCACCTCGCAAGCATGGCCGTTTTCGGTGAGCCACTGTGCGGTGCCGCGGGTGCCGATGAGGGTGAAGCCTTGGGCCAGCAGGATTTCTGCGGCCTCCAGCATCATGGCACCCTTGTCGGCGTCTTTGATCGAGAGGAAGGCACAGCCCTTGCGCGGCAGTATTGTGCCTGCGCCCATTTGCGCCTTGAGGAAGGCACGCGGGAAGTCGCGGTCCCAGCCCATGACCTCGCCGGTGGAGCGCATTTCTGGCCCCAGAAGCGTGTCGACGCCGGGGAAACGGGCGAAGGGCAGCACGGCCTCTTTGACCGAGAACCACGGCATATTTGGGTCCGCGAGGGTCATTGGGTCGCCCAGTGGCAGGATGTCTTCGTAGGCGGCGGAGGCGTCGTAGGGGGCGCGCAGCGGGAAGTTGGTGAGCGGTTCTCCGGCCATGATCCGCGCGGCGATGGAGGCGATGGCAGAGTCCGTCGCTTTGGCCACGAAGGGCACGGTGCGCGAGGCGCGGGGGTTGACTTCGATGAGGTAGATCTCGCCGTCTTTGACCGCGAACTGAATGTTCATCAGGCCCACGACGTTGAGCGCTTTTGCCAATGCGCGGGTCTGCTCTTCGACCTCTGCAATGATTTCGCGGGGGAGGGAGTAGGGCGGCAGCGAGCAGGCGCTGTCGCCGGAGTGGACGCCAGCCTCTTCAATGTGCTGCATGATGCCGGCGACATGGACGTTTTCACCGTCGCAGAGGGCGTCGACGTCGAGCTCGACCGCGCCGGAAAGGTAGCTGTCAAGCAGCACCGGGCTATCGCCTGAGACGACCACGGCGTTGGTGATGTAGCGCTCAAGGCTGGCTTGGTCGCGGACGATCTCCATCGCGCGGCCGCCTAGAACGTAGGAGGGGCGGATGACCAGCGGGAAGCCGATGTCCTTGGCAATCTCCATCGCTTCGGCGTCGGAATGGGCGATGCCGTTGCGGGGCTGCTTGAGGCCGAGGTTCAGCACAAGCTGTTGGAAACGCTCGCGGTCTTCGGCGAGGTCGATCATGTCGGGCGTGGTGCCGAGGATCGGGATGCCCGCTTCTTGCAGACCGTTGGCAAGCTTCAGCGGGGTCTGGCCGCCGAATTGGACGATGACGCCGTGCAGCGTGCCGTTTTCCTGCTCAACACGCAGGATTTCCATGACGTGCTCAAAGGTCAGCGGCTCGAAATAGAGGCGGTCTGAGGTGTCATAGTCGGTCGATACCGTCTCGGGGTTGCAGTTGACCATGATGGTCTCATAGCCCGCGTCGGTCAGCGCGTAGCAGGCGTGACAGCAGCAATAGTCGAACTCAATGCCTTGGCCGATGCGGTTCGGGCCACCGCCGAGGATGACGACCTTCTTGCGGTCCGAAGGCCGCGCTTCGCATTCGGCTTCGCCCATGAGCGGGGTCTCATAGGTGGAGTACATGTAGGGCGTTTGCGCTTCGAATTCGGCGGCGCAGGTGTCGATGCGTTTGAACACGGCTTTGACGCCGAGGGCGAGGCGGGCGTCGCGGACGGCAGCCTCGCGCTGGTCGGTCAGCGTGGCGAGGCGGGCGTCGGTGAAGCCCATCATCTTCAACTCGCGGAAGGTGTCGGCATCGGTTGGCAGACCGCTTTCGCGCACGCCTTCTTCGGCCTCGATGATCTCGCGAATACGGGCGAGGAACCACGGGTCAAACATGGTGTGCGCGTGCAGATCGTCGTCGTTCATGCCGTGGCGCATAGCTTGAGCAATGGTGCGCATCCGGTCCGGGGTGGGGGCCGAGACGGCTTTGATGAGCGCAGCCATATTGGCGGGCGCGTCATCGGGCAGGTCGGTGTCGAAACCGGGAATGGTGACTTCGTCAAAGCCGGTGAGGCCCGATTCCATCGAGGCGAGGGCTTTTTGCAGGCTCTCGTGGATGGTGCGGCCAATCGCCATGGCTTCGCCGACGGATTTCATCGCGGTGGTGAGGTTCGGCTCCGCGCCGGGGAATTTTTCAAAGGCGAATTTCGGGATTTTGGTGACGACATAGTCGATGGACGGCTCAAAGGAGGCCGGTGTGACGCCGGTGATGTCATTGTCGAGCTCGTCCAGCGTGAAGCCCACGGCGAGCTTTGCCGCGATCTTGGCGATGGGGAAGCCGGTGGCTTTGGAGGCCAGCGCCGAGGAGCGGGAGACACGTGGGTTCATTTCGATCACGACCATGCGGCCATCGGCGGGGTTCACGGCCCATTGCACGTTGGAACCGCCGGTCTCCACCCCGATTTCGCGCAGCACGGCGATGGAGTGGTTGCGCATGATCTGGTATTCTTTGTCCGTGAGCGTCAGGGCCGGGGCCACGGTGATGCTGTCGCCGGTGTGGACACCCATCGGGTCGATGTTCTCAATCGAGCAGACGATGATCGCGTTGTCAGCAGTGTCGCGCACCACTTCCATTTCGTATTCTTTCCAGCCCAGCAGCGACTCGTCGACGAGGATTTGGCCCATCGGCGAGGCGTCCATGCCGGAGCGGCAGTAGAATTCGTAGTCCTCACGGTTATAGGCCACGCCGCCGCCGGTGCCGCCCATGGTGAAGGCGGGGCGGATGATCGCGGGCAGGCCCACGTATTCCAGTGCTTCGAGCGCGAGGTTCACGCCAGCGGCGAGGTCTTTCTTACCGTCGTCGCGAGTGGGGGCGGTGACGATGGTGGCCTTGGGGTTTTCGATGCCCAGACGGTCCATCGCCTCGCGGAAGAGCTTGCGGTCTTCGGCCATCTCAATGGCTTCGCGCTTGGCGCCGATCATTTCGACGCCGAATTTCTCAAGCACGCCCATCTCTTCGAGCGCGAGCGATGTGTTCAGCCCGGTCTGGCCGCCCATGGTGGGCAGCAGCGCGTCGGGGCGTTCTTTTTCGATGATCTTGGCGACGATCTCGGGCGTGATCGGCTCGATATAGGTGGCATCGGCAAGGCCGGGGTCGGTCATGATCGTGGCGGGGTTGGAGTTGACGAGGATGACGCGGTAGCCTTCCTCTTTCAGCGCTTTACAGGCTTGGGCGCCGGAATAGTCGAACTCGCAGGCTTGTCCGATAACAATCGGCCCCGCACCAATGATCATGATCGACTGGATGTCGGTGCGTTTTGGCATGGCGGCCCCCTAATTTTGCAAATTGTCCTGCCTTATAGGGATGGCGACAGGGGCTGCAAGGGGGAATGGCGCTGCGCCTTGGGAAAAAGGGGTTTGGCGCAGGTCAGCCGATTGTAGCACGCGATGCGGTTTGCGCGGCGGGGTGGCTGTAGAGGTAGTCACGCGTCAGCGGCACCGAATCGCGTTTGCGGGAGAGTTGGAATTGATAGACCGCCTGCGCCTGATGCTCAAAAGCGGCGATGCAGATTGCGAAATAGTATTGGAACATGGCGATGAAGCGCTCGTCATACATTTCGCGCAGCTTGTCGCTATTGGATTCAAAGCGTTTGCGCCAATGGCGCAGGGTGCGGGCATAGTGCAAACGCCAGATTTCAATGTCGCATTGCCACAGTCCCGCCCGCTCCATCGGGCCAGCGATCTCTGACAGAGAGGGGACATAGCCGCCGGGGAAGATGTATTTGTTCAGCCATGCGCTATGCGGCATGGGCGGCGCGCTGCGGCCAATGGCGTGGATCAGCGCGATGCCATCAGGCGTCAGCAGATCGTGCAGCCGGGTGAAATAGGTGTCAAAGTTGGGCAGGCCGACGTGCTCCAACATGCCAACGCTGACGATGCGGTCAAAGATACCTTGGGTGTCGCGGTAATCCTCAAGGTGAAATTGCACACGGTCCGACAGCCCTTCGGCCTCAGCGCGGGTGGAGGCGGTGCGCAGTTGGTTTTCCGACAGGGTGATTCCCGTGACCCGCACCCCATGGTCGCGCGCCAGTGTCAGCGCGAGCCCACCCCAGCCGCAGCCGATGTCGAGCACATGCTGGCCCGGCTCTAGGCAGAGTTTCGCGGCGATATGGGCTTTCTTGGCCTCCTGCGCGGCTTCGAGCGACATATTGGGGTCGGGGAAATACGCGCAGGAATATTGCATGTCGGTGTCGAGGAAGAGACGGTAAAGCTCGTCCGACAGGTCATAGTGATGGGCTACATTGGCCCGCGCCCGCTGTGGGCCGTTGCGTTGGATGATGCGGCGCAGGTGGTAGCGAAAGCGATCCGACGAGACGACCCAGGCGGGCATATCGCCCGCAGCGCGGTTGCGCAGCAGCACACGTAGCAGATCGTCAAGACGGGTGTCGATCAGCACCAGCGTGCCGTCCATAAAGGCTTCGCCCAGAGCCAGTTCGGGGTTCAGACAGAGGGCACGCAGGGTGGCGGGGTCATTGATGGCGATTTGCACGGTTTCGCCAATATCCGGGCCGTAATGGCGACTGTCCCCATCGGGGAAGCGCACCAGCAGACGGTCACGCACCATCATGCCGTTGAGCATTTGGTCAAGCAGTCCC
Organism: Sulfitobacter maritimus; assembly: GCF_013346665.1. Classification (GTDB taxonomy): domain Bacteria; phylum Pseudomonadota; class Alphaproteobacteria; order Rhodobacterales; family Rhodobacteraceae; genus Sulfitobacter; species Sulfitobacter maritimus. The sequence goes on from NZ_JABVBB010000034.1 coordinate 186,788, forward strand.
TTCCACATGCCGTCCTCCTGTATTCAACCAGAAGCGCAAGACAGATGTTTGCCGCTATACCCTACCCGAAAAAGCGGTTTTGGTCAATTCAAGCAGGGTCTTGCGGCAGGTCGGCGTTAAGAAAGACACGCAGGGCGGCTTCGAACTCGCGGGGCTTTTCGGCATGGAGCCAATGGCCCGCGTCGGGGATTTTAGCGAAGCGGGCTTGGGGGAAGAGCGCTTTGATTGGAGCGCGGTGTTCGGGGCGGACATAGTCGGATGCGCCGCCTGATAGGAACAGCGTCGGGCCGTCGAATTGGCCGGAGACATCCTCGGGCCAGCCGATGATCTGGGGCATCTCGGCCTCTAACGCGTCGAGGTTGAGACGCCAGCGTTTGCCGGGGATGTCGAGCGACTGGGTGAAGAAGCTTTGCAAGGCGCGGTCGACCCCGGCTTCGGCCAGTTGCGCTTCGGCATCCGAGCGGCGCTCGACGCGGGCAAGGTCGACGTCGCGCATGGCGTCGATGAACATTTGCTGCGTGTGGCCATAGGTAACGGGGGCAATGTCAGCGACCACGACGCGGCGCAGCAGGTCGGGGCGGGTGAGGGCGAGCATCATCACCGCTTTGCCGCCCATGGAGTGGCCGCAGATGTCGACCGGGCCACCGAGGTGTTCGATCAGCTCCGCGAGGTCTTGGGCAAGGTCCGCGTAGCTGTGGCTGTCGTGATGCGGGCTGTTGCCGTGGTTGCGCATGTCGACCGTCACGGTGCGGCGGCTGTCAGAGAGCCGTTTGGCAATCACGCCCCAGTTGCGGCCCGACCCATAGAGGCCGTGGACGATGAGCAGGGGTGGGGTGTCGGCGGCTTCGCCATATTCGGTATAATTCAGCATGGGGACAAATTACGGCCATTGCAGGCCGGGGGCCAGAGCGATTAGATGCGCGCCATGATTGATGCCAATGAATTCACCGCGCGTGCCGAAGCTCTGCGCCCCCAGTTTAAGGAAAAGCTGGGCGTTAAATCGCATGACCTTCGGCAGGCTTTTATGCGTGCGGGGCGGTCTTTGCCGCGCAAGCTGCGGGCCGATGGGGCCTTGTTGAGCCGGACCGAGCGGGTGGTTGGCAACCCGCATATCGCACGGCAGTTGGACGCGGCGCCGGTCTGGGAGGCGTTCGAGCGGGTGAGTGCCTTTCTGCGCGGGGTCGACGTGGGCTATCGCCGTCGCGGACGGTTGTTGGATATTGCCGCGACGGTGGCGTTTAACCTGATCGTGATCTTCACCGCCTTTGTGCTTTGGCTGTGGTGGCGCGGCTACGTCTGAGCCGCGCGGATTGGCTTAGGCTGGGTCGTAGTCTTCGTCTGAGACTTTTTCCAACCATTCGACGGCACCGCCGACTTCCGCTTCTTGCAGAGCGATGTGGGTCATAGCGCTGTCGGGCGCGGCACCGTGCCAGTGTTTCTCGCCCGCGTCGAACCAGACGACATCGCCTTCGTTGAGGATCTGAATCGGGCCGCCTTCGGTCTGAGCGCGCCCGGTGCCTTGGGTGACGATGAGCGTTTGGCCCAAGGGGTGGACGTGCCAGGCGGTGCGCGCACCGGGCTGAAAGGTGACGCTAACGCCGCGCAGGCGGGCCGGGGCGGGGGCAGAGATCAGCGGGGTCATTTTGACGGCGCCGGTGAAGTAGTCTTCGGGGCCGGCTTCACTGGGGCGGCTGTTTGCGGGGTGGACGATCATATGGGTTCTCCTTTGGGGGAGAATGTGGCGCGGTGGTGGGGGATCGGCAAGGGGGTGACCTGCGCTGGTCGCCCGGAATCAAGGCGCCCCGCGCCGCCGGGCAGCGCCCGACCGCCCCCTGGGCGGGCGCTTTTGCTACCGGGCAAATCATACTCGGCGCACATCATGGTTGAGAAATAAAGGGGTTGGAACGGTTGTTTCGATGCCCACCCGCGGTCGGGCGCTGCCCGGCTTTCTTCCGTATCACCCAGTGACGCGCCGACCATCGCCCTTCCCCCCCCCAAAGCGCATTTGTGCAGCGTTCGGGTAGCCCCGCGCGGTGAGCGATTTAGGGAGGCATCTGGCAGCCAGCGGACGTCAGAACGCCCGCCAGGGAGGGCGATACCCTGCGCGCTGGGTATCGCTCCGTTTGCTTTACAGCTTCGGGTACATCGGGAAACCTGCGCAAAGCGCCTCAACCTCAGCCGCGACCTTGGCCTCAACCTCGGCATTGCCATCGGCGCCATTGGCGGCCAGACCATCGACCACTTCGATGATCCAATCCGCGATCTGGCGGAACTCGGCCTCACCAAAGCCGCGAGTGGTGCCAGCGGGGGAGCCCAGACGGATGCCGGAGGTCACCATGGGCTTTTCAGGATCAAACGGCACGCCGTTCTTGTTGCAGGTGATATGTGCCCGGCCCAGCGCCTTTTCCGTGTCGTTGCCTTTGACACCTTTGGGGCGCAGGTCCACCAGCACCACATGGGTGTCGGTGCCGTGGGTCACGGTGTCGAGCCCGCCTTTGATCAACTGATCCGACAGCGCCTGCGCATTGGCGATGACCTGTTTGGCGTAGTCTTTGAACGACGGATCCAGCGCCTCGCCAAAGGCCACGGCTTTGGCTGCGATCACATGCATCAAGGGGCCGCCCTGAATGCCGGGGAAAATGGCGGAGTTAATCTTTTTCGACAGCGCCGCGTCATTGGTCAGGATCATGCCGCCGCGCGGGCCGCGCAGGGTTTTGTGGGTGGTGGTCGTCGCGACATGGGCATGCGGGAAGGGCGAGGGATGCTCGCCCGCGGCCACGAGACCCGCGAAATGCGCCATGTCGACCAACAGATAGGCACCCACGCTGTCGGCAATCTCGCGCATTTTGGCAAAGTCGATCTGGCGCGGGATGGCAGAACCACCGGCGATGATCATTTTGGGCTGATGCTCGGCGGCCAGTTCGGCAACCTGATCGTAGTCCAGCAGGTTGTCTTGCTTGCGCACACCATATTGTACGGCGTTGAACCATTTGCCGGACTGGTTCGGCTTGGCGCCGTGGGTCAGGTGGCCACCGGCATCAAGGCTCATGCCCAGAATGGTGTCGCCCGGTTGCAGGAGCGCGGTGAAGACGCCTTGGTTCGCTTGGCTGCCGGAGTTCGGCTGGACGTTGGCAAATTGGCAGTCGAACAGCTTGCAGGCCCGTTCAATCGCGAGGTTTTCGGCCACGTCGACATGCTCGCAACCGCCATAGTAGCGCCGACCCGGATAGCCTTCGGCGTATTTGTTGGTCATGATGCTGCCCTGCGCTTCGAGCACCGCAGTGGAGACAATGTTCTCGCTGGCGATCAGTTCGATCTCATCGCGCTGGCGGCCCAGTTCGTCGCGGATGGAGGCGGCGATGGCGGGGTCGGAGTCAGCAAGGGATCTGGTGAAGAAATCGGACATCTGGGGTTCCTCATTGGGGGCAGGTTGCGCGTGTTGCCTATCGGAAACTTTGCAAAAGGTGAAGGCTGGAAACCGACCATGTGCAAGATATGTGCGGCAACGCTGGTGGTATGCGGAATAATGTGATTGTTTTGGCTGCAAATGCCGACCATCGGAAACTTTGCTCCCGGATAGATCACCCACATGACGCAGAAAATCGCTTTTGTCGCCAGCCGTGCCAGCGTCGCCCAGACCGCACGCGCCGCTTTGATCGGGCGCTATGGGGATGTGCCGCTGAGCCAAGCGGAGGTGATCGTCGCGCTGGGCGGGGACGGCTTTATGCTGCATACGCTGCATGACACCCAAGAGCTTGACGTGCCGGTCTATGGGATGAACCGAGGGACCATCGGGTTCTTGATGAACGAATACCACGAGGGCGAGTTGCAAGAGCGGCTGGCCGCAGCGGAAGAGGCGGTCATTAACCCGCTGGTGATGCAGGCCACCCACCTTGATGGGCGCACGTCAAGGGCGCTGGCGATCAATGAGGTGTCATTGCTGCGGGCGGGGCCGCAGGCGGCGAAGCTGCGGATCACGATTGATGGGCGGCAGCGGATGGAGGAGCTGGTCTGCGACGGGGCGCTCGTGGCCACGCCTGCGGGATCGACCGCCTATAACTACTCCGCCCATGGGCCGATCCTGCCGATTGGGGCGGATGTCTTGGCGCTGACCCCGATTGCGGCGTTCCGGCCCCGGCGCTGGCGGGGGGCGTTGCTGCCTAAAGGGGCGACGGTGCGGTTTGACGTGCTAGAAGTGGATAAACGGCCCGTCATGGCGGATGCGGATGGCAAGTCGCACCGGAATGTGGCGCGGGTGGAGGTGACTTCGAACCCCAAGATCACGCATCGGATATTGTTTGATCCCGGCCATGGATTGGAAGAGCGGCTGATTTCAGAGCAATTTAACTAAATCGGTTATTTGCGGTGAGGGTCGTGCCGAGCGGCGGGGCGAAGCGCCGCTCAAGGAGGGGGCGAGGCGGCGCTGCCCGCCTGCGGAGAAGGGGGGGCAGCACCTTTCCGCCGTTTCCCCTTAGGGTAGGAACCCCAGACTCCCCCTTCGCGTTATCTCTTTGAAAGCGGCATGTACGCTTCAAACAGCCAATGAAAGGTGACGAGCTATGAACTGGGATCGTATCGAAGGCAATTGGAAGCAGATGACCGGCGCGGCAAAAGCGCAGTGGGGCGATCTGACGGACGACGAAATCACAGAGACCCGCGGCAACCGCGAAAAACTGGTTGGCAAAGTTCAGGAGCGCTATGGAATCGAAAAGGATGAGGCCGAGCGTCAAGTCGATGAATTTGCTTCTAAATACTGAGTAGCGGCGAGATCGCGAATTGAAAAAGGCGCCCCGAAAGGGCGCCTTTTGTCTTTGAGCAGGCTGGTTGAACCTTAGGCCCGGTGCCATTCCCGATCGCCCTTGTCGTCCTTCACGCGGGTCGGCAGGCCGATGTTATCCAGCAAGGAGAAGAGCGGCTTGGGGTCCAGTTCTTCGACATTAACCATAGTGCCGGTGTCATAGGTGCCCTCTGCGATCAGCAGGGCAAAGGCCACGGGCGGCACGCCTGCGGTGTAGGAAATGCCCTGAGAGCCGACCTCGTTATAGGCGTCTTTGTGATCGGCCACGTTATAAACGAAAACCTCAACCTCTTCGCCGTCCTTCACACCTTTGACCAGATCGCCAATGCAGGTCTTGCCGGTGTAGTTCGGGGCAAGGCTGGAGGGGTCGGGCAATACGGCTTTCACGACCTTCAGCGGCACAACTTCCAGCCCTTCGGCAGTGGTTACCGGCTGTTCGGACAGCAGCCCGAGGTTCTGCAAAACGGTGAAAACGTTAATGTAGTGATCGCCAAAGCCCATCCAGAAGCGCACATCGGCCTGCGGGTAGTTGGCGGCCAGCGAATGCACCTCGTCATGGCCCGACATATAGGCCTTTTGCTTGCCGACGACGGGCAGGTCCCATTCGCGACCTACTTCGAACATCTTGTTCTCTTTCCACTCGCCTTCCTGCCAGCTGTAAACGGTGCCGGTGAATTCGCGGAAGTTGATTTCGGGGTCGAAGTTGGTCGAGAAATACTTGCCGTGATCGCCTGCGTTGATGTCGACGATGTCGATGGATTTCACTTCGTCCATGAATTCATCAATGGCGAAACGGGCGAAGGCGTTGACCATGCCGGGATCGAAGCCAGCGCCCAAGATCGCGGTCACGCCGGCTTCGGCGCAGGCCTCGCGGCGCTTCCATTCGTAGTTGCCATACCACGGCGGGGTCTCGCAGATTTTGCGGGGGTCTTCGTGAATCGCGGTGTCGATATAGGCGGCACCGGTCTGGATGCAGGCTTCGAGCACGGTCATGTTTACGAAGGGGGAGCCGACGTTGATGACGATCTGGCAGCCGGTGTCTTTGATGAGCGCGGCGACGGCGGCGGTGTCCATGCCGTCGACCTCGTGTGCTTTGAACAGGCCGTCCTGTTTCATCGCGTTTTTCTCATGCACGCTGGCGATGATCGCCTCACATTTGGAGACCGTGCGGCTCGCGATATGCAGGTCGCCCAATTTATCGTTATTCTGTGCGCATTTATGCGCCACAACCTGTGCGACGCCGCCCGCGCCGATGATAAGAACATTGCGTTTCATGTAGGGTACCTCTCTCAATGTCACGACAGGGCGGCGGCGAAATCGTCATAGTCGAAATCGCGCACCATTCGGGTGGTTCCGTCCAACTCGCGGATGGCGATGCTGGGCATCTTGACGCCGTTGAACCAGTTTTTCTTGACCATCGTGTAGCCAGCGGCGTCTTGGAACGAGAGCCGGTCACCGGCTTTCAGCGGCGCGTCAAAGCGGAACTCGCCAAAGATATCGCCCGCAAGGCAGGATTTGCCGCAAATCATCCATTCGTGGTCGCCCGCGTCGGGGGCGATCTTGGCCGGTTCGCGGTAGATCAGCAGGTCGAGCATATGCGCTTCGATGGAACTGTCTACGATGGCGAGGTTCTTGCCGTTGAACATCGTGTCGAGCACGGTGACTTCCAGCGTCGCGGCTCCGGTGATCGCGGCTTCGCCCGGTTCAAGATAGACCTGCACGCCAAAGGCTTCGGCAAAGGATTTCAGGCGCAGGGCGAGGCGGTCGAGCGGGTAGTCTTCGCCGGTGAAATGGATGCCGCCGCCGAGGCTGATCCACTGCATTTTGTCGAGCACCGCGCCAAAGCGGTCTTCGATCAGGGTGAGCATCTCATCGAAACGCTCGAAACTGTCGTTCTCGCAGTTGTTGTGGAACATCAGGCCAGTGATGCGGTCCGCGACAGCGTCGATCTCTGCCGGGTCATGTTCGCCCAATCGGCTAAAGGGCCGCGCAGGGTCGGCGAGGTCGAAGTCCGAGGTCGAGACGCCCGGGTTCACGCGCAAGCCGCGAATGTGGCCTTGGGACTGCGCATCGAACCTGTTGAGCTGGCCGATAGAGTTAAAGATGATCTTGTCAGCATGGCTCAGGACTTCGTCGATCTCATCTTCGGCATAGGCCACGGAATAGGCGTGAGTCTCACCGGGGAATTTCTCGGCCCCCAGCCGCACCTCGTAAAGCGAAGAGGAGGTCGAGCCGTCCATATACTCGGACATGAAATCAAAGACCGACCATGTCGCGAAACATTTCAGCGCCAGCAGGCAACGCGCACCGGAAAGCGCGCGGAGCCGGGCGATCTTTTCCATGTTGGTTTGCAACCGGGATTTGTCGATCAGATAATAGGGTGTCTGCACTGTCAAACCTTTCTGGGCCGCGCCCGCCGAACCTGTCGTCATGGTCTGCGCCGAGATGGTGCATTGCGGGGGCGCTTCGCATATTTTGGCCGCAGCCTGCAATTCAAAAAACGCCACCGGGCGCCGAAGATGCCGACGGCGCGCCCGCTAAGGGTAGGGGCCGCGCCGCCGGGGGCAAGCGCGACCTATGTTGACGGCTTAGCCCTTCGGGTAGCCGATGCGGGCCAGCGCGTCGTGGATTTCGTCCAAGATCGCCGGATCATCGATGGTTGCGGGCGGTTTGAAGTCCTCCCCATCGGCAATCTTTACCATTGTCGCCCGTAAAATTTTGCCTGAGCGGGTCTTGGGCAGGCGGTCAACGACCACCGCCTGTTTGAAGGCCGCCACCGGGCCGATCTGGTCGCGCACGCGGGTGACACATTCCTCGACAATCTCAGCCTCGGGCCGGTCCACGCCTTTGGTCAGGCAGAGGAAACCGACCGGCATCTGTCCTTTCAACGCATCGCTGACGCCGACCACGGCACATTCGGCCACATCGGGGTGGCCCGCCAGCGCCTCTTCCATCGCGCCGGTCGACAGGCGGTGGCCTGCGACGTTGATCACGTCATCGGTCCGCGCCATGATCCAGACATAACCGTCTTCGTCGATCATGCCCGCATCGCCGGTCTCGTAATAGCCGGGGAAGGTAGTGAGGTAGGATTTGCGGAAGCGCTCTTCGGCGTTCCACAGGCCGGGCAGGGTGCCGGGGGGCAGGGGGAGCTTGATGGCAATCGCGCCCAATTCGCCCGGGGGCTGGGGCTGGCCGCTTTCATCGAGGATTTGCACGTCGTAGCCCGGCATCGGCACCGAAGGCGAGCCGACCTTGACCGGCAGCGCTTCGAGCCCTGCAGGGTTGCCGACGATAGTGTAGCCTGTTTCCGTCTGCCACCAATGGTCGTAGACCGGCTTGCCCAGTTTGTCCTGCGCCCATTCAACGGTATCGGGGTCGGCCCGCTCGCCCGCGAGGTAGAGGGCGCGGAGACTCGACAGGTCGTATTTCTTGATCTCCTCGCCGTCCGGGTCCTCGCGTTTCACGGCGCGGATCGCGGTGGGGGCGGTAAAGAAACTGGCAACATTGTGCTCTTCGATCACCCGCCAGAAAGTGCCGGCATCAGGCGTGCCGACGGGCTTGCCCTCGAACACCACAGTGGTGTTCCCAGCGATCAGCGGCGCGTAGCAGATGTAGCTGTGGCCCACGACCCAGCCCACATCTGACGCGGCCCAAAAAACCTCGCCCGGCTCCACGTTATAGATGTTCTTCATCGTCCAGTTCAGCGCCACCAGATGCCCCGCGGTGGGGCGCACCACGCCCTTGGGCGCACCGGTGGTGCCAGAGGTATAGAGGATATAGGCCGGATGGTTGCCCTCAACCGGTTCGCAAGGCGCGGGGCGCACGCCGTCTTGGGCGGCGTACCAGTCAATGTCGCGACCCCGGATCAACTCGCAGGGGCACTGCCCGCGTTGGAAGATAATGCAGACCTCGGGCTTATGCTCGGCCTGTTCGATCGCGCCATCCAGCAGCGGTTTATATTCCACCACACGCCCCGGCTCCAACCCGCAAGAGGCTGCGATGATCGCTTTGGGTTTGCAATCGTCGATGCGCACAGCCAATTCGCTGGAGGCAAAGCCGCCAAAGACCACGGAGTGAATCGCGCCGATACGCGCACAGGCCAGCATCGCCTGAAGCGCTTCGGGGACCATGGGCATATAGATCACCACCCGGTCGCCCTTTTCCACGCCCTGCGCCTTGAGCGCTCCGGCAAGTGCGGCGACTTGGGCCTGCAATTCGCTATAGGTCAGGGTCGATTTCTTGCCGGTGATCGGGCTGTCATAGATGACCGCGACGCGCTTGCCGTTGCCCTGCTCCACATGGCGGTCCACGGCGTTGTAGCAGGTGTTCACACGGGCATCGGCGAACCATTCATAGATATCATCGCCCCGGTCAAACAGCGCCTTTTTGGGCGCGAGGTCCCAGTCAATGGCCTTGGCTTGCTCTAGCCAATAGGCTTCTGGGTCGTCTTTCCAGCGGTCGTAGGTCTCGCGGTATCCCATGGTGATGTCCTCCTGCCTTTTGTTACGCGCGGCTTGGGGCTGCTGCAAGCCGGGCGTGGTGGCCCAAAGTGGCGCGAAGGCGCGGGAACGGCAAGGGCAGGCAGACCTGTTCCTTGGCCGCAAACGTGCTAGTTAGCCTCAAAACCCAAGCTCAGGAGCCGCTCGATGCGTTTTGCCATTCCCTTTGTTGCCTGTCTTTCCACCCTTGCCGCGCTGCCTGCTGTGGCCCAAGAGCGGTCGTTCAACTTTGCCTTGCGCGGCGGCGTGGGCGTGGGACCGGAGTATCCCGGTGCCAGCAGCTACCAGGCGACGCCGGATCTTGGCTTTACCTTCGGGTCGCTGGAATGGGGCGGGCGCAAGATTGGCACCGGCATCGGAAACGCGCCCAAGACCGGCTTTGGCCTGACCGGCTCATTCCGCTATCTGGGCGAGCGTGATGCCTCGGATCATCCCGAACTGGCGGGGCTTGAGGATATCGACGCCGCCGTTGAACTGGGCTTTGGCGTGGTCTACCGCGAGGTGAACTGGCAGGTTTTCGGCAAGGTCCGTCGCGGTTTTGGTGGTCATGAAGGGGTGACGGGCGACATCGGTGCTGATCTGATCTTCCGCCCGGATGAACGCTGGACCATCACCGCAGGCCCGCGTTTCAGCCTCGGCAATGACAGATTCGCGGATACCTATTTCGGGGTCGATACCGCCACGCCGACCTTTGCCGCCTATGAGGCCGAGGGCGGTCTGCTCGGCGCGGGGGTAGAGATTGAGGCAACTTACCGTTTGGACGAGGCTTGGGCGCTTGAAGGGGCCGTGGCCTATGAGCATCTGCTGAACGATGCCGCCGACAGCCCAATCACGCAGGCCGGGTCCGACGACCAATGGACCATGCGCTTCGGCGTGAGCCGCGCGTTTAACTGGCGGTTCTGAGCGGCTTTGCGCCGCCCTTCGGGGGGCTGCGCTGTTTCCGACATCAACGTCGAAAACAGATCAGTTTCGGGCCGGGTTTTTGCAATGATGAGGTCAGGCGCGGCAGGGTGCGCGCGCCGCTCATATGCAAAGGGTCCACCCATGGGTGACAAGATCGGCAATAAGAAAAAGCAAGCCAAGGCCACGGCAAAGCCCGCGTCCAAGGCGCCCGCTTCGGTGGCGGATATTAAACCCGCAACACCGCGCAAGTAGGATCGGCCTCGACCGAGCCGCGCCGCCCCTGAAATACAAGGGGCGGCGCTTTGCGTTTAGCCGTAATGCGCGACCGGGGTGCCGGCGATGGCGCCCACGTTCAGCAGCCCTCGTGCCGTGATGGAGGGCGACACGATATGCGCCCGGTTGCCCATGCCCATCAGGATCGGGCCAACCTCCAGCCCGCCGCCTTTCATCTTGAGAATGTTGCGCACGCCCGACGCCGCATCCGCATGGGCAAAGACCAGCACATTGGCTGCGCCCTCCATCCGGTTGCAGGGCAACAGTCGCGCACGCAGATCGGCATCAAGCGCGGTGTCGATGTTCATTTCGCCCTCATAGACGAAATCATGGTTCCCCGCGTCGAGGATTTGCAACGCCGCACGCAGGCGTTTGCCGGAGCCTTCGCCCTGGTTGCCAAACTGGCTTTGCGAACAGAGCGCCACCTTCGGCTCGATCCCAAAACGCCGCACGTGACGGGCGGCCCCGATGGCGATCTCCGCGATCTGTTCGGGGGTGGGGTGCAGGTTCACTTGGGTATCCGCGATAAAGAGCGGCCCATCCTCCAAGATCATCATCGACAGCGCACCATGCGGGCGCAGCCCGTCGCGGCCCAGCACTTGATTGACGTAGTTCAGATGCAAGCCGAACTCCCCAAAAGTGCCACAGATCAAGCTGTCGGCCTCGCCGCGATGCACCATGACCGCGCCGATGGCGGTGGTGTTGGTGCGCATGATGGCGCGGGCGATGTCGGGGCTAACGCCACGGCGGCACATCAGGCTGTGATAGGTCTCCCAATAATCGCGGTAGCGCGGGTCGTTTTCAGGGTTCACCAGATCGACGTTCTGACCCAGTTGCAGGTTAAGGCCCGCCTTTTCGATGCGCCGTTCGATGACCTCTGGGCGACCGATGAGGATCGGGCGCTCGACGGTTTCTTCGATGATTGCTTGGGCCGCGCGCAGCACCCGCTCGTCCTCGCCCTCGGCAAAGACCAAACGGCGCGGAGAGAGGCGGGCGGATTCAAACACCGGGCGCATGATCAGCGCGGATTTAAAGACCGAGCCGTCGAGTTTGCGCTTATAGGCGTCGAGGTCGTCAATGGGCCGTGCGGCCACGCCGGTCTCCATCGCCGCTTTGGCCACGGCAGAGGATACCACGCCAATGAGACGCGGATCGAAGGGTTTGGGGATCAGGTAATCGGCGCCAAAGGTGAGTTGCTCGCCTTGGTAGGCCGCCGCCGCTTCGGCGCTGGTGGTGGCGCGGGCAAGCGCGGCGATGCCGTCGATACAGGCGATCTTCATCTCGTCGTTGATCGTGGTGGCACCCACGTCCAGCGCGCCGCGGAAGATGAAGGGGAAGCAAAGTACGTTGTTGACTTGGTTGGGAAAATCGCTGCGGCCAGTGGCGATGATCGCGTCAGGGGCGACTTCGCGGGCAACGTCCGGCAGGATTTCCGGGGTGGGGTTGGCGAGCGCAAAGATGATCGGGCGGCTGGCCATTTTTTCGACCATCGCAGGGGTCAGAACGCCGGGGCCGGAGAGGCCGAGGAACATATCCGCCCCGTCGATCACATCGTCGAGCGTGCGCAGGTCAGATATCTGCGCATATTCGGCTTTGATCGGGTTCATGTCTTCGGTGCGGCCCTCGTAGACCAGCCCGTTGATGTCGCACAGCCAAACGTTTTCGCGCTTCACGCCGAGCTTCAGCAGCATGTTAAGGCAGGCAATGCCCGCAGCACCGCCGCCTGTCGAGACGATCTTGATATCCTCGAAGCGCTTGCCTGCGACATGCAGCGCGTTCTTGGCCGCAGCGCCTACGACAATGGCGGTGCCATGCTGGTCGTCGTGGAAAACGGGGATGTTCATCCGTTCCCGGCAGATGCGTTCAACGGTGAAACAATCGGGCGCTTTGATGTCTTCGAGGTTCACCGCGCCAAAGCTCGGCTCCATCGCGCAGACGATCTCGGCCAGTTTTTCGGGGTCGGCTTGGTCAAGCTCGATGTCGAAGCAGTCAATATTGGCGAACTTCTTGAAGAGCACGGCCTTGCCTTCCATCACCGGTTTGGAGGCCAGTGCGCCGATATTGCCCAGCCCCAGAACCGCGGTGCCATTGGTGACGACTGCTACCAGATTGCCACGCGAGGTGTAGCGGGCGGCGCTGGCGGGGTCCTTCTGGATTTCGATACAAGCCTCTGCCACGCCCGGTGAATAGGCCCGCGCCAGATCGCGGCCATTGGCCAGAGGTTTGGTGGCCCGCACCTCAAGTTTCCCCGGTCGGGGGTGTTCGTGATAGTCCAATGCGGCTTGGCGAAGATTGGGGGCGTCGGTCATCGTTTGTGCTTCTCCCGAATAATGGTTTAGCGTTAAACTATTTTCTGCGCCGGGGCAAAGTGCCTTTTAGCAAGGGTACGAGCAGGCATCCCCCGAAGGTAATTATCGCCAAAATAAGCAGGGCGTCGTTTTGCATCGCATAGGGCGGGGCAATTTTCTATAGTTCGGAAAAACGGAGAGTATGATGAGTGATTTGCGCGAAGCGGCGGTGAAGGTGCGTGAGAACGCCCATGCGCCCTATTCGGAATTCAAGGTAGGTGCGGCGATCCGCACGGTCTCGGGCGCGGTGTTCAGCGGCTGCAATGTCGAGAACATCGCCTATCCGCAGGGCACCTGCGCCGAAGCCGGCGCGATTGCCGCGATGGTGGCAGCAGGCGAGCGTGAGATTGCCGAGGTCTATGTGGTCGCAGGCAGTGAGCTGCCGGTGACGCCCTGTGGTGGCTGTCGGCAGAAGCTGGCGGAGTTCGGCGGCGGTGCCGTGACCGTCGTTATGGCGACCACCGGGGGCGAAGAGCAGCAGATGACCTTGGGCGATTTGCTGCCCGGAGCCTTTGGCGCCGCCCATATGAAGGGCTAGGCGGTGAGCGCGCGGGATATTTTAGCTCGGTTGCGGCATGGGCAGCCCTTGGATGCCGAAGCGCTGACGTGGATGGCGCAGGCGCTGGCGGAGGGCGGGGTGAGCGACGCGCAGGCCGGGGCTTTTGCCATGGGCATCTGCCTGAATGGGTTGGACGATGCCGGGCGCGTGGCGCTGACGCTGGCAATGCGCGATTCGGGGCGGGTGCTGCAGTGGGATCTGGACGGGCCGGTGCTGGATAAACATTCCACCGGCGGTGTCGGCGATTGCGTGTCGCTGATCCTTGCCCCGGCGCTGGCGGCCTGCGGCGCTTACGTGCCGATGATCTCGGGGCGGGGTCTGGGCCATACCGGCGGGACGCTGGACAAGCTCGAAGCGATCCCCGGTGTGACGACGCAGTTGGAAGAGGCGCAGTTTCGCGCGGTTGTGCAGGCGGCGGGCTGTGCCATCGTCAGTGCCAGCGGCGATATCGCCCCGGCGGACAAGCGGCTTTATGCGGTGCGCGATGTGACTTCGACGGTGGATTCGCTGGATCTGATCACCGCGTCGATCCTGTCAAAGAAACTCGCGGCCGGGCTGGATGGGCTGGTGCTGGATGTAAAGGTCGGCTCCGGCGCCTTCATGAAGGATATGGATGAGTCGCGGGCCTTGGCGCAGGCGCTGAGCAGCACGGCGACCTCGGCGGGCTGTCCGACCACGGCGGTGATCAGTGACATGAACCAACCGCTGGTGCCGAGCCTCGGCAATGCGCTGGAGGTGGCCGAGGTGATGCGCGTGCTGACCGGGGCGGCGGCGGGGCCGATTTTGGAGGTGACTGCAGAGCTGGGCGGCGGTTTGTTGGCCAGCGGTGGGCTGGCCGCGGATGCGCAGGCGGGGGCCGAGGCGATCTTAAGGGCTGTGCGGGATGGCCGCGCCTTGGAGCGTTTTGCGCGGATGCTGGCCGAGATGGGCGCACCGGTGGGGTTTGCGGACGATTGGCAGCGGTTCTTGCCCGAAGCTCCGGTGATCTGCGCCGTGAAAGCGCCGCGCGACGGGGTGGTCAGCGCCATTGATGGTGCGGCGCTTGGCATGGCGGTGGTCGGCCTTGGTGGGGGCCGTGTGGTTGAAGCGGATCAGATTGATCCGGCGGTGGGCTTGTCCGAAGTCGTGCGTCTTGGGGCGCGGGTCAGACAGGGGGAGCCGTTGGCGATGGTCCATGCGGCGCGCAGCGAAGCGGCGGATGCGGCGGCAGAGGCGATCTTGGCCGCGATCAGCTTGGGCGATGCGCCGGTGGCGGAACCGAAATTGATTTTGGAAAGGATCGGCTGATGGCACGTGCGTTTCTGGTGGTGATGGATAGCGTGGGCATCGGCGGCGCGCCGGATGCGGACGCGTTCTTTAACGGCACCCTGCCGGATACGGGGGCAAATACGTTGGGTCATATCGCTGAGGCCTGTGCAGCGGGGCAGGCCGAAGAGGGGCGCAGCGGGCCGCTTCACATGCCCAATCTTGACCGGCTCGGGCTGGGCGCGGCGTTGAAGCTGGCCAGCGGTGTTGAGGCTGCAGGGCTGGGGGCCGATCCCCAAGGCCGTTGGGGAGCGGCGACCGAAGTGTCGCAGGGCAAGGACACGCCTTCGGGTCATTGGGAGTTGGCGGGTCTGCCGGTGCCTTGGGCTTGGCATTACTTCCCTGACGAGACCCCGGCGTTTCCGGCGGACCTTTCGGCGGAAGTGGCGCGGCTGGCGGGGACCGAGGGGATTTTGGGCAATTGCCATGCCTCCGGCACCGCGGTCATCGAGGCATTAGGCGCGGAACATTGCGAAAGCGGCTGGCCGATCTGCTACACTTCCGCCGACAGCGTCTTTCAGATCGCGGCGCATGAGGAGGTCTTTGGTCTCGACCGTCTGCTGAAACTTTGCGAAGACCTCGCGCCGCGTTTGCATGAGATGAAGGTGGGCCGGGTGATTGCACGGCCCTTTATCGGCGAAGCGGGGGCCTTTGAGCGCACCCCGAACCGGCGCGATTTTGCGATCATGCCGCCCAAGCCGGTTCTGACCAATTGGGTGCAGAACGCCGGGGGCCGCGTCTATGCGGTGGGCAAGATCGGTGATATTTTCTCGATGCAGGGCATCGATGAGCTGCGCAAAGGGCCGGATGCCAAGCTGATGACCCATCTGCATGATCTGGTGGCAGAGACCGAAGAGGGCAGCCTGACCTTCGCCAATTTCGTGGAGTTTGACAGCAATTTTGGCCACCGCCGTGACGTGTCGGGCTATGCGCGTGCGCTGGAGTGGTTCGACGTTGAGATCGGCAAGGTGATCGGCGCGATGCGCGAAGGCGACATGCTAGTGGTGACCGCCGATCACGGCAATGACCCCACATGGGCGGGCAGCGACCATACGCGCGAGCGGGTGCCAGTGGTCGTCGCAGGCAACGGGGCAGGAGAGTTGGGTCAGATCGGCTTTGCCGATGTGGCCACGCTGGTGGCGCGTCATTTAGGGGTGACGGTGCCGCGCTAGGACAGCCTTTGCTTGCGAGATGCGCGGTTCTCCGGCTAGAAGCGAAGGAAATCAAGGAGCCTGCCGCATGACCGCTACACCCCCACATCTGACCGTCGTCGACCACCCATTGGTGCAGCACAAGCTGACCATCATGCGCGACAAGGGCACCTCGACCGCCGTGTTCCGCCAGTTGCTGCGCGAGATCAGCCAGCTTTTGGCCTATGAGGTGACGCGCAATCTGCCGATGACGACCATGCGCATTGAAACCCCGATGCAGGAGATGGACGCGCCTACGCTGGACGGCAAGAAACTGGCGCTGATCTCGATCCTGCGGGCGGGCAATGGCTTGCTTGATGGGGTGCTTGAACTGATCCCCTCTGCGCGGGTTGGCTTTGTGGGGCTCTACCGCGATGAAGAAACGCTTCAACCGGTGCAGTATTACTTCAAAGTGCCTGAGGCGATGGAGGACCGTTTGGTCATCGCGGTCGATCCGATGCTGGCCACCGGCAATTCCTCGGTCGCGGCGATTGATCTGCTGAAAGAGGCGGGGGCGACCAATATCATCTTCCTGTGTCTGCTCGCCTCGCCCGAAGGGGTGGCCACGATGAAGGCCGCGCATCCGGATGTGCCGATCGTCACGGCGGCGCTGGACGAGTCGTTGAACGAAAAAGGGTATATCATCCCCGGCCTTGGCGACGCCGGTGACCGGATGTTCGGCACCAAGTAATCGCGCCTTTCCCGCGTTTTAGCGCGCGTCACGCTTTACTCAGGGCGCGCGCTGAGGCATGTTTTCTACCAGATCGTGTGGGGGCAACAGATGACACTTACCAGAACTATTGCAATGGCGGTGTTTGCCGCGACGTTCGGCGCTACCGCTGTGCAGGCCCAAGACAGCCGCAGTCAGCCAGCGGAATTCCCGTCGGCGTCCTATAAGGGCAAGCAATATGTCGACAGCGCGGGCTGTGTTTTCATCCGGGCGGGGATCGATGGCAATGTCTCTTGGGTGCCGCGCATGAGCCGGGCGCGCAAGCAGGTCTGTGGCTTCCAGCCCACGAATGGCGTTCAGGTCGCGGCGGCTGAAGAAAAACCGGCGAAGAAGATCGAGAAGATCACGGTGGCAGAGGCGCCTGCCAAGGTGAAGCCTGCACCTAAGCGGGTCAAGGAACAGCCCGTCGCCCGCCCGGCACCGCAAAAGGTCGTGCGCCGCGTGGCCCCCGCTCCGAAACGTGCGCCAGCCCCTGCTGTTATCCATCAGCCCGCCCCTGCGCCTGTGCCTGTGGCTCCTGTGCGGCAGGTCACGCTGTCGGCCCCTGCGCCGATGGGGCATGTCAGCGCCTGTCCGGGTGCGTCGCCTCTGGCGCAGCACTATATGCGTGGCGGCAGCGGCTATGCGGTGCGCTGCGGCCCTCAGGCCGAGGCCATCGTGGCGCATCGCAGCGCCCCCGGTGCACCGCTTCGGGGCCAAGCGCCAACGCCCTATCGCAGCGCAGCCGCAGCCCCGTCCTATGACGCAGCCCCCCTGCGCGGTGCCACGCCGAGAGCGGTGGTGGCCGCACCGCTGCCCAGTGGCCCTGCGCCCCGCGCAGTCAGCGCACAAACCCGGATCGTCCCGAAGCATGTGGCGCTGAACCGGATCAACACGACCAATGTGAAAGTGCCGCAGGGCTACCGCAAAGTGTGGGAGGACGACCGTCTGAACCCCCACCGCGCCGAACAGACCTTGAATGGCCGCGCCGACATGCTGCTGATATGGACCCAGACCGTGCCGCGCCGTCTGATCAACCGCGCAACGGGCGAGGACGTGACCGCCAAAGTGCCATTGGTCTATCCTTACCTAGATATCGAAACGCAGCGGCGCAAACTGGGGCAGGTCAAGATCGTGCATCGTGACGGGCAGGTGGTCAAACGCGTGCTGCGCTACCGCAATGCCGCGCCGCTTCATCGTGATGAACGCCCCGCCAAGGGCAACAAGGTTGTGTATTCCAGCCGGTCCAACCGCACCCCTGCCGAACCGGTGACCGCGCAGACAACGGGCCGTGGCGGCTATGTTCAGGTGGGTGTCTTTGGCAATCCGGCCAATGCCCAACGGGCGGCGCGTCAGGTGGCAGGTCTTGGTTTGCCCGCGCGCATTGGCAAGCAGACGCGCGGGGGCAAGACCTATCACAGCGTACAAGCCGGCCCGATTGCCGGTGGCTCAACAAACGCGGCTGTCACCCGGTTGCGCCGGGCGGGATTTGGCGACGCTTACCTGCGCCGCTGACCGCAAGCGGACAAGTAACTCAAAGGCCAGCCGCGCGGCATCGCGGCTGGCCTTTTGCATGGGGCGGCCTGTGGCTTAACCGCCGCAGATGTTTTGCAAACGCAGCCAGTCGGCGTCTGACAAGAGCGGCGCGGTGAGCTTGCCTGACATGGGATCGGCCTCGATCAGCGGCAGGGTGCTTTCTCCGGTGATGTCCTTGGCATAGGCATAGGGCGTGCTGCGCAGTTCGGCCTCGGCAAAGCGCGCCAGTTGGCTGTCGATCTGAGGCTTGACCGTGTCGCGGGTGAGCAAGATTTCGGCATAGGTGTTCAACGCCTCTGGGGCGATGTCGCCCGTCGTCAATAGGCGGAAGGTTTCCCGCAGGCCCACGGTATCAAGCAGGTCCCCCAAGGGGTCATGCGCGGCCCGCAGGACGTCCTCGGTCAGCACATAGCCCGCTGCCACATCCGGCTCTTCGTGGTCTTCCAACACAGCGCGGTCAAGCACGATCAGACGGCCCGGCAAATGTAGGCTGGCGCGGGTCATGTCTGGCAACACGGCGAGCCGCCCAACCTCAAGCCGTTTGGCAAGACGGTTCAACGCGGCACTGCCCGTGGGCGTCTCACAGACCGGGCCAGAGACCCGTTCCAAACGATTGAGCAGCGCCACCCCCAGCGAGACACGTTTGACCTCGGGCACCACTTTGAGTGCGTGATCGCGCAGCGCACCGGGCATCCAGAACAGTGCCAAAGCCGCGACCACCGCAACGGAGGCCACCACCCCAAGCCAGCGCAGGCGGCCCGGTCGGGGGCGGCTGCGGTTGATGGCGCGGCGCAGCTTTTCGATCGCCTCAATCATCTCGGTTTCATTGTCGGGCAGTTCCAGCGTTTCGCTTGCGTCACCATCGGGATGATATAGCGCAGGCCGCTGTCCTGCGTTGGCCCGCTCAATCGCGGCCAGTGACCAATGGGTCAGCGCTTGATCCTTGAGATCGCTGATCACCAGCGTCGCGTCACCGATGGAGACAATGACCTCTCGGCGCTGTGCATCCGGCCCGGGACGCCAAAGGCCCGTCGCTTCAAGCCGGGCATATTTAGTGAGTGCGGTCATGGAGTTCTGCTGGGGGCCTGTGTGTTTTCAGCACTTTACCACGCAGCGCGGGATCAGCAATGGCATGTGACATAATGTGGCCCCGCGTCACGGGGCCTTGGCCTGTTTGCGCAACTCGAATTTCTGGATTTTGCCGGTTGAGGTCTTGGGCAAGTCGCCAAAGACCACCCGTTTGGGCGTTTTGAACCCAGCGAGCGTTTCGCGGGCAAAGGCGATTAACTCGGCTTCAGTTGTGGTCGCGTTCGGCTTGAGTTCGACAAAAGCGCAGGGCACCTCGCCCCATTTCTCATGCGGCTGCGCCACCACGGCGGCCAAGTTGACCTCCGGATGGCCCATCAGCACGCCTTCGACCTCAACGCTTGAAATGTTCTCGCCGCCCGAGATGATGATGTCC
Organism: Sulfitobacter maritimus; assembly: GCF_013346665.1. GTDB lineage: Bacteria > Pseudomonadota > Alphaproteobacteria > Rhodobacterales > Rhodobacteraceae > Sulfitobacter > Sulfitobacter maritimus. The sequence goes on from NZ_JABVBB010000034.1 coordinate 206,370, forward strand.
TTGGCGCGATCCGCGATCTGGATATAGCCGTCGGGATGCTGCACCGCGATATCGCCGGAGTGGAAGTAGCCGCCCGCGAAAGCCTCCTGCGTGGCCTCGGGGTTCTTAAGGTAGCCTTTCATCACCGAATTGCCGCGGATCATGATTTCGCCCAACGTCTTGCCGTCCATCGGGGTTTGGACACATTCGGGATCGGTGACGGTGATATGCTCCATCATCGGCATGGCAACCCCCTGCCGCGCCTTGATGGCGGCACGTTCGGGCTCCGGCAGGTCGTCCCACTTTGCCTGCCAAAGACACTCTGTGACATGGCCGAAAGTCTCCGTCAGGCCGTAGACCTGCGTGACGTTGAACCCCAGTTTTTCGATCTTGGACAGGGTCGCAGGGGCAGGGGGCGCACCTGCGGTAAAGACTTCGACCCGGTGCTCAAAGCTGCGGCGGGCTTCGGGAGCGGCGTTAACAAGCAGGTTCAGCACAATCGGCGCCCCGCCGAAATGGGTGACACCGTGATCGGCAATCGCGTCATAGATCGCCGCCGCCGTAATGTCGCGGCAGCAGACCAGCGTGCCGCCTAGAAGCGGCATCATCCAAGTGTGGTTCCAGCCGTTGCAGTGAAACAGCGGCACGATCTGCATAAAGACCGGGCGCAGCACCATCTGCCAACTGACCACCGTGCCCATCGTCATCAGATAGGCGCCGCGGTGATGATAGACCACGCCCTTGGGCCGCCCGGTGGTGCCGGAGGTGTAGTTCAGCGCAAGGCTTTCCCATTCGTCGCTGGGCATGATCCAGTCAAAATCGGGGTCGCCCTCGTCTAACAGGTTCTCATATTCAGGGTGGCGTCCGGTGACGGGAAAGCCCGCGTGGGGGTCGGGTACCTCAATGATCGCGGGGCAGCGGCCGTCCATTTTGGCGCAGGCGGCTTCGGCAAGATCGATAAACTCACTATCGACCAGCAGCACCTTGGCCTCCCCGTGATCGAGGATATAGGCCACTGTCCCCGCATCAAGCCGGATGTTGATGGTATTGAGCACTGCGCCGCAGGCCGGGACGCCAAAATGCGCTTCGGCCTGTGCGGGCAGGTTGGGGATCAGCGTGGCGACCACATCGCCGGGGGTCACGCCGATCCGAGCAAGCACCGAGGCCAGACGGCTGCACCGCGCGTGATATTGCGCATAGCTAACGCGGTGGGCGCCATAGATCACAGCGGTCTGATCGGGAAACACCTGAGCCGCCCGCCGCAGGTGCGACAGGGGCGTCAGTGGCACGAAATTCGCCGCGCATTTTTCCAGCCCCGTTTCATCCGACATCCAGCCCATATGACCCTCCCAAGCCTTTGGTTGCGATTTGGGGTTGAGTATTGCTGCGAGGACGTGACTTTGCAAAGAGGGAGAGCGCGAAAAAGGGGGGCAAGATGCAGGATGTAGCAGTGAAACCGGGGCTGGCCGCGATCTGTGCGGTAAGTGGCATGGCGGCATTGGGCCTGACGGATAATTTCGTCCCCTATATCTCGGAACGCGGCTCGCTTTGGCAATTCCACTTTGTCCGCGGCATCATGGCGGTGGCCATTCTGGCGGTGCTGGCGGCCATCGGCTTTGGTATTCTGCGGCCACAGCGGTTCTGGGCTGTGGTGGGGCGCAGCCTGTTTCAATCGGGCGCGATGCTGATCTACTTTGGCTGTCTTGCCTTTCTGCCCATCGGGGTGGTGGTGGCCGGGCTATTCACCTCGCCGCTCTTTGTGCTGCTGATCTCTGCAGTGTTTCAGGGCAAGCCCGTTGGCCCATGGCGGTGGGGCGCGGTGGTCGTGGGCTTTGCCGGGGCGCTGATGGTGATCCGGCCTGACCCGAATGATCTGGACCTTGTGGCCTTTCTGCCGCTGGTGGCCGGGGTGCTCTATGCTATCGGGGCGGTGGCGACGCGGGCGTGGTGCGAAGGTGAGAGCACCCTTGTCATGACCGCTGGGTTCTTTGGCATGTTGGCCGTGATGGGTGCTTTGGGCATGTTGGTGCTGCCGGGCAGCGAGGTGACCGGCACGCCGGGTTTCGTGAGCCGTACGTGGGGGCCGCTGGACGGGTCCATGTGGTTCTGGTTCGCGGTGCAGGCGGTTGGCTCACTGCTGGGCATCGGGCTTTTGGTGCGGGCCTATCAACTGGGCGAGGCCGGGCATGTGGCGATTTTTGAATATGCCTTGCTGATCTTTGCGAGCTTCTGGGCGTGGGTGCTTTGGGGGCAAACCATCTCGACGCTCGGGTTTGTCGGCATGGCGATGATCGCAGGTGCCGGGGCGGTGATTGCCCTGCGCAGCGATGAGCCCTCCCCCCTGCGCGCGCCGGAGAGTGTCGAGTGATCATCAGCCCCGGCCGCCGCTACGTCTTTGTGCATATCCCCAAGACCGGAGGCACCTCACTGGCGCTGGCGCTGGAGAGGCGGGCGATGAAGGATGACCTCATGCTGGGTGATACGCCCAAAGCGCTGAAACGGCGGCGGCGGTTGCAAGGGGTGCAGGCGGCGGGGCGGTTGTGGAAGCACTCGACACTGGCAGATGTGGATGGGCTGGTGTCGGGTGAGGATCTGGACGGTTTGTTCTGCTTCACGCTGGTGCGCAATCCGTGGGACCGGGTGGCGAGCTATTACCGCTGGCTGCGCGGGCAGAGCTTCGCGCATCCGGCAGTGGAGTTGGCGAAGCAGGCAGATTTCGCGGGGTTCCTGCGCCATCCGCAGACGCAGGCAAGTTTGCGGGCATGGCGCGCGCGGCGGTATATGCAGGACGCGGCGGGGCGGGAGCGCTCTGATCTCTATATCCGGCTGGAGCATTTCGCCGAAGATGCGGCACCGCTGTTCGACCATCTGGGGTTTGAACTGGCGCTGCCCCGGGTGAATGCCTCGCAAGGGGCGGTGGCCTACACGCCCGAGTTGCACGATATCGTGGCGGCGGTCTGCGCCGAGGATATCGCTCGGTTTGGCTACGTTTACCAAGCACACTAGGGCTATCGTCTGCCCGCGGGTCGGCGATCCGACCGGTGTAGCTGCCACTTTATGGCTCAGCCATGGTGTGCCATCGCGGTGTCGTACTCAGCCTCACCAAATCGCCCACCCGGGGGGCGGGCAGGCGATGGCCCGGCGCCTGCGGCTTGATTCCGGGCCGGGTGGCAGCAAAGGGGGTGGCCCTCACGACAAAGAAAAAGGGGCGCCGAAGCGCCCCCATCTATCATGCAGCCTTCGAGGCATCCGGGTTGAACCGCCCGTAGAACGTCTGGTTCTTCTGCGCCATCTCACGGAGCAGGTCCGGACAAGCAAAGCGCTCACCAAACTTCTCGGTCAACTGATCACAACGCTCAGCCGCATAGGGCGCGCCGATCATGTCGAGCCAGCTCAGCGGGCCACCGGACCAAGGCGCGAAACCCCAGCCGAGGATCGCGCCGACGTCACCCTCGCGGATGTCCATCAAGACACCTTCCTCAAGCGCCCGCACGGCTTCCAAGACCTGCGAGAAAAGCAAGCGATGCTGCACCTCGATCAGATCGGGCTGCTCCTCGGCCACGGGATACTTGTCTCCCATGCCGCGCCACAGCCCCTCGCGCTTGCCCTTGGCGTCATAGCTGTAGAAACCGGCGTTGGCTTTGCGACCCAGACGACCCTCTTCCTCCATCCAGAACACCAGCGGATCAATGTCGTCGTTCGGATAAGCATCGCCCATCGCCGCCTTAGTCGCGCGGGCAATCTTGGCACCGAGGTCGATCGACGTCTCATCCATCAACTGCAACGGCCCTAGCGGCATACCAACCAGCTTAGCAGCGTTCTCAATCAGCGCAGGCTCAACACCCTCCTGCACCATCCGCACACCTTCGTTGATGTAGGGAATGATGCAGCGGTTGGCATAGAAGAAACGTGCGTCATTGACCACGATCGGCGTCTTGCGGATCTGGCGCACATAGTCGAGCGCCTTGGCCACGGCCCGGTCGTCGGTCTCCTTGCCCTTGATGATTTCCACCAGCAGCATCTTCTCGACAGGCGAGAAGAAATGGATGCCGATGAATTGCTCCGCGCGGCTCGACGCTTTCGCCAAATCGGTGATCGGCAGGGTCGAGGTGTTGGAGGCAAAGATACAATCCTCGGGGATCACCGCTTCGACCTTCTGGGTCATCTCGGCCTTCACCTTAGGGTCTTCGAAGACCGCTTCGATAATCAGGTCACAGCCCTTGAGCGCATCGAGATCGGTGGTCGCGGTGATCAGTTCCAGCGCCTTGGCCTTCTTCTCCTCGGTCGATTTCTTGCGGGCGATGCCCTTGTCGAAATAGCTCGCGGAATAGGCCTTGCCTTTGTCAGCGGCTTCTTGAGTCTGGTCAATCAGCACCACCTCGATTCCAGCCTGAACCGACACCAGCGTGATGCCCGCACCCATCATGCCCGCACCGAGCACGCCCAGCTTCTTAACCCGCTGGTCTGGCACACCTTCGGGCCGTACAGCACCCTTCTCCAACGCCTCTTTGTTGAGGAAGAGCGAGCGGATCATATTGCCCGAGGACGGGTTCATCAGCACATTGGTGAACCAGCGTGCCTCAATTTTTAGCGCCGTGTCGAAGGGCACCAGCGCCCCTTCATAGACCGCCGACAAAAGCGCCTTGGCCGCCGGATAGACGCCCTGTGTCTTGCCGTTGACCATTGCATTGGCGCCGACGAAGGTCATGAAACCCGCCGGGTGATAGGGCGCGCCGCCGGGCATTTTATAGCCCTTGGCATCCCAAGGTTTGACCAAATCGGCATCCTTGGCGTTCAGCACCCAGTCGCGGGCCGCGGCCATCGGGTCTTCGCTAACCTCGTCAATGATCCCAGCTTTCACCGCAGCAGCAGGGGCCACCATTTTCCCTTCCAGAAGGAAGGGCGAGGCCGCCATGGCACCGAGCTTGCGCACCATCCGCGTTGTGCCACCAGCACCGGGGAAGATACCAACGAGAATCTCCGGCAAGCCAATCCGCGCCTTCGGGTTGTCGGCAGCAAAAGTACGATGCGTGGCCAGTGGCAGTTCCAACCCGATGCCCGCAGCCGTGCCGGGGATCACACAGGCGACAGGCTTGCCGCCCTTGTTGGTCTTCGGGTCCATGCCCGCGCGCTCGATCTTGCGCAGCAATGCGTGCATCTGCATCGTGCCTTCGAACAAACCCTTGGCCGGATCGTCGCCCGCGTCTTCCTTCATCTTCGCCAGCAGGTTCAGGTCCATGCCACCGGCAAAAGACCCTTCCTTGCCGGAGGTAATGATGATGCCTTTGACAGCGTCATCCGCCAGCGCATCGTCAATATGCTTTTCCAGATCGCGCAGCCCGTCAAAGGACATCACGTTCATGCTCTTGCCCGGCACATCCCATGTGATGGTCGCGATGCCTTGGTCGTCTTTATTCAATGTGAAATCGGTCATATTCTTGACTCCCTTACGCAGCTTACACGCGCTCGATAATAGTGGCGGCACCCATGCCGGAGGCGATGCAGAGCGTGGCCAGCCCCACCTCTTTGTCAGCCCGCTCCATCTCATCGAGCAGAATGCCGATGATCATGGCACCCGTGGCGCCGAGCGGGTGACCCATAGCGATGCCGCCGCCGTTCACGTTGACTTTGCTGTCGTCCACATCAAAGGCCTGCATGAAGCGCAACACCACGGCGGCGAAGGCTTCGTTGACCTCAAACAGATCAATGTCGCCGATTGTCATGCCGTTGTCCTTGAGGATCTTCTCGGTCACCGGCACCGGGCCGGTCAGCATGATGGTCGGGTCGGTGCCAATCTTGGCGGTGGCTCGGATGCGGGCGCGAGGCTTCAGCCCGTGCTGCTCGCCGAATTCCTTGTTGCCGATCAAGACAGCCGCAGCACCATCCACGATGCCCGACGAGTTGCCCGCATGGTGGATGTGGTTGATCCGCTCCAGATGCGGGTATTTCATCAACGCGACCTTATCAAAGCCGGGCATGACTTCGCCCATCTGCTGGAACGCCGGGTTCAAGCCGCCAAGGCTCTGCATATCCGTCTGGGGGCGCATGTATTCATCGCGGTCGAGGATCGCGAGACCGTTTTGGTCGCGCACAGTAATGACGGATTTGTCAAAGCGCCCCTCTTCCCATGCCCGCGCCGCGCGTTGCTGGGACTGCATGGCAAGTTGGTCTGCCTCATCGCGTGAGAAACCAAACTCGGTGGCAATGATATCCGCTGAAATGCCCTGCGGCACGAAATACTTCTCCATTGCCAGCGTGGGGTCCACGGCAATCGCCGCTCCGTCAGCACCCATGGCAACACGGCCCATCATCTCGACACCGCCGGCAATATAGCCATTGCCAGCGCCGCCTTTGATCTGGTTCGCTGCAAGGTTCACCGCTTCCATGCCGCTGGCGCAGAAACGGTTGATGGCGAGACCCGGAATCCGTTCATCCAGATCGGACGCCAGCACCGCCGAGCGTGCCAGACAACCGCCCTGTTCCATGACTTGGGTCACATTGCCCCAGATCACATCCTCAACGGCATGGCCTTCGAGATTGTTACGCTCTTTCACGGCATTTAGCGTCTGTGCTGACAAGCGCAGCGATGTGACCTCATGCAGCGCACCGTCCTTGCGGCCTTTACCACGCGGGGTGCGCAGGGCGTCGTAGATGTAAACGTCTTGGGTCATATTCATGTCCTCCGGGGTCAGGCGCGGTCAGCAGGGCTGCCGGGCATCAGGTCGTAAGGGGCTTTCCAGCCCGGTGTTTCGCTCAAACGCGTGAGCCACGCGTCGATATGGGGCCAGTCGCTGCGGTCAAAGCCAAAGGGCTCGGGGTAATAGAGATACCCGCAGCAGCTAAGGTCCGCGTTTGTTAACTCATCGCCCACGATCCAGTCGCGGCCGTCGAGATGGTCATTCAGCACCGCATAGGCCGCCTTCAGCCGCCCCTGATTGAAAGCGATAACCTCGGCGGGGCGTTTGTCTTCGGGCAGAAAGTTCATCAGAAAACGGGTCATCCCGGCAACGGAGCTGAGCTTGTGATTGTCCCATAGCACCCATCGCAGGATTTCGCGGCGTTCCGTCGCGTCGCGGCCGCCGAATTTACCTGACATTTCCGCAACGTAATCCTGAATCACGCCCGATTGCGTCAGCCGCAGATCGCCGTCGACCATCACCGGCGCTTCGCCCATGTTGTTAATCTGCGCGCGATAGTCCGGCTGGCGCGTCTCTCCGCCAAAGAAGTCCACCTTCACCGGCTCCCAGTCCAAACCAGAGAGTTCCAGTGCAAGCGCCGCCTTATAGGCATTCCCGGATTCGCCAAAGCAATAAAGCTGAATGGTCACGTGTCTATCCTCCTCAAATGTCATCGCCCGCTGCACCTTCGGACGGTATTTTTAAAAGGATGAAGGGGGCAGGGTGGGCCTTATCTTCATCCTTTCTTAAATACCTCTGCACGGCGGTTGCGCCCATGTGCGCGGTCAAAGGCTGCGCGCGATCAGTTCCTTCATGATCTCATTGGTGCCACCATAGATGCGTTGCACCCTTGCGTCGGCCCACATCTCACCGACGGCGTATTCTTGCATGAAGCCGTAGCCGCCGTGCAGTTGCAAGCAGGCGTCGAGCACGTCGCCTTGGGTGTCGGTGAGCCAGTATTTCTGCATTGCGGCCTTATCGACGGTCAACTCGCCACGCAGGTGTTCAGCGATGCATTCGTCGAGGAAAGCACGGGACACGGCGGTTTTGGTTTTGACCTCGGCCAGTTGAAAGCGGGTGTTTTGAAATTGGGTGAGGGGGCCGCCAAAGGCTTCGCGTTCTTTGCAGTATTGGATCGTGCGCGCGACCGCGCCTTCCATCGCTCCGACGGCGCCGCAGCCGATGATAAGGCGCTCTTGGGGGAGCTGCTGCATCATTTGGTAGAAGCCTTGGCCTTCGTCTTGGCCAAGGATGTTTTCGGGCGGGATTTCGACGTTGTCGAAGAACAGCTCTGACGTGTCGGCGGCGTGCAGGCCGATTTTGTCGAGGTTGCGGCCACGCTGGAAACCTTGGGCGTCGTCGGTTTCGACAACGACGAGCGAGACGCCTTTAGCGCCTTCCTTGGGGTCGGTCTTGGCCGCGACGATGATCAGATTGGCATGTTGGCCGTTGGTGATGAAGGTCTTTTGGCCCGAGAGCTTATAGGCGTTGCCGTCGCGCACGGCCTTAGTCTTGATCCGCTGCACGTCGGAGCCGGTGGAGGGTTCGGTCATGGCCAGCGCGCCCACAAGCTCGCCGGAGACCATTTTTGGCAACCAGCGTTTCTTTTGGTCTTCGGTCCCATAGGCGAGGATGTAATGCGCGACGATGCCGGAGTGGATGCCGTGGCCCCATGAGGCGAGGTTGGCGCGGGAGCCTTCGATCAGGATGGCGGCTTCATGGCCGAAATCACCGCCAGCGCCGCCGTATTCTTCGGGCACCGAGGGGCAGAGCAGGCCCAGCTCACCGGCTTGCGCCCATGTCTCGCGGTCCATCTGGCCTTGCTTGCGCCATTTCTCAAATTTGGGCGCCCATTCGGTATTGATGAACTGCGCCGTCATATCGGCGATCATTTGGTGTTCTTCGGTCATCCATGTGGATGTTTTGCCTTGCGTCATCCGCCCCTCCCCAGGGTTCAGCGTTTGCGGCTTTCCAGTTCGGCGTTGAACAGGCGCAGCCGCGCGGTCAAGTTTTCCTCGTTCATGACCGAGTTGAAATTCTCGAACAGGAACGACAGTGCTTCGCCTTCGTCGAGACCGGCATCCGCGCTGAACTTCTTAAGCCTGCGGTAGCCTTCTTCGGTCATGGCGACGGGGAAGCGGCGGGTCAGGCGGAAGCGTTTGGGCATGGTCTCTCCGAATGTTGGGTAGGGTGGGGAACAGGCCCCCACCCCCCGTTTTAGAAGTTTGCGGCCTCCAACGCCATCACCGTATCTGCACCCGATTGGATGCGGGTCAGGTGCAGAGCCGTGGCGGGCAATTGACGCGCCATGTAGTAGCGGCCTGTCGCCAGTTTCGTCTCATAGAACGCCGCGTCGCCGCTGCCGTTCTTCAGCGCTTCTTTTGCCGCTAGACCCATTTTCGCCCACATCAGGCCCAAGCAAACGTGGCCGAACATATGCATGAAGTCGTTCGACCCGGCGAGCGCGTGGTTGGGGTTCTTCATGCCGTTTTGCATGAAATACATGCCAGCCGATTGCAGGTCTTTGCTGGCCGCTTTCAGCGGCTCAAGGAAGGCCGCGTCAAACTCGGCGTCTTGGCCGGCGTTGTCCTTGATGAAGCCTTTGACCAGATCGAAGAAGGCCATAACGTGCTTGCCGCCGTCTAACGCCAGTTTTCGGCCCACGAGGTCGAGCGCCTGCACGCCGTTGGCGCCTTCGTAGATCTGAGCGATGCGGGCGTCGCGGGTGAATTGGGACATGCCCCATTCTTCGATATAGCCGTGGCCGCCGTAGACCTGCTGGGCCTTCACGGTCATGTCGTAGCCTTGGTCGGTCAGGAAGCCTTTGATGACCGGGGTCAGCAGCGAAACCAGACCATCGGCATCTTTGTCATCGGCACGATGAGCGGCGTCGATCATGGTGGCGCCCCAGAGGATGAAGGCACGCGCCGCTTCGACGAAGCTTTTCTGATCCATCAGCGTACGGCGGATGTCCGGATGCACGATCAGCGGATCGGCGGGTTTCTCGGGGAATTTGGCGCCGGTCACGGCGCGGCCTTGCAGGCGGTCATTGGCGTAGATCACGGCGTTTTGGTAGGCCACTTCGGCCTGTGCCAGACCCTGCATGCCGACGCCGACGCGGGCTTCGTTCATCATGGTGAACATGGCGCGCATACCTTTGTGCTCGGTCCCCAAGAGGTAACCGGTGGCGCCGTCATAGTTCATCACGCAGGTGGAGTTGCCGTGGATGCCCATCTTCTCTTCGATAGAACCGACGGAGACGCCGTTGCGCTCGCCCAAGGAGCCATCTTCGTTGACCATGAACTTGGGCACGATGAAGAGCGACACGCCTTTGATGCCCTCGGGGCCGCCTTCGATCTTGGCCAGTACGAGGTGGATGATGTTGTCGGCCATGTCGTGTTCGCCCGACGAGATGAAGATCTTCTGACCGGTGATCTTGTAGCTGCCGTCATCCTGCGGCGCGGCTTTGGTGCGCATGAGGCCCAGATCAGTGCCGCAATGCGGCTCGGTCAGGTTCATGGTGCCGGTCCATTCGCATGAAACCATCTTGGGCAGGTAGGTGTCCTTCTGTGCGTCGGTGCCGTGTGCGAGGATTGCGGAGGCTGCGCCGTGTGTCAGACCTTGGTACATGGTGAAGGCCTGGTTCGCGGCGGAGAACATTTCGCCCACGGCGGTGCCGAGGACATAGGGCATGTTCTGCCCGCCGTATTGTTCGGGCATGTCGAGACCGGGCCAGCCGCCTTCTTTGACCTTTTCAAAGGCTTCTTTGAACCCTGTGGGCGTGTAGACCACGCCATTTTCCAAACGGCAGCCTTCCTTGTCGCCCACGACGTTCAGCGGGGCGAGCACTTCGGAGGTCAGTTTGCCTGCTTCTTCGAGAATGGCGGAGGTGAAATCAGGCTCCAACTCATCGTAGCCGGGTGTCTTGCTCTCGGTGACTTTCAGCACGTCGTGCAGAACAAATTGCAGGTCTTTGGTGTGGGCTGTGTAGCTGGGCATCAATGCTCTCCGGGTGGTCTTTTTCTGGAAATCAGGCGCGGCGCGGGGCCGCTTGGGTTATTCAGCGGCGCGGCGCGGCTGGTTCATGGAGGCGATCATCTTTTCCCCCCATTTCAACTGGTCCTTGAGGTCGTCAATCGCCTCGTTCAGCTCATCGCGGCGGGATTCGAGATCGGCCAGACGGGCGCGGGCCACGTCATAGGCGGCGGCGATCTGGGTCTGCTGCTGGTCGCCCATGTGATACAGGTCCAGCAACTGGCGGATTTCTTCGAGGCTGAATCCAAAGCGTTTGCCGCGCAGGATCAGCTTGAGCCGGGCGCGGTCGCTTTTGGTGAACAGGCGTTTCTGACCTTCGCGGTGCGGGAACAGCAGTTCCTTGGCTTCATAGAAGCGCAGGGTGCGGGGGGTCACCTCAAAGGCGTCGCACATTTCGCGGATGGTCAGTGTATCGGCAGTCATATCATGTCTCTCCGAGCGTCGTTGGTAGACTTCAGGTGGGGACCTGTCCTGCTGATACAATGAATGCTTACGTTGACGTAAGCGATACGTTGCGTCACTTTGTGAAGTGGGGCGTGGATCACCCTATGTCGATAGCCAATCGTCCGATATTGCAAAAACGCGGTGCCTTTGTGCAAATATTGCGGGCGAGTTAGGGGGACATGAATGCCAGAGAAAACGGCACTGGATCGTTTCGCACGCTGCTGTGCCGAGGCCGAGGACGGGGTGGCCTTGTCGCAATGCGGCCTGGCCTTTTATGCGACCTACGGCATCAATCTGGTCAGCTATCATGGCGACGATAGTGAAGCGACGGCCGTTCAGTTTGACCGCGACATGAGCGTTACGGACGAGCAACGCTGGACATCGCAAATCCTCGACCGCGCACAATTAGGGGCCAGCCCCATCGAAAATCTTGCCCGGAGGCGCATCGTGCCGTTCTTCTGGTCTGAGGTTGAGGAGCTCACGCGGCTGACGAAAGCGGAGCAGGCCTATTTGCACAGGATACTGACATTGCATCCGAACGATGGTTTGGCGATTCAGGTGCATGGGCCGCAGGGCGCTGCGGCGGTTGTGTGTTTGGGGTTTGAGGCGGGTGCGCCCAAACTGTCCAAGGCTGATATTTTTACGCTGCAAAGTGCGGCGCAGACGGCGCATCTGCGCTACTCGATAATGATGGAAGACGTTGGCCTGCGCGACGCCAACCTGTCGCCGCGCGAGATTGAAGTGCTGGAATGGATCGCGGCGGGCAAGAGCAACAATGTGATTGCCGAGATTTTGGGCATCTCCCGTCATACGGTGGATACCAATGTCAGGCGCATCTTTTCGAAGCTTGAGGTGAATGACCGCACCACCGCTGCAATTCGCGGTCTTGGCTCGGGGATACTGCGGAAACCAAAAAAAGATCACTTGTGAACCAGTTTGGGATTGGTTGTCACGTGGTCGCGTGACATGACTTATGGTAAGACAGCCGCTAGGAAGGTCGGCTAGAGCCAAAAGGATTAAGCATGTCCAGTCATCAGAGCATCGAACACCCCGCCGCGAATGCCGGCGATGAAATAACTCAGGGTGCCGCACAGGATGAAACCACGGGGCGTGTCCTGCGCGACCTGCGTGCGGCGTCTGATTTGGTAGAAAACGGCGCCTTTGATCTGGCGGGGCAGGCTAATAACGATACGGTTTCGGATATGATCCGCGTGGTTGCTGACTTGCAGATGTTGATTTTTCAGTTGTCGGTCCGCCAGTCTCAGTAGCAGACCGCCCGACCTTTAAGCGCGCTGGCGACCCGCTAGGCTATCGCTCCAGTGCAGCGGCGGTATCATCACGCAGCTTTTGCAATTCAGCCATTGCTTCGTCCAACTGGCGGCGCTGCTCGGCCAGTTCTTCTAACTGTCCATCGGCCATTGTCACCCAAGCGCGCATCTGTGCCTCGGTGCCTTCTTTTTCATAGATCAGCAGCCATTGCCGGATGTCTTCCAGCGCGAAGCCGAACTTGCGGCCACGCAGGATGAGCTTCATCCGCGCCCGTTCGCGCGGGCCATAGAACCGCGACCGCCCTTCGCGGTGCGGTTGAAGCAGTTCGATATATTCGTAATAGCGCAGGGTGCGAGGCGTTACGTCAAAAGCCGCGCACATTTCTTTGAAAGTCAGGCGTTCATCATTCAAAGCATTTTCTCCTTATCCGCAAACTATGGTCAGCAGCAGGGATGCGCAACCGGTGCTCTTGCCCTTTCGCCATCCCCGCTTGATAAAGAGCAAAACCAGCCGCGAGGGACCGGACCGCATGTCGGACAAGTTAAAACTGGCGCGCCAGTTCATTCAGGCCCTGCCACATTCCATGGCGCTTGGCATGGAATTGCGCGAATTGGGCGATGGCTCTGCAGAGATCACCATGCCATATGATGAAAAGTTGATCGGCGATCCGAAGACTGGCGTGATCCATGGCGGAGCAGTCTCGGCCCTGATGGACACCTGCTGCGGGGCGGCGGTGATGAGCCATCCGAGCAATCCAACCGCCACAGCGACGATGGACCTGCGCATTGAATATCTGCGCGCCGCAAGCCCCGGCCAAGCCATCACCACCCGCGCGACCTGCTACCACGTCACCCGCTCGGTTGCCTTTGTCCGCGCCACGGCGACGGATGAGGATGCCGAGAACCTTGTGGCCACCGCCACCGGAACCTTTACCGTGGAGGGCCACAAATGAGCGAGCGCCGCAAGCCAGAGCCGGTTCAGGTCATCAAGCAACGCCGCGACGGGGTGCTGCGGGCGCTGGTCGAAGGGGTGCCCTACATCCAATTTCTGGGCATCCAGTTGGAACGACGCGGCGATGAGTTGACGGGGGTGATGCCCTATACTGACCAGTTGATCGGCAACCCGATCCTGCCCGCGTTGCACGGCGGGGCCACGGCGGCGTTTTTGGAAGTCACGGCGATCATCACCCTCAGCTGGGGGCTGATCTGGGAAGATATGGAAAGCGGCGCGCTCGATCTGGACAATCTGGACGGCGATCACCTGCCACGTCTGCCCAAAACGATTGATTTCACTGTGGATTACCTGCGCACCGGGCTGCCGCGCGATGCCTATGCGCGGGCGCGGATCAACCGCTCCGGGCGGCGCTATGCCAGCGTGCATGTGGAGGCGTGGCAAGACAACCGCAGCCGTATTTTCGCACAGGCCACCGGCCATTTCGTGATGCCGCAGCGGCGTGGCTGAGCCGGAGGCCGAACCGCTCACCGAGGCGGAGGTCCGCGCCGTCAAGCGTGGCACACTCGCCCCCCGCGATGTGGTGACGCACCGCCGGGTGCTCAAAATCGCCGTGCCTATCGTGATTTCCAATGCCACTGTGCCAATCCTTGGCGCGGTTGATACCGGCGTTGTGGGGCAGTTGGGCGCAGCGGCCCCCATCGGGGCGGTGGGGCTGGGGGCGATCATCCTCTCGGCGCTTTATTGGATTTTCGGCTTTCTGCGCATGGGGACCGTCGGGCTGACCGCACAGGCTGCGGGCAATGGCGAAGAGGGTGAGGTCGCGGCTTTGCTGACGCGTGGTTTGCTCATCGGGGCAGGCGCAGGGCTGGTGCTCATGGCGTTGCAACTGCCGCTGTTCTGGGCGTCTTTTCAGATCGCCCCCGCCTCGGATGAGGTCGAAGGGCTGGCGCGGCAATATATGGCGATCCGCATCTGGTCTGCGCCTGCTGCCATCTCAATCTACGCAATCACCGGCTGGCTCATTGCGCAAGAGCGCAGCCGCGCGGTGCTGGTGCTGCAAGTCTGGATGAACGGGCTGAACATCCTGCTGGATCTGTGGTTCGTGCTGGGTCTTGGCTGGGGGGTCGAGGGCGTGGCAATCGCCACTTTCCTCGCGGAATGGAGTGGGGCTGCGCTTGGCCTCTGGTTCTGCCGCGCCGCCTTTGCTCAGCCCGCATGGCGCGATTGGGTGCAGGTCTTTGACCGCCCGCGCTGGAAACGGATGATGCAGGTGAACACCGACATCCTGATCCGTTCCCTGCTGTTGCAGGCGATCTTTGTGTCTTTTTTGTTCATGGGGTCGGGGCTGGGCGACGTGACCTTGGCGGCCAATCAGGTCTTGCTGCAATTCCTGATGATCACCTCTTATGGGCTGGATGGGTTTGCCTTTGCTGCCGAAGCCATTGTGGGCCGTGCTTATGGCGCGGGCCAGCGGGACGTGCTGCGGCGGGGGGCGGTGCTGACCTCGGGCTGGGCGCTATTGGTGAGCGTTCTGCTCGCCGTGGCCTTCGCACTCGCGGGCGGGGCCATCATTGACCTGATGGCCAAGGCGCCCGAGGTGCAAGAGGTGGCGCGGGTCTATCTGCCCTATATGGTCGCAGCGCCTTTGCTGGGCTGCGCGGCCTTTATGCTCGATGGCATCTTCATCGGGGCCACCCGCTCGCGCGATATGCGCAATATGATGGTGGTGTCGTTTCTCGCCTATGTGGCCGTGGCGCTGCTGTTGGTGCCGAGCATGGGCAACCACGGGCTTTGGGCCTCGCTGCTGATTTCCTTCGTCGTCCGGGGCATCACACTTGGCCTGCGCTACCCGGCGCTTGAGCGTGCGGCAGGTTAAAGCAAGGCTTTTACCGCTTCCGGCGGGCGGCCAATTACGGCGCGGCTATCGCAAAAGGCGATGGGGCGTTCGATGAGGATCGGATGCGCGGCCATCGCGTCGAGAAGTGCGTCATCGGGGCTGTCTTTGGTGAGCCCCAATTCCTTGAACGCGGCCTCGCCCGTCCGCATCATCGCGATGGTCTGCACCCCCAGAGCATCCCGCGCGGCAATGATCTCTTCGCGCGAAGGTGCATCTTCGAGATAGCGGCGCAGTGTTACCGGAACGCCAGCGTCTTCGATCAGCGCCAGCGTCTGCCGGGATTTTGAACAGCGCGGGTTGTGCCAAAGAGTAATCACAGCCAGTCCTCGCGTTTGCTGCCCACAGCGTCGGCCACATTGGCAAAACCATCGCGGGCGAGCAGCTTGTCCAACCCTGTGGTGATCTCTTGGACCAGTCCGACACCGCCAAAGACCAGCGCGGTGTAGAGTTGCAGCGCAGAAGCGCCGGCGCAGATTTTCGCATAGGCGGTTTCAGCGTCCGAGACGCCGCCAACGCCGATCAGCGGGATGTCTGTCAGCCCGGCGAGCCGCGCCAAAACGCGGGTGGAGCGTTCAAACAGTGGTGCGCCTGACAGACCGCCCGCTTCCTGCGCATGGGGGCTGACAAGGCCACTGCGGTCGAGTGTGGTATTGGTCGCGATGATCGCGGCGACACCTGCGGTTTGGGCAACTTCGGCCACGTCTTCGATCTCGGCCTCGCTCAGATCAGGGGCGATTTTCAAGAACACTGGCGTGGCACCGCGCACTTCCATCACGCCTTCGAGCAGCGCAGAAAGGGCGGCTTTGCCCTGTAAGTCGCGCAGCTTTTCGGTGTTGGGGGAAGAGACATTGACCGTGGCAAAGTCAACATGGTCACGCGCCACGGTCATCACCTTGGCGAAATCAGCAGCGCGGTCTTCGCTGGTTTTATTCGCGCCGAGGTTCAGCCCCACCGGCACGCCGGTGCCACGCCGCGAGAGTCGCGCGCAGATCGCCTGCATCCCGTCGTTGTTAAAGCCAAAACGGTTGATCGCCGCGCGGTCCTCGGTCAGGCGAAACAGGCGCGGGCGTGGGTTGCCGGGCTGGGGGAGGGGGGTGGCGGCACCCACCTCGATAAAGCCAAAACCTGCGCGTGAGAGGGGGGCGACCGCGGTGGCGTTCTTGTCAAAGCCCGCCGCCAACCCCACCGGGTTCGGCAGGTCCAGCCCCGCCAGCGTGGTCCGCAAACGCGGCGATGTCTGGGGGCCGGGCGCAGGCGCCAACCTGCCGCGCAGCGCACGGATCGCCAAACCATGGGCCGCTTCGGGATCAAGGCGATGCAAGGCGCGCAGGCCCAGTCTTTCGATTAGGGGCGTCATGCGCTTGCGTCACCCAAACCTGCGGGGAACTGATGCACCCCGTCAACCAGCGGCAGCGGTTGCGCCCAGAGCACGTCATCCATCGTCAACTGCCGGTAGAGATGCGGAAACAACGCCCCCCCGCGCGACGGCTCCCATTCCAGCGCATCGCCGAGGGCGTCACTGTCCACCGCCAGCAAAAACAGCCCATCCACCCCCACGAAATGCTTCGCGGCAGTCTCTTCGGCCTGTTCTGCGGTCGAGAAATGCACATAGCCATCGGCCACATCAATCGGCGCCCCATCGGTGGCCCCGTTCTTGCGCAGCGCCGCCCATTCGTCGGCGCGGAATATCTTGAAAATAAGCATAACGTCTGATGCCCCCCGCAAGGCGCAGGGTCAAGAGGCGCAAGGTGACCAAGGGGCATCCCATATGACCTTTGACACGCGCAATGCACCGCGCCACGATGCCAGTATAACAATGAACAGGGGAACTATCATGAAACGATTCCTGACCGCGACCGCCGCCTTGGCGCTGACCAGCGGTATGGCGGCGGCTGAGTATAACCTCACCATTCTGCACACCAATGATTTCCACGCACGCTTTGAGCCGATCAGCAAATATGACGGGCCGTGCAACGCCGAGGACAATGGCGAAGGCAAATGCTTCGGTGGCTCGGGCCGTTTGATGACCGCCATTACCGAAGCCCGCGACCGGGCCGAGAACAGCATCCTTGTCGATGGCGGTGACCAGTTCCAAGGCACGCTGTTTTACACCCGCTACAAGGGCGCATTGGCGGCTGAGATGATGAATAAGATGGGCTATGACGCGATGACCGTGGGCAACCACGAATTCGACGATGGCCCCGAAGTGCTGCGTGGCTTTATGGATGCGGTCGATTTTCCGGTGCTGATGTCCAACGCCGATGTCTCGGGCGAGCCGCTCTTGGCCGACAAACTGGCGAAATCGACCGTGATCGAAAAGGGCGGGGAGCAGATCGGCCTGATCGGTCTGACGCCACAAGACACGGACGAACTGGCCAGCCCCGGCGATAACATCACCTTTTCCGATCCCGTCGCCGCCGTGCAGGGCGAGGTCGATCTGCTGACCGCCAAAGGCGTGAACAAGATCATCGTGCTGAGCCACTCGGGCTACGGCGTTGACCAAAAGGTCGCGGCAGAGACCACAGGTGTCGACGTGATCGTCGGCGGCCATACCAACACCCTGCTGAGCAACAGCGACGAGCGGGCCGAGGGGCCATACCCAACGATGGTCGGGGAAACGGCAATTGTGCAGGCCTATGCTTATGGCAAATTCCTAGGCGAGTTGAATGTCACCTTTGACGACGAGGGCAACATCACCAAGGCCGAGGGCGAGCCACTGATCATGGATGCCGCCGTGACCGAAGACCAGCCTACCGTGGACCGGATCGCGGAAGCTGCCAAACCCTTGGATGAAATCCGCAACCGTGTCGTTGCAGAAACATCCGAGGCGATTGACGGGGAGCGCGGCAGTTGCCGGATGCAGGAATGCTCCATGGGCAACCTTGTCTCTGACGCGATGCTGGACCGGGTAAAGGATCAGGGGATCGATGTGGCGATCTCCAACTCGGGCGGCCTGCGCGCATCGATCGACGCAGGTGAGGTGACCATGGGCGAAGTGCTCACGGTGCTGCCCTTCCAGAACACGCTGTCCACGTTTCAGGTCAGCGGCGCGACACTGATTGAAGCACTGGAAAACGGTGTAAGCCAACACGAAGAGCAGGCCGGTCGCTTCCCACAAGTGGCAGGCATGTCCTTTGCCTTTGACCCCAAGGCCGAAGTGGGCAGCCGGATCAGCGATGTGATGGTCGGCGGCGCACCGATCGACCCCGAAAAAACCTATGGCGTGGTGTCTAACAACTATGTCCGCAACGGCGGCGACGGCTATGCGATGTTCAAAGACGCCGAGAATGCCTATGACTATGGCCCCGATCTGGCCGATGTCACGGCGGAATATCTCGCCAAAGACGGGACCTATAAACCCTATACTGATGGCCGCATTACCATGAAGTAAGGTAACGGATCGTCATAAGGGGCGCGTCTGGATACGGGCGCGCCCTTTCCGCGTTGGTCTGGCGGGCGGCCAATCACGCGAGACGCTGCGACCGCCAATCAGGCCGCTTGAACGTTGCAGAACAATCGGATTTGCGGGCTCCGCCGCCTTGTTTTCCAATCTCGCAGTACAGAGCGTTCCTTCGCCAAGACCCAAGCTGCTTACCAGAATCGCCTAATTTTGCTATGGTCTGCGCCATTGAACAAATGGAAGCGGGGATTTTCTGATGAGATGTCTATTGGCGTTACCCTTTGTCATGCTCGCCGGTTTTGAAGCTCAAGCGCAGGCCAGTTTCGATTGCAATCTCGCTGCAACAACTGTCGAAAAAACGATCTGCGCCGATGCCGCGCTCTCGAAACTTGACCGGCAAATGGCGGATGCATTCAAGAGCGCCCGTAGGTCTGCTTCTAAAAGCAAAAGCGCTTCGATCCTTGCGGATCAAAGGGCATGGATTGGCCAAAGGAACGCTTGCAGTTCAGACCGCCGCTGTCTCAGGAACGCCATGCAGAAACGCATTGCAGATTTAAAGGCGCCGACATCAGTGCAAACCACTGGATTAACAGGCCTTTATTGCACCGATACCGCCGTAATGGGGTTGCAGGAGCAGGGACAAAATCTGCGCTTCGACTTCATGTTTTTCTCAGGGCATTTCGCTTGTGGTACTGGCGTCCTTACTGGGCGGCGTAGTGGCAGTGGCTGGACGTCATCATCCAATGGGTGCCGATTGACCCTTACGAAAGAAGGCGGCTCGATGGTGGTGCGCAGTGATACCGTTGATACCTGCCGAGCTCTTTATTGCGGAGCAGGGGCGGCGATATCGGAATTTCGCATGCCGCTGTCCGGTAAGGTGCCGGGCGTGACGAATCCGTTCGCCGAGGCAGTTGGAGAACGCCAATGCTGATCAGTCAGGGATAGATCGGCTCAAGTCAGTTTTGATTTTGTCGCGACCCAACACGCTCGCGGGTGATGATAGCCTGCCGCGTTCTTCTCTTTCCCTGCCGTCTCCCGCCTCGCCGCTCTGCGCCCGACCGCATGGCCCTCTTGCACCTGTGCCCCCGCAGGCTACACAGGCGGCAGCTAGATAGGAGACCGCCATGCTCACCCCCTTCCACCTTGCCTATAACGTTCGCGACCTCGACCAAACCCGCGCCTTTTACGGCGATGTTTTGGGCTGCACCGAAGGCCGCTCGACCGAGACTTGGGTCGATTACTCTTTCTTTGGCCACCAGATCTCCCTGCATCTGGGTGAGCCTTTCGCCACAGCGGCAACCGGTAAGGTGGGTGAGCATATGGTCCCAATGCCGCATCTGGGCGTGGTCTTGCAGATGGACGATTGGAAAGCGCTGGCTGAGCGTTTGAAGGGTGCCGAAGTCGATTTCGTCATCGAACCCTCGTTGCGCTTTGAAGGTGAGCCGGGCGAGCAGGCCACGATGTTCTTCCGCGACCCCTCGGGCAATCCGATCGAGGTCAAAGGCTTTACCGATATGGACCGCGTTTTCGCGCAATAACCACGCAAAAGCCCCGCCAAAGGGCGGGGCTGTCAGCACTTCATCAAGGGGCGTTTAGTCCGCAGGCGCGGGCTCAAAGGTGATCGCGCCTTCCAGTGTTGCGGTGGCGTCCCCCGGTGCCGGGCCGCTGAAGGTTTCGGGCGTATCGGCGTCCACCAACAGCGTAAACCGCCCCTGCGCCGGGATCGCGCCGCTCGTCCAAACATCGCCCGCGCCCGTGACCGTGTGGCTTACGGTGGTGTTGTTGTAAAAGACCAGTTCATCGCCCGGTTCCACGTGGGTCAAGGCGGGGAAATAATCGCCCTCAACGATCACTATGGTACGGCTTTCGGCCAACGCATGGGTGGCGGCAAACGCCGTGGTCACGACCGCAAGCACGCCTGCGCTTTTGCGGAATTTACTCAGCATCATCATGCTCCTTCTGGATGCCCGGTTCGGGCCAATATGCCCTCTCTTAGCGCGGGAATGAGGCATAACTTTGGCGCAGCGCGGTGGCGTTAACCGGGATCGGCCTGTTGCGCCAGCCAGTTGCGGAATGAGACCAAAGCGGCGGTCTCGCCCCGGTCCTCCGGCCAGACGAGGTAGTAATTTCCGATGCTCTGCGTCGTCTGCGCGGCGGCCAGTACAAGCTGCCCGTCATTCAGATAGGGTCGGGCGAAAAAGGTCGGCAAGAGCGCCACGCCCAGCCCATGAATCGCCGCCTGCGCCATGGTCGAGAACTGGTCGAACATCATGCCGACAGGCGGGTCTTCGGTCTCGCCCAATGTGCCAAGCCAGCGGGCCCAACCGCGGGGGCGGGTTTCGAGATGCAAAAGCGGCAGCCGCCTGATCTCACGCGCATCCTCCAACGGCTCTGACAGCAGATCGGGAGCGCAGACCGCCACCACGGTTTCTGGCAGCAGCGGAAGATAGCGCACACCGGGCCAATCTTCATGACCAAAATGAATGGCCGCATCAAAGCGACTGCCATCAAAAGCAAAGGGCCGCAGCCGGGTCGAGAGGTTCACCGTCACCTCCGGATGATCGCGCGCAAAGTCGCGCAGACGCGGCGCCAGCCAATGCATTCCAAAGGCGGGGAGAATCGCCAGATTAAGCGTGCCGCCTACCGGGTTGGTGCGGGCCGAGACCGACGCCTGCGCCAAGCGGTTCAGGATGTCGCGCACCTGCGTGACATATTCCAACCCCGCCTGTGTTGGCGTCAGCCGCCGTCCTTGGCGCAGCATCAGCGACACGCCCAACTGATCCTCCAAGGTCTTGATCTGACGGCTCACGGCGCTTTGCGTAAGGTTCAATTCCTGCGCTGCGGCGGTGGCGGTGCCAAGCCGGGTCACGGCCTCAAACGACAGTAGGGCAGAGATTGACGGCAGAAATCGGCGCGGCGCGATCATATGACTTTTTCTCATGAACACAGGACAAAGCAGCGATAGAGTTCCCCCGCGCAATTTGCAATACTGCCGCAAATCACATGACCCGAAAGGATGCCACATGACTGCTGACGCACCCGCGCTGCGCCCCAAAGACAAACCCGATCTGGGGACATTTGACTGGCAGGACCCGTTCCGCCTCGACAGCCAGTTGACCGAAGACGAACGTATGATCCGCGATTCTGCCCGTGCCTATGCGCAAGAAAAGCTGCAGCCGCGCGTGATCGAAGCCTTTGCCGAAGAAAAAACCGACGCCGAAATCTTCCGCGAGATGGGCGAGATGGGCCTTTTGGGCGTCACTATCCCCGAAGAATACGGCGGTCTGGGCGGCAACTATGTCTCCTACGGTCTGGTTGCGCGTGAAGTTGAGCGTGTCGACAGCGGCTACCGCTCAATGATGTCGGTGCAGGCGAGCCTCGTCATGTATCCCATCTATGCTTACGGCTCCGAAGAGCAGCGCAAAAAGTATCTGCCGAAGCTTTGTTCGGGCGAATGGATCGGCTGCTTTGGCCTGACCGAGCCTGATGCGGGTTCTGACCCTGCGGGGATGAAAACCCGCGCCGTGAAGACCGAGAATGGCTATAAGCTGACCGGCTCCAAGATGTGGATCTCGAACTCTCCCATCGCGGATGTTTTCGTGGTCTGGGCCAAGTCCGAGGCGCATGACGGCAAGATCCGTGGCTTCGTGCTGGAAAAAGGCATGAAGGGTCTGAGCGCGCCAAAGATCGGCAACAAACTTTCCTTGCGCGCCTCGATCACGGGCGAGATCGTCATGGACGGTGTCGAAGTGGGCGAAGACGCGCTGCTGCCGCATGTGCAGGGGCTGAAAGGTCCGTTCGGCTGTCTGAACCGTGCGCGTTACGGCATCTCTTGGGGCGCGATGGGCGCGGCTGAGTTCTGCTGGCACGCAGCACTGCAATACGGTCTGGACCGCAAGCAGTTCAACAAGCCGCTGGCGCAGACACAGCTGTTTCAGAAGAAACTGGCAGACATGATGACCGAAATCTCGCTGGGCCTTCAGGGCTCGCTGCAAGTGGGCCGTCTGATGGACGCCGCCAATGCCGCGCCTGAAATGATCTCCATCGTCAAGCGCAACAACTGTGGCAAAGCGCTGGACGTGGCCCGCATGTCGCGTGACATGCACGGCGGCAACGGGATCTCCGGCGAATTCCAAGTGATCCGCCACATGATGAACCTTGAGACGGTGAACACCTATGAGGGCACCCATGACGTCCACGCGCTGATTTTGGGCCGCGCCCAGACCGGCTTGCAGGCGTTCTTTTAAACAACGGTTCGGGGGGATTTGCCCCCCAAACCCCCTTCAAGTGTTTGAGGCCAAAAAGAGCGGCAGCCTGTCTCTCTTTTTGGCCAAAAATACGTTTGCCGATGGCAAGAAACTTTATACCGAGAGGCCCCATGGACCGCGTTGCAATCGTTCATGAGAACTTCCTCCGTCGCGTTGCGGCGGGGGATTTTCCCGTTTCCACCTCCAATAAAAAGGCGCTTGATCGCGCCGCGTTGGAGCAGCTTTACCGCGCGCAGGTGCTGAGCCGTGCGCTCGATCTGCAAAGCCGCGTTATGCAGAAAGAAGGGCAGGGGTTTTATACCATCGGCTCCTCTGGCCATGAAGGCATGGCAGCGGTGGCAGCGGCGCTGCGGGTCGATGACATCGCCTTTCTGCACTACCGCGATGCCGCCTTTCAGATTGCCCGCGCCGATCAGGCAGACGGGCAGGACATGCTGCGCGACATGCTCTTGAGCTTTGCCTGTTCGGCAGAGGACCCGACCAGTGGCGGACGTCATAAGGTGTTGGGTTCGCGCCAGCTGATGATCCCGCCGCAGACTTCAACCATCGCCAGCCATCTGCCGAAAGCAGTGGGCGCCGCGCATTCCATCGGCATGGCGCGGCGCAACCGGCCTGAACATGCGATCCTGCCCCGCGATGCGATTGCCATGTGCAGTTTTGGCGATGCCTCGGCCAACCACTCCACCGCGCAGGGGGCAATCAATGCGGCCTGTTGGACGGCGGTGCAGGGTGTGCCTTTGCCATTGCTCTTTGTCTGCGAGGACAATGGCATCGGGATTTCGACCAAGACGCCGACAGGCTGGATCAAAGCGTCGATGTCGGCAAGACCGGAGCTGAAGTATTTTGAGGGGGACGGGCTGGACCTCCATGCGGCATATGCTGCGGCCAAGGACGCAGCGGATTACGTGCGGGTGCATCGCAAGCCGGCTTTCCTGCATCTGCGCACCGTGCGGCTTTATGGCCATGCCGGGGCGGATGTGGCGACGTCGTATCTGCCGAAAGCTGAGGTTGAAGCGGATGAGGCGAATGATCCGCTGTTGCATTCCGCACGCCTTTTGGTCGAAGCCGGGATGACCGCTGAGGAGGCGCTCTCGATCTACCGCGACACGCAGGATGCGGTGGCGAAGGCCGCTGATGAGGTGGTCAAACGTCCACGGCTGAAGACAGCGTCGGATGTCATGGCAAGCCTCGTGCCGCCCAAGCGGGACTGTGCGCTGAGCAACGGGCCGAGTGCCGAGGTTCGGAGCGAGACCTTCGGCAGCGATATGGCACAGATGGACAACCCCCAGCCTATGTCGCGTCTGATCAACTGGGCGCTGCATGACCTGATGCTGGCACATCCAGAGACCATGTTGATGGGCGAGGATGTGGGCCGCAAAGGGGGCGTTTATGGCGTCACCCAGAAGTTGCAGAGCCGCTTTGGGCCGGGGCGGGTGATTGATACCTTGCTGGACGAGCAGAGCATTCTGGGGCTGGCCATCGGCATGGCGCATAACGGGTTCATCCCGATGCCCGAGATCCAGTTCCTCGCCTATCTGCACAACGCCGAGGACCAGTTGCGCGGGGAGGCGGCGACTTTGCCGTTCTTCTCCAATGGGCAGTGGAGCAACCCGATGGTGCTGCGCATCGCGGGGCTCGGCTATCAGAAAGGCTTTGGCGGGCATTTCCACAACGACAACTCGCTGGCCGTGCTGCGGGACATTCCGGGGATCATTATCGCCTGTCCCTCGACCGGGGATGAAGCTGCGATGATGCTGCGCGAGGCGCATCGTTTGGCGCGTGAGGAGCAGCGCGTGGTGGTCTTTGTCGAGCCGATTGCGCTCTATCCGATGCGCGACCTGATGGAAGCCGGGGATGGCGGCTGGATGCGGCGCTACCCCGCACCGGATCAGCGGATTGGGCTGGGCGAGGTTGGTGTCAGTGGCGACGGTGCTGATCTGGCAATCGTGAGCTATGGCAACGGCCATTATCTGAGCCAGCAGGCCGCGCATGATTTGGCAGAGCAGGGGGTGAACGCGCGGGTCATCGATCTGCGTTGGCTGGCACCTTTGCCCGAAGAGGCGCTGATGGCGGCGATTGGGGACCGGCCTGTGCTTATCGTCGATGAATGCCGCCGCACCGGTGGGCAGGCAGAAGGGCTGATGGCGCTGATGGCCGAACGCGGTGTCACGCAATTTGCACGGCTGACGGCGGAGGACAGTTTCATCGCCACGGGGCCGGCCTATGCCGCGACCTTGCCCTCACGGGAGGGGATTGTGGCCGCTGCGAAAGACTTGTTGGGATAAGCGCGGCAATAAGGCCCGGAACCAAGGTGCCGGGCCTTTTTTGACTGACGTAAGGGCCGCCACGATCGCAACAAATGTTGCAGCATCGTGGCGGCCTTTTCTTTGACCTATGATCAGGTCTCTTTCTTGTCGTTGACGATTGTCATCTGCGCCAGACCGCTTTCGCCCAGATCGACCTTAGCAAAGGGGCCGCCGTGGCACATCTGGCCGGGGTCGGTGATGTCGACCGGGCCTTCTTCGGCCAGCACTTTTTCAGCGAATTGCTCGGCGTTGTCCTTGGGGCGGTAGCCCAAGAAAGAGGCCTTGGAATTGTCCACCGGGGCGCGGTCGTTGTTGGACACGCCATAGATGACCGAGAAGCCGACCGAAGGCGTGTCGACCGCGCGGGTCACCAGTTGGATCAGATCGTCATAGCTCAGCCACGAGCCAAGCGCGCGGGAATTGTTGACCTGTGCGGCGCTCAAGATGCGCAGATGCACGGATTCCAACTGGCGCTTGTCCCAATACATGGAGCCCAGGTCTTCGGTGAAGCATTTGGCGAGACCGTAGAAAGTGTCGGGCTTGTGCGGGGCGTCGATGCCGATGAAGTCGGATTTCTTATGCATCCCGACCGCGTGGATCGACGAGGCATAGACCACGCGGCGCGCGCCCGCTTGATAGGCCGCTTCCCACACGTTGTAGGAGCCGACGAAGTTCGGGCCGAGCAGCTCCATGAAAGGCTTTTCATCCACGATGGCGCCGAAATGCACCACCATGTCGGCACCTTCGATCAGCGGCGCGATCTGGTCGTATTCCGCAAGATCGGCCTTGGCGTAGCGCTCGCCTTCGTAGAGCTTACCAATGTCGTCAGCGATGTCGGTACTGACCAGCTCCTCGCACATCGCGGCCAGCGGTTCGCGCAGGTAGGAGCCGAGCCGTCCGGCGGCGCCTGTCAGGACCAGTTTCTTGAATTTCATCTCGTTATCCTTTCATGTCTTTGAAATCTTGTCGCGCATGGCAGCGTGCAGCGCATCTGCACCGCGTGCCAGCAGCCCCGCATCGGTGCCGCAGGCGACAAAGGTGAAGCCGTCGTTCAGCAGCTCAGCCGCGAAATCGGGGTCAGTAACCAGGGTGCCGACGGGAATGCCTTTGTCCATCAAGAGCTTGGCCGCCGGGCGGATCACTTCCCAAATCTCGGGATGCATGGTTTGGCCCAGATGGCCCATGTCCGCGCCTATGTCTGCCGGGCCGAAGAAAATACCATCGATCCCCTCAACCTCGGCAAAGGCGGCGGCGTTTTCCACGGCGGCGCGGGTTTCAAGCTGGATCAGGATCGCGGTCTGGTTCTCAACCTCGGCGTAGTAGTCTTCGATCCGGCCAAAGTGGTTGGCGCGGTTCAGCCCTGCCACCCCACGAACGCCGCGCGGCGGATAGCGGCAGGCAGCGACAGCGGCGCGGGCTTCCTCTGGGGTTTGGACCATCGGAAACAGCAGCCCCGGCGCGCCGAGGTCCATCAGCCGTTTGACCTTGACCGCATCGTTCCAATCGGGCCGCACAAGCGCAGTGGTCTCACTTCCCGAAAACGCCTGAAGCTGGCCCAGCACCGATTTCATATCGCTCGGCGCATGTTCCATATCGAGCAGCACCCAGTCATAGCCCGCGTGGGCCACCACTTCGGCGGCATAGCCGTCCGACAGCGACGACCAAAGGCCCAACTGCTTTTCACCGGCGCGGAGTGCCGCGAGGAATTTGTTCTGGGGGAGTTTCATATCACGGCCTTTTCGATGAATTTCTCGGACCGTGTGATGCGCCCATAGTCCAGCGGCGTGAGGTCAAGCGTGCGGTAAGCGCCGTGGGTGATTAACTCGGCAGTGCCGCGCCCGATAGCGGGCGCCTGTTGCAACCCATGGCCGGAAAACCCGTTCATAAAGACGAAGTTCTCAACCTTGTCATGCCGCCCCAGAATCGCGTTTTGGTCCACGGTGTTAAAGGCATAATGCCCGACCCATTCGTTGATCACCTTAACCCGTTCAAATGCCGGAACGCGGGTGGCGATGGCGGGCCAGACCTTTTGTTCCCAGATCGAATGGTCAAACGCAAAGTCGTCATAGGCCACATCGACATCCTCATCAGGCGGGCAGCCTGCCATGTAGTATTTGCCTTCTTGCCGCATATGCACGCCGCTGGGGTCGATGGTCAGCGGCAGGTCCATTTCCAGCGGCTCGGCGGCATCAAAGATGAAGGTATAGCGTTTGCGTGGCACCACGGGGAGGGCGATCCCCGCCATCTGCGCCGTCGCCGCCGCGCGCGGGCCGGAGGCGTTGACGACGGTCCCGCAGGACACTGTCGCACCGGATTTCAGCGTCACCGCGTCCACAGCACTGCCCGCCGCGTTCAGGGTCATGCCCGTCACCTCGTCATGGGCGAAGGTAACACCGCGCCGCTTGGCCATGCGTTTGAACCAGTCAAACATGGTGCCGCCGTCAAAATAGCCTTCGTCAACGGTGTTGTGATTGCCCGCGATAATGTCGTCGAGCATGTAAAACGGATAGCGTGCGCCAAGTTCCTCGGCGGTCATATGTTTGGTATGCGCGCCCATCGCGGCTTGGATCGCCTGTGTCTCGCGCAGGGTTTCGGCAAATTCTGGCGTAGCAGCAAGGTAGAGGTAGCCAAAGCTCTGCAAGGCAAGCTCCGGCACTTCGGGATCGTCATGCATGAAGTGGCGGAAGTTCTTGATGAACTCGGCCCCGAACTGCGAAATCTGGATGTTCACGCGGCTGCTGAACTGCTGGCGGATGCAGGAGTTCGTATGGCTGGTCGAGGCGAATTCATAGGTCGGGTCACGCTCAACCACCAGAATACTGCCATCGAACCCCGGCGTGTTCGTCAGCCACCAAGCCAGCGCCGACCCATAGATCGCACCGCCCACGATCACCACGTCATAAGACGGTTTTAGCCCGTTATTCATGCACATTCTCCCCTTGCGCAATCCCCTCGCGAACTGGGTAGCCTAAGCATTGGGGGGCTGCAATCTTTGTGAATGCAGAAGTGTATTTTCGTTTTACCGCGAAGGGTTGCGCGGATGTGGGCGGATGGGGCAGGGTGGTAAAGGATCTGTCAGACCCGCGCGGCCACGTTGACTTTTGCAGCGGGCGTCTCACTTTGAAAAGCGGGCGACAGTCATGCCGCCTGATCCTCTGACCACCTAAGGGAGTGGCCTTTGAACAGTGACCGTGACGAGATTGAGCGTTTGATTGCGCAGGTGGCGATGGGTGATCGTGCGGCCTTTGAGGCGCTTTATGATCGGGTGTCGGCGAAACTCTTTGGGGTCAGCCTGCGTGTGTTGGAGACACGGGCCGCAGCAGAGGACGCCATGCAGGACACATTCGTCAAAATCTGGAACAACGCGGACCGCTATCAGGCGAATGGCCTGTCGCCAATGACATGGTTAATCACTATCGCCCGCAACACTGCGATTGATCGGTTGCGTGCGCGGCGCAAAGGGCAACAGGATATCGATACGCCGGGGTTGGAACTGGCTGCACCGGGGCCGAGCCCGGAGCAATCTGCCGTCGCCTCTTCAGAAGCCGCCAAGCTCACTGGATGTTTGGACCAGTTAGAGGCCGACCGAGGCGCTGCGGTGCGCGGTGCTTATCTGGACGGTGACAGCTATGCCGATCTGGCCGCACGGTTCAACGTGCCACTGAATACCATGCGCACTTGGCTGCGGCGCGGGTTGCTAAGCCTGCGGGAGTGTATGAGCCTATGAGCGATCACCCCACCATACCGCCCGAAGACGACGACATGCTGGCCGCCGAAGTGGCGCTTGGATTAACCGAGGGCGACGAGCGGGCCGCGGCTCGGACCCGTATGCTGCAAGACCGTAGCTTTGCGCGGCGCGTGGCCGATTGGCAGGAGCGTTTTGCTCCCATGGCCGAAGACATCGCGCCAGTAAGCCCGCCCAAAGGGGCGCGTAAAGCCCTGATGTCACGGCTCTTTCCGGCGCGGCGCGTGCCCTTAATGCAGCGGCTTTGGGTCTGGCAGGGGATCAGCTTTGCTGCTTTGGCCACGGTTGCCTTCCTCGCCCTGCCGCTGTTGCAAGATCCGGGCGAACAGGCGCCGGATGATGTTTATGCCGCCCGCATGGTGGCTGAGGACAGCGCGTTAGAACTGCTTGCCGTGATGGATATGGCACGTGGGGACATTGCTCTGCGCCGGGTCTCTGGCACCGCGCCAGAGGGTCGGGTGTTGGAGCTTTGGGCGATCCTGCCAGACCGTGCGCCGATCTCTTTGGGCGTCTTGCCTGAGGGTGACGTGAACCGCGTGGCTTTGCCTGCTGATCTGGCCCCTGAGGCCGCACAGATCACGCTGGCGATCACCGATGAGCCGCCGGGCGGCGCTCCGGGCGGGGTGCCGACGGGCGCGGTCATGGCGGCCGGAGCGGTTGCTGAGTTGTAAGGGGCAGCACCTGCGCGATAGCGCCGGTGTTCTTTTTAAAGCAAGCGGATACAAACACTTAAAAGAAATCCGCGATTTTCTGAACTTTCCTGAAACTCCGTTCTCCTTCGCTTCGTGGGTTCAGCATCGCCGCCCACAACGGGGGGCATCTGAGGAGGAAACCCAATGATCAATTTCAAAACACTCGCCGCTGTAACCGCCACCGCTGCCTTGTTCGCCACTGGCGCGATTGCTGCCAACCCGCAAGTCGGCGGTGCAGATATGTTCGAGAATAAGAACATCGTCGAAAACGCCGTGAACTCCGCCGATCACACGACGCTGGTCGCCGCTGTGAAAGCCGCCGGTCTGGTTGATACGCTGGCCTCCGAAGGCCCCTTCACCGTTTTCGCGCCCGTGAATGACGCCTTTGCGGCACTGCCCGCCGGCACCGTCGACACGCTGCTGAAGCCTGAAAACAAAGACATGCTGACCAAAGTGCTGACCGCCCATGTTGTCGCCGGCAAATGGTCCGCTGCTGACATCGCCGCCAAGGCCCGCGCCTCCAGCGATGGTTTCTACCACTTCAACGCCGTTTCCGGCGATGCGCTGTCGGCGCAAGTCAAAGGCAACAACGTCTATATCATCGACGAAAGCGGCAATGCCTCACGCGTGACTATCGCAGATGTGAACCAGTCCAATGGGGTGATCCACGTTGTAAACTCTGTGCTTGTCCCCAAGTAAGGCCTAAGGTTTGGCGGGGTGCATATGCTGCGGCCCGCCACTCAACCCATCCCATCGGAGGAAACAAAATGAACAGACGTCACTTTCTGACATCGACCATTCTGGGCGCAACCGCCGCGGGGTTGGGTGCGCGCGCAGGCGCAGCGGCCTATGTAGAGGGGGATTTTGAGATCACCCGCACCGAGGCCGAATGGCGCGCCATGCTGAGCGACCTTGAATATGCCGTAATGCGCGAAGGCGACACCGAGCGGGCCTTCACCAGCCCCCTGAACGACGAGACCCGCCCCGGCACATTCAACTGCAAAGGCTGCGATCAGCCGCTCTACGACGCCGCCACCAAGTTCGACAGTGGCACCGGCTGGCCAAGCTTTTACCAGCCGCTTGAAAACGCGGTTGAGACGATGCCCGACAATTCCTTCTTTATCCGCCGGACAGAAGTGCATTGTGACCGATGCGGCAGCCATCTGGGCCATGTCTTTGACGATGGGCCAGAGCCGACAGGCAAACGGCATTGCATCAACGGGGTGTCGTTGACCTTCGCAGCGGCCTAAAGGCAATCTGTTGGAAACTTACCTGCGCGCCCCTTGGGGCGCGTTTTGTCGTTTCAGGTGCCGCGCGGTTTGGCACGCAGGGTCGGGTCGGCCACGGTCGGGTCTTCGGGCCATGGGTGGCGCGGGTAGCGGCCCCGCATGTCCTTACGCACATCCGCGTAGGTATTTGCCCAAAAGCCGGGAATATCCGTCGTGACCTGCACCGGACGTTGCGCGGGGGACAGAAGCGTCACCTGCAGCGGTTGGCCACCCACTGTGGGGTGCTGTGTGACGCCAAACATCTCTTGGAGACGTAGCGAAATGCCGGGTTGCGCACCGCTGTAGTCAATCGCGACACGCCGTCCAAGCGGGGTTTCGAAATGGCCCGGCACAGCGCGGTCTAACTCTTGTTGTTGCTCCCACGTGAGCCGCGCTTTCAACGCTGGGGTCAGGTCAAAACCCTTCCAATCTGCCGCGCTACGGACCCCGATCAGATGCGGCAGCAGCCAGTCGTCGAGGGTCTCCATCAGATGATCCTCGCTAAAATCGGGGAAGGGCGCGGGCATCAGCCGGGCGCGGGCGAGAAACAGCGCGGCTGCTTTGCCGGGTTTCAGCCCCAATTGCCGCACACCGTCGAGCATTGCCACCGCAACCGCCTCTGCTGGTGCGTCGGGCCATGTGCGATCCTCTAACACCAGCGCGCCAAAGACCTCTTGCCGTCGGGTCAGCACACGGCCCTCACGACGCGACCACAGGCGGACGTCTTGCCAGTGAATCTGATCGCCAAAGGTCGCCCGCAATTCGGCATCGCTGATCAGTGCGGCTTGCCGGATACGCGCTTCACGCGGGTCGCCATCAAGATCGGTTGCCACAAGCAGCCTTGCGCCCGCCAGCGGATCAGTCTCCGGCAGGATCGCACCCTTGCCGCCCGACAGCACATAGCGCGGAGCATCGCCCTTGCGGCGCAGACCAACTCGGTCGGGGTAGGCCAAGGCCGCCAAGACACCCAAGGCATCCGGCCCGTCGCCCTTTGTCATCCGGCCCAACCGCTTGGCCTCGGCCTTGATCCGGGCCAGTGTGGGGGCATGGGGCGGGGTCGCGGTGCGTTTGCCGGCCAGTGCGTCCATCCGCAGCGACAGGTCCACCGGCGCGCCGCGCATGGGGTCACGCTCCGCCAGCAGGGCCGCCAGCAGCGGGGCGCGTGGTCCGCCGCGGGCAACCATATGCGCCAGACGGGGATGCAGTGGCAGCTTGGCGAGGCTACGACCGTGCGCGGTGATGCGGCCCTGATCGTCCAGCGCACCCAGCATTTGCAGCACACCCTGCGCCTCGGCCAAACGCCCGGCATGAAGCGGGGTGACGAAGCTCAACTCATCAGCCTGCGCGCCCCAGAGCGCCAGTTCCAGCGCGAACCCTGTCAGATCGCCCGCCTCAATCTCCGCCGGGGGGAAGGCCGCCAGCGCCCCTTCTTCGCCCCGCGTCCAAAGCTTATAGGCCACGCCTGCGTCCAACCGCCCGGCGCGGCCTGCGCGTTGTGTGGCCTCGGCACGGGTGACACGTTCGGTGACCAATCGCGACATGCCCGACGCCGGATCGAACAGAGCGCGACGGGCGCGGCCCGCATCGACCACGATGCGGATGCCTTCGATGGTGAGCGATGTTTCCGCGATGGAGGTGGCCAACACCACCTTGCGGCCTGATGGTGCGGGCGCGATGGCCGCCTGTTGGGCCTTGAAATCCAGCGCGCCAAAGAGCGGAGCCAAGGTGCAATCGCGCGGCAGAGCAGGGCGCAGCAGCGCCTCGACCCGCCTGATCTCGCCCTCGCCGGGGAGGAAGACCAGCGCAGAGCCCGGGGCTTCATCCAGCGCCTTCAACGTCAGGTCGGCGACTGCATTTTCCAACCGTTGTTTGCCCATCGGTCTGTCGAGCCAGCGCGGTTCCACCTCAAAACTGCGACCCTTAGACGTGACGATAGGCGCCTCCATCAGCTCCGCCACTGGGGCAGCGTCGAGCGTGGCAGACATGGCCACCAGCAGCAGGTCGTCTCGCAGGGCGCCTGCGACCTCAAGGCAAAGCGCAAGGCCCAGATCGGCGTTCAGTGAGCGTTCGTGGAATTCGTCAAAGATCACCGCGCCGACGCCGGGCAGATCGGGGTTGTCCTGCAACATGCGAGTCAGGATGCCTTCGGTCACGACCTCAATGCGGGTGTTCTTCGACACGGCAGAGGCGCCGCGCACGCGAAAACCGACGGTCTGGCCGGTCTCTTCGCCCAAGCTCTCGGCCATACGTGCGGCGGCGGCGCGGGCGGCGAGGCGGCGTGGCTCCAGCATCAGGATACGGCCTTCGGTCAATGCGGCGCTCAGCATCGCCAGCGGCACGCGCGTTGTCTTGCCCGCACCGGGGGGCGCTTGCAGCACGACACGGCCCTTCTCGCGCAGGGCGGCGATCACGTCAGGCAGAACGGCGTCGATGGGCAGGGCGAAATCAGGGTTGGACATGGCGCGGTTATCGGGCAAAGCCGCCGCCGCGCCAAGGGTGGGGATGGACAATTCCGCGCCGCCCCCGCAAAAGTTGGCGCATGGATATCGACGATCTGGCCAAGGGCATCATAGCAGGCGAGCGCCGCGCATTGGCGCGGGCGATCACGCTGGTGGAATCGGGCCGCGCGGACCATCGCGCGGCAGCGGCGGAGTTGCTGGCAAAGCTACCGACCGACCGCCAAGCACTGCGGATCGGGCTTTCTGGCACGCCCGGTGTGGGGAAATCCACTTTCATTGAAAGCTTCGGCATGATGCTGACCGCGCAGGGCAAGCGCGTGGCGGTGCTGGCGGTAGACCCAAGCTCAACGCGTTCGGGCGGGTCGATCTTGGGTGATAAAACGCGGATGGACCGGCTCAGCCGCGAACCCCGCGCCTTTATCCGGCCCTCTCCTAGCCAGACCCACCTTGGCGGTGTGGCGCGGCGTTCCCGCGAGGCGGTGCGGCTGTGCGAGGCGGCGGGGTTTGACGTCGTGCTGATCGAGACCGTGGGCGTGGGCCAGTCTGAAACTGTGGTGGCCGAGATGTCCGACGTCTTTGTTCTGCTGCTGGCCCCGGCGGGCGGAGATGAATTGCAGGGCGTGAAGCGTGGGATTATGGAAATTGCCGACCTTATCGTCATCAACAAGGCGGATGGCGAGCTAAAATCCACCGCCGCCCGCACCCGCGCTGACTATTCCGGCGCGTTACGCCTGCTGCGCAAACGCCCGCAAGACCCCGAGGGCTACCCCCGCGCGATGGCCGTGTCGGCGTTGGAAGAACACGGGTTGGATGAGACTTGGGCCGCGCTGCAAGAGTTGATCGATTGGCGGCGTGAGAATGGGTTTTGGGACCTCACGCGGGCGGCACAGGCACGCTATTGGTTTGAACAAGACGTAAAGCAACGGCTGCTTGCGCAGATGGAAACACCGCAGGCCAAGGACGATCTGTCCCGGCTTAGCGATGTGGTGGCGCAAGGCGCGCGTGATCCGGCTGAGGCGGCGGCGGAGTTTATCCGCCGTCTGCGCCACGATCAGGACTGAGGGGCGGTTTCCGGCACCGGGAAGATCACGTCATAGAGCCAGTTAAAGACGAAGGCGTAGATCAGGTAAAAGACCGCAAAGCTCACATCGATCAGGAACGCCTCCATCAGCGAGACGCCCAGATACCATGCGATGAAGGGCATGAGCACGAAGAGCAGTCCGACCTCAAATGACACAGCATGCAGCACGCGGATCGGCACCGTCTTGCGCACCGTCCCCCGCAGACGTTTCATGGCGTGGTCAAAGCCGAGGTTGTAAAGGTAGTTCCAAGCGGTCGCGATACTCGCGCTGACAACGGTGACAACGCCGATGTCATGCAGCGGTTTGTCAAATATCAACGCGGCGGCAGGGGTGACGATCAACAGCGCCAAGACTTCAAAACTGATGGCGTGGCGGATGCGGTCTGCTGTTTTACGCATGGGTCGGTCCCGGTGTTGATCGGGTCGTCCCGAGTGTTTTCCCAAAGGGGGGAGGTCGTCCTCGCTTGGCCCCAATATGGCAATTGGCGCGTCGGGTGCAAGAGGGTCAACGCCCCGCCTTGGGGTGGGCGTTGTTATAGACCTCCATCAGCCGTGCGGTATCGACAGCGGTATAGGCCTGCGTGGTCGACAGTGAGGCATGGCCGAGCAGTTCTTGGATCGCCCGCAGATCGCCGCCTGCGTCGAGCAGATGGGTAGCAAAGCTGTGGCGCATCGCGTGGGGTGTGGCACTGGCGGGCAGGCCCAGTTGCATCCGCGCATCGGCCATAACCTGCGATACCGCCCGCGCATTCAGCGGCCCGCCACGAATGGCGCGGAACAGGGCGGCATCTTTTTCCTGCGGGTAGGGGCAGACGGCGAGGTAATCGGCCACGGCGCGGCGGGCCGCAGGGAGCACCGGTACGACACGTTCCTTGCCGCCCTTGCCGACGATCCGCAGCGTATCGGGCAAAGGCGCATCGCCGCCCTTGAGCGCCAGCGCCTCAGATATCCGCAGCCCGCAGCCCCACAGCAGGGTCAGCACGGCCACATCCCGCGCCGCGACCCAAGGCGCGCGGGCTTGGGTTTCGACGCAATCAATCAGGGCGCGGGCGGCGTCTTCGGCCAAGGGGCGGGGGAGTTTCTTTTGAAACTTGGGCGAGCGGGTCAGCAGCACAGCAGTGGGCTCAAACCCCTCGCGTTCGGCCAGCCAGCGGTAGAAGGCTTTAACCGCCGAGAGCTTGCGTGCCACGGAGCGCGACCCAACCCCACCGCTGCGCGTGCTGGCCATCCAAGCGCGCATGTCGCTGATGGTGATCTTGGCCAATGCGCACAGCCCTTGGCTGTCGCCCTTGTGCAGGGTCATGAAGGACAGGAACTCGGTCACATCACCCTGATAGGCGGTCACGGTGTTTTCAGCCGCACCCTTTAGTGCCCGCTGGTGATCCAGCCACGTCTGCAACGCATCCCGCGCCGCGGGGCTGATCAGCAGCGGATTTGCCTTCTCGCTCAAGACAACCAGCGGCGCATGGAGCGTTCCAGCACGCCAGTGAAAAAGGTGAGCAAATCGGTGCCTTGCTGCGGGCCGAACATATGCGGGTCCTCCGCGCCCATCACCAGCAGGCCCGGCAGGCGACCCGCGCCGAAATCGAGTTTCAGGCAAGCTTCGGATCGGATCCAACCGGCCTTGGTGCCATAAAGCGCTTCAGACCCGTCCTGCAACGCCCGCAACGTCACCTGACGCACCATGCCGCCCCGGCCTTGGCTGAGATAGTCGTCAATGAACCCCGGCTCGGCGACCGTCAGCACATCGCCCAAACGCTGCACCGCCGGATCATTGTCGTTTTGCACCGACTCCAACACCAGTTTCACCGCGTCGACGCGCAGGATATCAGCCACTTCGCCGCCCAGATTGCGCAGGAAGGTTTCAAACTCCACAGGGTCGAGCATTTGCAGGATCGCACGGTGGATCTGGTTGGTTCCAGCGAGGTTTTCATAAGCGGCGGCGATGACGCTGCGGTGGGTGTCCTCCAGCCGATCAAGCCGCGTCTCAAGACGCTCCATTGCGATGCCGCGCAGGTCGACGATATTGCCGCCCATCGCCTTTTCATTGGCCGCAATCAGGGCCTGCATCACGTCGCTGTCGTCAAGGATGACATCCGGCGCGGAAATGATCGCCTCGCGCAGGGCGTCGTCGATTTTAGGGCTGCTGCTCATCTGCGTCTCTTTTTGATTTGCGGTGTCATAGCATGAAGGGGGCGTGAAATCTGCCCCAATTAAAGCGGTGTCCTGCGGCCTGTGGTCTTTGTGCCAGTTCGCGTTTCGCGGATGTAGAGCGAAGTGGCGCGGAACAAAAGCGGTCAAAGCGGGTTGGCCCCCATCGACGCGCGGATTTTAGCCGGAAGGCTGCGCGTGCCATGAAAGCCCCGCCGCAGATCCCCGGATGCGGCGCGAAGGGCCGGTGCCGGGGGAGGAATTCTGACATGGAACATGTCTCCATTGACCTTTGGGCGGCCAATCTTCAGGTGGCGCCAGAGTCTTTACAAGGCTGGCTGGCCGGGGTTGAAGCGCGGTTGCAGCAAGCCGCGACGCGTGGTGCGGCGCTGCTGGTGATGCCGGAGTTTTGCTGCGCGCAGTGGCTGAGCTTTGCCCCCGCGGGGCTGCCTGCTCAAGAGCAACTGGGCTGGCTGGCCCAGACCGCAGTCGAAGCACTTGGCGAGATGCGCCGCATGGTGCGTGAGACGGGCGTGGCTTTGCTGCCCGGCACCTTCCCGGTCGCGTTCCCTTCGGTTGAGGCACCCGAGGGCTATCTGAACCAAGCGTGGTTCCTGACCCCCGACGGCGGCTTGCAGGTGCAAAACAAACTTAGCCTCACGCCCTTGGAGGCCAATGGCGCGAGCGGCGTGACCATCGCGGGCACAGGGATCAATGTGTTCGAGTGGCAGGGCATGCGCTGTGTCATCGCGATCTGTCTTGATGCAGAATACACAGCACTTTGGTCGAAACTGGGTGAGCTGGACCTTGATCTGGTCATCATTCCGGCCAAGACCGATATGATTACCGGCTATAACCGCGTCTTTGGCTGTGCGCGAGCGCGGGCGATTGAACTGCAAACTGCCGTTTGCTGCGTTGGTGCGGTCGGCGCACCGCTGACGCCGTGGCAGCAAGATACCGGCGTGGGCGGGGCGAGCGTTTATCTCCCTTGCGATGTCTCGGTGGCCCTCGACGGTATGCATGCAGCGTTGCCGCCACAGACCGCGGCACATGGCACGGATTTGGTGTTGCAAGCCGTCGCGATCCCCGTGGGTCAATGCCGCCGCATTCGGGCCGGGGCAGCCGAAGCCGAGGTGCGGCCCGGTCTGTGGTCGGGCGACCACCTGACGGTTGAGGGCGAAGCCGCCTAAAGAAAAACCCCCGCTGCCGAGGGCAGAGGGGGTTCAACGTCTGTCGATAAAGGCCGGTTCAGATGATCTTCTGACCGGTCTTTTTCCAGTCCTCCATGAACTGCTCCAGACCCTTGTCGGTCAGCGGATGCGCAGCCAGTTTTTTAATCACTTCGGGCGGCGCGGTCATCACGTCGGCACCGATGCGGGCGGCGTCGAGCACGTGGTTCACGCTGCGGATCGACGCGGCGAGGATCTGCGTGTCGAAGCCGTAGTTGTCATAGATGATGCGGATGTCTTGGATCAGGTCCATGCCATCGAGGTTGATGTCGTCCAGACGCCCAATGAAGGGCGAGATGAATGTCGCACCCGCCTTGGCCGCCAGTAGCGCTTGGTTGGCCGAGAAGCAGAGCGTCACGTTGATCATGTGACCCTCGCCCGACAGGACTTTACAGGCTTTCAGCCCGTCCCATGTCAGCGGCAGCTTGATGGTGATGTTGTCCGCGATCTCGGCCAGTTTGCGGCCTTCGGCGATCATCGCGTCGGCTTCCAGCGCCACGACTTCGGCGGAAACGGGGCCGTCGACGAGGTCACAGATTTCCTTGGTCACTTCGAGGATGTCGCGGCCCGATTTCAGGATCAGCGAGGGGTTAGTGGTCACGCCGTCGACCATGCCAAGGTCATTGAGTTCGGCAATGGCGTCGATCTCGGCAGTATCTACGAAGAATTTCATGGGCTTTCCTTCCGGTCTGGAATGTGATCGCTCGGGGGGCAATCGGTTGCCTTGGCTTTACCGCATGATCTGCGATGCTTAAAGCCTGAATTCCCACAAGCGAGGCGGAGCATACGGCGGACATGGCTGAATTCTACCATCATGGCGACTTGCTGTCAGTGATGACGACCCAACCTTTGGGCCGTGCGCTGGACTACCGCGCACCCGAAGGCGGCTGTCATGCCGGGGCCTTTGTCGAGGTCCCACTGGGGCCGCGCAAGGTGATGGGCGTGGTCTGGGGGCCGGGAGCCGGGGACTATGACATCAACAAGGTGCGCCATGTGATCCGGGTGCTGGACGCCCCGCCGATGCGCGATGAAATGCGCGAGTTTTTGCTGCGCTCCGCCGCCTATACGCTGACGCCGCTGCCCGCGATGCTGCGGCTGGCGACCCGTGCGCCGGGCTTGGGCGATCCGCCGTCGATGCGCAAGATTTACCGAGCGGGGGATGGCGTGCCCACGCGCATGACCGACGCACGCCAGCGCGTCATGGCGGTGCTTGAGGAATACGGCGATCTGGCGTTTACGCTGAAGGAACTGTCGGAGATGGCAGGGGTGACGTCTTCGGTGGTCAAAGGGCTGGTCGAACAGGGGGCCGTACGCGAGGAGGAAAGCCCCCGCGATCTGCCGTTTCGGCGGTTGGACCCATCGCTGCCCGGCAAGGCGTTGACCGAGGATCAGGCCAAAGCTGCGGCGGTGCTGCGTGAGGGGATCAAGGCCGAGACCTATGGCACAACGCTTTTGCGCGGGGTCACCGGGTCGGGCAAGACCGAGGTCTATCTCGAAGCCGTCGCCGCCGCTGTGCAATCCGGGCGGCAGGCATTGGTGTTGCTGCCAGAGATCGCGTTGACCGAGCAGTTCTTGGACCGTGTCGAAGAGCGTTTCGGCGCCAAGCCTGCCGAGTGGCATTCCGGTGTCACCATGACCGAGCGTCGCCGCATCTGGCGCATGGTCGGGGAAGGTAATGCGCAGCTGGTGATCGGGGCGCGTTCGGCGCTGTTCCTGCCGTTCCAAAACCTTGGGCTGATCGTCGTCGATGAGGAGCATGACACCTCTTACAAGCAGGAAGACGGGGTCTTGTATAACGCCCGCGATATGGCCGTATTGCGCGCCTCGATCTGCGGGGCGCAGGTTGTGCTGGCCAGTGCGACGCCGAGCCTTGAGACTTGGGCGAACGCCGAGGCGGGCAAATATCGCCGGTTAGAGCTGACTTCGCGCTTTGGTCCGGCAGTGATGCCTCAAATGGGCGCGATTGATATGCGGCAGGCGGGGCTGCCCGGCGATAAGTGGATTTCGGCAGAGATGAA
Organism: Sulfitobacter maritimus; assembly: GCF_013346665.1. Classification (GTDB taxonomy): domain Bacteria; phylum Pseudomonadota; class Alphaproteobacteria; order Rhodobacterales; family Rhodobacteraceae; genus Sulfitobacter; species Sulfitobacter maritimus. The sequence continues at coordinate 246,242 of NZ_JABVBB010000034.1, forward strand.
GCGCGAGGTCGATGCGCGGCTGGAGCGTGGCGAGCAGGCGATGCTGTTCATCAACCGCCGCGGCTATGCGCCGATAACGCTGTGTCGGGCCTGTGGCGAACAAATTGGCTGCGATCAATGTGATGCACGGATGGTGGAGCATCGGTTCCTGAAACGTCTGGTGTGCCACCAATGTGGTGAGACCAAACCGATGCCCGAAGCCTGCCCGTCCTGCGAGGTCGAAGGAAAACTCGCGCCCATAGGCCCCGGCGTGGAACGGCTGGGAGAGGAGGCGGCCGCGCTCTGGCCCGAGGCGCGGATCGCGACTTTAAGCTCAGATATGTACGGCTCGGCGCGGGCGTTAAAGGCGGAGATTGCGGGCATCGCCGATGGGGCGGCGGATATCATCATCGGCACCCAGTTGGTCGCCAAGGGGCATAACTTTCCCAAACTGACCTTGGTGGGGGTAATTGATGCGGATCTGGGGCTGACAGGCTCGGACCTGCGCGCGGCGGAGCGGACGTTTCAACTGATGCGGCAGGTCGCAGGGCGGGCCGGACGGGCTGAGGCGCCGGGCGCTGCGCTGTTGCAGACCTATCAGCCGGAACATCCGGTGATCCGGGCGATTTTGGCAGGTGAGGAAGAGAAGTTCTGGGCCGCCGAGGCAGGTGAGCGCCGTCAGGCCGGGGTGCCACCCTATGGGCGCATGGCAGGGATTATCCTCAGCGGCAGCGATGCGGCGGCGGTGTTTGATCTTGGGAACCATCTGGCGCGGCATGATGGGCCGCTCAGGGCGGTGGGGGCGCAGGTCTTTGGCCCCGCGCCTGCGCCGATTGCTCGAGTGCGCGGGCGTCATCGGGTGCGCCTTTTGGTGAAGGCGGATAAGGGCGTGGCTTTGCAGGAGGCGCTAAGCAAGTGGGTCGGGTCGCTGCGGTTGAAGGGGGACTTGCGGTTGGCCGTGGATATCGATCCGCAGAGTTTTTACTGAGCTAAAGGTTGTCTTGCAGAACAAGGGCCAGCGCCTGGCCGCGGGTCGGCGCGCCAACGGTTGGCTCGTACCACTTTATGGACCAGCCATGGTGTGCGTTCGCGAAGCTGCGCCCAGACCTACCTAATTGCCTACCTGATGGGGCGGGCAGGCGATGGCCCGGCGCCTACGGCTTGAGGCCGGGCCGGATTAAGTTGGAGAAACTGGATGCAGGCGCAGTGGGTGCAGCGAGCACCGCTAGCCGGCATTCCCTGTACAAAAACGCAACAGCCCGGAATCGAGGCCGAAGGCCGCCGGGCAGCGCCAGACCGGCCCTTGGGCTGGCGCTTTTGCAATCGGAGCGGCGGCTTGCGAAGGTTCTACACCGGTTGCTGCCATAAAGAGCCTAATTGCGAGAGCAAGAGCGCCACCCCCCGGTCTGGCACTGCCCGGCTCTCCGCCTTTTCTCTCGCCAATCGCGAAACCCCGGCGTAAAGAATTCCCATGACCCGCTATATCACCCTCGAAGAAGCCAAAGGCCTGCCGTTCTGGCGCCGCCCTGTGGCTCTGCTGTTCCTCATGGCGCTGGCCATGCCGATTGCATTCAATACATGGTCAGCGCTCCTGAATAACTTCGTGATCGAAGTGGCAGACTTTGACGGGTCAGACATCGGCCTTTTGCACACCGTGCGCGAAATACCTGGCTTTTTCGCTATCGGTGTCATCGCCATTCTGATCTTTATGCGCGAACAGGTGCTTGGGCTGATCTCGCTGATCTTGCTGGGTGCGGCCACGGCGGTCACGGCCTATTTCCCTTCTATGGGCGGCATCCTTACCATCACCATGCTTAGTTCCATCGGCTTTCACTACTACGAAACCGTGAACCAATCGCTGCAACTGCAATGGCTCAAGATCGAAGATGCCCCGCGTATGCTGGGCTGGCTTTTGGCGGCTGGCTCCTTGGCTACGCTTGTGGCCTACCTTGCGATCATGGCGCTGTGGGAGACGCTGAACCTTAGCTATAGCATCGTCTATATGATAGGCGGCGGCATCACTGTCGTGATCGCAGGGTTCGCAATGCTGGCCTATCCCCAGTTTGAATCCCCCACCGTGCAGTCCAAAAAGATGATCCTGCGCAAGCGTTATTGGCTCTATTACGCGCTACAATTCATGTCGGGTGCGCGGCGGCAGATTTTTGTGGTCTTTGCAGGGTTCATGATGGTCGAACGCTTTGGTTTCGAAGTGCATGAGATTACCACGCTTTACCTGATTAATCTCATCGCCAATATGATCTTTGCCCCGCTGATGGGCCGGGCGGTTGGGTATTTTGGCGAACGTCGGACGCTGGCTTTTGAGTATATCGGGCTTATCATGGTGTTTCTGGCCTACGGCGGCGTGTACTACCTTGGCTGGGGCGTGCTGGTCGCGGCGACGCTCTATGTGCTGGACCATATGTTCTTTGCCTTAGCACTGGCGCTGAAGACCTATTTCCAGAAAATCGCGGACCCGGCAGACATCGCGCCCACGGCGGCGGTGGCCTTTACCATCAATCATATCGCGGCGGTCTTCCTGCCCGTCGGGCTCGGCCTTTTGTGGCTGGCCTCACCTGCTGCGGTGTTCTTCCTCGCTGCGGGCATGGCGGCGGTGTCTTTGATGCTGTCTCTGCTGATCCCACGCCACCCGGCACCGGGGCATGAGACAATCTTTCAACGCGCCGTGCCGCAAGCCGCCGAATAGCTTGCAACAGCGCGCATAGCTTGACCCGACGCACACGCCTCCTTAGGCGAAGCGCAACCGCACCGCAGCAAAGGACCGCGCCATGCCCACTTTCACCGCCCTGACCACCCTCGAAGGCCGCGACCCCGCCTATGCTCTGGGCGAAGCTATGGAGCGGATGACCCCTGAGCCCACCGGAGTCGGCGTATTCGAGGTCGAAGACGGATCGGGCCTGTGGGAAGTCGGTGGCTATTTCGAGGAAGAGCCGGACACCGCAGCGCTGGCGGTGCTGGCGGCGGCGATGGGGGCAAAAGAATTTACCATCTCGGAACTGCCCGAAACCGATTGGGTGGCCCATGTGCGCCGTGAATTGGCCCCGGTCGAGGCCGGGCGCTTTTTCGTCTACGGCAGCCATGACGCCGACAAGGTGCCGGATGATTGTGAGCCGCTGCTGATTGAAGCCGCGATGGCCTTTGGCACCGGGCATCACGGCACGACGCTGGGTTGCCTGCGCGCGTTGGACCGTCTGGCGGGCGAAGGTTTTCACGGCAAAAACGTGGCCGACATTGGCTGTGGCACCGCTGTTCTGGCGATGGCCGCTGCGCGGATCTGGCCAGAGCCAGTGCTGGCCAGCGATATTGACGAGGTCGCCGTCGAAGTGGCGCAGGCGAATGTCGATGCAAATGGCCTCACAGGCCGCGTAACCTGCGTTGAGGCTGCGGGCTTCGACCACCCAACCTTGGCCGAAGCCGCACCCTTTGATCTGGTCTTTGCCAATATCCTCAAAGGCCCGCTGGTGGCGCTGGCCCCCGATATGGCAGAGGCGCTTCAGCCCGCTGGCTATGCGATTCTCTCTGGCCTTTTGAACGAACAAGCCGATGAGGTGATCGAGGTTTATGCACGATCCGGGATCAATCTGTTGCACCGCGAAAGCATTGGTGATTGGACGACGCTAACGCTGCAATTCAAAGCGTAATTTACGCCTCATTTTCGTTGCATTGGCCCTTTTTGCCGCTTTGTTGCCACATTTGATCTGTATTCAAATTGGCAGCAAGCGGTGGGGGCCGAATTGCTACGGAGACCATTATGGCTGTGGAACACGCTCAATTCACCAAACGTTTGGAGTTGATCGGGCGCAAGCACCGCAAGATGGAGCAGGGCTATGTCACCCGCGTCGGTCGCGATGGGATGATGACGGTTCTGCCCAAACGCGCCCGCCGGGGGTTTCCCTTTAAGGGGCTGTTTCTGATCGTTCTGGTCTATTTCGTCTTCAAAGCCTTCACTCTCGCGGCCATCGGCCCGGTGACCTATAACGAACGGCTGGCGCGGCTTCAAAATGGGCCGAGCGTCGCGCAGTTCGGCGCACATCTGGTCGCAATCGATCCGCTAACCGAAGCATTGGCTGGCATGGTCGGCCCAATCATGCGCTGATCTCAAACACTATCGTCGGGAAAAGAGCCGTAGCGGGGGAACCGGCTACGGCTTTTGTATTTGGTCCGCGGCCTTTTTGAAACGCTAAGTAGCATCTCGGCACGGCGCGTCGGACCGACCTCGCGCCGCGTCTGAAAGGATGTGCTCCAGCCGCAAGTCACGCAAAGCCTTGGCGGATGTTCGCCTTTCGTGCTAGTGCTTCGAAAAGCAATAAATGTAACGAGGGCAGAGATGATACGGGTGATCGGCATAGATCCGGGGCTGCGCAACCTTGGTTGGGGTGTGATCGACGTGGCAGGCAGCCGAATCGCGCATGTGGCCAATGGCATCTGCCATTCTGAGGGCGAAGACCTTGCGGCGCGGCTGCTGTCTCTGCACGCACAGCTGACGCGGGTGCTGACTACCTATCGACCCGGTGCGGCGGCAGTAGAGCAGACCTTTGTGAACAAGGACGGGGCCGGGACGCTGAAGCTCGGTCAAGCGCGGGGCATCGCGCTGCTGGTGCCTGCACAATTTGGCCTCGCGGTTGGGGAATATGCCCCCAATAAGGTCAAGAAAACCGTGGTTGGTGTGGGCCATGCGGATAAGGGGCAGGTGGCGCATATGGTGCGGATGCAAATGCCGGGGATCGAGATTGCGGGGCCGGATGCTGCCGATGCCTTGGCTATTGCCATTTGCCACGCGCATCACGGCGGGGCCAGCACGCTGGCGCAGGCGGTGGCGAGGGCGCAGGCATGATTGGCAAGATTTCGGGCCGCATTGATTACCGGGCCGCCGACCATCTGCTCATTGACGTGCGCGGGGTGGGTTACCTCGTCTATGTCTCCGACCGCACCATGGCCGCGCTGCCGGGTGTGGGCGAAGTCGTGGCGCTCTATACCGATCTGGTGGTGCGTGAAGACCTGATGCAGTTGTTTGGCTTCCAGACGCTGGTGGAGAAGGAATGGCATCGTCTCCTGACCTCGGTGCAGGGGGTCGGGGCCAAGGCGTCACTGGCGATCCTCGGTACGCTGGGGCCGGATGGGGTCAGCCGCGCGATTGCGCTTGGCGATTGGAACGCGGTGAAGGCGGCCAAGGGCATCGGCCCGAAGATCGCACAGCGCGTGGTGTTGGACCTGAAGGACAAAGCCCCCGGTGTCATGGCGATGACGGGCACTGTGGCCGATGCTCTGGGCGAGGCGCAGGCCGCTGCCGATGAGACCGTGATTGAAGCCGCTACGCCGCGACCCGCGCCGAAACCTGCGGCACCGAATGCCTCAGCGCAGTCCGAGGCGCTTTCGGCGCTTGGCAACCTTGGCTACGCCCCAGGCGATGCGGCGGGCGCCGTGGCGCAGGCGGCGGGCGAGACACCAGAGGCGGATACCAAGGCACTGATCCGCGCGGCGCTCAAGCTGCTGGCGCCCAAGGGGTGACGGCGCATGACAGCTGGTGTCTGAACCTTCCGCTGGAAGAACCACACACCCTACGGCATAACGAGGCCCTATGACCGACATTGATCCCACCGTCCGGCCCGAGCCGATGCCCGAAGACTTTGACCGCGCCTTGCGGCCTCAGATGTTGTCGGAGTTCGTCGGGCAGGCCGAAGCGCGGGCGAACCTTGCCGTCTTCATCCAATCCGCCCGCCAACGCGGCGAGGCGATGGATCACACGCTGTTTCATGGGCCTCCGGGTCTGGGGAAGACAACGCTGGCTCAGATCATGGCGCGGGAGTTGGGCGTGGGCTTTCGCATGACCTCCGGCCCGGTGCTGGCCAAGGCGGGCGATCTGGCGGCGATCCTGACCAATCTCGAAGCCCGCGACGTGCTGTTTATCGACGAAATCCACCGTCTGAACCCGGCGGTGGAAGAAGTGCTCTATCCCGCTTTGGAGGATTTCGAACTTGATCTGGTGATCGGCGAAGGCCCCGCCGCGCGCACCGTGCGGATCGAGTTGCAGCCCTTCACGTTGGTCGGGGCCACCACCCGCATGGGGCTTCTGACGACGCCGCTGCGCGACCGTTTCGGCATCCCGACACGGCTGCAATTCTACACCGAGGATGAGCTTTACATCATCGTGGACCGCAATGCCCGCAAACTCGGCGCCCCTGCCGACGAAGGCGGCGCGCGCGAGATTGCCAAACGCGCCCGCGGCACGCCGCGCATTGCCGGGCGGCTCTTGCGCCGGGTGGTGGATTTCGCCGTGGTCGAGGGCGATGGCCGGGTGACGCGGGAACTGGCCGATATGGCGCTGACGCGGCTCGGGGTCGATCATCTGGGTCTCGACGGGGCCGACCGGCGCTACCTGCGGCTGATGGCGGAGAATTACCAAGGCGGCCCGGTGGGGATCGAAACCCTGTCGGCGGCGCTGTCGGAAAGCCGCGATGCGCTGGAGGAGGTGATCGAGCCCTTCTTGTTGCAGCAGGGGCTGATCCAGCGTACCCCGCGCGGCAGAATGTTGGCGGCGAAGGCGTGGACCCATCTCGGCATGGCCGCGCCAAAGGGCCAAAGCGACCTTTTCGGCTGACGCCCCGGAGCGAAGGTAAGACAGATGACGATGACCGCAGAACAGATCGAAACCCTTTTCACCCGCCGTGACGGGCAGTTCGCCTTTGCCCGCTGGGGTCGCCCCATCGCGCCGGTGGTCTTTGGGGTTGAGGACGCGGCCCTGCCGGTTGTGAAAGGCGCGTTGGAGGCTGTCGCAAACCTCGCCGGGCATGAGATGGCCGAGACCGACACCGAGCTTGGCAGCAACCTGATGATGTTCTTCTTTGCCGATTGGGCGGAACTGCTCGACGTGCCTGGGATGGACGGTCTGGTGCCAGATCTTGCAGGGCAGGTCGAACGCTTGCAGGCGGCGGATGCAAACCAGTACCGCTTCTTCCGCTTTGAGGAGAACGGCGCGATCAAGGCGGCCTTTGTCTTTCTGCGCATGGACGATTCATTGCGCGATATGTCTGCGCAGGTCTTGGCGCTGAGCCAAGCGGTGCAGATCATCCTGCTGTGGGCCGAGGACGCCTTTCAGGAGCAGTCCCCGCTCGCACTGGCGGATGAGGCATTGGTGTTGCGGCCTGAAGTGGCGGACGTGATCCGTGCGGCCTATGACCCGGTGATGCCCCCCGCTGCCAATGACCCCAGCCATGCGCTGCGTCTCGCCGCGCGGGTGCAGGTGGCGTCATGAGCCATAGCTTTCCGGTCCGCATCTTTTACGAAGACACCGACATGGCGGGGATCGTCTATTACGCCAACTACCTGCGTTATATCGAGCGGGCGCGGTCGGACATCGTCGAGCAGATCGGCCTCGACCAGCGTGCCATGCGGGAAAAGGGGCTGGTTTTTGCGGTCACGCGCGTCGAAGCAGACTACATCGGCGCGGCGCGTTTCGGGGATCGGTTGGAGGTGCAGACCACCCATCAAGCCGAAGGGCCGGTGCGTTGGGTGTTCGATCAAGACGTGCTGCGCGATGGCAAGATCATTTTCCGCGCCAAGGTGACCGCCGTTTGCATGACAACCGCTGGAAAACCCACCCGTTTGCCAGCGAAACTTCGCTTGTCAGACAGCGATCCTGCGCCCTGATACCATAATTCTGGCAATCCCGGTTGCAACCCGTTAGCTTTGCTCCAAATTGAGGCCGGAAAAATACGGCCCGAGAGGCAGATTGCCCCGTAAGGGGTGGCAGGAAAAGAGCATAGGCAAATGGAAGCAGAGACGCTGGCATTGGCACAGGGGATTGATTTCTCCCTGTGGGGGCTGTTCGCGAAGGCGACACTGACGGTTAAACTGGTAATGATCATGCTGATCGCGGCGTCCTTTTGGTCGTGGTCGATCATCATTCAAAAGACCATCCAATACCGCAAAGCCCGCGCCGAGGCCGCGCAGTTCGATCAGGCGTTTTGGTCGGGCGAGCCGCTGGACGGGCTTTTTGACACCATCGGTGCTGACCCGGACGGACCTTCTGAAAAAATCTTTGCCGCCGGCATGTCGGAATGGCGCCGCTCGCACCGCGAGGATGGCGCGCTGATCCCCGGCGCGACGGCGCGGATTGATCGGTCGATGGATGTGGCGATTTCCAAAGAAGCCGAGCGTTTGCAAAAGGGGCTGCCGGTGCTGGCCACTGTCGGCTCCACCGCGCCTTTCGTGGGCCTGTTCGGCACCGTCTTTGGCATTATGAACTCGTTCATTGAGATTGCCGCCCAGCAGAACACTAACCTTGCCGTCGTTGCCCCCGGTATCGCCGAGGCGCTCTTGGCGACCGGCATCGGCCTGCTGGCCGCGATCCCGGCGGTTGTGTTTTACAACAAGCTCAGCGCCGACAGTGATCGCATCTTGGGCAATTACGAAGCCTTCTCGGATGAGTTCGCCACCATCCTCAGCCGCCAGTTGGACAGTTAAGCCATGGGTGCAGGTGTCATCAAGAAACAAGGCGGACGGGGGCGCAGACGCGGTCGCAGCCAACCGATGGCCGAGATCAACGTCACGCCTTTCGTCGACGTGATGCTGGTGCTGCTGATCATCTTCATGGTCGCGGCCCCGCTTTTGACTGTGGGCGTGCCGGTAGAATTGCCGAAAACCGCCGCGAGCGCTTTGCCCGCTGAGCAGGAGGAGCCGCTGACTGTGACGGTCACTGCCGAAGGCGCGGTGCAAATCCAAACCACCGACACGCCGCGTGATCAACTGGTTACCAAACTTCGCGCTATTGCGTCGGAGCGGGCCAGCGACCGGGTGTTTCTGCGCGCGGATGGCAAGGTGCCTTACGCGCAGGTCATGGAAGTCATGGGCGCGCTCAACGCAGGCGGCTTTTCCAACATCGGTCTGGTGACCGACATCGGCGGCCCGGCGTTGGACGGCAGCGACACGTCGGGTGGCTGAGCCGTGCATAGCGGGCATTACATATCAGGTGCCGGGCATCTGGGTCTTATCGGCTGGCTGTTGTTTGGCAACATCTTCACCTCCGAGCCGGACCCGGTTGAGATGACCGAGGTCTCGGTGATCTCTGCCGCGGAATATGATGCGCTGGTTGCAGGGCCACAGGCGCCCGACTCCACCATCGAAGTTGCCCAGCCCGCGCCACCAGAGGTGCCGGAGGAGGCTCCCGATGTCACGGCAGAGCCAGACACCGCCATTGAGCAACCGGAGCCCGTGCAGACCGAGACCCCGCCAGAGGACACCCCGCCAGAGGTGACCGAGCTGGAACTGCCCCCGCAGACCGAAGTGGATGACACAGCTCCCGAAATGCCTGAGCCGATTGGCGACACCGCCGTTCTGGTGCCCGAAATCGCGCCTGAAGCCACCCCTCGCGAAGCGCCGCGCGTAGCGCCCGAGCCTGTGGAACAGCCTGTCCCCGAGGTCCGCCCTGATCTTGACGAGCAGCCCGCCGTAACCCCCGATGCGGAGGCCGAGGCAGAGACCGTGGTTGAAGAGCCGCAAAAGGCGCAGACGCCAGAAGACAGCACCACCGAGATCGTGACCGAGGCCGACAAGGCGCCAGCGGCCTCCGCACGTCCACCGGGCCGCCGTCCTCCGCCCCCGCCGCCGGTTGAGGTGGCCGAGGCCCCGGAAGAGCCTGCCGAAACGCCCGAACCTGACCCGACACCAGAGCCAGAGCCGGAACCCGTCGAGACGCCAAGCACCACCGACGACGCCATCGCTGACGCGCTCAGCGAAGTGCTCGGCCAGCCTGAGGCCGAAGCGCCTGTGCCAAGCGGCCCGCCGCTGTCCTCGGGCGAACGGGAATCCTTGCGCGTGGCCGTGTCGGCCTGCTGGAACATCGGCGCACTGTCGACAGAAGCATCGCGGACCACCGTGATCGTGGGCCTGCAGATGAACCAAGACGGCACGCCGGTTGCCAGTTCGATCCGGCTGCTAAGCTCCAGTGGCGGCAGTGACGCTGCCGCGCGCCAAGCCTTTGAAGCCGCCAAACGGGCCGTGATCCGTTGCGGCAGCCGGGGCTACGACCTGCCGCAGGAAAAATACAGCCAGTGGCAAGACATCGAGATGACATTCGACCCAATGAGGAGCCGATAACATGCTGACGAGACTTCTGGGACTGCTGGCGCTGAGCGCTGCCGCCGTATTCACGCTGGCCCCCGATCCGGCCCGCGCCGAGCCGCTGCGCATTGTGATTGACGACCCGACGATCGAGCCTTTGCCCTTTGCCGTGCCCAGCTTTCAGCCCGAAAGCGGCGAGGCAGGGCAGCTTGCGGTCGATATCGCCCGCGTGGTGTCTGATGACCTGACGGGCACCGGCCTTTTCCGCGAGATCCCCGCCAGCGCCTATATCTCTACCGTGAGCGACTTTAACGCGCCGGTTGAATATGCCGATTGGAAAGCGATCAACGCGCAGGCGCTGATCACCGGGGCGGTCAATGTCAGCGGCAACAGCGTGAACGTCAAATTCCGCGTCTATGATGTGTTCTCGGGCGAGGAACTGGTCGACGCGAACGGGCAGGGCGGCTTGCAGTTTTCCGGCACCACCGAAGGTTGGCGGCGCATGGCGCATAAGGTGGCCGATGCGGTCTATAGCCGGATCACCGGCGAGGGCGGTTATTTCGACAGCCGCGTGGTCTATGTCTCTGAAACCGGGCCAAAGGACGACCGTCAGAAACGGCTGGCGATCATGGATTACGACGGGGCGAACCTGAAGTACCTCACCGAATCTGGCTCCATCGTGCTTGCCCCGCGCTTCTCGCCTGATGGCAATCGCGTGCTCTACACCAGCTATGAAAGCGGCTTCCCGCGTATTTATGTGCTCGACATCGGCTCGGTCCAGCGCCGGGCGTTGGAGAGTGCGGCGGGCAGCATGGCCTTCGCCCCGCGCTTTTCGCCCAGTGGTCAGACCGTGGTCTATTCGCTGAGCAATGGCGGCAATACTGACATCTACTCGATGGACATCAACTCTGGCCAATCGGTGCGGTTGACCAATACGCCCGCGATTGAGACAGCACCCAGCTTCTCGCCCGATGGCAGTCAGATCGTTTTTGAGAGCGACCGCTCGGGCAGCCCGCAGCTTTATATCATGCCCGCAACGGGCGGCGAAGCGACGCGGATTTCCTTTGGCGAAGGGCGTTACGGCACGCCCGTCTGGTCACCACGCGGGGATTTGGTGGCTTTCACCAAGCAGAACAAGGGCCGCTTTCACATCGGCGTGATGCGCACGGATGGGTCCGAGGAGCGTTTGCTCACCGCGTCCTTCCTTGATGAGGGCCCAACCTGGGCGCCCAATGGCCGCGTCATCATGTTCGCACGTGAGACCCAGGGCGCGGGCGGCTCGTCCTCGCTCTATTCCGTCGATATATCGGGCCGTAACCTCAAGCCGGTGCGCACGCCAGAGGGCGGGTCGGACCCGTCTTGGTCACCCTTGCAGAACTAGGCCGATGCTTCTTTTCCCACAGGCGCGGGCAATTCCCATGCCCCCGCGCCTGTGTTAACACCGCCAACAACAACGCCACCACAGAGAGGGCAGACCCCATGAAACGCATTCTGACGAGCACGCTTTTGATTTCCGCGCTGGCCGTGTCGGCCTGTACCAACCCGGACCGCTTTGGCGCCGATGGCATGGGCGGGGCCGGTGCAGGCGCAGGCGCGGGTGCCAATGCCGGTATCGTGCCGGGCAGCGCCAATGACCCCACCTCCACCGCCTATTTCCAGCAGGCCGTGGGCGATCGGGTGCTCTTTCTCATTGACCAGTCCACCCTGACGGACACAGGCCGCGCGACGCTTGACGGGCAGGTGGCTTGGCTGCAATCCAACCCGCATTATCAGGCCGTGATCGAAGGCCATGCGGATGAGCAGGGCACACGCGAATACAACATCGCGCTTGGCGGACGTCGCGCCAATGCGGTGCGTGAATATATGATCTCCAAAGGCATCGCGGCTTCGCGGTTGAAAACCATCAGCTACGGCAAGGAACGCCCAATCGAGATCTGCTCGGAAGAGGCTTGCTACGCCAAGAACCGCCGCGCCGTGACCGTGCTCGCCGGTGGTGGGTTGACCAGCTAAACCCGCGCCATGCGGTGACCAAATACAGGAGGCCAATGTGCTGAAGCGATATATCTTCGTCGCGGTGATGGGGCTGATGACCGCCCCCGCCGCGCTTATGGCGCAGGACAACGATCAGACGCTGGCGGACATTCGCCAGCAGCTGACCATTCTGAACGTCGAAGTGCAAAAGCTGCGTCGGGAGCTATCGACCACCGGCGGCGCTTCTGTTGAGACCGGGGGCAATTCGGTGCTGGAACGTGTCAGCACAATGGAGAGCGAACTGCAGCGGCTCACCGCCAAGACCGAGGAGATGGAAAACCGGATCAACCGCGTGGTGTCCGATGGCACCAACCGGATCGGCGATCTGGAATACCGTTTGGTTGAACTGGAGGGCGGCGATCTGGGCGCGCTTGGCGAAACCTCGACCCTTGGCGGCGGTGAGGCTCCTGCGGTTGTCGCACCGGGAACCGACACGGACCGCGAGGTGGTAGAGGCCACCCCGGGCGGTGCAGCGGCCCCGTCGAACGGCACGGCGTCCAATGGCATCGTCACCCCCATCAACGAAGCAGAGCTGGCGGTCAGCGAGAAGGCCGATTTCGAGCGGGCGCAGGGGGCGCTCGCCTCCGGTGACTTTCGCAGCGCCGCCGACCTCTTTGCGACCTTCAACCAAACCTATCCGGGCGGACCGTTAGCGGCCGAGGCCGAACTGCGCCGCGGCGAGGCATTGACGGGCTTAGGCGACAACCGTGAAGCCGCCCGCGCCTTTCTTGCAGCCTTCAGCACCGATCCCGAAGGGCCGGTTGCCCCGCAATCGCTGTTTGAACTGGGCCGCGCGCTTGGCACGTTGGAACAGACCCAAGAGGCCTGTGTGACGCTCTCTGAAGTTGCCGTGCGCTTTCCCAATGCGCCGCAGGTGAGCCAAGCCGAAGCGCAGCGTCAGACGCTGGGCTGTTCCTAACTGACCATGACCACCTCCGCCGCTACGGACCCCGCGGGACTGGCGGAAAAGCTCATCGCGGGGCTGGGCGGCGGGTTGCCACCCCGGCTGGGAGTCGCTGTCTCGGGCGGGGGCGATTCCATGGCTTTGCTGTCGCTGCTGTCAGGCCTTTTCCGCGCGGCGGGCAGTCATCTGGAGGTGGTGACCGTCGATCATGGCCTGCGTGCCGAGGCAGCGGTTGAAGCGGATTTTGTGGCGCGTCATGCGGCGGCGCTCGGCTTGGCGCATGAAACCCTGCGTTGGCGCGACTGGGACGGTCAGGGCAACCTGCAAGATGCCGCGCGCCAAGCACGCTATCGGTTGATGGCCGATTGGGCCAAACGGCGACAGTTGCCTTGTGTAGCGCTTGGCCATACCGCCGATGATCAGGCCGAAACCGTGCTGATGCGGCTGGCGCGGCGTGCGGGTGTCGACGGGCTGTCGGCCATGGCCCCACAGAGTACCCGTCACGACATCCAATGGCTGCGCCCGCTTCTGGCCGTCAGACGCGACACTCTGCGCGACTATCTGCGCGAAAGCCGCGTTGAATGGATCGATGACCCCAGTAATGACGATCTTCACTACAGCCGCATCCGAGCCCGCCAATGTCTTGCTGGATTGGCGCCTTTAGGGATTGATGCAGAGACCTTGGCCGAGGTGGCTGAGAATATGGCCAGCGTTCGCGCCGCTTTGGACCACCAGACCGACCGCGCTGCGAGCGAAATTCTGCGCATTGAGGCAGGGGCGGTCGTCGCCCGCGCCGAGGCGTTTTTCGCCGAACCCGTCGAGATTCGTCGTCGTTTAATCCTGCGTGCCTTGGGCTGGATCAGCGGCAGCCGCTATACGCCACGCCGCAACCCGGTCGCCGCTTTGATCGCTGGCTTGGCGCAGGGGCAGGGGGCGACGTTGGATGGCTGTCAGGTGCTGCTACGGCGCGGAGAGATTTGGGTATTTCGTGAATATAACGCCGTGCGCGAGCATGTCGTGCCTGCTGATCACATTTGGGATACCCGCTGGCGTGCGACGACCAAGGCAGCGGCCCCCGCAGGCGCAGAACTGCGCGTTTTGGGCCCTGAAGGACTGGCGCAATGCCCAGCTTGGCGCGAAACGGGCCGCCCACGTGCGGTGCTGCTGTCGACCCCCTCGGTCTGGCAAGGCGACCGGCTGCTTGCAGCGCCCCTTGCCGGGCTAGACGAGAAATGGCATGTGCAGCTTGAACGCGATGCGGGGTGGCTCAAAACCGCGCCATTATCGCATTGAACATGAGCGCATCATGTCTATCTTAGTGTGGTGGTTGTCTTAACGGGCGCCCCTTGGGCCGCAGGACTTGCTTGCGGCTATGTGAATTTAGGAGAATTTCCTTGGGAAATGTTCGTAACCTCGCCTTCTGGGTTGTCCTGATGCTGCTGGTGCTGGCGCTGTTCAATCTTTTCAGCGGTTCCAGCGGCTCACTGCAAAATAACGAGGTCAGCTATTCCGAGTTTGTCACCTCTGTGCAGGATGGCGATGTGCGCAATGTGACCCTTGATGGCGAGCAAGTGCGGTTCCGCGCGGCGGATGGGTCTGACTACCTGACGATCAAGCCTGAGGATGCGGAGCTGACGCAGCTTCTGATCAATAATGACATCCCGGTGAAGGCCCGCCCGCAGGAACAATCTGGGTTCCAGACCTTCCTGATGTCGCTGCTGCCCATCGCGCTGTTGATTGGTGTCTGGATCTATTTCATGAACCGCATGCAGGGCGGCGGCAAAGGTGGCGCCATGGGCTTTGGCAAATCCAAGGCCAAGATGCTGACCGAAAAGCAGGGCCGGGTGACATTCGACGATGTTGCGGGCATCGACGAGGCCAAGGAAGAGCTTGAAGAGATCGTCGAATTCCTGCGCAACCCGCAGAAATTCTCGCGCCTTGGCGGCAAGATCCCCAAAGGCGCGCTGCTTGTTGGCCCTCCGGGTACTGGTAAGACGCTGCTCGCGCGTGCCATTGCGGGCGAGGCGGGCGTGCCCTTCTTCACCATCTCCGGTTCTGACTTTGTCGAAATGTTCGTCGGCGTCGGTGCATCCCGTGTCCGCGATATGTTTGAGCAGGCCAAGAAAAACGCGCCCTGTATTGTCTTTATCGACGAGATCGACGCGGTCGGTCGCCACCGGGGTGCAGGCTACGGCGGCGGCAATGACGAGCGTGAGCAGACCTTGAACCAGCTTCTGGTCGAGATGGACGGTTTCGAAAGCAACGAGGGTGTCATCATCCTCGCCGCGACCAACCGCCGTGACGTGCTCGACCCTGCACTGCTGCGTCCGGGCCGTTTCGACCGTCAGGTCACAGTGCCGAACCCCGACATCAAGGGCCGCGAAAAAATCCTTTCGGTCCACGCCCGCAAGACCCCGCTGGGGCCGGACGTTGACCTGCGCATCATCGCACGCGGCACGCCCGGTTTCTCTGGTGCGGATCTGGCGAACCTCGTCAATGAGGCCGCGCTGATGGCTGCTCGTGTGGGCCGTCGCTTTGTCACCATGGTCGATTTTGAACAGGCCAAGGACAAGGTCATGATGGGGCCAGAGCGCCGCTCGATGGTGATGACCGCCGAGCAGAAGGAAATGACTGCCTATCACGAGGCTGGTCACGCGTTGGTAGGTATGACCCTGCCGAAATGCGACCCGGTTTATAAAGCCACGATTATCCCGCGCGGTGGTGCGCTTGGTATGGTGATGAGCCTGCCGGAGATTGACCGCCTGAACATGTTCAAGGATGAATGTCACCAGCGCTTGGCCATGGCCATGGCGGGCAAGGCGGCAGAAATTCATAAATACGGCCCCGATTCCGTGTCCAACGGCCCGGCGGGCGATATCCAGCAAGCGAGCGCCTTGGCACGGGCGATGGTGCTGCAATGGGGCATGTCGGATAAGGTCGGCAATATCGACTATTCCGAAGCCGCGCAGGGCTATCAGGGCAACACCGCTGGTTTCTCCGTCTCGGCCAACACCAAGGAACTGGTCGAGAAAGAAGTCCAGAAGTTCATCCAAGACGGCTATGATCACGCGATGAAGATCATCACCGAGAAAGAGGTGGAGTTCGAGCGTCTGGCCCAAGGGCTGCTGGAATATGAAACCCTGACCGGTGATGAGATCAAACGCGTCATGGACGGCTTGCCGCCCTCCGACGATTCGGGCGACGGCGACACCGACGCGGGCAGCACACCGAGCGTCACCGCGATCCCCAAGGCGAAGGGCAAGAAAACCCCGCCGAAGGATGGCGGGATGGAGCCTGAACCGTCTGTCTGATCTAAATTTGACACCACCCAAAAGACCCCGCTTCGGCGGGGTCTTTTCGTAATGATCCGCTCATCGGGCTGGGGGGCCGGAACTCAGCTATCGCCTCGCGGCTGGCATCGCGCTAGACAGGGCCGAATGTCTTAACCTGACGGGTCTTATGCGACGTATCCTTTCTGCCTTCATCGCTTTCTCCACTCTTCTCGCCGGCCCGGTTGCGGCCGAGCCGCAAACCTATGCTGTGGCTTTAGCTGGGCGTCAGCTTGGCACGTTGGAGTTCAATGGCCAAAGCCAAGATGCCGCGTTTCTCTTGTCGCTCGACAATGCGCCTTTTGGCATCAAAAACGGCACCTTCAACGCGGCTACCCGGTCTGCGGGCGGTTCGGTCAACTATCTCGGCTCAAACCGGGGCAGCGAAACCCGCGACATCGCGATTGCGCGGACGGAGGGGCAGGTCACCTCGGTGAAAATCACCCCAACCTCAGAGATCACGCAACTGTCGGAGGCCAAAGCAGTTCCCGCCGGGGTCCTCTTTCCACCTGAGCTTTTTGCGGCGCTTGCGAATGCCAAAAGCTGCCCATCTCCGCTTGCCCTCTACGATGGACGCCGCGTCGTTCAGATCGCCACGCAAGCAGTCAGTCAAGACGGTGCCTCTGTCCTGTGCGACATGTCCTACCGTGTCGTCATGGGGCCGGGCTATGTCTCCCCCTTTTACCTCAAATCCTTCGGCATGGACTTGGTCTATACGGCAGGCAGACTTGCCAAAGCGTCGCTCAGCGGTGGCGGATTTAAGGTGCATCTGACCCGGCAATAGCCCTAAGTTTGCCGATCCGACTTAGCCCTTCAAGGACAGCAAGATGCCTGAGCTACGCGCAACCGACTACACCGCCCGGATCATCTGGTTGGGCATGGTCCCCCAAGATCGCCGGAACATTCGCTCGGCTCCCATGACAGAGGTATTTGCGAGCTATGCCGGGTTCGAAGGCGACTTTCACGCCGGGCTGACCCGTCCCGCCTGCGTCCGCGTGCGCAACCTGCATCCCAAGGGGACGGAGATCCGCAACACGCGCCAGCTTTCCATTCTCTCTGCCGAAGAGATGGCGCAGATTGTACGGGCCATTGACCTGCCAGCGCTCGATCCCGCGTTGCTTGGGGCCTCGATTGTCCTAGAAGACATCCCAGATTTCACGCTGGTCCCGCCCGGCTCGCGTTTGCAAAACAGCCAAGGCACCACGCTGGTCGTGGATATCGAAAACGGTCCCTGCAATCTCCCCGCGCGTGAGATTGAGAGTGAGGCGCCCGGCCATGGCAAAGGGTTCAAAGCCGCCGCGCAAGGCAAGCGCGGCGTGACTGCTTGGGTCGAACGCGAAGGACCGCTCGCTATCGGCGACAGCCTGCGGCTTTTCGTCCCCAATCAACCGGTTTGGCCGCATCTGGACTAGGCCCACGCCGTTTCGCGGCGCTTGAGTGTCGGAAATACCGCCTTCGCACCGGGACTTGTGCCTGTAAGTCTTGTTCATCAAGATCACCGTAACCGGCAACAGGGGATTCCCATGGCTTTTAAAACCGACATTCAGATCGCACGAGAAGCAGCAAAACGCCCTATTCAAGAGATCGGCGCGAAACTGGGCCTCTCCAGTGACGACCTGCTGCCCTATGGCCATGACAAAGGGAAAGTTAGCCAGAGCTTCATCGACAGTGTGCAAGACCGCCCCGATGGCAAGCTCATCCTCGTTACCGCGATCAACCCCACACCGGCGGGCGAAGGCAAGACCACAACCACCGTGGGTCTCGGCGACGGGCTGAACCGGATCGGCAAGAAAGCAGCCGTCTGCATCCGCGAGGCCTCTCTTGGGCCGAACTTTGGCATGAAGGGCGGTGCCGCGGGCGGCGGCTATGCGCAGATCGTGCCAATGGAAGAGATGAACCTGCATTTCACCGGCGATTTCCACGCGATCACCTCGGCGCATAACCTGCTGGCCGCGATGATCGACAATCATATCTACTGGGGCAATGAGCTTGAGATCGACACCCGCCGCGTTGTCTGGCGGCGTGTGGTTGATATGAACGACCGCGCACTGCGCCAAATCGCAGCGTCGCTTGGCGGCGTGCCAAACGGTTTCCCGCGCGAGACCGGTTTCGACATCACCGTCGCTTCTGAGGTTATGGCGATCCTCTGTCTCTCGCGCAATCTGGCGGATCTGCAAGAGCGTTTGGGCGCGATGATCGTCGCCTATCGCCGCGATCGCAGCCCCATCTATGCGCGCGACATCAAAGCCGACGGTGCGATGACGGTGCTGCTCAAAGACGCAATGCAGCCCAACCTCGTGCAAACCTTGGAAAACAACCCGGCTTTCGTTCACGGCGGACCTTTTGCCAATATCGCCCACGGCTGCAACTCGGTCATTGCCACAACAACGGCGCTGAAACTGGCCGATTACGTGGTGACCGAAGCCGGCTTTGGCGCGGATCTTGGCGCCGAGAAATTCATGAACATCAAATGCCGCAAAGCAGGGCTCGCGCCTTCTGTCGTCGTGGTGGTCGCCACCGTGCGGGCGATGAAGATGAACGGCGGTGTCACCAAGGCCGATCTAGGGACCGAGAATGTCGACGCCGTCATGCAGGGCTGCGGCAATCTGGGCCAACATATCGAAAACGTGAAATCCTTCGGTGTGCCGGTGGTCGTGGCGATCAACCATTTTGTCACCGATACCGACGCCGAGGTGCAGGCAGTCAAAGATTACGTGGCCGCGCAGGGGGCCGAGGCGATCCTGTCGCGGCATTGGGAACTAGGCTCAGAAGGTTCCGCCGATCTGGCGCAGCGCGTGGCCGAGATCGCCGATGGCGACAGCGCCAATTTCGCACCGCTTTATCCCGATGACATGCCACTGTTTCGCAAGATCGAGACAATCGCCAAACGCATCTACCGCGCTGACGAGGTGCTCGCCGATCAAAAAATTCGCAACCAGTTGAAAGATTGGGAGGACCAAGGCTACGGCGACCTGCCGGTCTGCATGGCCAAAACCCAATACAGTTTTTCAACCGACCCCGACCTGCGCGGCGCTCCGCGAGACTTTTCGGTCCCGGTGCGTGAAGTGCGGCTGTCCGCCGGCGCGGGATTCGTTGTAGTGATCTGCGGTGAAATCATGACGATGCCGGGCCTGCCGCGCGTCCCTTCGGCCGAGGCGATCAAACTGAACGCTGATGGGGATGTGGAAGGGCTGTTTTAAGACGGGTTGCAAACCCGCCCTGCCGCGGTGATGTAGGGCGGGATCAACCCCAGCATTGGCGAAAGAGAGATGGATATGGCAGCGACAATCATCGACGGTAAGGCTTTTGCAGCCAGAGTTCGGGAAAACGTAGCAGGCCATGTCGCACGGCTGAAAGCTGACCACGACATTACCCCCGGTCTTGCAGTGGTTCTGGTCGGCGAGGACCCGGCCAGTCAGGTCTATGTCCGCTCCAAAGGCAAGATGACCCGCGAAGTGGGGATGAAATCCGTTGAGCACAAACTGCCCGCAACGGCAGAGCAGGACGCGCTGCTCAAGCTGATTGATGATCTGAACAATGATGCTGAAATCCACGGCATTCTCGTACAACTGCCGCTGCCAGAGCATATGGACGAGAAACGTGTCGTGAACGCGGTCTCCCCGGCCAAGGACGTCGACGGGTTTCACATTTCCAACGTTGGCCTATTGGGGACAGGACAAAAGAGCATGGTGCCATGCACGCCACTCGGTTGCCTGATGATGCTGCGCGATCACCATGGGGATCTGTCAGGGATGAACGCCGTGGTGATCGGGCGCTCCAACATCGTTGGCAAACCCATGGCGCAATTGCTGCTAGGCGACAGCTGCACCGTCACAATGGCGCACAGCCGCACCCGCGACCTGCCCGATGTTGTGCGCCGCGCAGATATCGTCGTCGCGGCTGTGGGACGGCCTGAAATGGTGCCCGGAGACTGGATCAAGGAAGGGGCCACTGTCATTGACGTGGGCATCAACCGTATCGAGACCGGCGATAAGACCAAATTGGTCGGCGATGTCGACTTTGACAGCGCTAAAGACCGTGCTGGCGCGATCACCCCGGTGCCGGGCGGGGTCGGGCCGATGACCATCGCCTGCCTCTTGGCCAATACCGTAACAGCCTGCTGCCGCGCGAACGGTCTGGAAGAGCCGGAAGGGCTGACCGTCTAAGAAGGGCTTACCGGCACCATCGTGCCTTGCAGAATGGCGATCAAGCGGGTTTCGCCATCCGCAACGGCATGCACCTCAGCCGTCACCACACAGAGCCGCCGCCCGGGTTTGACCACCCGGCCGGTGGCGATCAACCGGTCACCGCGGGCGGGGGCGAGCAGGTTTATCTTAATTTCAGACGTCACCACATCCATCTCGGGCGGCATCATGGTCAGCGCCGCATAGCCCGCCGCAGAATCGGCAATCGAAAACGTAAGCCCGGCATGGCCCACCCCCTGCTGCTGTCGCGCCAAGGGCAAGACAGGGGCGCTGACCCGGACCAACCCTTCAGATACGTCAATGACCTCGGCGCCCAAAGTCTGCATCATCGTCTGCGCAGCAAAGCTATCGCGGATGCGTTGTTCTATGTCTGTCATCAACTGGCCCTTCTTGGCATCGGGATTACCACTGGCTGAGGCCCGGTCAATATCGCGCAGGCATTGGGCTGCATCAGACCACAAAGCACCTGCGACCCGCTACCCAGCCCACCCGTATAGGTGCCATAGGCCGGAAGGATCAGCCGGTCACTGTCAAAAAGAAAGGCAGGCCGAGAAATGCTACGTTTGCGGGCATAGACCGAGGCTTTTGGATGGTAATGCCCAGAAACCTCAGCCCGCTGCGCGGGATCAGCAATATGCCGAAAGGTAAGCGGGCCTAGCGCGAGTTCCGCAAGATGCGTGCCGCCCAGTCCCACAGGGCCGGGATCATGATTGCCCTCAATCCAGTCCCACTGCCGCCCGGCTTGCAAACGCATAATCCAAAGCCGCTCTTGCTCCGGCAAAGCCTGTGCGGCGCCTAGATCGTCAAAGCTGTCGCCTAGACAAACCACATGGCGCGGTTCGGTCGCGGCAAGGTCGGCAGCCAGGCGGTTCAGCGTATCACGCGTCTCATAAGGGGGCAGGGTCGCCCCCCCACGTCGCGCAAGCCGCTCAGACTTCCCCAGATGTAAATCACTGACGCAAAGCAGGCTTTGCGCAGGCCACCAGAGAGCCCCAGATCCGAGCGCCGTCAGCGCTGCACCCGCGAATGTAAAGTCTAACCCGTTCATCCTTTGTTCATCTGCAACTGCCGCTGATTTGGCAAGGGGCCAAAAGCAGCGTTCTGCGCGTGGTGAGGAAGGCGCAGCGGTATTTAAGAAAGGATGAAATGTAGAAAGCGCGCCCTGTGACCGGATTGCTGCCCCACACAAGACGCGCCTTCATCCTTTGCGGTCATCGGCTCCGCAGCCTGTACCGCGTGATTAGAATGCGTCCGTATGGTTAAAAAACGCTTAACCATCTTCATCCTTTTTCAAATACCGCTGCACAACAGATCGACCCTCGTCCGGCCCGTGTTTTAGGAAACGTCCCGCCGGCGGGGGATATTCGAGGGCGGCGGGGTCAGTTGCGCGAGGCCGGATGCTTCCATTAGCCGCGCAGCCTCTTCAGCGAGCATCCGCTCTTGGGCTGCGCCTTCAACCGGTACTCTGCCCATTTCCAGCAACAACGGCGCGGCAAGGGGGCTGACGCGGGGCAGGCGGCGGTGTTCGATGCGTCCGGCGATGCGGGACAGCATTTCTTCGATCCGGCCAAAGTCGACCAGCCCGCGGAGCGCCTCTTCGCGGGTGATCTCGAGCATGAGGTGGTCTGGCTCGTAGCGCAGTAACGTATCGTAAAGAATATCGCTTGAGAAAGTCGTCTGCCGGCCGGATTTGCGCGCTTGTGGGGTGTTGCGTTCGATAAGGCCTGCGATTGTCGCGGCGGCGCGAAAGGTGCGTTTCATCACGGCGTTGCCCGCCAGCCAACTGTCGAGACCTTCGTGCAGGGCAGCGGAGTCGAGCAAAGGCGCCGGGTCGTCCACGGGGTCCAGCCCCCAGATCAGTGTCGCGTAGTCTGTCGCCACAAACCCCAGCGGGCGCAGGCCGAGGTCTTCCATGCGTTTGGTCAGCAGGAGCCCAAGCGTTTGTTGTCCGTTGCGTCCGGCAAAGCCGTAGAAGACAGTTTGTTCGGCCCCGTCGTGGGGGAAGCTTTCGACCAGCAACTCACCCGGTTGCGGCAGCTGGCTGACCTCGCGTTGCAAGGCCAGCCATTCGGCTGTGTGAGGGGGCAGTTCGGGCCACTGCTCTTGGGTGAACATCTGCTGTACGCGGGCCGACAATTGCGTTGAGGTGGCAAATTTGGTGCCGCCGAAGGTCGCCACTTTGGGCTTCTTCGCGGCGTTGCGACTGACTTCGACCACCGTTTCGCGCAGGCCCTCGTAGCGCACGATTTGGCCCCCGATGAGGAAGGTGTCACCTTTGGTCAAGGTCGCGGCGAAGCCTTCTTCGATTTCGCCCAAAGGTTTACCGCCCCGTTTGCGTTGCATCCGGACTTTGAGTTTATCGGTGTCTTGGATCGTGCCGATGTTCATACGAATGCGCTGTGCGCTGCGCGGGTCGCGCAGTTGCCACAGCCCATCAGGGCGTTGCAGCAGCCGTTGCCAGCGATCATAGGCGCGCAGCGCATAGCCGCCGGTGGCGCAGAAGTCGAGGCAGGCATCGAAGGCCGCGCGTGACAGGGTGGCATAGGCGCCTGCGGAGCGGATCTGTGCGAAGAGTGCGTCGGCGTCGAAGGGGCCAGCGCAGGCGGTGATCAGGATGTGTTGGCACAGCACATCGCGAGGCCCGGGGCCCGGCGCGTCACCGTCTAATGCGCCTTCGAGCACGGCTTCTAGCGCCGCAACGCATTCAACCACTTCAAAACGGTTGGCGGGCACCAAGAGCGCTTTGGAAGGCGCGTTGTAGCGGTGGTTGGCGCGACCAATACGTTGCACGAGGCGTTTGACGTTCTTCGGCGCGCCGATTTGGATGATGAGGTCCACATCGCCCCAGTCGATGCCGAGGTCCAGCGTGCCGGTGCAGACGATGGCGCGCAGATCGCCGCGCACCATGGCTGCTTCGACCTTTGCGCGCTGTGCGCGGTCAAGGCTGCCGTGGTGGATCGCGATGGGCAGGGCGTCTTCGTTGGCGAGCCAGAGGTTGTGAAAGAAGATCTCGGCCTGCGCGCGCGTGTTGTGAAAGATCAGCGTGGTTTTGTGTTGGCGAACTTGGTCGAGCACCGCCGGGATGGAATAGGCCGCGCCGCCACCAGCCCAGGGCGGGGCTTCTTCGGTGCGCAGCATTTGAATGTCCGGCGCGGGGCCGGGGTCGGCCAGCAGCACTTCGCAGGGGTCGGGGTGGCGGGCCATGAGATGCGCGATGGCGGCGGGGTCCTCGACAGTGGCCGAGAGGCCGACGCGTTTGAGATCGGGGCAGAGCGCTTGCAACCGGGTCAGCGCCAGCATGAGTTGATCGCCGCGCTTGCTTTCTGCGAGGGCGTGGATTTCGTCGATCACCACACGTTTCAGCCCGCGAAAGGTGCGGGCGGCGTCGTCGTAAGAGGTCAGCAGCGCAAGGCTTTCGGGCGTGGTCAACAGGATGTGCGGCGGATCGGCGCGTTGGCGGCGGCGGCGCGATTGCGACGTGTCGCCGGTACGGTCTTCGATCCGGATCGGCAGGCCCATTTGCTCCACCGGACGGGTGAGGTTGCGTTTGATGTCAGCGGCGAGCGCTTTCAGCGGCGAGATGTAGAGCGTGTGCATCCCCTCATGCGGCTCTTCCGCCAAATCGACGAGCGTGGGCAAGAACCCCGCCAGCGTTTTGCCGCCGCCGGTGGGGGCGATGAGCAGCAGGGCGGGGGCCTCGGCCCGGTCGAGCATCTCTTGCTGGTGCGGGTGCAGGGACCAGCCGTTCTGGCCAAACCAATCAGCGAATTTTGGGGGGAGGGCGCGCATGTTTGTCATGTAGTCTTTGGGGCCTGCGCTGCCAGCCCCAAAAACGCAGGTATTACTTTACGATAACTTCGTCTTTGACGAACATATTGTCCCAAGCGCGGTCCACAAGATCCGGGCTCATTTGATAGGGAAGCCCCTCGAACTCGCAGATGGCGATCATCTGGTCGATCAGAAAGACCGGTTGGTAGTTCGCATAGACATTGTCGATGGTGGGGTATTTCACCTTGAGCAGATGCACCAGCGTGGCTTCGTCCAGCGCCATGCCGCGCTTCTTGGCGACCATGGCGAAGATCTTGAGGAAGTTCTGCTGGTCCGGCCCGTCAATTTTGATCTTGAAGAAGATACGCCGCAGGGCGGCTTGGTCGAAAATCTCATTCGGGTGGTAGTTCGTTGAGAAGATCACCAGCGTGTCAAACGGCACCTCGAATTTCTCACCCGATTGCAGGGCGAGGATGTCTTTGTTTTCCTCAAGCGGGACGATCCAGCGGTTGATGATGCTCTGAGGCGGCTCTTGCTGGCGGCCAAGGTCGTCGACGATGAAGATACCGCCGGTGGCCTTGAGTTGCAGCGGGGCCTGATAGGTGCGCGCGGTGGGATTATAGACGAGATCGAGCATGTTAAGCGTCAACTCACCCCCGGTGATCACCGTTGGGCGTTCACAACAAACATAGCGGCTGTCGAACCGCGTCACACGGCGCAGGGAGGTGGGGTCTTGGACCTCGGCCTCGGCGGCGGAATGGACGATGGGGTCGTAGACCGTGATAACTTGACCTGCGTATTCGATGGCGCGGGGGACATAGACCTTGTCGCCGAGCGCATCGCGGATGCCGTTGGAGATGCTGGATTTCCCGTTGCCCGGTGGGCCGTACATCAGGATTGATCTCCCGGCAGAAACCGCCGGCCCAAGGTGGTCAAGCAGGCTATCCGGCAGGACCAGATGACCCATCGCCCCGGTCAGTTGGGCACGGGTAATTTGCAGGTTGCGCACCGATTGACGCTTGACCTGTTCGCGGTAAACCTCAAGCGGCACCGGCATGGCGCCGAAATATTCCGACTGTGCCAGCGCGTCTAAAGCCCGCGCTTTGCCCCCGTCGGTAAGTTGATAGCCCAGCTCGTTGCCGTTATGCGCGTTCAGCGTGCCGGTGGCCTCAATCAGACGTTGGCTGCGGGCGTGATCGATCATCTCTTGCGTCACTTGCACCGGCAGGCAAAGCGCTTTTGCAAGGTCGCTGACCATCTCGATATTCTTGCGGAAAATCGTTTTCAACAGAATGTCGCGCATCATCACGACAGGCAGCTTCATGTCTTCCAGGCGCTTGGGCGGCGGCGGCGCAAGGACGGTGGTGGTTGAGACATTCATGAGCGGGTTCCTTGCAAAACAGACAGGGGCTGCGGCGCGATGAGCCCTAGATATAGAGGCTGAATATGGCGTGAATGTGGAAACAACGGGGGCGCGAGAGGACGGGGTTAATTTTGTCTTAACGACCGTAGAGCGCCCCAAGGATCAGATAGAGCGCCAGCGTGGTGCCGAGCGCGAGACCCATGGGAAATTTTTTGGTTTCCTGCCAGCTTTGCCATTCCGGGGCGAGGCGGCGCAGGGGGGAATATTTCGCGGCGCGGTGTGTGGCGGCAGCGGCCAGAAGGGTTGCCATAAACAGTGCCATCAGCAGCCGGAGATCGCCAAGCGCGATGAAGGGCGCAGCGGCGGCGGCGAATTTCGCATCCCCAGCCCCCATAACCCCTGCGGCATTCAGCAGGATGCCCACGGCCAACACGATAATCAGGCTCATCAAACGCCAAAGGTAGACGTCAAAGGGCAGGACAATGAGGCCGATCACCACAAAAATAACGCCCAAGAGGACCACCGCCTGATTGGTGATGCGCATCTGTTTCATGTCGGTAAACGCGACGTAAAAACACAAAGGCAGCACAAACGGCAGGAACCACAGGGCCACCGTGGCCGAGATCGCCATGGGTCAGCCCGCTTCCAACGCACGCAACGAGCGCACGGCGGCTTCAAAATGCTGCGGATGTGTGTCGATCGCCTCTTGCAGCAGCCCTTTGCCTGTCGCCACGTCGCCGCGTTTGATGGCCGACAACGCCATCGTGTGCAGCAGTTGCGCCCGCTCCGATTGCTCCATCGGCATCACGGGCAGCGTATAATCACGCTGTGCGGCACGGGCCATGACGAGGTTATTTTTTGCGGTGAAAAGCGTGTTGTCCTGCCGGATCGCTTCGGCAAAGAGCCGCTCCGCTTCCGGGTAATCGCCGCGCGTAAGCTTGGAGTAGCCCCAGTTGTTCATCACGGCGGCGGGTGTGGTGGTCAGGCCCACGGCGATTTCATAAAAGCTGTCGGCGCGTTTCCACTGTTCTTTGCTGTCGGCAACCATCGCCTCCAACCGGTAGCGGGCAAAGGTTTCGTGCGTGGGGGGGATGCTGTTGAGCACCGTTTCAGCCCGTGCCCAATCGCCGGACCGGATCAGCGCATCGGCCAGCTCGACACTGTCGTCGGGCGTGGCCTCTTTCATCTTGGTCACTTTTTCCCAAGCGCTTACTGCCTCAGTCCGGCGCTTGGCCCGCGCGAGGGAGGATGCCAGCCCGCGCTGATGGTCGATGCGATCGGGGTCTTCTTTGGCCGAACGGGCGAAGTAGCTCACCGCTTCATTCGGGTCGGCCACGGTCAGCATGACATCGGAAAGGTTGGTCTCATCCACCACATTGACGTCCTTAAAGGCGCGCTCAACGGTGGCGTTCGCATCTTTTTCACCGCAGCCTGCCACAGCGGTGACGCCTGCCATGCAGACGGCCAGAAGAATGGGATGGCGCATTTTGCGTCCTTTTTACTGCTCTGCCTTGGTCATGGTGTCAGACGGATCAGGTAGTCCCCGCTGCCGCGCCGCACCAATTTGTAATTATCTTCATTGACTTCTGTCATAACAGAATTTTCAGTTTTTGCGAGTGCCAAGCGCAGATTGTCCCGGATTGCGTCACTTTCGCCATTATCGAGCGCATAGGCTTTGCGAAAAATCTGCTCGGCTTCTGCCGTCTCGCCGCGCTCCATCAGCACCACGCCGAGGTTGTTCCAGACCTCTGGCTCCTCGGCATCTTCTTTCACGGCGCGACGCAGCAGCATTTCCGCCTGACCCAATCGGCCAAGCCCCAGATTGGCGCTGCCGAGGGCCGAGAGGATCTCTCCATTCAGCCCATGTTCCAAAGCGGCGCGGTTAAAGGACTTGATCGCCAGTTCATACTGTCCCGCTGCGATCAGCCTATGACCCACCTCGATCCCATCGACCGCCTCTGCCTTTTGATCGACGCCGGGGGCATAGACCCCCTTTGACGTATCGTCACCGCCGAACGCGGAAAAGCCGCCCGGAGAACAGGCGGCCAATGTGAGGGCAGAGAAAGCCCCAAGGAGAGCGGCGCGACTGTTGCCGCGCCGATATGAGCGTTTCATTAGTTTCCCATTTTGCCCAGTTCCGTAATGCCATGCACCGAAGGGCCGACCAGAATGATCAGGAGCGGCGGCACGGTCAGGCCCATAGTGGCAAGGGTCATCTTGGTTGGCAACTTGTTTGCCGCTTCTTCGGCCCGCATCACCCGTTTGTCCCGCATCTCTGACGCATAGACCCGCAGCGCGTCAGCAATAGATGTGCCGAAAGCGGCGGATTGGATCAGCACGGTCACAAAGGAGGACACATCCTGCACGCCGCAGCGTTCGGCCATGTCGTTCAGCACGGAAATTTTGTCCTTACCGGCTTTCATTTCATAGGCGACAATCTCGAATTCCTCACTCAAAGCGCGGTAGGAGGCGCGGAGTTCCTTGGCCACGCGGACAATACATTGATCCAGCGACTGGCCAGCCTCAACGCAGACCAACATCATGTCGAGCGCATCGGGAAAGCCTTGGGTGATTTCCTCTTTGCGGGCGTCGACGCGGCGGCGCACCCAGTATTTCGGCAGGTAGTAGCCAATCGCGCCGGGGCCGATGGTGTAGATCATCGTTTTCTGCGTCGTCATGCCTGCGCTGCCGCCGAGGAGGTTCATATAAACCATGCCGCCGATCAGCCCGAGCATACCAAGAGCAAACTGGGCGAAGTAGTAGAGACGCACCGCATCGCGGGACTGATAGCCTGCTTGCCGCAGCATCAATTGTTTCGCGCTCAGCTCGGCGCCGTCCTCAGGCTCAAGAAACTTCGCGAATTTCTGCAGTTGGGCGTTCTGATCCGATTGCCGCAACTGCTGGCGTGTCGCATCGCCAGTCGGGGCTGAAGCCGTTCGTTTCAGCTTGGCCAGAGGGTCTTCGGGCTGGCGCAGCATCATGGCGATGGTGAGCGCCACCAGCGTTAAACCCAGCACGCCGATGATGATGATAAGCCCCATCGGACCGAGGGTCTCGCTGATGCGGGCGTTGATCTGGTCGAGAAAATTCATGGTCGATCCCTCAGACTTTGATGTTGGTCAGAATGCGCATGACGAAAAGGTTCAGCGCCAGAAAAATGCCCACTGCGAAACAGGCGGGGATGAACAGCGCATGGTCGCGCACTTCATCGTAGTAGTGCGGATCGGCCAGATTGATCACAACCAGCGCCACGAGAGGGAAGGCGGAGAGGAATTTACCTGACCATTTCGCCTCGGCGGTGATCGCTTTGACCCGGCGGAACAGCCGGAAGCGGGCGCGGATGACCTTGGCCAGCCCGGCGAGGATCTCGGCGAGGTTACCACCAGACTGCTGCTGAATGGTCACCGCCACCGCGAGAAAGCGCAGGTCTTGCATGTCGAGCCGTTCTGCCATGTCTTTCAGCGCTTCGCCGACGTCGCGGCCATAGGCGGACTCGTCCGCGATCACGCCGAACTCTGACGCGAGCGGGTCTTGGATCTCTTTCGACACGATGGAAATTGCGCTTGAGAAAGGGTGCCCTACACGTAGGCTGCGCACCATAAGCTCCACCGCATCGGGCAGTTGTTCTTCGATCATCGCCATGCGCTTGCCCGCCTTATGGGAAACCCAAAAGAACACGGCGCCCACACCCATAAAGATCGCCAAAAGCAGGCGCACGGGGGCGCTGGTTTCTGTGCCGATGGTCAGCCCGAGAAAGGCCAACGCTGACAGACCGGCCATGATCAGCAACAGTTGTTTGGGCGTGAATGCAATCGCTGCCTTCTGCGCCTTATCCGACAACAGCGAATAAAGCGGGATCGACCGTGCCTTCATATGCTGCTGCATTTCTTTGCGCAGCTTATCCAGCACCTCTTCGCGCCGCGCGCCTTTTTCGAGCATCTCAAGCCGGCGGTTGACCCGACTGTTGAGGCTGATGGATTTGCCAAAAGCGACAAGGTACAGGCCTTCGACCAGCACCAGCACGCCGATAAAGATCAGACCGTAGATAATGGGTTCGGCACTCATGGGACTGTTCCTTACTGGGCCGCGACGGGTTCGTAGATGGAGGAGGGCAGGTCATAGCCCCACATGCGGAAGCGTTCGGCAAAATGGCTGCGCACGCCGGTTGCGGTGAAATGGCCGATGATCTTGTTCTCGGGCGTCAGGCCCACACGCTGGTAGCGGAAGATTTCCTGCATCGAGATGACTTCGCCCTCCATCCCTGTGATCTCGGTGATCGAGGTCATGCGGCGCGAGCCGTCTTGCAGACGCGACGCCTGCACGATGAGATTGACCGCCGAAGAGATCTGACTGCGCATGGCCTTGAGCGGCATTTCGATCCCGGCCATGGCGATCATGTTCTCCAAACGGCTGATCCCGTCGCGGGCAGAGTTGGCGTGGATCGTGGTCATGGAACCGTCGTGGCCGGTGTTCATGGCCTGCAGCATGTCGATGACTTCTTCGCCACGGGTCTCGCCCACGATGATCCGGTCCGGGCGCATTCGAAGTGCGTTTTTCAGACAGTCGCGGGGGGAAACTTCGCCCTTGCCCTCAACGTTAGGCGGGCGGCTTTCCATCCGGCCCACATGGGTCTGTTGAAGCTGAAGTTCGGCGGTGTCTTCGATGGTTAGAATACGTTCGGCGTTGTCGATAAAGGACGACAGGGCGTTGAGTGTGGTGGTTTTACCCGAGCCGGTACCGCCTGAGACAATGATGTTCAGACGCGTTGCCACGGCAGCCTGAAGATAGGCCGCCATCTCTTCAGAGAAGGCACCAAAGTTCACCAGATCGTCGATGCCGAGCTTGTCTTTCTTGAATTTACGAATGGACACCAGCGAACCGTCCACGGCCACAGGCGGCACCATCGCGTTAAAACGCGAGCCGTCTTTCAGGCGGGCGTCAACGTAAGGATTGCTTTCGTCCACCCGGCGGCCCACGGCGGAGACGATCTTGTCGATGATCCGCAGCAGGTGCCTTTCATCTTTGAAGGTCACATCGGTCAGTTGCAGCTTGCCGTCGCGTTCAACAAAGATTTGCTGCGGGCCGTTCACCAGAATATCGTTGACGGTATCGTCTTTCAGCAGCGTCTCAAGCGGGCCGAGGCCAGTGACCTCGTCGTAAAGCTCGGAGTTCAGCGTCATCCGGTCTTCGCGGTTCAGCACGATGCTTTTTTCAGACAGGATTTCGACGGCGATGTCGTTGATTTCCTGACGCAAATCCGCCTCAGAGGCATGTTCCAGCGCAGCGAGGTTAAGGTTGTCCAACAGTGCCCGGTGCAGTTCGAGTTTGATCTCGCTCATCCGCTGCTTGCGCTTGACCTCGCGATCCACCGGGGCAGCCGCTGCGGGCTTGAGCGCGCGGCGCATAGAGGCCGGTTTGACCGCCGCACTGGGGGCGGGCGCGGCCGCGACGGGGGCGGCTTCGACAACCTTTGCCACCTTAGCAGGCTTCGCTGGCGCCGGTTTGGGCGCTGCTGCCGATCCGGTGGGTTTTTTGTACTTGGAAAACATCGTTACGTACTTTCGCTAGAGGCTCAGGCCGCTTGGGCTTGATCGCCCTTAAGGTCGTGGATGGAACTGGCCAGTTTGGCGATTTCGCGCCGCAGCGGGCTCTTGGCGGCGGAACTGGCAAGCGGCTGACCGTGATCGTTGGCCTGCGTCACCGGCTTGCCGCCATCAGGCAGTTGCAGGTCGATCGAGATGCCCAGCGATTCCGCCATTCGCTTGACCCGGCTTTTTCCGCTGAGGTCGGTAAATTTCGGCGCACGGTTCATCACATAGCGCAGCTTTTCGATCGGCAGTTCTTCGGATTGCAGCGCCCGTTTGAAGCGCAGCGCGTTCTGGGCCGAGCGCATGTCCAATTCCAACATCGCGAAATAGATATGCGCGCTGGACAGCACGGTCTCGGACCACTGCACCAAGGTGGAGGGCATATCGACAATGACATAATCGAACTGATTGCGTGCCATGCTCAAGATACGCTCGACGTCTTCATTGGTAATCAGATCAAGCGGTAGCATCTCGGACGGGGCGGTCAGAACATGGAGCTTGTCCTCGAACGTTTGCAGGGCTTGGCCAAAGATTTCCTCGTCCATCGATTCGGTGTCCGACAGCATCTCATAGACCGCCTCACGCCGTTGCAGATCAAGGTAGGTCGCGACCGAGCCATATTGCAGATCAAGATCCAGCAGACAGACCGACGGTGGGTTCTTTTTGTCTGCCATGGAGAGTTCCCAAGCCAGGTTCACCGCCAGCGTGGTGGCACCGGTGCCGCCCGCCAAACCATGCACCACGATCAGCGCACCGTCTTTCTGCGCGCCGGCTTTTAACTGCGGGCCGCTGGCCTCCGCTACTTCTGGCGCGGCTTCGCTGCTGCCATTGCGCAGGCGGGTGATGGCCTGGGCCAACTCGCCCTCGGGCAGGGGGTAGGGGACAAATTCATCCGCACCCTGACGCAGAAGCGAATGCAGGGCGGCGGGGGTGACGTCTTCCGCGATCAAGATGACCGAAATGTTGCGGGCCTTGGCCTGAGAAATGATCTCCCCCATCAAGACGAGGTTCTCTTCGTCGGTCTCATCCATGGCGAGCGCCACGAACTCCATCGCTTCGGCTTCAGGCTGACCAAAAAAAGCCAGCGCTTCGGCAAATCCAAGATCGCCCCAGCTTTCGCCAAGGGTTGTTTCCATATCCTCAATCAACAGGTCGAAGTTTTGCACATCGCGGCTGATGGTACAGGCGACAATCGGCGCTGCTTCGGGCTGGGGCATACTGCTGCTCATGACCTTTTGTCCTTTACATCAATGGCTTAACCTAAGGTCGCGTCGACGTTCTGTCGTCTTGTCTACCTTGGGCTTTGCCCGTGCCGGGCGCTTTGACCGGGCACAATTGTCCTACTGGAGCGAATATCACAGCCAACTTGGGCGAGATTGGGGCTAAAAAGTTTCTATTGTTGGGTATTGTGAAACGATCCCGTTTTTCGCGGATGATTGGACATGGCGCCGCGGACATGCACGGCATAAAAAATCCCGCGGCCCGGAAGGGCGCGCGGGAGGTTTTTACGGTCGCTATCGACGGGCGTTACTCACCGCCACCGCCACCTGTTGCCATGGAGCTTAGCGTCGACGCAGGGGCGGCGCTGGCAACATATTCGCGGTAGATCACTTCGGCGTATTTCCCATCCAGCAGCTGCCCATGACCGCGCGCAAATCCACTGACCTCTGTCACCGTACGCCGGTTGCGCCGCTCACGGCCCTGCGTCACGATCAACGGCTGGGTTTCCCCATAGGAAACAACCGCTTCCAGACGGCTGCGGGAAATGCCCAAAGTGCTGAGGTAAGACACCACCGCCTTCGCACGACGCAGCCCAAGCGCGCGGTTATAGGCGTTAGAGCCGACCAGATCGGTGTGACCGTAAACCCGGAAACGCATTTCGGGGAACTGGCGTATCCAATCGGCCTGCTGGCGCAGAATGGCCTGTGCGGTGGCGTCGAGCTGAGCCGAATTGAACGCAAAGGTCACGGTCGAGCGCACTTCGCTGGCGAACCGATTCGCCATGTCATAGGTCACGCGTTTCTCGCCCGTCATGACCTGACGATTGTGCAGCGTGGCATTGCCAAATTGCCCAGTGTCGACAATCGAGCCTGCTTCGCGGTGAAACTGGGTATAGACCGGATCATTGGTAGGGGCGCAGGCGGCGATCCCGGCCAAAGCGGCGGCGCTGGCGATCAGTTTGAGGGGGCTGGCTGTCATCAATGTCATCTGATCAATCCAGTACATAGCCATAGGAGCCTTGGAAATCCTGCTTGGCCACTTCGCCCGCAGCCCCTTTGCGCGGCGTGCGCGTGTCGGCAGCGGTGCGTCCGTGCAAGAACAGATCCTTTTCGCTTGGCGGTTTGATGCGGTCGGTCGGCAGAACAAGCGCTTCACCCCGGGTCGGGCTGACCAGATGCGCAGTCACGATGATGACCAACTCGGTCTGGCTGCGCTGGTAATCCGCCGAACGGAACAGCGCGCCGAGAACCGGAACATCGCCAATCCAAGGCAGTTGCCGCGAATTGTCTGTAAAATCATCCGTCAGCAGGCCCGCAATGGCAAAACTCTCCCCATCGCGCATCTCAACAGTGGTTGAGGTTTCGCGGCGGGTAAAGGCAGACACTTCGACGCCATTGCCCAAAGCGACACTATTGGTTGGGTCAATCGCCGAAACGGCGGCGTTCATTTCTAGGTTGATCAGGTCTTTGTCCACAACCCGTGGTACGAATGCCAGCTCGACGCCGAAGGGTTTGTACTCCACCGAAATGCGATCACCCGATTGCGCCACCGGCACCGGGTATTCACCACCGGCAAGGAACTTAGCCTCTTGCCCCGACAGGGCCACAAGGTTCGGCTCCGCAAGGAAACGTACTACGCCTTTGGCCTCAAGCGCTTCCAACAGGATGCCCACTTGAGTGGACCCTGCGTTAAAGCCAAACAGCACCGCGCCTGCGTTTTGGTTCACCGAGGGGATCGTGCCACCCAGCGAATTGCCAACGCCGCCCGACGTATTTGTCGTGCCGGTCCCGCCGTTGATCCCAGTGCCGCCAATGGCACCGTTCAACGCTAATGACGAGCCGAGCGATTTCGACACATTGCGCTGCATTTCGGCAAAGCGCACTTTCATCATTACCTGCTGAATGCCACCGACGCTCATCAAGTTGCTGACCCGTTCGGGCGCATAGCGTTCGGCCAAATCCAGCGCCCGCTGCAACCGCTGGGTCGAGGACACGACGCCTGACAGCACAATCCCATCATTGGCGGTGCGCACTTCGATCTTCTCGCCTGGCAGAATTTGCCGCAGACGTTCTTTGAACTCCGACACATCTGCCGCCACGCGCACATCGACGTTGGTGATCAACTGGCCTGATGCATCAAGCAGCGTCAGGGTCGTCAAACCGGGGGACTTGCCCAAGACATAGATGGTGCGATCCGACAGCGAAGAGATGTCTGCGATGCCGGGGTTGGCGATGCTGAGTTCTGCGAAAGGAATGTCGCTTTCCACCACCACCGCGCGGTTCATCGGCACGTCAAGCGACGAGGTCGTGCCACGTTTGACCACGCGCAAGGTATCTGCGGTCGCCATGCTGGTCAGGCCGACGGCCAGTGGCATCGCACCCAGTGTCAGCCCAACAAGAGCTGCTTTTAGAAATCTGTCGATTTTCATGTGACCTGCCTTTTTGATCACGCCTCAGGATGGGTCTTTGCGCCCTTCGTTGCGGTCACTCTGGGGCAATTCCAATTTTATTGCAAGAATCAAGCGCTTCGCCGGTGCAATGCATGTGGGCAATTGGCAACAGCCCCGAAAAACGCAGAACGCCGCAGGAGGCTGCGGCGTTCTATGATGCGTTTATTAAGCACTTGTTATCGTTTTAGTTCGTACAAGGAATTGGGATCTGTACAACTTCTGCGCCACGGCGGGTGCGGATGGTGCAAACTTTCTCCTTGGCAACCTCGGCGATGGTTTCCTGAGCCTGAATGCCCAGAAGCGAGCGTTGGTCGACTTCAATCGCCTCGGCGACGGTATCGTCATTCACACCCACCAGCGAGAGGGACAGTTTGCCGGTTGACTGCGCCTGAGCCAAGGCGGCTACCTGCTGCGGGTTTACGGCGACGGTTACGGTCTTGGCGATCGAGGCTTCCTCCATCACCAGCGCGTCGGCGCTTTGGTCAATCGCAATCAGCGGCACAGCGGATTCGATCAGCTTGGTGACGTCGCCATTGCTGGACTGACCGCCAATGTTAACACTGCCTGTCCAGTAAACGTCGACCTTGTCGCCGGGGCGCAAGAAGCCGGACACACCGGAGGAGACGTCAACCTTGATGGTGAAGGCCCGCATGCCGCGCGCCAGACGCGATGTCAGCCCCGAATCCTC
Organism: Sulfitobacter maritimus; assembly: GCF_013346665.1. Taxonomy (GTDB): domain Bacteria; phylum Pseudomonadota; class Alphaproteobacteria; order Rhodobacterales; family Rhodobacteraceae; genus Sulfitobacter; species Sulfitobacter maritimus. The sequence goes on from NZ_JABVBB010000034.1 coordinate 281,844, forward strand.
ACCGGGTTCGGTGACCTTCACGGCCAGAATCGCTTCGTCTTTTTCAATGTTGCGCAGGACAACGCGCCGCTCGCGGGTGTTCTCGGGGAAGAGTTCTGTCTCAGCCAGGAAACTGCCTTCGGGGATCGCGTCTTCGGGCCATTTGACCTCCCGCACGTCTTCGCGGGTTAGCGGTTGGCCGTATTTTAGCGGCTTGTCCGCCACCCAAACGGTCTTCGTCGGCACCATCTGCGCCAGCGCGGCCTGCGCTTGGGCGTTGGCCTCCTGATATTGAGCGATCTGGTCTTTCGCCAAATAAACGGCCCCACCGGCAAGTGCGATACCTACCAAAAGGACCAATCCGAATACGGCTCGCATGTTGTTACCTCTTTGCTAAGGAAGCGGGTCTGAGCCCGCCTTTGTCACCAAGCAACCTAGCAGTTAAATGTGACGAGATTTGGTCGGCATGGGGGCGATGCGAAGGAGTGTCGCAGGATTTGGGTCCCGATGTCGTTCGAGGATCAGCCGGCGAGCGTTCTGTGGATATATTCAATAAGTCTAAAGACAGGACTCGAAATGACGCCCGATACCAAAATCGGTAGCACAATTATGGCAGCAGTCAGCACGACCCAATCTACAGTTGCTCCGCCGCTCTGATCACCAAAGAATTTTTGGAGAAAGTTGCACATAGATGTCCCTGCAAGAACCTAATTCATAGCCGAAAAGGAAGGGGCCGCATACCCTTTCGGGAAGCGCCCCTTCGGCTTAGGCATGTCGTAAATAGGGTCTTGGCTCTATTGGTCGTGCTTTGCGACTTCCGTAGCGGCCGTGCCCAGGTCAGTTCCGATTCCGTCAACCAGCGCAACTGTGCTATCATTGATAGTAGTGAAAGCCGCAACCGCCAAACCCACAACAGCAGCGGTCAGAACGACCCAGTCAACTGTCACAGCACCGTCTTCGTCTTTGCGGAAGTTTTTGATAAAGTTCATCATGTCATGTCCCTCCAAGGATCATTTGCTTTAAGGTTTTTAACCTCGCCGTCTTGTCTGCCCCGGTCTCTCATCTGAGGCTGTCCGACTTGGTATGACCCTATATAGCCTTGGGATTAGGGCGCGAATTTGGCGGCAAATGTGACTTTTTGGTTTAGGCGCCGGTTTTTTCGAAGAATCTTATAGTTGACTGATTTCAATATATAAAAACATTAGGTATCTACTCTAGCAGGCCCTTCTAGCTAAGCTTTGGGGCTAAATACGGCGAAACCGCCACGATCTAATGTGCGAATGGCTGGCCCGATTCCCCGATTCATGGAATATTGCACATGCAAAACGCATAAGACGTTAGGTAGAGCAGGCAGATGTATCGAGTCTTCGCATTCACGCTGATCGCGGCGCTGTGCAGTGCGCCTTTTCCCACTGTGTCTTGGGCCGAGGGGCCGAAACCCTTTCCTGAATTCTCAGCCAAACGCGTTGCGCCGCCGAAACGGGGCGCGAAGCGTATTACGGTTCAGATTGACCCTGCTGCCCGCGCCAAGGCCGCTGCAAAGGTCGATACGGGGCCTGCGGTGGTAGCCAGCCCATCGGGGGCGATCGCGCCTTTGGCCGCGGGGCAGTTCGATTGGTTTTGGGACAAAATATCGCCCGCTGCCGACCGTGCTGAGGCTGGCAGGCTGGCCCCTGCGCTGGACGCGTTGGCCCGGGCGGGGGCGCGTGTGCCTTCGCCAAGGTTGCAACATATGCAGGACATCGCAGGGCGTAACGGCATCGACATATTGCGGGCGACGGTCGGCACACAGGTGTCACCGGCTCTGGTTCTAGCGGTGATTACCGTCGAATCCGCAGGGCAGACCGAGGCGGTGAGCCGGGCCGGGGCGCAGGGTTTGATGCAGTTGATGCCCGCCACCGCCGCACGTTTTGGTGTCGCGGACAGTATGATCCCGGGCGACAACATCGCAGGCGGGGTGAAATACCTCGACTGGCTGATGGGCGAATTCGACCGCGATCCGATTCTCGTGCTGGCGGGGTATAACGCGGGGGAGGGGTCCGTGCGCAAACACGCAGGAGTGCCGCCTTTTGCCGAGACTCGGGACTATGTGCCAAAGGTGTTGGCGGCGTTTCAAGTGGCAAAAGGGCTGTGCAAAACGCCCCCTGAACTGATCAGCGATGGTTGCGTTTTTGCGGCAATGAACTGACCGGGGCGTCTGTTGTGCGCTGCCGGGGATTTCCTCCCCCGGACCCCCTCCAAGTATTTTCGGCCAAAAAAGAGGGGGCGGGGGAGGTCTTGCTTAGACGATGGTGGCTTCGGTCGCAGCGCGCAGCTCATCCTCTGTCACGCCATCGGCACATTCGACGATTTTTAGGCCGCCTTCGACCACATCAAGCACGCCGAGGTTGGTGATGATGCGGTCAACCACGCCTTTACCGGTCAGCGGCAGGGTGCATTCTTTCAGCAGCTTCGACTCACCGGCTTTGTTCTGGTGGTCCATGACAACGATCACTTTGCGCACACCTGCGACGAGGTCCATCGCGCCGCCCATGCCTTTGACCAGCTTGCCGGGAATCATCCAGTTCGCCAGATCGCCGTTCTCGGCCACTTCCATGGCACCAAGGATCGCCGCCGCGATCTTGCCGCCGCGGATCATGCCAAAGGACATGGCGCTGTCGAAATAGGCGGTGCGGCTGAGCTCGGTGATGGTCTGCTTGCCGGCATTGATGAGGTCAGGGTCTTCCTCGCCTTCGTAAGGGAAGGGGCCCATGCCCAACATGCCATTCTCGGACTGAAGCGTGATGTCCTTGTCGCCCACGTAGTTCGCCACCAGCGTCGGGATACCGATGCCAAGGTTCACATACATGCCGTCTTCAAGCTCTTCTGCCGCGCGGGCAGCCATTTGATCTCTATCCCAGGGCATTATGCGTCCTCCCGCTTGCGTGTCGTGACCTTTTCGATGCGTTTCTCATGCTCGCCTTGAATGATGCGATGCACGTAGATGCCCGGCAGGTGGATGTTATCGGGGTCGAGGCTGCCGCGGGGGACGATCTCTTCGACCTCGACGATACAGACCTTACCGCACATGGCTGCAGGCGGGTTGAAGTTGCGCGCGGTCTTGCGGAAGACGAGGTTGCCGGTGTCGTCGGCTTTCCATGCTTTCACGATCGACAGATCAGCAAAGATGCCTTCTTCGAGGATGTAATCCTCACCGCCAAACTGTTTCACTTCCTTGCCTTCAGCGATCTGGGTGCCGACGCCGGTCTTGGTGTAGAAGCCCGGAATGCCGGCACCACCGGCGCGCATACGCTCGGCCAAGGTGCCTTGGGGGTTGAACTCAAGCTCAAGCTCGCCTGACAGATACTGGCGCATGAACTCTGCGTTTTCACCGACATAGGAGGAGATCATTTTCTTGACCTGCCGCGACTGGAGCAGGATGCCGATGCCGAAATCATCGACGCCCGCGTTGTTGGAGGCAAAGGTAAGGTCTTTGGCCCCATTGTCCTTGATCGCCTGCAACAGCAATTCAGGAATGCCACAAAGGCCAAAGCCCCCGGCGGCGATCAACATGCCATCCGTCAACACGCCTTCAAGCGCTTCGGCGGCGGATCCATAGATTTTCTTCACGGGCGACCTCCCCTTGGTTACGTTGCGCCATATGTGACGCTGCGCTGCCGCAGTGTCAATTACGTGGAGCTACGCAAGGCGGGGCCGCCCGCAAAAGGGATTAGATAATCCGAACCTGTGTGCCGATCGGGCACATGCCGAAAAGCTCTTCGATCTTCTCGTTATACAGACCGATACAGCCATCCGAGGACCGGCGCCCGATCTTGCGCGTGTCGTGGGTGCCGTGGATGATATAGGCGGGCCAGCTGAGATACATTGCATGCGTGCCAAGCGGGTTATCTGGGCCTGGCGGCATGTATTTGTAATGCGGGAAACGCTCCATCATTGAGGCGGTCGGGGTCCAGTCCGGCCCAACCTTCTTGCGCACGATTTCCGTATAGCCGCGTTTGGTCAGTTCTTCGGTGGCGGGAACGGAAGTGGGGTAAACCTTATAGGTCTGACCGTCCGCGCTCCAGTAATGCAGCGCGCGGCTGGTGGTGTCGGCGACGATGGCGCCTTTGCCGAGGGTGTCAAAGTGATCCTGCCAACGCTGCGTCGAGAAGCTCGACGCGTTGCGCGATACGGGTGCTTCGTTGGAGAACTCGCGGGCGGCTTGGCCCACTTCCTGTGCGCTCAGGATCGAGGGGGTCATCAGCGCCGCGCCGCTGGTTACGAGCACGCGACGCCGGGTAAATTTCATGCCTGACATATTGCTGCCTTTCCTATTGGTCTTGCCGCTCGGTTGATCGGAAACCCATAAGGGAAAGGCAAATCACATATTCATGATATGCGATGCAACGTCGCAGGACAGGCGGAACCGCGCCGAGAAGGCGCGGTTGTTTCGCCTGGCTTAGGCCTCGTCGCTTTTGGCCTCGGCCTTTTTCGCGGCTGGTTTCTTGGCCACCGCTTTTTTCGCAGGAGCTTTCTTCGCCGCAGGTTTTTTCGCCGTGGTCTTCTTTGCCGCTGGTTTCTTAGCTGCCGGTTTCTTGGCGGGTGCTTTCTTTTTTGTCGCGGCCTTGCGCTTGGCGGGGGATTTGGCGAGCTTTTCCTCGATCAGCTCCACCGCACGTTCCATGGTCAGATCTGCCGGTTCGATCTCTTTCGGGATTGTGGCATTGACCTTTTCCCACTTCACATAAGGCCCGTATTTGCCTTCCATCACATTGACCGCGCCGCCCATATCAGGGTGCTCGCCCATCTCGCGGATCGGTTTGGCCGCTTTGCCACGGCCGCCGCGACTGGCGACCTTCTCGGCCAGCAGTTGTACCGCGCGGTTCATGCCGACGGTAAAGACCTCGTCGATGCTTTCGAGGTTGGCATTGGTGCCACCCCGGTCCGAGGTGCTTTCCGCATGTTTGATGTAAGGCCCATAGCGCCCGATGTTGGACCAGACCATCACCCCGTCCTCGGGGTGGGGGCCAATCTGACGGGGTAGAGACAGCAGCATCACCGCTTGTTCCAGCGTCACCTCTTCGGCAGGCCAATCCTTGGGGATCGACTGGCGCGGCGGTTTCTTGTTTTCTTCTGTCACCGGGCCGCGCTGCACGTATGGGCCAAAGCGGCCTTTGAAAACGCGAATCTCATCGCCCTGATCTTCGCCCAAAAGCTTGCCATCCGGCGGAATGGCAGAGGCTTCGGCCTCAGGATCAGGCGGGCCAAAGGGACGGGTGTAGCGACATTCGGGGTAGTTTGAGCAGCCGATAAAGGCGCCACCAGAACGCGCGGTGCGCATCGAGAGGCGGCCCAGCCCGCAGTTGGGGCAGAGGCGCGGATCGCTGCCGTCTTCGGTGGGCGGGAAGAGATGCGGCTCCAGCACCTCATTAATCTTTTCCAGCACCTCGGTAATCCGCAACTCTGAGGTCTCGGCAATCGCTGCCGAGAAATCCTGCCAGAAGCGGCGCAGCACTTCTTTATAGGCGGCATCGCCCGCGCTGACCTTATCGAGCTGGTTTTCCAGATCGGCGGTGAAATCATAGCCGATGTATTTGCGAAAGTAGTTCTCAAGAAAGGCTGTCACCAGACGGCCCTTATCTTCTGGAATCAAACGGTTGCCGTCCTTGCGCACATATTCGCGGTCTTGAATTGTGGTGACGATGCTCGCGTAGGTCGACGGGCGGCCGATGCCCAGTTCTTCCATGCGTTTGACCAGCGTGGCCTCAGTATAGCGCGGCGGGGGCTGGGTGAAATGTTGCTCAGGCGTGACGCCGCGTTTGTCCATCGCGTCGCCGTTGTCGATCTGCGGCAGACGCTTGTCGTCTTCATCGACCACATCATCCCGGCCTTCTTCGTAGACGCGCAGGAATCCGTCAAACAGCACAACCTGACCGTTGGCACGCAAGCCAACCTGACCGTCCTCACTGCCGACCTCAACCGTCGTGCGCTCCAACCGCGCGCTTTCCATCTGGCAGGCGAGTGTGCGCTTCCAGATCAAATCATAAAGCTTCGCCTGATCGGCATCGAGCTTCAGCGCTTTGGCGTCCTTGGTCATATCCGTCGGGCGGATACATTCGTGTGCCTCTTGAGCGTTCTTCGCTTTGTTTTTGTAAATGCGCGGCTCTTTCGGCACATAATCCGCGCCAAAACGCTCCTTGATCGCATCACGCGCCATGCTTACCGCTTCGGGCGCCATGTCGATGCCATCGGTTCGCATGTAAGTAATGTGTCCAGCCTCATAGAGGCGTTGCGCCGTCGACATCGTTTGCCGCGCGCCCATGGAAAACTTCCGGCTGGCTTCTTGTTGCAGGGTGGAGGTCATAAAGGGTGCCGACGGGTTGCGGCTCGCAGGCTTCGCCTCGACATTCATGACCTTCAGCGCGCGGCTGGTGATCGCCTGCACGGCCATTTCAGCCTGGGTCGCATCGGCCAGATCGAAACGCTCCAGCTTCTTTCCGGCGAGTGAGACCAGACGCGCCTCGAACTCCTGACCGCGTGGCGTCGCCAGCAGCGCTTTGACCGACCAGTATTCGCGGGGGCGGAATGCTTCGATCTCCATCTCACGCTCAACGATCAGGCGCAGGGTGACCGATTGCACCCGGCCCGCCGACTTCGCACCGGGCAGCTTGCGCCAGAGCACCGGCGAAAGGTTGAAGCCCACCAAATAGTCCAATGCGCGGCGGGCGAGATAGGCCTCAACCAGTGGCATATCGACTTGGCGCGGGTTCTCCATCGCCTCGGTCACGGCCTTTTTGGTGATCTGGTTGAACACGACGCGGCTGACGGGCGTGTCTTTCTTGATTGATTTGCGCTTGGTCAGCGCTTCTTGCAGGTGCCAGCTGATCGCTTCGCCTTCGCGGTCGGGGTCAGTCGCGAGGATCAAAGCGTTGTCGTTCGCCAGCGCGTCGGCGATGGCTTTGACGTGTTTCTTGCTGTCGCTGGCGACTTCCCACTTCATGTCGAAATCAGCATCGGTGTCGACCGATCCATCTTTGGGCGGCAAATCACGAACGTGGCCGTAGGAGGCAAGAACGGTGTAATCGTCGCCCAAATATTTGTTGATCGTTTTGGCCTTGGCGGGGGATTCGACAACGACGACGGGCATAAATACAGGCACCTTGGATCAAAATTGGGGGCGGCTTTGCGCTGTCTCATGTGGGATGGTGGGGGTGATTGTCAATGCAGATGGTCGGCAACGTGGGATTGCGGCGCTCCGGCCAAGGGACGCATGAGAGGGGAAATCGCCTGCCACGGCTTGCCCCGTGGTAGTAGCTTTTCATCCGATACGGCTGAGCAAACCGCCGGGCTGTCGTTCGATCTCTCCCTCCAGTTCGAGATCGACAAGAGCAGGGGTGACTTCGGTGCTTGGCACTTGAAGGTCGCGGATCAACTGGTCTTCGGCAACGGGGGCCGGGCCGAGACGAGAGAGGATTTGTGCGTGGAGTTTGGCCACCTGCCGCAGGCTGCGGCTTGGTCTGGGCGGACGGGCAGGGGGGACAGGTGCCGCGCATGTCTTGTCCGCCGGAGGCCTGCCTGCAGGGCCGGGGCTGTCCAATTCAGACAGCACGTCGAGCACATCCGCCGCTGAGCGCACCAACACCGCCCCGTCCCGGACAAGCATATTGCAGCCCGCCGCACGCGCATCGAGCGGATGTCCCGGCACCGCCAGCACCTCGCGCCCCTGATCCAGCGCATCGCGTGCGGTGATCAGACTGCCCGAACGTGCCGCGGCTTCGACCACCAGGGTGGCGCGGCTGAGGCCAGAGATGATGCGGTTGCGACTGGGGAAATGTCGCGCCATGGGCCGCAGGCCCATCGGCTGTTCCGACAGGCGCAGACCGTGTTCGCCGATCTGGGCGGTGAGCGCTGCGTTTTCTGTCGGGTAGATCACATCGACCCCGCCCGCCTGCACAGCAATGGTGCCGTCCTTCAGCGCCGCGTCATGGGCAGCGGTATCTATGCCGCGTGCGAGGCCAGAGACGATGACAAAACCCGCCTGCGCCAAATCCTCGGCCAAGCGCCGCGCCATGCGCAGCCCCAATGACGATGCATTGCGCGCCCCCACGATCGAAAGCATCGGACGGGTCAGCAACCTTGGATCGCCGATGGCCCAGAGGAAGGGCGGCGCATCGGGGAGGTCATTCAACAGCTCAGGGTAGGGCGGCTGGCCCTGCACCAGCAGCCGTGCCCCGGCGGCATGGGCCGCGTTCAGTTCGGCCTGTACCACGCCTTCGGGGCATATGCTGTAGTCAGAGAGGCCCGCGGCGCGCGCCACCTCAGGCAGCGCGGCCAGCGCGTTTTGCGCAGTGCCATGTTCGGTCAGCAAACGTTTAAACGTCGAAGCGCCGACCCGGCGCGAGCGCAACAGACGAAGACGGGCAAACTGTTCATCTTCCTGGGTGGGTGGGAGTGGGGGGTGAGTGGAAGAAGGATGTAGGTCCTTGTCAGTCATCCCGAAGCTCCGTCCGTTGCAGAATCAGGTATAAGATTTAGTGCTTAACAACTCGTAAATGATTCAGCGCCCATTTGCCTCAACTCATGCGGGTGCTCACTTGGCCGCGCCACCGACGGTCAATCCGCCGATCATTAATGTCGGTTGCCCGACGCCCACCGGCACCCATTGGCCTTGCTTGCCGCAGTTGCCCATGCCGGGGTCAAGCGTCGGGTCGTTGCCAATGGCGCGAATCTGTTGCAACGCCGTGGCTCCGTCGCCAATGAGGGTCGCGCCTTTGACCGGGGCGCCGACCTTGCCGTTCTCTACCCGGTAGGCTTCGGTGCAGGAGAACACGAATTTTCCGTTGGTAATATCGACCTGTCCGCCGCCGAATCCGACGGCGTAAATCCCATCCTTCAGGTCGGCCACGATGTCATCAGGAGCTGCATCGCCGCCTAGCATATAGGTATTGGTCATGCGCGGCATGGGGATATGCGCAAAGGATTGACGCCGCCCGTTGCCTGTTGAGGCGCTGCCCATCAGCCGCCCGTTCTGACGGTCCTGCATATAGCCCACGAGAACCCCATCCTCGATCAGCACATTCCGCGCCGAAGGGGTGCCTTCGTCATCGACAGAGATCGAGCCGCGACGGTCAGGGATCGTGCCGTCGTCCAGTACAGTGACGCCGGGGGCGGCGATGCGCTGGCCCATCAACCCGGCAAAGGCGCTGGACCCCTTACGGTTAAAATCGCCTTCCAGACCGTGGCCAATGGCTTCGTGCAGTAAGATTCCGGGCCAGCCGGGACCAAGCACCACGTCCATCACGCCCGCAGGGGCGGGGACGGCGTCCAGATTTACACAGGCAATGCGCAGGGCTTCGCGGACCTTGGCCTGCCAATCATCAGGTGATAGCATCCCATCAAGGCCGATCCGTCCGCCGCCGCCAACGCCACCGCTTTCGCGGCGACCATCTTGCTCAACAATGACCGAGACGTTGACCCGCGTCATGGGGCGCACATCGCGCACCGAATGGCCCTCGGGCCGCAGAATCTCGACCTCCTGAATGCTGGCGGCAATCGTAGCACTAACCTGCACGACGCGGGAATCAAGCCCGCGGGCATAGGCATCGATTTCGCGCAGCGTGTCGATTTTGACCGGGAAGCTCTGGCCCGCGATGGGGTCTTCGTCGGTATAGAGCCGCGTGTTGCTGGCCTGCGGTGCGTCGGCCCATGTGCCGCCGCCATCGCCTACGGCCAAGCGCGCGGTCTCTGCCGCACGGCGCAGCGCAGCTTCGCTCAACTCCGTCGAATGTGCATAGCCCGCAACCTCACCACGCACCGCGCGCAGGCCGAACCCTTCGGCGGCATCATAGCTTGCTGTCTTGAGCCGCCCATCATCGAAAACCAGTGCTTCCGAGCGGCGACGTTCGAGGAACAATTCTCCATCGTCGGCCCCGGCCACGGCCTCGCGCAACACGCTCAGAGCGGTCTCTCGGTCTAAATCGGCCTCGAAAGGGGTGAAAGGGGCGCTGCTCATCGGAGATATCCTCACTTGCTGCCACAAAACTCATATGCGCGTCCCTATGACGCAAGCATGTGACTTTATCTTGTACGCAGAATATGATTGTAAGCATCCAGGATTACAACGGCACCGCGTCGCAGCCGCGCCTCGGGCGTCTTTTCGGCTTCACAAGGGTCACAAGATCAGGACGACATATGAAACATCTACTCCCCCTTTCCGGTCTCATGGCCAGCCTTGCGGCCCTGCCTGCACTGGCACAGGACAGCCTGCGCGTTGACGGGCTTGATGTCATCGGCAGACCTGTTGACGGCGCGACCGGCTTTCAACCCGCCGTGACGGAAGTGGCGCGGGATCTGCACAGTCTCGACTATCTGATTCTCGTTATCATCACGCTGATCACCGTTCTTGTGACCGCCCTGATCATTTGGGTGATGTTCCGCTACAACAGAAAGCGCAACCCCACGCCCTCGTCCTTCACACACCACACCCCGATCGAAGTGGCTTGGACAATTGGGCCGATTCTCATCCTCGTGTTGATCGGGGCCTATTCGCTCCCCATCTTGTTCCGCCAGCAGGAAATTCCTGAAGCGGATATCACGGTCAAGGCGATTGGCAACCAGTGGTACTGGTCCTACGAATATGTCGACGAAGAGTTCGGCTTTGACAGCTATATGATCGGCGCACCTGCCACACTGGGCGACGAAGACGAAGGTGCGACCCCCTTCGTGCTGGATGACGCAATGATCGCCAAGCTGGAGCGTGAAGGCTACACCCGCGAAGATTGGCTGTTGGCCACTGACACTGCGATTGTTCTGCCGGTGGGCAAGACCATCGTGTTCCAAGTCACCGCAAGCGACGTGATTCACTCTTGGACCATCCCGGCCTTTGGCGTGAAGCAGGATGGCGTGCCGGGCCGTCTGGCAGAGCTGTGGTTCACCCCAGAGCAAGAGGGCGTCTACTACGGTCAGTGTTCCGAGCTTTGCGGTCAGGCTCACGCCTATATGCCGATTACCGTGAAAGTCGTGTCGGAAGAGGCTTATGAAGAATGGTTGGGCAAAGCCAAAGCCGAATATGCGGGCATCGAACAGCCGTTGACCGTCGCTTCCAAGTAAGTCCGTTCCGCGGGGCGTGCCTATTGCGCACGCCCCGTGTTTCACCTGAAAGGTTCGGGGATGACTGACATTACCAATACGCCAACAACCGATTACGACGCGCAGCTGGGGGATTATTTCGCTCTGCTGAAACCGCGCGTCATGTCGCTGGTTGTTTTCACCGCGCTGGTGGGGTTGCTGGCGGCGCCAGTCTCCGTGAATCCTGTCGTTGGTTTCTCCGCGATCCTGTTCATTGCCATTGGTGGCGGTGCCTCAGGTGCGCTGAATATGTGGTGGGATGCCGACATCGACCAAGTGATGCGCCGCACCCGCAACCGCCCGATCCCCGCGGGCCGGGTGCAGCCGGGCGAGGCGATGGTGCTGGGCGTGGCCCTCTCGGGCCTTTCCGTGATGATGCTGGGGCTGGCGACCAACCTGCTGGCCGCTGGGATGCTGCTCTTCACGATCCTTTTCTACGCGGTTTTCTATACCATGTGGCTCAAGCGTCTGACGCCACAGAACATCGTGATCGGCGGTGCTGCGGGGGCCTTCCCCCCGGTGATCGGCTGGGTCGCGGCGACGGGTAGCTTCTCGGTCGAAGCATGGCTGATGTTCGCGCTGATCTTCATGTGGACCCCGCCGCATTTCTGGGCGCTGGCGCTCTTCATGCGCTCGGATTACGACGATGCCAAAGTGCCGATGCTGACGGTGACCCACGGTCGCCCGGCAACGCGTCTGCATATTCTGGTCTATACCGCGCTGCTGGCCGCGCTGGCGATTGGCACGGCCTTTACCGCGATTGGCGGCATCTTTTACTTCGCCGTGGCTCTGGTGCTGAACGCGGCCTTCCTGCTGGGCGCATGGCGCATCTGGAAACGGGATGAGGTGATGGCCGAGGGTGACGACTACGCCGAGGAACGCAAGTTCTTCCGTCTGTCGTTGGCCTATCTGTTTTTGCATTTTGGTGCGATCTTGGGCGAAGCCGCCCTGCGCGCCTTTGGACTGGGGGGCTGGTAATGAGCATACGTCCCGAACACGAGCTGCATCAGCGCCGCCGGGGCCGCAATGTCGGCGTCGGCCTGATGCTGGCAGCCTTCGTGGTGCTGGTGATGGCGCTGACCTATGTGAAAATTACCCAAACCGATTTCGAACTCCCCCCCAATCAACGTGAGGTGACCCAGTAATGGCACTTTCCGGTCCACAAAAAACAGTGATGCAAACCGTCAGCGTTGTCCTGCTGATGGGCGGTATGGCTTGGGCGTCAGTCCCGCTATACGATTGGTTCTGCCGGGTTACCGGCTTTGGCGGCACGCCGGGCCAAGTCTCCGTCGGCAGTGACGAAGTGCTCGACCAGACGGTCAAGGTGCGCTTTGACGGCTCGCTCAACGACGGTATGCCATGGGTGTTCAAACCCGTGGTCCGCGAAATGGAAGTGCGCATCGGCGAGACCGGTCTGGCCTTCTATGAGGCCTATAACCCCACCGACAAACCGGTGGCGGGGCAGGCGAGCTACAACGTGACCCCCTATACCGCCGGCCCGTTCTTTGAAAAGATCGACTGTTTCTGCTTTACCGAACAGGTGCTTGCGCCGGGTGAGCGGGTGCAGATGCCGGTGAGCTTCTTTGTCGACCCCGAAATGGTCGATGATCGCGATGGGAAGTTTGTACATACCATCACACTGTCTTATACCTTCTACGAAATTGACCTGCCCGAAGGCTATGCCGCCCTCGATCAGGACAGCGCCACAGCAACAAATTAACGACCTGATTAAACAAAGGTGAGGGACCCGCAACCATGGCCCATGCAAAGAACCACGACTACCATATCCTACCCGCCTCTAGTTGGCCGCTGCTGGGCTCGCTGGCCGGATTCGCCATGCTGGGCGGCGCCGTGCTTTGGATGCATGACGTCACGCCCTATGTGTTCCTCGGCGGTCTTGTCGCCACGCTCTATGTCATGTTCGCATGGTGGTCCGAGGTCGTAACCGAAAGCGAAGTAGGCGATCACACCGGCGTTGTCCGCATCGGCCTGCGCTATGGTTTCATCCTGTTCATCATGTCCGAAGTGATGTTCTTCGTGGCGTGGTTCTGGTCCTTCTTCAAACAAGCGCTCTACCCGATGTATGAATACGCCGGGACAGAGTATGTGAAGCCCGAAATCCACGCGGTTGACGCCTTCCACCTGCCGCTGATCAACACGCTGGTTCTGCTGCTGTCGGGCTGTGCCGTGACCTGGGCGCACCACGCGCTGGCGCATGAGAACAACCGCAAGGACTTGATCACCGGGCTGACCATCGCCGTTGTGCTCGGCGTGCTCTTCACCGGTTTGCAGGCGTTTGAATATTACGAACTGCTGGTCCATGAGGATTGGACCTTTGGCGGCGACATGTATTTCTCCAGCTTCTTCATGGCGACAGGCTTCCACGGCTTCCACGTTGTGATCGGCACAATCTTCCTCTTCGTCTGCCTGCTGCGCGCCATGCGCGGCCACTTCACCCCCGAACGCCACGTCGGCTTCGAGGCGGCGGCTTGGTACTGGCACTTCGTTGACGTGGTCTGGCTGTTCCTCTTCTTCGCCGTCTACATGTGGGGCACACCCTAAGTCCCGGGCGGGGTTGCATCCGCGCCTGACACCCTTAAAACCCAAACGCGCGAAGCCTTCTTCGCGCGTTTGTCGTTTCAGCCAGAGAGATTCGAATGCGGCGCAGCCTGTTCTTCATCATCGTCGGTCTTGGCGGGGCAGCGATCCTTGTCTGGCTTGGCCTATGGCAGGTCCAGCGGCTGGCGTGGAAAGAAGGCATCATCGCCGACATCAACGCCCGCATCACCGCCGCCCCGGTCGCCCTGCCAGCGCAGCCTGACCCCGAAGCCGACGCCTATCTGCCTGTCACCGTGCGCGGGGAGGTCGGGGCCGAGGCGCTACATGTTCTGGTCAGCCAAAAGCAAAAGGGCGCTGGCTACCGTGTCATCGCGCCGATGGCGTTGGAAGATGGCCGTCGCATCCTCATTGATCTCGGCTTCACCCCGACAAAGAACAAAGACGCCATTGACCCCGCTGGCTCCGCCACGCTCACGGGCAATCTGCAATGGCCGCAAGAGGTTGACAGTTTCACGCCCGAGGCCGACGCCGACCGCAACATCTGGTTCGCCCGCGACGTGCCGCGCATGGCCGAGGCGCTTGATACCGAACCACTCCTCGTCGTTGCCCGCGAAGGTGCCGGCCCTGACCCCAAGATCACGCCGCTGCCCGTTGATACCGCCCGCATCCCCAACGATCACTTGCAATATGCGATCACTTGGTTTTCCCTCGCCGCCATCTGGCTGGCGATGACCGTCCTTTTCCTGCGCCGCCGCCGCGCCCCTGCAACGCCGAAAGTCGACTGACCCCATGCGCTATATCTCCACCCGTGGCTCCGCCCCTGTTCTGTCCTTCGAAGAGGCGATGCTGACCGGCCTTGCCCGCGATGGCGGCCTTTACGTCCCGGAAACCATCCCAACGCTGAGCGCCGATCAGATCGCGGCCATGCAGGGCCAAAGCTACGAAGAGGTCGCCTTCACGGTCATGCGCCCCTTCATCGGCGACACTTTCACCGACGACGAATTCCGCGCCATCATCGCCCGCGCCTACGAAAGCTTCGGCCACACCGCCCGCGCACCCATGGTGCAACTCGCCCCGAACCACTTCTTGCTGGAACTCTTCCACGGCCCGACGCTGGCGTTCAAAGACTTCGCCATGCAACTCATCGGCCAGATGTTCCAAGCCGCTCTGGGCCGCAAGGGCGAACGGGTTACCATCGTCGGCGCGACCTCAGGCGACACCGGCTCCGCCGCAATCGAAGCCTTCAAGGGGCTGGATAATGTCGACGTCTTCATTCTCTACCCCCATGGTCGCGTGTCGGACGTGCAGCGCCGCCAGATGACCACGCCTTCGGAATCCAACGTCCACGCGCTGGCCATCGACGGTGACTTCGACGACTGCCAAGCCCGCCTCAAAGACATGTTCAACGATTTCGACTTCCGCGATTCCGTGCGGCTGGCAGGGGTGAACTCGATCAACTGGGGCCGCGTACTGGCGCAGGTCGTCTACTACTTCACCGCCGCCACCAGCCTCGGCGCGCCGCTGCGTGAGGTCAGCTTCACCGTGCCCACCGGCAACTTCGGCGACATCTTCGCAGGCTACATCGCCAAGCGCATGGGACTGCCCATCGCAGACCTCGTCGTCGCCACCAACCAGAACGACATCTTGCACCGCTGCCTGTCCGGCCAAGGCTATCACAAAGGCGGCGTGACTCCGTCGATCAGCCCCTCGATGGACATTCAGGTGTCCTCCAATTTCGAGCGCGCCCTTTTCGACGCCTACGACCGCGACGCCGGTGCCGTGGCGCAATTGATGGAGGAATTGGGGCAGGGCGGTTTCGACGTCTCCCAAGGGGCCATGCAAGCGCTGCAAGACATCTACCGTTCCGGTCGCTCGTCCGAAGAGGAAACCACCGCCACCATCGCTGACCGTCGCCGCACGACTGGAGAGTTGCTCTGCCCGCATTCCGCCGTCGGCGTGAAAGTTGCGGACGAGCTGCGCGACCCGGCCACGCCGATGGTCACCCTCGCCACCGCCCACCCGGCCAAATTCCCCGACGCCGTCGAAGCCGCCACTGGGATCCGACCCCCGCTGCCGCCCCGCATGGCAAACCTTTTCGACCGGGAAGAGCGTTTCACCCGGCTGCCCAATGACCTCGACGCGCTCAAAGCGCATATCAAAGGAAACCTCTCCGCGTGAGCTTGAACCAGACCACATTGCCGAACGGCTTTCGCATCGTCACCGAAAAGATGGATGGCATGGCCTCCTCCGCCATCGGTGTCTGGGTGAACGCAGGCGCTCGCCACGAGACCCCGCAGCAAAACGGCATCGCGCATTTCCTTGAGCATATGGCGTTCAAAGGCACCGCAACCCGGTCGTCACTACAGATCGCTGAGGCGATTGAGGACGTCGGCGGCTATATCAACGCCTATACCTCGCGCGAAGTCACCGCCTACTACGCCCGCGTGCTGGAAAACGACGTGGCACTCGGCCTCGACGTGATTGCCGACATTCTGCGCAACCCAGTGCTGGACCCATCGGAGGTCGAAGTCGAACGCGGCGTGATCCTGCAAGAGATCGGTCAGGCCCTCGACACGCCCGACGATGTGATTTTCGACTGGCTGCAAGAACAAGCCTACCCCGATCAGCCCATCGGCCGCACGATCCTTGGACCGAGCGAACGCGTCTCGGCCTTTTCACGCGACGATCTCAAACTCTTTATCGCTGACCACTACGGGCCAGAGCAGATGATTCTATCGGCCGCCGGGGCCGTGGACCACGACAAGATCGTCAAACTCGCAGAAAGCCTTTTCGGCGACATGCCATCCAAAAAGCTCTACGAAGTCGATACCGCTCGTTTTGGGGGTGGCGAATTCCGGCAGGTCAAACAGCTAGAGCAGGCCCATTTCGCGCTTGGTTTTGAAAGCCCCGGCTACCGTTCCGACGACATCTACATCGCGCAAATCTACGCCTCTGCCTTGGGCGGCGGCATGTCCTCGCGCCTGTTCCAAGAGATCCGCGAAAACCGCGGCCTCTGCTACACGATTTTCGCCCAAGCTGGCGCCTATGCTGACACCGGCATGACCACGATCTACGCAGGCACCAGCGCCGAACAGCTTCCCGAACTGGCCAATATCACCATCGACGAGATGAAACGCGCCGCCTCCGACATGTCCCCCGCCGAAGTCGCCCGCGCCCGCGCACAGATGAAAGCAGGTCTGCTCATGGGGCTCGAAAGCCCTTCAAACCGCGCCGAACGTCTGGCCCGCCTAATCCAAATCTGGGACCGCGTACCGCCTCTCGAAGAAACCGTGGCCCAAATCGACGCCGTGACCACAGGCGACGTGCGCGATTTCGCCGAACGCATGGCGACCCAAGCCCCCGCCGCTTTGGCCCTCTACGGGCCCGTCGACGCCGCACCGACGCTGGACGACCTCCACAGCAGACGCGCCGCCTGATGCTGCTGGGCCGACGCAAACTGCGGATCGAAACCGAACGGCTGACCCTGCGCCCACCGATCCACGCCGACTACCGCGCATGGTCCGCTCTGCGCCGGGCCAGCAACGACTACCTGCGCCCTTGGGAGCCGACTTGGGCCGAGGATCACCTCACCCGCAAGGCCTTCACCAACCGCGTCTACTGGGCGCAGCGCTCGGTGTCTTCGGGCAATGCCATGCCGCTCTTCCTGATCCGGCGCAGCGACCAAAACCTCGTCGGCGCGATCACGCTCGACAACATCCGCCGCGGACCCGCGCAGTCGGGTACTTTGGGCTATTGGACGGGCGAACCCTTCGCCCGCCAAGGCTACATGCGCGAGGCGATCGAGGCGACGGTGCATCAAGCCTTCACCCGGCTTGACCTGTCGCGCATCGAAGCCGCCTGCCTGCCGGAAAACCAAGCCTCTCGCGGGTTGCTAGAAAAATCCGGCTTCAAATACGAAGGCGTTGCTCAAAGCTACCTGCAAATCGATGGCCGCTGGCGCACTCATGTGCTCTATGCCGCGCTGCGCAAGGACCGACGCGGGCGCACGGCGGCGGGTTGACGTTCAGAAGGGGCGACGAACGTCAGAGTAGTTTTTTTTAAACATGATGTTTAGTGTGCAATTCTCCTTTTATTTAAAATCTCGGCGACAGATGTCCGCAGGTGCGCGCAACGCTTTGCCCTTGCATCCTCCCGTCTCGCGCAGGATCAAAGCGGTATGACATTGAACCCTGCTGACACCGCCTTCGCTGAGACTTTGCGCGCTCAACTACCGAATGACGTGCTGCGCCGCCCCGAACCGCGCTACCTCGAAGAACCCCGCGGTCGCTATGCCGGGCTGGGCGGTCTGCTGGCCCTGCCGCGCGACACCGACCAAGTCGCCATCCTGATCCGCGCCGCCAATGCTGCCCGCGTGCCGGTCGTCCCCTACGGCGGCGGAACCGGCCTCGTCGGTGGTCAGATCAGCAGCGAAGGCCCCGCGCCCCTGATCCTCTCCCTCGAACGCATGGGCCGCATCCGCGCCGTGCTGCCCGAAGAGAACGTCTTGGTCGCCGAAGCCGGCGTCATCCTCGCCGATGTCCAAGCCGCGGCCGAAGACGCAAACCGCCTCTTCCCGCTGTCGCTCGCCGCTGAAGGCACCGCCCGCATCGGCGGCACGCTCTCCACCAACGCGGGCGGCACCGGCGTCCTGCGCTACGGCAATGCCCGCGACCTCTGCCTAGGGCTCGAAACCGTCCTGCCAGACGGTCAAATCTGGCACGGCCTGACCCGCTTGCGCAAAAACAACACCGGCTACGACCTGCGCCATCTGCTGATCGGCGCCGAAGGCACGCTCGGCATCATCACAGCCGCCGCCCTCAAGCTCTACGCCCGACCGGCCCGCAGCGGCACGGCGCTTCTGGTGGTCGACAGCCCCACCGCTGCGCTGTCGCTCCTGTCCCTTGCCCGCGACCACATGGGCGAAATGATCAGCGCTTTCGAATTGATGCACTGCCAAGGTTACGATTTTCTTAACGAGGTTCTGCCAAACACCCGCCAACCCTTCGCTACCCCACCCGAATGGTCGGTCCTGATCGAGATCGGCACACCAGGCGAGATCGACACCGACGCTGCCCTCGAAACCCTCTTCGCCGCGGCGCTCGACGCGGGCCTCGTCTCAGACGGCCTCATCGCTCAAAACGCCCAGCAAGCTCATGACTTCTGGTCCATCCGTGAGACCATCCCCGAAGCCAACCGCCTGATCGGATCGGTCTCCAGCCACGACATCTCAGTGCCCTTGGGCGCAATCCCCGATTTCATCACCCGCGCCACCAAAGCGCTCAACGCGCTAGGCGACTTCCGCATCAACTGCTTCGGCCACGTCGGCGACGGCAACCTGCATTACAACGTCTTCCCCGCAAAAGGAAAAACCCGCGCCGACTACGAAGACCTACGCGACGCCGTCAAACGCCTCGTCCACGATCTTGTGCATGAAGTCGGCGGGTCCTTCAGCGCCGAACATGGCGTGGGCCGCGTCAAGGTCGATGACCTCGAACGCTACGGTGACCCCGCCAAACTCGCGGCTATGCGCGCCATCAAAGCCGCGCTCGACCCCAAGGGCATTATGAACCCCGGCGCCGTTCTGCGCAGCTAAAGCCCTTCAAACGCACAAAGCGCATGGACCTCTTTTCCAAGCGCTTCCAACCGCTTGCGCCCGCCAAGTTCCGGCAGGTCAATAATGAAAGCGCAAGACACGATCTGGCCCCCCAAGCGCTCAATTAGCTTGATCCCGGCTTCCGCCGTGCCGCCCGTGGCCAGCAAGTCATCGACCACCAGAACCTTTTCGCCGGGCTTGATCGCATCGTCGTGCAACTCAACGATGGCCTCGCCATATTCCAGCTTATAATCTTGGCTGATCACGGTCCCCGGCAGTTTGCCCTTCTTGCGGATCGGCACAAAGCCGACACTTAACTGATGCGCAATCGCCCCGCCTAGAATAAAGCCACGCGCCTCCAGCCCCACGACCTTATCAATCGCAATCCCAGCATAGGGGTGCAGCATCTGGTCGATCGCCATGCGAAACCCGCGCGGATCGGCAAAAAGTGTCGTCACGTCACGAAACATGATCCCCTCATGGGGGAAATCGACAATCGTGCGAATATAGTCTTGAACCTGTTTCATGCAGCCCTTTCGCGTATCTTAACCCGACCCGTCATAGCGCAGCGCGCCCCTCGGGCGAACCCCCCAATTGCGCGCCAAACATCCCAGAAAGAAGCGCCACCGCCCCTCCCTTCATCCTTTCTTAAATACCGTCCGCACTCTGCCACACCAACACCGGCCCCCGGTCAAAGCACCCGTCCTGCCACAGCATCCAGCTTCGCCACCAGCGCGGGGTCCCGCGCCCCCGGCTGGGTCAGGACCGCAAACTCCAATGCCCGGTCGCAGCCATGAGGGCAGGGCGCCCGGTCGCTGCCCAGCAACGCGGGCAGGCGAGAGACCATGGCCCGCCCTTTATCGGCATTGCCCCTCAACGTTGCGATGATCTGCGTCACATCCACCTCACCGTGGTCCGGATGCCAGCTGTCATAGTCGGTGATCATCGCGACAGAGGCATAGCAAAGCTCCGCCTCGCGGGCCAATTTCGCCTCAGGCATATTGGTCATGCCGATCACATCCGCGCCCCAGCTTTCGCGGTACATCTTGGATTCCGCCAGCGTAGAAAACTGCGGCCCCTCCATCGCCAGATATGTGCCGCCGCGATGCACGTTGATACCTGCCGCGCGTGCGGCGGTTTCGCAAGCTTCGCTCAGACGCGGGCAGGTCGGATGGGCCACGCTCACATGCGCCACGCAGCCGGGGCCGAAAAAGCTCTTCTCCCGCGCCACGGTCCGGTCGATGAACTGGTCCACCACCACAAAATCCCCCGGTGCCATCTCCTCGCGGAAGGACCCACAGGCCGAGACGCTGATCACATCGGTGCAGCCCAAGCGTTTTAACGCGTCGATATTGGCGCGGTAGGGCACCGAGGTCGGCGTATGCACATGACCGCGCCCGTGGCGGGGTAAAAACACCATCGCAACCCCGTCAAGCGTCCCGGTCAGCACCTGATCCGACGGTGCGCCCCAAGGGGTTTCTACCGTGACCCAATCGGCATCTTGTAGCCCGTCGATGTCATAAATGCCGGAGCCGCCGATCACAGCGATTTTCGTGTCAGTCATGGAAGTGCCTATGTCTTGGTTGCAATGCGCATAACGCCAAGAACCTCATAGAAAACCAGAGGGTTCAAGTGTTTTCACCCCCTTCACAAACACGACTTTGTCAGCCTTGCCATCCGGCAACGGCCTGCTGCGCACGATTGCCTATTGACCGTCCTGAGGGCAAAACACTTTCCCTCGCGGCAAAACTCCTCTAGGTGCAGCCAAAAGCGCCCCGCATCTGCGGTCCCGGCGCCCATATCCGTTTTCCGAAAGTCAAAGGACGCCCCTATGCGCGCCACGCTGCACAATTTTGCCAAGAACCTCGATGTCACCGATCTGCGCTGGATGCCTGACGATGGCTTTTCCATCGGACGGCTGCGCATCGAACTGCTGTCTGGGCTGACGGTGGCGCTGGCCTTGGTGCCAGAAGCAGTGGCTTTTGCCTTTGTCGCCGGGGTGCATCCGCTGGTGGGGCTTTATGCCGCTTTCCTCGTAGGGCTTATCACCGCGTTGATCGGCGGGCGGCCCGGTATGATCTCCGGTGCCACAGGCGCTTTGGCCGTGGTTATGGTGGCTTTGGTGGCGCAGCACGGGGTGGAGTATCTCTTTGCCACTGTAGTGCTTATGGGCCTTTTGCAGATTTTCGCAGGCGTCATGCAATGGGGCAAGTTCATCCGGCTGGTACCGCATCCGGTGATGCTGGGCTTTGTGAACGGTCTCGCCATCGTGATCTTTCTGGCCCAGATGAGCCAGTTCAAAGTCCCCGGCACCATGGTCGATACCGGCCACGGCATGGGGGGTGGTGAATGGCTCTCGGGCCAGCCGCTTTATATGATGCTGGCGCTGGTCGCCGCGACCATGGCGATCATCTGGATCACCCCGCGCGTCACCCGGCTGATCCCCGCGCCCTTGGCGGGCATCGGGATCATCGCTGCGCTGGTGATCGGCTTTGGCCTCGACGTGCCGCGCGTCGGCGATCTTGCCTCGATCCAGGGCGGTCTGCCAGAGTTCCACATTCCGATGGTGCCGCTTACTTGGGAAACTTTTGAGATCATCCTGCCCTATGCGGTGATCCTCGCAGCCATCGGCCTGATCGAATCCCTGCTGACGCTGAACCTTGTTGGCGATCTGACGGGCAAGCGCGGCGGGGCCAGCCAAGAGTGTATTGCTCAGGGGGTTGCCAATACCGTCACTGGCTTTTTCGGTGGCATGGGTGGCTGTGCGATGATTGGTCAGTCGATGATCAACGTAAAATCCGGCGGCCGGACGCGGGTCGCGGGCATCGCGGCGGCGGTGTTTTTGCTGCTCTTCATCCTTGTCGGCTCCTCGGTGATTGAACTGATCCCGCTGGCCGCGCTGGTTGGGGTGATGTTCATGGTGGTGATCGGCACCTTCGCGTGGAACTCGCTCACCATTCTGCGCAAAGTGCCTTTGATGGACGCTTTCGTGATCCTGCTGGTAACCGTGGTGACGGTGATGGAAGACCTCGCCGTGGCGGTTGTCGTCGGCGTGATCGTATCGGCTTTGGCCTATGCGTGGAACAATGCCCGCCGCATCCATGCCTCCACTCGCGATTCCGCGACAGAGCAGGGGGCCAAGGTCTATGAAATTCACGGCCCGCTGTTCTTTGGCTCCTCCGATGGGTTTGCCGAATTGTTCGACGTAGAAAATGACCCCGACGTGGTGATCGTCGATTTCGCTGACAGCCGCGTTGTGGATCAATCTGCCTTGCAGGCGATTGAAGCCATGGCCGCAAAATACGAAGCGGCGGGCAAACGCTTACAACTGCGCCACCTCAGCCGTGACTGTCACCGTCTGCTGACCAAAGCGGGGCATCTCATGGTCGATAGCGATGATGACCCTGACTATGAATTGGCGGTGGATTACGACGTGCGCACCGGGGTTCTGGGCGGTCATTAAAAGAAAACCCGGCGCTTCATCGAAGCGCCGGGTTTTTCTTTCTCCCAACCCGGACTCAAGCCGCGGCCGCCGGGCCATTGCCTGCCCGTCTGTCACGCCAATGGCGTGCCAGTCCATGATGGGCGCACCTTCGGTGCGACCGGGGAGGCGGTTTGGCGAGGCTGGGTGAGACTTCGCAGATCGCACATCATAGCTGAACCATAAAGTGGCAGCTTGCTAGATCGCATCGCCACCCCACGGGCAGGCGATGGCCCTCATCAATCATCCGGCCGTTTCAGCTCAAACAACTCGCGCACCGCCGAATAATCACGGTAGCCCAAGCGCGACAGCGGTTGGAAGGTGGTCACATCAAACCGCCCATCCACCAGACAATCATCGCGCAGATGCACGCCGATGACCTCGCCAAAGACCACGAAATTCGCCTCGCCGGGCAGTTGCACGATCTGCGTCACCCTACATTCCAAATTGGCCGGCGCATTGGCCACGCGCGCACAGGCGATCTGTTCGCACTTTGCTTTGGTAATCCCGGCCCGCTCGAACTCATCGGTGCCATGCGGCAATCCGGCAGAGGTCACATTCATCACGTCCCGCGCTGCATATTCGACAACATTGACGCAAAACTCCCCGGTTTCGCGGATATTGGAGACCGAGTCCTTTGTGCCGTCCACATCATCCTTGGCGCTGGTCGAAGCGAACATCACCTGTGGCGGCACATAGGCGACGGCATTAAAAAAGGAATAGGGCGCGAGATTGTCGCGGCCCTGCGCGTCGCGGCTCGAAATCCAGCCGATCGGACGGGGGCTGACGATGGCGTTGAACGGGTTATGCGGCAGACCGTGGCCGTCTTCGGGGCGGTAGAACATGAGCACTCCTTGATGGTTTGCACCCATGGCTAGCCTCATGCTACGTCCAGCGCCACCCGCAATTGCTCCCGAAAGCCCCCGGCCTTGCACCAATCCCCCTATCAAATGACCCCGGAGGTGCCTACCGATCACTGGGAGGTCGAGGCGCTCTATGACACTTGTTTCGCGCCGGGGCGCGAGGCGCTGTCCTCCTACCGTTTGCGCGACGGCGTGCCGCCGGTGGCGGGGCTCAGCCATGTGGCGCGTGACAGCGGCGGTATTCTCGCTGGCGCAATCCGCTATTGGCCCGTCCGCATTGGCACGGCAGAGGCGCTGCTGCTCGGCCCCGTCGCCGTCCACCCGACCCGGCAGGGCGAAGGGCTGGGTGCGGCCCTGATCGAGACTTCACTGGCCCAAGCTGCCCCCTTGGGCTGGCAGCGCGTGATGCTGGTGGGCGATGCCCCCTATTACAGCCGCTTTGGCTTCACCCTGTTGCCAAAGGTCGAGATGCCACCGCCCACAAACCCCGCCCGCGTGCTGGGCCGGGCCATCGCGCCTGACGCATGGCGGGGCATCACTGGCAAGGTTCGCCGCTGGCAAGATTGATTTTCCCTGCACCCCGACCCACATTGACCACAAGTAGATGAGGGACACCCATGCAGATCGAAAGCAACCTGCCCAGCACCATCGACGTGGACGCACGGCTTGATGAAATCGCGCGCCGCTATAAGCAAGCGGGCGGTGTGGGGATCCATGTGCTCAACCTGATCGGCGGCAGCGCCGATGGGCTGATTGACCGTTTGCCGAGCGCCGTGCGCCGCAACCTCGAAGGCGCTACGATGAAGGCGTTGAACCATGCCATGCAGGCCGCCCATTCCAGCCGCAGCTATGTGAAAGACCAGCAAGGCTGGCTGAACCAAGCTGTCTCCACCGCGATGGGTGCTGCCGGTGGGGCGGGGGGCTTGCCCACCGCGCTGGCCGAACTCCCGGTCACCACAACGCTGTTGCTGCGCGTGATCCAAGGCGTCGCGGCGGAGCATGGTTTTGACCCCGCAGCGGAGAACGTTCAGTTCGACTGTGTGCATGTTTTCACCGCCGCTGGCCCTCTGGCCGAAGACGACCCTGCCGATCTGGGTTTTCTCACGGTGCGCATGGCCCTTACCGGTCGCGCGATGAACGCGGTCATCGCCCGCATCGCGCCGCGTCTGGCAGTGGTGATGGGGCAAAAGCTCGCAGCGCAAGCGGTGCCGGTGCTGGGCGCTGTTGCCGGGGCGGCCACGAACTACGCCTATACCAGCTACTATCAGGACATGGCCCATGTGCATTTTGGGATGCGCAAACTGGCCATCGACGCGGATATTCCTCAAGAGGAACTGGTCGAACGTCTGCGCGCCAAGATGGGCAAGGCGCCTGCCAAACTTTGACACTCTAATTTCATGGGCAAGAATGTTTCGGGGGTGCGGTGAGGCTGACCCCCCCCGCCTAGCGCCCGATGCTGCCCGGCGCGACAGTCGTGGCTTTCAAAATCGCATGGCAGTCCATCCCCGGACGCAGCCCCAAGTCCAGCACCGCCCGCGCCGTCACACGCGCCAGCAAACGGTCGCTGCCCGCTGTCAAAGCGATTGCCGCCCCCGGCCCATCTCCGGGATGCACGGCCTCAACCCGCACCGGCAGGATATTGACCGAAGACAACCCCTCTGGCCGGTCGCGCGACAAGATCACATCTTGGGCCAAGACCCGCAGTCGCACCCGCGCCCCCACCGGGGCCTGCACGCCGGGCAGTTCCAACTGGCCTGCGCTGATGGCAAGGGTCGACAGCCCATCGTCTGCATGAGCGATGACATCCGCCTCCAACACCGCGCCCGCCTCGCGCACCCCTAAAAGGGGTACAGCAGCAGGGTCGGCCATAACATCAAACAACGCGCCCTGCGCCCGCAGCCGCCCGTCTTGCAAAAGCACCAGACGATCAGCCAGCCGCGCGACCTCGTCCACCGCATGGCTGACATAGAGGATCGGCAGGCATAGATCACCGTCGCGCAGCCGTTCCAGATAGGGCAGGATTTCCTGTTTGCGCGGCCCATCGAGACTGGCCAAAGGCTCGTCCATCAGCAACATGCGCGGATGGCTGAGCAGCGCCCGCCCAAGCGCCACCCGCTGCTTTTCCCCGCCCGACAGCGTTGCAGGCGCCCGGTTAAGCAGCCCGTCCAGCCCCAGCAAAGCCACCACATCGTCAAACCCGGCCCCAGAACTGCGCCGCGGCGCAAAGCGTGCGCCAAACATCAGGTTTTGCTCTACGGTGAGATGCGGGAACAGCCGCGCGTCCTGAAAGACATAGCCCAGCCGTCGGCGGTGCGGCGGCACCCAGATGCCGTTTGCTGAGTCAAACAACACCCGGCCATCCAGCACGACACGCCCCGCCTCGGGACGCAGTAGCCCGGCCACGGCGTCAATCACCGTTGTCTTGCCCGCGCCGGAGCGCCCGAAGAGGGCGGTGATCCCGGCCCCGGCGTCGAATGCGAGGTCGAGATCAAACCCCGTAAATCCATGATGCAGCGCAACTTCGAGCATCAGCGCGCCCCTGAAATGCGTTTGGCCACCCGCCGTGCCAGCGCCTCAGACACCAGCACCGCGACCAGCGCCACCACCCCGGCCAAGGCCGCCATCACCAGCGCCCGATTCTCGCCCCCCGGCACCTGCAAGGCGGTCCAAATCGCACTGGGCAGAGTCTGGGTCTGGCCGGGGATATTGGCGACAAAGGTGATCGTTGCGCCGAACTCTCCCATTGCCTTGGCAAAGCCCATGACCGCGCCTGCTAGAATACCCGGCATGATCAGCGGCAGGGTCACACGCGCAAAGACGCTGACCTGCGGTGCGCCCAAGGTGGCGGCGGCGGCCTCAATGCGCGGATCGACGGCCTCGATCGCCAGCCGCATGGCGCGCACCATCAGCGGAAAGCCCATGATAATCGCCGCCAGCACCGCGCCCGTCCAGTGAAAGGCCAGCCCGATGCCGAAGCTCTCCAACAGCCGCCCCAGCGGCGCATTGCGGCCAAAGGCCAAGAGCAGCAGATAACCCGTCACCACCGGCGGCAGCACCAGCGGCAGATGCACCAGCGCGCTCAGCAGACCTTTGCCGCGAAACTCTTTGCGCGCAAGTATCCACGCCACCCAAAGCGCCAGCGGCAGCGACAGCAGCATCGCCACGCTCGCCACCCGCAGCGACAGCAGCAGCGCGTCCCAAGCGGCGGCGTCAAGAGCCATGGTCAGCCTTCAGAAACCCATGATCCGCGAGGATCGCCTGCGCTTGGTCGGTCAACAAAAACGCAACCAGTGCCGCCCCTTCGGGGGTGAGGGCTGCTGCGGGGTAGGTGATAGGGTCGTGCGCCTGAGCGGGTATTTCATAGACCACCTCAACCAGCGGCTCGGCCTGTGCATCGCTGGCATAGACCACACCCAAAGGCGCATCGCCCCGCGCCACCAGTGCCAGTGCGGCGCGGACGTTGTCAGTCTCGGCCAGCCGTTCTTGCAGACCGTCCCAAAGACCCGCCTGCTGCATCCATTGCATCGCATAGGCCCCCGCAGGCACCGCTTCGCGCTGGCCCATGGCAAGCCGTCCATTGCCCCCCAGCCGCCTGCCGATCTCGGCCTCTGATAGCGGCGCGGCACCCGCAGGGGCGATCAGCACCAGTCGGTTGCGGGCGACGACCTGTGATGTCGCGTGCAGCCGCCCTTGCGTCTCCAGCCATGTCATCCAATCGCTGCTGGCCAAGAGCACCACATCCGCAGGCGCCCCCGCCGCGACCTGACGCGCCATCGTGCCGGACCCGCCATAGGCCAAGGACAACGGCGCGGGGAAGGCGGCGGCGATCTCCTCCAACGCGCCGCGCAGGCTGGCGGCGGCAAAGACGGTGACCGCCCGATCCGCCGCAGCAGGCCGGGGCGCGGCAATGGAGCAAATAAGAATAAAAAGGGCGACAATCCGGCTCATGCCCGCACTATCTTTGATGCGTCCGGGCGGAGCAAGCGCATATGGTCAAGGCATCCGCCTCGCGCTAGGCTCAGGGTGATTTGACAGGACGATCATGACGAAACAAACGCCGATCACGCGAAACACGGCCCGTCAGGCCGGTCAACGTTTACAACTTGCAGCCCTGTGCTGGCGGCGCAAAGAGGGCAAGGTGCAGGTGTTGCTCGTCACCTCGCGCGGGCGCAAACGCTGGATCGTGCCAAAAGGCTGGCCGATGACGGGCAAAGCGCCACAGGATTGCGCCTTAGTGGAAGCTTGGGAGGAAGCGGGCGTGCAGGGCAAGGCAAGCGCCGAGCCTGTGGGGAGCTACAGCTATACCAAAGCCGGGCCAAAGGGACCGATTGCCTGTCTGGCGATGCTCTACCCGGTGAAGGTCAAGACACTTGCCAAAGACTACCCGGAAGCGGCGCAACGAGAACGGCAATGGTGTTCGCGCGAAAAGGCGGCGCGCCTGGTCGACAACCCTGATCTGGCAGCGCTGATCCGCGATTTTGATCCCGATGCTGCGAAGGGATAGCCCGTTCCCCATCCGCTTGACCTCATCCTTGCCACAGCCCATTTAAAGGTCAGAGTTTCAAGGACTGTGCAGATGATCCGTTATGCATTGAAATGCGAAGCCGGGCATGGTTTCGACAGTTGGTTCCAGTCCGCAGCGGCCTATGACAGCCTTGCCCGCGCGGGGCATCTGGCCTGCGCGATCTGCGGCTCTTCTGAGGTAAGCAAATCGCTCATGGCCCCGCGTGTGACCTCTGGTGACGCGCCGGAGCGGCCTGCGGTTCCCGCGAAAACGGATCAGCCTGCTGACACCGCCCCCATGCTGTCCAAACCCCAAAGCGACGTGGAAAAGGCGCTCGCCGATTTGCGTCGCAAGGTTGAGGCAAATTCAGACTACGTTGGCAAAAACTTCGTCAAAGAGGCCCGCGACATGCATGAGGGCCGCAGCCCGGAACGGTCGATCTACGGCGAAGCGCGGCTCGATCAGGCGCGTGCATTGATCGAAGAGGGCGTGCCGCTGATGCCGCTGCCGTTCAAACCTAAACGCGAACTTTCCTAAAGGACAGCCCCATGACCACCGTCATCACCGGCGCAAGCCGTGGCATCGGAGCGGCGCTGGCCGCCCAATACAGCGCCGCCGGGGAAGAGGTGATCGGCACTTCACGCAGCGCGGGGACAGATGCCACGCTCGACGTCACTGACCCGCAAAGCCACTCTAACTTTGCCGCGACACTCAAGGGCCGTCCGCTTGATCTGCTGATCTGCAATGCGGGCGTTTACCTCGACAGAGGTGATGATCTGCAAACCGGCTTTGGCGCGGACCTCTGGGCGCAGAGCTTTGCTACCAATGTCACCGGCGTTTTCCTCACGGTGCAAAGCCTGCTCGACAACCTCCGCGCGGCACAGGCTCCGAAAATCGCGATCATCGCCTCGCAGATGGGCTCATCCACAAATGCCCCCGGCGGCAGTTACATTTACCGCGCATCCAAAGCCGCCGCGATCAATTTGGGTCGCAATCTGGCAGTTGACCTGAAGTCCGACGGCATCGCGGTCGGCATTTATCACCCCGGTTGGGTGCGCACGGACATGGGCGGCGCATCGGGCGACATCACGGCAGAAGACTCCGCCCGAGGGTTGGTGAACCGTATCGCCGCGCTCGATCTCGCCCATAGCGGCGCGTTCGAGACATGGGACGGGCGTGCGCACCCCTTCTGAACCCTTGTCGCCAGTGTGAAATAGGCTTGCCTCTGCCGGTCCCTCGGCTTAGACCGCGCTGGACTGTTGCGCGGGGGACAAAATGCCTGTTCTGGTTATGAAATTCGGTGGAACTTCGGTTGCCACTTTGGACCGTATCCGCCGCGCGGCAAAGCGCGTGGGTGTTGAGGTCGCCAAGGGCTATGACGTGATCGTCATCGTCTCGGCCATGTCCGGTGAGACGAATAAGCTCGTCGGTTTCGTTAATGAGACCTCCCCGCTGTATGACGCCCGCGAATATGACGCCATCGTGTCGAGCGGCGAGAATGTCACCGCCGGGCTGATGGCGCTGACCTTGCAAGAAATGGATGTGCCCGCGCGGTCTTGGCAGGGCTGGCAAGTGCCGGTGCGCACCACCGATGCCCATTCCGCCGCCCGGATTGAGGAAATTCCCACCGACAACATCAACGCCAAATTCGGCGAAGGCATGAAGGTCGCCGTGGTCGCGGGTTTCCAAGGCCTCAGCCCGCAAGGCCGGATCACCACGCTGGGTCGAGGCGGGTCGGACACGACTGCCGTGGCCTTTGCCGCCGCCTTTGGGGCGGAGCGTTGCGACATCTACACGGACGTCGACGGCGTCTATACCACCGACCCAAGGGTCGAGGCCAAAGCACGCAAACTCGACAAGATCGCCTTCGAGGAAATGCTCGAACTGGCCTCGCTTGGGGCGAAAGTCTTGCAAACCCGCTCGGTCGAACTGGCGATGCGGTATAAGGTCAAGCTGCGGGTGCTCAGCAGTTTCGAGGAACAATCGGACGAAGCCGGAACGCTCGTCTGCGATGAGGAGGAAATCATGGAAAGCAATGTGGTGGCCGGGGTCGCGTTTTCCCGTGATGAAGCGAAACTTACCCTGATGTCCGTGGCCGACCGGCCCGGCATTGCGGCGACGATCTTTACCGCGCTCAGCGATGCGGGTGTGAATGTCGATATGATCGTGCAAAACATCTCTGAAGAAGGCCGCACTGACATGACGTGGTCTTGCCCCGTCGATCAGGTGGTCCGTGCCGAAAAGGCGATGCAAAAGGCGCATGAAGACGGGGTGATCAACTACCAAGAACTCGTCGCTGACAAGGGCGTGGCCAAAGTGTCGGTCGTGGGCATCGGGATGCGCAGCCATACCGGCGTGGCCGCCAAGATGTTCAAAGTGCTCTCGGATGAGGGCATCAATATCAAGGTTATCACCACCTCTGAGATCAAGATCAGCGTCTTGATTGACCGCAAGTATATGGAACTGGCCGTGCAGGCGCTGCATGATGCTTTTGAGCTCGACAAAGCCGCTTGAGTTATACGGCGGAATGATCTGGGTTTGAGGGCGGGATGCTGCGGTAAAGCACGACCCGCCCCGGCCGGTTTTCCGCAAATTGCATTTCTATCTTTGCGTGAGTGCGCTAAACCCTGAACCAGAGGGACAGGGACATATCTAATGGCCGACCGTGTTGAAACAGAAAGCCGAAAGCTGCTGGGGCGTCTGCGCGATGCCATGGCCGGCGACGTGGCAGGGCAGGCACGGCTGGACAAGATCACCCATCTCATTGCCAATTCAATGGGCTGCGAGGTCTGCTCGATCTATCTGTTCCGCGATGAAGACACGCTGGAGCTTTGCGCCACTGAAGGTCTGAACGCCGCTGCGGTCCATGAAACCCGCATGAAACTGGGCGAAGGTCTGGTGGGTCGCGTGGCCAAACGGCGCAACGTTATCAACACGCCCAATGCGCCACAGGCCGCAGGGTTCCGCTTTATGCCCGAGACGGGGGAAGAGATTTACTCTTCCTTCCTCGGTGTGCCGGTGCAACGTTTAGGTGAAACGTTGGGCGTGCTGGTCGTGCAATCCAAGGCGGCGCGGGAATTTTCCGCCGATGAGGTCTATGCGCTCGAAGTCGTCGCCATGGTGCTGGCCGAAATGGCCGAATTGGGCGCTTTCGTGGGTGAAGGCGCCGCGATGTCGGCGCGGCACAGCCAGCCGGTCCTGTTTCGTGGCACCGTGGCCCAAGAGGGCGTGGCCGAGGGGCATGTCTGGCTGCACGAGCCGCGCGTTGTTGTCTCAAACCCCATTGCTGACGATCCTGAGCGTGAGACCGAGCGTCTGACCGAAGCGGTTGAACAATTGCGCGTCAGCGTTGACCAATTATTAAGCCTCACCGCCGACAAAGAACAGCAACAGGTGCTCGAAGCCTATCGCATGTTTGCCAATTCCAAAGGCTGGATGCGGCGCATGGTGGAGGATATTCAAAGCGGCCTCAGCGCCGAAGCCGCGGTAGAGAAAGAACAATCCATGGCCCGCGCCCGTTTGGGGCAGGTCAGCGATGCCTATCTGCGCGAGCGGCTGTCGGATCTTGATGATCTGTCCAACCGTCTGCTGCGCAATCTGACCGGGCAGGGCAGCGACACGGGCGCAGAGATGCCGGTGGACCCGATCCTTGTGGCGCGCAACATCGGCCCGGCGGAACTATTGGACTATGGCCGCTCCTTGCGCGGCATCGTGTTGGAGGGCGGCTCGGTCGGCTCTCATGCGGCAATCGTGGCGCGGGCGCTGGCGATTCCGCTGATCGTTCACGCCAACCGGATCACCAATGACGCGCTTAATGGCGACCACATCATGATTGACGGCGAGCAAGGTGTTGTGCACCTGCGCCCCGATGAAAACGTCGCGACCGCCTTTCGCGACAAGATCGCCATGCAGGCCGCCGCACAAGAACGCTACGCCTCGATCCGCGACAAACCTGCCGAGACGAAATGCGGCCGGGTGATAAGCCTCCAGATGAATGCGGGTCTCATGGCGGACCTGCCTTCGCTCGAAGGGTCGGGCGCCGAGGGTGTGGGGCTGTTCCGGACTGAGCTGCAGTTCCTCGTCCGCAACCAGATGCCCCGCCGTACAGAACTGGCCGCCCTCTATGCCCGCGTCTTGGACGCCGCCCACGGCAAACGCGTGGTCTTTCGCACGCTCGACATCGGGTCAGACAAGGTGCTGCCCTATATGAAGCCCAATGACGAGCCGAACCCCGCACTTGGCTGGCGGGCGATCCGAGTGGGCTTGGACAAACCGGGCGTAATGCGAATGCAGCTTCAAGCGCTGATCCGCGCGGCAGCCGGGCGGCCCCTGGCGGTGATGTTCCCCTTTGTCGCGCAGTTCGAAGAATTCCGCGCCGCCCGCGACGAGATGGATAAGGCGATGGAGCGTGAGCGTATCCTCGGTCACCGCCTGCCCGAAAAGGTTGAGGTCGGCGCCATGTTGGAAACGCCAAGCCTCGCCTTCGCGCCAAAGAAATTTTTTGAAGAGGTTGAGTTCCTCTCCATCGGGGGCAATGACCTCAAGCAATTCTTCTTTGCCGCCGACCGCGAAAACGAACGTGTGCGCAAACGCTATGACACGCTGAATGTGTCGTTCCTGACCTTCCTCGAAGGTATTGTGGAACGTTGTGCGGAGACCGGCACGGCCCTGTCCTTTTGCGGCGAAGATGCCGGGCGCCCGGTGGAAGCCTTGTGTTTCGCGGCGATTGGGCTGAACACCCTATCGATGCGCCCCGCGTCGATCGGTCCGGTCAAAAGCCTCCTGCGGCGCTGCAATCTGGACGACGTGCGGCAGGTGATCCACGACGCCCGCGAACGTGGTGAAATGTCAGTGCGCTACGCGGTGATGGATTACGTGCGTCAACAGCACCAGACCTAAGGCCGCGTGGTTGGCTGGCGATTGAGAATCGCATCAAGGGGTTTGACCCACGCCGGACTGGGCCGCGTTCCAGGTCCATTGGCGACGGAGAGTCAAAACACCATTGCCGACCGTTTCGACAGGCAGGCTCGCGCCACACGCCAGCGCGTTCGTCGGTTCGAACCTGTCCGAAAAAGTGGAGGCGAGTACCGGAATCGAACCGGTGTACACGGATTTGCAATCCGCTGCGTAACCACTCCGCCAACTCGCCGTCCTGTGGTTGGCGCAGTGCTACCGGATCGCGCTGTGGGCCGCAAGACCCATATGCGCGTGAAAATGATCGCGCACCGTTGCCGCTGGTCCGGCGATGTGGCACATCAGGTCGCAGATGCCCAGAACACATGAGTTTCGCTGATGAGTGATTTCGCCGCCCGCCGCACCACCATGGTTGATACGCAGGTCCGCCCGTCGGATGTGACCAAATTTCCGATCATTGACGCCATGCTGACCGTGCCGCGCGAGGATTTCGTGCCCGCCGCCCAGCGTGAGGCTGCTTATCTGGGGGAAAACCTCGATTTGGGGCAGGGGCGTGTCGTGCTTGACCCGCGCACGCTGGCCAAGATGCTGGATCATCTGGCGATAGAAAACAACGAGCTGGTGCTCGATGTGGGCTGCGCCATGGGCTATTCCAGCGCCGTGATCGCGCATATGGCCGAAGCCGTGGTCGCTGTCGAAGAGGACGAGGCCATGGCCACTGAAGCGCAAGAAGCTTTGGCGCAGGTAGGGGCGGACAACGTGGTGGTTCATGTCGGCCCATTGGCCGAGGGCGCGCCGCAACACGGCCCCTATGACGTGGTGATCGTGCAGGGCGCGGTGGCGCAATTGCCCGACGCGCTTGTCGAGCAGATCAAAGACGGTGGCCGCATTGCCTGTCTCTTTATGGAAGAGGGGCTGGGAGA
This sequence comes from Sulfitobacter maritimus, assembly GCF_013346665.1. Lineage (GTDB taxonomy): Bacteria > Pseudomonadota > Alphaproteobacteria > Rhodobacterales > Rhodobacteraceae > Sulfitobacter > Sulfitobacter maritimus. The sequence goes on from NZ_JABVBB010000034.1 coordinate 315,766, forward strand.
GGTGCGTATCGGGTATAAACAAGGTGCGCAGTTGTCTTGGCGGTCCGAGTTCAATGCCGGCGCACCGGTGTTGCGCGGGTTCGAGCGTCAGGTGGCATTCCAGCTCTGACGCCCGTGAGCGCCGATGATCGGAACGATACGGCGTCATTTTTTGGGCGAGAAAAACGCTCCTTTCGCTGGGCCCACAGGCCCGGCTGCAAGACAGGCAAATGTATATCTAAAGGTGGCCGAGCCATGCGCGTAACCAGTTTCAAGACATCTTTTAAACGTATTGCTTTGGCTCTGCCCCTTGGTCTCGCGCTGGCGCTGCCCCGCCCGGCGGTCGCGGAAACATTGGCCGATGCGCTGGTGGGAGCCTATGAACACTCCGGCCTGCTTGATCAAAACCGCGCGTTGCTGCGTGCCGCTGATGAGGACGTCGCCGCCGCCAAAGCCGCGCTTAGGCCGGTTCTGCGATGGGCCGGCGGCCTGACGCAGAGTTTTGGAACCAGCCGCAGCTCCGGCTTGCAGCCTGCACAAACAGTCGATGACCTTTCAGCCTCGATCAGCTTGATCGGTGAGATGCTGCTCTATGATTTCGGCTCTAGCGAGTATCGGATCGAGGCGGCGAAAGAGGCTGTTTTAGCGACCCGTCAGACCCTGCTCAATCTCGAACAGCAGGTTCTGCTGCGCGCTGTTACAGCGTATATGGGGGTGATTGAGGCTTCTGAAACCGTGGCGCTGCGCAACAATAACCTGCGTCTGTTGACCCAAGAACTCCGCGCCGCGCGGGACCGGTTTGAGGTGGGCGAAGTGACCCGCACCGATGTGGCCCTTGCTGAGGCGCAGCTTGCCAATGCCCGCAGCGGCTTGGCCGGTGCCGAAGGTATCTTGCTGCGCGCGGTAGAGGAATATCGCAATGCTGTGGGTCACAAGCCCGGCAAGCTCAGCACCCCACCGAGCCCGCCAAATGTGGGCGGCAATTTGACCGCGGCCAAAGGGCTCGCGGTGCGTCAGCATCCATCAATCATCGCCGCTCAGCATCAGGTGGCCGGGGCCGATCTGCTGGTGCTCGCCAGCGAGGCCGCGATGTCGCCACGGGTGACGCTCCGCGGCCAATATGGGCTGAACGAGACATTCAACGCCGATCGCTATACACGCAGCGGCAGCGTTGGGGTCGATGTGGGGCAGACGATCTATCAAGGTGGCGCGCTGTCCTCGGCTGTGCGCCGCGCTATGGCGCAGCGCGATGCGCAACGCTCCAATCTTCATGTGGTCCGGATGGGCGTAGAGCAGCAAGTGGGCAACGCCTATGCCGCGCTTTCCGCGGCCCGGGCGCAGTTGGAAGCCTCTGACCGCCAGATCCGCGCGGCCCGTATCGCCTTTAGCGGCGTGCGCGAAGAAGCCACCCTTGGTGCGCGGACGACGCTGGACGTGCTCGACGCCGAACAGGCGCTGCTAAACGCGGAAGTGACCCGCGTGGCCGCTCGCGCAGACCTCTATGTCGCGGCCTATTCGGTGCTGGCCGCAACCGGCCAACTGACCGCCCGCGATCTGCGTCTGCCGGTACAAATCTATGACGCCAGCGCTTACTACAATCTTGTGAAAGACGGGCCAGCGGTACATTCCAAACAGGGCAAAGCCCTGGATCGTGTGTTGCGCGCCTTGCAAAAAGACTGACAATTCTCAGCGCCCCATTGTGAGAATCCTCCCTCGCGGTTAAGCTGGCGTCGAGGAAAGAGTGGTGAATATATGTCCGAACCCGTTTCAAACGCGGAAGTCGAAGATGTCTTGTCTTCAATTCGCCGTCTGGTGTCCGAAGACAAACGCCCCAAACAAACGTCCCAGCCCGCGTCTGAGCAGGACGCGGCCCCTCATGCGGCTGCGCAACCGCCGGTGCCAGATGCTGAAGATGACCTGACAGTGGCCTCAGGCGATTTTACCCCGCATGTCCCTAAGGCACCGCCGTTGCGGGCAGACACAGTCGAAGTAGAGAAGGAAGAGGCAACATCACGGCCACCGTCCTTCCTGCGCCGGGGTGCGGATGAGCAGCCCAAAGCGCCGAAAGAGCGGCCTTTCTTTACCTCTCGCAAAGTGATGAACCCGCCGCGACAAGAGCCTGAGGAGATGCCGCCAGCGGCGACTGATCGGCTCGTTTTGACCCCGGCCTTGCGCGTGGCAACCTCTGACGGCAAAGACCTTCCGCAGACCCCCGCCCCGCAGGGCGAGGATGTCGCTGCCAGCCCGAGCATTTCGCCGTTTGACTATGACATGCTGCATGACGATCCTGCCGATCTGCATGCGGACGATTACGACAGCGCCGCGCCCGCCGAAGCACCCCTGTCTGAGTCTGTCGAAGAGACTGCGTCCACTGATGCGATGGATATGGGCGGCGACGCGGGCTTTGACCCGGCGCAATTCACCCCGGTCGCGTCCGACATGCCGCAGGCCAAGCTGAGCGACAAAATCGCCGCGCTTGAAACCGCGATTGGCCAGATTTCCGAAGAGTGGGAGCCTGATAGCCCCGGAGACAACGACTATTCCGGCACCGAACCTCCGGCCATGGCTTGGGAAGACGACGATGAGGCCGAGGCCGAAGCGCCCGCTGCTACTTGCGCATCGGTAAGTTCTGAAACACCCCCGCAGCGCAGCCCGGCCCCCGAGATCGAAGAACAGGTGCGCCGCTTTGCGGACAGTGGCCCGCGCGCGCCCGAACCTGCGCCTGAAACAGCTGATGCTGCTGCCGGGATCGGGATCGAAGATCAGATCCTTGACGAAGAGGCGTTGCGTGATCTGGTGACCGAGATCGTACGGGCCGAATTGCAAGGCGCTTTGGGTGAGCGCATCACGCGCAATGTGCGCAAGCTGGTGCGCCGCGAGATTCACCGCGCCCTGACAGCGCAAGACCTCGAATAGCCCGTCTTTCTCTGGGCTGTCCCTTTTGACGCTGCGCCATCTTTGGGCTGCGGACCTTGTTGCGGCTCCATGGATCGCTACATTGCAGGCGACGGACTTCAAAAGGGGACACCATGGAGCTGACGGTTAACGGCAAGGTCCATGAGGTGGATGTCGAAGACGACATGCCGCTGTTGTGGGTGCTTCGGGATGAACTGGGCATCACCGGTCCGAAATACGGCTGCGGCATCGCACAATGTGGGGCCTGCACGGTCCATGTTGACGGGATGGCGGTCCGCTCGTGTCAGTTGCGTGCCGGCGATGTGAACGGCGATGTGACAACCATCGAAGGGCTCGGCACGCCGGAGGCGTTGCATGTGGTTCAAGCCGCTTGGGTGAAGCATCAGGTCGCCCAATGCGGCTACTGCCAGTCTGGCCAGATCATGCAGGCGGCTTCATTCCTTGAGCTTAACCCCGATCCAACCGATGACCAGATTGACGCCGCGATGAGCGGCAACCTCTGCCGCTGTGGCACCTATCCCCGCATCCGCGCTGCCGTGCAGGATGCCGCTGCAAAACTACGCAGGGCCTGAGCATGTCGCGTCTTCGCACCATCACCCGCCGCAGCTTCCTCGTCGGCTCTGCCGCCATCGCCGGGGGCGTGGCCTTTGGTACCTATCTGTACAAACGCGAATTGCACAATCCGCTGCTCGACGGGCTGGAGCCCGGCGCTGCGGCGATCACGCCTTACGTCAAGGTCGACGCGAACGGCGTGACCCTCATCACCCCGCGCGCCGATGTGGGGCAGGGGGCATACTCCATCCAAGCGCATATGATTGCCGAGGAATTGGACGTCGATCTCGCGCAGGTCACGATCACCCCCGGCCCGCCGTCGCCGGTTTATTACAACGGGGTCGTCAGCGCCGAGGGCATGCCGATCGCCGCCACGTCTGAAACCTTCCTCGCCCGCACCGGGCGCGGCGTGGCGGATGTGGCGGGCAAGCTGCTGGGGCTGCAACTCACCGGCGGCAGTTCCACCGTGCCGGATATGTATGACCGTCTGCGCATGGCCGGTGCGGTGGCGCGTGAGACGCTGATCGCCGCTGCGACGGCGCAAACCGGGTTGCCGCGCGACCAATTGCGCACCGAGGCGGGCGCTGTGATCCTGCCCGATGGGGCGCAACTGGCCTATCAAGACCTTGCGGCAGGGGCCGCAGAGATTGACCCCGTCACCGATGTCACCCTGCGCGACCCGTCTGGCTGGAAGCATCTGGGCAAACCGCAGATGCGCACCGATATGCTGGCCAAATCCACCGGCACCCAGACCTATGGCATCGATATGGTAATGGAAGGCATGGTCTTTGCCACTACCCGCACCAACCCGGCGCAGGGCGGAGCGATATTGGGGTTTGACGCAGGCCGGGCCGAAAAGATGCGGGGCGTCAAGGCAGTGCTGCCGATCACCGGGGGCGTCGCAGTTGTGGCGGACAACACTTGGCGGGCCTTTCAAGCGGTGCAGGCCGTGGACTGCGACTGGGGGCCGTCGCCCTATATCGGTGACACGGCGGCCCAGTTCGAAGCCGTTGCTGCCGCCTTCACCGAAGACACGCAAGACAGCCAGTTTCGCGATGATGGCGATGTGACAGCCGCCCTGTCCGAAGGCGAGGTCTTGCAGGCTGAATACCGCATCCCCTTCCTTGCCCATGCGCCGCTGGAGCCGATGAGCGTGCTGGTCAAATTCACCAAGGCCCGCGTCGACATCTGGACCGCCACGCAAATCCCGCGCTTCATGCAGGCCAATGTCGCCCGTCTTACCGGGATCGACGCTGAGAAGGTGCACATCCATGTGCTCATGGCAGGCGGCAGTTTCGGGCGTCGGCTCGAAGACGACTATGTCATGCGCGCGGTCGAAGTGGCCCAGCAGATGCCCGGCACCCCGGTCAAAATGGTCTGGTCGCGCGAAGAGGATTTCACCCATGACTTCCCCCGCCCACTGGCCATGGCCCGTGCGCAGGGCAAAGTCGCGGAGGGCAAGCTGGCGGCCTATGATCTGGCGATTGCCGCCCCGTCGGTCACTGCATCGCAGCTAGAGCGGCAGAACCAGCCTATCTTTGGCCCCGACGTTGCCATTGTCGCAGGCGCATGGGACCAGCCCTTTGCAATCCCTCACTACCGCGTCACCGGCCACCGGGTGCCTGCGATGGTGCCGGTTAGCTCATGGCGTTCGGTCGGGGCGTCGGGCAATGCCTTCCTGCATGAAAGTTTCATGGACGAGCTGTGCCACGCCGCCGGAGCCGACCCGCTTGAGGAACGGCTGCGGCTGTGCACCCACGACCCCTCGCGCAAGGTGCTTGAGGCTGTGGGCGAGATGTCCGACTGGGGTGCTGATCTGGGGCCGGGGCGGGGCCGGGGGCTGGCGTTCTGCCTGTCCTTCGGCGTGCCTGTGGCCGAGGTTGTGGAGGTCAGCCAGACCGACGCGGGCCTGCGCATCGACAAGGTCTTCGTCGCCGCTGAGGTGGGGCGCGTGCTTGATCCGATGAATTTTGAGGCACAGCTTTCGGGTGGTGTGATCTGGGGCTTGGGCCATGCGATGAACTGCGAGTTGACCTACAAGGACGGCGTGCCGCAGCAGGACAACTACCACCTCTATTCCGGTCTGCGTCTCTATCAGACCCCCCAAATCGAAGTGCGCGGGCTGGAGAATGGCGGCAAGCTGCGCGGTATTGGTGAGCCCGGCGTGCCGCCTGCGGCACCGGCTTTGGCCAATGCGATCTTTGCCGCCACAGGACAGCGCATTCGCGACCTGCCACTTTCCAATTCTGTGGATTTCGCATGAAATACCTACCCCTTTGCGCCGCCCTGCTGGCCGCCCCCGCCGCTGCGCAAGACAGGCCGCAAAACGCCACGCGTGAAGAAGGCCTCGCCGCATGGGAACGCATTTTTACCGTCACCTCGCACCCGCGTTGCGCCAATTGCCATGTCGGCGACAGTGGTCAGCCGATGTGGGAGGGCTTGGGTTACGGGGGGCAGGCCGTGCACGGTATGAATGTGCAGGCGGGCGAGAGCCGGATTGGGGCGGAAAGCATTACCTGCGATGCCTGCCATGTGATCTCGGATGCTGCGAACGTCACCCCTCATGCGCCGCCGCATATCGACGACGCTTGGCGTCTGCCGCCTGTTGAGTTGGAATGGTTCGGCAAATCCTCTGCCGAGGTCTGCGCTCAGCTGCGCGACCCTGAGCGCAACGACGGCCATGACATCGCCTCGCTCATCGACCACCTGAGCAATTCGGCCTTTGTCGCGTGGGGCTTCACGCCCGGCGGTGGCCGATCCGCGCCGGAAACCTCGCTGGACGCGCTGATTCACGACGTCACGCTTTGGGGTGCTGCGGGCACCCCCTGCGCGTCAGAGTGACGGCTACTCCCGCATCGCCCGCGCCAACCGTCTGATCCGCAATGCGCGGTTTAACTCGCCGCCAAAGATCAGCACCAGCGCCGCCAGATACATGAAATACAGCGCCGCGATGATTCCGGCCATGCCTGCGTAGTAGCTCGCATAGGTGCCAAAGCTGCGCAGATAATAGGAGAACACGGCCGCCAGCAGCGCCCAAGCTATCGCCGTTGTCACCACACCGGGCCAGATATTGCTAAACCGCGTGCGCCGCGCAGGCAGAATCACATGCGCCGCAAAGAGCGACACCAGCAGGATCGTGCCCGACACCGGGAACCGCACGAGGCTTACGGTGACAGAGCGCGGATCAAACCCCGGCATCAGCATATGCAGCCAAGACCCGGCCCGCGGGGCCAGCACCAAAAGATAGCCAACGATCACAAGGATCAGACTGGCCAGAAGGACCATAACAACCTGAACCGCATAAAGGGTCACAACCGAGCGCGTCTCGCGCAGGCCGTAGGCGCGGTTCAGCCCCACACGCACCCCATCAACCCCGCCCACGGCGAACCAGATGGTCAGCAAGATGCCCACGCTCAGCAAATCGCCGCGCGGCACGGTCATCACCTTTTCCACTTCCGAGACAATGGGATCGATCAGTGCAGGCGGCACGATGGCGATGAGGAAATGAATCAGATCATCCGCCATCGACCGATCCCCGACAAAAGCCGTCAGCGAACTGGTGAAGATCAAGAAGGGAAAGATTGCCAGAAGCGCGCGAAAGGCCACATTGCCCGCCATGCCAAAGGCGTCGTCGCTCCAGAGCCGCAACACCGCCTCGTGCAGCACCGCGCGTCCGACACGCCAGCCGGTGCCGTGAAATAAATCCTCCGGGTTCTCGCTGAGAATCCCATGGGTCATCACGACTTCGCGCTTTTGGTCCTGAGCCGGTCTGCCGTCCATCCTCTGCCTCGTTCTTGGCCTGTGGCATAAGCTAGTGCGCCATTCGCCCGGCTGCCACTGTCAAACCCGCAGACGGGCGAAAGCGGGCCGAGCCACTAATCGCAGGCAGGGGCATCGCTCCACTTGACGCCCCCTTGGTGATAAAATAGGACGTAACCCGTTACGCGGGCGTTGTGTAATGGTAAGACCTCAGCCTTCCAAGCTGATGATACGGGTTCGATTCCCGTCGCCCGCTCCAACATTCCCCAGATGATTGAACCTGCAGCTTGGGCTTTGGCGATCACTTGCCAAGGGCTTGGTTTCCCCTACGTCACCCTTTAAGGGAGCCCATGCCCCTGCGCCTGTAGGGGCCACATCCATAAAGGACATATCATGCTGAAGTATTCCGCTCCGGGCCTCGCCGCACTGGCCCTTTCTACCGTTGCTGCACCGCTTGCCGCGCAGGAACCCATGCCCGTCAAAGTCTTCATCGGCGCGATGTTCGAGATTGGCGAGAACACCGGCGACCGCGCAGGCGAGCTTCAGCATTGGTACGAGAAATACTGGACCGAAGCCGAAGCCCAAGAGATTCCCGGTGCCTTTTCTGAAATGTATTGCAACGACGATGGTGTCTGCGGCGCGGTGCTGGGCATGGGCAAAGTGAACTCTTCGGCCTCTATGCAGGCGATTTTGCTGAACCCGGCCTACGACTTCTCGCAGACCTATTTCATTCTGTCCGGCGTGGCGGGCACACCACCCTCACGCGGGACCATCGGTGATGTGGTCTGGGGCAGCTGGCTGGTGGACTATGACCTTGGCCACCGCTGGGCGCCCGAAGAAGGCGAGCCGGGCGAGCCGGTCTTTATGCCGCGCGCAGGCTATGAGGACTACCGCCGCTTTGAAATGAACGAAGATCTCGTCGCGTGGGGTGTGAAACTGTCCGAAGACGTAGAGATGCAGGATTCCGATTCCGCCCGCCAATACCGCCAGCGCTACCCCGACGAGGCTGCCCAAGCCGCGCCGAGCGTGAAGGTCGGCACCCATATGACCGGCGATACCTTCTTTCACGGTCCCGGCTTGTCTAACGAAGCGCAGTATATGGCCGAGCTATACGGCGCGGACGACTATATGATCACCGAAATGGAAGCCGCCGCCATCGCGCTGGTCATCAAACGTCTGCACGGCACCGACCGGATCGCCAGCCTGCGCGGCGCGGTGAACTTTGACCAAGGCCACCCGGATGAAACCACGCTCGCGCATCTCGACCCCGCACCGGGCGAGACCGCAGGCGGCTTTGCCGAGACGGTGGAGAACATCACCCTCGTTGGCGCGCCGTTGGTCGACCGGATCGTGACCGAGTGGGACCAGTGGAAAGACGGCGTGCCTGCACTGCCGAATGAATAACCACTAACGCCCCGCGGCGCTGAGCTTGGCGCCGCGGGGCAGGGGCGGCAGATTGTCCCGACAGGGCAGTCTTGCTTGACCCCGCTTAATGCCCGCGCCATGACCGTTGTCGAAAGACAAAGGATTTCCCATGGCCCGCACGCCCACCCCCGCACCGACTGCCAAAGACGAACGCGAAAAATCGCGGCGGATCGGGGCGCTTGCGGCGCTGATGCCCTTTATGGCGCCCTACCGCTGGTTGATGGCCGCCGCCGGGGGGGCTTTGGTGCTGACGGCGATGATCTCGCTCACGCTGCCCCTGGCGGTGCGCCGGGTGATCGACAATTTCAGCGTCGATGAAACCGCCTTGCTCGACCAATATTTCATCGCGGCCTTGGCCATTGCGGGGCTGCTCGCTGTCGGCACCGGGCTGCGCTATGCGCTGGTGACCCGGCTGGGCGAACGTGTCGTGGCTGACATCCGCCGCGCGGTCTTTGACCGGGTGATCGGCATGAGCCCGGTCTTTTATGAACGCATCATGACCGGCGAAGTCCTGAGCCGCATCACCACCGACACCACGCTGATCCTCTCGGTGATTGGCTCCTCGGTCTCCATCGCCCTGCGCAACCTGTTGATTTTCGTCGGGGGGCTGGCTCTGATGCTGCTGACCTCGGCCAAACTCACCGGGCTGGTGCTGCTGATCGTGCCTGCCGTGATCATCCCGATCCTGACGCTGGGCCGCCGCCTGCGCGGGCTGAGCCGTGAAAACCAAGACTGGATCGCGGCAAGCTCCGGCAATGCCTCCGAATCGTTGACCGCCGTGCAAACGGTCCAAGCCTTCACCCATGAGGCCGCGAGCCGGGACCAGTTTGCGCAGATGACCGAAGCCTCCTTCGACGCCGCGCAGCGCCGGATCAAGACCCGCGCCGCGATGACCGTGATCGTGATTTTTCTGGTGTTCACCGGGGTGGTCGGCGTGCTCTGGATCGGCGCCCGCGATGTGCGGGCCGATGTGATGAGCGCAGGCGCGCTGGTTCAATTCGTCATCTATGCCGTGATGGTCGCCGGGGCCGTCGCCGCCCTGTCGGAAATCTGGAGCGAGTTGCAGCGTGCCGCCGGGGCCACCGAACGCCTGATCGACCTGCTGCAATCAGAGGACACGGTCAAAGACCCGGCGCCCGATGTGGCGCAGACCCTGCCGGCCAAGGTCGCCGGTCATATCACCTTTGAAAACGTGCAATTCACCTATCCCGCGCGGCCCGACGTCTCGGCCCTTGATGGTATCAACCTCGACATTCGGCCCGGCGAAACCGTGGCCTTCGTCGGCCCCTCCGGCGCGGGCAAGACCACGATCATTCAGTTGATTCTGCGCTTTTACGATCCGGCCACGGGCCGCATCACGCTCGACGGGGTGGACCTGCGCGACGTGGCCCGCGATCACTTCCGCCGCGCTGTGGCGCTGGTCCCGCAAGACCCGGTGATCTTTGCCGCGACCGCTGCGGAAAACATCCGTTTTGGCCGCCCTGATGCCACGGATGCTGAGGTCGAAGAGGCCGCCCGCGCCGCTGCCGCGCATGAGTTCATCACCGCGCTGCCCGACGGCTATGACAGCTACCTCGGTGAACGCGGTGTGATGCTCTCGGGCGGGCAGAAACAACGCATCGCCATCGCCCGCGCCATTTTGCGCGACGCGCCGGTGCTGCTGCTGGACGAAGCCACCAGCGCGCTGGATTCCGAAAGCGAAGGGCTGGTGCAAGCCGCTGTGGACCGGCTCAGCGCCGACCGCACGACCCTAATCGTCGCGCACCGTCTGGCCACCGTCAAAAAGGCGGATCGCATCGTGGTTATGGAAGCGGGGCGCATTGCCGCCATTGGCACCCATGAGGAACTGGTCGCCAGTGAGGGGCTTTATGCCCGGCTGGCGCGGCTTCAGTTCACCGATGGGGCGGCCGCGGCCTGAACTCCCGCGCACTGGCGCAACGTCACCCCGCGTAACGTAGCGTTTCGCCCATCCGATTGCTTGCGAAGCGGGGCGTTTCGCCGCAGTCTGGTGGGAAGAAACGCGCCGGGATACCGGCAATAGGGAGGAACGACCATGACATTTGCCGGGATCGAGGACCGCAATGCCATCGCGGCGGAAATGCCGTGGGAAGAGCGTGATGTCGCCAAAACGCTTTACGGGATGCTGAGCAATACGGCTGGAAAATTCCCAAACCACAATGCCGTCAGCTATCAGATTTTCTCCGGCCCCAAAGACAAGGCCGAGACGCTGAGTTGGAAAGAACTGCATGGCCGGGTCACACAGGCCGCCAACCTGTTCCGCAGCCTTGGCGTCGGGGAAAAAGACGTGGTGGCCTATGTGCTGCCGAACTGTAACGAGACCACGATCACCCTGCTGGGCGGGGCCGTGGCGGGGATCGTGAGCCCGATCAACCCGCTGTTGGACGCCGAACAGATCGGTGCGATCCTGCGCGAAGTGGGCGCCTCCGTCGTCGTCACCCTGCGGCCTTTCCCGAAAACAGATGTCGCCCAGAAAACCGCCGAGGCGGTCAAGCTCGCGCCCAATGTGCATACGGTGCTTGAGGTCGATCTCGTCCGCTACCTGACCCCGCCGAAAAGCTGGATCGTGCCGTTGGTCCGGCCCAAGGGGCTGGCCGACAATCAGGCGACCTACAAGAACTTCAACGCCGAGATCGCGAAACAAAGCACCACGCTTAACTTTGAGGACGTGCAAGAAGACCGCGTGGCCTGCTACTTCCACACCGGCGGCACCACCGGTCTGCCGAAGGTGGCGCAGCACAAATACTCCGGCCTGATCTACAACGGTTGGCTGGGGCACCGCCTGCTGTTCACCGAAAACGACAATATTATGTGTCCGCTGCCGCTGTTCCACGTTTTTGCCTGCCATGTGATCCTGATGGCTGCGGTGGCCTCTGGCGCGCATGTGGTCTTCCCCACGCCGCAGGGCTATCGCGGCGAGGGCGTGTTCGACAACTTCTGGAAGCTCATCGAGCGCTGGAAAATCACCTTTATTATCACCGTACCAACGGCGATCTCCGCCAAGATGCAACGACCCATTGATGCCGATGTCAGCACCGTGAAAACCGCGTTTTCCGGCTCCGCGCCGCTGCCGCTGGAACTCTTCCGCCGGTTTGAGAAGGCCACCGGCGTGACGCTGGTCGAAGGCTATGGTCTGACCGAGGCCACCTGTCTGGTGTCGTGCAACCCCACGGATGGGGTCAAGAAAGTCGGCTCCATCGGCATCGCCTTTCCCTATTCAGACGTGCGGATCATCAAGAACACGCCGGACGGGCCGATTGACGCAGATGTGGACGAAATTGGCGAGATCTGCGTCTCAAACCCCGGTGTCTACGCAGGCCATACCTATGTCGAAGAGGACAAGAACAAAGACCTTTTCTACCACGGCAAATACCTGCGCACCGGCGATTTGGGGCGCATCGACAGTGACGGCTATATCTGGATCACTGGCCGGGCCAAAGACCTGATCATTCGCGGCGGTCACAACATCGACCCTGCCGAAATTGAAGAGGCGCTGCTGGGCCATGAATCCGTGGCCTTTGCCGGTGCCATTGGCCAGCCTGACGCCCATGCGGGCGAGGTGCCCTGCGCCTTTGTCGAACTGGTCGATGGGGGCGAGGCGCGTGAAGAAGACCTGCTGGCTTTCGTGAAAGAGCGGGTCACAGAACGCGCGGCCCAGCCCAAACACCTCACCATCATGGATGAACTGCCCAAAACCGCGGTGGGCAAGATTTTTAAGCCCGATCTGCGCAAACATGCGATCACCCGGATTTACAACGGCAGTCTTGAGAAAGCCGGTTGCGCGGCGCGGGTGACCGAAGTGACCGACGATAAAAAGCGCGGTCTGGTCGCGCAGGTCACGATGAACGGGGCCAGCCATGAGGATGTGGGCAAGGTGCTGAACGTCTATACCCGGCCGTGGGAACCTGCGGCGGCCTAACCACCGCACAACGCTGCAATGCACGAAAACCGTCGGCCTGAAGGTCGGCGGTTTTTGCTTTTCTGTATGCCATAGTGTTCCGTAACAGCAGGGCGCGGGCGCGCGGCTGCGCTGTTGCCGCCCTTCCGGTCCATTTTCCTAAAACGCTCTTTTAAAAGGCTTTCTTGACCCTAGGGAAGCCGTCATCTGCCTTTCGCTGGGCACATACCGCCTATGCATTAATGGCCGTTTAAAACGGGGTGGGGTGGGCCTATCTCTGCGTTGCAGCATTGATGTTGCGCCGCAGCATTCGAAAAGGAGCCACTCTATGTCGATGGCAGTTACACAGAACCGCACCGCGTCTTTTGACGCATCCAAGGGGCCACGCAGCCGCTTTGCGTCGCTCTGGGCCGCTACGACAGAGGCCTGGGCGCGGCGTGCCGCTTACCGCCGCACGCTCAACGAGCTCCATGCGCTCAGCGACCGCGAATTGGCCGATATCGGCCTCGCGCGCTGTGACATCCGCCGCGTCGCCGGCGAAGAACTTTGAAGGATTGAACCGATGAACAACCACAACACCCTCACCGCCTCCCATGGCGCACCGCTGCGTGACCTTCTGGCCAACCTGTCGGCTGGCGCTGGCACATTCGGCAGCAAGCTGCGCACAGGCTTTGGCAACGCGATCACGCATATGCAAATCTCGCGGATGCAGTCCGTGCTGAACGGCATGAGCGATGAGCAGCTTGCCACCGCCGGGATCACCCGCAAAGACATCCCCCAGCACGCCCGCGCGCTGGTGCTTGACGAATACGACGGTCTGTAAGCTTCGCGCTACTGACCTTCCCCAGATCAATGCACGCCCGTCCTCCCCGGGTGGCATTGTCAGGTGTCGGACCCGGGTCCTCCTCCCGCGCTGATCCGACGCCGCATCTTAACGGTCCTCCTCCCCGGACCCGTTATACCGGCCGGCAAGCTTCCTCCCTAGCTTGTCGGCCTTTGCTTTTTTGGTCCGCACTGTGAGATCAGAGAAGGCTGCCTGCCTCCGCCGAACCCCCACCGAAACTGATTTTCGCCAGAAAGGTTAGGGGGCCGCGCTGTCGAGCCAGATTGTGACCGGGCCGTCATTGGTCAAGGCCACGGACATATCCGCGCCGAAGCGGCCCATTTCCACCGGAACACCAAGCGTGCCAAGGTGCTGGGCAAAGACCTCATAGAGCGCTTCGGCAATTTCAGGTTTCGCCGCACCGGAAAATCCCGGACGGTTACCGCGCGACGTATCGGCGGCAAGGGTGAATTGGCTCACCACCAAGGCGGCCCCACCAGTTTGGACAAGGCTTAGGTTCATCTTGCCCCCGTCATCTTTGAACAACCGCAGTTTTGAGATTTTGACCGCCAGTTTCTCGGCGGTCTCGGCGGTGTCATCGGGCATAGCGCAAACGAGGATCAACAGGCCCGGCCCGATCTGACCAACCACATCTCCCTCGACCGTGACCGACGCGTCAGTCACCCGTTGCAAAAGCGCGCGCATGTCAGTCTTTCCAATATATAATGGCCTCAGCCGTCGCCCGTTCGGTGCGAAAGCCATTGGCGGGGTGGTCGGGGTCGGCATAGCCGAACGAGATCGCACAGAGCACCAGCCGGTCATCCGGCAGGCCAAGATGGTCGCGTACCAGCGGGGCGTAGGAGGCAATGGCAGCCTGCGGAATGCTCGCCACCCCAAGCGCCGTGGCCGCGAGGGTGAAGGCGGTCACGAAGCCGCCGCAGTCCATGGCGCCGTAAGGGCCAAGTTCGGCGGGGGAAGTGACAATCGCCACATGGGGCGCATCGAACAGCGCAAAGTTGCGCAGCATCTGCGCTTTGCGGGCGGCACGGTCGGATTTCTCAATCCCCACCGCGTCATAAAGCTGGAAACCACAGGTGCGCCGCCGCTCAGCGTAGGCGCCCGAGTAGCCCGTGGGCCACGGCAGGTCCGGTTCCACCGGGGCATCGCTGCTTGCCGCGTCGAGCAGGGCCGTGCGGAACCGTTCGGTGGCATCGTCCCGCGTGATGGTAAGCTGCCAAGGCTGCGCGTTGCACCATGACGGCACATGGCGTGCGGCGCTGACGATCTGGGTGATCGTGGCCTCCGGCAGCGGATCAGGCCGAAAGGCGCGGCAGGAATAGCGGGCGCGCAGAAGGTCACAGAAGGCGTCGTAGGTTTCGGTCATTGCTGCTGCGCCACGAAATAGCCGACGATGGCGGCGGCGATCAGCCCCAGCACCACGACGATGGTAATTTTGATCGCGGAATAGGGCCGTTCGCCCTGCACCTTGCCGGAGTGGCCGTTGACCACAAAGCGATAGGTCTTGCCACGGTATTTATAGGCCGCAAGCCAGACCGGCAGCAGGATATGTTTAAAGGTCACATCGCTCACCTGCGTTTGAATGTCATGCACCCGCTGGCGGTCGCCGCCGATGTCGAATTTCACATCGCGCTCAATCACCCGGTCCATATGGGCGCGGACTTGGGCGAAGCCTTCTTCCAATGAGACACCGTAAGCCTCAGCGCGGAACCCGGCGAGGTATTCCGGCGCATAGGGTTCCAGCGACGACAGGTCCCAAGGATGCAGTGCATCGGTGTGTTTCTTGGGCAGGGAGCGCGAGGCCAACACCAGCACGTCATCAAAGAACCGCGCCACCCGGCCCGACGCCGCCCGCCAGCGCACCTTTGGCACCTGTTGCCGCACCCGCTTACCGTTGCGCATAACTGTCTGGGTCACGTAATAGACCGTGCCACGCTCGCCCCGGTAGCTGGAGGCCGTCTGCGCGTCATAGGTCCAGTATGGCACGTAAATCCCCTGCATTTTCCGTCCCTTACGCGCGTATTGCTGCAAGCCGTTGGGGGCGAACCAAAGGCTGCCGAGCCAGTCTTTCATCGCATTGCGGGCGCTTTGTTCGGATTGGGCAAAGGGCAGCACGGCGCGGGGTTTGATATGGCGGTTGGTGCCGGTGTCGACCACGATAGGCGTGGCGCAGAAGGGGCATTCAGTGGCGTGTTTGCCTGGTTCAAATTCCACCTGCGCGGCGCAGTTAGGGCAGGTGGTGACGCGGGTTTCCTCCATTTCGGCGGCAGGCAGGGCGGCTTGCAACCCGGCGCGGAAATCTTGCTCAGCGATGGCTTCCGCATGGCGGCCCGTGCCGTCGATCGGCTCCACATTGCCACAGTGATCGCAGACCAGCCGCGACTGCGCAGGGTCAAAGCGCATGTCCGAGCCGCAGGTGTCGCAGGGGAAACGGTGTTCTTCGAGCGGGGCCGCGGGGGGCTGGTCAGGAGAGGGCATGGGCGGGGGCCTTGCAAAAGCAATCAGGACAGCACAGCGCAGGCCGTGCGGGCAAAGGGGCAGCGCCAAGGGCGCTGCACGGTGTTACGGTGCCGGAGGCGGTGGGGGCGGCGGCATCACAGTAAAGAGCTGCGCCAGTTCGGCCACATCCTCGGCCCGCTGCCAACCGTCTTGCCCCGGCGTCCAGACCAGACTGTCGCGGCCAAGGCTGCCTTCGCTCACCTTGCGCCCCATCGCGGCCTTGGAGAAGGGGCCAGAGGTCGCGCCGTTTTCAGCGATATGCCAGACCTTCTCCATCGGAGGTGGCGGCGGCGGCACGGGCGCGGCGGCGGCAGGGGCGGGGCGTGCGCCCCATGGGCCGGCCTGCGCGGTGGCGGCTTGGGCCATGCTCATGCCCAGCCCTGCGCCAAGACCGGTTTGCATCGCCGCACCGCCCGCGCTATCGCGGCCAAGCGCTTCGGCGGCTTGAAACTGCATGTATTCATTGAGATTTCCCACCACGCCCATCGAGGTACGCTTGTCCATCACCGCTTCTACTGCAGGTGGAAGCGAGATGTTTTCGATATAAAGCTCCGGCATGGCCAAGCCATATTCCGCGATCTGGGCTTCGATCTCCTTGCCGACCAACTGCCCCAACTCCCGCGTATTGGCGGCCATATCAAGCACCGGAATGCCCGAACTCGCCAACGTGCGCGAAAACGCCTGCACGATGATATTGCGGATTTGGAACGAGATCTCGTCCATCGTGAATTCACCATCGGTCCCAACAATCTCGGTCAGGAAACGCGCCGGATCTTTGACGCGAACCGAATAGGTGCCATAGGCCCGCAACCGCACCGGGCCAAACTCAGGATCGCGGGCGATGATCGGGTTTTTCGTGCCCCATTTCAGATCGTTGAACCGCGTCGTGTTGACGAAATAAATCTCGGACTTGAACGGGCTTTTGAAGCCGTGGTCCCAGTGCTGAAGCGACGTCATGATCGGCATGTTGTTGGTCTCAAGCATATAAAGACCGGGGGTAAAGACATCCGCCAACTGCCCCTCATGCACAAAGACCGCCGCTTGCCCCTCGCGCACCGTCAGCTTGGCGCCGTATTTGATCTCGTGACCCTCGCGCTCAAAGCGCCAAACCATCGTGTCGCGGGTGTCGTCGGTCCAGTGGATGACGTCGATAAACTGGCCGGAGAGGAAATCGAAAATGCCCATGGGGATGGTCCTTCTGTCGTCTGGCTAGAGGGTGCGCTACAACGGCCCGTCCGTCAACTCGCGGGCGATGATGCGGGTCAGGGGGTTGACCTCGGCGGCGGTCATGCCGGGGCGCAGGCGGGGATCGTAGAGCATTTTCAGCATCAATTCGTCCTGCTTGGTGAGCAGCGCAAATTCATCATCATCGTTAAAGATTGAGGGCCGCGCGGCGGGGTAGTCATTGGCCAACCCCATGCCTTGGGCCAGTTCTTCGTGGATGCAGGACAGCCGCAAAAGCGCGGGATTCTCCGCGCGGATCACCGCCACGGCAGCGGTATAGACGTTCGGGTTGTCACCCGCGGCATAGGCGGCCACGGCGCAATAGGTGTCCCGTCGCATGTTGCGCATGGCCCGCAGGGAGGAGGCGCTGACACCCGCGACCTGCTGCGCGGCGAGCGCCAAGGTCTCAACCCGGTCATCTTCAGAAGCCACGACAACCATGAAATTGGGCGTGCCGCTGGTCGAAATTGGATGGCCGGTCACCCGCGCCAAACGACGTGCATAGGCTTCGATATTGGCGGTATCCCGGCTGCGTTGCGAGGGCGGGACGGATTCACCAAAGAGGATGCCCATGCGAATAGGCGCTTCCCAACGGCGAAGAGGGCTTTGCCCACCGCGCCCGGCGAAATTGCCGTCATACTCATTATAGAGCGCGATCTGCTCAAAGTTGCGCGACAGCATATCGCTGGTGAAGGGCGTGTCCGCTCCGCCACCGTCTTGGCGCAACAACCCTTGCTCCAACTGCGTTTTTTGTACCTGATGCAGATAGCGCCGCAGCATCGCGCTTTTTTGCGAGGTCGGGCGGGCAACCTTTGGCGGCCGCGCAGGCGGCGCTTCGACCTGCGGCTTGGGTTTGGCCACGGGGGGCGGGGCTTTGGGCGGCTCGACACAGCCTAGCAGGGCCATGCCCGTTGCCAGCACCGCTGCGGTCCGCAGATGCCGCTGCAGACGTCTATACATCGTCGCGAACCTCACTCAGATATCAGCTTGGCACGGCACCGCCGGTGGCATCGCCCAGCCCGGTTTCGCGGGCCTTGGCCGAGGCCAGCGTGTCGCGCAGGCGGGTTTCCATCTCTTGCAACTCCTGCTCAGCGGCGGCGCGTTTGGCTTTTCCTTCGTCGGCAATTTGCAGCGATTCTTCGATGGTGCCAATCAGGTCTTCGTTGGCCTGTTTCACCGCTTCGATGTCAAAGACCCCGCGCTCCATCTCCTGACGGATCACCTTGTTGCTGTCGCGCAGGTTCTTAGCGTTGGAGGTCAGCAATTCGTTGGTCAGGTCATTGGCCTCGCGCACGGCGCTGGCCGCTTCGCTGCTGCGTTGGATGGTCACGGCCTGCGCCAGTTGGGTTTCCCACAGCGGGACGGTGTTGACCAAGGTCGAGTTGATCTTGGTCACGAGGCTCTTATCGTTCTCCTGCACCAACCGGATCGAGGGCAGAGATTGCATCGTGACCTGCCGCGTCAGTTTGAGGTCATGCACCCGCCGCTCCAGATCGTCGCGCGCAGCCCGCAGGTCGCGCAACTCCTGCGCCATCATCACCTGATTCTCGTCCTTGGCCTTATCCAGCGCGGTCTGTTTGGCGGGGATGGTCTTGTGGTCCAACTCGGTGATCTTGGCCTCGCCTGCCGCGATATAGAGCGCCAACTCGTCGTAGAATTGCAACGTCTTTTCATAAAGCAGGTCGAGCGATTTGATGTCTTTGAGCAGCGTATGCTCGTGGCCCAGCAGATTGTCGGTGATCCGGTCAATCTGGCTTTGCACTTCCTCAAATCGCGCGGTGAACTTAGCAAAAGGCGTGGCCCGTCCCAGCAGCTTTTCCCACCAGCTTTGCTTGCGCCGCACGTCCAGTTCCGACACCGAGAACCCCCGGATCGCGCTCACCATAGAGCGCAGGCTGTCGCCCGCTGGGCCCACGTCCTTGTTGCGCACATCGGCGAGCATAGATTGGCTAATTTCCTGCAATTCCGCCTGCGCGGCTGAGCCAAAGCTGACAATCGACTGCGTGTCGGTCACGTCAATCTCGGCCATGCGTTTTTCGATCTCAAAGCTCTGTGCGGGATCGGCCTTGGCCAAAGGCACAATGGCATCGGCATCCGACGGCTCGGGCAGCACATGGGCGTTTACTTCTTCGACCAGCCCTTGCGACTGGGCGGCTTTTTCGCGGACGGCATCGGTCATCAGATCTCTTCCTTCGTATTATCGGAGGCGGGTTGCTCTAACCGGACCCCCTCGCGGGAAAGACGCGCGCGCAGCACGTCGATTTCGACATTCAGATCGCTGCGGTCATCCAGCAGGGATTTCGCCGTGCGGGCGGCGAAATTCTCGTCCAGATCGTCCAGCAGCGCGAGGTAATCGTCACGGGCTTTTTCATCGCGGTTGCGGGCGTAGAGGTCAGCAAACTTCACCGTCGCATCATGCGCGCCGCGCAGGTAGACGACAAGGTATTTGCGCGCGGCGGTCAGATCGCGGGGATCTTCTTCAACCGTGCGGATGAGCGTGCGGGCGGTGTCTTGGAATTCGGCCAACCGGGTCTCGGCGCGGCGGTCGCCGGCGCGTTTGATGGCGCTGCCCATGCTGGCGAGCAGTTTTTCGGCCTCATCAACCACGCGGGCCACACGGTCTTGCTGAAACGTATCGACACCTTCCATGCCTTTGTTTTTCAACGGATCAATGCCAAAGGCGGCGAGGTGCAGACCGCCTGCGACAAGGCCAAAGAGCACCGGGGCCATGACGCCCGGCTCGGAGCTATAGGCGGCGACAGCGGCGCCGAGCCCGGCCAGGAGGGCGGCGAAGATCTTGCGCGGAAAGGCCGGGCGGCGGGCGACTTTGCGGTCGTGGTATTCGGCTTCGGCCAGCAGCCCTTCGCGCAGCAGCCAGACGCCAGAGGCCAGCAGAAAGGCGCCGACCAGCCCCAGAAGCAGCGTGCTGGCACCGCCGGTGAAAGAGGTCACGGCGAGCACGACCGGCGGCAGGAACAAGAGGTTCACCCGACCGCCCACCGGATTGACGCGCAGCCTTGGCCGGGGGCGGGGCCTGTCGCCGGGCGTGTTTTCGGGATCGGGGCTATACCGCCCGCCAAACCGTTGCGCCATGGCTCAAAGCCCTCCCAGAAGGCCCGAGGTCACGCCGAGCAGCACGAGCAGCAGCGCCACATAGGCGATCTTTTGAAAGCTGGTTGGCGCCATGACATTTCCCCTTTTGCTGCCCCAGATCGGGCGCAACGCCGCATCGGCGCTGTCGGCTGCGCGGCTCAGAAATGAGACCACAGCAAGGATGATAACGGCGAGCGCGGCGAAGACCAACAAAAACAGCAATATACGTGCCAAATCGGCGCTCCTATTCCGGCGGTTTCACGCCGGAAGGCTCCGGCAGTGTTGGCCCAACGCAGTGCTGCGTTGCGGCGTTCCGAAAGAGGCGCGTCTTAGCGGCGGGGCTTTGGCCCTTTGCCACCGGGCCGCGCTGACGGGCGGGCGCCGGGTTTGCCGGTCGGCCTGCCGCCGGAACGTGCAGGGGCTTTTCCTGTCGCTTTGCCCGCAGCCGCCTTGCCACGCGGGGCGTTCTTCGCTTTGCCTCCGCCACGGCGGGGCGGCGGCGCGTCGTCTTCGCTGCGCTCTACCGGCAGTCCGGGCTGGCCCGCGCCGCCAAAACCACCGGGCTTGCGCCGGGGCGGGCGGCGAACGCCTGAGGGTTTCTTGACCGCGGTGCCGGTGGGGTCTTCCAGCTCCAACCCCAGTTGATCGCGCACCACCTTGCGGCGCAGTTCTTCGACTTCGCCAACCTTCAATTCGCCCAGTTGAAAGGGACCGTAGGAGACACGGATCAGACGGTTCACTGTCAGACCCACTGCCTCCATCGCGCGGCGAATCTCGCGGTTGCGGCCTTCGCGCAGGCCTATTGTCAGCCAGGCATTCGCGCCTTGCTGGCGGTCGAGCGTGACATCCATCGGCTGGAATTTCTCACCCTCAATGGTGATGCCTTTGCGCAGCGGCTCCAGCATCTCATCGGTCGGGCGGCCATTCACCCGCGCGCGGTAGCGGCGCAGCCAGCCGGTGCTGGGCAGTTCCAGCTTGCGTTTCACGCCGCCATCGTTGGTGAGCAGCAGCAGCCCTTCGGAATTGAGGTCAAGCCGCCCCACGCTCATCACGCGCGGCATGTCTTCGGGCAGGGCGTCAAAGATTGTCTCGCGGCCCTTTTCATCAGAATTTGTTGTCACCAGCCCGTTTGGCTTGTGATAAAGCCAAATGCGCGGCGGCTCTGGCGCGCCCACGGGGGTGTTGTCGACGGTAATCTTGTCCTCGGGCGTCACGTTCAGCGCGGGCGAGGTGATCTGCTCACCGTTCACCCGCACGCGGCCTGCTTCGATCATGCGCTCGGCCTCCCGGCGCGAAGCGATGCCTGCGCGGGACAGCACTTTAGCGATGCGGTCGCCTTTAGCGGCATCAGAAGAATCATCTGTCGGGCCGGAGCCGGAAGCGGTGGGTTTTGCGTTCATACTCTGCGCTTACCCTGTTTCACGCCCTTGCGAAAGGGTGGCGTTTGCGGCCATGTGAGCGGATGAAGTTTCGCTCATATATGGGTCAGGCGCTGGAGCAGGCACGCGCAGCGGCCGCGCGGGGCGAGGTGCCGGTCGGGGCTGTGGTGGTTTCGCCCACCGGCGAGATCGTGGCGGCTGCGGGCAATGAGACCCGCGCACGCAATGACCCCACTGCCCATGCCGAGATGCTCGCCCTACGCGCCGCCTGCGCGGCAGTGGGGTCGGAACGGCTGATCAATCACACGCTCTATGTCACGCTAGAGCCCTGCGCGATGTGCGCGGGGGCGATTGCCGCGGCGCGGGTGGCGCGGTTGTTTTATGGCGCGGCGGACCCCAAGTCAGGAGGCGTGGCGCAGGGGGCACGGGTGTTCTCGCATCCGCAATGCCATCACGCGCCAGAGGTTTATGACGGGATCGCAGCGGCTGAGGCCGAAGCCCTTCTGACAGGATTTTTCAAAGCAAAAAGAGGGGGGTAACCCGTGGCGAGCAGTAAAGATTTGGCGGTTTTCGTGCGCGATGCGCTAAGCGCAGGCAGAGGCCGCGAGGAGATCGCCACGGTGCTGACGCAGGCGGGCTGGTCCGCGCATGAGGTCAGGGATGCGCTCGACGGTTGGGCAGATGTACCCTTCACCCCGCCAGTGCCGCGCCCGCAGCCGATTGTCACGGCGCGGGACTTTTTCATTTATGCGCTGATGTTTGGCGCGCTTTTGTTTGGCGCGGGCTATCTGGTGGGGCTGCTCCATGCGCTGATCGACCATTTCCTCGACCCCACAGGCTATGGCTCGGCCCGACAAATCCGCTGGGCGATGGCGGTGCTGATCGTGACCTTACCGCTCTATCTCTGGCTCGCCGCGCGGGAGCGCAGGCGGCTGTCGGCGGACCCGGCCATGCAGCGTTCGGCCATTCGCAATTGGATGGTCTATCTGACGCTGCTTTTCGCGGCAGCGGTGCTGTTGGGCGATCTCGTGGCGGTGATCTATGCCTTTCTGAACGGCGACTTCACGTTGCAATTTGCGCTGAAGGCGCTTGTGGTGGCTGGCATCGCCGGCGGGATTTTTGGCTACTACCGCAGCGATGGGCGGCGGGAGAATGGCGGTGAATAGGCTGTTCTTCTGGGGCGTGCTCGCTTTGGGTCTGGCGGCGCTGGCTGCGGGTTTCGCGGTGGTTGGCGGACCGGAACATGCGCGGGCCGAGCGCCGGGATGACACGCGCCGCGCGGACCTGCGGCGAATCGCGCAACGGGTGATTTGCGAGCGGGACGGGCAGGCGGATTTCACGCGGGCCTGCCGCGAAGCAGGGGCGGCGCGTGATCCGCTGACCGGGGCGGAATATGATTTGGAGCAGAGCGAGAACACATTCGCCGTTTGCGCGACGTTCGAAGTGCCACCTCAAGAAGGCGCAGTCTTTCGGCGCGAGCCGCTCGATTTTGACGGGACGCGGGGGTGCTTGCGCTATCGGCTCGTGCCGAGGTCGGGCCAATGGGTGGTGCAGGAGCGCTAAGTCACGCAGCGCCGGAACGGGGGGCGCTTTGAACAGAACTGATTGGCGGTTTATGGCGGCTGCTGTGAGTTAAACATACACGGGCAGGGATGACGGCGGCCAAAGCGCCAGTCCATCGCACCAAAGGTGCGTTTTTGCGTTGTCGGCAGGCCTGCGGCGTGGCGGTTGGTCAGGCGCTGCCAGGCGCCCTTGATTTCGGGCATGGTAGGGGCAGCGGCGTTTCAAGTCCCCTAGCGGCGGCTCTAACGACTACTCCCAAACGCAAAAGACCACGCGCATCGCACGTGGCCCTTCAAACCGTTCAAATCAGGCGATCTTACTTGATCTTGCCTTCTTTGTATTCCACGTGCTTGCGCGCAACGGGGTCGTACTTTTTGATGACCATTTTCTCGGTCATGGTACGAGCGTTCTTTTTGGTGACGTAGAAATGGCCTGTGCCCGCGGACGAGTTCAGACGGATCTTGATCGTGGTTGGCTTCGCCATGTGTCTTCTCCTGCTGCAGCGCCGCGCAGGCCTGCGTGAATTCTGAATTTCGGGTTCTAGTCAGACCCGCGCCCGAGTCAACCGCTATTTGCCCGCCCCACGCCAAAAGACGCTGGTTTTGTCGAAAAACCTGTCTTTTGATGCCGAAAGAGCAGGAAGTTGCGCGGAAGGCCTATAAGCCGGATTCTGTACCTGTCCGAAAACAGGCGATGACCATTCCTCTGACCGCACCGTTGCCGATGCGGCTACAGCTGCCAACCCGGACCTGCTGGGGCAGAAGAGCCCCGCCTTTGACCCGAAGATCATCGGCGCGCGGTCCCTATTTGGCATTGCTCCCGGTGGGGCTTGCCGTGCCAGAACTGTTGCCAGCCCCGCGGTGGGCTCTTACCCCACCGTTTCACCCTTACCCCTCGAATGTTCCGGCAAGCCGGACCGAGGGGCGGTTTCTTTTCTGTGGCGCTATCCGTCGGGTTACCCCGCCCGGGCGTTACCCGGCACCGTTTCTTCTTGGAGTCCGGACTTTCCTCTACGTCGCTTTTGCCCCGCAAAAGCGACGCCACGGCAGTCGCACCGTAGGTGCGATGAGAGTGGTCGTCGGTCATGCGACGCGAGTCGACGCAGCGGCCATCCAGCCTTCCGCGCAAGACCGCCCTAGACGGCGGCAAGCCGCGCGTCAATGGGGGCGGGGAGGGCGGCGAGATCGGCGGGGGACAACGGGCCGTGGCCCCAAGGGCGGAACCGCAACCGGACCGTGTTGAGCAGCGTGGCATCGTTGCAGGGCGCGGTGAAGCCTGCGGCATGGGCCGCTTGTCGGAATGTCTCGGCAGTGACCCTTTCAGGCGCAGGACCATTCCCTGCCGCCTGCGCCAGCCCCCGCCGCGCCAGCCGTGCCCAATCGAATCGGGGACCGGGATCGAGTTTGCGCCCCGGCGCCATGTCGGAATGGCCAATGACCCCTTCGGGAGCTATGCCGTGACGGGCCATAATGCCGGGCATCAGCGCTTCTAGCGCACGCATCTGAGGTTCGGAAAACGGATGATCGCCGCGGTTGTCCAACTCAATGCCGATGGAGCGCGAGTTGATGTCGTCTTGCCCCGCCCATTCACCAACGCCCGCATGCCAAGCACGCTGGTTCTCATCGACGAGTTGCAAGATGCGCCCATCGCCGCAGATCAAATAATGCGCGGAAACGGCCGCCGAAGGGTCGCACAGTCGATCCAGTGCCGCGTCTGCGCTCTCCATCGCGGTGTGGTGTAGCACGATCAGATGAGGGCGCAGCCCGCCGCGTCGCGGGCCGCAATTGGGCGAGGGATGCGCCACCACGTCAGGCGCGCGAGCCATGGACTAGCCCTGCGCAGCCCGGCGGAAGGGCGTTGGGTCCCAGTCGCAGGCAAAGCCGTCCCCGTCAGGGTCCATGCCTTTGCGGTCCTTTTCGGGGCCACCGGCGGCAAGAAAGGCGATCTGTGCTTGATCGGCATGGCCGTATTGCGCACAGGCCCGCTCATATTTCCGCGCTTTGTTGAAACCGATGCGGCTGTAGAGTTTCTGGCCGACGGACTGCTTGGTCTGAAGCGCATAGGCGACGATATTCGGGCCGCTGTCAGCGCGTTCGGGCAGGGCTTCGGGCTGGACGACCTGATATTGCGCACGGTTCGCGGCGACGCGGGCGGCGTCGTCCTGAATGCTGCGCTGGTCCGACACCGCGTCGAAGTTGTTTTCGTTCGAAATGCCAACGGCGTTGACCACCGCAGGCGCCGGGTTCGACGGGCTGGCCTGAACCGGCGCGCCGCCGGGGCGGGTGGCAGCAAGCACGCGGGCGGTCTCGGCCGCTGTGGCTTCGGGCGAGCCGTCATCCGGCACCGGGGCGGCTCCTGGCGTGGTGGCCGCGATGGCGCTGTCAATATTGTTGCCGGCAAGTGCCGCATCACGCGCACGCTGCTCGGCCTCAAAGGTCCCATCGCCAAAACCCACGCCACGCCCGGAATCGGGAATCGCCGGTTGGCAGGCTGCCAGAAGACCGCCTGCCGTGATCGCTAGAAGTGTCCGTGTGATCATCTGATCCGCTCTTGCCTGTTGATTAACGCCCGCGGGCTTACCACCATTTTTCCGGCTTGGCCACAAAGCCAGCGGCCTTCTCCAGCGCATAGGCGGAGGACAGCAGTTCGGCCTCTTCCCACGGACGCCCGATCAGCTGCAGACCCAGCGGCAAGCCGGTGGCGCTTTGGCCCGTCGGCAGCGCGACACCGGGCAATCCGGCGAGGTTCACCGTCACGGTAAAGACGTCGTTGAGATACATGGCCACTGGATCGGCGTCCTTCATCTCGCCCAAACCGAAGGCCGCCGAAGGGGTCGCCGGGGTCAGGATGCTGTCGATGCCTTGGGCGAAGACATCTTCGAAGTCCTTCTTGATTAGCGTGCGGACCTTGCGGGCGCGGTTGTAGTAGGCGTCGTAGAAACCAGCCGAGAGCACATAGGTGCCGACCATCACGCGGCGCTGCACTTCGTGGCCAAAACCTTCGGCGCGGGTTTTCTCGTACATCTCAGTGATGCCGTCGCCATGGTCGAGCTTGGCACGGTGGCCAAAGCGCACGCCGTCATAACGCGCAAGGTTCGACGACGCCTCTGCAGGCGCGATAACGTAATAGGCGGGCAGGGCGTATTTCGTGTGCGGCAGAGAGATGTCCACGATCTCGGCGCCCGCGTCCTTCATCATGGCGATGCCGTCTTGCCAAAGCTTTTCGATCTCCTCGGGCATGCCATCCATACGGTATTCGCGGGGGATGCCGATTTTCTTGCCGCGGATGTCGCCAGTCAGGGCCGCTTCAAAGTCCGGCACAGGCAGATCGGCGCTGGTGCTGTCTTTGGCGTCATAGCCGCACATGGCTTCCAGCATGATCGCCGCATCCCGCACGGTCTTGGTCATCGGCCCGGCTTGGTCGAGCGAGGAGGCGAAGGCGACGATGCCCCAGCGTGAGCAGCGGCCATAGGTCGGCTTAACGCCCACGGTGCCGGTGAAGGCCGCAGGCTGGCGGATCGAGCCGCCGGTGTCGGTGCCGGTGGCGGCGAGGCAGAGGTCGGCGGCAACGGCGGCGGCAGAGCCACCCGAGGAGCCGCCGGGTGTCAGTTCCGCCGTGTCATCTTTACGACGCCAAGGGTTCACCGCATTGCCATAGACCGAAGTCTCGTTCGACGAGCCCATGGCGAATTCGTCCATGTTGAGCTTGCCCAGCATCACCGCGCCGCTGTCTTTCAGCTTTTGGCTGACGGTGCTCTCATACTCGGGCAGGAAGCCTTCGAGGATGCGGCTGCCCGCTTGGCTCGGCACGCCTTTGGTGCAGAAGAGGTCCTTGATGCCGATGGGCAGGCCGCACATGGCGGGGGCGTCGCCTTCTTTGATGCGTGCATCGGCGGCGGCGGCCTGTTCCATCGCGATCTCGGGCGTGCTGTGGACAAAGGCGTTGAGCGCGCCAGCACCGTCGATGGCTTTGATGCAGGCTTCGGTCAGGTCTTTCGACGTGGTCTCACCCTTGCGCAGCGCGTCGCGGGCCTCGGCAAGGCTCAGTTTGTTCAGATCGGTCATTATTCTACCACCTTCGGCACGGCAAAGAACCCTTCACGGGCATCAGGCGCATTGGCCAGCACGCGGTCCTGCTGGTCGCCATCGGTGACCACGTCCTCGCGCCGTTTGAGCCGCTGCGGGGTGACGGAGGTCATCGGCTCGATGCCTTCAACGTCCACTTCGGACAGTTGTTCGATAAAGCCGAGGATATTGTTGAACTCTTCCGCCAGCGCCGGGAGCGCGTCGGGTTCAACTTTGATCCGGGCTAGTTTCGCCACGCGTGCGGCGGTGTTTTCGTCGATCGACATGAACATCTCCATCTCTTTGCTGGTCCTCTACCGTTTGGGCGCGGGCCTCGCAAGGGTTTGAGAGGTTGGGACCGGAGCCGGGCGGCGCCAGACCGGGGGATGGCGTTTGCTCGGTGGGCTATAAGGTGAAAAGCGTCGTCGCCTGACCGCAGGTTGGCGATGCGACCGAGGTTGTTGTCACATTATGGTTCAGCCGTGATGTGTGCTTGTGAAGTCTCACCGAGCCGCACCAAATCACCTACCCGGTCGCACCGAAGGTGCGCCTATATATTACTGCACGCCTTTGGCGTGACGCGCGGGCAGGCGATGGCCCGGCGCCTGCGGCTTTATTCCGGGCTGAGTAGCATGGGGAACCGTTTGCTTGATTCCGTCGCAAGGAAGGTCAATTTTGAGGCAAGACAGAAAGAAGGAGCACCCCCATGAACATCATTTGGCTCGGCCACGGCTCATTCCGCATTGAGATCGAAGATCAAGTCCTGCTGATCGACCCTTGGCTGAAAAACAACCCGATGCTCGACGACACCCATCATGCCGAGGCGATCAAAGGCGCCACCCAGATCCTCGTCACCCACGGCCATTTCGACCACACCCAAGACATCGCCGATGTGGCAAGCCGCACAAACGCACCGGTGGCGGGAATGGTGGAACTGATGGGGTGGTTCGAGAGCAAAGGTGTCACACAAACCACCGGCTTTAACAAAGGCGGCACGATCCATGCGGGCAATGTGGCGATCACCATGGTGCCTGCCTCGCATTCCAGCTCAGTCGAAGGGGACAATGGGCCGATCTATACGGGCATGGAAACCGGTTTCATGATCTCGGGCGAAGGCCATACGATCTACCATTCCGGCGACACGGCGATCATGGCGGATATGGATTGGATGGGCGACTACCACAAACCCGACATCGGGATTCTCTCGGCAGGTGGGCATTTCACGATGGACATGGCGCAGGCCGCCTATGCCGCGAAACGCTATTTTGACTTCAAGACTGTCATCCCTTGCCACTACCGCACCTTTGACGCGCTGGAGCAATCTGCGCAGGTGTTGATCGACGGCCTGCCCGGTGTCGATGTGGTCGAGCCGCAGGTGATGCAGCCGATCAAACTTTGACCGACCACGCCAAACGCCCCGGTGTCAGGATTGACATCGGGGAAGCGGCCTATTGTAGACGCGGGAGCTAAAAAAGGCGGCGCCGCCAGATCGGATGTGCAAAGCAGGTTTCCCTGCACCTCAAAGCGCATTGACGTGACCCGTTTGGGGCCTTTCATCCTATGGTCTGCCAGAAGGGTGGAAAGCCCTTTGGCGCAATCGCGATTGCCCTGTGTTCTAGGTGCGATAGCTTATCAAGACCTAAGCACAGCGTGCGGCACCGCCGCAACGCTGTTGCCATGCGCTGCCATAGCCGTGATACATAGAGCCAATCTGCTGGGGAAATATTATGTCTGCCAAAGTGTGTGCCGCGATCTTAGTCCTATTCACAGCGGCCTGTATGCCGATTGAGCAGGCAAAGCCGACCGGAAGCGTTGGCTTCACGGGGATTGGGGGCGACCGCCCGGTGATCTATCCGGTGGACCCGCTGATCTGGCAGCCGAACTAATCCGGCCCATCACGCCATGCCCAAAGAAGGTCACTATATCAACCGCAGTAATTGGCTGCGCGCCGCTGTCTTGGGGGCGAACGATGGTATTGTGTCCTCGGCAAGCCTGCTGGTGGGGGTTAGCTCTGCCGGGATGACCCACGGCAATGTGGTGCTGACCGGGCTTGCCGGGCTGACCGCCGGGGCGCTGTCGATGGCGGCGGGGGAGTATGTTTCAGTCTCTGCCCAGACGGATGTAGAGCGCGCTGATCTGGAGCGCGAGCGCGTGGCCTTGATCGAAGACCCCGATTACGAGTTAAGCGAACTGGCTGAAGGGCTTGAAAACCGCGGCGTTGAAAGCGACCTTGCGCTCGAAGTGGCAGCGCAGATGACCGACCACGATGCGCTGGGCGCGCATGCGCGGGAGGAATTGGGCATGTTCGGCCTTGCCGGGCAGGCCAACCCATTGCAGGCGGCGGGGGCATCAGCGGCGGCTTTTGCGTTGGGGGGCGGGCTGCCACTGCTGGCCGCAATCCTTGCACCTTTGGGAATGCGCGGTGTGGCGGTTGCCGTGGTGGCGATGCTGGCGCTGGTTCTGCTGGGCGCGGGCGGCGCGCGGCTGGGCGGTGCGCCTGCGTTGCCAGCGATACGGCGGGTGGTCTTTTGGGGCGGGCTGGCCATGGCCGTGACCGCAGGCGTCGGACAAATGTTTGGCGTGGTCGCTTAAAGGCGCCTCGCCAGACCCCGCGCATAAAAAAGGCCGGTCCCTTTCAGAACCGGCCCCTTGGTATCAATGCCCGCTGGCTTATTCGCGATTGCCGAAGAGCGAGAGCAACATCATGAACATGTTGATGAAGTCCAGATAGAGGCTCAGCGCGCCCATGATGGCGGCTTTGCCCAGCCATTCAGTGTCGCCGTGATGTGCGTGGGCGAGGTATTCGGTTTTGATCTTCTGCGTGTCATAGGCGGTCAGCCCGGCAAAGATCAGAACACCAATTGCAGAGATCGCGAACATCAGCGCCGAAGAGGCGAGGAAGATATTCACAATCGACGCCACGATCAGACCGATCACGCCCATGATGAGGAAGCTACCCCAGCCAGAGATGTCTTTCTTGGTCGTGTAGCCCCAAAGCGACAGGCCCGCAAAAGCGATTGACGTAATCAAGAAGACCTGCGCGATCGAATAGCCGGTGAAGACCAGGAAGATCGAACTGATCGAGATGCCCATCACGGCGGCAAAAGCGTAGAACACTGTCTGCGCTGTGGCGGCGGACATCTTGTTAATCATCGCGCTAAAGCCGAACACAAAGGCCAGAGGCGCAAACATCACGACCCATTTCAGCGGCGAGGCATAAAGCGCATAGCCAATCTGCGTAAGGTACTTATCTTGGCTCAACTGTGCGGCAGCGGCAGACGGATCGGTCGTAACCGACAGGCCAGAAATGGCCCAGGCTGCCGCAAAGGTGATGAGCATGCCAATCGACATGGTGCCATACACCTTGTTCATATGCGCGCGCAGACCCTCGTCGATCGCGGAGGCGCGCGACCCGGCGGTTGAGCGAATTGTATTGACGTCAGCCATTCTGTGACTCCCATTGGCAAAGTTGCGTGCCGAATGCGCGGCGGCACGTTGTTGGGTTGAATATCGGGTGTGGCGGCGTGGAATTCAAGTCTCTTGACGTCTGATTACAGGCGCTTTTTTAGGCTGATTTTTATCGCGAGGGAGCCGGTCCGGCGGGGTGATTCACGCGATTTCGGGGGAGTCAGAAAAAACTTGACAGCCCCTCTCGCGCAGCGGCCTTCATCTACCACGTCAGATCGGCGGTTTTTTTCCTATCTTGCTGGCCACGCCCGCGGTGGTTTCCAAGCAGATCACCGGTCCTTTTGTGCCGTGGCACGCGCTTTGGTTGCGAGACCTGTGTAGTGCCAAGAACTCTTTGAAAACCGGGATATTCATCTTACGGTTGCTCTCGTGTAACGCGAATAGAGTGTGCGGGCAGGCTGTTGCGTCAAGCCGCCTCGGCGGCCTTTTAACGCCGGTCTCTGCCTGTGGTTGCCGGGGGAAAGGGCGTTTGAAAATAACACTCGCGTGAAATGGCTTTGAAGAAGGCCCTGCAACCGCTATGTTTGTACAGCGGTCCTTGGTTCAACCCCTGCGGTACCGCGGCAGTGCGGAGTGAACGGCAATTTCGCCGTTAAAACAGGGGTCGGCACGGAATGCGTGCCCTAAACTAGGAGTGGCAAGATGGTTCATGTGGTGGACGTGCATGTTGGCAAGCGAATTCGACAACGACGCTGGCTAACCGGGATGACCCAGCAAAAGCTGGCAGAGATGGTTGGTATCAAATTTCAACAAATACAAAAGTATGAGACCGGGGCGAACCGCGTCAGTGCCTCGCGGCTTTGGGACATTGCGGATGCGCTTGGCGTGCCGGTGTCCTTTTTCTTTGAAGGGCTGAAGGAAGACGGTAGCGAAGCGGCGTCAGCCGAGGGGCTGCCAACCGATTTGATGGGCGACAAGGAGGCGATGGAACTGGTCCGTTCCTATTACGCCATCCCCGAAAATCAGCGCCGCCGTCTGTTTGAACTGGCGCGTGTGTTGAGCGATGTGGCCTGAGCGCGTCGTGGGTTTCAAGCCGATTGGCGACCGCCCGTTCCGCCGAAGGCGTTATGGCTTTTGAGGGCTGAGGCTTGCGCAAAGAGTGGCAAACTGCCAAGCCTTTAACATGGTGAACACAATAGATTTTGATCCCGATATCCGCCGTGTGGCGCATTTGATGGCTGATGCGGCGCGGGCTGTGATCTTGCCTTATTTTCGTGCGCTTGATCTGATCGCTGACAACAAGCTCGGCGCCGGGTTCGATCCGGTGACAGAGGCCGACCGCGCCGCGGAACGTGCCATGCGCGAGGTCTTGGCCCGCGAGCGGCCTGCAGATGGTATCTTGGGCGAGGAATATGGCGCGCAGCCGGGGACGTCGGGACTGACATGGGTGCTGGACCCGATTGACGGCACGCGCGGCTTTCTGAGCGGCACGCCCACTTGGGGGGTGTTGATCGCGGTAAGTGATGCTGCCGGCCCATTTTACGGCATCATCGACCAACCCTATATTGGCGAGCGGTTTGAGGGTGCGCCGGATGGGGCCAGACTGACCGGCCCGCATGGTGAGAAACCTCTACGCACGCGCGCACCGCGTGATCTGCGGCAGGCCATCGTCTTTACAACCTTTCCCGAAGTCGGAACCTCGCAGGAGGGGGCGGCTTTTCGGGCGGTGGCCTCCCAGGCTTTGCTGACGCGCTACGGCATGGACTGCTACGCCTATGCGCTGGTTGCAGCGGGGCAGATTGATCTGGTGATCGAAGCCGGATTGAACGCTTATGACATCCAAGCGCCCATCGCGGTGGTGCAGGCTGCAGGCGGGATCGTGACCGATTGGCAGGGCAACCCGGTACATGAGGGCGGGTGCGCTGTCGCGGCAGCCAATGCCGAGATTCACGCGCAGGCCTTGGCGCTCCTCTCAACCTGCTAACGTCGAACGCCCCTGCGTTGACGGAGGCTTCGACGCTGGCTTATAAATGGGCGCAGGCCGGTTCTCATGCCCGTTTTCCGCTGGCCTTTTGCACTCTTCATGAGACGGGCAGAAGAAGAGTGTGACCTATGACCGAAGTCCTCATCCGCGCAGCGGACCATCTTGTTACCATGGACGACGACCGCCGCGAACTTGCAGGTGCAGACCTGTTGCTCCGCGACGATGTGATTGTGCAGATCGGGCAGGGATTGCAGACCACGGGCGAGGTGGTCGAAGCGAAAGGCTGTGTCGTGACGCCGGGCTTGGTGAATACGCACCATCACCTGTATCAAAGCATGACCCGCGCGGTGCCGGGCGCACAGGATGCGCTGCTCTTTGGCTGGCTGCAACGGCTCTATCCCATCTGGGCGCGGATGGGGCCGGAGCATATGTTCGTCTCGGCACAGATCGGGCTGTCGGAGCTGGCGCTGTCGGGCTGTAGCCTCAGTTCGGACCACCTTTATCTTTATCCCAATGACGTGCGGCTAGAAGATACGATCCATGCTGCGGCGGAACTGGGGTTGCGGTTTCACCCCACGCGCGGCTCGATGAGCATCGGCGAGAGCGCCGGGGGGCTGCCCCCTGACAGGCTGGTGGAACGGGAGGCCGCGATCCTTGAGGACAGTATCCGGGTGGTCGACGCCTTTCACGACCCGGCGGAGGGCGCGATGTGCCGGGTGGGGTTGGCCCCCTGTTCGCCCTTCTCCGTAAGCCGCGAATTGATGCGCGACACGGCGCTTTTGGCGCGGGACAAGGGCGTGATGTTGCACACGCATCTGGCGGAAAATGCAGAGGATGTGGCCTATTCGCTTGAGACATTCGGCTGCCGTCCCGGTCAATACGCCCATGACCTTGGCTGGCTTGGCGATGATGTCTGGCATGCTCATTGTGTGGAGCTTGACGGGGGCGAGATTGATCTCTTTGCGCGGACGCGCACCGGGGTCGCGCATTGTCCCTGTTCGAACTGCCGTTTGGGCTCGGGCATCGCGCCGGTGCGGGCGATGCTGGATGCAGGCGTGCCAGTGGGACTTGGGGTTGATGGCTCGGCCAGCAATGACAGCGGCAATATCGCCAGCGAAGCGCGGCAGGCGATGCTTCTGCAACGCGTGGCGCAGGGGGCGGATGCCATGAGCCCGCGGGCGGCGCTGGAACTGGCGACGCGGGGCGGGGCTGATGTGCTGGGGCGGCCGGACTGCGGGCGGCTCGCGGTCGGCAAACGCGCAGATGTGGCGATTTGGGACGTGTCGGGCGTGGCGAGCGCGGGAAGCTGGGACCCGGCTGCGCTACTTCTTGCCGGCCCGACGGGGGTGCGCGACCTTTTCGTTGAAGGCCGTCAGGTGGTGCGCGATGGTCAGATCACGACGATCGACCTCGCCGCACAGGTGGCGCGACAGAACGAATTGGCGAAAGGCTTGGCTGAATGAGGCCATTGTTACTATCAATCCTGATGTTGGCCGGACTGCCAGCAATCGCCGACCCCATCGGGTTGGAGCGGGTGAACGCGCTGCGGGATATGCAGGGGCGCAAACCGTTGATCTATGACAGCCGCTTGGCGCAGGCGGCGGGGACACATGCCACCGACATGGCCAAACACGGCTATTTCAGCCATCAAGGCCGCGATGGCACGGACGTGGGCCGACGCGCGGCGATGGCGGGCTATCAATGGTGCTTCGTGGCCGAGAATATCGCCAAAGGGCAGCAGTCGTTGGACGACGTTATAACCGGATGGGCCAAGTCACCGGGGCATTACCGCAATATGATCGACAGCCGTGCCGAAGAAATGGCGCTGGTACATGCCGAAGGGGATGTGTGGGTCATGGTGCTGGGTGCCGCCTGCTGATTTGACCCCGTGCGCGGGGGGCGGGTTACGCCCTGCCGCCCTGACGCTTGCCCGCGACCCAAACATCCTTCACCGCGCGATCATCGCCCATCATGATGGTGGCAAACAGGCTTTCCCAAATGTCGTTGGCCGCCGCGTGACGCTGTGCAATGGCGGGGGTGGAGTCGAGCGATAGCACGGTGATATCCGCCTCCATCCCAGTGGCGAGGCTGCCGACCTTATCCTGCAAATGCAATGACCGCGCCGACCCTGCGGTGCCAAGCCAGATCAGCTGCGCCGCGTGCAGCGGTGTGCCGCGCAACTGGCCGACCTCATAAGCCGCCGCCATGGTGCGCAGCATCGAGAAGGACGAGCCGCCGCCGGTGTCCGTGGCCAGTGCCAAAGTGATGTTTCGTTTGGCAAGGCCAGTCATGTCAAACAGTCCCGACCCGATAAAGGTGTTCGACGTTGGACAATGGACAAGCGCGCCGCGCACGTCGGCCAAACGGTCAATCTCGCGCGGCTCTAAGTGAATCGCATGGCCGTACAGCCCGCGCTCGCCCAGCAGGCCGTGGGCTTCATAGGTGTCGAGGTAGTCGCGGGCTTGGGGGTAGAGGTCTCGCACCCATGCGATCTCATCTGTTTGTTCGCTCAGGTGGGTCTGCATCAGGCAGGTCGGATGCTCCGCCCAAAGCGCACCAAGGGCCGAAAGCTGCTCGGGTGTTGAGGTGGGCGAGAAACGCGGGGTGATGGCATAGCTCGCCCGGCCTATTTCGTGCCAGCGTTCGATCAGCGCTTTGCTGTCGTCATAGGCCGATTGCACCGTGTCACGCAGCCCTTCGGGGGCGTTGCGGTCCATGCAGGTCTTGCCCGCAACGATCCGCTGGCCGCGCTCCGCCGCCGCCTGAAACAGCGCGTCGGCGCTATGGGGGTGGATTGTGCAATAAGACGCGACCGTGGTGGTACCATGCGCCAGCGTCAGGTCCAGATAGCGTGCTGCGATCTCTGCCGCATAGGCGGGATCAGACAGGCGCATCTCTTCGGGGAAAGTGTAGCTGTTGAGCCAATCAATCAGCCGCTTACCCCAAGACGCGATGATCGCGGTCTGCGGGTAATGCACATGGGCGTCAACAAAGCCGGGGCAGATCAGCGCATTTGTGTAGCGGGTCACCTCGGCCTGCGGATGCGCCGTGCGCAGTTTCTCTCCATTGCCGACAGCGGCGATATGGCCGTTTTCGATCAATACACCGCCTGCGCTGTCGATCTGAACGGCATCTTCCCAAGCGCTTTGCATCGGGTTGCCGGAATAGGTGAGCGTCGCGCCCAAAAGGAGTCGTTGATTTGTCATGCCAGTGGTTTAGGTGACGCCGGGACGGGGAACAATAGCGAAGCGTCGCGCGTGGCATTGTGCCAACTGGGGCGCTTGCATATGGTCAGCCCCAAAATCACAGGCAGGGAGAACGCTGGATGTCAGAGCAGATCGAAGAGCTGGATCCGGCGGCCACCCCAGAGGATGAGGCCGAAGCCTATATGCTCGACCGCAAGGCGGTGGCCGCGATCCTTGAGACCGTGGAGGCCGGGGATCAGGCCCATCTGACCCAATTGATGGAGCCGCTGCACGCCGCCGACATCGCTGACCTTTTGGAACAGATCGACGAGGCTGACCGCGCGGCGCTGATCCGGCTTTATGGGCAGGAGTTTGACGGGGAGATCCTGTCGGAACTCGACGAGTCGATCCGCGAAGAAGTCATCGCGATTCTGACACCACAGGTGCTGACCCAAGCGGTACGCGAGCTTGACAGCGATGATGTTGTCGACCTGATCGAAGATCTTGAGGGCGCGCAGCAGGAAACCATCCTCGACGCGCTGAAGGAAACCGACCGCGTTGCCGTTGAACAGGCCTTGAACTGGCCGGAGTATTCCGCAGGCCGGATGATGCAGCGCGAGGTCGTCATGGCACCTGAGCATTGGACCGTGGGCCAAGCCATCGACCACCTCCGCGCCACGCCAGAAGAAGACCTGCCCGATCAGTTTTACCACATCGTCATGGTCGACCCGCGTCTGCGTCCGGTGGGCAATGTCACGCTGGGCAAGCTCATGCGCTCGCGCCGCGAGACGCGGCTGGCGGATATCTTGGAGGAGACCTTCCAGATCATCCCCGCCACGCGCGAAGAGGGGGATGTCGCCTATGCCTTTAACCAATACCACCTGATCTCTGCCCCTGTGGTGGACGAGGAGGGGCGCTTGATCGGTGTCATCACCATCGATGATGCGATGACAGTATTGGACGAGGAGCACGAAGAAGACATTCTGCGTCTGGCGGGCGTGGGCGAGGGGTCTTTGTCGGACCGTGTGTCGGAAACCACCAAACAACGTCTGCCGTGGCTGGCGGTAAACCTCGTCACGGCGATTGCGGCCTCCATGGTGATCTCTCAGTTCGAGGCGGCAATTGCGCAGATCGTGGCGCTGGCGGTCTTGATGCCGATCGTGGCCTCCATGGGCGGCAATGCAGGCACGCAGAGCCTGACCGTGGCGGTGCGCGCGATTGCGACCAAGGATTTGACCGGCTCCAACGTCTGGCGGGTGATCCGGCGGGAGTGTTTGGTAGGGCTGGTCAACGGGCTGATCTTTGCGGTGATTATGGGGGTCGTCGGTGTGGTTTGGTTTGGCTCACCGGGGCTGGGCTATGTGATTGCCGCAGCGATGGTGATCAACCTTGTGGTGGCCGGTCTGGCCGGGACAGGGATTCCCATTGTGTTAGAGCGCATCGGCGTGGACCCGGCGCTGGCATCGGGGGCATTTGTAACGACAGTGACTGATGTGGTGGGCTTTTTCGCCTTCCTCGGTCTGGCGGCATGGGTGCTGCTATGAACGACGCGGCCACTCGCAAGGCTGCCGCCCGCAAGGCCGCTTTTGCCCGGCGCAAACCTCTGTTTGAGCAGGCGAACGCGGCGCAGGCGGGCTATCTGTCCGAAGTCTTGGCCGGTTATCGCGGCGTGCCGCTGTCTGGCTTTATGCCGATCCGAACCGAGATTGATCCGCGCCCGGCCATGGCCGAAGCCTGCGCGCATGGGCCGGTGGGTGTGCCGGTGATCATGTGGCCTGACCACCCGCTTTCCTTCTCGCGTTGGACCCCGGAGACGCGGATGGTGGCAGGGACTTTTGGCGCGATGATCCCGGAGCATAACGACTTCTTTGAGCCGGAAATCGTGATTGTACCGCTTTTGGCGTTTAACCGCGCCGGCGCGCGGTTGGGCTATGGCGGCGGCTTCTATGACCGGACGCTGGAAATGCTGCGGGCGCGGCGGGCCACATTGGCGATTGGTTTCGCCTTTGCGGGGCAGGAGTGGGATGACATCCCGCTGGAAGACACCGATGAGCCGTTGGACATGATCGTGACAGAGGCCGAGGTGATCGAGATCACGCGCAGCTAACCCCTCGGCCCATGTGGAATAAGGGTTGCCGCCAAGCGACGCGCGTCCTAGTCCATAGCACATGAAAATTTTGTTTCTTGGCGATGTGATGGGCCGGGCCGGACGGCGGGCGATCACGGAAAATCTGACCCGACTGCGGCGCGAGTGGAAGCTCGATTTCATCGTGGTGAATGGCGAGAATGCGACCGGGGGCATGGGGCTTTCTGGCGCGCATGCCAAGACGCTGCTGGATGCGGGCGCGGATTGTCTGACCCTTGGCGATCACGCTTTCGACCAAAAAGACATGCTCAGCTTTATAGAGCAGGAGCCGCGCGTCATCCGCCCGTTGAACTTTTCCAAATCCGCGCCGGGCAAGGGGGCCAAGCTGTTCACTGCGCAGAACGGCAAGAAGGTTCTGGTGACCCAAGCGCTCGGCCAAGTCTTTATGAAGCGGCCCTTTGATGATCCTTTCTCCGCGCTGGAGCCGGTGCTGAAAACGCATCCTCTGGGCGGGATGGCGCAGGCGATCATTGTTGACATGCATTGCGAGGCGACGAGCGAGAAGATGGCGATGGGCCATTGGTGTGACGGGCGGGCGAGCCTTGTGGTTGGCACCCATACCCATGTGCCCACGGCGGATGCGATGATCCTGCCGGGCGGGACGGGCTATCTGACGGATGCGGGCATGTGCGGCGATTATCATTCGGTGATTGGCATGGACAAGACCGAGCCGTTGCGCCGGTTCATCACCGGGATGCCACGCGAACGCTTTACCCCCGCCAATGGGGAGGCCACGCTGTCGGGCGTCTATATTGAGACCGATGACCGCACTGGTCGGGCCACACGTATCGTTCCGGTGCGTGAAGGCGGTGTCTTGCAGGCCAGCGCACCCTGAAAGCGGAGGGCGGGCCGCTGCGCGTGACGCTTGCGCCATCTGCGGCAATCGGGGTAACTGGACAACGCGCTTGTGCCCGAACGACAGGTTCTTAATGGAATTCTTTAGCTTCTCTCCGATGGAGACGTCGGTGCTCACCTTGGTGGTCGTCGGCATGATGTTCGTGCTTTTCCTGCGCGAAGCCTTTCCGACCGAAGTGGTCGCCATCGCCGGGGCGGCGCTGCTGCTCGCGCTTGGCGTGCTGCCCTATGACGACGCGCTTGAGGTGCTGTCGAACCCGGCCCCTTGGACCATTGCGGCGATGTTTATCATCATGGGCGCGCTGGTGCGCACCGGCGCGCTGGACGTGCTGACGCGGCTGGCCGAGCGCACGGCCAAAACCCACCCGAAATCCGCCGTGGCGGGGGTGATCCTGACGGTCATGGCGGCCAGCGCGATCATGAACAACACGCCGGTGGTGGTGGTGATGATCCCGGTGGTGGTGCAGTTGACGCGCACGTTGAACACCAAGGCATCTAAGTTGCTGATTCCGCTGAGCTATGCGGCGATCATGGGGGGCTCGCTGACGCTCATCGGGACCTCGACCAACTTGTTGGTGGATGGTGTGGCACGCAGCCAGGGAATGGCGCCTTTCGGTATTTTTGAAATCCTCCCCGTGGGGCTCGTGGTTTGCGCCTGGGGGCTGGTTTACATGCTGCTCTTTGCCGACAGGCTGCTGCCTGCGCGCGACAGTATGGCGAATATGCTGTCCGACCGCTCCAAAATGAAGTTCTTCACCGAGGCGGTGATCCCGCCGGACAGCAACCTGATCGGGCGCGAGGTGCTGGACGTGCAGCTTTTCAAACGCGAGGGCGTGCGGCTGATTGACGTGGTGCGGGGCGACGAGTCGCTGCGGCGGAACCTCAAAGGGGTGGCCCTGCAAGTGGGGGACCGTGTGGTGTTGCGGACCCAAATGACCGAATTGCTCAGCCTGCAAAACAACAAGGAATTGCGGCGGGTGGATCAGTTGTCGGCGGTGGAGACCACGACTGTTGAGGTGTTGATCACGCCGGGGTGCCGGATGGTGGGGCGCAGCTTGGGCTCCATGCGGCTGCGGCGGCGCTATGGGGTCTATCCGCTGGCGGTGCATCGGCGGAACCAGAACATCGGTCAACAGCTCGATCAGTTGATCGTCAAAGTGGGCGACACGCTGCTGCTGGAAGGGGCTGCGGAGGATATTCAGCGGCTGGCGAGCGACATGAACCTTGTCGATGTCACACAGCCTTCGGCCCGCGCCTTTCGCCGCAGCCACGCGCCGATTGCCATTGCGGCGCTGGTGGGGATCGTGGTGCTGGCGGCCTTTAACGTGGCGCCGATCTTGGCCTTGGCGGTGATCGCTGTGGCGATTGTCTTGGTGACCGGCTGCATTGATGCGGAGGAGGCGTTTTCCTTTGTCGAGGGGCGGTTGCTGGCGTTGATTTTCGCGATGCTGGCCGTGGGGGCGGCTTTGCAGAACTCCGGGGCCATCACGCTGATTGTCGAGAATATCGCGCCGGGGCTGGCGCAGTTGCCGCCTTTCTTTATCATTTGGGCGGTGTTTTTGCTGACCACCGTGCTGACCGAGATTGTAAGCAACAACGCTGTGGCTGTCATTATGACGCCCATCGCCATCAGCCTTGCGACCGCTTTGGCGATGGACCCGCGCCCGCTTGTGGTGGCGGTGATGATTGCGGCGTCCTGCGCCTTTGCCACGCCAATCGGCTATCAGACCAACACGCTGGTGTACGGGCCGGGGGGCTATAAGTTCACCGACTTTATGCGCATCGGCGTGCCGTTGAACCTGAGCCTGTCGCTGTTGGTGAGCGCGGTGATCCCGCTTTTGTGGTAACTCAGGCGCTGCGCTTTGCATCCTGTGCGACGATGGCCTCAAACCCCTGCTGCGCGTCAAGGAAATTGGCGGTGAGGGGGGCGGTCAGCTCGGATTGGTCCGAGAAATAGGCCCCAACGCGGCAGATCTGCGCGGCAAATTCTGGATGCACGCCCGCATCATCATAGCGGCGGATGCGATCTTTGCTGAGCCAGCCACGTTTCTTGGCCTCTTTGCTGATGAGCTTGAGCCGCTGAACCGCGTGGAAGGTGAGGTAAACGGACAGGTAGTCGAGATAATCCGGCAGGGCGATGCCGCAGGTCGGATCAAAGGCGTCGATCACCACATCGACCATGTCCTGCGGCGCGAGGGGCCATGCCTCATCCCCGATCAGCCAAGCGATGTCTTCGGCGCCGTGGCGCAGACCGGCATATTCAAAGTCAAACCAGCGCAATTTATCATCACGACCAATGGCAGCATTGCCCGAGCGGCAGTCCCATTTGACGAATTGCTGCGCTGGCACATCGATGCGTTCATAGGCGGCGATCCGGTCGAATTGGTCAGAGATGCCACCGCCCAATCCTTGAAGGAAGTCCACCGCGTCGACAAAGTTCAGCACCCAATCCCGGTTGTTGCCCAAATGGGGCATGATCTGGTTCAACTCCGTCTGACGCGCAGCGCCGTGGATGCGAAAGATGCCAGCAACAGCCTGAGCCGCGAGTTCCTTCTGCGCGGAGGGGTCAACCTGCGCGATCTCGACATTGAGACGGCGTTTGCCGACATCGGATTGGAACATGATCTCGCCCACAACCCCAAGGCACTGCGGTAGGTCGCTGCAATGTTTTCCCAGTTCCGTCAGCACATGAGCCTCCAGATGGGTCCGGCGAAAATTCGGGCGCAGCGTGGCGATCACCGTCCGGTCCGACAGGTGCAGGCGAAAGCTCGACCGGTTTTCCCCGCCGGGGGCCGAGACCCGCGCAATGTCTTGTCCGAAATGTTTGCGGGCAGCGTCGACGATCTGCGCCTGAGCGCTCTTTTCCTTGGGTCGTGGCATGGGGCCTCCGTTGGTCGTTTGCGCCTGTCTATGCGTGCGGCCTGACAAGGCTACGGCGACTATAGGGCAAAACAAAGGCATTTGACTCAATCCCGCCCAGGGTGATTCGCATCGGCGCGATACGCATTGGCAGCCTGCGCAAAACAATGCTGCCGCCGCGCTTGGCACTGTTTCTCGCTGACGTTCGATAAACGACTTATTTCGCGTGAAAACGGAAAGAGTTTGGCGGGAATATGCCGACGATTGTAGTGTCAGCACTCTGTGGGGGAGCGAGGCCTTTGGGCCGCCGTAGCTGCAAATATTAAGACGAGGATTGTCGCAATGGGATACAGATTTTCAAAGGGCTGGGTTGGTCAAAACGGTGGTCGCGCCGGGAAATGGGCGCGCGATCACCGCGGCTCAGGATCGGGCGGCACCAAAGGCTCCGGTTCGGGCGGCACCAACGGCTCCGGCGGCTGCAAAGCGAGCGGTACGAAGTCCTACCACAACGGCGGCGTTGAAGGCTCGACCTTTGCCAAATGGTATGACGAGCATCTGGCCAGTAAATTTGACGGCAGTGACGGTGGTCAGGGCGGCACTGGTGGGACCAAAGGGACTGGCACCAAGGGTAGCGGTTCTGGTGGGACCAAGGGTAGCGGTTCTGGCGGCACCAAAGGCAGCGGTTCTGGCGGCACGAAGGGCGGTGGCTCTGGCGGCACGAAGGGCAGCGGTTCTGGCGGTACGAAGGGTAGCGGTTCTGGCGGCACGAAGGGCAGTGGCTCTGGCGGTACGAAGGGTAGCGGTTCTGGCGGCACGAAGGGCAGCGGTTCTGGTGGCACCAAGGGCAGCGGTTCTGGCGGAACCAAGGGTAGCGGCTCTGGTGGCACCAAGGGCAGCGGTTCTGGCGGTACGAAGGGCAGCGGCTCAGGCGGCACCAAGGGCAGCGGCTCTGGTGGTACGAAGGGTAGCGGTTCTGGCGGTACGAAGGGCAGCGGTTCTGGCGGTACGAAGGGTAGCGGTTCTGGCGGCACGAAGGGCAGTGGCTCTGGTGGCACCAAGGGGAGCGGTTCTGGCGGTACCAAGGGCAGCGGCTCTGGTGGCACGAAGGGCAGTGGCTCTGGTGGCACCAAGGGCAGCGGCTCTGGCGGTACCAAGGGCAGCGGCTCTGGCGGTACGAAGGGTAGTGGCTCTGGCGGCACCAAGGGCAGCGGTTCTGGCGGGACCAAGGGTAGCGGCTCTGGTGGCACGAAGGGCAGTGGC
The DNA here is from genome assembly GCF_013346665.1 of Sulfitobacter maritimus. GTDB lineage: Bacteria > Pseudomonadota > Alphaproteobacteria > Rhodobacterales > Rhodobacteraceae > Sulfitobacter > Sulfitobacter maritimus. Next base: position 358,673 of record NZ_JABVBB010000034.1, read on the forward strand.
TCTGGTGGCACCAAGGGCAGTGGCTCCGGCGGTACCAACGGCTCCGGCTCTTGTGGCACGAAGGGGTCCGGTTCTGGTGGCACGCAGGGCGGTGATCCCGATGCCGGGGGCAAACCCGTGCTTAAATTCATTATGGGCGAAGCCGGAGAGATTACGATCTCTGTTACTGAGATGGAGAATGGCGAACTGAACTTCCACATGGGACACCCAACCATCGTAGACCCGAAGGATGCGCCTGATATCGACGGAATATTCCTCAATCTGGCAGATGGTAGTACAATTGAATCACTCAATTTCTACCCAACAGTTGGCTCCAGCGATGTGACGAATATTCAAGCCACCGATGACGGGGTATCTGGCTTGCCGGACAATGGGCCGAGTGCTGGAGGTAACTTCGACATTGGCTTGCAGTTCGCCAATTTGCCCAACGGTCCGGATGATGTGGTCACGTCCACGAACTTCACTTTGTGGAGCGACGATGGTCCACTGTCCTTTGAGGACATCGACCTCAGCAGTATGCGCCTGATCGTTGACTCTGACGAAAACGGTGGCGACGTCTTAGATGGCGATATCTTGGACGTAACAGGTTGCGATGATCCTGACTGGCTTGCCTCTGATGCAGATGCAGCCCCGGACAGTGCCACCGCTCTGATGGATGCTCTGAGCCTCACCTCGCTCCCCGCTGAGGAGGAGGATCCCTATGATCCGCCTGAGGAAGATGTCTTTGACATGGTCTGAGCTTAGCACTTGAGAAACGAAAGAAGGCGCGCTCATGCGGGTGCGCCTTTTGCTTTGGGGCGCGGAATTCTCGGAACCTTGGCCCTGTCCGGCCCTACCGCAGGGCCGGACGAGATCCAAAAACAACAAACCACCGGGCCGCCGCGAAGGCTGCACGGCTTGTTCCAACGCTGCGGCTCATTTATAGAGTGGCTTAAACGCATTGCCAGAACGAGGTATTCATGGCCGGTCACTCCAAATGGGCAAACATCCAACATCGCAAAGGCCGTCAGGACAAGCTGCGCGCCAAGGTGTTTTCCAAACTCTCCAAGGAAATCACCATCGCGGCCAAGATGGGCGACCCTGACCCGGAAAAGAACCCGCGTCTGCGTCTGGCGGTGAAGGAAGCCAAGGGCCAGTCCATGCCCAAGGACAACATCGAACGCGCGATCAAAAAGGCGATTGGCGGTGAGGGCGAGGATTACGAGGAAATCCGCTATGAAGGTTACGGCCCCAATGGCGTGGCGGTGATCGTCGAGGCGATGACCGACAACCGCAACCGCACCGCGTCGACCGTGCGCTCGACCTTTACCAAGAACGGCGGCAATCTGGGCGAGACAGGCTCGGTTGGCTTTATGTTCGAGCGCAAGGGCGAGGTGATCTATCCCGCTTCCGTGGGCGACGCGGACACGGTGATGATGGCGGCGATTGAGGCCGGGGCCGAGGATGTGGAAAGCTCGGAAGATGGCCATGTGATCTACTGCGCGGACACCGATCTTAACGACGTGTCCAACGCGCTTGAGGCCGAATTGGGCGAGTCGGATTCGACCAAGCTGATCTGGCGTCCGACCACCACGACCGAGATGGACCTTGAGAACATGGAAAAGCTGATGAAGCTGATCGATGCGCTTGAGGAAGACGACGACGTGCAGCGAGTCACCACGAATTTTGAGGCCTCTGACGAGGTTATGGCGCAGCTTTAACGCGTGTCTTGCACCAGCGCCCCGCGCGCCGTGGCTTTGATCGCCGTGGTGAGCGGGGCAAGCGCGGGCGCCATGATCCGCGCCACTTGCCAATAGAGCGGCACATCCAGCGGCAGGTCTTTGTCCAACGAGACGAGGCGGCCCTTCTCCATATCTTTAGCCACCAGCGGGGCAGGGTTCATGCCCCAGCCCAACCCCTCGCGCGCTGCAGTCACAAATCCGTGGCTTGAGGGCAGATGATGGCTGGGTGGGGTCAGCCGTTTGCCGGTCTTTCGGTGCAGCCAGCGGGTCTGTAGCTGGTCTTTGCGGTCAAAGGTCAGCATCGGCGCAGAGGCCAAAGCATCGGCAGTGACGCCTTGGGCGAACCATCTGTCAAAATATGCGGGGCTGGCTGTGGGGTGGTAGCGCATCGCGCCCAGGGGGATCACATCGCAGCCCGGTGCAGCGCGGGACTGGCCTGTAACCGCCGCGCTGACCTCGCCCCGGCGCAGCCAATCGGCAGAAGTGTCTTGATCGTCAATTACCAGATCAAACAGCATGCCGGCCACACCAGCCAAAGCAGGGATCAGCCATGTCGCCAAAACGTCTGCGGGCACAGCAAGCCGCAGCCGGGGTGGGGCGTTGCCTGTGTCTTGGCCCAAAGCCTGCGCTTCGAGCAGGGCGACGTCTTCGGCGTGTTTGGCAAGCCGCTGGCCGAGCGGCGTGGGCGTACAGGGCTGACCGCGCAGCACCAATGTCGCCCCCACCCGGTCCTCCAACGCCTTGAGGCGTTGCGAGATGGCCGAGGGCGTTACACCAAGCGCCGCCGCCGCTGCGTCGAAACTGCCAAGGCGGAGGATATGGGCGAGGGCGGTGAGTTGGGCGCTGTCGAGCTGCATAAGTTTTGCTAATCCCGGCGAAGACTATTGAATTTGAGTAATCTTGCGCCCGCCTTTAAGCAAAGACAACAGCAGACAGGGATTGCCCGATGTTCACCTCTTTCCTCCCCGGCTTTGCGCTGAGCCTCACGCTCATCATGGCCATCGGCGCGCAAAACGCTTTCGTCCTGCGCCAGGGATTGCGGCGCGAGCATGTACTGCCGGTGGTGCTGGTCTGTGCGAGTTCGGACGCGATCCTGATCACGGCGGGGGTTGCGGGCTTTGGCGCGCTGGCCGAAGCGGCACCGTGGTTCGGGCCACTGATGCGCTATGGCGGGGCGGCGTTCTTGCTGTGGTACGGCTGGCGCAATGCGGTGTCGGCTTGGCGCGGCGGCGAGGCGCTGGAGGCCGAGGGGCGGGCGACGCGCAGCTTGGGCAAGGCGATCCTGACGCTGCTGGCGCTGACGTGGCTGAACCCGCATGTCTATCTGGATACGCTGGTGCTGCTGGGCTCGATCTCGGCCCAATATCCCGACCGGCTGAGCTTTGGCATCGGCGCGGCGCTGGCCAGTTTCGTGTTCTTCTTCGCGCTTGGCTATGGCGCGCGGCTGCTGGCGCCACTTTTCGCCAAACCCCGCAGTTGGCAGATACTCGACGGCGTGATCGCGCTGACCATGTGGGCCATCGCGGTTAAATTACTTGTGATGTAAAGAAATGCACCGTGCCCATCTTGCCCTTTACGGCACTTTGGGAAAGGGTCGCGGTATGACACAAAATCCGGCCACAACCCCCGACATCCCCGTTCCCGCCAATCGCCCGCTTGTCGGGGTGTTCTGGATGTTGGTGACGGGGGCCTGTTTCATCGGCGTCACCGCCTTGGTCAAATATATGGGGCCGCGCCTGCCATCGGCAGAGGCGGCTTTCCTGCGCTACGCGATGGGGCTGGTGTTCATTCTCCCGATGCTGCGCTCGCTGCTGGCCACACCGGTCAGCGGGCGGCAGTGGGGGCTGTTCGGGATGCGCGGGTTTTTTCACGCAGGCGGGGTGATCCTGTGGTTCTACGCGATGACCCGCCTGCCCATTGCCGAAGTTACGGCGATGAACTACCTCGCGCCGATCTATGTCACGGTGGGGGCTGCAATTTTTCTGGGTGAAAAGCTCGCGGCCCGGCGTATCGTGGCGGTCTGTCTGGGGCTGGCGGGGGCGGCGATTATCTTGCGGCCCGGCTTTCGCGAAGTCTCAACCGGGCATCTGGCGATGCTACTGGCGGCGGTGGTCTTTGCCGGGTCTTACCTCTTGGCCAAGGTGCTCGCCGATGAGGCGCGGCCCGTGATGATCGTTACCATGCTGTCGATCTTTGTAACCATCGGGCTGGCCCCTTTTGCCTTCGCGGTCTGGATCACGCCCACCGCGCAGGAGTTGCTGATCCTCGCTGGTGTCGCCTTTTTCGCCACGGCAGGGCATTTCACGATGACCTTGGCCTTTGCCGCTGCCCCTGTGACGGTGACGCAGCCGGTTACCTTTCTGCAACTGGTCTGGGCCACGATCCTCGGTGTGGTGGTCTTTGCCGAGCCGGTGGACATCTGGGTGGTGCTGGGCGGCATGGTTATCTTGGGGTCTGTCACCTTTATCACATGGCGCGAAGCGATGTTGAAACGGCAGGTCACGCCCCCCTCCCATGCCGCGAAATTCTGACGGAGGCGGCGGCCTTCGGGAACTTGATTGACGCGTCAATAAAAAATCCCCTATCCTGTGGCGGTCACGCGTCAAAGGATCGAATCCAATGCCCAAAGTCGGAATGGAACCCATTCGCCGCTCTGCGCTGGTCAAAGCTACCATTGCCGAGATCGGTGAGGCACAGTCGCTTGATGTGACCGTGAGCCAGATCGCCAAGCGGGCAGGCATGTCGAGCGCATTGGCGCATCACTATTTCGGGGGCAAAAACCAGATCTTCCGCGCCGCGATGCGCCATATTCTTGCGGAGTATGCCGCCGAGGTGCGGCAGCGGTTGGCCACGGCCCGCACGCCCCATGACCGGGTGGCGGCGATCATCGTGGCCAGCTTTGACGACACCGGTTTTCACCCCGGCACGGTCAGCGCGTGGATGACGCTCTATGCCGGCGCGCGGACCAATCCCGAAACGCGGCGGTTGCTGACGGTGTATCAGCGGCGGCTGCGCTCTAACCTCACCCATGCGCTGCGTCCGATCAGCCCCCAGCCCGAGGGCGATGCGGACACTTTGGCCGCGCTGATTGACGGGCTCTACCTGCGTGCCGCGCTGTCCGACAATGTCAGCGCTGCCGAGGCTATGACCCGCGCGCTCTATACGCTCGACCTGCTGCTGAAAGCGGGCCGTTAAATACGGCGGTGACGGGCGTGCCGCGCCCTCCGCCCAGAAATCCGTCGCCCCAGGCAAGAAAGTATCTTTGATGTCCTATGATCCCCAGCCCCAAGCCAGCCACTTTATTGACGGCGCTTATGTCGAAGACACCGCCGGCACGCCGATCCCAGTGATCTATCCCGCCACGGGCGAGAAGATCGCCACGGTCTATGCCGCCACGCCCGCGATCGTCGAGCAGGCCATCACCTCGGCCCGCAAGGCGCAAGCTGCGTGGGCCGCAATGACCGGCACTGAGCGGGGCCGTGTGCTGCGCCGTGCCGCCGACATGATCCGCGCGCGTAACCACGATCTTTCGGTGCTTGAGACCTATGACACCGGCAAACCCTATCAGGAAACCTCCGTCGCGGATGCCACCAGCGGGGCGGATGCGCTGGAATATTTCGGCGGTCTGGCGGGTAGTCTGACGGGTGAGCATATCCAACTGGGCGAAGACTGGGTCTATACCCGCCGGGAGGCGCTTGGCCTTTGCGTCGGCATTGGCGCGTGGAATTACCCCACACAGATCGCCTGCTGGAAGGCCGCGCCTGCGCTGGCTTGCGGTAACGCGATGATCTTCAAACCGTCCGAGACCACGCCGCTCTGCGCGTTGAAAGTGGCGGAAATTCTCGTTGAGGCCGGGCTGCCCGCGGGGCTGTTCAACGTGGTGCAGGGCATGGGCGAAGTGGGCCAGTCGCTGGTGACTGATCCGCGTGTTGATAAGGTCTCGCTCACTGGCTCTGTGCCGACGGGTCGCAAGGTCTATGCGGCGGCGGCCGAGGGCATCAAACACGTAACGATGGAACTGGGCGGCAAGTCTCCCATGATCGTTTTTGAGGATGCCGACATCGACAACGCAGTCAGCGGCGCGATCTTGGGCAACTTTTACAGCTCCGGTCAAATCTGCTCGAACGGCACGCGGGTTTTTGTGCACCGCGACATCAAGGAAGCGTTTCTGGCGCGGCTGGCTGAACGGCTGGAGAAGGCCGTGGTCGGCGACCCGATGGACGCAGACACCAGCTTTGGCCCGATGGTCAGCGAGCGCCAGATGCAGATTGCGCTGGACTATGTGGCCAAGGGCGAGGCCGAAGGTGCGCGGCTGGTCTATGGCGGCAAGCGGATTGAGCGGGATGGCTTTTACATGCAGCCCACGGTTTTTGCCGATGTCAAAGATAACATGGTGATCGCCCGCGAAGAGATTTTTGGCCCTGTCATGGCGGTCTTAGATTTCGCGGATGAGGCCGAGGTCATGGCCCGCGCCAACGAGACTGAGTTTGGACTTGCTGCGGGTGTCTTTACCAATGACCTGAGCCGCGCACACCGTGTGGCGGCCGCTTTTGAGGCAGGCACCTGCTACATCAACACCTATAACGACGCTCCGGTCGAAGCGCCCTTTGGCGGGATGAAGAACTCCGGCGTCGGGCGCGAGAACTCCAAGGCGGCGATTGAGCACTATAGCCAGTTGAAGTCTGTCTATGTGCGCATGGGCGATGTCGAAGCGCCTTTTTAAAGGGTGCGAAATTGCTGAGAGGTGCTTGAGGGATCACTTTGATCCTCAAGTCACCTCGACAAGTTTGGGGAGCGATTCCCCACCGCCTCAAGGACAAGCCGCGCATACGCGCGGTGCTGCGCATCCTTGACCCAGTGCGGAATCACGGAAGGTGAAGAAAATGGAAGCTGAATTTGTCATCGTCGGCGCGGGCTCTGCGGGCTGCGCCATGGCCTACCGTTTGGCCGAGGCGGGCCGTAAGGTGATTGTCATCGAACATGGCGGCAGCGATGCGGGGCCGTTCATCCAGATGCCCGCCGCGCTCAGCTACCCCATGAATATGCCGCGCTATGACTGGGGCTATAAATCCGAGCCGGAGCCCCATCTGAACGGGCGGCAGCTGGTCTGCCCGCGTGGCAAGGTGATCGGCGGCTCGTCTTCGATCAACGGGATGGTCTATGTGCGCGGCCACGCCAAGGATTTCGATCATTGGGAAGAAAGCGGTGCGCAGGGCTGGGGCTATGCGGATGTGCTGCCCTATTACAAACGTATGGAAACTTGGCACGAGAACGGCCACGGCGGCGATCCGGCCTGGCGCGGCAAGGATGGCCCGCTGCATGTGAGCCGGGGGCCGCGCGCCAACCCGCTGTTTGACGCCTTTGTGCAGGCGGGCGCGCAGGCGGGCTATCAGGTGACCGAGGATTACAACGGCGAGAAGCAAGAGGGCTTTGGCCCGATGGAGCAGACCGTCTGGAACGGGCGGCGCTGGTCGGCGGCGAATGCCTATCTGCGGCCTGCGCAGAAGACGGGCAATGTGACGCTGATCCGTGCGCTGGCGCAGCGTGTGGTGATTGAGGACGGACGTGCCGTGGGCGTCGAGGTCAAGCGCGGCAGTGCGACCGAGATCATCCGTGCCACGCGTGAGGTCGTACTGGCCGCGTCCTCGATTAACTCGCCGAAACTGCTGATGCTGTCGGGCATTGGCCCGGCGGCGCATCTGGCGGAACATGGCATCGAGGTTGTGGCCGACCGGCCCGGCGTGGGGCAGAACTTGCAAGACCATCTGGAGCTTTATATCCAAATGGCATCGAGCCAGCCGATCACGCTCTATAAACATTGGAACCTGCTGTCGAAGGCGGTGATTGGCGCGCAGTGGCTCTTTACCAAGACCGGCATGGGCGCATCGAACCAGTTTGAATCCGCGGCCTTCATCCGCTCGAAGCCCGGCGTGGAATACCCTGATATTCAATACCATTTCCTGCCGATCGCCGTGCGCTATGACGGGCAGGCAGCGGCCGAGGGGCATGGGTTTCAGGCGCATACGGGGCCGATGCGCTCCAAGTCGCGCGGCGACGTTACTCTGCGTTCGGCAGACCCGGCGGATGCGCCGAAGATACGGTTTAACTACATGTCGCACCCCGATGATTGGGAAGAGTTCCGCACCTGTATCCGTCTGACGCGTGAGATCTTTGCGCAGGAGGCGTTCAAGCCGTTTGTGAAGCATGAGATTCAGCCCGGTGAAGCTCTGCAATCGGATGCGGAGCTTGACGGTTTCATCGCTGAACATGCGGAAAGCGCCTATCATCCCTGTGGCACCTGCCGCATGGGAGCGGCGGATGACCGTCACGCTGTGGTCGATCCGCAGGCGCGGGTGATCGGGGTCGAGGGGCTGCGCGTGGCCGACAGTTCGATTTTCCCGCGCATCACCAATGGTAACCTGAATGCGCCGTCGATCATGGTGGGGGAGAAGGTCTCGGACCTGCTTCTGGGCCGCGATCCGCTACCGCGTGCGAACGATGAGCCTTGGGTGCATCCCAACTGGCAGGTGGCACAGCGATAGGTATTAACCTCTCTTAATTTACCAGCTTGCGGGCGGCGGGGCGGGGCGTCATACCGGCCCCATGTTAAGAATTTGTTCACTTTTCACCCTCATTCTGACGCTGTCTTTCGGGGCGGCGTCAGCGCAGGGCATTCGCGGTGCCGTACGTGTCATTGATGGCGACACGTTTGACGTAGACGGCACGCGCATCCGCCTGCATGGCATCGACGCTTTGGAAGCGGCGCAGACCTGTGAGACTGAGGGCGGTCAACCCTGGGCCTGTGGTGATTGGACCACACGGCAGGTGCGCGAGCGCTTTCAGGGTGCGCAAACGCGCTGCGAAGCGCTGGATCAGGACCGCTATGGCCGTATCGTAGCGCGCTGTTTTGTCGGCGGCGCAGACGTCGGGCAGCAGTTGGTGCAAGAGGGGCTGGCTTTTGCCTATCGAAAGTATTCGATGGACTATGACCTTGATGAAAAAGCCGCCTACGTCGCCGAGCGCGGAATCCATGGGTTCAAGACCATTTCTCCCGCCCGGTACCGCGTGACACGGCGCAGCGGAACTGCCTCGCAACAGGCCAGCAACGGTTGTGATATCAAAGGCAATATCAGCGCCAAAGGCACACGCATCTATCACATGCCGGGGCAGGCATTTTATGACAAAACCCGGATCAACGCAAAGAACGGTGAGCGCTGGTTCTGCTCCGAAGCCGAGGCACGTGGGGCGGGCTGGCGACCTGCGAAACGCTGATTATTCCACCCGATAGGGCAGAACATCCCGCTGATGCGGGTCCACCACCAATTGCCGCTCAAGCGGCGGGACCGAGCGTTGATGACAATCCTTCCGCTCGCAAATACGGCACGAAATCCCAATCGGTTCAAAGGCATCGCTGCGGCTGACATCCATCCCGTCCGCATAGACCAGCGCCGGGGCGTGGCGAACCTCGCATCCGAGAGAGATCGCATAACGCCGCACCGGCGCACCAAAGCGTCCTGCCGGTTTGGAAATGTCTCGCGCCAGGCTAATATAGCGCACACCGTCCGGCGTTTCGGCCAACTGGCGCAGAAAACGACCCGGCGTTTCAAAGGCGCGGTGGACGTTCCAAAGCGGGCACGCACCGCCGAAACGGGCAAATTGCAACCGCGTCGCCGAATGGCGTTTGGTGATCGTGCCAGCCTGATCGACCCGCACAAAGAAAAACGGGATGCCTTTAGCGCCAGGGCGTTGCAGGGTCGAAAGCCGGTGCGCCACCTGCTCAATCGAAGCGCCAAAGCGGGTGGCCAGGACCTCCAGATCATGGCGGCAAGCGCGGGCTTGTTCTAAAAACCGCTCATAAGGTAACAGCGCGGCGCCCGCAAAATAATTGGCCAACCCAATCTTGGCGATGTCACGCGCCGCAGGGCTGTGGAACCGCGCCAGATCAAGCGTGGCTTCGATCAACGCGTCTTGCCGCGTCAGGGCGATTTGAAGCAACAGTTGAAAGGTCTGGGTTTCCGGGGCGGCGCGGGCCGAGATATGCAAGGTTTTGCTTTCCGGATCAAAGTCCCGCAGCCGATCCATATCCTCAAAAACCACCTTAACGCCGCCGTTGGCAAGCGCCGCGACCGCAGCCACGCGGGTGTTCTCCGGCCCGCCCTCGCGGGTGGCGAAATGTTCGGCGGCGCGGTCAACTGCGTCAATGTAATTGTCACAATAGTGAAAGAAATCACGCACTTCTTCCCAAGGCGACGGCATGGCGCGGGCATCTTCGCGGCCTAGCGCTTCGTCGAGCGAGGCAAGGCGCTCATGCACCTGACGGTAGCTTTGATGCAGCGACAAAAACGCATGGGCCAACCCCGGCGCATTGGACGCGGTGAGCCGGATGTCCGCCATCGGGGGGATATTGCCCGCAAGGATCGGGTCGGCCAAGGCTTCGCGCAGATCGCTCACCAGACGTTCGCCATCGCCGCTCGACAGCTCGGTAACATCAAGCCCGAATTCAGACGCCAACGCCAGTACAACGGCGGTGCTGACCGGTCTATTGTTGTTCTCCATCTGGTTCAGATAGGGCAGGGAGACGCCAAGCCGGGCTGCGAAATCTTTCTGCGTAAGCCCCGCGCGGGTGCGCGTCTCGCGCAGTTTCACGCCCGCGTAGAGTTTCTGTATGGCCATGAAGCGCCTTTGCAGTTTTGCAATTTGCCTAAGGGTATCTTTGCAAACTGCAAGTCGCAAGGTGGCGCGGCATGGTTAAGGCACGGTTAAAGCCCCAAGACTTTCTCGCGGTGGATCACCAGCCAAATCGACGCCACCGAAGCCACAGCGGTTAGCAACATCAGCCACAGCAGCGGGTAGGCGCCCGTTTCAGGCGTCAGCAACGCCCCCGCCAGCGCGCTTAGTGCGGCACCGCCCACGATCATAATTGCCCCGCCAAGACCGGATGCCGTCCCGGCAAGATGTGGTCGCACCGAAAGCATACCAGCGGTTGCGTTCGGAATGCATAGCCCATTGCCCAGACCGACAAAGGTCATCAACCCGAAAAAACTCAGCGGCGTGCCATAACCCGCCAGAAAGATCAGCAGTGACAAGGCACCGCCCACTGCATTGGCGATACACCCCCAAAGCACAAGGGCGTTCACACCAAAGCGCGTCGCGGTCCGGGCGGTGATAAAGTTGCCGAGAAAATAGCCGACCGCAGGCGCTCCGAAATAAAGCCCCAGCACCGCAGGTTCCATGTCAAAGACCACGGTGCCAACAAAGGGCGCGCCACCGAGATAGGCAAAAAACGCGCCCGAACAGAAGCCTGTGGCGAGCGCATAGCCCCAAAAACGCGGCGAGCGCAGCAACTCGGGGTATTCACCAAACTGCTGCATAAGGCTTTTGCCGCTGGCGCGAGCCGTCTCGCCAAGGTCGGCCCAGGTCGCCCAGAACACCAGTGCGCCGACGATCAGCATTGCCCAAAAAGATGCCTGCCATCCAATAGCCTGTTCTAGCAGCCCGCCGAGCGCAGGGCTGATCATCGGCACCAGCGCCATGCCCATCGTGACATAGCCAATCATTGAGGCGGATTGGTCTTGGGTATAAAGATCCCGGATCACTGCACGGCTCAACACCATTCCGGTCGCAATCACAGCCTGAGCCATGCGGAACACAAGGAATACAGCGATATTCGGCGCCAAGAGGCAGCCCAAGGTCGCGGCCATAAACAAGCCGAGCCCCCAGAGCAAAACTTTCCGCCGACCCAGATTGTCCGAAATCGGACCGATGAAGATTTGCAAAATTCCGCTGAAAAACAGGTAAAGCGGCACTGAAAGCTGCATCACAGCGTAGTCTGTGCCGAAATGGACGGCCATCTGTGGCAGGCTCGGCAGGAACACGTTCATGACCATAGCCGACAGCCCAGCAAGCAGGATCAGCGTCGAAATATGGGGCGGGGTGGTTCGGTCCAAATACCGGACAAGAGGTAGGTCGCTCATGCATATGGAATTAAGCTGAGACTTACTTTATGTCCATTCTTTACATGTTAATTTGCATATTTGCGATTTGCGCATGATGGACTGTAATTGTTTTGCAAATTTGCAATATTGCCCTTTGGTTGCCCGCTGCGCTTCGGTAGGATGTGCGAAATCACAGCAGGGGTGCGTCATGAAAGACATTCTCGAACAACTAGAGCAGCGTCGCGAAGCTGCGCGTATGGGCGGCGGACAGGCGCGGATCGACGCGCAACATGGCCGCGGCAAGCTGACCGCGCGCGAACGGGTCGATCTGCTTCTGGACGAAGGCTCATTCGAAGAGTTCGATATGTTCGTGACCCATCGCTGCACTGACTTCGGCATGGAAGATCAAAAACCTGCCGGAGATGGTGTGGTAACGGGCTGGGGGACGATCAACGGCCGCCTCGTCTATCTCTTTAGCCAAGATTTCACCGTCTTTGGCGGCTCCCTGTCCGAAACCCACGCGCAGAAAATCTGCAAGATCATGGATATGGCCATCCAAAACGGTGCGCCGGTCATCGGTATTAACGATTCCGGCGGCGCGCGCATTCAAGAGGGTGTCGCAAGCCTTGCGGGCTACGCCGAGGTTTTTCAGCGCAATATCGAAGCCTCTGGCGTGATCCCACAGATCAGTGTCATCATGGGTCCCTGCGCCGGCGGGGCGGTCTATTCCCCCGCAATGACCGATTTCATCTTCATGGTGAAAGACAGCTCCTACATGTTCGTCACCGGCCCCGACGTGGTGAAAACTGTCACCAACGAAGTCGTCACCGCCGAGGAACTGGGGGGCGCCACCACCCACACCCGCAAATCCTCCGTCGCCGACGCGGCCTTTGAAAACGATGTCGAAGCGCTCGCCGAAGTCCGCCGCCTTGTCGATCTGCTGCCTGCGAACAATCGCCAAAAACCCCCGGTGCGCCCGTTCTTTGACGATCCGAACCGCTTCGAACCCTCACTCGATACGCTGGTGCCCGCCAATGCAAACACACCCTATGATATGAAGGAATTGATCCTGAAACTGGGTGACGAGGGCGATTTTTACGAAATTCAGGCAGAATTTGCCAAAAACATCATCACCGGCTTCATCCGCATCGAAGGCCGCACTGTTGGCGTCGTCGCCAATCAGCCGATGGTGCTCGCGGGCTGCCTCGACATCGACAGCTCGCGCAAGGCTGCGCGCTTTGTGCGCTTCTGCGATGCCTTCGAGATCCCAATTCTGACCTTGGTCGATGTGCCCGGCTTCTTGCCCGGCACCGGGCAAGAATTCGGCGGCGTGATCAAACATGGCGCGAAACTGCTTTTCGCCTATGGCGAGGCGACCGTGCCGATGGTCACCGTTATCACCCGCAAAGCTTACGGCGGCGCCTATGACGTGATGGCCTCCAAACACCTGCGCTCGGACTTTAACTACGCATGGCCCACCGCCGAAGTGGCTGTGATGGGCGCCAAGGGCGCGACCGAGATCATCCACCGCAAAGATCTGAACGACCCCGAGAAAATCGCCAAACATACCAAGGATTACGAAGACCGATTCGCCAATCCCTTCGTGGCGGCAGAACGCGGGTTCATTGACGAGGTCATCCAGCCGCGCAGCACCCGCAAACGGGTCGCTCGCGCCTTTGCCTCTCTGCGCAACAAAAAAGTGCAGACCCCGTGGAAGAAGCACGACAACATACCTTTGTGAGCGCCCCCATGGTCCTTCATCCTTTTTCAAATACCGATCCCACCGAGGCCGCTTGCGGAACCCTCGGCGGGCTGGGCGGTTTTCCCTGCGAAGGAGGATCATCTCATGCCCAATTCATCGATCAAGGACGAAGAGACCTACAAATCCCTGCGCGAGGACGGGGCGAGCAAGGAGAAAGCCGCTCGGATCGCCAATGCGCAGGCCAACGACAGCCAGCACCCCAGCAAGAAGGGAGGCAAACAGCCGCCCTACGAGGATTGGACCAAGGACGAGCTCTACGACCGGGCGCAGGAGCTTGGGATCGAAGGGCGCTCGGATATGGACAAGGACGCGCTGATCGACGCTCTGCGCAACCATTAACGCGGTTCGCAGGATGGTTTGTAGCAGGGGCGTTGGGGCTTGGGCTCGCGTCACCTGCCACTGCCTTTGACGTGCCATCGGGCCAACAGATCACCTTACAAGAGGTGCTGGTCGAAGACCTGGGCGGCGAGACCTGGCTGCGCTTTCGCTTTGTCGCGCCACAGATTGCCGAGGGGCCGGACGCAATCGCCTATGACCTCGCCGCACCGGATATGGAGTATCTGTGTCACGCCGTAGCGCTGCCCTATATGGTCGAACATGCGTTGACGGGCCAAATGATCGTTGTGTCTTTGGCTGACCGCGTTGTCGAATTTGGGTCTGCCGATCCCGATGCAACCCAGTTTTTCGAAGCCTTCCGTCCCAAAGATGGCGTCTGCATCTGGGAGGGTTTGTGATGAGACCACAATATCTTGCGGATTTCCGCCGGTCGTCCTTTTCGAATGAGGCTTTGGAGTCACAGGCGGGTCGATTGCGCTTGCAACCATATCCATTGCCATGTGAATCGCTTAAGATGCGGGTAAGGAATACCGACGTATCCCTTACCCCAGAACCAGGGCCTGCATGGCATGCCGCCATGCCGGGTTCCATTAACACAGACAGGAGATTTACATGTCCAAGAGCATCAAGTTGCTGGCAGCGTTCGGTTTCGTTGCAGCTGTTTCGGCCTGCGCACAGCAAGAAGAAGAATACGTTGTTGTTGAGCCGGCGCCCATCTCGGTTGAGCCCGTCTACACCGGCAAGTACAAGTAATGCCGATGCAGGGCAGGCGTCCGCGCCTGTCCTGACCTCCACCCTCTCTGTCACCCCTGCAATCGGAAGGGGTGTCTGATGCCCGCCTATATGCTTAAACATCGCGGGTTTCCGGGCCGTTTGCCCGGCACCGATTTCCAATTCACCATTCGCCGCCCGAACCCGAAAGGGGTCACGCCAATTACCCGGCGCGAACGCAGGCCCGACCGCCGCGCCCCTGACCGGCGTGCTGATACCGCCTTTGTCAAAGCGCTCTATGAAGCTTTTGGCGATCAGCCTTTTGAGCGGGGCAATTTGGATGCGGGGCGACTGTCGTGGCTCTTTGGTCGCGAAGTCTTGCCTGCTACTGACCCGTTTGACCCTGCAGATTACGAAGCGCTCTTGGTGCTCGATGTCGCGGCTGCCCGTGCGGCGTTCCCCGACGCTTTCGAGGATTGATCGGCGTGATGTTGCCGTGCCTCTCCGCTGATCAGCGTGGCTTTGCCGATGGGCAGCGCCAGTCCGTTGCGTCCTTGGCGTTCACGCAGGGCTGGCCCATGATCAAGGGGACTGGCAGGGCGCATTTTGTCCAAGGCTCTGTCAGCCATGAAGACCATACCCCTTCCCCTGTCGGGCAGCGGGTCAGTGCGCTGACATCGCTGTCCGACGTTTTTGGACTGTGGCATTTTACACACAAAGATGTGGGGCAAATGGCGGCGGCGGAACCCGTCGTCAGCAGGCAGGTTGGTCAGACAACAATAAGCAAAAGAGGAACAGGCAGATGTCCATCCGTACACTCATTCTCGCGCTTGGCGCGACAGTCGGGCTCGCCGCTTGCGGCAACACGATCCCCGAACAATCGCTTGCCGGTGCGGCCGTTGGTGCAGGCGCCGCAGCGATCACCAGCGGGTCGCTCCTTCAGGGTGCGGCGATTGGTGCTGCGGGCAATGTCGCCTATTGCCAGCTTAACCCCGGCAAATGCCGCGGCTACTGATAGCCGCTTTAATCATTCCATTCTGACGGTTCCGCTGGCCCTTCGGGCGGGCGGCGCTGTCTATCTCTCGTTCATTTTAGGCACCGCGCAGCCCCGGCTGACGCGGTTTTTCGCCTTGCCTGCCACTGTCAAAGGAAGTGCTGATGTTTGACAAGATCCTGATCGCCAACCGGGGCGAAATCGCCTGCCGCGTTATCAAAACGGCCAAGAAGATGGGGCTGACCACAGTTGCCATCTACTCCGACGCCGACGCGCAGGCGTTGCATGTCGAGATGGCGGACGAAGCCATCCACATCGGCCCGCCGCCCGCGAACCAATCCTATATCGTCATCGACAAGGTGATGGAGGCGGTCAAACAGTCTGGCGCGCAGGCGGTGCATCCGGGCTATGGTTTCCTGAGCGAAAACAGCAAGTTCGCCGAAGCTCTTGATGCGGCTGGCGTTGCCTTTGTCGGCCCCCCGGTGGGCGCGATTGAGAAGATGGGCGACAAGATCACCTCGAAAAAGATCGCGCAAGAGGCCGGGGTGTCGACCGTGCCGGGCTATATGGGCCTGATCGAAGACGCCGAGGAAGCGGTCAAGATTTCCAACGAGATCGGCTATCCGGTGATGCTCAAAGCCTCCGCCGGCGGCGGCGGCAAGGGGATGCGGATCGCTTGGAATGATGCAGAGGCACGCGAAGGCTTCCAGTCGTCCAAGAACGAGGCCGCGAACAGCTTTGGCGATGACCGTATCTTCATCGAGAAGTTCGTGACGCAGCCACGCCACATCGAGATTCAGGTGCTCTGCGACGCGCATGGCAACGGCATCTATCTGGGCGAGCGCGAATGTTCGATCCAGCGCCGCAACCAAAAGGTCGTCGAAGAAGCACCGAGCCCCTTCCTTGACGAAGCGACCCGCAAAGCGATGGGCGAGCAGGCCGTAGCACTGGCGCAGGCCGTAGGCTATACCAGCGCGGGGACGGTGGAATTCATCGTCGACGGCGACAAGAACTTCTACTTTCTTGAGATGAACACCCGCCTTCAGGTGGAGCATCCGGTAACGGAACTGATCACCGGTGTGGACCTCGTGGAACAGATGATCCGCGTCGCCAATGGCGAGAAACTGTCGATCACCCAAGACGACGTGCAACTGACCGGCTGGGCCATCGAAAACCGTCTCTATGCCGAAGACCCGTATCGCGGTTTTCTGCCCTCCATTGGCCGTCTGACCCGCTACCGCCCGCCGCAGGAAGTGGCCGCCGGGCCGCTGCTGGAGAAAGGCACGTGGCAGGGCGATGCGCCAAGCGGTGACATGGCCGTGCGCAATGACACTGGCGTCTATGAGGGCGGCGAGATTTCGATGTATTACGACCCGATGATCGCCAAGCTCTGCACTTGGGCCCCGACGCGGGCCGAGGCGATTGAGAAGATGCGGGTGGCCTTGGACAGTTTCGAGGTCGAGGGGATCGGACATAACCTGCCGTTCCTCTCAGCCGTGATGGATCACCCGAAATTCGTCTCTGGCGACATGACCACCGCCTTTATCGCGGAAGAATATCCCGACGGTTTCGAGGGCGTGACCCTACAGGACGCGGAACTGCGCCGCATTGCCGCCGCCTGCGCCGCGATGCACCGGGTGGCCGAGATTCGCCGCGCCCGCGTCTCGGGCCGGATGGACAATCACGAGCGCAAGGTCGGCAGCGACTGGAACGTGCGTTTGCAGGGCGAGAGCTTTGACGTGGTGACGAAGGCCGACCCTGATGGGGCCACGGTTAGGTTCACCGATGGGGCCGAGATGCGCGTGAGTGGAGATTGGACGCCAGGCGACCAGCTTGCCATGATGACGGTGGATGACGCGCCGCTGGTGCTGAAGGTCGGAAAGATCTCTGGCGGCTTCCGCATCCGGACGCGCGGCGCGGACCTTAAGGTCCATGTGCGCACGCCACGTCAGGCCGAACTGGCCGCGCTCATGCCCGAGAAACTGCCGCCAGATACCTCCAAAATGCTACTCTGCCCGATGCCAGGTCTGGTGGTGAAGCTCGACGTCGAAGTGGGCGATGAGGTTCAAGAAGGCCAGCCGCTCTGCACTATTGAGGCGATGAAGATGGAAAACATCCTGCGTGCCGAGAAGAAGGGCGTGGTCAGCAAGGTCAACGCCAGCGCGGGCGACAGCCTTGCGGTGGACGATGTGATCATGGAGTTCGAATAAGGTGCAACGTCCGGGGGATCAGAACGGGCAGGGGGCGGGGCATCAGCGGATGACCTGCGGCTCCTTTGCCTCTCTGATCTCCCGCTGGCGCAGGGGCATTTTGTCGATGCTGCGGGTGATCTCGCGCACGTCCCAAGGGAAGGGTTTGCGCAACTCGATGTTACCTTCCTTATCGACCAGCACCAGCATGAAGCCGCGCGGCCTCATGCGCAGGCGGAGCGGGCTGCGGGCGGCAGGGTCTGTGTCGGTCAGTACGATGACATCGCGCAGGCGCAATTCGTCCGGGCGCGCCTGTAGATATTCCATCTGCGCCACGAAGGCGGGGTCGTTTTCCGAATTGGCAAAGACCAAGACGGGCCGCTTTTTCCACTGGAATTCGCTCAAATCCGCCATATCGGCAGGAAGAAACAGCGGGTCTTCGTCCGGCACATCAGCACTTTGGGCGCTGGCTGTTGCGGCGATTATTCCTGCGAAAACAAGTGAGATAAGACGTTTCATTAAAGCTCCTGTCCCCTCAGATATAAGCGTTCGGCCCGCGTTTGCGAAGGTCAAAGCGCCGCAGGGGCGGATTAATCCCATTGCAAGGCATTTTGGCCCATGACGGCGGTGTTCCCTGCGTCATGGCCGGTCGGGGCGGCCGTACTGCCAGCATTGGGCCGCGCCATCATGGACGTCATTCTTCACATCGGGGCCCATCGCAGCGGCACCACCAGTTTTCAACGCTACCTGCGCGACAGTCAGGCGGATCTGAGCGCACGTGGCATTGGCTTTTGGGGCCCCGCGCGGGTGCGCCAATCGGTCTTTCCCGGCCTGTTTCCGGGGCCAGCCGTGGCACGGGGGCGCGACCCTGTGCGCCGGGCCGAAGGGCGGGTGCAGATGCAGGTGGCGCAGTGTCATGCGCAGGGCTTGCGCCAGTTGCTTATCAGCGATGAGAACATGATCGGCAGCGCCCGGCAGTGTCTGCGCAGCGCCGCCCTTTATCCGGCGATTGGCGAGCGTATGGCCCGGATCGGCAGCGCTTTTGGCGGGCGGATCAAACGTGTGGTGCTGAGCGTGCGGGCGCCGGACCTGTGGTGGGCGTCAGCCGCCGCCTATACGATAGGGCGCGGGCATCCGGTGCCGAGCGCGCAGACCTTTGACACGATTGCGCAGAACCCGCGGTCGTGGCGCGATGTGGTCACCGATTTGGCCTGTGCGCTGCCGGAGACTGAAATCAGGGTGACCCCTTTTGAGCAATTCGGGGGGCAGCCTGACGCGTTGTTCACGGCCTGCACCGATCACGTGGCGCCCGCAGGGGCGGCAGGCTGGCTCAACCGCGCGCCCGATTTGGCCGCTCTGCGCGAGACCCTGAACGAACGCGGCCAAGACCCCGCGTCGCTGCCCCATGCTGCCGGGCGCTGGCAGCCGTTTAATCCCACGCAGGCGTCTGCTTTGCGTGAACGCTATGCCGATGATCAGTTCTGGCTCGCCGCCGGGGCCGATGGTCTGGCCACTTTGACAGAGGACCCCAGCCGGAGAAGAGCAGGCCCAAGCCTGCCGCCCGGTGCCATGAGAGAAGGACATGCATATGACATCCGACCAAAAGGACGCCAAAACCCGCTGGCGTGATCTGGCCACTGGCGAGTTGCGCGGGCGCAGCCTCGACGATCTGACGTGGAAAACGCTGGAGGGGATCGACGTTCAGCCGCTTTATACCGCTGAGGATGTTGAGGGGCTCGACCATCTTGGCAGCATTCCGGGCGAAGCGCCGTTCACGCGGGGCGTGAAGGCCACGATGTATGCGGGGCGGCCCTGGACGATCCGGCAATATGCGGGGTTCTCGACGGCTGAGGAATCGAACGCCTTTTACCGCCGTGCGCTGGCGGCTGGGCAGCAGGGTGTTTCGGTTGCCTTCGATCTGGCGACGCACCGGGGCTATGACAGCGACCACCCGCGGGTTGAGGGTGACGTTGGTAAGGCCGGGGTGGCGATCGACTCGGTTGAGGATATGAAAATCCTCTTCGATGGCATCCCGCTCGATCAGGTCTCGGTCTCCATGACCATGAACGGCGCGGTGATCCCGATCTTGGCGAGCTTCATCGTCGCGGGCGAAGAGCAGGGGCATGACCGCGCCAAGCTGTCTGGCACGATCCAGAACGACATCCTCAAGGAATTCATGGTGCGCAACACCTATGTTTACCCGCCGGAACCGTCCATGCGGATCATCGGGGATATCATCGAATACACCTCGGATTATATGCCGAAGTTCAACTCGATCTCGATCTCCGGCTACCACATGCAGGAGGCGGGCGCGAACCTTGTCCAAGAGCTGGCCTTTACCATCGCGGACGGGCGGGAATACGTGCGCACGGCGATTGCGGCGGGCATGGATGTGGACCGTTTCGCGCCGCGTCTGTCGTTCTTCTTTGCCATCGGCATGAACTTCTTCATGGAGGCCGCCAAGCTGCGCGCGGCGCGTCTGCTCTGGTCGCGCGTGATGGAGGAGTTTGAGCCGAAGAACCCCAAGTCTTCGATGCTGCGGACCCATTGCCAGACCTCTGGCGTGAGCTTGGCCGAGCAGGACCCCTACAACAACGTCGTGCGCACGGCCTACGAGGCGCTTTCGGCGGTGCTGGGCGGGACCCAGTCGCTGCACACCAACTCGCTGGACGAGGCGATTGGCCTGCCGACCGAACATTCCGCGCGCATCGCCCGCAACACCCAGTTGATCCTGCAAGAAGAGACCGGCATCACCAATGTCGTCGATCCGCTCGCCGGCTCCTACTACGTTGAGAAACTGACCGCCGATCTGGCCGAGGCCGCGTGGAAGCTGATCGAGGAAGTCGAAGAGATGGGCGGCATGACCAAGGCCGTGGCCTCTGGCATGCCCAAGCTGCGCATTGAGGAAGCGGCGGCGCAGCGGCAGGCGGGCATCGACCGGGGTACTGAGGTGATCGTCGGCGTCAACAAATACCGCCGCGACAAGGAAGAGCCGATCGACATTCTCGACGTCGATAACGTTAAGGTCCGCGCCGGTCAGGTGGCGCGGTTGGAGCGCATTCGCGCCGAACGCGACGAGGACGCTTGCACCGCTGCCTTGGCAGAACTGACACGGCGGGCTGCCGAGGGCGGCAATCTGCTCGACGCGGCGGTCGAGGCCGCACGCGCACGCGCCACAGTGGGGGAAATCAGCATGGCGATGGAGAAAGAATTCGGGCGGCACCGGGCCGAGGTCAAGACACTCTCGGGCGTCTATGGCGCAGCCTATGAGGGCGACGCGGGCTTTGCCGATATCCAGAAATCGGTCAATGAATTCGCCGAGGCCGAAGGCCGCCGCCCGCGTATGCTGGTGGTCAAGATGGGCCAAGACGGGCACGACCGGGGGGCCAAGGTAATCGCCACGGCCTTTGCCGACATCGGCTTTGATGTGGACGTGGGGCCACTGTTCCAGACCCCTGCCGAAGCCGCGCAGGATGCGGTGGACAACGACGTGCATGTGATCGGCATCTCTAGCCAAGCGGCGGGGCATAAGACGCTTGCACCGCAGCTTATTCAGGCGCTGAAGGATGCAGGGGCGGAGGACATTCTGGTGATCTGTGGCGGGGTCATTCCGCAGCAGGATTACAAGTTCCTGCAGGACGCGGGCGTAAAGGCGATCTTTGGGCCGGGGACCAATATCCCAACGGCGGCACAGGATATTCTCAAGCTGATCCGTGAGACACGCAAGTGAACGGCAGCAAGCTCCTCGCCCTTCGGGGCGGGGAGCAGATGGCGGTATGACACTGCGCGCAGCTCAACTGAGCGATGCGGCGGCGGTGGCGGAGCTGTGGAACGGTATGATCCGCGACAGCCTCGCGACCTTCACCACGGATGAGAAAAGCGCGGACGACATTGCCACGCTGATCGACACCCGCACGGGCGCCTTCTGGGTGGCCGACGTGGCGGGGCAGGTGGCGGGGTTTGTCACCTACGGCAGCTTTCGCGGCGGGCCGGGCTATGCTGCGACGGTGGAGCATAGCATCGTGCTCGCCGACGCCGCACAGGGGCAGGGGCTGGGGCGCGGCTTGATGACGCGGGCGCTGGACGCGGCTGCGGCGCAGGGGCACCATGTGATGGTGGCCGCGATCAGCAGTGCCAACCCCGGCGCGGTGGCGTTCCATGAAAAACTGGGCTTTGCGCAGGTCGGCCACATGCCAGAGGTCGGACGCAAGCGGGATCAATGGCTTGACCTTATCCTCATGCAGAAAGTACTCGACGCACCCTGACTTTCACCGCTACGCGGGCTAGGATTGGGGGATTACCACTGAAGGGCAATCCCATGTCGATCTGGACACGCATTTCCGAGGCTCTTTCGGCCCTTACCGCAGGCGAGGGGCTGTCGGCAGTCTTTGACCGCCTGCGCAGCCCGCCCGAGCGGTCGGTCGCCTTTACCATCGCCGTAATCGCGCTTGGGGCCAAGATGGCCAAGGCGGACGGGCTGGTGACCCGCGACGAAGTGACAGCCTTTCGCGAAGTGTTCCAGATTGCCGAGGGCGATCAGGAAGGTGCGGCGCGGGTGTTCAATCTTGCGCGGCAGGACGTGGCGGGGTTCGAAGAATATGCCCGGCGCATCGCCAATATGTTCGACGATCAGCCTCAAATGCTGCATGACCTGATGGAAGGGCTGTTTCACATCGCCATGGCGGATGGCACCTATCACCCCAATGAGAACGCGTTTCTTGAGGATGTGGCCGCGATCTTTCGAATGGATGAGGAAGAGTTCGCCTCTCTCAAAGCGCGTTTCGTGCCAGACAGTTCGCCCCTGCCGCGCACGGTTCTGGGGATCGGGCCGAATGCAACGCTTGAGGAGGCGCGTAAGGCGTGGCGGCGTTTGGTGCGGGAAAATCACCCCGATGCGCTGGTGGCGCGGGGCCTGCCGGAAGAGGCCATCAAGATGGCGGAGAAACGCATGATCGACATCAACCGCGCATGGGAGACGATTTCGGGCAAACACACCGGGACAGCGTAGTAGAGTAGGCGGCAAAGATAGGTGCGGTAAAAATCTGGGGCGGAGCGCTCGATATTTTCGCAGACCTGCCTACATCTGAGGTATGACACGTTTTATACCTCTCATCGCCCTTTGTGCATTGCTGCCGATCTCGGCAGTTGCACAGGATGAAACCGAAGAACGCGGCCTTGGCTTGATGGAGCGGGGCGCGCAGATGTTCATGGACGGGATCATGGAAGAGATGGGCCCGGTCATGGAAGGCTTCGAAGGCTTTACTGAGGCCATGCGCCCCGCGCTGCGGGACTTTGCGCGCGAGATGGGGCCAAAGCTGACTGAGCTTTTGGATGAGGTCGAGGACTGGAGCGCCTATCAAGCGCCCGAGATGCAGCCCAATGGCGATATTATTATTCGCCGCAAGCCGGACCATCCGATGCTGCCCCCCGACACGCCGACAGAGCCTGAGCCGCAGATCGATCTCTAAGGCAAAGGGTTAGCGCGGCGGGCGTTTTCCGGTGCGTACATGGACCTCCGCCTCAAGCGATTGCGCGAGCGAGTTCAATCGCGCCTCGGCCACTTCGCCAAAGAGCGGCACCATGTCGGGCGTGAGCCAAAGTTCCAACTGCTTTTTCTTGGGGAACCAACGCAATTCGCCGCGCTGCTCGTTTTTGTCCATCCACAGCATTGCGCCAAAACGCATGGCTTTGCCGAGGATTTCAGCCTCTCGGCGGGTCTGCTCGTCGACCATTTGATAGAGGTCCGCGAACCGCGTGTTTTCGCGTTTGTTCGAGTAGCGGTGCAGCAGCGCGAGGCCCAGATAGATGCGCTCAGCGTGTTTCAGGCCGCCCAAATTGGCGCGGGTGGCGTTGTCAAAACAGGTCTCGGCGCGGTAGTCGGGATGCGCGCGCCAGCTGACGTCATGCAGCAGGCAAGCGGCTTTGACGAGACGTTTGCGGGCGTGCGGGGCCGAGCGGTAGAGCGGCAGGATGAAGTTATAAAGCACCTTGCCGAAACCGGGCATACGGGCGTCTTTCGACTCCGCGAAATAGCAGGCTTCGATCAGCGGATCACGGTCGCGCAGACGCTGCGGCATTTGCTCGTAGAGCATGCCTTCGCGGATGCCGTAGCTTGAGATCGCGATGTCCTTGGGGCGGAAGGTTTTGACCAGTCGGCTCAGCACTTCGGCGGCGTAAGGCACCAGCGACATGCGGCTAGAGGATACCCCGCAGGCGTTTTTCAACTCTTTCAGGTCAGCCTGCTGGATGAACTTTACCGTTTCGCGCACCGAGGTCACGGTCATGCGGTATTCATGCAGCACATGCAGCGGATAGCCGCGGCGGTACATGTCGATCCGCGCAATGGCCCGCCATGAGCCGCCAACGAGGAACAGGCGGTCGCGTTGGCTGCCCATCTTGTCGTGCAGCCCGTTCATCACATCTTTGATATGGGCGTGCCGCCCCTTGGCCCCGCCTGCAAGGTCGCGCAGTTTCAGCGGGCCGAGTTGCGAGGTCACGCGTTTGCCCACGCGCCCGCCGGAGATTTCTGCCAATTCCATTGAGGAACCGCCGATGTCGCAGACAAGACCGTAGGCACCGGGCCAACCCAGCAGCACGCCTTGGGCCGACAGACGTGCCTCTTCTTCGCCATCAATCACCCAGATCCGCAGGCCGGTTTCGCGCAGCACATCGGCGCAGAACTCGCGTCCGTCTTTGGCATCGCGCACGGCGGCGGTGGCAACGACGGTGAGTTCTGACAGGCCCATGCCATCGGCAAGTTTGCTAAAGCGGCGCAGGGCCGAGAGGGCACGCAGGCGGCCTTCGGGCGACAGATGCCCCGTCTCGGCCATGCCCGCGCCAAGAGCGCACATGATCTTTTCGTTGTAAAAATAGGCCGGAGAACGCGCCGCCCCGTCAAAGACCACAAGGCGGACGGAGTTTGATCCGACATCCACCACGCCCACGCGGGCCAGCGCTCTTGCGCCGGGGTCTTGGAACAGCGGTTTTCCGAAAAGCCCCAGTTCCGCCACACCGGTTTCAGGGACGGCGGACGTTCGGGAAGGGTCGGTCTGGTCTGCCATCAATGCTCCTGCGGGCCATCCGTTTGCAAAGATATTTGGCGCAGGGGGGCGGGGAGGTCAATTGCTAACGGGCCGTCTGCCGGGTCAATCCTCGGTATGGGTCAGTTTAGGCACATCCGACGCGCCCGCGCTGCCGCGCCCGGAGAGCGAGGGGTTTTCCATGAAAAAGCGGTGGCAGTTAAAGGCGAAGGTGCCTTCGGGAACAGCGGGGCGGGTGAATTTGCCCTCCGGTCCCATGACCCAGCTTTGCGCCACATCGGCAAGGTTTGCCGCCATGATCTGGCTGGTAATCTGCGCTTTGACAGTGGGGTTTTCGATCTCGACCAGCGTCTCGACCCGGCGGTTCAGGTTGCGGCCCATCCAGTCGGCGGAAGACATGAACACCCGCGCTTTTTTGTGCGGCAGACCGTGGCCATTGCCGAAGCAAACAATGCGGCTGTGTTCGAGAAACCGTCCGATGATGGATTTTACGCGGATATTGTCCGACAGGCCTTTCACGCCGGGGCGCAGCCCACAGATGCCGCGGATCACGAGGCTGATCTCCACCCCCGCTTGGCTGGCGGCATAGAGCGCGTCGATGACCTCAGCATCAATCAACGCGTTCATTTTGGCCCAGATCGCCGCCGGTTTGCCGCGCCGCGCGTGTTCGGCCTCGGCCGCGATCAGTTCCAGCAGACGCGGTTTCAGTGTCGTGGGGGAGATGGCGAGGTTGTCGAGCTTTTCGGGCGGGGCGTAGCCTGACAGGAAGTTAAAGACCTTGGTGGCATCGCGGCCAAGGTTCTGGTCGCAGGTAAAGAGCGACAGATCGGTATAGATCCGTGCCGTGATCGGGTGGTAGTTACCGGTGCCGTAGTGGGTGTAAGTCACCAGTTGATCCCCCTCGCGCCGCACCACTGTGGAGATCTTGGCGTGGGTCTTGAGGTCAAGAAAGCCGTAGACCACATGCGCACCCGCACGCTCCAGACGGCGGGATTGGCGGATGTTGGCCGCCTCGTCAAAGCGGGCCTTTAGCTCGACCAGTGCGGTGACGGATTTGCCATCTTCCGCCGCTTCACAAAGTGCCTCGACAATCGGGCTGTCGCGGGAGGTGCGGTAGAGCGTTTGCTTGATCGCCACCACATCGGGGTCACGCGCCGCTTGGGCAAGGAAGCGCACCACCATGTCGAAGGTCTCATAGGGGTGGTGCAGCAGCATGTCCTTTTGACTGATGGCGGCGAACATATCACCGTCATGGTCGCTGACACGCTCAGGAACGCGCGGGGTGAAGGAGGGCCAGAGCAGGTCGGGGCGGGCGTCGGTTACCAGTTTGGACAGGTCCGCGATGCCCAACATGCCTTCGATTTCGATCACGTCTTGGGGCCGCACGCAGAGCTCGCGCATCACCACGGATTTCAGCTTGGCGGGCGCGCCGGCGGAATGGGTGAGCCGCACGACCTCGCCCCGGCGGCGGCGTTTCAGGGCGACTTCAAACTCACGCACAAGGTCTTCGGCCTCATCTTCGACTTCAAGATCGCTGTCGCGCAGCACGCGGAACTCAAAATGGGCTTTCAGTTTGTAGCCGGGAAAGAGGTTCGGGATGTTGATGAGCAAGAGGTCTTCAAGCGGCAGGTAGCGCAGGCAGCCGTCGGGCGCGGGCAGGGGCATAAAACGGTCGATCTGGCCGGGGATCGGCAGCAGCGCTTGCAGCGGGCGTTTGTCGCGGGTGCGTTCCAGTTGCAACGCGAGCGCGAAGCCGGTGTTGGGGATAAAGGGGAAGGGATGCGCGGGATCGATGGCCAAGGGCGACAGGACGGCGAAAACTTGATTAAGGAAGACATCTTCGAGGTATTTCAGGTCATCTTCGGTCAGGTCCGCGGTGCGCTCCAGCATGATCTTCTGCGCGTCCATTTCGGCCATGAGATCGACCAGCACGCGCTGTTGAGACATCATCAGATTGCGGGCATCTTCATTGATGAGCACCAGTTGTTCAGCAGGGGTTAGCCCATCGGCGGCGGCGGTGGTGTTACCCGCCTGCGCCAGTTCCCGCAGGCCCGCGACGCGGACGGTGTAGAACTCATCCAGATTGGTGGCCGAGATCGACAGAAAACGCAGCCGTTCCAGCAGTGGCACGCGGGGGTTCTCGGCCTCTTCCAGCACGCGCCAGTTGAAATCGAGCCAACTCAACTCACGGTTAAAGAACCGGCCCGGCCCAGAGGTATCAAGCTCAGGCAGTTCGGTGGCGGGCGGAAAGGGCGCTTGCAAAAAATCGGCTTGGGTCATGTGGGCCTCATGACATTGGAATGTAACGGGTTTATGATAGCGCTGCCCCGTCTGCCCGCCAGTATCACGCCTGCGACGGGGCGATGTCCAGCACCTGCGCAGCCAAGGCGCGTGTCAGAGGCCGCTTTTGCGCAAGGCTGGCGGCATCCAGCCGGTCCACCAGCGCGATGGCCGCGGCAAAGGAGCGGTCCATCCGGGTCATCAGGTAGTTGATCAGCTCCGGCTTGGGCGTCAGTTGGCGGTCAGCCAGCAGTTTGACCAGCAGCGCCGAGAGCAACGCGTCGTCCGGCGCGTCCATCTCAACCGCCGTGGCGCCACGCATGCGGCTGACAAGGTCGGGCAGGGTGAGACCCCAGTGAGCAACGGACCCGGTGCCAGTGAGCAGCAGCGCTTGACCTTCGGCCAGCACGAGGTTGTGCAGGTGGAACAGCGCGGTTTGGGCGGCGGCGTCATTGGCGATCAGATGCACGTCTTCGACCGCCACCGGGCCACGGGCGAGGGCGGGGATGTCGGCGTTCAGCAAGTCCGTCGCGCTGAAGATCCGTGCTCCAGAAAGGTCCGCCCAAACATGTGTGAGATGCGTTTTGCCTGACCCCTGCGGCCCGGTCAGCGCCAGTTTGCCCCCGGCCCAGCCGCGCCAGCCATCAATCATCGCCATCGCCATGGCATTGGACGGGGCGACAAAGAAAGCGTCACGGCCCAGAGCCGTCCGGCTAGGCAGGTTCAACCCGAGTTGGTGGGCCATGTCAGCGGATGTCCTCGTCAAGTGTCGTGTCAGGCTCGCGGCCCATGTAGAGCACGCTTTCGCGGTAACGCGCCGTGGCAAAACGCGCGATCACACCAATTGCAGCGGCGACCGGCACAGCCACCAGCAGGCCCACGAAGCCAAAGAGCGTGCCAAAGACCGACAGCGCCAGCAGCAGCCAGACCGGGTGCAGGCCGACAGAGTTGCCGACCAGCTTCGGTGTCAGCAAGTTGCCTTCGACGACCTGACCCAACACAAAGATGCCTGCGACCAGCCCGATGGAGAGCCAATCGCCCCAGAACTGAAACAGCGCGAGGCCGATCGCCAATGCGCCGCCGATCAATGCGCCGAGGTAGGGGATAAAAGTGACCAGCCCCGCGACAAAGCCGACGACGAGGCCAAATTGCAGCCCCACCAGCATCAGTGCCACCGCGTAATAGGTGCCGAGGATCAAACAGACCGTCCCCATGCCGCGCACGAAGGAGGCCAGCGTCGCGTCAATATCCCGCGCCAATTGGCGGATCGTCGGCGCATGGTCGCGTGGCAGCAGGCGGTCGATGCCGGCCACCATACGGTCCCAATCGAGCAGCAGGTAAACGGCGACGACAGGCACGATGACAAAGAGCAGCAGGATGTTGATAAGCGAGGCAAAGGAGGCAAGCGCCGTTTGCAGCAATTGCCCACCGCGTTCTTGAATCGTGGTGCCAAGCGTGGTCAGCGAGGTGCGCAGCGTCGAATCGTCGTCGAGCAACGAGGGGAAACGGTCGGTGATGAAATCGGTGAAGTTGCGTGTCACCTGCGGCGCAGTCTCAATCAGGTTAACCGTTTGATTGACGAGCGTTGGGATCACCAGAAGCGCCATGAGCACGAAGATCATGATTGCGGCCACGGTGATCAGCGCCGTAGCCATCACACGGCTGAGGCCGAGACGCTCCAACCGGTCGGCGATGGGATCAAGGAAATAGGCAATCGCGCCGCCGAGCAGGAAGGGCAGGAGCACATCCCCCATGAACCACAGCGCCACCATGAACACCGCCGCAGCGATGCCCCAGTATTTCAATTGGTCTCGGATTGGCAGGGCCATGATGCTCTCCGGCAGGGAATGTTCTCACATCGCTCATGTGGCGTTTCGTTTCAAGTCTTGGCTGCAGGCGGGGCGGCTTGACAGGGGCGTGGATCAGGTGACGATGGCGGCAAAACGAGGGAGCAGATGATGCGCAGCGAATTTGATGACGAGCTAGAACAGCGGCTGGTCCGCTATGCGAAGATCGACAGCCAGAGTGACGCGGAAAGCCCGACCTCACCCAGCACCGACATCCAGCTCGATATGTCGCGGCTGTTGGTGAAGGAGTTGCAGGAGATGGGGGCGCAGGAGGTGACGCTCACCGACTATGGCGTGGTGTTGGCGACGATACCCGCCACGGCGGAGGGTGGCCCCGTGATGGGCTGGGTCGCGCATGTGGACACCGCGCCGCAGTATAATGCGACAGGCGTGAAACCCGTCGTGCATCGCGGCTATAACGGCGGCGACATCACCTTTGCCGACGCGCCAGAGTTGCGGCTGTCGCCCGAAAACGCGCCCTATTTGGCAGAGAAACAGGGCGAGGACATCATCACCGCCAGCGGGCTGACGCTCTTGGGCGGGGATGACAAGGCCGGGGTGGCGATTGCGATGACGGCAGCGCGCCATCTGATCGAGAACCCGGATATTCCGCACGGTAAAATCCGCCTTGCCTTTACCCCCGACGAAGAGATCGGGCGCGGGGTGGATGCGCGTCTGCCCAAGGATTTGGGCTGTGACTTTGCCTATACGTTTGACGGGGGCAAGCCGGGCGAGATCGAATATGAGACCTTCAGCGCCGATGGGGCCGTGGTAAAGATTACCGGCGTCTCGGCCCATCCCGGTTTTGCAAAGGGCAAAATGGTCAACGCACTGCATTTGGCGGCCAAGATCGTGATGGCCCTCCCGCAGGCCACGATGACGCCGGAGACGACTGAGGGGGTTGAAGGTTTTCTGCATGTCTCTGAGATCAACGGCGGCTCATCAGAGGCCGAGATTAAACTAATCCTGCGCGATTTCGAGCGCGATGGCCTGCAAGCCAAGAGTGATCTGCTGCGGCAAGTCTGTGCTGCGGTGGCCGCCGGGGAGCCGCGGGCGCGGATTGAGGTCGATATCCAGCCGCAATACCGCAACATGCGCTACTGGTTGGAAAAGGACATGACTCCCGTCGATCTGGTACGCGGCGCGGTGGAAGCCGTAGGGCTAGAGCCGCGCTCGGTCCCCATTCGCGGCGGCACTGACGGTTCGCGTCTGACCGAGATGGGGGTGCCTTGCCCCAATGTCTTTACTGGGATGCAGGAAATTCATGGGCCGCTGGAATGGATTTCGGTGCAAGACATGGCGCTGGCCACCAAGGTTGCGGTGGAACTGGCGCAGCGGGCCGCAAAAGCCTAAGGCCCCGCCGCGATGTGATTGTCTAGCCTCCCGACATGCACTAGTCAGGGGGCAATTCGTCAATGAGGAAACACCATGCGCCTGTCCCAATATTTTCTGCCCGTGCTGAAGGAAAACCCTGCCGAGGCGCAGATCGTCAGCCACCGGCTGATGCTGCGGGCGGGGATGATCAAGCAATCCAGCGCGGGGATCTATTCTTGGTTGCCGCTGGGCTACAAGGTGTTGCGCAAGGTCGAAGAGATCGTGCATCAAGAGCAGCAGCGCGTGGGCCATATTCCGATGCTGATGCCAACGCTGCAATCGGCGGACCTTTGGAAGGAATCGGGCCGCTATGACGCCTACGGCCCCGAGATGTTGCGCATCCGCGACCGGCAGGATCGCGACATGCTTTACGGTCCCACCAATGAAGAGATGATCACTGACATCTTTCGCAGCCATGTCGGTTCTTACAAGGACCTGCCGCTGACGCTTTATCACATCCAGTGGAAATTCCGCGACGAGATTCGCCCGCGTTTCGGCGTGATGCGGGGGCGCGAGTTCCTGATGAAGGACGGCTACAACTTCGACCTGACGAAAGAGGACGCGCTGCACGCTTACAACCGCCATCTGGTCAGCTACCTGCGCACCTATGAGCGGATGGGGCTGCAAGCGATCCCGATGCGCGCGGATTCTGGCCCCATTGGCGGCGATGACACGCATGAGTTCCTCGTGCTGGCCGAAACGGGTGAGAGCGAGGTCTTCTATGACAGCGAGATCACCGATCTGACCTTTGGCGACCGCGAGATTGACCCCAGCGATCACGACGCCTGCCGTGCCGTGCTGGATGAGTTCACTTCGCGCTACGCCCGCACCGATGAGACCCACGACCCGGAGCTCTTCGCCAAAGTGCCGGAAGAGCGTCAGCGCACAGCACGCGGCATCGAAGTGGGGCAAATCTTTTACTTCGGCACCAAATATTCCGAAGCAATGAACGCCAAGGTGCAAGGTCCGGACGGCAAACAGGTTGCTGTGCATATGGGCAGCCACGGCATCGGCGTCAGCCGTCTGCTGGGCGCAATCATCGAGGCCAGCCATGACGATAAGGGCATCATCTGGCCCGAGGGCGTGACGCCCTTCCATGCCGGGATCGTAAACCTCAAACAAGGCGATGCCGAGGCCGATGCGGCCTGCGACGCGCTGTATAACAGCCTCAAGGCGCTGGGCCTTGATCCGCTTTATGACGACCGCAAGGGCGGGGCGGGGATGAAGTTTGCCACGATGGACCTGATCGGCCTGCCGTGGCGGATCACTGTTGGGCCGCGCGGATTGAAGAACGGCGTGGTCGAGTTGACCAGCCGCCGCACTGGGGAGAGCGAGGAACTGCCGCCCGAACAGGCGGTTGAGAAGCTGGCGACAATTTACGCCGGCATCGCCTGAGAGCGGCGATGATCCTGCGGGCGCTGACATTGGCCGGTGGGATCATAGGGGCAGGGATTGCCGCACAAGGCCCGGGTTTTGCCCGGGCCTATGTGTTTGAGCTTGAGGCCACAGCGCGGACGCTATCTGGCGTTGTGTCGAAATTCGACGCCGCCGCCAGCGCCGCCGGAATTGACCGAGAGGCCGCATTGGCCCGGCTGCGTGGGTCGGCGTTGCTGGAACGCCGCCGTATTGATCTGGCCCGCAACATCGAACGCCACGCCGTGCTTGAGGCCGATTTGCCCAGACTGCAAAGGGCAGGCCCATTTCTGCGCGGCTATTACCTGCTGCGCGCGCCGGATGGGGAGGCCCTGCGTGCAACCGCACAGGAGTTTTCGCCCACCGCGCCGCACAGCCGCGCCGAATTTATCTTCGCCGCCATAGGCTTCATCGCCGGGGCCGCCTTCGCGCGGCTGCTCCTTTGGCTGCCGACATGGCCCGCCCGCTACCGCCGCCGCCGGGCATTGCGTTCTTGACCCTTCTGAGGCAAAGCCTCAGGTTGCGCGCACCTCAGACCGGAGCCTTCCCGCATGGCCAGTAAGCCTACACGCACCGCCCCATTCGCGGCCTTTGAATGGATGATCGCTTGGCGCTACCTGCGCGCCCGCCGCGCCGAGGGTGGGGTGAGCGTGATGACGTGGATCAGCCTCATCGGCATCACGCTTGCGGTCTTTGCGCTGATTGCGACGCTGTCGGTCCGCTCCGGCTTTCGGGCCGAGTTCGTCGACACGATCCTCGGCGCAAACGCGCATGTGACAGTCTATACGATGGGCGAGGTGCTGCCCAACGGCCAGATCGACCGCACGATCGAGAATTACGAGGAGATGGCCGCCGAGGTCGCCAAGGTCGAAGGCGTTACCCGCGTGGCGCCCTTGGTGCGCCAGCAAGTTATGGCCAACCGACGGCAGGCCAATGCGGGCGTCGAGGTCTTTGGCATTGCCACTGAGGACCTGATGACGATCCCCGGCATCCAACCGTCTGAGCGTTCACAGGGCGACATCGCGCGATTTGAGGAAGGTGTCGCCATCGGCAGCGGCGTGGCGCAGAGCCTTGGCGTGCAACTCGGCGACACGATCAAGCTGATTTCGCCCAATGGGGTCAAAACCGCCTTTGGCACCAGCCCACGTGTGAACGGCTATGAGGTGGTCTATATCTTCTCTGCCGGGCGCTATGACATTGATAAGACGCGAGCTTATCTGCCCATTGCCGAGGCACAGAGCTTTTTCAACCGCGAAGGTGTCGCGGATGAGTTGGAGGTCATGGTTGAAGACCCCGAAAGCGTCGACACCATGGCACCCGCACTGATGCAAGCAGCGGGCGATTTGGCGCAGGTCTGGACGTGGCGCGATGCGTCGGGGTCGTTCCTTTCGGCCTTAGATATCGAGGACCGGGTGATGTTCGTCATCCTCTCGGTTCTCGTGCTGATTGCGGCGATGAACATTGTTTCGGGGCTGATTATGCTGGTGAAAAACAAGGGCCGGGACATCGGTATTCTGCGCACGATGGGGCTGAGTGAAGGCTCGGTCCTGCGGGTGTTTTTTATCTGTGGTGCCTTCACCGGCATCATCGGCACCGCGGCTGGCGTGGTGCTGGGTGTGCTTTTTGCGATCTACGTCGATCAGATTTTCGCCTTCGTGAACTACCTCAGCGGTGGAAATGCTTGGGACGCGTCAATCCGGGGCATCTACTTCCTACCCGCGAAACTGCAATTGGCTGACGTGCTCTCCGCCGTGGCCCTATCGCTTGGCCTCAGCTTCGTCGTCACGATCTTTCCCGCCCGCCGCGCAGCGCGGATGAACCCTGTGGAGGCCCTGCGCTATGAATGATCCCGTCTTGCGCCTGAGCGGCATTTCCAAGGCCTATAACCCCGGCAAGCCCAATGAGGTGCATGTCCTGCGCAGCATTGATCTGGAGGTCGCTCCCGGTGAGGTCGTGGCGCTGGTGGCACCTTCGGGCGCAGGCAAGTCGACGCTGCTGCATATCGCAGGGCTGTTGGATACCGCCGACAGCGGCAGGGTCGAGATCGCAGGTGATGACCTGACCGGCCAGAGCGACCGCAAGCGCACTGGGGTGCGGCGGGCGGATGTGGGGTTCATCTATCAGTTCCACCACCTGCTGCCGGAGTTCACGGCGCTAGAGAACATTGTGCTGCCGCAGCTTGCCAATGGCGTGGCACGTTCTGCTGCCGAAGCGCGCGGCCGCAAGTTGCTGGCTGAGGTGGGCATCTCTGAGCGCGCTGACCACCGCCCTGCCGCCATGTCAGGTGGCGAGCAACAGCGGGTGGCCTTCTGTCGAGCATTGGCGAATGAACCGCGTTTGCTTCTGGCCGATGAGCCGACGGGGAACCTCGACCCTTCGACTTCAGATCAAGTGTTCGGTGCGCTGATGACCTTGGTGCGCAGCACCGGGCTGGCGGCTGTGATCGCGACACATAACCTTGACTTGGCCGCCCGAATGGACCGCCAGATCCGGCTAGAGGCCGGGCAACTCGTGCCTGTCTGATCGCCCCCGCGCATTGGCGTTTGCGCCAGTGTCGCCCGGCGCCTATCATCGCGGTAAGGGCCGCAAATGCCCGCCAAAGACCATAGGAGCAGATATGCCGAGCCCCAGATTACCGCTGATCCTCGCGGGTGCAGCCGCCGCCATCGTGGCCGCCTGCACCGTGCCGTCGATGCCCGAAGCGCCCGATGGGGCGAAGTTCTATGCCGCGAACTGCGTATCCTGCCACGGGATGCCGGGGCAGGGCGATGGGCCGTTGGCAGCGGGGCTGAACCCGGCACCGGCGGACCTTACCCTGCTGGCGCGCGAGAACGGCGGCACGTTCCCCCGGGCGCGGGCGCTGAGCTATATCTACGGCGACCCCGAGCAGGGCCATCTGGCCCGCGTCATGCCGCAGTTCGGCGGGGCGATGGCCGATGACACCGTGCCGATCGAAGTCGACGGTGTGCTAACCCCAACCCCCCGTGTGCTGGCCGGGCTGCTGGCCTATCTGGAGAGCATCCAGCGTTAACCGCAGATGCCGTTCAGCTCGACCCCGTCCCATGGCAGGCTCACGTCCGACAGGCGGCTTTGGGGCAGGGGGGCGACGGGCATGACTTCTGAGAGCATGTTATGCAGCCGCTTGGTGCGCGGCGCTTGCGGGTCGAGCGCACGGCAGCAGACGAATTCCTCGACAATGGAACCCTGCTGTTCGTAGCCGAAATTGAGAAACTTGGGTTCCGTTTCGATATCAAAGAGATAGGGATCAGGGCTATTGCCATGTTCCGACGCGGCGCGGAGCGGGGAGTAGCCCGTCACCGCTCGGTTTTGCCATTGCCAGACATGGGTGACCTCATGCGCCAGCAGCATCGCGGCGATCAGGCTGATGCGGTCTGGGTGATCGGGCAGGTAGTCTTCGAGATACCAATCCTTGTCAAAAAGCACGTTGTTCCACAGCGCCATGGCGGCGGGTTTAGAGGTGACGGTATCCCCCTCAGGCGGCGGCAAGATGCGTTCGCGGCATGTGGTACGCGGACGCGGTTTGCGTTTGAAGGTGACGGCGCGGGTGGGCGCTCCGTCGTGCAGGCGGACGCGGCTGTAGTCGACGGAGGTGCCGTGAATGGTGGAGAGATAGGCACGCTCGTTCTCCGTCAGCGGACGGCCGCAGGCGGTGAGGAGCAGGAGCAGGATGAGCGCGCGGATCATGGGGCGAGTTAGGACCGGCGTGGGCGGCAGATCAAGGGGAAAGATTGGGGTTGGGCGCTGACGTTGCGGGTAGCTGCTGGTACGGTCCCGACCTATCGTTGTGCGGAAGCTCCTTCCCCATGGGGAAGGGAAGGGGCTATGCGCCAAAGGCGCTTGGGATACGGAACAGATGTGGCTAGGCCGTTAACCACATCGCAAATGAGCTTTTCAAAGCGGTCGAATTGTAGCTGCATTCAGCAGCCGCTTAACTACAGAAGGCCAGTAGACGAAATAAGCTAAACCAAGCGTAATGATCGACAACAGTAGCCATAGCAGTGCGTGACCAATGATATCCCCAAAAGATACTTCCACATTAACTTTCCCTACGGTGTTTCCAACCGGGTCGATTAAGGTAGACCTATTCATCGGAGCCTTCAGAAAATAGTAGGGCAAGATAAACAAAGCTAAGCCAAAAGTTATTAGGGAAAGCAGAATCCAAATGATGATTTGGCCGATCGCTTCGCCCACCGAAAAATCGCATTTAAGCTTGTAACCGTTTAAAGTCATGGGAAATTACCTAAGTTGAAAGTAACTATACCCATAGTTGCATTCACATGCGAATTTCAATCAAAAATTTTAGCTGTGCCTTCTGTTAGCCCCCCTCAAACATCCAACTCCTCCACAAACTGCGCGTTCTGCTGAATATACGCGAACCGCATCTCCGGTTTCTTCCCCATCAACCGCTCCACCAAATCCCCGGTCTCGCCCGGCACGTCCTCATCCACGGTCACGCGGATGAGCTTGCGGGTCTCGGGGTCCATCGTCGTCTCTTTGAGGTCCTTTGCGTCCATCTCGCCCAGACCCTTAAAACGGCTCACGTCGATCTTGCCT
This sequence comes from Sulfitobacter maritimus, assembly GCF_013346665.1. GTDB lineage: Bacteria > Pseudomonadota > Alphaproteobacteria > Rhodobacterales > Rhodobacteraceae > Sulfitobacter > Sulfitobacter maritimus. The sequence continues at coordinate 394,850 of NZ_JABVBB010000034.1, forward strand.
TTGCCGCCCAAGCCCTTCTCCAGCCACACGTTTTTTTCGGCCTCGTCGAGGCAGTAGACCCGCTTGGCACCTTGGGTCAGGCGGAACAGCGGCGGGCAGGCGAGATACAAATGCCCTGCGTCGATCAGCGGGCGCATTTGGGTGAAGAAGAAGGTCATCAACAACGACGCGATATGCGCACCGTCGACGTCGGCGTCGGTCATGATGATGATCTTGTCATAGCGTAGATCGTCGAGATTGAACTTAGTACCCATGCCGACGCCAAGCGCTTCGCAGAGGTCGTTGATCTCGGCGTTGGTGGTCAGCTTGCTGGAGGCGGCCCCCAGCACGTTCAGAATCTTACCCTTCAGCGGCAGCAGCGCTTGGGTGTTGCGGTTGCGCGCGCCCTTGCCGGAGCCGCCCGCCGAGTCGCCCTCAACGATGAACAGTTCCGTACCCTCGCGCGACTTGCTGGTGCAGTCGGTGAGCTTGCCGGGCAAGCGCAGTTTTTTCGTGGCGCTCTTGCGCGCGGTTTCCTTTTCCTGCCGGCGGCGCATGCGCTCTTCGGCGCGCAAGACGAGGAAATCGAGGATCGCGCCTGCGGATTTCGTGTCTGCTGCCAGCCAGTTGTCAAAGTGGTCGCGCACGGCGTTTTCCACCAGACGCGCGGCCTCGGTCGTGGCGAGGCGGTCCTTGGTCTGGCCCACGAATTCCGGCTCGCGGATGAAGCAAGACACCAGCGCGCAGCCTCCGGTAATCAGGTCTTCGCGGGTGATGTCCTTGGCCTTGCGGTTGTTGGCAAGCTCGCCATAAGCCCGGATGCCCTTAAGGATCGCGGCCCAGAAGCCGCCTTCGTGGGTGCCGCCTTCGGGCGTAGGGACGGTGTTACAGTAGGACTGGATGAAACCGTCGCGGGCCGGGGTCCAGTTGATCGCCCATTCGACCTTGCCCGGCACGCCGAAACGCTCTTGAAAGTCGACCGTTCCGGCGAAGGGGTTTTCGGCGTAGGTCGTTGATTTGCCCAGCGTTTCGCGCAGGTAGTCGGCAAGGCCGCCGGGGAAGTGAAAGACCGCCTCCATCGGCGTGTCGCCATCCTCGATCTCGGACTTCCAGCGGATTTCGACGCCGGAGAAAAGGTAGGCTTTGGAACGGACCATTTTGAGCAGGCGCGACGGTTTGAACCGATGTGCGCCAAAGATTTGCTCGTCCGCGTGGAACGTGACGCTGGTGCCGCGCCGGTTGGGAGCGGCGCCGACTTTCTCGACCGGCCCTTGCGGAATGCCGCGGGAAAAGCGTTGCTCGAACAACTCACGGTTTCGCGCGACCTGCACCACCATGGAATCGCTCAGAGCGTTGACGACCGAGGCGCCAACGCCGTGAAGACCGCCCGAGGTCTGATAGGCCTTGCCCGAAAATTTGCCGCCCGCGTGTAGCGTGCAGAGGATCACTTCGAGCGCAGATTTCTCGGGGAACTTCGGGTGTGGATCAATTGGAATGCCGCGGCCGTTGTCGCGGATGGTGACCGAATAGTCGGCGTGCAGTTCGACCTCAATGCGGTTGGCATGGCCTGCGACGGCTTCGTCCATCGAGTTGTCGAGCACTTCGGCCACGAGGTGGTGCAATGCGCGCTCATCAGTGCCGCCGATATACATGCCGGGGCGTTTGCGGACGGGTTCCAACCCCTCCAGCACTTCGATGGAGGAGGCGTCGTAATCTGTGGGTTCCTGGCCGGAAAGAAGGTCGGTCATGCGGGCCTGCTCTTTGTTTGTGGGTGAAGGCCATTTTGACAGGGCCGCGCGGCGGGGGCAATCGCGGGTTTGTCTTATGGGCCGGATTTGGTTGGTCAGGTGGCTCTGGCGCGTAGCCAATCGGCGAGGCTGTCTTCGTCAATGCGGCGTTGGGCCACGTCGCGGATCAGATCACCGGCTTCGATGGTGTCATGCGTGATGCGGATACCGTTCAAATGCAGGCAAACGATCATGGTCTTATACGCCGTACGCTTATTCGCATCATTGAAGACATGTCCGGTTGCTACAGTCACGCAGTAGGCCACGGCAAGGTCGAAAATGTTGTTGATCATTCCGTAGACGAGCCGATTGTCCACCCGCGCTAAAGCACCGTCGAGCGATTTGTCGAGCGCTCGCCCCGCAAGCTCTCCGGGGTTCAAAACCGCATCGTGAATCGTTTCGACAAGTTCGGCGTTCAAAAGGACGTAGGTCATTTATCTTTGAGGTAGTCGAGCACGGGCTGGGTTTGCGTACGGGTCGCCGCAATACTCTCCATCACCTCGTCCAGCGTCGCCACGCGCGGCTCTTCCTGAAGCGTCGCCTCTGCCGGTACGAAATAGCCCACGCAACGCGAGTTCTTCATCACCGCCACAGGTTTGCCGCCTGAGCGTTCCAGTACCTTATGCGGTTCACGCATTTCGGTCATGGTGGCGATGTGGTTCGTATGGATGCGGGTCATTGTAGGCTCCTGAATGCATATTTAAATATACACTTTCGGGCCTATTTTACAAGGGTCGCTGCGCGCACCACTTTAATACAGCATCGGCCACGGCCTTGGGCTTTTGGTGATGCAGCCAATGGTCTGCGCCTGCGATCTCGACCCGTGTGAGGTCTTGCACGAAAGTCTCCAAACCTTCTGAGGCTTCGGGCAGCAGAGCACTATCATCTTGGCCCCAGATCAAAAGATGCGGGCATCTCACCCGCAACCGCTCGACGGGGAAGTTCGGCAGGTCGCGGACCGGTCTGCCGGGGGTGGCGACTTGGAGCGGGGAGGCGCGGTACCAGTTGATCATGGCACGCAGGCGCCCCGGCCGGCCCCATTCGGCGCGATAGGCCTCGCAGCGCTCCGGCGTTAGCCAACTTAAGTCCATATGCGCGGAGAACAGGTTGAGCAGGCCCGCAAAATCGTCTTTCGCCAGCCTCACAGCGCTGCCTTCGCTGCGCAGAGCGTTGATATATTGCGAAGCCGCCGTTTGCGGCCCCCCTGCGGCCAAGGCGCGTTGGAACGGTACCGGATGCACGCCATTGAGCACGATCAGCCGAGCCACCAGTTCAGAGCGGAACATCGCCAAGGCATAGCCCACCGAAGCGCCCCAATCATGAGCCAGAACAGTCACTGGCCTATCGCCAATCAACTCAGCCATATCTGCCATCAAATGCGCCATCGCGTAGGGCTCAATTCCTTCGGGCGCACTGCTTTGGCCATAGCCGCGTTGGTCGGGGGCGATACAATGGAAGTGTTCGCACAGATGGGGGGCAAGGTCGGACCACGCGCCGCCGAATTCGGGAAACCCATGCAACATAAGCAGCGGAGGCAGGCCGTCATCGCCCCAGTGCCGCAAGAAGATTTCCTGTCCGTTGATGTGGCGTGTCTCGGTTCTCGTCCGCTCCATAACGCCCCCTCTCGGCCCCAGTCTTGCTGTTCTGTCTAAGTTAATCAAGATATTCATGCGCTTGGGTGTAGATGATACCGTTTTCCCAACGGTGAACAGCCCCGGAAAACCAGCCTTCCCCTTTTCGCTGGCTCGGCGTAAGGCTCTTTTATGACAACAGCTATGACCCACCGCAAACACGTCCGCGCGATCTTGACGCTCGGCCTGCCGCTTATCGGCGGACATCTGGCACAGATGGCCATCGGCGTGACCGATACCGTCATGCTGGGCTGGTATTCGATCGAGGCGTTGGCTGCAGGGGTGCTGGGCAGCACGTTTTTCTTTGTCCTGTTTATCTTTGGGTCGGGGTTCGGCATGGCGGTGATGCCCTTGGTCGCGGCCTATGATGCCGAAGACGACGAAATCGGTCTGCGCCGCGCCACGCGAATGGGCCTATGGCTATCAATCGGTTTTGCCATGATCGCTTTGCCGGTGATGATCTGGTCTAAACCAGTGCTGAGCCTGCTGGGGCAGGAGCCCGAGTTGGCCGCGTTGGGCGGGCGTTACCTGTCCATTGCGGGCTGGGGCATCGTGCCGGCGCTGTTGGTGATGGTGCTGAAATCCTACCTCGCCGCGCTAGAGCGGACGCAGGTCGTGCTGTGGATCACGTTGGGCGCCGCTATCGTCAATGCGTTGGCGAATTACGCGCTGATTTTTGGCAATTGGGGCGCGCCGGAACTCGGGGTCATGGGGGCGGCCATTGCGTCTGTGACGACGCATACGGTCTCGTTGATCGGGATCGTGGTCTACGTCCTGATCGCCCTGCCGCAGCATAGTCTTTTCGTCCGGCTTTGGCGGGTTGATCCGCAGATGTTGCTGCGCGTGTTTAGGTTGGGGCTGCCCATCGGTCTGACCACTTTGAGCGAAGTGGGGCTGTTCGCCGCGTCCTCGCTGATGATGGGCTGGATCAGCACCTTTGCGCTGGCCGCCCATGGTATCGCGATCCAACTCGTCTCGCTGGTTTTCATGGTGCATCTGGGGTTGAGCAATGTGGCGACGATCCGGGTCGGCAACGCCTTTGGTCGCCGAGACGCGCCGCATATGGCACGCGGGGCGTGGATCGTGATTGTCCTGTCGGTGGTCTTTTCCTTGCTCACCATGATCGGCTTTATCGGCTGGCCGGAGGCGCTCATTTCGCTTTTCATGCAGGAAAGTGAGCCAGCCCGGCTGGAGATCATCGCGATTGGCACTGGCCTGCTCGTGATGGCGACCTTGTTCCAATTGGTCGATGGCGCACAGGTGGTAGCACTTGGGCTGCTGCGTGGGGCGCAGGATACCCAAGTGCCGATGATCATGGCGGCGGTCAGCTATTGGGGGGTGGGGGTGCCCTGTTCCTACCTCTTAGGCTTCACGTTTGGCTATGGGGCGTTGGGCGTTTGGGCCGGGCTTGTGGCCGGACTGGCTTTGGCGGCTGTGCTGCTGAATGCGCGGTTTTGGGGGCAGACAATTCGGCGGTTGAATTTCTAATCAGCCGCGCCCGATCCGGTCCGCCTTTTTGCGCACCAGCGTGCTGCGCAGGTCGTGCATGGCGAGCAAAAGGTCATCGGTCACGGCGTCTAGCTGTTCTTCGCTGGCGCGCGATTGCGCCCATTGGGTTGTGAGGTTCAGGTGATCTACCGTCCGGCGGATGTCATCGATCTCACGCGCAGCAAGCAGCGCACGGCGGGCTTCGATCCAGCGATCAATCTCAGCCGTGTCGGCTTCGGTGAGGCGGTACGCTCCGTGTGGTTTCACCTCACCGCTGCGCAGATTGACCACGGCGATCTGATCCATCTCAATCCGGCGCTGGCGGTTCTCGCTATCAAGGCGAAACACCGCTGCGCCGTTTTCGCGGACCCTGAAGTAATAGTCTGGAAGATCGCCCGCCATTGCCCCGCCCTTATGTCAACGCCGCGCAGAAGGACTGGATCCGGGTGCAGGCCTCCTTGAGCGCAGCGTCAGAGGTGGCGTAGCTGACGCGGAAGTTTGGCGAGAGACCAAAGGCCGCGCCAAAGACGACTGCAACGCCGGTTTCTTCGAGCAGGGCGGTGGCAAAAGCCTCATCATCGGTGATCTTGGTCCCTGCCGCCGATGTCTTGCCAATCAGCCCGGAAATCGAAGGATAGACGTAAAACGCGCCTTCAGGCGTGGGACAGGTGATGCCGGGGATGGCGCTGAGCATCTCGACCACCAGATTGCGGCGCCGCACGAACATCGCGTTGTTCTCCGCGATATAGTCCTGCGTGCCGTTCAGCGCCTCAACCGCGGCCCACTGGCTGATGGAGCAGGGGTTCGAGGTGCTCTGCGACTGGATCTTGCGCATCGCAGCGATGAGCTTTTCCGGCCCTGCCGCGTAGCCGATGCGCCAGCCGGTCATGGCATAGGCTTTGGAGACACCGTTGACTGTCAGTGTGCGATCATAGAGCGCCGGTTCGACCTGCGCAGGCGTGCAGAACTCAAAACCGTCATAGGCGAGATGTTCGTACATATCGTCGGTCATTACCCAGACATGCGGGTGGCGCATCAGCACATCTGTCAGCGCTTTTAACTCATCCCGGCTATAACCCGCGCCAGTCGGGTTCGAGGGGGAGTTGAAGATGAACCACTTGGTTTTCGGCGTGATCGCGGCTTCCAGCGCTTCAGGTGTGAGCTTGAAATTGTTCTCAAGCGTGGCCGGCGCGATCACCGGCGTGCCGCCAGCCAAGAGCACCATATCAGGGTAGCTGACCCAATAGGGCGCAGGGATCACCACCTCTTCGCCGGGATTCATTGTGGCCATCAGCGCGTTATAAAGGATCTGCTTGCCGCCTGTCCCAACGCTGACCTGCGACGGCGTATAGTCCAGCCCGTTGTCGCGCTTGAACTTGGCGCAGATCGCCTGTTTCAGCTCGGGGATACCGTCAACGGCGGTGTATTTCGTCTTGCCCGCGTTGATCGCAGCGATGGCAGCGTCTTTGATATTTTGCGGCGTATCAAAGTCCGGTTCGCCTGCTCCAAGCGCAATAATGTCGCGTCCTGCGGCCTTGAGCTCGGCCGCCTTGGTGGTAACAGCGATGGTGGGCGACGGTTTGACACGCGCAAGTGTCGCGGACAGCAGTTCCATTTCGGCCTCGGGTTGCTTATTAATATCCCCACGTTCATAGGGGCCGCCCCCGCACCCGGCAAGGGTGTCTGTCAGGAGACAACGCATGACCGACGATATTGATTGGTACGGCCCCGACGCCGCCACCTTTGGCGACCGTGTCGCAGCGGCACGCGAACAGACGGGCATGACACAGGCGGTGCTGGCCAAACGTTTGGGCGTGCGGCTGTCCACGCTGCGCAGTTGGGAGGACGACTTGTCAGAGCCTCGCGCCAACCGTTTGTCGATGCTGGCCGGTCTGTTGAACGTCTCAATGATGTGGCTGATCAATGGCGAAGGCGAAGGTGTCGACGCCCCCGAAGAAGGTCAAGCCGCGCGGCAAAATGATCTCGAAGACGTGCTGGTCGATGTGCGCGCCCTGCGCACCGATCTGCTGAAAAAGGCCGAAGCCGTGGGCAAACTGGAAAAGCGTATTCGCCGCCTGTTGTCGGAGCCTGCCGATGTCTGAAGCGCCCGAACACCGCCTGAAACGTCTGCAAATGCGCTCCATGCGGCGCGGGATCAAAGAGATGGACCTGATCCTCTCCGCCTATGCGGAGGCGCGGCTGCCGCAGATGGATGACGTAGGTCTGACGCTCTATGACCAGATGCTGAATGAGAACGACCATGACCTTTATCTCTGGGTCAGCGGTCAGGCCGATCCGTCTGAAAAATACGCAGCGCTTGTTAGTGATATTCGCAGCCAACTTGCGGAAACGCGCGGCTGATCCGGACGGGCGCGGGCGTCCTTTTCCGGTTTAACGAATTATTCTGTTTTATTGTTCAGTTTCCCGCTCAACGAGATTGAGTCGGAGAGAACCTATGAGCATCCAAGACCCCACCACACAGCCGCTCGCTGTGAAAGGTTTCATGGTCGGCTACCTTGAAGCCCTGTCATTGGTGGAGCGCCTGCACCGCCTGCTGCTGGACGTGATCAAGGATGAGTTTGAACGCGTCGGTGTGTTGGAGATCAATGCCGTGCAGGCCTTGCTGCTGTTCAACATCGGCGACAATGAGGTCACGGCAGGCGAGTTGAAAAGCCGTGGCTACTATCAGGGTAGCAATGTCAGCTACAACCTCAAGAAACTGGTCGAGATGGGCTATATGCACCATCAACGTTGCGAGATCGACCGACGCTCAGTCCGCGTGCGGCTGACGGAAAAGGGGCGTTATATCCGCGATGTCGTGTCCGACCTCTTCTCGCGCCATGCGGATGGGATGGAGAGTAAGGGCGTTTTGGGCGATGCGGGGATTGAGGACATCAGCCAGTCGCTCAAACGGATGGAGCGCTATTGGTCGGACCAGATCCGCTATATTTACTGATCAGAACGCCGGAGGAGCCGACGCGGCTGGGTCACCTGAGAGACCATCATACCATCCAACTCGCGCAGCAGTTTCTCGGCCATGGCGCGGGCATAGTCATCAAAGCCATGCGCAACCTGCACAAAGGCGTCGTGCCCAAGAATAACTTCGGCGCGGAAATAGGACGACAGACCGTCGATTTCGGTCTCGCGACTGTCGCCACGCACCGGTGCCGATGCGCCAATCACCAAAGCGTTGATCGTCAGGTTCTGGTCCGCGAGGCTGCGGCGTATATCGCGCGGGCGCGGGCCGTAATTGGAAATTCCATCGCCGGCAATATCCAGCGTATGTTTGGCGCAATCGGGTCGTTGGGTCAGCAAATCTGCGCCAAACTGCATTGCGGTGCCAAGCGCGGTGCCGGGGGATGTGTCGCGCCTTGGGGTGCTGCGCAGGTCGGTGACAACGGCCTCCAAGGTCATGGCGCTGTCAATGGTCGTCCAAGGCAGGATCACCGCCTGATCAGACGCACCGCTCCATTCATAGACCAGCAGATCGACCGGTTGACCGGGCAGCGCCAGCAAAGCCGCCGCGACAGGCGGATCGCTCAGCGCATCCGCCAAACCGCCGATCTGCTGGCGATATTCGCGCGCATCAACTGAGCCTGAGACATCCAGCCCCAGCGCCAGCGCCTGCCGACAATCCGCCTCTGCCTGGAGGGGGGTGGCGCACAGGGCGATAACGAGACAAGAGGCGAAGGCGCGGATCATTCAGAGCGTCCCGGATTAGTCCGACCTGACGACTGGCAGTCACCCGTTCGCGCGAGGACGTCTGCGAAAACCGCTCGCTTAACTGCGGGAGCACACCGCGAAACGGGTGGCTCACCTGTTACCAATGACCGGTGTTCTCCATGCTGGCCCAAGGCTCTTGCGGTGCCAGCGCCTCGCCCTCTTGCAGCAATTCGACAGAAATATTGTCGGGCGAGCGGACAAAGGCCATGCGCCCGTCGCGTGGCGGACGGTTGATGGTGACGCCGTTGTCCTGCAAATGCTGACAGGTCTCGTAGATATTCTCGACCGTATAGGCCAGATGTCCAAAATGGCGACTGTCGCTGGGCAACCCTTCGTCGCCGTCCCAGTTGTAGGTCAATTCAACATCCGCGTGGCCGTCGTCCTGTCCCGGCGGGCAAAGAAAGACCAGCGTAAAGCGCCCACCCTCGTTGTCGACCCGGCGGCGTTCGACAAGGCCCAGCAAATTGTAAAAGGCGATGGAGGCGTCCAGATCTTTCACGCGGACCATTGTGTGCAGGTATTTGATGGGCATCGGTTTTCCTTTGCTGCTGGGCCGAAGTTACGGCTGAACTTAACATGCCGTAGCTGCTTTGCCAGTGTCAGAACTTGGATTGGATGCCCAAAGCAACGGAAAGCTCTTTTGTCTTGAACCGGCTGACATTCGATGTCGTGCGGCTGGTGGTGACTCGCAGGTTTGGCGCGAAGCCGGCGTAATCCAGATCAGGAAACAGCATGTCCAAATGGGCAGAAGCAGAGAGGTCTTGCCTGCCACCCGGCACCGCAAACAAGGCCGTATAATGCGCGTAATCCACATGAGAGAGGGTCACGCCGCCCGACAAGATCGCTGGACCGATCTGCTTATTCAGACTGTAGCCCGCGCTGAGCGCAACGCCTTCACTGCGCGTATTGGAAAGATCCCCATCGGCCTTTTGCAGGTTGAGCGCAAAGGTCACTGCATCGCCATTGCGCAGCTGATGCCGGCTGCCCAATCCAAGGCTTATAATCTGCGTGTCGAAACTGCTGCCAAAGGCTGAATCGCGCAACTCAACGCCCGCGCTAAGCGACAGACGCGTGTCGTTGTATAAGTGCGCGCTAGGTCAGGCTGCCTCGTTCCAAGCGCGTGCTGCATCACCTGTTTTGCTTGCGGCAGGGACAGCTCCACCTCTGGCAAGGCCCATCAAAATCCGCGTCATAGTGCTCTGCCTCAAATTGTATGCGTTTTTTTGCGACATTCTCAAAGCGGGGGTGCCTGTGTCAATGTGCATGGCCTCCGTGGTGAGATTTGTCGGTCGAGTGCTACCGAAAAACAATACCGCCCCCGCGCGCCGCGCATTCCTGACCCATGGCTTGAGGCTGCCTTCTGTCGACGGTAAGCAGTAAGAAATGTCACGATGACGAGGGTTGCTGCGTGAAACAATATCATGATGCCTTGCGCGAGGTGTTGGAGCAGGGGGTGACCTCTACAGATCGCACCGGCACCGGGACGATCTCGCATTTCGGGATGCAGAAGCGCTACCCTATGGCCGAAGGCTTTCCCTTGGTCACGACCAAAAAGCTGCATCTGAAGTCCATCGTGCATGAGCTTTTGTGGTTCCTCGCAGGCGATACCAATGTGGCCTATCTGCAGGAAAACGGGGTCTCGATCTGGAACGAATGGGCTGATGAGAATGGCGATCTTGGCCCGGTCTATGGTCATCAGTGGCGGCGTTTTCCCACGGTGGGCGAGCCGATGCCACAGCCTGACGGTACGGTGTTGCACCATGCAGGGCAGGTCGATCAAATCAGCAAGCTGGTAGAGGCGATCCGCAAGACGCCCGACAGCCGCCGCCTGATTGTCTCTGCATGGAACCCGGGCGAGGTCGATCAGATGGCGCTGCCGCCATGTCATACGCTGTGGCAGGTGCGGATCGCGGGTGGAAAGCTGCATTTGCAGCTTTACCAACGCTCAGCGGATATGTTCCTTGGCGTGCCGTTTAACATCGCCTCCTATGCACTGCTCTTGGAAATGCTGGCCCATGTCACCGGATACGCAGCGGGTGACTTCATCCATACGATGGGCGACGCGCATATCTACTCCAACCATATTGAGCAGGTTAAAACCCAGCTGGCGCGGACCCCCAAACCCCTGCCGCGGATGCGGATTAACCGCAAAGTCACGTCGATCTTTGATTTCCGCTACGAAGATTTCACCTTTGAAGGCTATGATCCCGACCCGGCGATCAAAGCCCCGGTGGCGGTCTGATGCTGAGCCTCGTTGTCGCCCGCGCCCGCAATGGTGCCATCGGTAAAGATGGGGATATCCCTTGGTCACTGCCCGAAGACCTGAAGTTTTTTCAGCGCGAGACCACCGGCGGCGCGATTATCATGGGGCGGCGTACGTGGGAAAGCCTACCAGTTAAGCCGTTGAAAAACCGTCTGAACTGTTTAGTTTCCAGCACGGATAGTGATCAAGTCCATGTCGAACGCGACCCGCAGGCGGCATTGGATTATTGCGCGGCGCAAGGCTATCGGCGTCTCTATGGCATCGGCGGGGAAGGGATTTACCGCGCACTTCTGCCCTTGGCCGATCGTTTGTTGGTGACGGAGGTCGATGTTGAAATTGACAACGCGGATGCGTTTTTCCCTGACTTTGATCCGGCAGATTGGGTGGAACTGGGCAGCCTGTGTCTGCGTGAGCATGGCCCGCGTGCCGTGGCCCGCGAATGGCTGCGTCGGCGGAGGGACCGGCCTAACGGAACATAGACGCTGACAAAAAGCTGGACTCGTTCAAATTGGCCCGGCAAGCTTTGCTTATTGAAATTCAGTCAAACAATTTGCGAGGATAATCATGCGTCTAACACCCCTTATTGCCGCCGGAGCAGGGATTTATCTTGCTGCTTTCGCCCCCGGTCAGGCCGCGGCCCAACCCAAGGTTTACGCCTACCCAAGCAGCGCGAACTACTGTCCGGCTGGGTTGCAACCGGTCACGATCTCGGGGGCCATTTGCTGCGGCACGCCCAATCAAACGGTGACCTATGCACAGGTGAAAGCCCATCCTGCGCCACGTGTGAAGCGCCATGTTCACCGCGTTGTCACGCCGCGCCGTTCGGCCCGCGCGCATTGTCCCGTTGGAGTTAAAGGTTGCTCATACGACTGAGCCCCGTAGGTGATCCCGGCGCGGTGCGGCGCCGGGTATTGGGTCAGAGCAGGGCAATGTCGGTGGCCATTTTGCGGCCATCGCGCCCTTCGGTCAGATCAAAGCTGACCTTTTGATCGTCGGCGAGCCCCGTCAAGCCAGAGCGTTCGACTGCCGAAATATGAACGAAGATGTCGTTCCCGCCGTCTTCGGGTGCAATGAACCCGTAACCTTTGGTGGCGTTAAACCATTTCACGGTGCCGTTTGGCATAATATCCGCGCCTCCTTTGTCTTTGCGTTTTTGCTCAAATGCAAAACGGCGAAAGCGGTTGAACTGTCCTTCGCCTTAAGGAAAAGATTGCGCAGTTCTGAAAAAAATCAAGCAATAGCTGTGCAAAGTGTCTGTAGAGTCTTTGGGCTAGGCCAGCGCCGAGGGGAGAGAAAATGCGGATATACGGGCTGAAAAACTGCGACAGTTGTCGCAAGGCAAAGAAGGCCTTGCCGGAGGCTGAATTGGTTGACGTGCGCGAGGTTGGTGTGTCGGATGAGCTTTTGGCACGCGCCCATGCGCAGTTTGGCGACGCGCTTCTCAACACCCGGTCGACCACGTGGCGAAACCTGGATGATGTGGATCGCGCTCTGCCACCATTGGCGCTGCTCAAGGCCCATCCCGCGGTGATGAAACGGCCATTTATCGAAGCGGGGGATCAGCTTTTTATCGGTTGGAACAAGGGTATAGAGCAAGAAGTTCAGGCGTTACTTTAACCGAAGCGTTTGCGGATCGCGTGGTCCAAGGACAGGGGGCCGGCCCCTTTGATGACGAGCAGCAGGAGCAGGAAGATCCAAAGCGCTCGCTGGTCGAGGATAAGCGCGTCCGGGAAACGATCAAACCAAGCGCCTAGGCTCGCTTCTTGCCCATGGCCGTAGACATCAGTCAAAGATTGCAGGGTGATGAAGCCGATGATCCCTAAGGCAGACAGGCGCGTCAGCAGGCCGATGACAATGAACACTGGCAAGAGGAACTCTGTCATAGTGCCCGCGACAACGATGACCCGATGAAACAGCCCGAGCGCGTTGATGTCATAGCCGACAGCTTCAAAGGTGCGGGGAAAAATCTGCGCATAGGCGCCCGCCGCTGGCTCAAGTACGCCTAACAGACCGTCGCCCAGTTTGGTCAGGCCGGAGTTCAGGTAATAGACCAACAATACGCCGCCAAAGACCAAACGTGCCAAAGTTGGAAGGAGCCATTCTGCAGATTCGATGCGGTTTGCGAGGCTGCGGTAAAGTTCGGCGTATCGGGTCATGACGCATCCTCCAGTGACAGGGTGCAAAAGACACCGGTGCGAAGCGCGAGGGTCAGCGCCGCGCCAAGATCGAATGCATTGTCCTGTGCGAGTGCCGCTTCATGTGCTGCGCCAAAGGGGCAGCCATCGGCTAGTTGCTCCAGCCAAACAGCCATGCCAGCAGGCATAAGATGCGGGGCCGGGTCAAACTCCGGACGGGTGATAACAATGTCCTGCGCTTCGGGCCGGGGTTTGGGAGCGTCAGCGGTGAAGTTGTACCGCCAGATGTCATAGAGCGGCCAGCGCGACCGCAAAATACGGGTTGCGGGTGCGCGTGTGAGGCGCGCGTTCAGCAATGCCTCCGGCGCAATACGTTGCAAACTTGTGGGGTCCAGCGGGGCGCTATCGGCCGCGTGGTAGGACGCGCGCATGGCCAAATCAAGCCGCGCCGCGTCTGGCAGGTACCCCAGATGTGCAAGCGGGGTGAAGGTTTTGAGAAACGCCGGGAACTCCGCACCGTAGTGCATCATAACAGGTGATTTCGGCGGATGCGCGCGGACAAAGAGTGGGGCCAAATCGGCAAACGCCGCTTTGCCGATCAGTTTGCACACCAAGGGAAAGGCCGTCTCTAGCGCCGCGATCAGCGCGTGGGTGACGTTGTTGCGGTACACACCGTAACGCGCTCCCACCGGGCGGCCCGCCCCATCCCGTAGCCCTTGCGGGACCGGCTGCGCAGGGTCGAGCAGACCCGCGCGAAAGCTACGTTGAACGGTCACACCAGCACCTGTTCGGCGCGTTCCGCTTCGGCCCGCAACACCGGCCAGTCTGGCACGTCATTGTCCCACTCAACCAGCACCGGCTTCGGCCCGGTCTGAGCCAAAGTGTAGCGCAGCAATTCCCAGACCGGATCGACAACCGGTCTGCCGTGGCTGTCGATCAGCAACAGCGCACCATGCTCATCCGTATCGGTGTCATGGCCGCCGACGTGAATCTCGCCCACATGGTCGGTGGGGAAAGCGTCGATATAGGCCTGTGGTGACAGGCCAAGGTTGGTGGCGGAGATAAAGACGTTGTTCACGTCCAGCAAAAGCCCGCAGCCGCTACGCCCCACCAATTCGGCAAGGAAGTCGGTTTCAGACAGGGTGGAGCTGTCGAACGCGAGGTAGCTAGAGGGGTTTTCGAGCAGCATACGGCGGCCCAAAACCTGCTGCACCTCATCAATATGCTGCGCCACTTGCGTAAGGGTCTGTTCGGTATAAGGCAGCGGCAGCAGGTCGCTGAGGTATTCCGCGCAGTGGGTGGACCACGCGAGATGTTCGGAAAAGGAGGCAGGCTGCACGCGGTCGCACAGACGTTTCAGCCGCGTAAGATGGTCTTGATCCAGAGGCTCTTCGCCGCCGATCGAGAGACCCACACCATGCACCGATAGCGCGAAATCTTCCTGCAATGCACTGAGTTGCGCGAGCGGGCGACCACCGTCGCCCATGTAGTTTTCGGCGTGAACCTCAACCCAGCGGACCGGGCCGGGATCTGCCAAGAGCGCCTCGAAATGCTGGGCCTTGAACCCGACTCCGGGAGCATTTGGCAGGTTGTTTATCTGGGGGGCGTCGTCGCGCATGGGGCCTCCGACAGGTTGAGGGGCAAAGTCCGGGCGACAGGTGCCGCCCGGCGGGCTACGGATTAAGCGGGCAGGTCGCGGTCAAGCGGCTCCAGTGAGCCTTCGCGATCGGTGCCATCTGCCATTTCCGGCAGGTCAATCTCGGTGCAGGTGCCAGCATCGACCAAGGTCCACGCATTGCCTTGGTAATCCTTCACAGACGTGCCTGCGCAAGTGGTGCCGGGACCGGCGGCGCAGTCGTTTTGGCCAGCAAGCGAGACGCCGTAGCATTTCTCTTTTGTGGCGGCCTGTGCGGTAGTGGCGTGGCTCGACATCGCTGCGGCAACGGCGCCGGCTATGGCGGCTGTCTTGAGCGTATGGGACATGATGAATATTCCTCCTCTTGAGTTTGCGTGGTGCATGACCACTAAAGCAAGAGCTTACATCACAAGCCATTCACGAGCGAGTGTGTCACGTTCCCGTCAGAAAATGCGGCGAAATTCGCCCAAAAGGGCGACCCTCCCGCGCTGGAACGTCAGTTTTGTTACAAAAGTCCCCCGGCAAGCTGTGCAGATAGAGTTAGCGCAGCCTGCCGGAGTGATGTTTTGTTACCGACGCAGGTCAGGTGGTGTCGATTCCTGCGCCAGTTCGGTGGTGAGCGTGTCGAGCGGCTGCACCGAAGTCTGTTTCTGGCCCAAACGGCGGACAGAAACGGTGCGCTCTTCGACCTCGCGCGCGCCAACGGCGAGGATCACCGGCACTTTGCCGACCGAATGTTCGCGCACCTTGTAGTTGATCTTCTCGTTGCGCATGTCGGCCTCGGCCCGCACGCCAGCGGCATTCAGGGTCTCGACGACTTCAGCCACATAATCATCGGCCTCGGAGGTGATGGAGGCGACGACAACCTGGCGGGGGGCGAGCCAGAAGGGCAACTTACCTGCGTGCTCTTCGATCAGGATGCCAATGAAGCGCTCGAAAGACCCCAGCGTCGCACGGTGCAGCATAACCGGGCGGTGCTTGCCGCCATCCGCGCCGATATAGGTCGCGTCCAGCCGTTCGGGCAGCACGAAGTCCACCTGATGGGTGCCGCACTGCCAGTCACGGCCAATCGCGTCAGTCAGGACGAACTCCAACTTCGGGCCGTAGAAGGCGCCTTCGCCGGGGTTAAGTTCCGGTTCGATCCCTGCGGCGCGTGTGGCCGACAGCAGCGCGGCCTCGGCCTTGTCCCATACCTCATCCGACCCGGATCGCTTTTCAGGGCGGTCGGAGAATTTCACTTTAAAGTTCTCAAAGCCGAGGTCGCGGTAGATCTCGCTCAAGAATTCGATGAACTTCGCGGTTTCGGATTCAATCTGGTCTTCAGCGCAGAAGATATGCCCGTCGTCTTGGGTAAAGCCGCGCACCCGCATAATGCCATGCAATGCGCCCGAAGGCTCATAGCGGTTGCACGAGCCAAATTCGGCCATGCGCAGCGGCAGGTCGCGGTAGGATTTCAGACCTTGATTGAAAATCTGCACGTGGCAGGGGCAGTTCATCGGCTTGAGCGCGTTCACTGCTTTTTCGCGGGCGTGTTCCTCGTCCACTTCGACGATGAACATGTGGTCTTGATACTTCTCCCAGTGGCCGGAGGCTTCCCACAGTTTGCGGTCCACGACCTGCGGGGTGTTCACTTCAACATAGCCGCCCTTGCGTTGCTGGCGGCGCATGTAGTCTTGCAACTGGGTGTAGATCGACCAACCGTTTGGGTGCCAGAAAATCTGGCCGGGGGCTTCTTCCTGCATGTGGAACAGGTCCATCTCGCGCCCCAGTTTGCGGTGGTCGCGCTTGGCGGCTTCTTCGAGCATGTTAAGATGCGCGCGCAGCTTTTCCTTGCCGGTGAAGGCCACGCCGTAGATGCGTTGCAGCATGGCGCGGTCGCTGTCGCCACGCCAATAGGCCCCGGCGATGGACATCAGCTTGAAGGCATCGCCCGGCACTTGGCCAGTGTGTTGCAGGTGCGGGCCACGGCAGAGGTCTTGCCAGTCGCCGTGCCAATACATACGCAGCGGCTCGTCGCCGGGGATCGCGTTAATCAGCTCGACCTTATAGGGCTCGCCGTTGTCTTCGTAATGTTTGATCGCGCGCTCGCGGTCCCAGACCTCGGTGCGGACGGGATCGCGTTTGTTGATGATCTCTTTCATCTTCTTTTCGATGAGCCCGAGGTCTTCGGGGGTGAAGGGCTCTTTGCGGTCGAAGTCGTAGTACCAGCCGTCCTTGATCACCGGGCCGATGGTAACCTTGGTGTCGGGCCAAATTTCCTGCACGGCACGGGCCATGATGTGGGCGAGGTCGTGGCGCACCAGTTCGTTGGCCTGCTCTTCGTCGGCCATGGTGTGGATCGCGATGTTGGCGTCGGCTTCGATCGGCCATGCCAGATCGTAATGCGCGCCGTTCACGGTGGCGCTGATGGCCTTTTTGCCCAGCGATTTAGAGATGTCGGCAGCCACTTCGCCTGCGGTGATACCGGCGTCATATTGGCGGCTGTTGCCATCGGGAAGGGTGAGGGAGATTTGGGCCATCTGGGGCGCTCCTCGTCGGTTTGGCGCCTACGAGACGCCCGGTTGCGGGTTTGGTTCGCGCCACATGTGGCGGGGCGGCGGCGGCTTGTCAATGCAGCGAAACCCGCGAGACTGGCCTGAGGCGTCTCCCGCGCTATCTCCGGCAGGGAATACGAGGGACATGACAGATGCAAAACGACACGGCAGACCGCGCTTTCGCGACGATCTCTGGGGCGGAAGATCCCGCTCCGGGGCTGGACGATGCCGCCCAGCAGGCCGAAGCGCGCAATGGGCTGCGCCATATTGTATCGCTGTCGATGACCAAAGTGGCGGATGGGCTGATCGACCCGAAACTGGTGCTGGCGTGGCTGCTGAGTGCATTAGGTGCGCCAGCCGTCTTTGCGGGGGCGCTAGTCCCGGTGCGCGAGGCGGGGTCACTGCTGCCGCAGATCGCCCTCGCGGGGATGGTGCAACGCATGGCCCGGCGCAAATGGGCTTGGGTTTGGGGCTCGGTCGGGCAGGGGGTGGCGGCGGCGCTGATCGCGCTGGCGGCGCTGAGCCTTGAAGGTGCCACAGCGGGCTATGCTGTGATCGCCGCACTGGCGGTTTTGGCGGTCTGCCGCGCGGCTTGTTCTGTGTCCTTCAAAGAGATTTTGGGCAAGACCGTAGGCAAGACCCGGCGCGGCGCGGTGACAGGGATGGCGGGCTCGGTGTCTTCTGTCGGCGTGGTGATTTTCGCCGGGTTGCTGATGTCCGGGCTTTTCCAAAGCCGGGGCGTGGTGATCGCGGCGATTGCGCTGGCGGCGGGCCTATGGATCGCAGCGGCGCTGTTGTTTGCTACGATGGAAGAAAGCCCGAGCGAGACTGAGAACAACAAAGGTGTCGACTTCGCGCTGCTAAAGGGCAACCGAGACCTTTGGCTATTCATTCTGGTGCGGGGGCTCTTGGTCTCCACCGCGCTCGCGCCGCCCTATCTCGTAGTGCTGGCCGGATCGTCTGAGGGCGGGCAGCTGGGCCAATTGGGCGCGCTTGTGCTGGCCTCGGCGCTGGCGTCGCTGGTCAGCTCTTATGTCTGGGGCCGGCTGTCGGATATGTCGAGCCGCCGGGTCTTGATGCTGACCGGCGTCGTCGGAGCGTTGGCGATGGTGCTGGCAGTGGCGCTGTGGTTCATCGGGCTGGCCGAGGCGGTTTGGGCGATGCCCGCTGTGCTCTTCATCCTGATGATTGCCTACCACGGTGTGCGACAGGGCCGCTCAACCTATCTGGTCGATATGGCGCCCAAGGACAACCGCGCCGCCTATGCCGCGGTAAGCAATACGGTGATCGGCCTGCTGCTCTTGCTCGCCGGGGTGCTGGGCGGCGGGGCCGCGTTGATCGGGCCGCAGGCGACTTTGGTGCTGTTCGCACTCATGGCAGCCGCTGCAGCCGTCGCGGCCCATTGGCTGCCGGAGGTCGAGCATCTCGGCGACGGCTGACTTGCCCTCTATCGCCGCGCCGCGCAGGATTGGCGCAAAGACGGAGGCATCATGGCACAGACCCAATTCATCGACACGCCCCAAGGGCGGCGCATTGCATATCACTACAGCGCGGGGCAGGGGCCTTGCGTGGTTTTTCTCGGCGGTCTGAAGTCCGACATGATGGGGACCAAGGCCGTGTTCCTAGAGGACTGGGCGCGGCGCGAAGGGCGGGCATTTCTGCGGTTTGACTATTCGGGGCATGGGGAGTCTTCGGGTCAGTTTACCGACGGCTGCATCGGTGACTGGCACGAGGACACACTGGCGGCGGTCGATGCGTTGACGGAGGGGCCGCTGGTCATTGTCGGCTCTTCGATGGGCGGTTGGCAGGCGCTGCTGCTGGCGCGGGCCATGCCGGAGCGGATCGTCGGGATGGTGGGCATCGCCGCGGCCCCCGATTTCACCGAAGATGGCTATTGGGCCAATTTCACTGAGGCGCAAAAACAGACCTTGGCCGAGGTTGGACAGGTCGAACTGCCCTCGGACTATATGGAACCCTATATCATCACCAAGCGAATGATCGAAGATGGCCGCAATCGGTTGGTGCTGCGCAGCCCGCTTGAACTGCCGTTTCCGGTGCGGCTGTTGCAGGGCACCGCCGATACCGCGGTTAGCACGGCCACGGCGGTGCGGCTGCTGGACCATGCGCGCAGCCCTGACATGCGGCTGACCTTGGTGAAGGACGCCGATCACCGGTTCTCGGACGAGACCTGTCTGCGGCTTATCACCGACGCAGTGAACGACGTGTCACCCAGCAGGTAGCGCGGAACCGCCGATGCGTTGGGCGTGAGATTTCTGATGCGAAAGTCGCGTGTTAAAGCAGCGCCAAAGACAGGAGACGGCATGTTCGCAACATCACCCCACCCCATGCAGCTTGCCACGCGCTTTCGTCATGCGTGAGCCGCTGGTCCTTCTTCCCGGTATGATGTGCGACGCGCGTGTTTTCGCGCCGCAGATCACCGCTTTGTCAGGTAGCACGACAGTCGTGCTCGGGCCGGTCACCCAAGGTGAACGGATTGAGGAAATCGCATCGGGCCTGCTTGATCAACTGCCGCCGCGCTTTGCTCTGGCGGGGCAGGGCATGGGCGGCGTGGTCGCGCTTGAACTGCTGCGTCGCGCGCCGGACCGTGTCAGCCGGATCGCGCTTCTGGCGACGCAGGTCTTGCCCGAACTGCCCGCCATTGCCGCCGACCGGGAGCCGCAGATCATCGCGGCGCAATCAGGGCGTCTGTCGGAAGTCATGCAAAATCGCATGGCCTCCGGGTTCTTGGCGCCGGGACCACAACGCAACGCTGTGCTGGCGCAGGCGATGGAAATGGCCGAGAGCCTTGGCCCTGAGGTCTTTGTACAGCAGTCGCGGGCCTTGCAGCGGCGACGGGATCAGCAGCCGACCCTGGGCAAGTGTAAAATCCCGGCCTTGGTTCTTTGTGGGGAGCATGACGCGATCTGCCCGGTCAAACGCCACAACTTCATGGCCGAACTGATCCCCTATGCAACGCTCGACGTGCTGGCAGATGCAGGCCATCTGCCAAGCCTTGAACAACCCGAGGCCACCACCGCCGCGCTACGCGACTGGATGCAGCAGCCTCTGGTCCTTCAATAAGCCGCGCTTAAGCCGCTTTGGATCGGCGCGGTTTCTGCGGCTTGCTTGCGCCGTTGTTCGCGTCAATGAAATCCAGCACCAGCGGGCGGATGTTATTGCGCCAGCTTTTGCCCGCAAAGATACCGTAGTGACCCGCGCCGTCCTCAAGATGGCTGGCTTTCTTGGAATCCGGCAGGCCGGTAAGCAGATCAAGTGCCGCAATACACTGGCCGGGGGCCGATATGTCGTCTTTGCTGCCCTCAACGGTCTTGACTGCCACGGTGGTGATCTTGCCAATATCGACCGGGCGACCGGCCACGGTAAAGACATTCCGCGCGATCTCGCGTTCTTTGAACACGCGCTGCACGGTGGAAAGGTAGAACTCCGCCGGCATGTCCATCACGGCGAGATACTCGTCGTAGAATTTGTTGTGCTTGTCATGCTCCTGCGCGACCTTCTGCGCCACGCGGGTGATCTGATTGGCAAAGGCGTCGCGGTGCGTGTCGTTGTTCATTGAGATGAAGGACGCCAACTGCAACAAGCCGGGATACACCTTGCGCCCCACGCCTGCATATTTGAAGCCGACGCGCTGGATCATCAACTGTTCGAGCTGCCCCATCGTCACGCTATGGCCAAAGTCGGTCACATCCGTAGGCGTGGCATCAGGATCAATCGGCCCACCGATCAGCGTCAGCGTGCGCGGCTGCGTTTCGGGGTCTTCCTCGGCCAGATAGGCGGTGGCCGCCAGCGCCAGCGGTGCTGGCTGACAGACCGCGATCACATGGGTGTCAGGCCCAAGCGCGCGCATGAAATCAACCAGATAGAGGGTGTAATCCTCGATATCGAATTTGCCCGCACTAACTGGAATATCACGCGCGTTGTGCCAGTCTGTCACATAGACGTCGCAATCGGGCAGCAGGGAGATCACGGTGGAGCGCAGGAGGGTCGCATAGTGACCAGACATCGGAGCAACGAGCAAAACCTTGCGGCCTGTGTCTTCGCGCCCTTGGACGGAGAACCGCAGCAGATCGCCAAACGCGCGTCTCTCTACCGGCTCAATGCTAACCAGACGGTCCTGCCCGTTGGGGCCGACGACCGGAGGAATGTTCCAATCAGGTTTCACCACCATCCGCGCAAAGCTGCGTTCAGTCACTTCGCCCCAAGCGGCAAGCCATTCCATCGCAGGGTTTGGAAACATCGAGAAACCGGGGTAGGATGCCATAGCGAGGGCGGAGGCGCCGAGCCATTGGTTGGTGTTCCGGATGGATTCCATCATGTCGTAGGTGGCCATATAGCGCATGCGGGGCTCCTTTATGCTGCACCTGCGAAGATAGGAGGGAAAGGTTAAGATGACAACAGAATCTACCACTTCAGATCCCACGGACCCGGCCGCTCTGACGCGAATGGCGCAGAATTTGCAGAAAGTTGAACAGTTAACGGAGCGTCTGACCCGCGTCTTGACCTCACGTAAAGGGCATCAACCTGCGCTGGATGGCCCCAATCAAGAGCTCTTTGCCAAGGCAGCCCAGTCCTATTGGTCTGAGGCAATGACCAACCCGGCCCGTCTGATGGAGCATCAAATGGGCTATTGGAGCAAATCCGTCACCCACTTTATGGAAACACAGCAAGCCTTGGCCAAGGGCGATTTTGCTGCACCGCAGGAAGAGGCTCCGCAAGACAAGCGCTTTACCAATCCGCTGTGGCAAACCCACCCCTATTTCAGCTTTATCAAGCAGCAGTACCTAATCAACGCCGAAGCTCTGCGCCAAGCGGTCGACGATGCCGTGGATATGGACCCCGCTGAAAAGAACCGGCTGATCTACTTCACCCAGCAAATCATCGCGATGATGTCGCCCACGAATTTCCTCGCCACCAACCCCGATGCGCTGGAACGCGCGGTGGAGACCGAGGGCGAGAGCCTCGTCAAAGGGTTGGAGAATATGATCTCTGACCTTGAGGCCAATAATGGGGAGCTGGTGGTCAGACTGGCTGACGACAGTGCCTTTGAACTAGGCCGCAACATTGCCACCACCCCCGGCAAAGTGGTGTTTCGCAACCGCATGTTCGAGTTGATCCAATATACGCCCAGCACCGATGAGGTGCATAAGACCCCGCTGCTGATCTTCCCGCCTTGGATCAACAAATACTACATCCTCGACCTCAAGGCGCAGAACAGCCTTGTGAAATGGCTGGTCGATCAGGGCCATACGCTCTTTGTCGTATCTTGGATCAACCCTGATGCCAGTTATGCCGATGTCGGGATGGAGGATTACGTCGAAGAGGGCTATCTCACCGCGATTGAAGAGGTCAAAGCGATCACCCGTGAAAAGCGGATCAACGTCGTGGGCTATTGTATCGCTGGGACGACGCTCGCGCTGACGCTGTCGCTGCTGAAACAACGCAATGACCCCTCTATCAAATCCGCAACATTCTTTACCGCGCTGACCGATTTTTCCGATCAGGGCGAGTTCCAGCCCTTCCTGACCAATGACTTTATCGACGGGATCGAGGCGGAGACTGCGGACAAGGGTATCTTGCCATCGGTCGTCATGGCCCGCACTTTCTCATTTCTGCGCTCGCATGACCTTGTCTACGGTCCGGCAGTGCGCAGCTACATGATGGGAGAAACCCCGCCTGCGTTTGATCTGCTCTATTGGAACGGGGACGGGGCGAACCTCCCCGGCAAAATGGCGATGCAGTACCTGCGCGGGCTGTGTCAGCGTAACGAGTTGGCCGATGGCGGGTTTGACCTGATGGGGCATCGCCTTGAACTGAGCGATATCGACGTACCGCTCTGTGCGGTAGCCTGCGAGACGGATCACATCGCGCCTTGGAAGGACTGCTTTCGTGGTGTGCAAAAGATGGGGTCAGAGGACAAGACCTTTATTATGACCCAATCGGGCCATATCGCGGGCATCGTCAATCCACCAAGCCGCAACAAATACGGACACTACGTCAACGGCGATCTGACGCAGGATTATGCGGCATGGCTGGAAGCGGCGAAGTTCCACGAAGGCTCATGGTGGCCGCGGTGGGGGAAGTGGCTGAACAAGCGCGCAGGCAAGCAGGTCCCAGCACGATTCCCCGGCGACGGTGGGCGGGAAATTTTGGCGGATGCCCCGGGCACCTATGTCGCGCGCAAGGCAAGCGGTTGATCTTGCAGGACGTTTAAGCAGCTTTCGCCTTTATGCTGCATCGCAGAAAAAACACTTGAAATGCTGCGGTGCGGCATCTATATTGTGGTCAGACGCGAAACGAGTGGGTCTGCTCCCGCTCCCCTGCAAATGCAGTTACAAAGGATAGAGACATGACCAAGACACCCGATATGACCGCGATGTTCAAAGACGTTCTGGGCGCATTCCCAATGGACAATTCCGCCATGCAGGATGCTTTCAAAAGCACAGCAACCCTGAACGAAAAGCTGTCCAGCGTTGCGTTCGACGCCGCTGACAAATCCGCCGACATTTCTTCGGCTTGGACCAAAGACACGCTGACACGTCTGACCGCCATGACCTCGGCCAAAAACGAGCCGACCGACTACGCGAAAGCAATGACCGAGTTCGCTTCCGCTTCTGCCGAAGCCGCCGCTGAGCATATGGCCGCTTTCGCTGAAGTCGCGAAAAAGGTTCAGATGGACACTGTTGAGCTGATGATGGCTGCCGGTAAAGACATCAAAGCCGACGCGACCACGGCGACCACCAAAGCTGCTGAGACAGTGCAGACCGCAGCGCAAAAGCCTGCCGCGAAATAAGCATCGGCGCGGCTGTGCCGCGGTGAGTGAAGAAAGACGAGGGGGCGGGTCCGCAAGGGCCGGCCCCCTTTTGCTATGCGCCCTTTCTATTTGCCGATCCCTGTCCTAAGCTGCACCGCAGCACCACTGGCCGGGAGGAATATCATGGCGGACAAACCAAAACCCTTGTTGATCAAACGCTATGCCAGCCGCAGGCTCTACAACACCGAAACCAGCGACTATGTGACGCTGGAAGATATTGCAGGATTTATCCGCGATGGCCGTGAAGTGCAGATCGTTGATCTGAAATCCGGCGATGACCTGACCCGACAGTACCTACTGCAAATCATTGCAGAGCACGAAAGCCGGGGCGAGGCGGTCTTGCCCGTAGATGTCCTGACCGATCTGGTGCGCAGCTATATGTCCGGCAATGTTTCCGTCGTTCCACAGTTTTTGCAGGCGTCCTTTGACATGCTGCGGGATGGTCAGAGTAAGGTCGTGGAGAACATGAGCGCGATGAACCCGATGGCCAAAATGCCCGGCATGGAAGCAATGCAGGCGCAGCAAGAGGCGTTTATGAAGGCGATGACCGGGGGCTGGGCAAAGTCCACCACTCCCGAAAAATCCGACAACCCGTCCGGTCAGGGCGATGATCTCAACGCGATCAAAAAGCAGCTGGCCGAGTTGCAGGACAAGCTTTCGAAAATGAGCTGACCTTTTATTGCTCTAGGCCAGATACAGTGCGAAAGAATTTTGAGGGGGCCAATGGCCCCTTCGTTTTGATAGCGACAGTTTAGGCCGCTTTGGCTTCGGCAATTTCCGCCAGCACATGCAGGATCACATCAGCGACCGCGTCGATCTCGGCAAGGGTCAACTGCACTGGCAGGCGGATGTCACAGGCCCGCATGAGCATCGCGCGGGTGCGCGGCAGGTCGGGCAGGTCTTTGATGAATTGCCAGTTCCAAAAGGCCCGCGCATTGTCAGTGCTTTGCCCGAAAACCTGCACCTTCACGCCCGCTTTATCCGCCGCTTCGGCGAAGGCCCGGATCGCAGTATCGGACAAATTGACCAGATTGAACTGGATGGAGTCCGGCGCGCGGGTTTCGCCGGGCAGGGGGGATGGCACCTCAATCAGGGGCGAGGCCGACAGACGCGCGGCCATGTGGTCATGGTTGCGCAAGCCCGCCGCCACCCGACGCGGCAGATGAGCAAGCTGGGGGCGGATGATTGCAGCCGACAGGTTCGACATGCGCAGGTTGTAAAGCGGCAATTGGTTCTGCCATTTGGCAAAGCTGTCCTGTACCGCGGCGTGTTTCTTCCAATTGTGCTCATAAGCGCCCGACATGATGATCGCACGCGCCACGAGGTCGGGGTCGTCGGTGATCAGGATGCCACCTTCGCCCGCGTTAATCATCTTGTAGGACTGGAACGAAAAACAGCCGATATCGCCAATCGTCCCGATCTTGCGCCCCTGCCAAAGCGTGCCGAGCGAATGGGCCGCGTCTTCGATCACCGGCACACCAGCGGCGCTGCACAGGTCCATGATCGCGTCCATGTCAGAGGTGTGACCGCGCATATGGCTGATAATCACAGCACTGATGCCATCGAGCTTGGCGGCAAAATCCCCAAGATCGACGCGGTAGTTCTCGCCCACTTCGCACAGCACCGGAGTGTAGCCCGCGTGGATCACCGCCGAAGGCACAGCGGCAAAGGTAAAGCCGGGGATCAGCACGCGTGCGTCTTTGGGCAAATCCAGCGCCAAGAGCGACAGGAACAAAGCGGCAGAGCAAGAGGAGACAGCCAGCGCGTAGCGGCTGCCCATCATCTTCGCAAACTCAGTTTCCAGCAGGGATACAGGCGCGTTTTCGGCAGCGGTATAGCGAAACAGATCACCGCTTTGCAGCAGTTCCGCAATCGCAGCCTCGGCCTCGGCGGGGATCGGCTCGGCCTTGTGCATGTCGGGCAATGCCATGTTTAACAATCCTGAACAGTGGTTTTCAGCGTTGTAAAACAAAGCCGACCCGGCACCAAGCAGTTTCCCCTATAAGGTGTCAGAGCCCCAACCGGTCCCGCGTGGCGTACCAAACCATCGCGAGCGCCAAAAGCGGGCTGCGCATCGCGGGGCCGCCGGGGAAGGGCGTGGCCGGGATTGCCGCCATTGTGTCGAACCCGTCGGTCTCCCCTTCGATGGCTTTCGCCATAAGATAGCCCGCATGCGTCGCAGTGCCGACACCGTGGCCGGAATAGCCCGACGCTGACAGGATATTGGGCGCAACCCGCGCGACATAGGGCAGGCGCTTCATGGTGATGCCCAAGGTGCCGCCCCATGCGTAGTCGATTTTCAGGTCCTTCAGCTGTGGGAAGATCTGCGACATCGGTTTGCGCACTTTGGCGGCGATGTCCTGCGGAAAGCGGTAGCCATAACTCTCACCGCCACCGAAAAGCAGCCGCCCATCATGTGACAGTCGGAAGTAGTTGACCACAAAACGGCTGTCAGCCACGGCCACGTCGCGCGGCAGCACGTCTTTGATGCGATCGCCAAGCGGTTCGGTCGCGGCGATGAAATTGTTGATCGGCATGACTTTCGCCGCAACTTCACCGTTGAGCGTCCCCAGATAGCCGTTACAGGCCAGCACTACATGATCTGCGGTTACGCTGCCGGTGGGGCAATGAACAATGGTCTTTTGCCCTTCGACGATGTCATGCGCGGGGCTGTTTTCAAAGATGCGCACGCCCGCGGCAGCGGCGGCACGGGCAAGGCCAAGTGCATAGTTCAGCGGATGCAGATGGGCCGCACCCATATCCAATACGCCGCCCTTGTAATCGGGGGAGGGGCAGACCGCTTGCAGGGCTTCGTGGTCCAGCACCTCGATCTCGTCGTAGCTGTAGCGCTGTTGCAGATGTTCCGCATAGTCATGCAGATGCCGCACGTCAGAGGCGGTTGATCCTGTCCAAGCCACGCCCGGTTTCAGGTGGCACTCAATCTCGTGGGTCTTGATCAGAGATTTGACCAGCGCTTTGGCCTCTTGCCCCATCTCCCAAAGTTTGGCCGCATGTTCCGGCCCCAGCATCTTTTCCAGACCGTCCTGCTCAACACGCTGGCCCGATCCCAACTGCCCGCCATTGCGCCCCGATGCGCCAAAGCCCACACGCTGCGCGTCGATCAAAACCACGTCGCGCCCGGCTTCGGCCAGATGCAGGGCCGCTGACAGTCCGGTGTAGCCGCCGCCGACCACGCAAACATCGGCTTTTACATCGCCTTGCAAAGGCGGGTGCGGTTTGTGCGGCGTGGCGGTCGCGGCATACCAGCTGGCTGGGTATTGGCCGGGGACATCATTGGCGTAGAGCAGGTTCACGAGGGGCCTCCGGGCTTTAGACGTTCATCAGCAGATGTTCACGTTCCCAAGGCGAGATTACCTGTAGAAACTCCTCGTATTCTGCGCGTTTCACGATGGAATAGACGCGGGCAAAATCGGGGCCAAGAACCTCGTGCAACTCGGTGGCTCCTTCGAACAGATCAAGCGCTTCGCCCAGAACCTGCGGAATGTCCCCTTCGCCGACATAGGCGTCGCCTTTGAACTCGGCCAGCGGGTCTTTCTGTTGCGTCAGACCCAGATAACCGCAGGCAAGGCTGGCGGCGATCCCAAGGTAGGGGTTGCAGTCCATCCCGGCGAGCCGGTTTTCCACCCGGCGCGATTTCGGCCCCGAGAGCGGCACGCGGATTCCGGTGGTGCGGTTGTCGCGGCCCCATTCAAGGTTGATGGGGGCGGCATGGTCTTTGACGTAGCGGCGGTAGGAGTTCACGTAAGGCGCGATTACCGCCAAAGCGCTTGGCATGTGGTTTTGCAAGCCGGCGATGAAATGTTTGAAAGGTGCTGTCTCTTCACCGTCGGCATTGGCAAAGATGTTCTCGCCGGTTTTCACGTCCAACACCGAGTGATGGATATGCATGGCGCTGCCCGGCTCATCCGCGATCGGCTTGGCCATAAAGGTGGCATAGCATTCGTGCCGCATCGCCGCTTCGCGGATCAGGCGTTTGAAGTAGAAGACCTCATCCGCCAGCCGTACCGGATCACCGTGTTGCAGGTTAATCTCCAGCTGGCCTGCGCCGCCCTCTTGGGTAATGCCGTCGATCTCGAACCCCTGCGCCTCGGCAAAGTCATAGATGTCGTCGATGACGGGGCCGAATTCATCCACAGCGGTCATCGAATAGGCCTGCCGCGCGGCGGCGGGGCGGCCCGAACGGCCCATCATCGGCTGGATTTCCTTGGCCGGGTCAATGTTGCGCGCCACTAGGAAGAATTCCATCTCAGGCGCCACCACCGGCTCCCAGCCCTTGTCGCGGTAGAGTTGCACCACGCGTTTGAGCACGTTGCGCGGCGAATAGGGCACCGGCTCATCGTTGCGATCAAAAGCGTCGTGGATCACCTGAAGTGTCCAATCCCCCGTCCAAGGGGCGGCGGTGGCCGTTTCCATGTCCGGGCGCAGGATCATATCTTTTTCGATGAACCCGTCTTCCCCTGCCGCTTCGCCCCATTCGCCAGTGATGGTCTGGTAAAAGATACTGTCAGGCAGGTGGAAGTAATCCTGCCGGGCGAATTTGGACGCCGGAACCGCCTTGCCGCGGGCAATGCCGGGTAGGTCGGGAATGATACATTCCACTTCGTCCAACCGACGGCCCTCCAGATAAGCGCGCGCCGCTTCGGGTAATGCCTCTGTCCAATCGTCGGCCATCAGGCCCTCTCTTTCCTGTTGTCTTTAAAGAATGCGGCCATTTGGTCCGCGATTTTATGGTTATCAATCGGGCCGCCTAAGGCAGCGGTCGCCTGTTCAAGCTGGTGGTCTGGCACCACGCCTTTGCCACGGGTTTTGATCAGACCGTCGATGAAATCATGATCAAACTCAGGGTGCGGCTGCACTGTCCAGATGCGGTTGTCATAAGCAAGCGCCGCATAGGCGCAGAAATCCGATGAGGCGACGACCTCCGCCCCTTCTGGCAGTTCCACCACCTGATCCTGATGCCATGCGTTCAGCGCCAGCTTCTCGCCGCCCATGTCATATTCGGTGCGCCCGATAGACCAGCCGTTGGGGAATTTCTCAACCTTGCCACCAAGCGCTTGGGCAATGATCTGGTGGCCAAAGCAGACACCGATCATCGGGCGGCCATCCGCATAGGTATCGCGGATGAAATCTTCCAGCGGAGGAATCCAGTCGTGATCCTCATAAGCGCCGTGTTTCGAGCCGGTGATGAGCCAGCCATCCGCCTCGCTCACGCTGTCAGGCAGGATACCATCAACGACCGACCAGATTTGAAAGTCGAAATCATGGCCGTCGAGCAGTTTGGTAAACATCTCGCCGTAATCGCCCAACTCCTTGCGGAATTCATCGGGGGAATGGCCGGTTTGCAGAATGCCGATTTTCATGGGGGTCACCTGTTACACGGTGTCGAGATAGATCTCGACCTGTTCCTGTGGGGTCAGTTCTTGCATGTAATGCAATTCCTGCCGCTTGGTCAGCACGAAATTACGCACCATTTCGGGCGCAAAGATGCGGGCGACATGGGGGCAGACTTCGAACAAGTCGATGGCCGTTTTCCAGTCGCTCGGCATCTGTGGCAGATCGGCGGCATAGGCGTTGCCGGTGATCGGCTCTGGCGGCTCCAGCCCGTCTTCGATGCCGTTGATCGCAGCCCCCAGCACGGCAGCGAGCATCAGATAGGGGTTCACATCACCGCCCGAGACACGATGCTCAATCCGCCGCGCCTTATGGCTGCCAGAAGGGATGCGGATCGCGGCGGTGCGGTTCTCATAGGCCCAGCAGACACCGGTCGGCGCATGGGCGCCCGGCACCATCCGGTCAAAGCTGTTGGCATGGGGGCAAAAGACCAGCGCCGAGCCTTCCATCGCGGCCATACAGCCGGCCACCGCGTGGCGCATCATATCAGTACCGCGCGGACCGCCGTCATCAAAGACGTTGTTGCCGTCCTGATCCAGCACCGAGAAATGCGTGTGCAGGCCAGAGCCGGAGTAGTCCTCATAAGGTTTTGCCATAAAGCTCGCGGCAAAGCCGTGGCGGCGGGCGAGCCCTTTGACCAACATTTTGAACAGCCAAGCATCATCCGCCGCCCGCAGCGCGTCGTCGCAATGCATCAGGTTGATCTCAAACTGACCCAGACCCGCCTCGGAAATCGCGGTGTCGGCGGGAATGTCCATCTCTTCGCAGGCGTCATAAAGATCGGTGAAGAACAGATCGAACTGATCCAGCGCGCGGATCGACATAGTCTCAGCCGCCTTGCGACGCTTGCCCGAACGCGGGCTGAGCGGCACCTGAAGGTTGCGGCCCGAATCGTCGATTAGAAAGAATTCCAACTCCACCGCACAGACCGGCGTCAGCCCGCGTGCTTTGTAGCGGTCCAGCACAGCCCGCAGCGCATGGCGCGGATCGCCGGGGTAGGGGCGGCCATCCTCGCGGAACATCCAGATCGGCAGCAGGGCCGAAGGCGCGTCGAGCCATGGCATCGGCATAAAGCCCCGCTCGGTCGGTTTCAGCACGCCGTCTGCATCGCCGGTCTCGAACACCAGCGGGCTGTCGTCGATGTCTTCGCCCCAGATATCGAGGTTCAGGACAGAGACCGGAAAACGCGTGCCTTCCTCGGTCACCTTATCGGCGAAGCGGGTGGGGATGCGTTTGCCGCGGGCCTGCCCGTTGAGGTCAGCCGCTGCCACACGGATGGTGCGGACTTGAGGATGTTTGCGAAGCCAATTGTTCATACGTCACCTGCAAGGGCGGTGGGCATGTCTTTAGGCCAGTTGCCCCCTTTAGAACGAAGGCAAAAGCAGTCGACGCCCACGCGCCGGATAATTTGATCAAATACTTGGTACTACCGGATCAGATTAGGACGCAAGCGAATTTTACGCCGTTGTGCACGGGGCAGGTGGCGGTTGAGCCGGGAATTGATCAAACCGAAAACCCCGATGATGCAAAGCGTCAGCAGAATGAAATAGCCCGCAAGGATCGGATAGGGGACGAAGGGGTTAAAGGTTTTGTCGGCAAAATAGCTCGCGTAGTAAAGCGCATCGCCGCGTTGCTGCCAGGCCGGGAAACCGCTGAAAAACACCAGTGTCGTGGCGTGAAACAGAAAGATCGCCTCATTGGTATAGGCGGGCCACGCCAGCCGCAGCGAGGTGGGCCAGATCACCCGGCGAAAGCGCGACCAGCCGGACAAGCCATAGGCGTCAGCGGCCTCGACATCGCCCTTGGGGATGGATTGCAGCGCCCCGTAAAAAATTTCGCCCGAATAGGCGGCTGTGTTAAGAAAGAGCACGATCAGCGCGCCGAGCCACGCGGCGGTGAAAGGCGCGAAGAAGGCGTATTCAGACTTCAGGGTCTGGAACAGGAAGTAGCCAAAGAAGAACTGAATAAACAGCGGCGAGCCACGGAAGATGAAGATGAACCACGCCGCAGGCTTGCGGAACCATGGGTTCGCACTGGCCTTGCCGACGCCAAGCGCCGTGGCAAAGAAAAACCCGGTCAGCAGGGCGATGACGCCGAAGTAGATGTTCCAGATCATGCCCGATCCGATCAGCGTGAACTGTTCGCAAAGCGTGAACCCTTCACGTGGGAGCAGCCGTTCGCCAATGCCGAGCGAGCGCAGACCGTAGTCCTGAATGGTTTGCAGACAGCTCATGCGCCGGCCCTCCGCTGGGCTTCGCCGCCGGTGGTGGCTTGGCCGCGTGTCAGTCGTTTCATCAGCCGGTCCAGCGCCACTTCGGAAATGCGGGTGAAGATCAGGTAGAACACCAGCAACGCCAAGAAATACCACATGCGGTAGTCAGGATGCGGGTAATCGGTGAAACGCGCGGTCTTGGTGCCGCCAAGCTCACGCGCCCAATAGACGATGTCCTCCACGCCCAAAAGGAACAGCAACGGCGTGGCCTTGATCAGCACCATCCACAGGTTGCTCAGGCCGGGCAGGGCATAGACCCACATCTGCGGCACCAACACGCGCCAAAAGGTCTGGCGATGGGACATGCCATAGGCCGCGGCGGTTTCAAGCTGCGGATGCGGCACTGCGCGCATCGCCCCGAAAAGCACATTGGCGGCAAAAGCGCCAAAGACGATGGCAAAGGTGAACACGGCAAGCGCAAACCCATAGGTTTCGTGCACCCATTGCGCGGCATTGCCTAATGGCATCTTGGCCGCTTGGCAGACCACGAAATCATTGCCCTGACGGATCGGCATATCCCAATCAGAGCACAAAACCTTGTGCCGCAGATATTCGATGCCCTGATCGAGCGCGATGACGAAAAACAGGAAAAATGCGATGTCCGGCACACCGCGTACCAGCGCGATATAGCCCTTACCAACCCAACTGAGCGGCGCAAAACGCGCCCGCGCCAGCATCGCCCCGCCAAAGCCGAAGGCCAGCGCCACAGGCGCGGTCACGGCGAGCAGGAGCAAGACCTTGAGAAAGGACAGGTAGAACGACATATGGACGCCGGTTGTCAGGTAACAGGCGGTCCAGAACCAGTCGTTCAGGAGCGATGGGTCAGTGCAGAAAGAGAACATATGCCCCCATGGGCTAATCCGCGCAAAGGTTTTGCGCAGGGAAAGTCAGGCGCGCCGGATGCAGCGCGCCTGAGGTTACATCACTCGTAGATTGTGGTTTCGTCGCCGAACCACTTCTTGAGGAGTTCGTTCAACGAGCCGTCTTCTTTCATTTCGGTGATGGCCGCGTCAAAAGTCTCGCGCAGGTCTTCGTCGGACTGGCGCAACGCCATGCCGATGCCTTCGCCGAGCGGTACATCGTCACCCACGAACATCAACTCACCGCCGGATTCCTCGACGATCGGCACGAGGTAGTCCTTATCCGCGAAAACCGCATCCGCTTCACCGTTGCGCACAGCGGCGACGGTCTCTTCCGGGGTGGCGAATTCGATCAGCGTGGCACCGCTTTCAGCCACATGCGCGGCCTGAATGGTGGCCGTCTGGCCGGCAACGACGCCGCCTTCGATATCCGCATCTTCAGAGGCCGCGACATAGGCCGAGGCGGTGGGCGGATAGTAGTCCTGCGTGAAGGCCACGACTTCGCGGCGCTCATCGGTGATGCTCATCCCGGCCATGATGTTGTCGTAGTTGCCCGACACGAGGTTGGGGATGATGCTGTCCCAGTCGTTCTTGACCCATTCGCAGGTCAGTTCGGCGCGTTTGCACAGCTCGTCGCCCAGTTCGCGCTCAAACCCGTCCACTTCGCCAGCGTCGTTGATGAAGTTATAAGGGGGGTAGGCGCCCTCTGTGCCCATGCGGATGGTTTTGCCGTGGCTTTCGGCAACGGCCATGCCTGCGGTGAGGCTCAATGCGGCTGTTGCCAGTAGTATCTTCTTCATTAGGTTGCTCCCTTTGGTTTTTATTTACGCAGGCTGGGTTGCCGATAGGAACCCACGCAGACGTTCCGATTTGGGCGCGCCAAAGACTTCTTCGGGCGTCCCTTGTTCTTCGATCAGACCTTTGTGCAAAAACACGACATGATCGCTGACGTCGGCCGCCAGTTTCATGTCATGTGTCACAATCACCATTGTGCGCCCCTCTGCGGCGAGGTCTTTGATAACCTTGACGACTTCCTGCTCCAACTCCGGGTCGAGCGCACTGGTCGGCTCGTCAAACAGAAGCGCTTCCGGCTCCATACACAAGGCGCGGGCGATGGCAGCACGCTGTTGCTGGCCCCCGGAGAGTTGGGCCGGATAGACATCGCATTTGTCGCCAATGCCGACTTTGTCCAGATAGCCGCGCGCGGCACGTTCGACCTCGGCCCGGTCGCGGCCCAAGACGGTAAGCGGCGCTTCCATCACATTTTGCAGGATCGACATATGGGCCCAGAGATTAAACTGCTGGAACACCATCGACAGATTCGTGCGGATGCGCAGCACCTGTTTAGCGTCCGCCGGGCAACGATGGTGGCCGTGGCCTTTCCAACGCACCGGCTCACCTTTGAAAATGACTTCGCCCTGCTGGCTGTCTTCGAGCAGGTTGCAGCAGCGCAGAAGCGTAGATTTGCCTGAGCCGGACGACCCGATGAGCGAGATCACATGCCCGCGCGGCGCGGTCAGGTCGACTCCTTTCAGCACCTCCAATGTGCCATAGGCTTTGTGAAGGTTCTTGATCTGAATAACCGGAGTATCTGTGGTCACGGATGTGGTCGCCAATCTGTCGTTTCAGTGCGCTATAAAGCGACAAAACGCTGATGATTGCAACGTCGTTTCCGTAACTCAAACAGAGGCCGCGCGGCTGACCCAAGGTCAATCGTTTGCGGCAACCCGCTGACGCGCCATGGCGCTGTCGGTATCGGTAACCCCCAGCAAACTGGAGACCAAACGCAGCAACGCGTCTTCCTCATCTGAGCGGCTGCCATCGGCCAGAACCACCTGCCAGAGCGTCTCGATCACGCCCAAGCGTTGCTCGTAAGGAACCGCGTCTTTAATGGCGCGGGTGAACCGCACAGTGTCGGGCGCTTGTGCCTCCAACTCTTCCGCTTGTTGGCGCAGAGCGGTCGCATCCGGTTCGCTGAGCCCGTAGCGGCGTGCGGCTATCTGGTCGATCAACTGACGCTCGCTCATGGCGTAATCATTATCAGACCGCGCAATGCGCACCAAAAGCGCGGTCAGCGCAAGGCGGGCGTCATTGTCGGCCAGTGGGTCGGGCTCGGGCTGGGTCAGCCGCTTGAGAAAGTCACCAAACATAATTTGCGATATAGTCCTGCTGCGGGCAAAGGCCAATTGGCCTTTGCGCGGATAGATTGGGGCGTGTCAGAGCGTGTTTAGCGCATTGGCGCGGGCTGCGGCCATGTCTTCATCCGACAGGCCAAGCGCAGTCTCAATAGCCACAAGCTGGATTTCCTCATCATCATTACGCGCCCCGTCCGAGAGCGCTACTTGCCACATCGCCTCACCCAAGGCTTTGCGGTCGGTGTAATCAACTTCTTCACGCAGGATACGGGTGAACTCCGGCGTGCCGGGGGCGTCACGCTCCAACGCTTCGCAGGTGGCCCGCAGTTTTGCCGCGTCAATGGGTTTAAGACCAAAGGTCTGGGCGAGGATGCGGTCAATCTGGCCGATCTCAGAAGCGCGGTAATTGCGGTCAGCCAGCGCCACCCGCACCAAGAGAGCGCCCAAAGCCAGTTGGGCATTGGGCTGCGGCAGCGGCTTGGGCGTTGCCTTGCGGCGGGGGAACAATCGGGACAGCATGAGGCTCACTTAACGCAGAAATATCGGGTTGTTATATGGGAACTGCGCATCACGCACTGTGGTTCCTGAATGACTTGTCGGGAGTTAACTATCGTAGCCTTCGACGATCACCAAAGATCCATCGGCCACGTTGAGGCGAATATCTTTGGCGCGCTGGTAGCTGGGGCTTTCATAGCAGGCGACAGCATCGGCGTAGCTGGGAAATTCCAGCACCACGGTACGGCTGCGCATCTGGCCTTCGCGGATCTGCTGGGTACCGCCGCGCACAAGAAACTTCGCGCCGTAATCGGCAAAGGGTTTGGCATTGGCAGCGCGGTATTTGTCGTAAATCGCAACGTCGTGGATATCCATTGTGGCGATCCAATAGCCTTTTGGCATTTGTTAGCTCTCCTGTTTGG
Organism: Sulfitobacter maritimus; assembly: GCF_013346665.1. Lineage (GTDB taxonomy): Bacteria > Pseudomonadota > Alphaproteobacteria > Rhodobacterales > Rhodobacteraceae > Sulfitobacter > Sulfitobacter maritimus. Next base: position 430,454 of record NZ_JABVBB010000034.1, read on the forward strand.
TCAAAGTAGCGAAACGGGCGCTGAGGTTCTGCGCCTCAGTTTCCAGCCCATAGGGGGGATTGATCACGAACATGCCTGAACCGACCATCCCATGCCCGGGCCGCGCGGGCGGAAAGCGCACTTCGTGGCGCAGGGCGTCGGGGTGGTTGGCGGTGAGCACATCCAGCATCGGCAGATGCGCGCGGTTGGTCAGGATCGGATACCACAAAGCGATGAGCCCGACGTTCCACGCGCGGTTCAGCTTGGCGATCTGGCGCGGGATCGTCTCGTAATCGGTTTTGATCTCGTATGAGGGGTCAATCAGCAACATCCCCCGGCGCGGGGTCGGTGGGGTGAGGGCAAAGGCCATCTCGAACCCATCGCTGAGGTGGCATTTTGCCGGATAGGGCGACATGGCCAGATCAAGCGCGCTATGCTCTTGCGGATGCAACTCGGCCAAATGGATGCGATCATTGGGACGCAGCAGCTTCGCCGCCAGCAGGGGGGAGCCGGGATAGGCGCGGGGGCCATGTGTCTCGCGCAGGCCGTGTAGGACTTGCGCATATGGGTGGTCGGGCGCGAACCAATTGGCCACCTTGTCGATCCCTTGCCGCGCCTCGCCAGTCTTTTCCGCCGCGGCATCCGACAGATCATAAAGCGCGCGCCCTGCGTGGGTTTCCAGATAGGTAAGCGGTTTGCCCTTGCGGGTCAGATAGGCCAGCGTCCACGCCAGCAGCGCATGTTTGTGCACGTCTGCAAGGTTCCCGGCGTGGTAGATATGTTGATAGCTGAGCATGGCTCAGGTGTAGCGGAGTGGTTGGCGGGCGCAATGCGAAAGAGCGTGAGGCCTGCGACTGCGCGTGGGTGGGCAGCCCGGACCTCGATTCATGCCACTTGGTCGTCCAATGCGCTTGCAGAGGTGCGCATTCGCAGCAAGATCGCCCGCCCGCCCGCCCGCCCGTCCGTCCGGGCAGGCGTTGGCACGGCGCCTATAACTTGATCCCGGACTTGAGGGTGGTCGCTATATAACAAAAAGGCCCGGCGTTTCCGCACGGGCCTACGTCGCTTATACCAACCGCGACACATCCTTCGCCGCGCGCACGAAATCTTTGAACAGCGGGTGGGGGTCAAAGGGTTTCGACTTCAGCTCAGGATGGAACTGCACGCCGATGAACCAAGGGTGATCTGTCCATTCCACGATCTCTGGCAGCTTCCCGTCGGGCGACATGCCCGAGAACTTCAGACCGACCTTCTCAAGCTGGTCTTTATACGCGATATCAACCTCGTAGCGGTGGCGATGGCGCTCATCGATTGTGGTCGTGCCATAGGCTTCGGCCACGCGCGACCCTTCGACCAGCGTAGCATCATAAGCGCCCAACCGCATGGTGCCGCCCTTGTCGTCATCGACCTTCCGCGCAACCTTGTAATTGCCCTGTACCCATTCCTTGAGGTGGTAAACCACGGGCTCGAAACGCTTTTTGCCTGCCTCGTGGTCGAATTCCTCCGACCCAGCTGTCTTGAGCCCGGCAACATTTCGGGCCGCTTCAATCACAGCCATCTGCATTCCAAGACAGATCCCGAGGTAGGGCACGTTATGCTCCCGCGCATATTGCGCCGCTTTGATCTTGCCCTCAGTCCCCCGCTCGCCAAAACCACCGGGGACGAGGATCGCATGGAAGCCTTCCAGATGCGGGCCTGCATCCTCACTATCGAAAATCTCGGCGTCGACCCATTCGACCTTGACCTTCACACGGTTGGCCATGCCCCCATGGGTCAGCGCTTCAGCAATGGATTTGTAAGCATCCTCAAGCTGGGTGTATTTGCCAACAATGGCGACTTTGACCTCGCCTTCAGGATTGTAAATGCGGTCCGCGACATCTTCCCAACGCGACAAGTTGGGCTTGGGGGCAGGGGTGATTTGGAAGGCATCCAGAACCGCCTGATCTAGGCCTTCGCGGTGATAGGCCAAAGGGGCTTCGTAGATCGATTTCAGATCCTGCGCGGCAATCACGGAATCCGGCCGCACGTTGCAGAACAAGGCCAGCTTCTCACGCTCTTTCGCCGGGATCGGCCCTTCGGAACGGCAGACCAGAATGTCAGGCGCAATGCCGATGGAACGCAATTCTTTGACAGAGTGTTGCGTTGGTTTGGTCTTCAACTCGCCGCTCGCCTTCACAAAGGGCAGCAGTGTCAGATGCATGAAAATACACTGCCCGCGCGGCTTGTCCTGAGAGAACTGGCGGATCGCTTCAAAGAAGGGCAGGCCTTCGATGTCGCCCACCGTGCCGCCGATCTCGCAGAGCATGAAGTCGACCTCATCATCGCCAATCTCGATGAAGTCTTTGATTTCGTTGGTGACATGGGGAATGACCTGAATGGTCTTGCCCAGATAGTCGCCCCGGCGTTCCTTCTCCAACACATTGGAATACACGCGCCCGGAACTGATGCTGTCGGTCTTGCGCGCGGCAACGCCGGTGAAGCGCTCGTAGTGGCCCAGATCAAGGTCCGTCTCAGCGCCATCATCGGTGACGAAAACCTCACCATGCTCAAAAGGCGACATCGTGCCGGGATCGACGTTAAGATAGGGGTCCAACTTACGCAGACGCACCGAAAAGCCGCGTGCCTGAAGCAAAGCGCCCAAGGCCGCCGAGGCCAGCCCCTTGCCCAAAGACGAGACCACACCGCCGGTGATGAAAATATAGCGTGCCATGTGATCAGAGACCCCCGTGAATTCAAAGTTTGTTGCAGGCAAAAACCAGCCAAACGCGCTGCGGAAAACCGCAGCACCACGGGATTTAAGCCTTATAGGATTCGGATGTTCAAAGCAAGGCCCGCCGCAACATGATGTTGCCAAGCCGGGCCGCGCCTCAAGGTTTTGTGTTTGCTAAGTTAATCAGCCGCAGGGACCAAAGGCGTGTCACTGTCGGCCGATGGGGGCAGCAAATCATTGCCCGACGGCAGTGCAGGGCTGCCCTCTTGGTTTTGCGCAGGCGGTGTGGCGCTCAACCGGTCGATCACCGAAGAGCCTGCGGATTTTTCAGCCGCGATGATGGTCAGCGTGATCGAGGTAGCGATAAAGCCGATCGCGAGGATCCAAGTCATCTTGCCCAGAGCGGTCGCAGCCGAACGACCAGAGACAGCACCACCGCCGCCCCCGATGCCAAGGCCGCCGCCCTCAGACCGTTGCAGCAGCACCACGGCGATCAGGCCAAGGGCCAGAATCAGGTGAATGATCAGAACGACATTTTCCATGGGCGAGACTGCTTTCGGTTTTGGTTGGCGGGTATCTATGCGTCTTTGCCCATGGGGGCAAGGGTGGATTGGTGCGCAGCAGCGATCCAATCCGTGACAGGGAGGGGTTGGCGACTAGAAAACGTCTACCACAAGCAAAGACCGCCGCATGGGGACGGCGGTCTTTTGAAGCAGTACTCAACCACAGTATGTAAGAGGGCAATCCTGGAAATAAGGTGGTGCAGACTCGCTTCGTAGCCTTACTATAGCACAAAATCCGCTAATCCGGGCATGGATAGTTTTCAAGAAAATGAAGCCTTTGCCACAACTAGGTAAAAAGAGCTCGGTGGCCTTCGCACTCTGGACCTGCCCGACCGCGCCGCTCCAGTCCATTTCTTCCCGCCCGGCTTCCTAGGCGCTCCCGTTCTTTCTGGCCCAAAAAACTGTACCGGACGTTTGGAAACCTGCACCGCTCCCAGCCTTGGGGCGCGACGATTTTGCAGTTTCACAAGGTCGCCACTGTCGCTATACGGGCGCGGGACATCGCAAAGGAATATAACATGGCCAATGTCGTCGTTGTCGGCGCCCAATGGGGTGACGAAGGAAAAGGCAAGATTGTGGACTGGCTCTCGGAGCGCGCCGACGTCATCGCACGCTTTCAGGGCGGGCATAACGCGGGCCACACGCTGGTCATCGACGGCAAGGTCTACAAACTGCACGCGTTGCCTTCGGGCGTGGTGCGCGGCGGTAAGCTGTCTGTCATCGGCAATGGCGTGGTGCTCGACCCTTGGCACCTGCTGAAAGAGATCGAGACCATCGAAGGGCAGGGGGTTGAGATCAACCCCGAGAACCTGATGATCGCGGAAAACACCCCGCTGATCCTGCCGTTCCACGGTGAGTTGGACCGCGCCCGCGAAGAGGCGGCGAGCAAGGGCACCAAGATCGGCACCACCGGTCGCGGTATTGGGCCCTGCTATGAGGACAAAGTCGGCCGCCGCGCCATCCGCGTGGCTGATCTGGCCGATCCGGCCACCCTCGAAGCCCGCGTTGACCGCGCCTTGCAGCACCATGATCCGCTGCGCAAAGGCTTGGGCGTCGAGGCCATCGACCGGGACGCGCTGATTGCGCAACTGCAAGAGATTGCGCCGACAATCCTGCCCTTCGCGGCGCCCGTCTGGAAGGTGCTGGCCGAGAAGCGCAAAGCGGGCAAGCGCATCCTTTTCGAAGGCGCACAGGGCGCGCTGCTCGACATCGACTTTGGCACCTATCCCTTCGTTACCTCCTCAAATGTGATCGCGGGGCAGGCAGCGACCGGCGTGGGCCTTGGGCCGACCGCCATCGACTATGTGCTGGGCATCGTCAAAGCCTATACCACCCGCGTCGGCGAAGGCCCGTTCCCGACCGAATTGGAAGATGCAGACGGCCAGCGCCTGGGTGAGCGCGGCCATGAGTTCGGCACGACCACCGGGCGCAAGCGGCGCTGTGGTTGGTTCGACGCGGCGCTGCTGCGCCAGACCTGCGCCACTTCCGGCATTACTGGCATCTGCCTGACCAAGCTTGACGTGCTCGACGGGTTCGAGACGCTAAAGGTTTGCGTGGGCTATGATCTCGACGGTGAGCGGCTCGATTATTTGCCGACGGCAGCTGAACAGCAATCGCGCTGCGTGCCGATCTACGAAGAACTGCCGGGCTGGTCCGAATCGACCGAAGGCGCGCGCAGCTGGGCCGATCTGCCGGCCAATGCGATCAAATACGTGCGCCGGGTCGAGGAGTTGATCCAATGCCCGGTCGCGTTGGTCTCCACCTCGCCGGAGCGGGAAGACACCATTTTGGTGACCGACCCCTTTGCGGATTGATCCGGTGGCATTGAGCTACAAAGCCCGGCGCCGTTGGGCGCTGCTTATCCTGCTCGTCGGGCTGCCCAGCTACATCGCTGTCGCGGTCTGGGCCGTGGCGCAGTTCGACAGGCCTCCGGTCCTGCTGGAATTGGGCATCTATATTCTGCTGGGGCTCATCTGGGCGATCCCGCTGCGGTTCGTTTTCAAAGGGGTCGGCCAAGCCGATCCCGATGCAGAGGACTGAAACAAGAAAAGCGCCCCGTGGGGCGCTTTTTCGTATCTTTGCCGCGGTCTGGACTTAGCCAACCGCGCGGTGATCAGGGCGGTAGCCGATGTCTTCCGACACGGTGAACCGCCCACCTTTGATCTTTTCGATCTTGCCTGCGCGGAGCAGTTGACCAAAGGAGCGCAGCCCGTCCTCGCGGGAGAACTCATTCAGCCCGACCGAGCGGACCTTGCCCATCAATTGCGGGCGCGAGAACTGATCGCGGCCTTCGACAAAAGACATATACGACGCAGCCGCTTCCAGCAGTTCAGGCAATTTGGTCGCGCCCATATCTGTTGCGAAATCAGCGAAGCTCTCGGCGTCAGGGTTGGCGTTGGACGGTTCCACCACAGCGGCAACACGGCGGGGGCGCACCGGACCTGTCGGGCGCAGTTGCTCAACATCGATGCGCTGCTCGGCCACCAGCTTCAATGGCGCGGGACGTGCATCGCCGGAGGGACGCTCGGTGCGGGCCGGACGGCTGACTGGACGGCGCGGACGAACCACTTCGGCAAGATCCTCGCGATAGGCGTCGTCGGAGGTGGCGGTCGTTGCACGGCCCCCCATGGCTTCGTCAGCCTTTTTCGCCGCCACGGCAGCACGCAGATGGGCAAAGGCATCGCGACGTGTGGCACTTTCCGGCTCGCCCATTTTGCTGTCGGTCTCAGCCATCAGGCGCGACATATCGGGGCTGGTCTCGTCGTCGATGGTGGGCAGGCTGCGGCGTGCGGCCTGTGCCGCTGCGTCTTTCGCGGGCTCCTCAACGGCAGTGTGGGTTTCCACATCCTCAACACGCGGCTCTTCCGCTTCGGTCTCTGTGGCCTCGATGGCGTCGGGCGCGTCCTCTGCCGTTGGGGCTTCGTCGACCTCGGCTTCGACCTCAGGCGTATCTTCAATCTCTGGCGTTACCGCTTCGACTTCCGGCTCCACTGGCGCCGTGCCAGCCAATTCCGCTTCCAAAGCGGCAAGCTCACGCGCCAGATCATCTTCGTCCTCTGGCGACAGGGAGGAACTGCTTTTATCGGCTTTGGCGGCTGTGTCACTGTTGTCCTGCGCGGGCTCGGGCTTGGCTTCAGTCACCTCTTCCAGATCGCCACGGCTCACGGCGGCGTCCAGTTCGGCGCGGCGGACCCGGATCACCCGACCCCGCGGCGCGGGCTTTTCCGCCTCGTCGCGCGTTGGTTCAGAGGCCGCATCCGCCGCCGCAGGGGCGTCGCCCTTTTCCAGACGGTTCAGGATGTCTGCCAGATCGTCGTCCTCGGCCTCGCTTGCTTCTTGCTCGGCAATGGCATTGGCGGCCTCATCGGCTTCCAACGCCTCTTCGATCTCGCGACGCGCCGCAGTGATGGCGGCATCGTTTTGCGCGGTCTCGCTGTGATCGGCGACCATTTCAGGCGCGGCGGTGTTCGCGGCGTCCTCATCGTCATAGCCTTCGCCCTCGTCCTGCTGCGCAACAACGGCGCGGATGCGCTGGAGTTTGGCGGCGATGCTGTCGGCGGGGGGCGTGGGGGCCGTGGGAATGTCTTCAACGGTGGCGCTCTGCGCCTCATCCTCGTAGTCGGTCTGAGGCTGCGGGCTGCTTGCAAAGAAGGCTTCGGCCTCCGTCGTTTCAGCCTTATCCTTGGGCGTTTCTTCCGCAGGCACGTCTGCTTCATCCGCAGGAGCTTCCGCAACCGGTGCCTCCGCTTCAACAGAGGGCGCCTCCTGCGCAACAGGGGCTTCGACAGTGACAGGCGCTTCTTTCGGCTGCTCTGCTGCAACGGCGGCCGTATCCGCAATTTGGGCATCCAATACGGCGGTATCGGCGGGCGTTGTTACCGGTGTAGCAGGCTCAGACGCGGCTGGCTGAGGTGCCGCCGCCTGCGGGGCCGGGGCCGACTGCGCCTCATGGGGCGCGGCGATGCCCGACGGGGGGGCGCTTTGATCTTCCAAAGCGCTCAACACGATCTTGCCTTCCTGCTCGCGGGCTTGCACCCGGCGCGACACCTCTTTTTGTGCAATACGCGCTAACATCTCCGCATCGGGTTGCGGCGGCTCTGCGCCAAAGTAACGGTCATCTGATGCCAGATCACGGAAATACTCGGCGATGGCTTTCATCGTGCCAAAGCTGTCGTCGAAGCCTTCCAGCGTGCACGAAAAAGTGCCATAGGAGACCGTCAGAATTTTGTTGCTGTTCATCATCGGATGCTCGTCCTCTGCGGTGTTGCAGGTATCGTTTACCACGATGTCCAAGACCAAAGCGGCCCGAATCTGTGCCATTCAACGTATGATTTCAAGGCGAGATTGAGGCAGATTTCCAAAAGGGGCGTTAATTGACCACTTTAGACTACATTGTTGACGCTGCGGAGCCAATCACCTTGATCGGGGGCGGTGAAGCCAGCTTGGACGACCTTAATGAAGCGCGCGCATTGGCGCCCACCTGCGTCGCTGCAGACGGCGGTGCGGCGCTTGCGGTGGACGCCGGAGTGCCTTTGGCCGCCCTGATCGGGGATCTGGATTCAACACCGGACGAGGTTCTCCATCAGATCCCGCGCGACAGACGGCACCTGATAACTGAGCAAGACAGCACCGATTTCGAGAAGGCATTAAGCCGCGTGCACGCGCCCTTGGTCTTGGGGGTCGGCTTTACGGGAGCGCGGTTGGACCACCAGTTGGCCGCCTTTAACACGCTGGCCGCCTTCGCGCATCGGCCCTGCATCTTGTTGGGACCATTGGAGATCATACTCCTTGCACCGCCGCATATCACTTTGCCCACTGCGCCGGGGGACATCGTTTCGCTGATGCCGCTCGCGCCGGTACGCGGGACAAGCCGGGGGCTGCGCTGGCCGATTGACGGCTTGCCCTTCGCGCCGGGCGGGCAGATCGGCACATCGAACCAGGCATTGGGACCGGTGGAACTGACGATAGAGGGACCAGACATGCTGCTGATCCTGCCTCGGCGGCTCATGGCGCCGCTGGCGGCGCAGTTGTTGCAACCAGATCGCGCGCAATGGCCCGTTCGCGCAGAACGACGTAAAGACCAGCGCCTATAATAATGACAATTCCCAGCCCGGCCAACGGGTTGGGCAGATCGCCAAAGATCATGAGGCCCAGCAAGGTCGCAAAAGGAATCTCAAGGTATTGCATCGGTGCGAGCGTCGCAGCCGGGGCGTAGCGCAGGGACCAGGTCATCAGCAGATGCGCGATGGTGCCTAACACGCCGATGCCAAGCAGAAGCGTCCAATCAAAAGCATCGGGTCGGATGATGTGCAGCGGTGCAAAACCGCTTGAGGAGCCAAAAATCAAGAGCGGCAGCACGATAAGCACGGCCAAAACACCGCTCACGGCTTGCAAACTGATCGGGTCGGTCTCTTTGGCGATTTGACGGGTGGCGAGCATGAATAGCGAAAAGATCACCGCCACGGCAACCGGCAGCAGGGCGGGCCAGCCGACGCTGACAAAGCTCGGTTGTACCACCAGCAACGTCCCCAGAAACCCGACAGCGCAGGCGCTGAGCCTACGCGGGCCAACCTGTTCGTGCAGAACAAGCCCTCCTAGGATCAGCATGAAAAACGGCATGACAAATGCGATGGCGACCGCATCAGCCAGGGGAAGATATTTTAGCGCTGTAAACATTGCGGCAATCCCGGCCACATGCAAAAGGGTGCGCCACAGGATCAGCCCCCAGATTTTTCCTCGCACGCGCCATACCCGGTGACTGCTTAGAACCACGGGGATCAGGATAACAGCCTGAACGGCAAAACGGATAAAGACGACCTGTCCAAGCGGGACAGATTCCCCCAGCAGTTTGGCCACAGCGTCCCCCACCGGGGCCACTATGCAAAAGCCCAACATGAGCGCCACGCCGAGAATGGGTTTGTCCTGATGCATTGGCAAAGATTACGGCGAAAAAGGCGCGCCGCGCAATCATTGGTTGATAAGATGTGAGAGAGAAATTTCGCGGCCACAGGCCATCAGGCCGCCGGGCGGCTCAAGGTTACTTGATTGCGCCCCATCGTCTTGGCCGAGTAGAGCGCCCGGTCGGCTTCAGAAAGCAATGCCTCGACAGAAAGCGCGGGATCGTTTTTATTGGCCGGGCCCACGGCAAGACCAATGCTGATGGTGACGTTCAGCGGCCGCGCATGGGTGGAGACTCTGAACGGATGCTCTGCAATATCGGCGCAGAGACGTGCCGCAGCCACTTCGGCCTCGGCCATGGTGGTGCCGGGCATGACAATAAGAAACTCTTCCCCCCCGATCCGGGCGACAAGGTCCATCCCGCGCAGATTGTCCCTAAGCCGCTCAGCCGTTTGGACCAGAACGGCATCGCCCGCCGTATGACCAAATTGATCGTTAATCTGCTTAAAATGATCCAGATCAGCCAGCATGACCGCAAAGGGGCGTCCGGTTTGCTGCCCGCGCTCTGCAATGCGGCTGAGATGGGGCATGGCGTAGCGGCGGTTGTGCAATCCAGTGAGCGGGTCGAAGACTGCTGCTTTCAACCCGGTGCGCACCGTGGCGCGCAACTGGTCAGCCATGCGTTTGCGCCGCAGCAAGGCGTGCAAGCGCAGGGTCATTTCGGCTGCATCAAACCCATCGGTCATCAGATCGTCCGCGCCGAGATCAAGCGCCATAGCGGCCAGCGCGGTATCGGGCGCCAATTGCACCACCAAGACCCCCGCATGTCGTGTATGCGCATTCGCGCGCAGGTCCGAGATCAAGCGGCAGGCCGCCGTCGCCGCATCCTGTTCCGCGGGAAGGGTGAGTATAAATGCGTCGGGCGGCCCCTCTGGAGGGAATTCGCGAATGGCATCTTTGGGGCGGGCGAGGGATAGTTTCGCCCGCAGCTGAGGGCGCAGCCGATTGGCCCACCCCAACATGCGCGCACCATCGTCATGGATCAGGACGCAATGGCTTTGAGGTGTGAACTCCGCCGCTGGTTCCGCCAGTCCAAGCGCACGGGTTGTGCCGTCCCGCATCTGCCATTCTTCCGCCGCGTTGCGGGCGCGGATCAGGCTGCGGGTGCGCCCCAGCAGCAGCGTATCGTCCAACGGTTTCAGCAGCACATCGCTCACCCCAGCCTCAAGCGCCGCGAGGCGGCTGTCGGCGTGGTCCCGATTGCCGATCGCCAGCATAGGCATCTGTAGCGATGGGAATTGGTCACACAGAGCACGGCACAGATCAGCCGCGCCACCCTGTGGCAGGATCAGCGCACAGATCACGAGATCAGGTGGACGCTTACGCGCCTCTGCCACAGCCTGCGACATATCCTCCGCCTGAATGACCCTATAGTATGCCGCCGCGAGTTTGACCTTAAGGCTGATCCGATTGGTCGCGATGGCATCGACGATAAGGATAGTCCCCTGCACGACAGCTCCTTCACCGTAGAAAACCTGTTTAATGCGCCAGTCTTTACCCTTATTGGTTAACAAAGCGTTTCCACCTTGCCGGAAAGAAGTAGTTTTATGTCCTATACCTCTGAAGCCGCGGAGATTTTGGCATTGCGGGCGCTCGCTTGGCTGGCGGCCAATGATGATTTGCTGCCCGTGTTTCTCAGCAGCACAGGAGCGACGGAAGCGAATGTCAAAGAGCAGGCCGCAGACCCTGTTTTTCTGGGTGCCGTGCTGGATTTCCTCATGATGGATGACGCTTGGGTTATTGGCTTTTGCGATCATGTTGCCCTGCCTTATGAGCGGATCATGGAAGCTCGCGCAGCACTTCCGGGCGGCGAACAGGTGCAATGGACGTGAGTAACATCAGGGCCATTCTTTTCGACAAGGATGGCACACTTTTCGATTTCGCTGCCACATGGGTGCCCTGGGCCGAGGCGTTTCTCCTGCGCGCCTGCGGCGGGGACCGTGAGCGCGCAGCAGTTGCGGGTGCAGATATTGGTTTTGATCTCCATGCGGGGGTATTTACCCGCAACAGTATCGCAATTGCCGGCACGCCAGATCAGATCGTTAAAGCCTTAACCCTGCATTTCCCTGATCAGACACAGGCTTCACTTCTGGCCCTCATTAACGCCGAAGCCGCCGCAGCCCCGCAGCGCGAGGCAGTGCCGTTAACCCCATTGCTGCGAGGCTTGCGAGACCGCGGGCTGCGCTTAGGCGTGGCAACGAATGATGCAGAACATCCGGCCCGGGCGCATCTGACTGCGGCAGGGGTGGCAGATATGTTCGACTTTATCGCAGGTTTCGACAGCGGCCATGGCGGCAAGCCCAACGCGGGCCAATTGCTGGCCTTTGCGTCTCATGTCGGTCTTCCTCCCGCGCAGATAGCGATGGTGGGCGACAGTCTGCACGACGTGGAAGCCGCCCGTTTGGCAGGCATGATTCCTGTCGCTGTCTTGACCGGTCCGGCGGTAGCTGATGACCTGAAGCGCCATGCGGAGGTGGTTTTGCCCGATATCGGACATCTGCCCGCGTGGCTGGACCTTCTACACAAATGACGAGACAGGGCGCGGCCTTACTGTTTGCGATGAACACCCTCTAGCAGCGTATCTGACAGATGCGACCCGTGCAGTACCGAGATGTCGCCCGTTGTCTCCAGCACCACAGCACGGACCTGCGAGAAATCAAGCGCGTTTGCGGCACGCAACTTAGCAATCAGATCAGCCCGCGCCACGCGGGTCTGATGCAATGCGTCATCCAAAATCACCCCATCGCGCATCAGTAAGACCGGCTCATTCTCAACCACAGTTTCGAAGCGCTGGGAAAACTGGCGTAGCCGCGCCACGGTATATTGCGCCCCAAGAAGGGCGGCTATGGCCAGTGCAGGCTGCGCAAACTCGGGCCAACTGGTCGCCTGACAAGCGCCAGCCAGCAGCGAGCCTGTGGCAATGGTGGCGACGAAATCGAAGGCCGTCATCTTGGAAAAGGCCCGCAGGCCGATCACCCGAACGACGAAGATCACCCAGCTCAGAGCAATGATCGACAACAAAATTGCCCGCGCGATAAGATCAAGCAAGGTACTCTCGAAAAACATAATTTATCCCGATCCCTCAGTCATGGCACGGCTTTGCTGCATAAAGAACCGCCCTAACAGGACGACCACCGCCATCGCGATCAACCCAAGATAACGCTCGTAAAGCCCATCGATTCCAGTAGGTAAAAAGAAGAACGGCGGGGCGGACAGTAGCCAAAGAACCGCAAGGCCTTTTAACGCCTTTGACAAACGAGGAGCGCAGTCCGCCAGCCCGTCGGACAACAGCCAAGGCACCAAGAGCATGAGCAACCCAAGCGCATAAACAAGATAGCTGTGGATTACGATGCCGTCAGAGTCGTTGTCGCCATATTCATTCCGTGCCCCAACGAGGAACACGATCAATCCCAAGGCTGCGAACCCGATAACCCCGGCGCTCCATTTCCGCCCCCCTTGGTGCTGATGTGCACAGAGCAATGCGCAGGCAATTAGGGCAGATGAGAAAGCGTAGATGCCGATGTCGACGATGAACTCATAGCGGCCCGCGCCAAGGTCGCTGATCGTATCGGCAATCCAATCGTGGTCCGGCACGACGAAATCGGCGATAAGGATCGTTCCCGCAAAGATCACACACCCCAGAATGGCCACCCAGCTTAGACACATCATAAACCCCGGCGCGCTTTGATGCCGGGGGGGCGTGGTTGGATGCTGCATCCGCTGGTCTCACTTTATAGTGCTGCGTTAGATGGGGAAGAACCGCCCAACCTATGAGAGGTTTAGTCCGATAGACGCGAGCGCTCTTCGGCGTTGGGCCCGCCAGCTGGCGCTTCGTCCAATGTGGCTTCGGGGCGGTGCAGTTTCTCGTCAGGCTTCTTTGGTGGGGTCTTTTTGTCATCCTCAGGATGTTTGTGCGGATCGCTCATGTCAAAGTCTCCCTTACTGCGTGTCCAGGTCAGGCCCGCGGGCTCCCAGTGGTAAACGTCGCTATCGAGGCTGAGGTTCCCCAGTATCGTCCCTGCTTCGATCTGCGGATCGCATGAAACTTCAGAACAACTTTATTCTTCAGCCTAATCTTAACCCTTGGCACCGCATTTTACTGTCGGGAAACACGGGAGTGAGACTGCTATGCACGGGCTAATCAACCGCAGCATTCAAAACTATGTCTGCGACAGCTACGGGCCGTCCTGCTGGGCCGAAGCGACGCAGCGGGCAGGGCTGGAATTTACAGAGTTCGAAGCCATGCTAAGCTACGCAGATGATCTAACCCCCCGCATGCTTGATGCGGTGTGCGAGGTGCTGGAGCGTTCGCGCCCTGAGGTGATGGAGGATATCGGCACCTATCTCGTGTCGCATCCCACCTATGAGGCCGTGCGCCGCCTGCTGCGCTTTGGCGGGGTAAATTTTAGCGATTTTCTACATTCGCTGGATGATCTGCCGGACCGGGCCAAACTGGCACTGGCCGATCTGGACTTGCCGAATATTGAGCTGCGCGAACATGACGAGGGGAGGTTTTCTCTGATCTGTGATGCTCCTGTGGCGGGCTATGGTCATTTGTTGATGGGCGTGTTGCGGGTCATGGCGGATGACTATGGGGCGCTGGTCTTACTGGATCACATGGGCCGGAACGACGGGGTCGAAACGCTGACGATAAAGGTCGTTGAGGCCGACTATTCCGCAGGACGCAGCTTTGATCTAGGGGCACGGGCATGAGCGAGGGTTTGGAACAGTCTGACGTGTTGGATGTCCTTTGCCCGATGCATCTGGTCCTCGCGCCTACGGGGCATATCCTTCACGCCGGTCCCACGATCCAGAAATTACGGCCCGAGACACCCCTGACAGGCCAGCGTTTTCTCGAAGCCTTCGTCGTCAAACGCCCGCGCACGATCCGCAGCATGGACGACCTGCGCCGGGCGACGGACATCAAGTTGCATCTGGAATTCCACGACGCCCCCCGCACCGCCTTGAAAGGGGTATTGGTGCCAAAACCTGATGGGCGGATGATCGTGAACCTGTCCTTTGGCATCTCAATCCTGGACGGGGTGCGCGACTATTCCCTGACCAACGCCGATTTCGCGGCCACCGATCTGGCAATTGAAATGCTCTATCTGATGGAGGCGAAATCAGCGGCCATGGAGGCTTCGCGGCGGCTGAACCTGCGGCTGCAAGGCGCCAAGATCGCCGCCGAAGAACAGGCCTTTACCGACACGCTAACGGGGCTAAAGAACCGCCGCGCGCTGAACACCGTGCTGGAACGACTGGTCGCGGCGCGCAAGGCTTTCGCCGTGATGCACATCGATCTGGATTACTTCAAGGCCGTGAATGACACGTTAGGCCACGCGGCAGGCGACCATGTTTTGCAAGTCGTAGCCCGCGCGATGGTAGAGGAAACCCGACGCACCGACATGGTCGCGCGGGTTGGCGGGGATGAGTTTACCGTGGTCTTGCCGGATGTGGACAGTGATGAAATCCTGCGGCGCATTGGGCGGCGCATTATCAACCGGCTCGAAGAGCCGATCCTATTCGAAGGCCAAACCTGCGCCATTTCCGCAAGCATAGGCACTGTTTGGATACAGGGGGGAGAGCGGTTGTCCCTTGAAGGTATTCTGGCAGATGCGGATTTGGCACTCTATGCCTCCAAACACGCGGGCCGTGCCTGTCAGACGTTCTACACGCCAGCCCTGCGTGACCCCACTGCGGCAGATGCCCCTGCTGCCAGCGTCGCGCCTGTGGGGCCTGCGCGTTCACGCGACAGCTAACAGGGGTCACCCTTGACACGTCATGGCAGTGGACCGCGCAGGCGGCCTGTCGTATCACCCCGGGCATGAAGTCGCCCCTGCATCTGTTCCGCCGCGCCCGCCAGCGGCTGCACGACGCCCGTCGCCGGGCGCGTTTTGCGAAGTCGTTGCAGCACTTACACGGGCCGCAAAAGCTGGACGTCGCCCCAGGTGACGTCGTGCTGATCGCGCTGGTGCGGGACGGTGCCTACTATCTCGACAGGTTCTTCGCCTATTACCGCGCCATGGGGGTGCGGCATTTCGTGTTCATCGACAATGGCTCCTCCGACGGCACGATCGCAAGGATCATGGAAGAACCCGGCACTGTGATTGACCAAAGCCTCTTGCCTCTATCGGAATACGAAGACCTGATCCGCCAGTATCCGGCACAAAAATACGGGCAGAACCGCTGGTGTCTTTATGTCGATATGGACGAGATCTTCGATTTTGAAGGCCGCAAGGACATCGGTATTCACGGTCTGGCGCGCTACCTGCAAACGCAAGGCTATACTGCGTTGGTCGCACAGATGCTTGAAATGTTTCCCAAGGCCAGCCTTGCCGAGACCGCTAAGCTGACCTACCCGCAGGCGCTCCGTGATTTCCTGTATTTCGACATCAGCGCGGTGCGCAGACTGGATTATCACAGCCCCGATATTCCTTTCTCAGCGCTACTGGCCAACAATGAACTGTCCAATGACGCGGTGAAATTTGCCTTTGGTGGCGTGCGCGGTAAGGTCTTTGGCGAAGACTGCTGCCTCACCAAACATCCGCTGATATTTAATGGGCCGGGGGTTATGCCCGCGCCGCATCCGCATCTGTCTT
This sequence comes from Sulfitobacter maritimus, assembly GCF_013346665.1. Classification (GTDB taxonomy): domain Bacteria; phylum Pseudomonadota; class Alphaproteobacteria; order Rhodobacterales; family Rhodobacteraceae; genus Sulfitobacter; species Sulfitobacter maritimus. Next base: position 446,263 of record NZ_JABVBB010000034.1, read on the forward strand.
GTGGGGTGAAGGTGGCGGATTTCACGGCGGTTATCAAACATTACAAGTTCGCCAATGACCCCACGGCCCGCGATGCGCAGAGCCTTGCCACCGGTGATCTGGCCCATGGTGAAGACGCCAAACGCTTGGCCGTCGTCGGACAAACCCCTGACCTATCGCTCTTTTCATTAGACGCGCGGCGCTGGAACCGGGTTGAACTGCTCTACCGCGCTGGATTTCTGGTGCCGTCAGAAACCTACAGCGCCCATGTCGCCGCCCTGCGCACCGAGGGTGCCGCGTGAGCCTTGCGGCGGTGGTGATTGGGCGCAATGAGGGTGCGCGGCTTAAACAGTCCTTGGCCGCGCTTAAAGGGCAGGCGGCGCAGGTGATCTATGTCGACAGCGGATCGACGGACGGCTCACCCGATGCAGCGCGGTCATTGGGGGCTGAGGTTGTCGCATTGGACACGGCAACCCCCTTCACGGCGGCACGCGCGCGCAATGCCGGGATCGCCGTTTTGCGGCCCGAGATAGACCTTGTGCAGTTTCTGGATGGTGATTGTATTTTGCGTGATGGGTGGCTTCAGGCCGCGCAGGCGCATCTGGCAGAGCACCCCAAGGTCGCTGTCGTCTGCGGGCGCCGGCGAGAGGAACATCCCGAGCTTTCGGTCTATCACAGACTGATCGACCGCGAATGGGACACCCCCTGCGGCGAAGCACTGGCCTGCGGCGGGGATGCGCTGATCCGCCGCGCGGCGCTGGAAGAGGTGGGTGGCTACCGCGAAGACCTGATCGCAGGGGAGGAACCTGAGCTTTGCCAAAGGCTGCGCCGATCCGGCTGGCAGATATATCGGCTCGACGCTGAGATGACGTGGCATGATGCGCAGATAACCCGCTTCGGCCAATGGTGGCGGCGCAGTATGCGGGCGGGCCACGCATTTGCCGAAGGGGCGGCCTTGCATGGCAAAGGGCCGGATAGACATTGGGTTGCCGAAACCCGGCGGGCGCTTTTATGGGGGGCGCTGTTGCCGGGGGTGATCCTCCTGCTGGCCCTCATCGCGCCTTTGGCGGCCGCCGTGCTGGCGCTGGCCTATCCGCTGCAGCTGTTGCGGCTGGTGCGACGGGGCGGGATGCTTTGGGGGGCGTTTACCTTGCTCGGCAAATTTCCCGAAGCCTTGGGCGTGCTAAAATACCATCTGCGCCGCGACGGGCGGATCATCGAGTACCGCTAGCGCCGCGCGCGCCATGCGTCCCACGTGAGGCTTGGCAGAATGGCAAAGCAGCGGGCATAGCGCGGCACCATGCGTACCGGGCTTTGCATGGCACGCCAAAGCCATTCCAGCGCCAGCCCGCGCATCCATCTTGGCGCGCGCTGTTGGTGTCCTGCCAAAAAATCCAGACCCGCACCGATCGATACAAAGCCCACGCCCGGCGCCACTTCGCGCCCCCGCGCGGCCATACGTTCCTGTTTGGGTGCGCCAAGGGCAAGGAAGCACAACCGCGCACCGCTGGCCGCGATTGAGCGCAATGCCGCATCGGCCTCCGCGCTCGCTGGGTCAAACCCCATCGGCGGGGCTGCTTTGTGACAAATCACCAACTCTGGCACACGAGCCTGCAGCGCCTTAGCGGCGGCATCAAGGGCCGCTGTGTCACTGCCAAAAAGCGCCACCGGCAGAGACCAGTCCGCCGCTAGTTTACACAGCGGTAGGATGAGGTCAGACCCGGGCATCAGGCTCACGGGTTGCCGGGCAAGTTGCGAAAGCCAGACCACCGGGCGGCCATCGGCAACCACAAAATCCTGCGCCGCATAGGCTGCGGCGAACTGCGGGTCGCGGGCCAGTTTGGTTAGGTGGTCAAGGTTAAGCGTGGCGAGCGCGAAACCCTGTCCAGCGGCAAAGCGATCCCGTAACGCGCGAAACAATGCTGCGTGGGTGGGCACATTGATCTCAACAGCCGCGGAACGATGCCCGAATTTCATAAGGATTGACCGATCAACGTTGGTAGGTGTTGGCTTGCAATGGATGAGGAAACCGCTGCATCCGTTTGAAATTGCTATGCATCTATCGGCCACACCCTGATTGCATTTCACTTGTCATTGAAACTAGCGGGATGACAGGGGGCGGGCCAGATGGTAATTTGCACCGCCAAAGGCTCGGGTGCATCACCCGGCTGCGCGAGCGCAGCGCCAGACTTAAGCAAGGATAACATGCCAAACCCCGTTGCCTATCTGATGCTGCTGATCTGGCCCTTTATCTGTCTGGGTCTGTTCCGCAATCTGCCGCTGCAACGGGCGCTGATATGGTCGATCATGGGCGGCTATCTGTTCTTGCCGCCTTTGGCCGAGTTCAATCTGCCACTGGTGCCTGCCTTTGATAAAGTATCGATCCCGAACCTGAGCGTTTTGCTGATCATTTGGCTGGGAACAAACGAGAGGTTGCAGCTTTGGCCCAGCTCTCGGATCGCTGCTTTGCTGGTAGTGGGGCTCGTCCTTTCGGCAATTCCTACGGTGCTGACCAACAGCGACCCGATCCTGTTTCAAAGCCTGCATGGCATGGAGCCAATCCTCTTTCCCGTCGATGTTCTGCCGGGGCAGTCGATCCGGGATCTCGGCTCGGTCTTGATCGGACAGATCCTGACGTTGGTGCCTTTCTTGCTGGCGCGGCAGTTTTTGGCGGATGAGAAAGGTCTGCGCGAGTTGCTGTTCGCATTCATGCTTGGCGGGCTGGTCTATTCCTTACCCGCGCTGTTCGAAATCCGCTTTTCTCCGCAGTTGAACACGTGGATTTATGGATTTTTCCAACATTCGTTTGAGCAGATGATGCGCGATGGGGGCTTTCGGCCCATCGTCTTTTTGCCACATGCGCTTTGGCTGGCCCTGTTCATGTGTATTGCGCTTTTGTCAGCGGCGGCTTTGGCGCGGCAGGCGCCGATTTTGGATCGTTGGAAAATGCTGCTCTGGGTCGGCTACCTTGCGGTTGTGCTTTACCTTTGTAAAAGCCTTGCCAGTCAAGCCTATGCGCTGCTGTTGTTGCCAATGGTGCTGCTGACGCCAGCGCGGTGGCAGATCAGGCTGGCTCTCGTTTTCGCAACGGTCGCGGTGATCTACCCGGTGCTGCGCAACGCCGGGCTGGTGCCGCTGGATGCGATCCTTGCGCAGGCCGAAGCGATTAGCGCCGACCGCGCGCAATCACTGGGCTACCGTTTTGACAACGAAGAACAACTGCTCGCCCGGGCGGCGGAAAAGCCGTGGTTCGGCTGGGGCGGATGGGGGCGCAATCTGATCCGGGACGCGACGAGCGGCAATATCTTGTCGGTTCCCGACGGCCGTTGGATCATCGTTTTCGGCACCTTTGGCTGGTTTGGCTACCTGTGCGAGATGGGACTTCTGGCGCTGCCCATTGCTCTGATCGGCGTGCATCTTTGGCGCCAAGGCGATGCTGAGCTGTCGCCTTGGGTTGCCCCTATGACGCTGATCCTCGGCATTACGATGATGGACATGCTGCTCAACGCCACGCTGACGCCGCTCACATGGCTCAGCGCCGGGGCGATCCTCGGCCACGGGGAGAGGCTGGCCACTGCGCGTCGGACCGGCTATCTTCACCCGAAAGGGGCCGAAATGTCGACCCGGCGCCGCACAGTATTCTGACCTAGGGTTAACAAAACGGGTCAGACCTGATTCTCAGCATGGTTGCGGCACATTTTTGCCAGATTCCCCTGTTGTAAGCAGATATCGGGTCTAACTGAGCCCATAAGGCGCATCACCGCGACCCGGCAGGCGATGGGATGTTATAGACCAATGAGCAGCAAAAACAGCAGCGTTACGCGAGATGACATCGCTATCGTCGGCATGTCGGTCACCGTTCCGGGCGCCGAGGGGGTAGATGCCTATTGGGCAAATCTGCGCGATGGCTTGAGCGCGTTGCGCCGCGTCGATGAAGCGGCGTTGCGCGCGGCGGGTGAAAGCGCGGAGCGTATGGCCCGGCCAAACTATGTTCCCGTCACGGCTGACATGCCGGGGTTTGACCAGTTCGACGCTGAGTTTTTCGGCTTTTCGCCCAAAGACGCCGCGATCCTCGATCCGCAGCACCGCAAGTTCCTTGAGACCGCATGGCAAGCCATGGAACAGGCGGGCCATCCGCCAGAGAGCATTTCTGGCCCCATCGGCGTTTATGCCGGTAGTGGGATGGGAAGCTATTTCTATTTTAACATCTGCTCGAACCCTGAGTTGGTCGATGACGTGGGCATGTTCTTGCTGCGCCACACCGGCAACGACAAGGACTTCCTGTCGACACGGGTAAGCCATGTGTTCGACCTTAAGGGGCCGTCGATTAACCTTCAGACCGCCTGTTCGACCTCGTTGGTGGCAATCCATTATGCCGCGCAGGCTTTGCGAGCGGGTGAGATTGACATGGCGCTGGCGGGCGGCGTGACCATCGAACTGCCGCAGGGCCGGGGTTATGAGTACAAAGAAAACGAAATCCTTTCGCCCGATGGGGAATGTCACGCCTTTGACCACCGTGCGCAGGGAACCGTCTTTGGCTCCGGCTCCGGCGCCGTAGCCTTGCGGCGATTGGAGGATGCGGTTGCCGATGGCGATCACATTTGGGCGGTCATCAAAGGCTCGGCCATCAACAACGACGGGGCGGCCAAGGCAGGCTATCTCGCGCCTTCGGTTGAGGAGCAGACAGCAGCGATTGCCCAAGCGCTCGACGCGGCGGGGGTGGCGGCACAGAGCATCGGCATGGTCGAATGTCATGGCACCGGCACCTATCTGGGCGACCCGATTGAGGTGGCCGCGCTGACGCAGGCCTACCGGGCCGAGACCGAGGCTGAGGATTTCTGCCGCATTGGGTCGGTCAAGACCAACATCGGCCATCTGGACACCGCAGCGGGGGTCGCCGGGCTGGCCAAGGCCGCGTTGGCGTTGCACCATCGGCAAATCCCGCCTTCTCTGGGTTATGAAGCGCCCAACCCGGCGATCCCCTTCGACGGCTCGCCCTTCCGTGTCAACGACCAACTGTATGATTGGCCCGCCCAAGATACGCCGCGCCGTGCTGCGGTCAATGCGCTTGGGGTGGGTGGCACCAACGCGCATATGATCCTTGAAGAAGCGCCTCCGCGGGCGGCCTCTGAGGAGGGCGATTTCCCGTTCCACGTGTTGTGCATATCAGGCCGCAGCAAGGCCGCGTTGGAGGCCAATAGCAAAGCGCTTGCCGCCCATTTGCGTACCCGTCCCGATCAGCCGCTGGCGGATGTGGCTTTTACACTGAAAGAAGGCCGCCGCGCCTTTGATAAACGCCGGGTGTTGGTGGCCGAAAGCCACGAAGAAGCCGCTGCCTTGCTTGAGACTGCCGACCGCCGCCGTGTGTTTACCCATGACCATCTGGGCGATAATCCCGACGTCGTGTTCATGTTCCCCGGCGGTGGCGCGCAATACGTCGATATGGCCCGCGACCTCTATGAGACCGAGCCGGTCTTTGCCGAATGGATGGACCGCGGGTTGGCGCATCTGGAGCCGCAGCTTGACTATGACATCCGCGCGCTTTGGTTGCCTGAACCGCAGGACCGCGCGACAGCGGAGGCCCAGCTCAAACAGCCATCTGTTCAACTGCCGCTGATCATGATTGTGGAATATGCGCTGGCGCAGCTCTGGCTGTCTTGGGGGGTCAAACCTGCTGCCATGGTGGGCCATTCGATGGGCGAGAATGTTGCCGCCTGTCTGGCCGGGGTCATGGGCTTTGAAGACTGTATCGATCTGGTGCTGCTGCGTGGACGGTTGTTTGACGAGGTGCCAGCAGGGGGGATGGTCAGCATTTCCGCCCCGCTGTCGCAGATCACCCCGTTCTTGGGGCCGGACCTAGATATCGCCAGCATCAATGGGCCTGAACTGGTCGCGGTTTCTGGTCCCGATGCCGCTTTGGCCAAGCTGCAAGACCGGCTCCGCGCCGCCGAGATCGATCACCAACGCATTGCCATCGATATCGCGGCCCATTCGCGGATGCTGGACCCGATCCTTGCCCGTTACCGCAGCTTTCTTAAGGAGTTGGACCTGCAACCGCCGCAGATGGCTTTCCTGTCTAACCGCAGCGGCACGTTCATCACGCCCGAGATGGCGACCGACCCAGAGTATTGGGTCGAGCAACTGCGCCACACAGTGAACTTTGCCGATTGCATCAGCCACCTTGCGCAGGGTCGCAAATGCGTATTCCTCGAAGTGGGCCCCGGTAAGGCGCTGTCATCGCTGGCGCAGATGAACGCCGATGTATCGCCGGGGCAAGTGCTGTCCTCCCTGCGGCATCCGGATCAAGAAATCGCAGATGATATCTATTTCCTCGGTGTCATCGGGCGGCTTTGGGCCTGCGGTGTTGAGGCTGACTGGGGGCAAATCTGGGGCGAAGCACGGCGCAACCGCGTTGTTTTGCCGACCTATCAGTTCCAGCGTACGCGCTACTTCATCGCGCCGGGCGAAGCCGCGCAGAAAAGCAGCACGCCACCCGTGCAACGTGAAAACGACATTACAAAATGGGGTGCTGTGCCACATTGGCAGCCGCGCTATGCCGAAGCTGACAGGGGGCTCGATGGCTCGTTGGACTGGCTGGTCTTTGCAGATGCAGGCGGATTGGCAGCGGAGGCTATCGCAGGCTTGCAGCAAGACGGACACCGCGTGGTTCAAGTGACAGCGGGGGACGGTTTCGCTCAAATCTCTGACACCGAATATACGCTGGCCGCAGAACAGGGACGGTCTGGCTATGAGCAACTGCTGGCTGCCCTGTCTGATACGGGCCGATTGCCGGACCGTATCGCGCATTTCTGGCTGACCGATGATGCCGTCGCCCCGCGCCCCGGTTCCAGCAGCTTTGATCGCAATGTCGAACAGGGGTTTTGGAGCCTGACGTGGTTGGCGCAGGCCTTGGGCGCGATGGATCGGACCGTCCCGTTGCACCTGAGCGTCTTCACCACCGGCGCAGCCCAGCTGGGCGACGAAGAATTGGCGTATCCGGAGAAGGCTTTGATCTCCGGTCCTGTTGGGGTCATGGCGCGAGAGCTACCGGCGCTCACTGCCGCGCAGATCGATCTTGAGGTTGCCGTGGTATCCGCCAAACGGACGTGGTTTGCCAATGCTGCTCAGCCGGCCCCGGTGATCTCGCGGGGCGATCTGCTTGATGAGCTTCTGGCGCAGCCTGCCAACCTACAAGTCGCGCATCGCGCGGGAAGACGGCACGAGTTGGAACACCGGAACGTCGCCCTCGCAGAAGACGCGCCGCTGGTTTGGAAATCGGGCGGTAGCTATTTAATCACCGGCGGCTTTGGGGGCATCGGGCTGACGCTGGCCGCCGATATTTTGGCGACCTCTGAAACCCGTGTGATCCTGCAAAGCCGTGCGGCCCTGCCACCCCGCGCCGAGTGGGAAAACTATTTGGCCCGAAACGGTTCTGCCTCCGCCACCGCGCGCCGCATTCGCGCGGTTTTACGGCTTGACCGCATAGCGGCGCAGAATGGTGGTCTGGTTGAGGTTGCGCAGGCCGATGTCACCAACCTCGCCCAGATGCGCCGCGTGATTGACGACGTGCAATCGCGTCACGGCGGTTTGACCGGGGTGATCCACGCGGCGGGTGTGTTGGACGATGCACCCATTTTGGCCAAGGGCGATGCAGCCATCGACGCGGTCTTGGCGCCCAAGGTGCAGGGACTGCGGGTGATTGACCAACTGTTGCCGGATGGGGCCTTGGACCTGCTGGTCTTGTTCTCCTCGACCTCGACGGCCACCCGCTCTGCCGGACAGTCGGACTATGTTGCAGCAAACGCTTGGCTAAACGCCTTTGCGCAGGCCCGCCGTCATGCGAAGACACGTGTGGTTGCGGTGAATTGGGGCGTTTGGGCGGACGTCGGAATGGCTGCCAATAGCCTTGGCGGTGGCGGTGCTGCAGTTCTGCCGACCCGCCCGGTCGATTCAGCCCTGCTGCTAGAGAGGGGCGCGGGGGCCGATGGGATGCCCGAGTTCATCACCGAAATCTCCGCCGCGCATTGGTTGCTAGATGAGCACCGCACCCAAGATGGACGCGCGGTGATGCCCGGTACAGGCTATATCGAATTGCTTGCCGAAGCAGCACAGGCGCAGGGTTTGCAAGGGTTTGCGCTCAAAGACCTCTATTTCCTGCGTCCGCTCCAGCTGGCCGACGGGGACAATCGCAAACTCAAGATTACCTTGCGGCCCGAAGGTGCGGGTTTTGCGGCGGAGTTGCGCAGCGACTGCGTGATAGATGGCCGCGCCGCTTGGCAGTTGCATGTTCAGGCGCAGATCGAACCAGCGGCGCAATCGACCGTCTCTTCCCTTGATCTGGCGGCGATTGCCGCGCGCTGTGCGACCGTAGAACAGGCCGCGCCAAAGGGACGTTTGCGCGCCGCGCAGGAGGCTCATCTGAACTTTGGGCCGCATTGGCATGTGTTGCAACGCACCGCCATGGGGCAGGGCGAGGGCTTGGCCACATTACACCTGCCCAAAGCGCTACGGGGTGATCTGTCCGCTGGGCATTTGATGCATCCGGGCATGATGGACATTGCCACCGGCTGGGCCATGGACTTGATCCCCGGCTATGCGGCGCAGCACCTCTGGGTGCCGCTGTCCTATGGCGAAATCCGGTTCTACGCACCGCTCTCTGCCGACATCCGCTCCCATGTGCGGCTGGAAGAGGGGGATGCTGATAAGGGCACCGCCCGGTTTGCAGTGACAGTCTGCGATCCCGATGGAAAGGTGCTGGTCGAGGTCAAAGACTTCACCATGCAACGGCTTGAAGGCGCGTTGGCCGACGTGCCGCCGCCCGATGCCCGCGAAGTGGTGTTTGACCGCGCCGCCGCCGAACCCACACTCAGCCCTGCCGAAGAGCGGTTGGCCAGCGTGATACGCCAAGGCATCCGCGCAGAGGAGGGACCAGAGGCCCTGCGCCGCGCGCTGGCGCTGAACTTGCCGCAGGTCATTGTGTCTTCTGTGCCGCTCGACACGCTGATCGCGCAGGCTGAGACACCGGCGAACGCTCCCGGCGGCGCAAAGCAAAGCTTTGATCGCCCCGACCTAGACGGAGAGTTCACCGCCCCCCGCAACGCTGTCGAAGAGAAGCTGGCCGAGATTTGGTCCGGACTTCTGGGCGTTAGCCCCATTGGCGTTGAGGACAGATTCTTTGACCTTGGAGGACATTCGCTGATCGCGGTACGGCTCTTTGCGGCGGTGAAACGCGAATTTCAGGTGGAGTTCCCCATCTCGGTGCTGTTTGAAGCCCCAACCATTGCGCAATGCGCCGCCCTTATTGTCGCGCGACGCGGTGATGCGGGAGAGGGGGACGCGGTGCAAGAAAACGCGCCCACATCGTCTCACCCCTTTAACTATCTAGTGCCGCTCAACCAATCGAGACAGGATAACGCCCCCCTGTTCGTTGTGGCGGGGATGTTTGGCAACGTGCTGAACCTGCGGCATCTGGCGCTACCATTCAGCAATGAACGCCCCGTGATGGGCATTCAGGCACGTGGGCTGATCGGCGATGACGCCCCCCACGAGGACGTCAGAGCCGCTGCCGCCGATTATTTAGCCGAGGTCAGCAGGGTGCAGCCGCAGGGGCCTTACCTGCTGGCGGGCTACTCCGGCGGTGGGATCACGGCCTATGAAATGGCGCAACAGTTGCGTGCCGCCGGTGAAGAGGTCGCGGTTCTGGCTCTGCTCGACACGCCGCTGCCGGTACGGCCTGCGCTGTCCCGCCCGGATAAGGCGTTGATTAAACTGGCGGAGTTAAAGCGCAAAGGGCCGCGGTATCTGATCGAATGGGCGCAAAGCCGTTGGGCATGGGAACGCAGCCGCAGACTGCCACAGGACGCCGGAACCGAGGGCACGGCGGCAGGCATCGCCTTTAACAGCCTGCGCATTCAGGCCGCTTTCCTCCGTGCAGTGGGGAACTATGAACCGCCCCCGTGGAACGGACCGCTGACCCTTTTCCGACCCCCCTTGGACCGGCGTTGGCAGGTAACCGATGGCAAATGGGTGAGCGCTGAACGTGAATATGTGTTCGAGGACAACGACTGGCGGCAATATGCGCCGGATATGCAAGTGATCGAAGTGCCGGGGGATCATGTCAGTATGGTGCTGGCCCCCAGTGTCACCGTTCTGGCGCAGGAATTGGCCGAGGTAATCGACGCAGCTTTGGCGGCACCGCAACGGGTTGATGTCGCAGCACAGGCCACGGCGGCGGAGTGAAACAGATGCACAGCCCCAGCCCATCGGTCCCCAGCCTTTTGGTTGTCGTGTTGAACTACCGCACGGCAGAGATGACCCTGCGCGCAGCCGAAGCTGTTTTGGTCGATTTGCCGGGGACGGACAGGGCATGGGCCGAATTGGCAATTGTCGACAATGACAGCGCGGACGGATCAGCCGCCTTGCTTGAACAAGCGATTGCGGAGCGTGGATGGAATGCCGGGGGACGTGTGCGCTTGATCCGCGCGGCGTACAACGGCGGCTTTGGAGCGGGGAACAATATCGCCATAAGGGCCGGCATGTCAGATGGCCGCGCCCCTGACTTCATACATGTGGTGAACTCTGATGCCTTCCTTGATCCGGGGTGTATCGCGGCCCTGTTGGCGCATCTACAAAGCACCCCGCGGGCCGGCATAGCAGGCAGTCATGTGCGCGGCGAAGACGGTTTGCCTCATACCACGGCCTTTCGCTTTCCCACCATTGCCGGAGAGTTTGAAGCCGCCGCACGTATTGGCCCGATCACACGGCTGCTCAAGTCTTACGTGGTCGCCCCACCGCTGCCCAAAGAGGCCACGCCTGTTGATTGGGTTGCGGGCGCCAGTATCATGCTGCGCGGCGAGATGTTGCGCGAAATCGGCCTGTTTGATGAGGGCTATTTCCTCTACTACGAGGAAACCGACCTTGCCCTGCGTGCCGCGCGGGCGGATTGGGACTGTTGGTACCTCCCGCAGGCGGGCTGCGTGCATGTGGGCTCGGTTTCGACCGGGATGAAGGAATGGCAGCGCATGCCTCGGTATTGGTTTGACAGCCGCCACCGCTATTTTGCAAAAAACCATGGCAGCATCTATGCGTTGTTGGCACTGGCGGCGCGGCTGGCGGGAAGTGCGCTGCACGCATTGCGCTGTCTGCTGACCGGGCGCCAGAGCGAAGATCCCCCGCGTTTTGCCCGCGATTTGCTGGCCCATGCGCTGACGCGGAAACGCAGTCAGCCGCACCCCACACACCCCCCACGCCGCCCCGCTACGGAGGACCGTCCATGACCGCCGCTTTCCAGACCGCACCGCTTACGATCCTGCTGATGGGCGACGAATCCTTGACCATCGCCTGCGGCGACATGGTGTTGGCCGGAGGGCATAAGATCGCAGCAGTCATCTCCCGCGATGGGGCGGTGCAGGACTGGGCCGCTGCACAGGGGTTGGCGGTCCTTCAAGATGCGCAAGACCTTTTGCAAAAGCCCAGGCAAGCCGATTGGTTGCTGAGCATTGCCAATCTGCGGCTGATCCCGGACGCGGTGCTGGCTTTGCCGGCCAAAGGGGCCATCAATTTTCACGATGGTCCGCTGCCCCGTTACGCCGGGTTGAACACGCCAGCTTGGGCAATCATCAACCAAGAGGCGGCGCATGGGGTCAGTTGGCATCTGATCGAACGTGGTGTCGATACCGGAGATCTTCTGGCGCAGCGACGGATCGAAATCGCCCCGGATGACACGGCCTTTAGCCTGAACTCCAAATGCTATGCGGCAGGCATGGAAAGCTTCGGCACGGTGCTTGGCCAGCTGGAAAAGGGTGAGCTTACCACCACGGCGCAGGATCTGAGCCAGCGAAGCTACTTCGCCCGCGACAAACGGCCCGCGCGGGGCGGTGTGATTGACTTTTCCCAAACATCCGCGGCCATTCACGCCCTGTTGCGGGGGCTGGACTTTGGCGCCTATTGGAACCCGCTTGGCACCGCGAAAGTGGTGACGGCACAAGGACAGGTCCTGAACGTGAAAGAGGCCGCTCCCCTCTCAGCAGAGGGCGGGGAGCCCGGTACCGTTATCGAGGCGACTGAGGATAGGCTCATTGTGGCCGCAGGCGATAGGCAGGTCGCTGTGTCGGGGCTCACCGACCTTTCCGGCCAGCCTGTCATCCCGGCGGCATTGTTCACTGTCGGTGACCTGCTGAGTGACGCCATAGGTCCCCTGCCAAACCCGGCAGAGGAAGGCCATTGGCGCGCGGCGCTGTCTGGGTTTGACCCGCTGCCCGTTCCCTTGGCTGCGCAGAGCAACGCGGCGCCGAGCTATCAGTCACAGGAGCTTAATGTGCCAAAGGGGGCGGACCGGCTTCACCTGCTGACCGCCGCCGCCCTTGCCACCCTGCGCGGTGCCGGGCGCAGCGCGGGTGGGGTTGCCTTTGTCCGGTCTGGCGCATCTGCACCGCTGCTGGCTGATTGGTTGCCTCTGTCGGTTGAGGCTGAGGCCGAGACTTTGTGGAGCGAAGCTGTCTCTCAACTGGCCCCCCAGATCGCCCGTGCAGAGACATCGGCGGGCTTTGCTGCCGATCTGCCGCTGCGCGACCCGGCGATTGAAGCCACATCAACGCCCGACTTCGCGATTGGGTTTGAAGACCGCCCGCTGACAGGTGCTGCCCTGACCGTCTGTCTGACGGAAAACACGACGCGACTTTACTATGATGCAGCCCGGATCGATGAGCCTGCGCGCGATTTGCTCGTTGCGCGCTTTGAGGCCGCGTTTGCCGCTTTTCTTGCTGCGCGAAACTGCCAGGATGTCTGGGCACTGCCCAAGGCTGAATGTGAGCGCCTGTCGCAGATTAACGCCACGACGCGTGCCTATGAACCGCTCACGATCCATGCCGCATTCGAGGCGCAGGTGGCCGCTACGCCCGATGCGCCCGCGTTGGTTTTTGAGGGTGAGACCCTCAGCTACGCTGCGCTGAACGCCCGCGCCAACCGCGTCGCGCACCGTCTGCGCGACATGGGCGCAGGGCCGGGCGTGCCCGTCGCGCTCTGTGCTGCACGGGGCGTGGACCTGCTGGTTGGCGCGTTGGGTATCGTCAAGGCGGGCGCTGCCTATGTGCCACTGGACCCGGCCTATCCGGCTGAGCGGCTGGCGCATTACCTTTCTGACAGCGCGGCACCGATTGTGGTCACGCAGGCGGGGCTGGTCGCAAGCCTGCCGGATCATAGCGCGGCGGTGTTTCTGATCGATGGCGATCCCGGTCTTGCCGATGCTCCAGACAGCAACCCGGCGGCTAACGCCGGGCCGGATGACCTTGCCTATCTGATCTATACCTCAGGCTCCACCGGAACGCCCAAGGGGGTTATGGTCTGCCACGGCAATGTGGCAAATTTCTTTGTTGGGATGGATGACCGGATCGACCATGAGGCAGGCGCGGTTTGGTTGGCAGTGACGAGCCTGAGCTTTGACATCTCAGTGCTTGAACTGTTCTGGACCCTCGCACGTGGGTTCAAGCTCGTGCTGGCGGGAGATGACAGCCGGGCGCTGATGTCGAACGGGCCGCTGCCCACGTCAGAGCGAAAGATCGACTTTAACCTGTTTTACTGGGGCAATGACGATGGGGTCGGGCCAAAGAAATACGAGCTCCTGCTCGAAGGGGCCAAATTCGCAGACGCGCATGGGTTTAACGCGGTTTGGACGCCGGAACGGCATTTCCATGCCTTTGGAGGCCCATATCCGAACCCGTCGGTCACCGGCGCGGCGGTCGCGGCGGTCACGCAGAATATTGACGTGCGCGCAGGCTCTTGCGTCGCCCCGTTGCACCACCCGGCGCGAATAGCCGAAGAATGGGCAGTGATCGACAACCTGACGAATGGCCGCGTCGGATTGGCCATCGCAAGCGGTTGGCAGCCGGATGATTTTGTGCTGCGGCCCGAAAACACACCACCGCAAAACAAACCGGCGATGTATGAGGCGATTGACCAGCTGCGCAAGCTCTGGGCGGGCGAACCGGTTGCCTTCCCGCGTGCAGACGGCACGCCCCATCTGGTTGTGACCCAGCCGCGCCCGGTCTCCAAAGTCTTGCCGATCTGGGTGACGACTGCGGGCAACCCTCAGACGTGGAAAGAGGCGGGTGAGATCGGGGCAAATGTGCTGACCCATCTGCTCGGACAATCGGTTGATGAAGTGGCCGACAAGATCAAGATCTACCACGACGCCCTGCGCAATTCGGGTCATGATCCGGCAGACTTCACGGTCACGGTGATGCTGCACAGCTATCTGGCCGACACCCGCGCCGCAGCCGAAGAGACCGCCCGTGCGCCGATGAAGGACTATCTGCGGTCGGCGGCAGGGTTGATCAAGCAATACGCATGGGCCTTCCCCGCGTTCAAAAAGCCGGCCGGGGCCAGTTCCCCTTTCGAGATCGACTTGGAAGGGTTGGCGCCCGAAGAAATGGATGCGATCCTTGAGTTTGCCTTTCAGCGGTATTTCAATGACAGCGGCATGTTCGGCACCGTGGCCGATGGTTTGGCGCGGGCTGAGCAACTCAAACGGATCGGCGTGGATGAAATCGCCTGCCTGATCGACTATGGGATTCCCACCGACAAGGTCATGGCTGGGCTGACCCCCTTGGCCGAGGTGTTGCGACGCGCCAATGCCGGGGGACGTCCGGCAGAGGACGATCATTCTATCGCGGCGCAGATTGTCAGACATGGTGTGAGCCATCTGCAATGCACGCCGTCGATGGCGCAGATGATGGTGATGAACGACGAGGCGCGTCACGCACTGGCCTCGGTTCAGTCGCTGCTGATCGGGGGCGAGGCGCTGTCGGGCACGCTGACGCGGAGCCTGCGCGAGGCGACGGCGGCGCAGATCCAGAACATGTACGGCCCGACGGAGACCACCATCTGGTCCACCTCCCATGTCCTTGACGATACCGCCGCCACGACCGCTCCGATCGGCACGCCTATCGCCAATACCCAGGTCCATGTGCTTGATGCCAACCGCCAACAGGTGCCGCTAGGGGCGGTTGGGGAATTGTGGATCGGCGGGCAGGGTGTGACGCAGGGCTATTGGCAGCGCCCTGAGATGACTGCCGACCGTTACATCCCGGGCCCGAACGGTGCCGGGCTTCTATACGGCACCGGCGATCTGGTGCGGCTGGATGCGGCGGGCGTGCTGCATTTCGAAGGCCGCGCCGATGCGCAGGTAAAGATCCGGGGTCACCGGATAGAACTGGGTGAAATCGAGGCGCGGTTGGCAGATTTGCCGGGGGTCACGCAGGCTGTCGCTGTTCTGCGCGAGGATGCGGCAGGGCAGGGAGGGCCGCGGCTCGTGGGCTATGTGGTCGCTGACAGCGAGGTCGACAGCGAAGCCGCGCGGCGGGTGCTTGCGCGCCAACTGACCGAGATCATGGTGCCGCAGGTGATCGTGACGCTGGCCGCGATGCCCCTGACACCGAACAAGAAAATCGACCGCAAGGCCTTGCCTGCGCCGGGTCGGCCAACAGAAGCATCGGTGGCCTCAAACCGGGACAAGGACGCAGCCCCGGCCACAGGCAGCGCGGCTGCCATTGCAGAGGTCTGGCGCGGGCTCTTGGGGGTGGGTGACATTCAGGGCGGGGATAACTTCTTTGCCTTGGGGGGGCATTCGTTGTTGGCGGTTCAGGCACACCGTGACCTCAAAGCGGCCTTGGGTCTGAGCACCCTATCGATCACCGACATCTTTCGTTTCCCGACCCTCGCTGCACTGGCAGCCCATGTCGACGGGCTGACCGGGGCCGTCGCGGCACCTGAGCCTGACCCCACGGCAAACACATCTGCGCGGTCCGAGACCATGTCAAAACGGCGCCTTATGCGGGCCGGGCGCAGTCGCGCGCGCGGGTGATGGGCGAAGCCGAGATCACCGCCGCGGTGCGGGCGCTGTTTGATCGGCCCGTTGGTGTTGCCGTGACCCGCCCCGCGGCCCCGCAACTGCCCCTGCTGCCGGGGGAGGCCGCGCATCTTTGTCGCGCGCGCCCTGCGCGGATTGCCGAGTTCACCGCAGGACGCAGCGCCGCAAGGCAAGCGATGCAGCAGCTTGGCGTCTTGCCACAGCCCGTATTCGCCGCCCCCGACCGCGCACCCATTTGGCCAGCAGGACTGGTGGGGTCGATCAGCCACTGTGCCGAATGGTGCGTTGCGGTGTTGGCGCATCGCGATGACTATGCGTCTCTCGGCGTGGATATTGAGGACGATGCCGCACTGCCTGACGACCTTGCAGAGGAGATTTGCGGCCCGTCAGAGCGGGCGGGCATGGCGAGGCAGCCCAAGGGAACGAAACAGATATTCTGTGCCAAGGAAGCGGCCTATAAGGCGCAATACCCTTTGACCAAGACGCTGTTCGGCTTTGACCGGTTCGAGGTGCATTTTAGCGACAGCAATCGCTTCACCGCACGATTTACACAAACAACAAAAGGGTTTAGGCGCGGCGATTACCTGCCGGGGCGGATTGTGCCGGTCAGAGGCCATCTTGTCACCGGGGTGGCGATTGGGCAGATTAGATCGAAAGGAGCTTAAACTCATGGTTGCAGTATCACGCCGCATATTCCTGGGCGGCGCTGCCGTGGCGAGCCTTGGCGGAGGCACCGGTTTGTTCCGGGGCGCACGGCTGCGAGAGCGGGCCAAGACGGTCTATGCCACAGCGCTCGACGCGCCGACTGAACCCATGCAGATTTATCATTTGGGACATTCTCTGGTGGGGCGAGACATGCCGGCGATGTTGGAGCAAATGGCCGGAGAGGACCACGGCTATCACAGTCAAACCGGCTGGGGGACGTCACTGCGTGACCATTGGGAGCCTGATGTGCCGATCAAAGGGTTCGACCGCGAGAACGACCATGCGCAGCACCGTCCCGCGCGGTCGGCCATCGGGTCGGGCCGGTATGACGCGGTGGTGTTGACAGAAATGGTCGAGATCGCAGACGCCATCCGCTACCACGATAGTGCGGAATATCTGGGCCGTTGGGCCAAGCTTGCAAAGGCGGCCAATCCTGATTGCCGGGTCTATCTTTACGAGACTTGGCATCATACCGATGACGGCAACGGCTGGCTGACGCGGATCGACCGTGATCTTGATAAATATTGGCGCAATAAGGTGCTGTACCCCGCGCTCGAAGCCGCCGACGTGCCGATCTACCTTATCCCCGCTGGTCAGGTCATGGCCGCCTTCGTGCGTGCGATGGATGCCGAGGGGGGCATCGGCGGGATCATCAGCCTGCATGATCTCTTTACCCGCGACGACAAGGGCCGCCCTGACACGATCCATTTTAACGACCAAGGCGCCTATCTGGTGGCGCTTACCCATTATGCAACGCTTTACCACAAAGACCCGCGGGGGCTTCCGCATCAGTTGAACCGCGCCGATGGCACCCCCGCCGCCACGCCAAGCGCCGAGGCTGCGCGGCTCATGCAAGAGGTGGTCTGGGACGTGGTGCGCGCCCATCCCGACACCGGCGTCGCGGCATGAGCGGTCTGGGCGGGCTGCTTTCGGTCCTGATGGTGGGCCACAGCCTGTTCGGCCAGACCGGCCCCGCCATGTTGCAAGAAGCGCTGCGTGCCGGGGTCGGCCAAGGCGAGGTGCGCGCCCAGATCATCAACGGCGCGCCGCTGCGCTACAATTGGGAGGAATCGGACAAGGCAGAAGGCGTGGATGCCCGCACCGTCTTGCCCGAAGGGAACACCACCCATCTGATCTTGACCGAGGCTATCCCGCTGGCAAACCACACCCGCTGGTCAGATAGCGAGGTCTATGCGCAGGCATTCTTCGGCCTCGCCGCCGCTGCCAATCCCACGGTTAAGGTCTATATTCAGGAAACATGGCATTCATTGAACAACGGCACCGGGGAGCCGGTGGCCCACGACGAACGTGCCGATACCCCATGGCGCATGCGGTTGGACGCGGACCTGCCCGCATGGGAGGCCTTGGTGACCGCAGTGTCCCGAGGGCGCACGTCCGACAGCGCGAGCATTGAGCTCATCCCCGCCGGTCAAGCCATGGCGCGGCTTCATGATGAGATCGCCGCCGAGCGGATACCGGGATTGAACGACATTGACGCGTTGTTTTCCGACGATGTCCACCTAAACGATCTGGGCCATTATTTCGTTGCCATGGTGCAATACGCCACCCTGACCGGCACTGACCCGCAAGGGCTGCCGACGACGTTCAGCGATCAATGGGGCAATCCATTCGACGCGCCTGAGCCGGAATTGGCGCGGCATCTTCAGCGGGTGGCTTGGGCTGCGGTGCGGGCCTATCAGGGGGGCGCTGTGGTGCCGGTTCCGCCGCCACCTCCTACGCAGGCCAGCGCAACGGAGCAGACCGCACCGATCGCCCCCAATGCCCCACCACCCGCGCCTGCTTTGCCTGACCCGTCGGCAGCGGGCAGTTTGCCGTCGGTCGCTGATGAAAGTGACGCGATGGTGCCGGACAATAGGGCAGCGGCGCCTGAGCAAGCCGCGCCAAACTTGGTAGCCCCCTTCCAGATCATCGCCCCCGCTGACGCGCGGCCCGGTACCACCGATCTGGGCCTCGGCCTTGCCGCCATTGCCGATTGGAGCACGCAGGTGCCATTTTTGAACCTGATGAAAACATCGCGGCCATGGCTCGGTCATCTCGCCGGACGGTTCGGTGGCATGGAATACGGCGAGTTGCAGGCGGGCGGCTATCTCGATGCGGAAGGCTGGCCTACCCAAATGCCGCGTGAGCTTGGTAGCATCGGCACGCTTATCCTGACCGACATGCCCGAAGCGGCGCAGACGCTCAAGGGGCGGTATATTCTGCGTTTTGAGGGCAAGGGCGTTATCGAAGTCACAGGCCGCGCCAAGAACGTGCGCTATGGCAAGAATAGGGTGCAGTTTGACTATACGCCCGGTCCCGGCAGCGTCGATATCCGCATTCAGCGGATCAACCGCAGCGATCCGCCGCGCAACATCACTGTCGTTCGCGAAGATCGACTGGCGGTCTATGATGCGGGCGTACGGTTCAACCCTGATTGGACCCAACAGCTGGAAGGCATGGACGTTTTGCGTTTCATGGACTGGATGATGACCAATGACAGCCCAATCGCCCGTTGGGAAGATCGCCCTCGACCTCAAGACGTCACCTATGCTCTGCGCGGTGTGCCGGTGGAGGATATGGTCGCGCTGGCCAATGAACTGGGGATCGACCCTTGGTTTAACATGCCACATCTGGCGGAGGAGGGCTATGTCACCGCCTTTGCGACCTACGTGAAAGAGCACCTGTCGCCCAAGCTGACGGCCCATGTTGAATTCTCCAATGAGGTCTGGAACTGGCAGTTTACCCAAACCACTTGGGCCGACGATATGGCGCAGAGCCGTTGGGGTGAGAATGACAAGGGGATGCAGTTCTACGGCATGCGGGCCGCCGAGGTGGCAAGACTGTGGTCCGATGTCTTCGGCGCACAGGGCAGCGACAGGTTGAGCAATGTAATCTCCACCCAGACGGGATGGTTGGGGCTAGAGACCGAAGCGCTGGAGGCACCGTTGTTCGTGGCGGAGGACAAGGCCAACCGTCCCCCCGTAGAGGCTTTCGATGCCTATGCGGTCACAGGGTATTTCGGCGGCATCTTGGGGCTAGAGGAGCGTGCCGAAAAGATAGACGCGTGGCTGGACGACAGCGCGGCAGAGGCGCGCAAGGCAGCAGAACGGGAGGGGCTGAGCGGGACGGCTATGGAGGCGTATGTCGCAGCCCATCGTTTTGACGCAGCCGCAGCCTTGGCAGCGCAGGAGTTGCGCAACGGGGCCATCAGCGGCAATGCGCAGGACACGCTGGCCGATTTGATCGGGCGCGTCTGGCCCTATCACGCCGCCGTGGCACGGGCGCATGATCTTGATCTGGTGATGTACGAAGGCGGAAGCCATGTGGTCGGGCTTGGCTCACGGGTGAATGATGACAGACTTACCGCGTTTTTCCATCATCTGAACTATAGTCCCGAAATGGGTGGGCTCTATGACGATCTGCTCAAGGGGTGGAAGGCCATCGGCGGGCAGTTGTTCACTCATTACGCTGATGTTTACGCCCCGACAAAATGGGGCTCTTGGGGGGCGCGACGCTATCTCAGCGACGACAACCCGCGCTGGCGGTCCTTGGTCACATGGGAGTAACGCCAAAGGCGCCGACCCGCGCCAGTGTTCTGATCCCGGCGCATAACGAGGCCGACTGGCTGCCGGGATGCCTGCGTGCCCTTGGTCAGTCCGATCCTGTTGTTGGCGCTGTTGAGGTGATCGTGATTGCCAACGGATGCCACGACAACACCGCTGAATTGGCGCGCGGGTTCTCTGCCGAGTTTGCCGCACGCGGATGGGCTTTGCAGGTGATCGAACTGGCCGAGGGCAGCAAGCTCGCTGCGCTCAACGCGGGCGAGGCAGCGGCGTCAGGGGCGGTGTTGGTCTATCTGGATGCGGATGTCCGGGTCTCCGCCCCGCTGCTTGGGCAGCTTGTCACGGCATTGGATTGCGAAGCCCCACGCTATGGCAGCGGCGTGCCACGTGTCACCACGACGGGTAAGGATTGGGTGTTGAAGCACTACACGCGCTTTTGGTGTACCACGCCGTTCATGACGGTTGGCGTACCGGGGTTCGGTATCTTCGCGATGAACCGTGCAGGACGGGCGCGATGGGGGGCTTGGCCGGATATCATCTCGGACGACACTTTCGCACGGCTCAACTTCCGCCCGGACGAGCGTATCGCGGTCTCTGGCACCTATGACTGGCCGATGATCGAAGGCTTTGCGCCGCTGGTTCGGGTGCGGCGGCGGCAGGACATCGGGGTAGAGGAGGTCGAGACGCTTTATCCAGAGTTGCTG
The DNA here is from genome assembly GCF_013346665.1 of Sulfitobacter maritimus. Taxonomy (GTDB): domain Bacteria; phylum Pseudomonadota; class Alphaproteobacteria; order Rhodobacterales; family Rhodobacteraceae; genus Sulfitobacter; species Sulfitobacter maritimus. The sequence goes on from NZ_JABVBB010000034.1 coordinate 467,079, forward strand.
CACAATGACGACCCTCACGATCAGGCGCGGCCACTCTGGCGGCGGGCCCTCTCGGACCCCTTAGGGTTCGTGGTCTTTATCACGGTGCGTCTGGCGATCCGCGCGCCGATCCTGCGCAGTTCGAACCGCTGGGTGCGCGGCCGGTAGAGAGGGTTAGCTCTTTGCTCCTGCCTCTTGCATATGGCGTGCCAGTTTAAGCGCTTCGGTCGCCGCATCATGGCGTTCGAACACGCGAAGTCGGTTTGCCTGACCCATTTCTTCTAGCCTATCGAGCGGCGCATCGTGTAACGCGGCCATTGCCGTGGCCAAAGCGGTTACATCACCTGCGGGCACCAGCCAACCGTGCCGATCGTGCTGCACAAGCTCAGGCGTACCAGCGATATAGGTCGCGATAACGGGACGGCCCGCGGCCATCGCCTCCATCACAACCATCGGCAGACCTTCAGCAAAGCTCGGCATCACAAGCCCATGCGCGGCAGAGAGTTCGGCGGTCACACGCGCCTCATCCACCCAGCCAGTGAGGGTGATGCGCTCCGCCAGATTGTGCCGCGCGATCTCTGCTTCAATGGTCTGGCGCATCTCGCCATCGCCGATGAGGGTCAGGTGAAGCTCCGGATGGCTGTCGCGAAGCTGGGCCATGGCCGCGACGAGCGCCAGCTGGCCCTTTTGTTCAACCAACCTGCCGATTGAGACCAGACGGCGCGGGCCGTCGGGCAGGGGGGGCGGGGTCGGAAACTTCGCCGGTTCAATGCCACAATGCACGACCCTAATGCGGGGCCAATCCTCTGGCGCGGCCCAGCGGTAGAGCTGGCTGCGGCCGAACTGGCTGATTGCCACGGCAAAGGCGGCGTGGTGAATTTTGTCGCCCAGCGACAAGGCGCGGGGGCTGTCGAATTCTTCGGGTCCGTGAACGGTGAAACTATAGCGCGGCCCGCCCAATCGGTGACAGAGCATCGCAACCATCGCCGCGTTGGTGCCGAAATGCGCGTGTAGATGGGTCACACCGCTGCCTGCCAAACGGTCTCTAAGATAACAGGCTTCTGCAAGGTAGATAAGATGCCGGGGCAAGCCGCTCTCGGCCCGTTTCGCGGCTTGCCATACTTGCCGCAATGCGCGGCCCATGCCAGCGGGGTTCTGCACCAGTGTTTTTAGCACCGCTGCGAGCAATCGCCCTGCACCGGCCTGCAAGACATACTCCGTTCGCGCCTGTTCTGCTTGGTTCTGCACGTCCACCAACGGCCCCTCAGGCCCGCGCATGGCGAAACGCTGTACCTCATGGCCTGCAGCCTCCAACGCCACAATCTCGCGCCGGATGAAGGAATGTGACGGCTGAGGATAGGTGTTGAGGATATAAGCGATGCGCAAAGGGGGAGCCTTGGGCTGAGAGCGTGTTAAACATTGTTACCCGCCCCCTTGCCACTGGCACAAGAGGGCGGGAGGCTTTAGTCTGATCCGCAGAAGCGGCAGAGGCGCGGGATCGAGTGATTTCAAAGGTTTCCCATGCGGTGACGGGCAATCGCCTGATGGCCCGCGCGTTGCGGTCGACGTCTTGGATCGTGCTGGGCTATGGCGGGTCGCAGGCGATCCGTCTGGGCTCGAACCTGATCCTGACCCGGTTGCTGTTCCCCGAAGCCTTTGGCTTGATGGCCCTGATCCAAGTGGTGATCGTCGGACTGACGCTTTTCTCGGATGTGGGCATCGCGCCCTCCATCGCGCAGAGCAAACGGGGGGATGACCCGGACTTTCTGAACACCGCCTACACAATCCAAGCGTTGCGGGGGGCGGGGCTTTGGCTTGCAGCCTGTGCGCTGGCATGGCCGGTGGCGCAGTTCTATGACGCGCCGCAGCTGTTGATCTACCTGCCCATCGCGGCACTTAGCCTTTTGATCGCGGGGTTTAACCCCACCCGGATTGAGACCGCGCACCGGCATCTGCAAATGGGACGGCTGACTCTGCTGGACCTCGCCTCGCAGGTGATTGGGATTGTCATCATGGTGGTGGGCGCCTTGATCTGGCAATCGGTCTTGGCGCTGGTGGTCGGCGGTGTAGCGGGCGCATTGGCGAAATTATTGCTGACCCATTTCTATCTGCCCGGCGCTGCCAACCGTTTTCGCTGGGAGCGCGCCGCAGCGCGGGAGCTTGTGCATTTCGGCAAATGGATTTTTCTGTCGACGATGTTCTGGTTCTTCGCGAGCCAAGGCGACCGGGCGATCTTGGGCAAATTCCTGTCCTTAGACGGTTTAGGCATCTATAATATCGGTTATTTCCTTGCCAGCTTTCCGCTGCTGCTGGGCCAGAATGTCACCGGACGTGTGATGATCCCGATCTACCGCGAAACCGGAGCGCGTGATCACGCCAAGCTGCGCCGGATGCGCTATGCGCTCAGCGCTGGTTTGCTGCTAATGCTGGCGCTTATGGCCTTGGCAGGACCGTGGCTGGTTGGGTTGCTTTATGACCCGCGCTATCTGGCGAGCGGGGCGATCCTAGTTGTCTTGGCGCTGGCATTGATGCCGCAGGTGATCGGGCTGACCTATGACCAGGCGGCACTTGCGGCGGGCGACTCGCGGCGTTTCTTCATCTCATCGGCCACGCGGGCGAGCCTTCAGATTGTGCTGCTGCTGGTGGGGGTGATTTATGCCGGGCTACCGGGGGCGTTGATCGGCATGGGGGCGGCGATAGTCCTGTCTCATTTTGTGTTGATCTGGCTGGCCCGTGCGCATGGCGTCTGGGACGGTTGGCATGATCTGACATTCACTGCGCTTGCCTTAACCCTGGGGGCGGTGGCGCTCTCGCTGCATTGGGACTGGCTGGGTGATATTGCAGCTGTGGGCTGATTGGTCAGCCCTGACGCGCCCCTTTACGGGCCTGCCGCGCGGCGCGGCCCTTCTGGCCAGCTTTCAGACGTTCCTGCCAAACCTTGCCCAAAGTCCGGCGCTTTTCGCGGGGGCTTAGGTCAGGGATCGACACGACCGGCACCAGCCCGGTTTCGCGGGTCATTTGCCGAGCCGAACGGATCACCGGGCGGCGCAGTTCCAGCAAGAAGGCCACCAACAGCGCCAGCGCGACACTTGCCATGCCCCCAATGGCAGCACGTTTCTTCCGGCTGAGCGAGATCGGGTATTCTGGCAGTTCAGCAGACTCTAAGGTGGTGAGCTTCTCACCGCGTTCATCGGCCTCAAGAGAGAAACCGACCTCGGCCTCATTGCGCCGTGCGCTGATAACCTCAAGCTGATCTTGCAACTGCTCTAAACGACGCTCGAAACGGGCGAGCTCTCGCTCAACCTCTGGCGAGGTCTGAAGGCTGGCGCTCAGCGCGTCGCGCTGTTCTTCCAGCAGGTCACGCTGTGTTGTAAGGCTCTCCAAGGTGGCGTCCAACTCGGCCTGCTCGCGCGCAATGGTCGCGGCGCGCGCGTCGGGGTTGGGGCGGTCTCGTGCCAGCCGGGTTGCGATGATCTCTCGGTCTAAGTCGAGGATCGCTTCATTGAGACTACCAATTTCGCCCCGGCGAAATTCCAGACTGCCCTCGAGCGACAGGTCATTCGCGGTGCTAAAGGCGGCGCGTTCTTCTTCAAGCTTGGCAATGTCGCGGATCAGGTTTTCCTCTTGCCGCTGGAAGAACTCCAACGTTTCGCGGGTTTGGTTCTGACGCTGCGCGGCCGAGAGAGCGCGGGTGCGGTCTGCGAACTCCCGCGCTACGGCCTGTGCATCGGCGGGATCGTCCATTTCCGCAGTGAATGTCACCACCGAGATCCTGCCATCATCGCCGTAGCCCTCACGGGGGGCCGCCACCCCTGTGATGGAGACGGAGCGGCGCAGCAGATCAACCTTTTCGCTTTGGCGCAACGTAGTCAATTTCTCGTAGAGGCCAAACTTATCAATAATATCAATGAGGTTCCCTCGCGCCATGAGTTGCTGCTCAATGAGTTGCAGCCGCCGGGCAGAAGAGCCTTCGACCGTTGAGGGGGCCAGATCATTCGCAATTTTGGGCTGTTCGATCTGGATGACTTCGGAGGACCGATAGACATGCGGGGTCGATAACGCCCAGATGACCGATGCGATGCAACCCAACAGGACGATTACGAAAATTACACCCGCGCGGCGGCGCAGCATGTCGATGAAGTCATCGAGAGTATAGATCGGTCCCATGGGTCTCTTTCCGGCCAGCCTCAAACACCCGCCCTTTAATATTGGCGGGTTTTGCTAGGCTAGACCAAAACAATTAGGCGATAATAGGGCGTATCGCGCCAGTTTTCTAGCTGATCAGGCGTAGCTTGGCAGGCTGGAAGCCCGCGCGCGGTTCAGAACGACGCCCAAGAGCGGCACCTGTCCTTCAAGCATACGTTCACATTCGCGCAGATGGCGCGCCACGGTCTGGCTGCCGTCCGAAACGAGCAGAACCCCATCAAGCTGCGGTAGAAAGGCCGACAGATCGTCATGGCTTAGCATCGGCGGCATGTCGTAAAGCACTATCTCAGGACGCAGCGCAGCGCGCATCCGTAGCAGCGTTTCGGCAGTCGCCCCGTCTTGCAAAATCTCGGCGGCATTCACTTCTGCGCGGGAGTTGAGGCCAAGCGCGAGGGTGTCGCTGATCCGATGAACTTGGGTGCCAAGCGCCGAGCGCCCGCCGAGCAGATCGCTCATGGCGCCTGGCGCATCCATATCAAACGCACGCGCCAGTCCGGGGCTGCGCATGTTCATGTCCATCAAGACCGTGCGCGACCCTGGCACCCGAGACAGGCTCAGTGCCAGATTGGTGGCGGTAAAGGTGTTGCCGGAGCCGGACGTCGGAGCGACCACGGCGATGTTGACCCATCCATGTTCAAGCGTGGTCTGACGCAGGCGAGTTCGCAAAAGGTCGAACGCGCGGGCGGCAGCACTGTTGCGGTTGTCATCCACCAGCGGCATGTCCCCGCCCGGCCCGGGGGCGGCGATGGGCAGGTCTTCCCAACGGGGGGCGCGGTCGTCGCTGACAAAGGGCGCAACATTGCGCTCCGCGTTGCGACTGTCCGCTTCAAACGTAGCAGGGACGGTGTCAGCGGGGTGGAAGATGTCGATGCCGTCATCGCTGTCGTCGTCAAGTTGATTGATCACCGCGCGGCGTGGTCGGATGCTGTGGCGCATCCCGGCACCACCAAAAGACGCCAAAACGTCAGCACTGTCCGCAGTAAGGGGGTCGGATGCGTAGTTATCTTTCATCTTTTTCCCTTTGAATTTCTTGAACATTGAGGTTTCTGCTTGCCGGGGTGGGGCGATACATCGTTCAGCATCCTGTCCGGCGCAGAACCACGCCCACCGTTTTAAGAAGGATCGTCAGATCCATGGAGAGGGATATGTTGCGACGATAGGCGCCGTCCACTTCGTTGCGGTAGGTAAAGCGGCTGTTGTTGCGGGTCGAGACCTGCCACAATCCTGTAATACCGGGACGGAGCGCGAAGTAGGATTTTGGATCACCGTAGAGGTCCAACTGGTCAGGCATCATCGGACGCGGCCCAATGAGGCTCATGTCGCCGATCAGCACGTTCCACAATTGCGGCAGCTCATCAAGCGAAGTGGCCCGCAGAAATCCACCCACCTTGGTAATACGGGGGTCGTTGCTAAGTTTTTGCATCTCATCCCATTCGCGCCGCATCGCCGGGTTCGCGGCAAGGTAGCCTTCAAGCACCGCATCCGCATCGCGTACCATCGTGCGCAGTTTCAGGATGGAGAAGCGTTTGCCGCCCCGCCCCAGACGCGGCTGGGTGTAGAAGGGCGCACCGCTTTCAATCCACAATGCCAGCGCGCAAAGCGCGATCAGCGGCAAAGCAATGGGCAAAGAAGCCAGAACAATCAGACGCTCCAAGACCGGCTTGGCAAAGCGCCCATACAGCCCCTTGGGCCGCAGCTGAATGCCCCGCAAACGACGCGGGGCATGGAGAGCAACGCTCTGCACCATAGTCGGACCCAAAGAAGACACCGGACGCTCTAGCTCAGCGGCTAGGGCGCTGTAATTAACCAAGCCGTAACCCGGTCCATCGACGTTCGCGTACTTCATGCAACCCCCCCAGGGATCAATCGTGTGAGCAAGCCTCGCAAAAAGGCTTGGTGTTTCAGGCAGCTGTGCAGGTCGTTAACGCATGGCCTGGCTTCTTTGTTCAGGTAAGGCAGCTAGAATTTGTTACCACCTTTTCGCCTTATTCGATCCATTTTCTTAGAAACAGATTGTTTCCCAGCTGGTTCGAGCGTGTATCGCGCTTGAGGGTCTGGCAATGCGGCGGGGCGATGATCCTGTGCAGCCACAGGGGCGCCGTCTTGGTCGATTCAGCGCCTTTGGTCTAAGGTAACTCTTTAAAAACAAAAGACAATGGTGATGCTGTGCCGGTGGCTGGAACCTGCGAGTGGTCGTACATAGTCTTTGCTATAAGCGCTGTATGGCTGCTAGGCGAGGCGCGAAAAACGGCAAAAATCACGCAGAATTGTAGCGGGCTGCTGGACTGCTACCGTCAATGGGAAAGGCGACAACTGGGCGACAATAGGGCGTTTGGACTGCCCGCGACTCAGTAAAGGCTACACACGTTAGGCGCGCAGACGCGGTTTTGCGGCGCTGAGAAGACAAAAGCAGAAGCAGCGCACGCGCTACGTTTCTCTTGCAGAAGGTAGAGAGGAGGAAAGTGGCAGCCCGTAGGGGAATCGAACCCCTCTTTCCAGGTTGAAAACCTGGCGTCCTAACCGATAGACGAACGGGCCACTCTATGTCAGTGCAGCGCTTAGTGTCTTGCTGCTCTGTCTGTGAGCGGACGTTTAAGTAATACCGCAGGTGGCCGCAAGCGGAAAAATGCACTTTTTCGAGAAAAAGTTTTTAAGCCCGCGCGGCATCTTCCAAACGCAGCTGTACGGACTGCCGCCCGCGGAAGTTGTTTATGTCGAGACGGCCTGCCAGATGGAAACGCGCGCCACCGTGGTTTTCGAGCGCCGGGCCAAGGGGTCCATCGTAGGCACCGAAAGAGATCGCTTCGAGATTTGCCCCCAGACCGTCACTGAAACTCACCTTAAGGTGGTTCTCGCCCACGCGTTTGGCAAAGCGGATTTGCATGTCTGCGAAAGCATAGCGCGGGGCAGGGGCGCCCGCGCCGAAAGGGCCCGCGTGATCGACCATTTCGGCCAGTTCCACCGTCGCCGCGCCGGGCATCATCATGCCGCAAAGATTAAGGTCGGCAGGACCGGCCAAATGCGCACCCTGTTTGGCCAGCAATTCGCCCAAGCGCTCCATGGCCGCGTCGATCTTGTCTTCGGCCACGGTGAGGCCCGCTGCCATCTTGTGGCCACCGCCTTTGATCAGCAGCCCTTCGGCGGCAAGACGCTGGATCGGGGCACCTAAGTCAATGCCGCTGATCGAGCGGCCCGACCCTTTGCCAATACCGTCCTCTACGCCGATCACGATGGAGGGGCGGTTGGAGGCTTCTTTGAGCCGTGAGGCGACGATTCCCACCACGCCGGGATGCCAACCGGGGCCAGCGGCCCAAGCCAGTGGTCCGTCAAACCCCCGCTCTTCGGCCTGCGACATAGCGCTCGCGCGCACGGCGGCTTCGACCTCGCGGCGGTCTGTGTTGAGTTGGTCGAGCCGCTCAGCGAGTGCAGCGGCTTCATGCGGATCATCTGTCGCCAACAGGCGTGCGCCGAGGTCGGCTTGCCCAATGCGCCCTCCCGCGTTGATGCGGGGGCCAAGGAGGTAGCCAAGGTGATATGCAGTAGGTGCGGTGTCCATTCGGGCAACGTCGGCCAGCGCGGCAAGGCCGACACGTGCGCGGCGGGCCATGACTTTCAGCCCTTGCCGGACAAAGGCGCGGTTCACCCCAATCAGCGGCGCGACATCCGCAACAGTCGCGAGTGCTACGAGGTCAAGCATCGACATCAGATCCGGCCCTTTGGTCCCTGCTTCGCGCAGCTGTCGGCCCACTTCGACGAGCATCAGAAAGACCACTGCAGCGGCGCAGAGATGCGCCAGCGCGCCGTCTTCGTCTTGCCGGTTGGGGTTCACCACGGCCAGCGCATCGGGGAGGGTTTCGCCGCCCAAATGGTGGTCGAGCACGATGACATCCGCGCCCTTTGCCGCAGCGATGGGACCATGAGAAAGGGTGCCGCAGTCCACGCAGATGATCAGGTCATGCTCCGCAGCCAGCGCGGACATGGCGGCGTCATTGGGGCCATAGCCTTCGTCGATACGGTCGGGAATATAGAGGGTCGCGCGATGCCCCATGTCGCGCAGCCAGACCAGCAGGAGCGCTGCCGAAGAGCCGCCATCCACATCGTAGTCCGCGAAGATCGCGATGCGTTCGCGCGCTTTGAGCGCGGCAAGGAAACGGGTGGCCGCCCGCTCCATGTCGCGCAGGCTGCGTGGATCGGGCAGGAGGTCGCGCAGAGCGGGCGCCAGAAAGCCTGCCGCCTCGGTATCCGCCACGCCCCGGCGTGCCAGCACTTGGCATACCGGATCGGGCAGCCCTGCGCGTTGCGCCAGAAGTTCAGCGGCGCGGGACAGTTCCACGTCAGGACCAATCCAGCGCCGCCCGGTCAGGGAGGTTTCAACACCGAGAAAACTCATGCGCGCCTCATCTTACCGTTGTATCTGTAGGGAAGCGTGGCGCTCACCCGCCGTTTGTGGGCGTGCGGTAGTTGATCCGACGCACGGACCCGGTGCGCGAGCGCATGATCAGTGTCTCGGTTGTCAGCCAGCCGGGTTCGCGTTTCACGCCGGGCAAGATGTTACCGCCGGTCACCCCGGTCGCGGCGAAAATCACGTCCTGCGTGACCATTTCGTCGCGGGAATAGATGCGGTCAAGCTCGGTGATCCCGGCTTTGGCAGCGCGGCCTTTTTCGTCGTCATTACGGAACAACAGACGGCCATACATCTGCCCGCCCATGCATTTCAGCGCAGCGGCGGCCAGAACACCTTCGGGCGCGCCGCCTTGGCCCATATACATGTCGATCCCGGTTTCAGGGTCGGCGCAGTGCATCACACCTGCCACGTCACCGTCGGTGATCAGGCGGATGGCGGCACCAGTGGCGCGCACTTCGGCGATCATATCGGCGTGGCGGGGGCGCTCAAGGATGCAGACAGTGATGTCGGAAGGCGCGCAGCCCTTGGCGCGGGCAAGTGCTTCGACGCGCGCGCCGGGGGCCATGTCGAGGGTGACGACGTCAGTCTCGAACCCCGGGCCGATGGCGAGCTTGTCCATATAGGTATCTGGCGCGTGCAACATGGAACCGCGCGGGCCCATGGCGATCACGGTCAGCGCGTTGGGCATGTCTTTGGCGGTCAGCGTGGTGCCTTCGAGCGGATCAAGCGCGATGTCTACGCCGGGCCCTTTGCCGGTGCCGACTTCCTCGCCGATGTAAAGCATTGGCGCTTCGTCACGTTCGCCTTCGCCGATGACCACGACGCCGGCGATGTCGAGCATGTTGAGCTGTTCGCGCATCGCGTTGACGGCGGCTTGGTCGGCGGCTTTCTCGTCACCTTTGCCGATCAGCTTGGCCGAAGCGAGGGCAGCAGCTTCGGAAACGCGGGCGAGGCCGAGTGATAACATGCGGTCTTGAAATTCGGCGGAAGCGGTCATGAGGTGTCCTTGGGGTCAAATGGGTTTTCTGTCCTGTAACGCTGTGCGCGTCTCGGGGCAAGTTTTCAGGTTGGGGCTGCGCAAAGCTCTGGCCCGGAAACAAGCCGCAGGTGCTGGGCTATCGTCTGCCCACCCAACACGCCAGAGGCGTGCCGAACTATATCGGGCGCACCTCCGGTGCGACCGGGCTGGCGATTTGGTAAGGCTGGGCGCACCTTAGCAAACGCACATCACAGCTGCACAATAAAGTGGCACGAGCCGAGGTTGCTATCGCCACCCCACGGGCAGGCGATGGCCCTTAGCAAACACCCTCAGACCTCTTCGATCCGCAGCGCCACTGGCTCGCCCGCCAGCACGCCGGTCTTATCCATCGCGGCCAGCGCACGCACTAACGCATCGCGGTTCGTCTTATGGGTTACGATCAACACCGGAGCCGACACATCCGCATGTTCATACTGTCGCATCCGGTAGATACTCACGCCGGCCTCGCCCAATACAGTGGCGATCTTGGCCAGCGCACCGGGTTTATCGACCAGCGCCATGCGCAGGTAATAGGGGGCAGGGGTCTGGCTACTGGCCGCCGTCGTCGCCTCAAGCGTCGCTGCGGGCTGTCCAAAGACGGGGCCACACATCCCGCGTGCAATGTCGCAGACATCGGCCATCACAGCGCTTGCAGTCGGACCTTCGCCCGCACCGGCACCGCGCAGCACGATCTGGCCCACAGCGTCGCCTTCGATCACCACCATATTTGTGCCACCCTCAAGCTGGCCCAAGGGGGAGGTCTGCGGCACCAGACAAGGCATCATGCGCTGCTCCAAGCCGCGCCCTGTCATCTGGGTAACGCCCAAAAGTTTGATCTTATAGCCCATATCGGCTGCAGCGCGGATGTCCTCGATGGCGATCCGCTCGATCCCTTCAAGTTGGATACCGTCGAAGTCGATCTTGGTGCCAAAGGCGATGGAGGACAGGATTGCCAGCTTATGCGCTGCGTCAATGCCGCCCACGTCAAGCTGAGGATCGGCTTCGAGATAGCCCAGCCCGTCCGCCTCGGCAAAAATTTCCTGATAGGTTTTACCGGCGTCTTCCATCCGCGTCAGGATGTAGTTGCACGAGCCGTTCATCACACCCATGATCCGGGTAATGCCATTGCCAGCCAGCCCTTCCATCAGCGTTTTGATGACCGGAATGCCCCCGGCAACAGCGGCTTCATAGCGCAGCGCAACCTCTGCCGCTTCGGCCTGTTCAGCCAATGCCTGTCCATGCAGCGCCAGCATCGCCTTGTTCGCGGTGACAACATGCTTACCCGCAGCCAATGCGGCCTCGGTCGCGGCTTTCGCGGGACCGTCTGCGCCGCCCATCAGTTCGACAAAGACATCGACATCATCGCGTGTGGCCAGCTTAACTGGATCGTCTTCCCAGTCATAGGCCGACAGGGGGAGGCCGCGATCTTTGTTGCGGGTGCGGGCCGAGATTGCAGAAACCGCGATTTTTCGCCCCGTACGGGCCTCCAAAAGCGCGGCTTGCTTGCGCAAAATGCGCAGCACGCCGACGCCCACGGTTCCCAATCCGGCGATCCCGAGGCGAAGCGGCTGTGACATGGGGATGGTCCTTTTGATCAAGTCTGTCGGTCTTCCGCGATGTAGCGGGTTCGGTCTCTGCACGCAACGGAGCAAAATAGCGCTATTGTGCCGGGTCTTGCGCCAACCGCTCGCGCTCTTGCGAGGTCAGCCCTGCGTCGCGCAGCCGCGCTGCCCGCGCCCGCAGTCGCGCAAGCCGGGCAGAAGCCGCAGTCTCGGCACGCGCCGTGCCGAGGCGACTGGCCCGCGCGTCCAGCCGTGCCGCGCGTCCGGTCAGTTCGGCCTCGGTCCGCAGGGGGTCAATTCGCCCCGCCTTGGCCTGCGCCAACAGTGGATCAATTGGGACCAGATCAGGGTAATCCGCGGCCTCCATTTCGGGCGTGATCGTGCGGTCGAGCGCCGGGAATTCCGCACAACCGCTTAATACCGCTGCCCCCACCAAAAGGGCGGCAAAGGACAGGGGATGGGGCACAAATCGACTAAGCATGATTTGTTCTGCACCAGCGCAGAGAAGGGCGCAAGCGGGGTTTGCTTTTGAACGCTTGTTCATTAAATTGCCCGCATGGCACGAACGACAGGCTCTCATTCCGATATTACCGGCCCGCGGGTGCGCGCGGCGGCCCTGCGGCTCTTTGCCGCCGGGGGCTATGCTGCCGTGTCGATGCGCGCCATCGCCGCCGAAGTGGGCGTGCAGGCCGGGGCGCTGTATAACTACACGCCTGACAAGCAAAGCCTGCTGTTCGATCTGATGCAGGGTCATATGACCGACCTGCTGGCGCAGACCCCCTCGCAAAGCGGGCGCTCACCGATGCAGCAATTGCAGGATTTCGTCGCGTTCCACATCCGCTTCCACGCCGACAGACCAGACGAGGTCTTTATCGCCTATATGGAATTGCGGAATTTAACCGAGGAGAACTTTGCGGTGATCGAAGGACTGCGCCGCGCCTATGAGGACCGGCTTGAGGCGATCCTGCGTGCGGGCGCGGCGACGGGCGAGTTCGCCGTTGCAGATACAAAGATCGTCACACTCGCCATTATTGCCATGCTGACCGGCGTAAACACTTGGTATCGCGCGGGGGGCCGCCTGTCACTCGATGAGGTCGTGGCGCAATATTGGGATATGGTGCGCAAGGCCGTGACTGCCTGAACAGCCACGGCCCTGTGGTCAATGCGCTGGACGGATGAATGTCCCGTTGTTGAGGTCGCGCATCGCCTGCTGCAACTCAGCGCGGGTATTCATCACAATGGGTCCATGCCACGCCACCGGTTCTTCAATCGGCGCGCCCGAGATCAGCAGGAAGCGCACACCTTCCTCGCCCGCCTGCACTGTCACCTCATCGCCGGTGCCGAAGCGGATCAATGTGCGGTCGCCCGACATATCGCGGATGTTGACTTCCTCACCGCCGACTTCTTTCTCCAGGAGCACGCCCGAGGGGGCCGAAGCGTCGGCGAAGGCGCCCGCGCCCTGAAAGACATAGGCAAAGGCCCGACGATAGGTGTCGATCTTGAAGGTCTTTTTGACCCCGGCAGGCACAAAGACATCCAGATACTGCGGGTCAGCGGCGATGCCGTCCACAGGGCCACGCTTACCCCAGAACTCCCCTGTGATGATCTTGACGCGCGTGCCGTCGTCGTCCGTCACAACCGGAATGTCGCTGGCCTTCATGTCCTGATAGCGCGGCGCTGTCATTTTCTGCGCCGAAGGCAGGTTGCCCCAAAGCTGGAAGCCATGCATCTGCCCTTTGGCATTTCCGCGCGGCATCTCTTGGTGCAAAATGCCTGAGCCGGCGGTCATCCACTGCACATCGCCCGCGTTCAAGTCACCTTTGTTGCCGAGCGAATCTGCGTGTTCAACGGTGCCTTCCAACACATAGGTGATGGTCTCGATCCCCCGGTGAGGGTGCCATGGGAAGCCCTGTTCGTAATCTTCCGGACGTTCATTGCGGAAGTCATCGAACAGCAGAAAAGGGTCCAACTCGGACGGGTCTTGAAAGCCAAAAGCGCGGTGCAATTTCACCCCGGCGCCTTCCATCGTGGGAACGGCGCGGCGGGTTTCTAGGGTAGGTCTAAGGGACATAATGCTCTCCTTTGCGGTTGCTCAGGAGATAGGGGGTGAGCCGAGGGGCCGCAATTGGCACCGATGAACGGTTTCTGTGCGCAGATGCGCAGCTTCAGCAGTTTGGCACATTGACCGCCAGACCACCAAGGGAGGTTTCCTTGTATTTCTCGCTCATATCCGCCCCGGTCTGCCGCATGGTTTCGATACAGGCATCCAGCGGCACCAGATGAGTGCCGTCCCCCCGCAGCGCCAGCGATGCGGCCGAGACAGCCTTGATCGCGCCCAGACCGTTGCGTTCGATACATGGCACCTGCACCAGCCCTTTGACCGGGTCGCAGGTCATGCCCAGATGGTGCTCCAAGGCGATCTCTGCGGCATTTTCGATCTGCTCTGGCGTGCCGCCCAGTACCGCGCAGAGTCCTGCCGCCGACATCGCCGCCGCAGAGCCGACTTCGGCCTGACAGCCCGCCTCTGCGCCGGAGATTGAGGCGTTGTATTTCACCAATCCTCCAATCGCGGCAGCGGTGAGCAGGAAGTCTTCAATATGCGCCTCAGACGCGCCAGGCACATGGTCGAGGTAATAGCGCAGAGTGGCAGGCATCACGCCGGCAGCCCCATTGGTCGGCGCAGTGACGACTTGACCTCCCGCCGCGTTTTCTTCGTTCACCGCCATGGCATAGACGCTCATCCAATCGTTGATGGTATGAGGCGCGGATTGGTTTTGCCCACGCTCAGCCATCAGCGCGTCATAAATCCCTTTGGCGCGGCGTTTGACTTGCAAGCCACCCGGTAAAGTGCCGTCGGTGGACAGCCCGCGATCGATGCAATCGCGCATCACTTGCCAAAGCCGCGCACTGCCCTCCCGCAGATTCTTGGCCCCGCCGCGGGCCTCTTCATTAGCGCGTTTCATGTCTGCGATGGTCTTGCCCGATTTGCGCGACATTTCAAGCATTTCCGCGGCGGACTTGAAGGGGAACGGCACCGGCGCGCCTTCATCGGTGTCCTTGCCCGCGGCGAGTTCCTTTTCGGTCATCACAAAGCCGCCGCCGATAGAATAATAGGTCTCGCGCAGGGTCACGTCGCCTTGGGCATCGGTGGCCATCAGCATCATGCCGTTGGCGTGGCCCGTAAGCTTGGTGTCGTAGTCGAAGATCATATCCTGCGCAGGATCGAAGCGCAGTTCGGGCAGGCCATCGACAGTAATGCGCCGGGTCTGTTTGATCTCTTCGAGCGCCTTCACTGCCGCTTCGGCGTCGTAGTCAGCGGGCGTGAACCCGGCGAGGCCGAGGATCGTGGCACGGTCAGTCGCATGGCCCACACCGGTAAAGGCCAAACTGCCGTGCAGTGACGCACGTAGCCCGGCAAATTTGAAGGGCGATGCCCGCATCAGATCAAGGAAGCGCCCGGCGGCCACCATCGGCCCCATCGTATGCGAGGAAGATGGGCCGATGCCCACTTTGAACATGTCGAAAACCGAAAGAAACATGGCGCAGCGGACCCTTCCAAAGCTCTGTATGTCCTAAGACAGTGGAAAATGTATCGCCCAGACCTTCGGGACTTTGCAAGGCGACTGTCGCAAACGGGCGGGGAAGGGCTCGAAAAGCGATGACTTGCCCCTCGCACCCTTTGTCAATTGGCCCTATAACGCCCCAAACGCCTGAAGGGAGCTGCCCCATGTCCGGAGAACTTTCACCCATCGACAAAGCCAAATTCGTGGCCGCGAAACGGGCTGCCGAATTTGTCGAGGACGGGATGCGTGTGGGGCTTGGCACCGGCTCCACCGCTGCGTGGCTGGTGCGCTGTTTGGGAGAGATGGTGCGCGATGACGGGCTGCGGATCAAAGGCGTGCCGACCTCAACACGGACCGCGCAACTGGCCCGCGAAATGGGGATCGAAGTGATCTCACTTGATGAAGCGAAGTGGCTCGACCTGACGATTGACGGGGCGGATGAATTCGACATTGATCTGAACCTTATCAAAGGCGGCGGCGGGGCGTTGTTGCAAGAAAAGATCGTGGCAACTGCCAGCGACCAGATGGTCGTGATCGCAGATGTGGGCAAAGAAGTGCAGCATCTGGGCAGCTTCCCCCTGCCGATTGAGGTGATCCCCTTTGGTTGGCAAACCACGCAGGCCTTGGTTGAGGAAACCCTGATTTCAATGGATGTGCTCGGGCGCAACTCCACCTTGCGAATGAACGGGGAGGTGCCTTTCATTACCGACGAGGGGAACTACATCCTCGACCTACGGCTGGGCCGGATCGGCAATGCGCGTCAATTGGCGCTGGTGCTCAACCAAATGCCCGGCGTCGTGGAGAATGGCCTGTTCATCGACATCTGTGACGCGGTTGTGATTGGTTACGGGGATGGCAGGGTTGAGGTGCGCGACATAAATGAAGGAACCGTGGCGACGGACCGTTTAGAATTTGTCGAGACAGACAACCTGTTTTCGGATCTGAACGACTGACCCGCTCAAGGCAAATAGGCGCGCTGGACGCGCAAGAGCAACAAATGTGAAAGAGGCAATCAATGGCCAATAAAGATTTCGACTACGACCTGTTTGTCATCGGTGGCGGCTCGGGCGGTGTGCGTGCGGCGCGTGTCGCGGCGGGCGAGCATGACGCAAAGGTCGGGTTGGCCGAAGAAGACCGCTATGGCGGTACCTGTGTGATCCGGGGCTGTGTGCCGAAGAAACTGATGGTTTTCGCCTCGGGCTATGCCGACGTCGTGGATGAGGCCAAACATTTTGGCTGGGATTTGAAAACCGGGCCATTTGATTGGCATGACTTCAAGGGCCGACTGAACGAAGAGCTGGACCGGCTCGAAGGCGTGTATCGCAAGCTGCTGAAGAACTCCGGCGTTGATACTTTTGACGCCCGCGCGCGCATCAAAGATGCGCATACGGTGGCGCTGTCTGACGGCACGGAAAAGACGGCGAAACACATTCTGATCGCCAGCGGTGGCCGCCCTGTCCGGCCCGACATGAAGAACGCAGAGCACGGTTTGGTGTCAGATGATCTGTTTCATCTGGAAAAGCTGCCCAAGTCGATCCTGATCATTGGCGGCGGCTATATCGCCTGTGAATTTGCCTGCATCCTGAACGGCTTGGGCGTCGAAGTGACGCAATACTATCGCGGTGCGCAAATCCTGCGCGGCTTTGATGATGAGGCTCGCGGCATGGTGGCCGAAATGATGCAAGAGAAGGGCATCGACCTGCACCTTGGCACCAACATCATGGAACTGACCCCTGAACATGAGGATGGCCGGGGGCCGATGCGGGTTAAGCCGACGAATGGCGTCGAGAAAATGTTTGACCAAGTGCTCTTTGCGACCGGCCGCCGCCCCAACACCGACGACATGGGGTTGGAGGACGTTGGCATCAAACTGGGCCGTGGCGGCGAGATTGAGGTGGATGAATACAGCCAGACCGCCGTGCCGTCGATCTACGCCATTGGCGATGTGACCAATCGGATCAACCTGACGCCTGTCGCGATCCGCGAGGGCATGGCCTTTGTCGAGACCGTCTTTGGCGGCAAGCCGACGCCGGTGGATCATGACCTTGTGCCTTCCGCGATCTTTACCCAGCCCGAAATGGGCACCGTAGGACTGAGCGAGGAAGAGGCGCGCGACAAGGGGCCGATCGAGGTCTATGCGACCTCCTTCAAACCGATGCAGGGCGCCTTTGCGGGCAAGACCGACCGGGTATTGATGAAACTGATCGTGGATGCCGAAACCCGCGTGGTGTTGGGCTGTCATATCGTCGCACCCAATGCGGGCGAGTTGATCCAGATGGTCGGCATCGCAGTCAAGATGGGCGCGACGAAAGAACAGTTTGACGCCACCTGCGCGGTGCATCCAACGATGTCCGAGGAACTGGTGACCATGCGTGAACCGGTGCGAACAGCTTGAATTCTGCGTCCACCCATACGACTTTAGGACCAACAGGCCGCAGGAGCGGTTCAGAGGGGAAAACATAAATGGCAGGAAATTCGCAAGGCCCATGGGGCGGCGGAGGTGGTGGCAACCGTGGTGACGGGGGCAACCAAGGAAATGGTGGACGTAACGGGGGGCCGGAACGGCCACGTGGGCCGGGCAGGGACCGGCCCCAAGGGTCCGAGATCGATGAGTTGGTGCGCAAGGGGCAAGAGCAGCTACGCGTTTTGATGGGCGGCCGTGGTGGTGATCGCGGCAATGGCACAGGTGGCGGCGGACGTGGTCCCGGCGGGCCGGGTGTTACCCGCAGTACCGTGGGCTTGGCCGTGCTTGCCGGTGTGGCGCTCTGGGGTTTTGCCAGTTTCTACACTGTGCGCCCCGAACAGCAGTCGATTGAGCTGTTCTTAGGTGAGTTTTCCGGCATCGGCACCGAAGGTCTGAACTTTGCGCCGTGGCCGCTCGTCACAGCAGAAGTCTTTGACGTGACCACCAACCGGACTGAGGAACTCGGCGTGCGGCGCGGTGGCGGCGGCAACGACGGGCTTATGTTGACCACCGATGAAAACATCGTCGATATCGACTTTCAGGTGGTCTGGAACATCAAGAACGCGCGCGATTTCAAATTCTCGCTGCGCGATCCCGAAGCATCCGTCCGGGCGATTTCTGAATCCGCGATGCGCGAAGTTATCGCCCAGTCCGAACTCGCACCGATCCTCAACCGGGACCGTGGTGCAGTGGCCGACCGTGTGAAGGAGCTTATCCAAACCACGCTCGACAACCGCAACACCGGCATCAACGTGCTGCGTGTCAACGTGAACAAAGTCGACCCACCAAGCCAGACCGTGCAGGTTACGGACGCCAGCGGTAACACGACGACACAATCGGTCGTCGATGCCTTCCGCGACGTGCAGGCTGCTGAGCAGGAACGCGACCGGGTGGAACGTCAGGCGGATGCCTATGCCAACCGCCGCACGGCCGAGGCCCGCGGTGAATCTGCGCAACTCTTGGAAGCTGCCGAAGGCTATCGCGCCCGTGTCGTCAACGATGCGGTGGGTGAAGCCAGCCGTTTTGAAGCTGTGCTGGAGGAATATCTTCAGGCACCCGAGGTAACGCGTAAACGCCTGTACCTTGAGACAATGGAGAAGGTGTTGGGCGACGTGGATAAGTTCATCCTTGAGAACAACAGCACCGAAGGGGGGCAGGGGGTTGTCCCCTATCTGCCACTGAACGAACTGCGGCGCAGCGGAGGGTCGAACTGATGCGGAAAAGAAATTTCATTATTCCCGTCTTGATCATCGCCATTGTGGTGGTGCTGTCGGCTGTCTTTGTGGTGGACGAGCGTGAAAAGGCGTTGGTCCTGCGTTTTGGTCAGATCAAACAGGTACGCAACGAGCCGGGCATCGGCTTCAAGGTCCCGCTGCTGGACGAAGTGGTGCGTTACGAAGACCGTATTCTGTCGCTGGAAACCCCGGTGATCGAAGTCACCCCCGCCGATGACCGTCGTCTTGAGATCGACGCCTTCGTGCTCTACCGGATCGACGACATGGTGCAATATCGCCAAGCCCTCGGTGCGGGTGGTGAGCGTCAGGCCGAAAACGAAATGGGCGGCATCATGGAAAGCCAAATCCGTGCCGTTCTCGGTTCGCAGGGTGTGACGTCGAACACCATCCTCTCGCCGGAACGGGCAGACCTGATGGAGCAAATCCGGGTGCGTGCTGACGCGCGAGCGCAGGCGCTTGGTCTGAAAGTTGTCGATGTGCGTCTGCGTCAGACTAACTTGCCGGAACAGAACTTTGACGCGACCTTGCAGCGTATGATTGCCGAGCGGGAACGCGAAGCGACCGATGAGCGTGCAAGGGGCCGCGAAGCCGCGCAGCGGGTGATCGCCTTAGCTGACCGTACCTACGAAGAAATTCTTTCAGAGGCGCGGCGGGATGCTCGGATTATCGAAGGTGAAGCTGACGCGCAGCGAAACAACATCTTTGCCAAAGCCTATGGCCGAGATCGTGAGTTCTTTGAATTCTACCGCTCTCTCACTGCCTATGAGGAGGCGCTGAAGGGGGAGAATTCGACCATGGTCATGTCGCCGGACAGCGAGTTCTTTAGCTACCTAAGGTCGGATCGCAGCGGTTCGGCCCCCTCGATAGGGGGCGCGGCTTCCGCTCCGGCTGAGAGTGCTGAGGAATCCTCGTCTGATAGCGCTGCCCAAGAGCCACAGGTCGAAGAGGAGCCGCAGGCAGAAGAGACACCTGAAGCACCGGCGGCGGATTCGACTGAAGCGCCCGCACCGCAGGATGCAGAGGCTCCGCAGAATGAGGCATTGCAGGAATGAGCCTGCTTTTGCTGGCCATCGGGTCGGTCATGATATTGGAGGGGCTGGTCTATGCACTGGCCCCTTCGTTTTTGGAGCAGATGCTTGCGTTTCTGCGCCGCTTGCCTGAAGCAGCCATACGCCAGATGGGCGCGCTGGTGGTCGTGCTCGGGTTGATATTGGTCTGGCTCGCATTCCAGCTTGGCATCTGAGCCCGCCGCCTGCTCGTAGCACTCAGGTTCGCACGGCGTCGCCCATCCTTCCAACAGCTTTCGCAAGAACCAGCCGTTGAAATGCGCGTGATCGGCCCCATCTTTGCTGTTGCAGGCCTTCCCTTCGGGATGCACTCTGCCCCGGTTGGGAACAACAGGAATAATCAGGAGACGATGAATGCAGGCCCAGGCGGTTTCCCTGTCCAGAACAGCACAGAACACTCTTTGGATTCGAGCTATGGCGATGGGGGTGATGGCGCTGTCGCTTCTTGTCCTGCAAGCCACCATGGCGCTCGCCAAACCCGAAAGCCTCGCGCCTCTGGCAGAAAAGATCAGCCCTTCGGTTGTGAATATTACCACCTCGACCGTGGTAGAGGGCCGCACTGGCCCTCAGGGGATCGTCCCGGAAGGCTCTCCGTTTGAAGATTTCTTTCGCGAATTTCAGGACCGTAACGGCGAAGGCAACCGTCCACGTCGGTCCTCCGCACTCGGTTCGGGCTTCGTGATTTCGGAAGATGGCTATGTGGTCACCAACAATCACGTGATTGAAAGTGCCGATGAGATCACCATCGAATTTTTCTCAGGCGAAGAACTGGTGGCCAAGGTTATCGGCACCGACCCGAAAACCGACATTGCGCTGCTCAAGGTCGAAGCCAGCAAGCCGCTTCCCTTCGTGTCTTTTGGCGACAGCAATGCCGCCCGCGTCGGGGATTGGGTGATCGCCATGGGCAACCCGTTGGGCCAGGGTTTTTCGGTCTCGGCTGGGATCGTTTCGGCCCGCAACCGGGCGCTGTCTGGCACCTATGATGATTACATCCAGACCGATGCGGCGATCAACCGGGGCAACTCAGGCGGGCCGCTGTTCAATATG
The DNA here is from genome assembly GCF_013346665.1 of Sulfitobacter maritimus. GTDB lineage: Bacteria > Pseudomonadota > Alphaproteobacteria > Rhodobacterales > Rhodobacteraceae > Sulfitobacter > Sulfitobacter maritimus. Next base: position 487,625 of record NZ_JABVBB010000034.1, read on the forward strand.
GACGGCGAAGTGATCGGCGTGAACACCGCCATTCTGTCGCCCAATGGCGGCTCCATCGGGATCGGCTTTTCCATGGCGTCCAACGTGGTGACGCGGGTCATTGATCAGCTGAAAGAATTTGGCGAAACCCGTCGCGGTTGGCTCGGCGTGCGTATTCAGGATGTAACCGAAGATGTGGCAGATGCCATGGGGCTGAAAAATGCCGTTGGTGCTTTGATCACGGACGTCCCTGAAGGCCCGGCGCGGGAAGCAGGCTTGAAAACCGGCGATGTCATTAAATCGTTCGACGGTGTTGAGGTGAAGGACACCCGTGCGCTTGTCCGTCAGGTGGGCAACAGCCCTGTCGGCGCCACAGTGCGTGTGACCGTGCTGCGTGAAGGAAAGACACAGACCATCAAGGTAGTGCTGGGCCGTCGGGAGGATGCCGACGGGACCGCGACACCTGCCGCACAGGACAACGCTGAAGACGGCGCAGACGCTGGGCCGCAGTCGGCGTCCCTCATGGGGCTGACACTCACGCCGTTGACCGATGACCTGCGCGCAGAACTGGGCGCTGATGACGATATGGACGGTCTTGCTGTGACCGACGTGGATGAGACTTCGGAAGCCTTTGAGAAAGGTTTGCGGATGGGAGATATCATCACCGAGGCGGGCCAGCAGAAAGTCGCGAGCATTAGCGAGCTTGAAGAGCGCATCAGCGCCGCCAAAGAGGCAGGGCGCAAGTCGCTGCTGCTTTTGGTCCGGCGCGGCGGTGATCCCCGGTTCGTCGCCCTGTCATTGGGCGAATAAGCTCGGATCATCACTGCGATGAAAGGACGCCTTCGGGCGTCCTTTTTTGTCTCAGAGTTTAACTCTCGGGCCGTGGCACCGCGATCAGCCCCAGATCGCGGGCGGTTTTCAGCGCGAGCACACCGCTGTCTGGCCCGCGTTGCGATTGGTAGCGCTGCACCGCACGGCGGGTGGCGGCATCCATCTCCCCAGTGATCGGACCGTGATAATAGGACCGTGCCTGCAACGCCCGTTGCAGTGACTTGTTGAACTCGGGCGTCAGCACATCGGGGCAGGGGGTCTCAAACCAGTTGTCGACCCGCGCTTTGACAATCTCTTGCCGGGTTTCGGTTTTATAGACGGGAGGTTTCGCAATGCTCCCATCAGGATTGACCTTTGCAGGTTGCAACTGCACCTGCTCGGTGACCGTCTCAATGACTGCTGGGCTGACGGTGCGGCCCCAGCAACTGCCTTCAGCCGCACCGGCTGGGCCGTTGCGGGTGGCCTCAAGCACGCCGGGTTCGGGGGGCGGGGCGACAGTGGAGCCCGTCTCACATGCCGCAAGACCAGCGCAGGCCAGCATGATTGCAATGTGGATTGAGAATTTCCGGCGCGGGTGGGGCTGATACATGCCTGCTCTTTCGGCTTTTGCCTTGTGGTTTGCGCTGTAGAGTAGCGGCACAAACCACCCTTGCCCACCGCAATGTCATCTGAGGCAGGAGGCTGTCGAAATGGGCTGGAACCACCTGCCATAGCCCGCTAAACAAGGCCGAACTTCTATAGCGAAAGGGCGTTTCAATGGCCAAAATCACCTATGTCGAACATTCCGGCACCGAGCATGTGGTCGAAGTCGCCAATGGCATGACGGTCATGGAAGGCGCACGGGACAATAACATTCCGGGCATCGAGGCCGACTGCGGCGGCGCTTGCGCTTGCTCGACCTGCCACGTCTACGTGGACCCGGCATGGACAGATAAGCTACCCGCCAAGGACGACATGGAAGAGGACATGCTCGACTTCGCCTTTGAGCCGGACCCTGAACGCTCGCGTCTGACTTGTCAGCTAAAGGTCACGGATGACCTGGACGGTCTGCGCGTGCAGATGCCAGAGAAACAGATCTGATAGACCTCTTGCTTCGGCTTTCCGGCCTTGATTGCCACCGAAGCCGAAGCCGAAGCCGAAGTGGTAGGGCGAGGCGCGTCGTATAGCGGCGGAGGCCTCGCCCCGGCAAATTCAGCTCAGGGCGCGCCAGCCGATATCGCGACGGCAGAACCCTTCGGGCCAATCGATCCCATCCACCATCGCATAGGCCCGCGCTTGGGCCTCTGCCAATGTCGCGCCGCGTGCGGTGACGTTTAACACCCGCCCGCCGTTGGCGCGAATGGACCCGTTGTTGGCCACTGTGCCGGCGTGGAAGACCATATTTGCGCTATCTTCAGGCAAGTCTTTCAGCCCTTTGATCTCGCTGCCCTTTTCATAGGTTCCCGGATAGCCTTTGGCTGCCATCACCACCGTTAGCGCGTGGTCTTCGGCCCAATGCACCGGCATATTGGCCAGCGTCCCCTTGGCGGCAGCCTGGATCAGGTCAAACGCCTGTGCGCCCAAGCGCATCATCAGCACCTGACATTCCGGATCGCCGAAACGGACGTTGTACTCCACCAATCGCGGCACCCCGTCTTTGATCATCAACCCGGCATAGAGCACCCCTTGGTAAGGCATCCCGCGCTTGGCCATTTCGGCCATGCAGGGGCGGATGATCTCGTCGAGAGCACGTTCGGCTATTTCGTCGCTCAACACCGGAGCAGGGGAATAGGCGCCCATGCCGCCGGTGTTGGGGCCGGTGTCGCCTTCGCCCACACGTTTGTGGTCTTGCGCAGTGCCGATGGGCAGGACGGTTTCCCCGTCGCAAAGCACAAAGAACGACGCCTCTTCGCCCTCCATGAACTCTTCGATCACCACTTCGGCACCTGCGTCGCCAAAGGCGCCGTCGAACATCTCGTCCACCGCGGCCAGTGCTTCTTCGGTGGTCATGGCGATAATGACGCCTTTGCCCGCTGCCAGACCATCGGCCTTGATCACAATCGGCGCACCTTGCTGCGCGACATAGGCGCGGGCGCTCTCGGCATCGGTGAAATGGCCGTAAGCTGCCGTGGGCGCGTTGCAGGCGTCGCAAATTTCTTTGGTGAAGGCTTTGGAGGCTTCAAGCGCCGCTGCTGCTTTGGAAGGGCCGAAAACGTCAAACCCTGCCGCACGCAGATCATCGCCCACGCCTGCGGCCAAGGGCGCTTCGGGTCCGATAATCACGAAATCGATGTTGTTGCCTTCGCAAAAGGCCACCACGGCGGCGCCGTCCATAATGTCGAGCTTGGCACATTGCGCAATGGCCGCGATCCCCGCATTGCCGGGCGCCACGATTAGCTTGTCGCATTTAGGGTTCTGCATGACCGCCCAAGCGAGAGAATGTTCCCGCCCACCGCTGCCGAGGATCAGGATATTCATGGCGCGCACTCCCTTGGCCTTCGTTTGCGGGCGTTCTAAGTTGGGGGTCGGATAAACACAAGGACTCCTCATGGATCTGTTCGACGACCCTGCCGCCGCCGGGAACAGCCCCGAATTCACCGTGACCGAGCTTTCAGGCGCGATCAAACGGGTGATCGAGGGCGAGTTTGGCCATGTGCGGATCCGGGGCGAAGTGGGCCGGGTCAGCCGTCCGCGGTCAGGCCATATCTATCTTGATCTCAAGGACGACCGGTCGGTGATCTCGGGCGTGATCTGGAAGGGCGTATCGGGCAGGCTCGACACCCAGCCAGAAGAGGGGATGGAGGTGGTCGCCACCGGGCGGATCACCACTTTTGGCGGCCAATCAAAGTATCAAATTGTCATCGAAGACATCAAGCCAGCGGGCATGGGCGCGCTTATGGCGCTTTTGGAGAAACGCAAAGCGGCGCTGGCGGCGGAAGGGTTGTTTGCCCCCGAGCGTAAACGCCCGCTGCCGTATCTGCCCGAGATTATTGGCGTTGTAACCTCACCCTCCGGCGCGGTGATTCGCGATATCCTGCATCGGCTGCGCGACCGCTTCCCGCGCAAAGTCTTGATCTGGCCTGTCGCAGTGCAGGGCGCGAAATGCGCGCCCGAGGTGGTGCGGGCGATTGAAGGGTTCAACCGTCTGACCCCCGGCGGTGCGCTGCCACGGCCCGACCTGCTGATCGTTGCACGCGGGGGCGGCTCGGTTGAGGATCTTTGGGGGTTCAACGAAGAAACCGTTGCCCGCGCCGCTGCGAGGTCTGACATCCCGCTGATCTCGGCTGTGGGTCATGAAACGGATACGACGCTGATCGATTTTGTGTCCGACAAACGCGCCCCGACACCGACTGCGGCGGCTGAACTGGCGGTTCCGGTGCGGCATGAGCTGGCAGCTTGGCTTGACGGGCAGGGCGCAAGGATGCGTCAGGCGCTGAGCCAAGGGTTGACGCGGCGGGGCCAGCGCATGCGCGATATGGCCCGCGCCTTGCCGCGTGCGGATACCTTGCTTGAGGGACCGCGCCAGCGGCTTGATCGTGGCGGGGAGAAGCTGGCCCCTGCTCTTATTGCGGGGGTGCAGGGCCGCAGAGTAGCGCTGGCCGATATGTCTGGTGGTTTGCGGCCCGGCACCCTGCGCCGCCATCTTGATGCGGATCGGCAGCGGTTGGCAAAACTGTCGGCTCGCTTGTCCCCCGCTTGGGAGCGCAACCTTGCAGGGCAACGCGAAAGGTTTGGCCTGCGCAGTGCGCGTTTTCAGCCTCAGGTGTTGCACCGCCAAATTTCCAACCGTCGCGAACGCCTGTCCACGCGTGTGCAAAATTTCCATCCCGATGTCTTATCACGCGACATTTCTAAACAGTCCCAGCGGTTGGGGGATCTGCTCGCCCGGCTGGCGCGGGCGGGTTCTGCGGCACAAGAGCAGCGCCGCCGTCAGATCGAGGCGCTTGGCCGCACGCTTGGCACTCTGGGCTACCGCGAGACCCTTGCGCGAGGGTTTGCCGTGGTGCGCGGCGATGGCGAGGTGGTGACAGCATCCGCCGCTGCCGAAACCGCAGGCCGTCTTGAGATTGAATTCGCCGATGGTCGCTTGGAACTGGACGGAAAATCGAGTGGCGGACCCAAAGCGAAAACACCGCCCGATCAAGGTTCGCTGCTTTAGGACGTCAAACGCCGACCTCTGGCCCGAGGCATAATAGCGGGGTGTCCCCCATGTCAGCTTCATAAAGCTCGGTCTGCTGGGGATCGTTCGCGAAGCGGGCAATCAGCCCATTCGGCCCTTTGACAAAGCTCCAGCATTGCGGCTCCGGGTTGTCCTCATAGACAAAGCAGATCAGATCGTCTGCCTCATACCAGCGGCCTTCCTTGCAATGGCCGTCGAGAAAAGACCACTGAACGCGCTGATTTTCGTGATATATTTCCGCCCCATAGGGCGCGCCGCCTTGCCCATAATAGAGCGTCTGCCCGCGGGTGTAGGCATCAAACTCCGCCGCTGACATTTCGGCCAAGGCAGGCGGGGAGAGCAGCAAGCACAGGAAGGTCAGAGCAAGTCTCATGAGATCAGCCTGCCAGAAAGGACTGCGTCGCGCTAGAACTATAGGCCCATTTCCTTTTGCCAGCGGTTTACCCGCCGATCCATCACCCGCCGCCACAGGGGCGGGAAGAGTGCGATCACCGCCATGATAGGCAGCGAATAGGGCAGTTTGGGCATGTCATCAGTGACCTCCAACGTCGGAAAGGCACGTTGCGGGCGCAAGTGGTGGTCTGAATGACGCGGCGCGTTGAGCATCATCGCGGAAGAATACCACTTAGGCGCGTTCCAACTGTGTTGCGGGCCGATCGGTTCATAACGCCCATCCGAGCGCTGTCGGCGGCGCAGCCCGTAATGTTGCACATAATCCGACAGCAGCAGTTGCATCTGCGCATAGGCAGCAAGGCCGAGATAAGCTGCCAGCGTGGCCACCCCCCCGATCCCCCAAGCGCTAAGCAGGGCGAGCGCGCCGCCCGTTAGATATGCCAGATAGGGGTGGCTGAAGGTAGAGAGCTTAGTTCGCGCTCGTGCGCGGTGTGCCCTGTCTGCCTGCCATCCAGCCCGAAACTCGCCGACAGATGCCCTTAACAGGAACCGCCAAAACCCGAGGCCGCGGGGGGCGGAATTTGGATCATCTGGCGTGGCCGCTGCCGGGTGATGCACGCGCAGATGGGCCGAAACGTGATGCCCATGCAGCAAGGAGATATAGATCGCAGTGCCGATGCGTCGTGGCAGCCGCTGGCTTGCATGGATCAACTCATGCGCGTTGGAATTGCTCACTTGGCCGAGAAACAATCCCAACGCACCAAAGATCATGGCACGGTCCCAACCGCCCAGATGCGGCGCCGCGCCAATCGCCCAGACCCCGAGCGGCAACACGAAGAAATGTGCGGCAGCCAAGGCCAAGGTCAGCCCGCGCCCCGCACTGTCAGACAGCGCCAGCACCCGTCCGAGCCTGTCCATAAATGCGACATGGCCAGTGATCGACACCAGCGCCAACAAGGGCCAGACCCCGCCCCAGAGGCACGCCAGCGCGATCAAGATTGCGGGGGTTAGGCTGGCAGCGGCATACCAAAACATCTGCGTTCCTTGCACGGTTTGCGCTATAGTGACGTCCACCGACACAAAGCGAAAGCCAAAGGTCAGCACGGGTTTCAGATCTCGTCCTTCGCATCGCCGGGGGCACGCAACTCAAACATGCGAATAAGTGTCGTTTTTTGATCGCCGCCTGGGGCTTGGATAGGCTAGACAGGGCGCAAAGCGAGATACCGGGGGGGAAACATGGCGCTGGATGGTCAGGACAATGCGGCAGGCAAAGACCCGCAAAAAGGGGTTTGGAAATCTGGCAAAGGCAAAGGGCGTCATCACCCCAAGGGCCGCCAGTTGCAAGATACTGCGTGGAACGAAGTGCGCGCTCTTCTGGGGGAGGCTCCGCCACGCCGCGATCTGTTGATCGAATATCTCCATCTGCTTCAGGACAGGTTCGGCCATTTGTCCGCTCCGCATATGCGCGCGCTGGCCGAAGAGCTGCGTATTTCCATGGCCGAGGTTTATGAGGTCGCCAGTTTCTACGCCCATTTCGATTTGGTGAAAGAGGGGGAAGCCCCGCCGCCCGCGCTTACGATCCGTGTTTGCGATTCGCTGTCTTGTGAATTGGCCGGCGCGCAGGCGTTGAAAACCGCGTTAGAGGAGGGGCTTGATCCGGCTGAGGTCCGTGTGCTTCGCGCGCCCTGTATGGGGCGTTGCGATACCGCGCCGGTGTTGGAGTTGGGGCATAACCATATTGATCACGCCACCCCTGAAAAGGTACGGGCGGCGATTGCTGCAGGGGAGACCCATGCGCGTTTGCCAGACTACCAGACCTATGAAAGCTACGCGAAAGCAGGCGGTTACGCTGAGCTGCTAAAGCTGCGTGAGGGGGGCGACTGGGAAGCCGTACAGTCTCAACTTCTTGAAGCCGGGTTGCGCGGCTTGGGCGGCGCGGGCTTCCCCTCTGGCAAGAAATGGGGCTTTGTCCGCGCCAATCCGGGGCCGCGCTATTTGGCGGTGAACGGGGATGAGGGCGAGCCCGGCACATTCAAAGACCGCTGGTATCTCGAACGTACGCCGCATCTTTTCTTGGAAGGCATGTTGATCGCCGCTTGGGCGGTCGAGGCCGAAACTGTTTTCCTCTATATGCGCGATGAATATCCGGCGGTGTTGGAAATTCTGCGCCGCGAGATTGTTGCGTTGGAAGCGGCAGGCATCATAACGCCCGGCTATGTCGAACTGCGTCGCGGCGCCGGGGCTTATATCTGTGGTGAAGAGAGCGCGATGATCGAGAGTATCGAAGGCAGGCGCGGGCTGCCACGCCACCGTCCGCCCTATGTCGCGCAGGTGGGGGTCTTCGGCCGACCCACATTGGTCCATAACATCGAAACCCTGCACTGGGTGGCACGCATCTGTCGCGAGGGGCCGCAGGTGTTGAACGCGACCGAAAAGAACGGGCGCACAGGGCTGCGCAGCTATTCGGTTTCTGGTCGCGTGGCCAAGCCGGGAATGTATCTGCTGCCCGCAGGCTCGACAATTACTGACATTATCGACGCGGCAGGGGGCATGGCCGAAGGGCATCGGTTCAAGGCCTACCAGCCGGGCGGGCCATCGTCCGGGCTGTTGCCTGCCGCAATGAATGACGTGCCGCTCGACTTTGACACCCTCCAGCCGCATGGGTCTTTCATCGGTTCCGCCGCAGTGGTGGTGCTGTCAGACCAGGACAGCGCGCGGGCGGCGGCGCTCAACATGCTTCGGTTCTTTGAGGACGAAAGCTGTGGGCAATGCACGCCCTGTCGGGTCGGCTGTGAAAAGGCGGTAAAACTGATGCAGGCCGACCATTGGGATCAGGGGCTGCTGGAGGAGTTGTCCACCGCGATGGTCGATGCCTCGATCTGCGGGCTGGGGCAAGCCGCGCCGAACCCGATCCGCATGGTCATGAAGCATTTCCCTGAAGAAATCTGAACCTGCAGGCAGCGACAACGGTTTCTCTTGCGATAGGCGCGCTCTTCCATCTGGCAGAGCGAGCCTATAGATCATGTGGAAACAACGGAGGCGCCCATGGCATTCTTCACAAAGCTAAAAGATCGTTTGTTCAAATCCTCGTCCAAGATTGACGAGGGGCTGGAGGCGATTGTCAGCGACGGCGGCGCAGCAGAGGCGGAGGCCGAGGCAGCGCCTGTCGATGCGGTGATGGACAGACCGGGGCTGGCCTCGGACGTGATGCCGGACCGTCAGGAAGACAGCGGACCGATGCTGGCGGCGGAACGGACAGCACAGCCGGACCCGCAGCCGACCCCGGAACCTGCGCATCAGCCAGAACCGCAACCTGACCCCAGCCAGCCGGAGCCTACCCCGGCGCCGGACTTGCCGAACCCGGAGCCGACGCCGGAGCCTTACGAACCGCCACAAGACCCTGAACCGACACCAGAGCCGGAGCCGATCCCCCCGGTTTCCGACCCTGAGCCAACGCCAGAGCCGGACCCTGTGCCGCCCGTCCACGATCCCGGCCCTGCGCCCACACCGGTCGAGATGCCACAACCCGGCGGGCTGCGGCAGGCTATGACACCGGTCGCCCCCGATTTGACGGGGGAAGCGACTGAAACCACAACGGCCAAACCGGGTCTGCTGGGCCGCTTGATGGGGCGCACGGCCAAAACAACAGTTCGGCGGACACTGGACGATGACATGCTTGAGCAGCTCGAAGAGCTCCTCATCAGCGCCGATATGGGCGTTGATACGGCGCTGCGTGTGACGGCGAATATGGCCGAGGGACGTTTTGGCAAGAAACTCTCGGTCGAAGAGATCAAACAACTGCTCGCCACCGAGGTAGGGCGCATCATGGAGCCGGTTGCCCGACCACTGCCGATCTATTCCAAAACACCACAAGTGGTGCTGGTGGTCGGCGTGAACGGCTCTGGCAAGACCACGACGATCGGCAAACTGGCCTCTCAATTCCGCGCGGCCGGCAAGAAGGTAGTCATTGCCGCTGGCGACACGTTTCGCGCCGCGGCGGTGGAGCAATTGCAGGTCTGGGGCGAGCGCGCAGGCGTGCCGGTGCTGACCGCAGCACAGGGCAGTGACCCGGCGAGCCTTGCCTTTGATGCGATGGGCCGCGCGCAGGAAGAAGGCGCTGACCTGCTGCTGATTGACACCGCAGGCCGTTTGCAAAACCGGGGTGATCTGATGGAGGAACTGGCCAAGATCGTCCGCGTGATCCGCAAGAAAGACGAGACAGCGCCGCATAATACCCTCTTGGTCCTCGACGCCACGACGGGGCAAAACGCCGTGAATCAGGTGAAAGTGTTCCAAGAGATTTCAGATGTGAGCGGTTTGGTCATGACCAAGCTCGACGGCACTGCGAAAGGGGGCGTTTTGGTCGCCCTTGCAGACCAATTCGGCCTGCCCATTCATGCCGTGGGTGTGGGCGAGCAGATTGACGATCTCTCCCCCTTTGATCCGCAGGAATTTGCCGCCGCTTTGGTGGGTGTGGATGCCTAACGCTTTCGCCGCTTCATGCGGCTGCCTGCTTCAGTCGTGGGTCCCGAGTTTCTTTTCTACCTTTCGCAGAACGGCCAATACCGTGACCACCACAAAGGCCGTCAGACAGGCCAGCAGAATCTGCCCCGCACCGCAGGATAGGCCAATCGCCCCGGCAAGCCACATCGACGCCCCTGTAGTGATGTTGCGCACCTCACCGTTGGAGGTGAAGATGATCCCCGCTGCCAGAAAGGCCACGCCAGCCGTGACAGCTTCGATCAGACGCAATGGATCAAACCGCATCTGGTCGCCGTCGCCAAACTCCAGACTGCCCAATTCCTGCCCAATGATGATGAAAAGACAGGCCGCGATGGCCACCATGATATGGGTGCGCAGCCCCGCTGGTTTGTCCCGCCGTTCCCGCTCATATCCAACAACCCCCGCCAGAAAGGCCGCCATAAGCAGCCGCGCGGCGGCGACGGTAACGGGCACCTTTGAAAAGCTGTTGGTAAGATCGGCGATCAGGGCTTCAAACATTGAAATTCCGCGGATTAAGAAGACTTTGAAGAGTAAACTGCTCGTAGCCGGGCTGGTTCCCCAATGACCGAATGGCTATTGTCAATCGAAGGCACGCCAGCGGGCCACACGGCAGCGCTTTGGCTGGCCCTGTCGGCGGCGTTTCTTCATGCGGTTTTCGGCGCATTGCAAAAGGGGCGGCACGATCCCTGGCTCACACGCGGGGCGATTGATGCGTCCTACGGGATGATGGCAGCGCCCTTTGCACTTTTTGTTGTGCCTTGGCCAGAACCCCATATGTGGCTGATCTTTCTCGGCGCCTTTGTCATTCATGTGTTCTATAAGGTGTTGCAGGCTTGGGCCTATACGAAAGGCGCATATACCGTCGTCTATCCGGTCGTGCGCGGCACGGGCCCGCTCTTTGCGGTGGTCGGCGCCTATCTGATTTTTGATGAGAAGTTTAATCTCGTGCAATGGATGGGCGTCGGGGTCTTGCTGAGCGGGATTTTTGGATTGGCGATCTATAATCTGCGCCATCTGGTTGCTGCACGCGATACGTTGCATGCAGCGCTTGGGTTGGCGGTGGTGACGGGCTTGTTCGTGGCGCTTTACACCACATATGACGCCTACGGCATTCGTGCCACGGCTGATCCTTTCACCTTCCTCGCGTGGTTTTTTATGATCGACGGGTTGGTGATGCCGGTGATCGCTTGGCGCCGCTGGCACCGGATGGAGAACCCGCCCAAGGTTGCGCCGCTGATGTTGCGTGGCTTTGTTGGCGGGATCATTGCATTCGCCAGCTTCGGGTCGGTAATGATGGCCACGCGGCTCGACAAAGTGGGCGAGGCGGCAGTGCTGCGCGAGACGTCCACCGTCTTTGCCGCGCTGATCGGGGTGCTGGTGCTGAAAGAAACCGTCGGCCCGCGCCGCATCGCGCTGATGGCGCTGATCGCGGCCGGGGCGGTGATTGTAGAAATGGGCGGCTGAAGGAGCAGGCATGTCTGAACCAAGAGAAATCAATCCAATGCTGCGGGCAGGGTTGGAATATGGCCCGGTGCTGGCCTTCCTCGTTGCCTATCTATGGCTAAAGGATAACACCTATACCTTTGGCGGCACGCAATACGATGGCTTCATTGTCGTCACCGCGATGTTCGTGCCGCTGCTGGTGTTGGCCACTGGGGCACTTTGGGCATTAACGGGCAAGATCAGCCGAATGCAGGTGGCAACGGTGGTGCTGGTGGTGATCTTTGGAGGGCTGTCGGTCTGGCTGAACGATGACCGATTCTTTAAAATGAAACCGACGCTGATCTATGTGTTGTTCGGTGGTCTTTTGGCGGTGGGTCTGCTGCGTGGTCAATCTTATCTTAAATACGTGATGGAAGAGATGATGCCTTTGCAGGACGCAGGTTGGATGCTGTTGACCAAACGTCTGATGATCTTCTTTTTCGGTCTGGCGCTGGCAAACGAGCTGATCTGGCGGTTTTTCTCAACCGATACATGGGTTTACTTCAAGACGTTCGGCCTTACGGCGGCGATTTTCGTTTTCTTTATGGCGCAGGGCAAGCTGTTCGAAGCCTACGGGGAGAAGAAAGACCAAGGGTGAGTGGGGCAATGGCCCCCGGTCGCGAAGTTATTGACCTGCACGGCGCAGCGGCGTAATTCACGCCGCGTGGCGATTTGTTACCGGATTGTGGGCCACGTAAAACATGCCGCTAAAAGGTCAGGATGAAAGACCCCTTTCGCTTGGCCGCGTCTGGGGTTTTTTATTGCCCGCATGATCGGGCCGAAGGGAAGAAATATGAGCAAAGATCGGCATCCGCGCACCCAAGCGATCCACGCAGGCACACGCCGCAGCCAATATGGCGAGGTCAGCGAAGCGATCTTCATGACCCAAGGGTTTGTCTATGACAGCGCCGAACAGGCCGAGGCCCGCTTTGAAGAGATTGGCCCGGATGAGTTCATCTACGCCCGCTACGGCAATCCAACAGTCGCGATGTTCGAAGAGCGTATTGCCACGTTGGAAGGGGCGGAGGACGCCTTTGCCACGGCCAGCGGCATGGCAGCGGTGTCCGGCGCGCTGATCTCAATGCTCAAGGCCGGCGATCACGTCGTCTCGGCCCGTGCGCTTTTTGGCTCCTGTATTTATGTGCTCGAAGAAATCTTGGGCCGCTACGGGGTCGAGGTGACCTTTGTGGACGGCAGCGATCTGGATGCGTGGGAGGCAGCAATCCGCGAAGACACGCGCGCGGTCTTTTTTGAATCCGTCGCCAATCCGACGCTTGAGGTCATCGACATCGAAGCCGTCGCTAAACTTGCCCATGCCAAAGGCGCTTTGGTCGTGGTCGACAATGTGTTCGCCACGCCCGTGTTCTCCCGCGCGATTGCGCAGGGCGCAGATGTTGTTGTCTATTCGGCCACCAAACATATCGACGGGCAGGGACGTGCTTTGGGCGGTGTGGTGCTTGGCAGCCGTGATTTTATCCGCGGCACGCTTGAGCCCTATATGAAACACACTGGCGGTTCGATGAGCCCCTTCACCGCTTGGGTGATGCTCAAAGGGCTTGAGACCATTGATCTGCGGGTGCGCGCTCAAGCCGCCAGTGCGCAGGCGCTGGCCGAAGCGTTGGAGGGGCATGCCGCCCTGTCGCGGGTGATCTATCCCGGTCTGCCGGGGCATCCGCAGTCTGCCCTGGCCGCGCGTCAAATGGGGGCAGGCGGCACCGTGCTGTCGCTTGACCTTAACGGCGGCAAAGCAGCAGCCTTTGCATTTCTTAACGCGATCAAAGTTGGGGTCATCTCGAACAATCTGGGCGATGCCAAAACCATCCTGACCCATCCCGCAACCACAACCCATCAGCGCCTTCCGCAAGAGACAAAGGACCTTTTAGGCATCACCCCCGGACTGATCCGGGTCAGTGTCGGGCTTGAACATGTCTCTGATTTGGAGGCCGATCTGCTTCAGGCACTGAGTGCCGCCGACCAAGGCTAAAATGATATGGCAGGGCCCCGGTGGCTTTTCACCGACCTGCGTCTTACTATAAAGACGTTCTAGGGAAGGGCCGTGCCATGAATATAGTGACAGATCTGTCCGATGCACCTGACAAGGATGCCGCAAAAGCGGCGCTGGCAACGCTGCGCGCTTGGGCGGCAAACGCGACCCCGGCAGACATTGCCAAGCTCGACCCCGCCATGGCTCGCCTGCTGAATGCGCCCGATTACCCAACGCTCAGCCGCGCCTATCCAGCCGATTTCGCGGCCGGCGCAAATTATATGGCCACGCTGCCCGACCTGCAAAATGGCCCGGCCAGCCTGATCCGCGGCGCGCAGCAGTTGATCCAACACGTCGGCATTTCCAACTTCCGCCTGCCAATCCGCTACCGCAGCCGCGAAGGCGGCGATTTGCAGCTTGAGACTTCAGTCACGGGGTCGGTGTCTTTGGATGCGGAAAAGAAGGGCATTAACATGTCCCGCATCATGCGCAGCTTTTACCGACACGCCGAAGCTACCTTTAGCTTTGCGGTGATCGAAGCGGCGCTGGACGATTATAAGGCGGACCTTGAAAGCCTCGACGCGCGGATTCAGATGCGGTTCTCATTTCCGATGAAGATCGGCAGCCTACGCTCTGGCCTTACCGGCTATCAGTATTACGACATCGCGCTTGAGTTGGTTGAGCAGGACGGCAAGCGCAAGAAGATCATACATCTCGATTATGTCTATTCCAGCACCTGCCCATGTTCGCTGGAACTCAGCGAACATGCACGTCAAACCCGCGGCCAATTGGCCACCCCACATTCGCAACGGTCTGTGGCCCGGATTTCGGTCGAGACATTGGACGCAGGCGATTGTCTCTGGTTCGAAGACCTGATCGACCTCTGTCGCCGCGCGGTGCCGACCGAGACACAGGTGATGGTCAAACGCGAAGACGAACAAGCCTTTGCCGAGCTCAACGCCGCTAACCCAATCTTCGTGGAAGATGCGGCGCGGCTGTTCTGTGAACAGTTGCTGGCCGAAGACCGTGTCGGAGATTTCCGCATTGTCGCCAGTCACCAGGAAAGCCTGCACAGTCACGACGCGATCAGCATTTTGACTCAAGGCGATACATTCGCCGCTGAAAGCATCGACCCCAAACTGTTTAACACCCTGTTCCACGTGGGCTAAACCGCCCCATTCTCTCCGTTTAAAAATACTTCGGGGTCCGGGGTTGGCCCCCGGGCATCGGCACATATAGGCCACGCAGCCCTGCAAGCCACGCCCAGCCGCTATGCAGAAACGTCGGTTCTGCTGCGGCGCAGCATTGCCTATCTACTGGTCATCGAAACACTGGAATTGCAAAGGCAATCAGATGACTTACCAGAGCACCGCTCATCCCGCCCACCCCGTCTTGCTGACCGATATCCTGCGCCGTGCGGCCGCTGGTCTGCGCCGCTTTTTCGTAGGGATTGGCCATGGCATTATGACGGGCTCGACCGCAAATCTCCGCTACGAGCAGGTGCAACGCCTGCAAGCCAAGACCGATGCCGAATTGGCCGAGCTTGGCATCGAGCGCGACCAAATCGTACACGAAGTGTTCAAAGACCTTTACTATATCTAAACCTGCCACGGGTGCCGGGCAAATGACGCCCTGCACCCGTCGCCGCTTGACAGCGGCGAGCGGCCAAGCCAACGCTGCGCGAATGTTGGATATACGACCAGTCGGATATGTCGTGGGCCTTTTGGTCGCAGTGCTCGGCTTTGCCATGATCGTGCCGATTCTCGTTGATCTGGCCGAGGGGCGCGGGCAGTGGTGGGTCTTTGTCGAAAGCGCCGTCATCACCACGCTCAGCGGCGGCATGATCGCTCTGGCCAGCGCCAATGGCGTGCGCCAAGGGCTGACGATACAGCAGACTTTCATGCTGACCACCGGCGTTTGGCTGATGCTGCCGTTGTTTGGCGCGATCCCCTTCATCCTTGGCGCGACAGACGCCAGCGTGACCGACGCGGTGTTCGAGGCCATGTCGGGTTTGACCACCACCGGCTCTACCGTGCTGACGGGGCTGGACGCATTGCCCAAAGGGCTGCTCATCTGGCGCGGTATCCTGCAATGGCTCGGCGGGATCGGCATTATCGTTGTGGCCATGGTGTTCCTGCCCGAACTGCGGGTCGGGGGGATGCAGATTTTCAAATCCGAGTCCTTTGACACATTCGGCAAGATCCTTCCGCGTGCCGGCCAAATCGCCACGCAAATCTCGGTGATCTATGTGTGGCTGACCTTGGCCTGTGTGCTGAGCTATCTTGCCCTGGGAATGAGCGCTTTTGATGCGACAGTTCACGCGCTTACCACTGTTTCAACGGGGGGGTTCTCAAACTATGACGCCTCTTTCGCGACGTTCTCTGGCCCGGCTGAATATGTCGCAAGCCTCTTCATGATCCTCGCGGCGCTGCCTTTCGTGCGCTATGTGCAGTTGATCAACGGCAACCCGGTGGCGCTGCACCGTGATCCTCAGGTGCGGGGCTTTCTTATAACATTGGCGGTGCTGGTCGGCGTGGGCTTCATAATGCTACGCGCTGTCTTTAGCTATGATGCGGAACAGATGTTGCGCGAGGCTTTGTTTAACGTCACCTCGATCATCTCAGGAACCGGATATGCCTCGGCGGACTATATGCTATGGGGACCGTTTGCCGTGGCCCTGTTCTTTTTCATCGGTCTGATCGGGGGCTGCGCGGGCTCGACCACCTGTTCGATCAAGGTGTTCCGCTATCAACTGTTGTTTGCTTCGATCCGCGCCCAGCTACGTCGCATCCGCTCGCCTCATGGCGTTTTCACCCCGCGCTACGATGGCCGCCCAGTAGGGGCGGATGTTCTAAGTTCGGTGATGTCGTTCTTCATGTTTTTCATTGTGTCTTTGGGGCTGATCTCAGTCGCGCTGAGCCTCACAGGCCTTGATTTTGTCACCTCGATTTCCGGCGCCGCGGCTGCATTGGCGAATATCGGGCCGGGCCTTGGTCCGATCATTGGACCGGCGGGCAATTTCGGCAGTCTGAACGACACAGCAAAATGGATATTGATCGCAGCCATGTTGATCGGGCGGCTCGAATTGTTGGCTGTCTATGTCATGTTCACTTCAAAGTTTTGGCGCGCCTGACAGGGTGGGGGCAAAAAAAAGGGCAGCACCCAAGATGCCGCCCCTTTCATTTGGATTGGTCTGACTGCAGATCACTCCCAGCAGCTAACCAGCACGGTCATGCCCTGTGCCTGCAACGTCAGATCTCGTGGCGCGATTGCGGTGCCGGTGCTTGACGTCGTTGCAATGCTCACTCCTGCGTCTTGAGCGGCATCGCGAATGACAGAGGCATCCAGCGCAAAGCTAACGTCAGACGGAAGCTTCCGGTCGCCCTCAGCCCGGGGCAGAAGCATTCCCACGATATGCCCCGCCTCGTCAAAGACCGGACCACCCGCATCGCCGGGCTGCGCTTTCAACTTCAAGCGCGTCAGACTGTCCTCACCGTTCAGCCCTTTCAGATCAGACAGGGAGCCAAAGGTCAGCGTCGCCGCGCTCAACACGCCGCCGTAGGAATAGCCCGCGACCGAGACTTCGGACTGCAAGCGCGGAGCCTGAGCACTGAATTGCGCCACGGCCAAGGGTGCCAGTGTGCTGGTTGGTTTCAATAGGGCGATACCGCTATCTTTGTCTGAGACCACGACCTGCGCTTCGGTGTCTTCGTCCAGCGTCACGCGGTTGCAGGCCCCCACGACTTCGTTGGTCGTGGCCACAGTGCCTTTGTCATCCACAAAGAACCCACTGCGGGCGATCTTGGGCTGGCGAATTTGCAGCCCGGCGACAAGGTCGATCGCCTGTGCATCGCTGTTGCCCGCGGCCGGGTCCAGAACGCCGGGCAGGCGGGTCAGGCTCTTCGACATCTCTGCCACCACGCGGCGGCGGCGGTCTTCGTCACCAGCGGGCCAGATGAGGGTAAAACCCTTGATCTGACCGTTCTCTAGCGAGACCTGCGTTTGGCTAACGATGCTGCCGTTCTCTCCGATCAGTTCAAAGGAATCCCGGCTGCGTTCACGCGGCCCTTCCAGCGGTACGATTTCGAGCGTCTGCATGATGTCGTAAAGACCATAGAGCGTATCACGGTCGCCCGGTTGGCTGATCAGCAGCACCCGCGCGCCGATATTTCCGCTGGCATCGTAATGGGCAAAGGGTGGCTCATACCGGGCGAAAGCGACTTCGGCTGTGGGCATCATGATCTCGATCCCGGCCTTTTCGTCCCGCACGGTTTGCAGACCCAGGCCGTCGAGCACGGCGTTGTACTGTGCCAGCAGCGCGGCGCGTTGGCGGGTGGTCAAGACGCCGGTGCCTTCATATCCGTTCGCCTCTTGCCACGCCGCCATAGAGGCGCGCGTGCCACGGCCAAAGGCACCGTCGATGCCCGCCTCATAGAAACCTGCCCATTTCAGAGCGATCTGCAAGTCGCGGCGTGCTTGGGCGTCGAGGGCACGCTCAGACTGACGCGCTTCCGCAAGGGTCTCTTCGGGAACCACTGGCTCTGTCGGGGTCTCTGGCTCGGCAGGGGCTTCTGGCTGTGTCGCTGCTTCAAGCTCAGCCGCCAGTTCGGCGACTTCGGCTTCACTCGCGTCTGTGGGGCTCGAAGTTGCGGGATCGAGAGGGGCGGTGGTCACTTCTGGTGTCTCGCTTCCCGAAGCCGCTTCCTCGCCTTCCTGTTCGCCCACTGTCTCGGGTGCTTCAATCACGCCCGTTTCGAGCACATTAGCGCCCACCGGCCAGAATTGCTGACGAAAGCGGCTGGACTGTTGGATGAAGCTGTCGGTCGGTACGAGGCCATCGCGCACGTAAGACCTGCGCACCAGTTGCGCATCAGCGCGGCGGTAGGGACCAACGGCAATGCCATACCACCCACCGCCCAGTGAAAAGCCGCTAACGTCATCCAGTAACGTGTCATAGGCGCGGGCACGATCCATCGCATCGGCCAAAGACGGCAGCGCTTCGATCTGCACCCAAACGATATCCTCGGCCGATTGCGCCCGAGCAAAACCTGTCATGAGCAGGCTCAAGCCTAGGAAGATTGCCACGGGGGCAAAAAGAAGTCGCTTCATCGTCACTTAACTCTCGCAAAACCAAATCCGGAGCAGACTACGCCAGAAAGCAGCGCAAATGCCATGAGAAACGGGTTGGAAATCTCACAAAGCTGCGATTGACCCCCCGCGCCAGCAGCCGTAGGAATGGCGCGCATCATCAAGGGGCAAGTGCCATGTCTGACGCCGCGCAAAAACCACGTTCTTTTCAAGAGATCATCCTTGCCTTGCAGGGCTACTGGGCGCGGCAGGGCTGTGCTGTGTTGCAGCCCTACGACATGGAAGTGGGCGCGGGGACATTCCACCCGGCAACGACACTGCGTAGTCTGGGCAGCCAGCCTTGGGCGGCGGCCTACGTTCAGCCTTCGCGCCGCCCGACTGACGGGCGTTACGGTGAGAACCCCAACCGTTTGCAGCACTACTATCAGTACCAAGTGCTGATCAAACCCAGCCCGCCCAACTTGCAAGAGCTTTACCTTGGCTCGCTGGAGGCCATCGGCATTGACATGGCGCTGCATGACATTCGCTTTGTTGAGGACGACTGGGAGAGCCCGACCTTGGGCGCATGGGGTCTGGGCTGGGAGGTCTGGTGTGACGGTATGGAAGTCTCGCAGTTCACCTATTTCCAACAGGTCGGCGGCCATGACTGCCACCCGGTCTCGGGCGAGCTGACCTATGGGTTGGAGCGTTTGGCGATGTATGTGCTGGGCGTCGATCACGTCATGGACATGCCGTTCAACAGCCCCGATGCGCCGATCCCGCTGACCTATGGCGATGTGTTCAAACAGACCGAAGAAGAATTCGCGCGCTGGAACTTTGACACGGCGAACACTGACGTGCTGCTCGATCAGTTCAACGAGGCTGAGACGCATTGTAAGTTCATCCTTGAGCAGCCTGCCGAAGACCCCAAAACGGGCAAGCGCATCGTCATGGCGCATCCGGCCTATGACCAATGCATCAAGGCGAGCCATATCTTTAACCTGCTCGACGCCCGCGGCGTGATCTCTGTCACCGAACGGCAGGCCTATATCGGGCGGGTGCGGGCCTTGGCCAAACAATGCGCTGACGCTTTCGTGCAGACCCGCGCAGGCGGTTGGACACCGGAGCAGGACAGCGCGACATGAACGGCAAGATCGTCGGCGGCGTGATCCTCGCCTGCGCGGTGATCGCCGGAGCCGCGCTCTATTATTTACAGATCTACGGGTTCTACCGTGAGGTTCCGGACACGCAGGTCACGCTCGTCTCCCTGACGTCGCAAGACCCCGAAGAGATCGCGGTGCGTAACCTACAGGCCATCGACGCCGACAGTTCGCCGATCCGGTTTCGCGCCTGTTTCGAGACGGACATGAGCCTCGCCATGGCGATCGAGACCTATGAGATGACCGACCACACAGACCCACGCAACGCGCCGGGCTGGTTCGATTGTTTCGACGCCGCCGCACTTGGGTCCGAGATCAAGGCAGGCACCGCGCTGACCTTCCTTGGCGGAAAGAATGTGCATTACGGCGTTGACCGGATTGTGGCGCTCACCGACGATGGGCGCGGCTATATCTGGCACGAGTTGAACGACTGCGGTGAGAAATCTTATGACGGCACAGTCGTAGGCGAGGCTTGCCCGGAGCTGCCCGCGAACTGACCCGGCGAAAGCCTTTGACGACATTCGCGCGGAACCTTTTGCCACTGCCGAACGCTTGTCCCCGAATGAAACGGGGGCGAGCATGTCAGAAAAAACACATGAAGGACTGAAATGGGTGATGCGCGCGGGCTATGGTTCGCGCGGGGTGATCTACACGCTCATTGGCGGTCTGGCAATTTTGGCGGCTGTCAAATCAACTCAGGCCTCCGGCACGAAAGACGCCTTGGCCGCGCTGCGCGACGAGCCATATGGCGTCCCCGCATTATTCGCCATTGGGATCGGGCTTTTGGCCTATTTGGTCTGGCGGGTGACTGCGGGCGTCAAGGATGTTGAGGATGAGGGGACCGATCCGAAAGGGCTGATCGCGCGACTGGGGCAGATCACCACCGGTCTGATCCACGGCGGTATCGGCGTGTCGGTTCTGGCGCTGGCGATGAGCGGTAAGAACAGCGGCGGGGATTCTGCCAAAGACTGGACGCAAAAGCTTATGTCGATGCCCATGGGCCGCTATATCGTGGCGGCTATTGCGCTGATCCTGCTCGGCGCGGGCATTTACTACGCCTACAAAGGCTGGAGCGGGAAATACAAAGGGCATCTGGCCCGCACACAGTTTACCGAAAGCATTGATCCGGTTCTGACCATCGGTCTTGTGGTTTATGGCATGATGATGGCTCTGGTGGCCGGGTCGCTTGGCTATGCGGCACTCACGTCAAATCCTGAGCAGGCGGGCGGTTTGGGCGAAGCCCTGCAATCGCTCCGCAGCGTGGCCTATGGGCGGTTCTTGTTAGGCGGTGCGGGGCTGGGACTGATTGGCTTTGCAATTTATAACTTCGTCGAAGCAGGATACCGCGTTGTGCCGAAGTTCTCGGACCCCGATATACGCACCCTGTTGGACTAAACCCGCGCTGAGGGGGGTAGACCCTCGGCCCCCCGCCCGTTATCCAAGCCCCCGATGAGACGCCGCCCTGCGGCAAGAATTGGGGGCCGCCCGTGCCAGATCTGCTGATTGAACTTTTCTCCGAAGAAATCCCTGCGCGGATGCAGAAACGCGCGGGCGAAGACCTGCAAAAGCTGGTGACCAATGGTCTGGTCGACGCTGGTCTGACCTATGGCTCCGCCGCCGTTTTCACCACGCCGCGCCGTTTGACGCTGGCGCTTGGCGATATGCTCGCCGCCAGCCCGCGTCAGGTGGAAGAGCGTAAAGGCCCGAAAGCCGATGCGCCGGAGAAAGCGATTGAGGGGTTCTTGCGCGGGGCTGGGCTGACCCGGGACCAGTTGGAAGAACGCGATACGCCCAAAGGCAAGATCCTTTTTGCCAAGATTGAAAAACCGGGTCGTCCGGCGGCTGAGATCGTCGCCGAGGTGCTGGAACAGACCATCCGCAATTTCCCATGGCCGAAATCGATGCGGTGGGGCGCGGGCAATCTGAAATGGGTCCGTCCGCTGCATTCGATCCTGTGCATCATCAGTGATGAAGCCGGGGCCGAGGTTGTGCCGTTGACCGTCGATGGCATCACCGCTGGCAACACAACGCGCGGGCATCGTTTCCTCGCACCGGATGAGATCGAAGTCACGGGTTTCGAGGACTACCAAGCCAAACTCGCCCGCGCTTCGGTCGTGCTCGATCCCGCCTCACGCGCTGATACGATCTGGCATGACGCGACAAATGTGGCCTTCGCGGCGGGGCTGGAAGTTGTCGAAGACGCAGGCCTTCTGGCCGAGGTTGCGGGCCTTGTGGAATACCCGGTCGTGCTAATGGGCCGCATTGGCAAGGATTTCCTCGGTCTGCCGCCCGAGGTGCTGCAAACCTCAATGAAAGAGCATCAGAAGTTCTTTTCGGTCCGCAACCCAAAGTCGGGCCAGATTGAGCGTTTTATCACCGTCGCCAACCGCACCACCGCCGACGAGGGTACCACGATCCTCGCGGGCAATGAAAAGGTGCTTGGCGCACGCCTGTCAGATGCGAAATTCTTTTGGGACAATGACCTGCGCACCGTGACCGCAGAGGGCGGCATGGAGACTTGGGTCAAGGCGCTCGAAAACGTCACATTCCATAACAAGCTTGGCACACAGGCCGAGTTGATCGACCGCATGGCAACCCTATCGCATGAACTCGCCCCGTTGGTGGGAGCCGATGCCGATGAGGCCGAACAGGCCGCACGGGTGGCCAAGGCCGATCTGAGTTCCGAGATGGTCTATGAGTTCCCCGAATTGCAGGGCCTGATGGGCAGCTACTACGCGCGCAAGGCCGGGTTGTCGGATGCCGTGGCGGACGCAGCCAAAGATCACTACGCGCCGCTGGGGCCGTCTGATGATGTGCCGACAGCGCCGGTATCGATTGCCGTGGCACTGGCCGAGAAGATCGACAAACTGACCGGGTTTTGGGCGATTGATGAAAAGCCGACGGGGAGTAAAGACCCCTTTGCGCTGCGCCGTGCGGCTCTGGGTGTGATCCGGATTTTGGTGGAGAATGATCTGAACATCAGTGGCTTGAGCGCTCTACAGATTTCATATGCCGCTCTTATCAACTCGCAACTAGATGCTGATCGAGCTAATATCTTGGTCGGAGATGTTGATGGCACTGAGCTTTGGAGCCGCGGTTCTCATGTTACTTTGGACGACGGAGAGACTGCCCGGCGAAACGACAGCGAAATCGCTCAAGCAATAGAGCAGGGCGAGATAATTTTCACGGATGGTTCAGCTGATCATGGATCAAGAATTGCACTTCCAAATGAGTTTGCGTCTTCTGTCCTCTCCTTCATCCACGACCGCCTCAAAGTCTACCTCCGCGACCAAGGTATCCGCCACGACGTCATCGACGCCTGCATCGCCATGGAAGGCAGTGACGACCTGACCCTCTTGGTCAAACGCGCGCGCGCCCTGTCGGAGACGCTGAAAACCGACGATGGCGAGAACCTTATCCAAGGCTTCAAACGCGCCAACAACATTCTCAGCCAAGCCGAAGAGGCCGATGGCGTGGAATACTCCTTTGGTGCCGATCCGAAGTTCGCCGAAACCGACGCGGAGAAAGACCTCTTCGCCGCGCTCGACAAGGCCGAGGCTAAGATCACCCCGGCGATGGCGGCGCAGGATTTCTCCACCGCCATGGCGGGCATGGCCGAATTGCGCGGGCCGATCGACGCCTTCTTTGAGACGGTGCAGGTCAACGCCGACAACCCGACCGTGCGGCGCAACCGGCTCAATCTGCTCAGCCGCATCCGTACGATCTGTAGCGCGGTCGCTGATCTGACCAAGCTCGACGGGTGAACCAGGCAGGGGGGCAAGATCACTTGCCCCTTCTGCCTTAACCCCTATGCTGCATCCGAACGTAGAAGGTGCCGCAGTGCAGAATGATCCGAACACAACGCTGGTGACCCCCACCGCGCCGATTGCTAATGACACACACGGCGGGCGCGCGAAATGTCTGCAACGTCTGGTGCGGCTTGATCTGCCAGTGCCGCGTACGGTGGCACTGTCCTTTGATGCTGTGCAGCAAATTGCACGGGGGCAAATGCCCGATGTGCAGGCGGTGGTTGATCAATTCCCCGACGGTGCGCTCCTTTGTGTGCGCCCTTCCAGCCAAGACCCCGATTGGGGCGGGCCAGGGGCGGTGCTGAACATCGGTATCAATGATGCGTTGTTTGAACACTACGCCAAGACCATCGGTGAGGGGCCAGCGGCGGCGCTATATTCGCGTTTCGTGCAGTCCTATGCGGTGAATGTCGCCCGGCTTGATCCGGATATGTTTGACGAGGTCAATGGCGACGGACGCGCAGCGCTCATGGCGTCACTCCGCGCCTATGAAGCCGAAACAGAAGAGCGTTTTCCCCAAGACCCGGCGACGCAATTGGCTGCTGTGTTGCGGTCTATGGCGCGGGCGTGGAATGGCACCTCGGCGCGGCTTTTGCGGCAGGCCAAAGGCGCACCAGCAGATGCGGGGCTGGGCCTCGTGGTTCAGCAAATGGCCTTTGGTGTGGGGCAGGGGCAATGCGGCTCTGGCGTGCTGCAACTGGTAGACAGCGACACCGGCCTGCCGCAGATCACCGGGCGTTACCTGAGCCAGAGCCAAGGCCGGGATGCGTTGGAAGGCGATGCGGCCGCGATGTATTTGACCCGCGACCCGCGCGGCCCGTCGCTCGAAGAACTGGTCCCTGAAGCCTTTGCGACCCTGAAAGAACACGCGGCCCTGATGCGCAAACGCCTTCGGGCAGAGATGCAGGTTGAGTTTGTCATTGAAAATGGCAACCTTCACATACTGGACGGTGTGAAAGTCGCGCGGTCCTCGCGTGCTTCGGTGCGGATCGCGGTGGCGCTGGCGGATGAGGGCATCATCAGCCGTGAGGAAGCTTTGATGCGGGTTCAGCCCCGCACGCTGTCAGAACTGTTGCACCGTCAGGTCGCGCCGAATGCCAAACGCGACGTCATCGGTAGCGGCATCGCTGCCAGCCCCGGCGCGGCGACGGGCCGGATTGTATTTTCAGCGAACGATGCACAGGCCAGCGCCGCGCGGGGAGAGGCCTGTATCCTTGTGCGACGCGAGACCACGCCAGAGGATATTCGCGGGATGCACGCCGCCCGCGCCGTGCTAACCGAACGCGGCGGGATCACCAGCCATGCGGCAGTGATCGGGCGCGGCATGGGGCTGCCCTGCGTGGTCGGCGCGTCGAACATGCGTTTCATCGTCTCACAAGGGCAGGTCATCGCACCAGACGGACGGGTCTTTTCGTCGGGGGATCAGGTCACCGTCGATGGCTCGACCGGTCAGGTGTTAGCTGGTGCGCCAGAGATGCAGGAGGCCGCGCTCGACGATACCTTTAACCGTTTGATGGAATGGGCTGAGGAAGTTGCTGACATCGGCATCCGCGCCAATGCCGACACGCCTACTGACGCGCAGACCGCGCGAAACTTCAACGCCCACGGCATCGGTCTGTGCCGGACGGAGCATATGTTCTTTGAACCGGGTCGGCTAACGGTGATGCGCGAGATGATCTTTGCCGAAAGTGGCGAGGACCGACGCGCCGTGCTAGAGCGTCTCTTGCCGATGCAGCGCAAGGACTTCACGCAGCTGTTCCGCATTATGCAAGGCCAGCCTGTCTGCATCCGCCTTTTTGATCCGCCGCTGCACGAGTTCCTCCCCTCGGACAAACCCGGCCAACGTGAATTGGCCGAGGCGCTCGGGTTGAAAATGTCTGACGTGACCCGGCGTGTCTCTGCGATGACGGAATACAACCCGATGCTGGGCCTCCGTGGCGTGCGGTTGGGGGTCACCGTGCCGGAAATCTACGAAATGCAGGCGCGGGCGATCTTTGAAGCGACAATTGAGGCCAGCCGCGACGGGGAGCCGGTGGTGCCGGAGATCATGATCCCGCTGGTCAGCGCCCGACGTGAAGTGGAACTGGTGAAGGCCAGTGTTGATGCCGTGGCCGCTGCCGTGCGCAGTGAGCGGGATGCAAGCTTTACCTACCGGCTTGGCGTGATGGTCGAGACACCGCGTGCTTGTCTACGGGCGGCGGATATTGCGCCGCATTCGGCTTTCCTGAGTTTCGGGACCAACGATTTGACGCAAATGACCTATGGGCTGTCACGCGATGATGCCGGGCGTTTTATGTCGAACTACGTGCAGCAAGGGGTCTATCCCGAAGATCCGTTCCACGTGCTCGACACCGATGGGGTCGGCGAATTGCTCCAACTCGGTGCTGAAAGAGGTCGCAAAGCGCAGCCGGGAATCACCCTTTCGATCTGCGGAGAGCATGGCGGCAACCCGGAATCGATCGCATTTTGCCGCGAATCGGGCTTCGATTACGTTTCCTGCTCGCCATTTCGCGTTCCCGTCGCACGATTGGCAGCCGCTCAGCTCGCGATTTCCCACAAGATCGGGTAGCGGCGGCGGACTGCGGCCCAACTTATACCATAATTCGGCGAGTTTCTGCACATAATGCCCAGCTGGCTTTACCGGCGGGAACCTTTTGGCTATCCGCCCCCCAAGCCACAACAATGATGCGAGGCGCATAATGCGTTCTATCTGTTCGATTTCTCTTGCGCTTTCTCTTGCGCTTTCTGCTAGCCTGCCGATTGCTGCCTCGGCCAACTCTGAGAGCGCGAGCGATCTTGCGCAGATCGAAATTCAAGGTCTCAAAGCCGCCGGTGCGAGCCGGTTGAACGAAATGGTCGCGCAGCCGGTCTCTGCCAGCGCGAGCGAAGTGAAATATTCCACATCCTGGATCGACAGCCAGCCCAAGGCAGAAGGCAGCGCCGAATTCCGTTGCCTCGCTGAAGCGCTTTATTTTGAGGCACGCGGCGAGTCGGTCAAAGGCCAGTTTGCCGTTGCCGAAGTCATTATGAACCGCGTGAAATCTGCCCGCTTCCCCGGCACGCTCTGCGGTGTCATCAATCAGGGGACCGGTCGCAAGTACCAGTGCCAGTTCACCTATACCTGTGACGGTCACAAAGAAGTGGTGAATGAGCCGCGGGCTTGGGCGCGTGTGGCCAAAGTGGCCCGTGCCATTATTGATGGGACTGCGCCGAAGCTGACCAATGGGGCGACCCATTATCACACAACGGCTGTGAACCCGAAATGGGCCCGCGTCTATACCAAGACTGCCCGCATTGGCGACCATCTCTTCTATCGTCACACTTGGAAAACCGCGTCGAAGTGATTTTGCATAGGCCGCGCCTTCGGGCGCTGGTCTGCTGCGGGCGAGGCTGCTAAAGCTGCATTAAGCCCGCGGGCTATGTCACTGATCTGATAGGCGCCATCCATGTCCGAAGAAACCCGACGTGCCTTTGCACATCCGCTAGAGCGGGCCGAAGCTTTGGCCGGGCCTGAACCGCGCGACCGCATTTCGCTGCGCGATCATATCGTCGAGGTTGAGATCGGGGCGTTTCAGGCCGAACGCGGTGTGACGCAGCGCCTGTCGTTCAATGTCGTGGTCGAGGTTGCGCCATTAGAGGGGCAAGTCGACGACGATGTGGACCGCATCCTGTCCTATGACCGCGTGACCGAGGCGATTGCCGCTGAACTGGCTGCTGAGCGGCTGAACCTCTTGGAAACCCTCGCGGAGCGGGTGGCGGAACGTATTCTGACCGAACCGCAGGCGACCAAAGTCTTCGTGCGGATTGAAAAGCTCGATCGTGGACCGGGGGCGCTTGGGGTGGAAATCGTGCGTTCCGGCGTGAAGCAGCCGCGCGATCTGCCGCAAACCGCCGAGGCGAGACCTTGGATCATTCATCTGTCGAATACCGCGATCGGCTCGCCGCATTTGAGCGGCTGGCTCGATCAACTGGAGACATGGGACGCCCCATTGGTTTTTTCCGTGGGACTGCCCGAGGGGCAACCCCCGCAAGCAAACCACCCCCAAGCGCAACGCCGGATTGACCTGTTGGCTATTGAGCAAAATGCGTGGCTGCTTGCCGCCCGCGATCCTCGGCTTGAGGTTGTCAGCAGTCGGACCGAGTTGGACTGGGCGATGAAGAACCGGCAAAGCGTTGTCTGGGCACCGTCGCGTATTGTGACGGATGCCGTAGATGGCCCAGCGGTGGCGCCGGGTCATGAACCGGCCTTGGCGGCTTGGTTTGCCCAGAATTTCGAGGCGTTGGGGCTAATGGTCATTGGGGCCGAGGCCCCCGAGGTCGAAACGTTGCCGGTGACGTCCGTTCCGGTTGAGACAAAGACACTTCCACGATGAAAAATTACCTTCGCCCCTTGGTTCAGGTTGGCCCTGCCAAACCCGACACTGCGCTGACGCTCGCCGGGGGCTGGGGGTGGTTCACCCATGTCGAGGTTCTGGCCCGTGATGCCGCGCCCCGCGTCGTTGCGGCGAATGAGTTAGATGAAGTCGCGCTTGCCCCTTTTACAGCGGCGCGATCCTCCATTGCGGGACTACAGATGGACCGCCCGCGGGTGATGGGCATCCTCAACGCCACCCCCGACAGTTTTTCCGACGGGGGGCTGCACGCGGACGCGCAGGTGGCGGTGAAGGCTGGGCTGGCGATGCAGGTAGCGGGCGTGGACATGATCGACGTGGGCGGTGAATCGACGCGCCCGGGGTCCGATACCGTTGCCCCCGACGAAGAGATCGCCCGCGTCGTTCCGGTTATCGAAGGGCTGCGTGCCGGGGGAGCAGGGGCAATCAGCATCGACACCCGCAAGGCTCCCGTGACCGAGGCCGCTGTCGCGGCGGGGGCTGATCTGGTCAACGACGTTGCCGCGCTGACCTTTGATCCCGCGCTGGCGCCGTTTTGCGCGGCGCAGAACTTGCCGGTATGCGTGATGCATGCGCAGGGTGATCCGGCCACGATGCAGCGCGATCCGCGCTATGACAACGTGTTGCTCGACGTGTATGATTACCTTGCTGAGCGGCTCACGGCTTTGGAAGCGCAAGGAATTGCCCGAAAAAATATGGTCGTTGATCCCGGTATAGGGTTCGGTAAGACGCTGGAGCATAACCTCGCGCTATTGGGACGGTTGAGCCTGTTTCACGGTCTTGGCGTGCCAGTGTTGTTGGGCGCGAGCCGCAAACGGTTTATCGGCACGATCGGCGGCGCAGAAGCTGGATCAGGCCGTGCGCCCGGCTCCATCGGCGTGGCGCTGGCGGCATTGAACCACGGCGTGCAGTTCCTTCGGGTACATGACGTGAGCGAAACCATTCAGGCGATTGCACTTTGGCGTGCGGCCATGGCAGGAAAGCAGATATGACAAAACTTTTTGGTACTGATGGCGTGCGTGGCACGGCCAATATTCACCCTATGACCGCCGAAATGGCGCTGCGCATCGGCGCGGCGGTTGGGCGGTATTTCCGGCGTGACATGGACAGCGCCCACCGCGTTGTGATCGGCAAAGACACGCGGTTGTCTGGCTATATGTTTGAGAACGCTTTGACGGCAGGGCTAACCAGCACGGGCATGAATGTGCTGCTGCTCGGCCCGGTGCCGACCCCGGCTGTTGGGTTGCTCACGCGGTCCATGCGGGCTGATCTGGGGGTGATGATCTCGGCCAGTCACAACCCGGCGCATGACAATGGCATCAAGTTCTTCGGCCCGGACGGCTACAAACTGTCTGACAAGGTGGAGCAAGAGATCGAAGCACTGGTCGAACAGGGTGTCGACACGACGGCCCCGGATGAGATCGGGCGGGCGAAGCGGATTGATGACAGCCGCTATCGCTATATCGAACGGGTCAAATCCTCCTTCCCGCGCCAAATGCGGCTCGACGGGCTGAAGGTGGTGATCGATTGCGCTCATGGGGCCGCGTATCACGTGGCGCCGATGGCACTTTGGGAGTTGGGCGCGACGGTGATCCCGGTGGGCGTGGCTCCGAACGGGTTTAACATCAATGATGGTTGCGGTTCGACCCAGCCCAAGGCCGCGGCAGAGGCCGTGGTGGCCCATGGCGCTGATGTTGGCATTTGTCTGGACGGGGATGCGGATCGGGTGATCCTGATCGACGAGAACGGGCGCATCGGGGATGGCGATCAGTTCATGGCGCTGATGGCCGCACGCTGGGCCAGCGAAGACCGCCTGAACGGCAAGGCGCTGGTGGCGACGGTGATGAGCAATCTGGGGCTGGAGCGTTTTCTTAATGAGCGCGGCGTCAGTCTGGAGCGCACCGCCGTGGGCGACCGCTATGTGGTAGAGCGGATGCGGGCCGGGGGCTTTAACCTTGGCGGAGAGCAGTCCGGTCACATCGTGATGACCGATCACGCGACAACCGGGGATGGCCTTATGGCCGGAATGCAGTTCCTTGCCGAAATGGTGCGCTCAGAGAAGCCCGCCTCGGAGCTTCTGTATCAGTTCGACCCGGTGCCGCAGCTGTTGAAAAACGTGCGTTTTTCGGATGGCCAGACCCCGTTGGAGGACGCCGATGTGCAGGCCGCTATCGCGCAGGCGGAGGCTGACTTGGCGCAGGGCGGGCGGCTGTTGATCCGCAAATCGGGGACTGAGCCCTTGGTCCGTGTCATGGCCGAGCATGAAGACGCCGCCTTGATGGAGCGGGTGGTGGACAGCGTGGTCGATGCGGTGAATGTCGCGGTTGGCAGCTAAGGCAGGTCAGGCGTGCCGGAACAGTCGTTTCAGCGCGCCGTACTGGCTTAATCCCACCCCGGCGAGGATCAGCAGCATCGCATAGAGTAGCGAGAGCGGCAGCGGTTCGGACAGGATCAGCGCGCCAAGCAACACGGACCAGACCGGCACCTGATAATTGACCAGTGACATGAACACTGGCCCCGCCGTGCGCACCACGTAGACGCGCAGGAACGCCGCACCTGCTGTGGGGATGAGGCCCAGAAAGACCAGCACGGCGAGGGTTTCGAGGGAAGGCAAGGGCGGCGCGCCTTCGGCGATCAGAGCCGCCGGCAGCATAACAACCGCGCCGATCAACATCAGGACAGTGGCCAGCCCAATAGGATCTACCGCAGGCAGGCGCCGCATGAGGATAGACCCCACGGCATAGCAGGCAGCCGCGGCGATACAGGCGATCCGCCCTGCGGTCTCCATCGCGGCTCCTGTGCTTTCCAGCGCTTGTCCGCCGATCAGGACCATCACGCCGACAAAACCGATCACAAAGCCACCGACCTTGCGCGGGGTCATCCGCTCACCCGGCACAAGGAAATGTGCCATTGGCAGCACGATAAGCGCAACGGAGGCCATGGTGACCCCGGCGAAGCCAGAGGTCACGAACTGCTGCCCCCATGCGAGCAATGAAAAGGGCAGGGCCGAAGTGATGATGCCAGTGGTGATCAAGGTCACGATATGGCTGGGCTCGGTCGGACGGTGAAAGAGCGCGAAGCCCCGGCCGGACCAGAGCCCCAGCATCACCACCGCCGCAAGGCCGATCCGTGAGGCAGCAAGCCAGAATGGCGTGATGCCCGTCAGGGCGACTTCGGTGAAGAGAAAGGTTCCGCCCCAGACGAAGCCTAACAGTGCGATGGCAAGCCAGCTTTTCAAAGTGATCTGTGGCGTGGCGTTCATCGCGGCTCCGGGGAAAGTGCAACGACCCCGGCGCGGGGCCGGGGTCGTTCTATGTGTTTCAACTGGCCAAATGGCTTAGTTTTTCGCTTTGTCCACCATCTTGCCTGCGGAAATCCACGGCATCATCTCGCGCAGCTTCTCGCCGACCTGCTCAATGCGGTGCTCGTCGTTGATGCGACGTGTTGCTTTGAACGAAGGCTGACCAACAGCGTTCTCTTGCATGAAGTCACGCACGAACTTGCCGTTCTGGATGTCCGTCAGCACGTCTTTCATGCGCTTCTTGGTTTCATCATAGGGCAGGATGCGTGGACCGGAGACATATTCGCCGTATTCCGCCGTGTTAGAGATCGAGTAGTTCATGTTGGCGATGCCGCCTTCGTAGATCAGGTCCACGATCAGCTTCACTTCGTGCAAGCACTCGAAATAGGCCATCTCAGGCGCGTAGCCTGCCTCAACCAGCGTCTCAAAACCCATGCGGATCAGTTCAACCAGACCACCGCAGAGCACGGCCTGCTCACCGAAGAGGTCGGTTTCACATTCCTCGCGGAAGTTGGTCTCGATGATGCCCGAGCGGCCACCGCCGATGGCGGAGCAATAGGACAAGCCGATTTCCAGCGCTTTGCCGGAGGCATCTTTGTCCACGGCCACGAGGCAGGGCACACCGCCGCCTTTGGTGTATTCGCCACGCACGGTGTGGCCGGGGCCTTTGGGGGCCATCATGATGACATCGACGCCTTCTTTTGGCTCGATCAGGCCAAAGTGGACGTTCAGACCATGGGCAAAGGCAATCGCGGCACCTTCGCGGATGTTGTCATGCACGTATTTCTTGTAGGTCTCAGCCTGAAGTTCATCGGGCATGGTGAACATGATCAGATCAGCCCAAGCTGCCGCTTCGGCGATGCCCATGACCTTAAGGCCTTCGCCTTCGGCTTTGGCAGCAGAGGCGGACCCTTCGCGCAGGGCGACGACGAGGTTCTTGGCGCCTGAATCGCGCAGGTTCAGCGCGTGAGCGTGGCCTTGGGAGCCGTAGCCGAGGATCGCTACTTTTTTGTCTTTGATGAGGTTCACGTCGCAATCGCGGTCGTAGTAAACGCGCATGATCTTGTCCTTTGGTTGGTCTCGTTCTGGGTCTCACCATAGCGATGTCGCGTGTAGGAGCCATTGTCATCGCAGAGGTATTTGTGAAAGGATGAAGATAGTTATTCGCGAACAAGGTGGAATTCGGAAAAATCATGCTTGATGACCTCGATCGCCGTATTCTGCGCTACTGGCAAGCGGAGCCGAGTCTCAGCCCCGGGGAGTTGGCTGAGTACTGCAACATTTCGGCAGGCAAGGCCGCCCGGCGGATTGCGCGGATGCAGGATCAGGGGATCGTGCAGGGCAGCACCGTGGTGATTGACTGGGCCGCGCTTGGCTACGCGCTGGAAGTGTCGCTGCGGGTGACCTTGGACAAGACGCAGGCGAATGCGTTTGACGTCTTTATGGCCGAAGCGCGAAAGGTGCCGGAGGTGATTGAAATCCAGACCTTTCTGGGGCGGGTCGATCTGCGGTTGTCGATCATTGCGCGGGATATGGGACATTATCAGCAGATTTACCGCAGTCGGATTCTGACCCTACCGCATATCGCGGAGATCGAAGCCCTGATGCATGTGGCACGTATCAAGACTCAAGAGGGGCTGCCGCTGTGATTGAGTTAGACGAGATTGACCGCGCCTTGCTGCGGGCTTTGGTGAAGGATGCGGCGCAAAGTGCCAGTTCTCTGGGCCGCCAATTGGGGTTGTCGCAGCCCGCGACTTGGCGGCGGATCAGGCGTTTGGAGGCCGGGGGCGCGATTGCCGGGCGACGGTTGCGGTTGGATGCCGAAACCTTGGGCTTTGGCGTAACAGTGTTTTTAGGCATCAAGCTGGCAACACGGGGCCGAGTGAGTTTGGAGGACTTTGAGCGGGCGGTTTCTGCTATTCCCGAGGTGCAGACGGTGGAGCATGTCTTGGGGCGTTTCGATTATCGCTTGCGGGTCGTGGCGCGCGACCTGCCGGATTTTGAGCGGGTGTTACGGCGGCGGATCATGACCTTGCCGGGTGCGGGGGAGGTGGAGGCGAATGTGCTGTTGAGCGAAGAGCGCCTGCCAGGGCCGCTGTAGACCAGCGCAAGTTTAGCTAAATAGGGCTTTCGGAACTCTGCCGATTAACAGCGTTTTGGGATATCTAGACGTAGGTATATTTTATGATGCGAGATATACTGAAGCTACGGTTGCGGACTTGGCTGAACGTCTGGGTATTTACGGTGACGATGACAATCGGCACGGTGCTTGCCTGTGCGTTTTTGGTGACCGTGATCTATCCGGATCAGTTGCGGGCTCTGATGGGCTTCCGGGCAATCCTTATCACGACGTTAATTACCATTCCTTTCGCCTTTTTCGTCGGGTCGAAGCTGCGTGAAAACACCCTGTTGAGCGATGAGTTGGTTCGTTTGGTCAACCGAGATCGGCTAACGGACGTCGCGACGCGGGATTTCTTTTTCAGGCGGATGGAGAGTGATCCGAATGCCTATGGGGTGTCCCTGATGGTGGATATTGACCACTTCAAGCAGGTGAATGACACCCATGGGCATTATGCCGGGGATGCGGTTATCAAACATGTGAGCGATGTGCTGCGCGGCGAAGTGCGCGAGCAAGATATTCTGTGCCGCTTTGGCGGGGAGGAATTCGTGGTGTTTCTGCATGAGGTGAGCGCCGATCAAGGGTTGGTGATCGCGGAACGGATGCGGGCTGCGGTGGCCGCGGCTGCGGCGCCGGTTGAGGGGCGGGCGATCGCAGTTACCGTGTCCATCGGTGGCTCTTTGAAAGAGCGGTTGGCGGATATTAATGTTTCGATCCAGCAGGCGGATGCAGCGCTGTACCGTGCCAAGGGTGACGGGCGAAACCGCACTGTCGTTGATTGGCTGCCCGCAGCGACGGAGGAGGCAAGACGAAGCTAAAAGGCAGCCAGAGGCAACACAATTGCCTTTTAACGCTGCGGGCCATATGCCTGTTCGTTGATAGATGGAGGACCTTCAATGGCATTGCTCGACACGGTAGACCCGACAGGGTTGGATGAATTCAGCGTGGTCTTCACGGACCGGTCCCTCAACCATATGTCGGCGGAGTTTCAGCAAGTTATGCGGGATCTTTCGGCTTGGTTAGGCGAGGTTTATAACGCCAAAGCTGTCGCTTTGGTGCCGGGCGGCGGGACCTATGCGATGGAGGCGGTGGCGCGGCAGTTCGCGCGGGGACAGGAAGTCTTGGTCGTCCGCAACGGCTGGTTTTCCTACCGATGGAGCCAGATTATCGAAAGCGCTGATCTCACCGCCAAGGCCGAAGTGCTCAAAGCGCGGATGCAGGGCAATACCGCTCCCGCGCCCTTTGCGCCCGCACCAATTGAAGAGGTCACTGCAGCGATCCGTGAGCATCGCCCGCAGGTGGTTTTCGCGCCGCACGTCGAGACCAGTTCGGGCATGATTTTGCCGGATGATTACATCAAAGAGATGGCAGCGGCGGCAGAAGAAGTCGGTGCGTTGATGGTGCTCGATTGCATCGCTTCGGGCTGCGTTTGGGTCGATATGAAGGCGCTTGGCGTCGATGTGTTAATCTCGGCCCCGCAGAAGGGATGGAGCGCTTCGCCCTCTGCCGGATTGGTGATGATGTCCGCCCGCGCCGAAGCACGACTGGCAGAAACCACATCGGACAGTTTCGCCATTGATCTGCGCAAATGGCGCGACATTATGAAGGCCTATGAGGCGGGCGGTCATGCCTATCACGCCACGATGCCAACCGATGCGCTGCGCGATTTTCGCAATACGGTGCGCGAGACCCGGGACTATGGGTTTGAACGGTTAAAGGAAGCGCAATGGCGTTTGGGGGATGCGGTGCGCAAGGCGCTTGCGGAACGCGGGGTGACCTCAGTCGCGGCAGAGGGCTTCGCGGCCCCCGGTGTGGTGGTCAGCTATACAGATGATCCCGATGTGCAAAGTGGCAAGGCTTTCGCCGCGCGGGGCATGCAGATCGCCGCGGGCGTGCCGCTTCAAGTAGGGGAGCCAGATGATTTCCGCACCTTCCGTTTGGGCCTGTTTGGGCTTGATAAACTTTATGACGTCGACGCCACTGTGGCGCGTCTGACCAAGGTGCTGGACGAAGTGTTTTGAGCGTTTGCGCCGCGTTCAGCGGCGCAGACCCAGCCCCATCTGCATAAGGGTTTTGCGCACCTGTGGCAGCGCGTAGAGCGCGTTTAGACCCGCTGCCCGCGCCTCACGGGCCAGCGGCGTGCGCGCTTGACTGGCACGGTTCAATAGGTCAATGCCGCGTACCCTGAGCGAGATGTCGGCGTGACGGGCGCTATGGTAGGCGTCCAACATCTTGGCATCGCCCAGCTGATCGGGCGCTTGGCGCGCCAGGTCCAACAGGGTTGTCAGATCGGCCAGCGACATATTTAACCCTTGCGCGCCAATGGGCGGCACCACATGCGCGGCCTCGGCCAGCAGGGCGATGCGCTCACCAGACAGACGTTTGGCTTCTTGGCTGATGATCGGCCAAAGGGCGCGTTTGCTGACAAGGGTCAGAGGGCCGAAAAGATGGGCAGAACGCGCCGTCGCTTCGGCTTCAAAGGCGGACACGTCCAGCGCCGCCCGGGCCTGTGTGACGGGGCCATCGTCCATCCAGATCACCGCGGAGGAGGGCAATCCGTCCCGGTCCGGAAGAGGGACAAGGGTGAAAGGGCCGCCTGAGCGGTGAATTTCGGTCGACACGTTGTCGTGCGGGATCGGGTGCGTGACGGTGAAGGCAAGTGCCTTTTGCCCGTAGCGGCGGGTTGTGACTTCGATCCCGGCGGCGTCGCGCATCGGGCTGTTACGGCCATCGGCGGCGGCCACCAGACGAGTCTTGATCCGGCCACCGTCGCTCAGGCCAACGCGGGCTTCGCTGCTACGGGTAAAGAGGGTGGTCGTGCCGGTGCCAGGGCGGAAATCGACGTTGGGCAGATCATCAAGCCGGGCGAGCAACTCGCGGCGCAGCAGCCAGTTGGGGAAATTCCAGCCGAATGGCGCGTCAGAGATATCGGCGGCGTCAAATTCGCGCGTGGTGCGCGGCGTGGCTTCTTCGCCGCCCGCGTCAACAATGCGCATGATTTGCAATGGGGCCGCATGGGGCGCGAGCCGGGGCCAGAGACCGGCCTCTTCAAGCAGCGCGCGGGCCGGTTGCAGCAGCGCGGTGGAGCGCATGTCGGCGCCGTCGGCTTCGGACTCCGTCACTGGCGGGGTGGGGTCCACGCAGACCACTTTGAACCCAGCAGAGCCGAAGGCAGCCGCCGCGGTCAGCCCCGCAATGCCGCCGCCTGAGATCAGTATGTCGCAGTCAAATGCCATCAGCCCGATACCCGAATAAGGAAATCACAAAGGTCTTGTGTATGGTAGTGAATGTGGTCGCCTTCGCCGCGTTCGGGGGCCACGTGGACGGTGCGCATGCCCAAGGCGTGGGGGGCGGCGAGGTTGCGTGGATCGTCTTCAAACATAGCGGCGGTGGTGGTCTCAAACCCGTCGATGGCAAAGACTTTGTCAAAGGCGGCGCGTTCCGGTTTGGGCAGGTAATCCGCATGTTCGACACCGTAAACCGCATCGAAAAGCCCGCTGAGACCTCGGGCCGCAAGGACCCTTTCGGCATAGGGGGCGCAGCCGTTGGTATAGACGATGCGGCGGCCCGGCAGGGCGCGGATAGCGCGGGCAAGCTCGGGGTCGGGGGTGAGCCGGTCCATCGGGATGTCATGCACGTCTGTAAGATAGGGGCCGGGATCGACACCATGTTCGCGCATCAGCCCGGCCAGCGTGGTGCCATAGGTCTGCCAATAGTGCATTCGCAGGTGGTTGGCGCGGTCGCGGTCGACTTTGATCGCCTGCATGACCCAATCAACCATGCGCGCTTCGATCAGATCGAAGAGCCGCGCCGAGGGCGGGTAGAGTGTCTGGTCCAGATCAAAGACCCAGGTGGTGACATGAGTGAAAGCATCGCGCGGCATGGCGCTAGAGGTAGGGCGAGACCGTGGGGTGCGCAAGCCCTGCGGGTTGCGCATATGGTCGGGGTGCGTAAGGTGACGCAACTTGCAAGGATGCGTGACGAATGCCCGACCTGATCAACCAACCGAAATCCGGCCCAACAGATGCCTATTCAATGATCCTAGAGGCGATTGATATTGGCACCTACCGCCCCGGCGACCGTTTGGTGGAGAGCGAATTGGCGGACCGTTTTGGCATGTCGCGCACCCCGATCCGGGAAGCCTTGCAGCGGTTGGAAACGCAGTCTTTGCTGGTGCGGGATGGGCGCAGCCTGATCGTGGCCTCGCTGGACCACAACCAGATGGCCGAGCTTTATGTGGTACGCGGTGAACTGGAAGGCTTGGCCGCCCGATTGGCCGCGCGTCATGCCACCGCGGAGGAGGTCCGCGTGCTACGCGAAATGGTGGATGCTGACAACGCTTTGGCGGATAATCCGAACGCTTTGGCGCGGGCCAATAAGCGGTTTCACAAACAGATCCACCTTGCGTCCCACAACCGCTATCTGGTGCAACAGCTTGATCTTGTTCACCGTTCCATGGCGCTGATGGCCACGTCATCCTTGGCTGTCGAAGGGCGGGGGGAGATTGCGCAGGCGGAACATAATCAGATCGTTCGTATGATTGAGGCCCGTGATGAAGACGGTGCCGATAACGCGTTGCGCGAACACATCTCAGTCGCCTTTATGACACGGCTGAAGCAGGAAGCGGCGCGACGGGAGGATGATTTTTGACGTGACCTGCGCGGGCGGCGCAGTCTGTCGGCTCTTCTTCTGAGGATTGGCCGTGGGCCGTTTTGTCCCAATAGAATGGGCTGCTGGCAAATTCGTAGAGCGCTTTGAGCGCGGCCAGAGCGCCGAGGGCGAAGTAGAAAGGCAGCGTTAGCACATAGGGCAGAAGATGCCGGTGGCGTCGGTCTGATACGGCGAAGGCGGACAGGCTGAGGTTCAGCAGTTGCGACAGGATGAACAGACCGATCACCCCTGTCATCACCGCGGGCCCGAGCAGTTCCGCCGCCGGATGGGATAGACCGACGAAGGTCAGCCAAAGGGACCACAACAGCGGGGCAAGGGCGAATTGCGAGAATGTTGCCAAGAACAGCGTTTGCACACCCAGAAAACGAACCATGCCAAGGTCTTTCATTAGCCTGCGCGGTGCGCGCATATGTACAGACCAAGTCGTTAAAAAACCTTTAAGCCACCGTGACCGTTGCCGGACCCAAGGCCAAGGACGGCAGTTTGCCTCCTCATAGGTGACGGTGGGCAGGATTTCGGTGACATAGCCGTGCCGTGCGAGCCGAAGCCCGAGGTCGGCGTCCTCGGTCACGTTGTGGGCGTCCCAGCCCCCCAACCGCTCCAGAATCTCGCGCCGGAAAAACAGGGTGGTGCCGCCCAAGGGGACGACCAGCCCAAGCCGCGCCACGCCGGGCAACAGCACCCGCCACCAACTGGCATATTCAATGGCAAAACAGCGTGACATCCAATTGCTGCGGCTGTTGTAATAGTCCAACACCCCCTGCAGGCAGGCCACATTGTCCGGGGCTTGGTGAAAGCGGGTGGCGATCTGTTCGATTTGATCGGGTTCCGGTGCATCCTCCGCATCCCAAACGCCGATAATGCTGCCTTTGCAGAAATCGAGCGCGTAGTTGAGCGCGCGGGGTTTGGTGCGCAGCTGGCCGGCTTCCGGCACTTCGATAAGGCTGATCCAACTGGGCAGGGCGGTGCGGTTGAGGGTCTCTCGGGTCACCTCATCACCTGCTTCTAACACCAGCACGACCTGCAACAACGATTTTGGATAGGTCAGCCGTGAGAGCCGGGAAATCAATGCGCTTGCGATTTCCTGCTCTTTATAAAGGGGGACCATCACCGAAACGCGCGGCAGGCGGAAGTCGGAAGGCGGGACGCGGGGGGGCGTCGTAGGCGCTCGCGGCTTGAGAAGGGTGGAGGCGAGTGCTGCGGCTTTGAGGCCGGTGGTCATGGCTAAGGTCAGCGTAGCCCAGAGCAACGCGGCAGACAGCGCTACGGTGGGTGCAAGGAAAACAGAAGCGAGAATCACGCTGCAGAGCGCCACGGCCCAGATTTGCCGCCGTAGTGGATTGGCTGCCCACCCTCGGCAGCTTTCGACCATTGGCACGCGGGTTGCGGCCTTATGCGCGAGTTCCTGACCATAGAGCGCGGTAATGTGGTCCTGAACCTGCTGGGGTTCCGCGATCACCGGCAAAAACCGCTTTCCTGCGCTTCCCATACAGGCGCAAAGGCGGTCGAACTGGGCTGGCTGACCGGTTACAACGAGCAGCCTGTCGCCAATCTCCAGCCAAGGCACGGCGCCGAATTCGAGACAGAGCGCGACAGGGAGCCGATGCCGCAGCCGTGGATCAGGCGGGTCTTTGCAAAGATCGACAGGCTGGGCTTGGTACTGATGGGCGAGCGCGTGCAGAATGTCGGCCCGTGAAATCAGCCCTTCGGCGGCCAGAATTTCACCCAAAGGCACGTCGATTCGGCGCTGCAACGCCAGACCGTGGAGCAAATCCTTAGGGCTAATCGCGCCGGAATTGACGAGATAGCGGCCTATTGGCAGCCTTTCCGCGGGCGGTGATGCCGCCTGCGGGTCTGGCAAAAGCAAGCGTAGCGTGCTCATCACATACCCCATCAATCAAATTGATAGGAAAGTGACAGCAAACCGTTAAGCGTGCGTTAATCTCGATCAGTGCAACTGAAAGCAGATCAAATTAAGCGGCCCGATCCGCCATGGCTTGGCTAAACCGTTCAAACAGATAGTAGCTGTCCTGCGGGCCGGGGCTGGCTTCGGGGTGGTGCTGCACGGACCAGACGGGGCGGCCATCGACGCGGATGCCGCAGTTCGACCCGTCAAAGAGCGAGATATGCGTCTCGCGCACGCCTTCGGGCAGGGATTGACCGTCGACCGCAAAGCCGTGGTTCATCGAGGTGATCTCGACCTTCCCGGTGTCGTTGTCCTTGACTGGGTGGTTGGCGCCGTGGTGGCCATGGCTCATCTTGACGGTCTTGGCCCCAAGGGCGAGGGCCAGCATTTGGTGGCCAAGGCAGATGCCGAAAACGGGCAGATCAGTCTTGTCCAAAACGTCGCGGATCATCGGCACGGCATAGGCGCCCGTCGCCGCAGGATCGCCGGGTCCATTGGACAGAAAAACACCGTCAGGCTGATGCGCCATGACGTCTTCATAGGTGGCCGTGGCGGGCAGTACGGTCACGTCACAACCAGCCGAGGCAAGGCAGCGCAGGATGTTGCGTTTTGCGCCGTAATCCACTGCAACGACTTTATGTTTTGCCTCTGTCTGGGGCGCGTAGCCGTCGGGCCACGCCCACCGCATTTCGTTCCACTGGTAGGTTTGCGCGCAGGTGACATCTTTGGCCAGATCCATGCCTTCAAGCCCGGCAAAATCATGCGCGGCGGCGACCAGCGCTTCGACATCAAAATTGCCGTTGGGATCATGGGCGAGGGCCGCATGGGGCGCGCCTTGCTGGCGGATCGCGCGGGTCAAACGCCGGGTGTCGACGCCGCCAATGGCGATGCGGCCGCGGGCGGCGAGCCAGTCGGACAAGGGCTGCACATTGCGCCAGCTGCTTGGGGTTGTGGGCATCCATTTCACCACCATCCCAGCGGCGACCGGATCACCGGTTTCATCGTCCTCGGGATTGGTGCCGACATTGCCGATATGCGGGAAAGTGAAGGTCACGATCTGGCCCGCGTAGGACGGATCCGTCATGATTTCCTGATAGCCGGTCATGGCGGTGTTAAAGCACAGCTCCGCGACGGTCTGGCCGGTGGCGCCGAACCCCATGCCGTAGAAGATGGAGCCATCGGCGAGGGCAAGACAGGCGGTTGGGCGGGGGCGAGCGGGCGCGGACATGGGGCAGTCTCCGGGCAGGGAATGAGCGGGTAAACGGGTGGCAACCTAATCGCGGCAGCGGGGCGGGTCAATAGCTGCTGTCAAATGAGATTTCGTGGTTTTACAGGTACTTACCGCGGACTGCCCCCCCATTGCCGCCGCGCGGCATAGCGGGTATGCTCGGACCCTTGTCATGAGCGAACACAGGAAAACCACCATGTCACTGCGGACCCGCATCTCTGATGCTCTGAAACAGGCGATGAAAGACAAGGCGGCGGACCGGCTGTCGACCCTGCGGCTGATCAATGCTGCGATCAAGGATAAGGACATTGCCGCACGCGCCCAAGGCAATGATGACGGTGTGTCTGAGGCTGAGGTTCTGGCGATTTTGAGCAAGATGGCCAAACAACGTCAGGAATCAGCGCGGGCCTATGAGGAAGGCGGGCGTTTGGACTTGGCCGAGCGCGAGCGCGAAGAGGTTGAAGTCATTGAGGAATTCTTACCACGCCAGTTGAGCGTGACGGAAACCGCAGCGGCGGTAGATGCGGCTGTGGAGGAAATCGGCGCCACCTCGATCCGGGACATGGGCAAGGTGATGGGCCTGCTGAAAGAACGCTATACCGGACAGATGGATTTCGGCGCTGTCGGGCCGGTGATCAAGGCGCGGTTGAGCCAATAGTCGGCGCAGAAAGTTAGTTGAATTACAAAGGGCTGGGCTGCGAAGTTCAGCCCTTTTGCCGTTGCAGGTGACGGGAGAGATCTTCGAACAGCGCGATGCGTTCTTCTTCGCTGAGGAACGCGCCGATCTCGACCTCGCGGCCCTCGCCGCGGAGCGTGACATAATGCGGGACTGGGCCGTCCTCTTCGTATTTCGTCACCTGCGTCCAATAGCGGTTGCAGTCCCACTCTTTGACCTCGCCCTTGGCGGTTGTGTGGATCAAGGTGGCAGTGGTGTCGTTGAGGGTCAGGACCTCTTCGATCTGGCGGGCGCGGTGGTTGTGCTGCAATGCCCAATAGAGCGCCGCTAAGGCCAAGATAACAAATGGTAATAAACCCCAGAGGAACACCGTGCCGAGCAGCGCGACAAGCGGGACCATCGCCATGATAAAGGTCGCCAGCATAAAGGCGGCAAAGCCACGCGCAGGCAGGGATTGATGCGGCCAGAGGCGCATTTGCTGCGGGGTGGCGCGAGGCGGGGTTGTCCATTTGTAGGGCATGGCAAGGCTCTGGCTCAGGATGCAGAAAAGATAACATCTGAGGGCGCGAAAACAATGCGGCGCGGGGACGCGGTGGGGGGTGTTTGAGCGCGGCGTTAAG
This sequence comes from Sulfitobacter maritimus, assembly GCF_013346665.1. Taxonomy (GTDB): domain Bacteria; phylum Pseudomonadota; class Alphaproteobacteria; order Rhodobacterales; family Rhodobacteraceae; genus Sulfitobacter; species Sulfitobacter maritimus. Next base: position 529,904 of record NZ_JABVBB010000034.1, read on the forward strand.
TTTGAGTTGTTAGGGTTTGATATTGTTGGGATTTTGTGAGTCACAAGTTGTGCACCGGGCGTACACTGGGCGTGCTGCTTGGGTGTGGGGATTCGGCGGTAAGGGGCGGGTTAACGTGGCGGATGGTGTGATCGTTACCTGAAAGTTATTTAGTGTGCTCAGCGCCTGCCAGGGGTTGGCGACCCGACGCGTGATCTTTCCCGTCACGATATGTGTTCGCGGTGTAGCGCCTAGTCCCACCAAATCGTCTACCCGTCGCACCCGAAGTGCGCAAATATGAACAGGCATGCCCTTGGCGTGACAGGCGGGCAGGCGATGGCCTGGCGTCGGAAGCTCGATTTCGGACCGGTGTGGGAGGCTGAACGGCGCGTCTAATAATAAGACGCGCCGCTTGGGTGCGTTACTCCAATTCGACCAGCAGGTCCTTAGCGTCGATCTGGCCCCCGGCTTGCACATGGACAGCCTTTACCACGGCATCCCGTTCGGCGTGCAGGCCGGTTTCCATCTTCATTGCCTCAATGGTCAGCAGCAGATCGCCGGTCTTGACGCTCTGCCCGACTTTGACCCCGACAGAGGCGACCACCCCCGGCATCGGCGCACCGATGTGGTTGGTATTGCCAGCTTCGGCCTTGGGGCGTTGCACGGTGGCGTCTTTGACCAGACGGTTGGCCACGCGGACGATGCGGGGCTGGCCGTTCAATTCGAAAAAGACTTTGACCTCGCCATCTTCACCGGCCTCAGATTCGGCCTGCAAACGGATTTCCAAGGTCTTGCCGGGGTCAATCTCGGCGGAGATTTCCTCGCCCGGTTCCATGCCGTAAAAGAACGTATGGGTCGGCAGGGTGCGCACCGGGCCGTAGAGTTTGTGACGCTCCATATAATCAAGGAAAACCTTGGGATACATGAGATAGCCGCAGAGGTCCTCATCGTCGATCTGGATGCCGTCGAGCTTTTCGGAGAGGTCCTTGCGCGTGGCTTCAATATCCACCGGCGCGAGATGTTTGCCGGGGCGGTCGGTATTGGGCGTGTCGCCTTTCAGCACCTTTTTGACAATGCCTTCGGGAAAGCCGCCGGGTGGTTGGCCGAGGTTGCCGCGCATCATGTCGATTACGCTGTCGGGAAAGGACACATCGGTGTTTGGGTCTTCGACCTGCGCGCGGGTCAGCCCTTGGGAGACCATCATCAGCGCCATGTCGCCCACCACCTTGGAGGAGGGGGTCACCTTGACGATATCGCCGAACATCTGGTTCACATCCGCATAAGTGCGGGCGACCTCGGGCCAGCGGTCGTCTAGTCCCATGGAAGCGGCTTGCGCCTTGAGGTTGGTGAACTGGCCGCCGGGCATTTCGTGCAGATAGACCTCGGAAGACGGGGCCTGCATACCGGTCTCAAAGGCGGCGTAGTGACCGCGCACTTCTTCCCAGTAATCAGAGATTTCGCGGACGGCTTTGATGTCGATCCCGGTGTCGCGGTCGGTGTGCTTTAATGCGGAGACCACGGTGCCAAGGGTCGCTTGCGAGGTGTTGCCCGAGAACGCATCCATCGCGCAATCGACCGCATCGACGCCCGCTTCGGAGGCCGCAAGGATCGTCGCCGTGGCGCTGCCGGCGGTGTCGTGAGTGTGGAAGTGGATCGGCAGGCCGACCTCGGATTTCAACGCTTTGACCAGCACGCGGGCTTGGGCGGGTTTGAGTAATCCGGCCATGTCTTTAAGACCCAAGACATGAGCGCCGGCGGCTTTCAGGTCTTTGCCCATGTTCACGTAATACTGAAGGTCGTATTTCGCGCGGTCGGGGTCAAAGATGTCGCCAGTGTAGCAGATCGTGCCTTCGCAGATCTTGCCCGACTCGATCACCGCATCCATCGCCACACGCATGTTCTCGACCCAGTTCAGACTGTCGAAGACGCGGAACACATCAACCCCGGTGTTGGCGGCGGTGGCGACGAATTTCTGCACCACATTGTCGGGGTAGTTGGTGTAGCCCACGCCGTTGGAGGCGCGCAGGAGCATTTGCGTCATGACATTGGGCATGGCGGCACGCAGGTCACGCAGGCGCTGCCACGGGCATTCCTGCAAGAAACGGTAGGCCACGTCAAAGGTCGCGCCGCCCCAACATTCGACCGAGAAGAGCTGCGGCAGGTTGGCGGCATAGGCTGGGGCCACGCGGATCATATCGCGCGAGCGCATGCGGGTGGCGAGCAGGGACTGGTGCGCATCGCGCATGGTGGTGTCGGTGATAAGCAGTTGTCGCTGCTGGCTCATCCAATCGGCCACGGCCTGCGGGCCCTTTTGTTCCAATAGGTTACGTGTGCCCATCTGCGGCTCGCCGCGCAGCGCGGGCGGTCTGGGGTCGCGCACATGGGCGGCGGGCAGGGCGTGGCCCTTGGTCTCCGGATGGCCGTTCACGGTGATGTCCGCAATATAGGTCAGCACCTTGGTCGCGCGGTCGCGGCGCTGTTCGAACTCGAACAACTCGGGCGTCTCGTCGATGAACTTGGTGGTGTATTCGTTGCTTAGAAACGTCGGATGTTTCAGCAGGTTTTCGACAAAAGCGATGTTAGTCGACACGCCGCGCACGCGGAATTCGCGCAAGGCGCGGTCCATCCGGGCGATGGCCATTTCAGGCGTGGGGGCCTTGGCGGTGACTTTAGTCAGCAGGCTGTCGTAGTAGCGCGTGATGACGCCGCCTGCATAGGCCGTGCCGCCGTCGAGCCGGATGCCCATGCCTGTGGCCGAGCGGTAGGCGGTGATGCGGCCATAGTCGGGGATGAAATTGTTCTGCGGGTCTTCGGTGGTGACGCGGGTCTGCAGCGCGTGGCCAGTGAGGGTGATGTCCTCTTGGCGCGCCTTGCCGGTGGCTTCGGCGAGGCTCTTGCCCTCAGCGATGAGGATCTGGGCGCGGACGATGTCGATGCCGGTGACCTCTTCGGTGACGGTATGTTCGACCTGCACGCGGGGATTCACTTCGATGAAGTAGAATTTGCCGTCGTCCATATCCATCAGGAATTCGACGGTGCCGGCACATTCGTAATTCACATGGGCGCAGATTTTGCGGCCCAAGTCGCAGATTTCGGCGCGTTGGTCTTCGCTCAGGTAAGGGGCGGGGGCACGTTCGACGACCTTTTGGTTGCGGCGCTGGACCGAGCAGTCACGCTCATAGAGATGGTAGATGTCGCCCTGTTTGTCGCCCAATATTTGCACTTCGACATGACGGGCGCGGAGGATCATCTTCTCCAGATAGCCTTCGCCGTTGCCAAAGGCGGCTTCGGCTTCGCGGCGGCCTTCGCGGACTTTTTCTTCAAGTTCTTTTTCAGACATGATCGGGCGCATGCCGCGACCGCCGCCACCCCAGGAGGCTTTGAGCATCAGGGGGTAGCCGACTTCAGCAGCCTCGGCGCGGATCGCGTCCATGTCTTCGCCGAGCACTTCGGTGGCGGGGATGACCGGCACGCCGGCTTCTATGGCGACCCGGCGGGCGGAGGCTTTGTCGCCCAAGGCGCGCATGGTTTCGGCGCGGGGGCCGATGAAGGTGATGCCGTTTTGCTCGCAAGCGTCGACGAATTCAGGGTTTTCCGAGAGCAGACCGTAGCCGGGGTGGATCGCGTCAGCGCCGGAGGCTTTGGCGACGCGGATCATCTCATCAATGCTGAGGTAGGCGGCGACGGGGCCAAGACCTTCGCCAATGCGGTAGGCTTCATCCGCTTTGAACCGATGCAGGCCGAGCTTGTCCTCTTCGGCGTAGACGGCGACCGTTTTCTTGCCCATCTCATTGGCCGCACGCATGATGCGGATCGCGATTTCGCCACGGTTGGCGATTAGGATTTTACTAAATTCGGTCACGAGCTGGTCTCCCCCTTGCTTGTCGTGGCGGCAGCTTAGGCATGCTGCGGTGCAGCGCAAGGGGGCATGGGCGGTGTTTGTTACATTTCTGTAAGGTTTTTATCGGAGCGGCGATAGGTCGAAAGGGGCTGGCAGATCGCGCAGATGCCGCGCGCCGAGTTGGCCCATATTCGCGATCAGGTCTTTGGTCAGCAGATCGATTAAATGGTCGATGCCGCGCGGGCCAAGAGCGGCAAGCGCAAAATGAAACGCGCGGCCCAGCATGATGAAGTCGGCGCCAAGCGCAAAGGCCCGCAGCATGTCGAGACCGGATTCGACGCCGCTGTCAAAGATGATCGGCAAATTGGTGGCTTGGCGGATCGCGGGCAGCGCTTCGGCACTGGCGGCGGCGGCGTCGAACTGCCGGCCTGCATGGTTCGAAACCCAGATCGCATCGACGCCTGCTTTCTTCAACGGCGCGGCATCTTCGGGCCGCAAGACACCCTTGACCACCAGCGGGCCATCCCAATGGTCGCGCAGCCATTTAAGGTAGTCCCAATCTGGTGCGGTGCGCAGCAGGTAGCCCACATGGGCAGTGGGCGGCAGGTTCGCAGTGGCGGTGCCTTGGACGTATTTGTCGAGCATCCGCATATGCGGCAGGCCGCGCCGCGCCATGCCGATCGCCCACGCAGGGCGCATGCCAACCTGCGCAAGCAGGCGCGGGGTGAGGACGGGCGGGCTGGTGAGACCAGAGCGGGTCTGGCGTTCGCGGCGCGAGGCCACGGGGACGTCGACGGTGAGCACTAGGGTTTTGAAGCCCGCAGCCTTGGCACGCGCAAGCATATCGGCGCGTATTTCCGGGTCGCGGGGCGGGTAGAGTTGAAACCAACCATGCGCGCCCAGATGCGGCGCAAGGTCTTCTGGGCTGGCGGCGGCGACGGTGGATAGGCCGTAAGGCATCTCTGCACGGGCGGCGGCGCGGGCCAGATGACATTCAGCATCCGGCCAGATCAGCCCAGACATCCCCAAAGGCGACATGCCGAAAGGCAGCGGAAGTTTTTCCCCCATGAGAGTGACGCTGAGATCCGGCGTAAACTCACCATGCAGCACAGAAGGCATGAGACCTACCCGGTCCAACGCCGCGCGATTGCGGTGTTTTGTGGCCTCGGTCCCGGTGGCGGAATCGAGGTACTCCCAGACGAACTTGGGCAAGCGTTTGCGCGCACGGTGGCGCAGGTCCGAAAGGGCGGGGTAGGTCGCATGTAAATCCATGCGCGCATTTGTGCTACCGGTCTGGGGTTTGTCCAGAGCCTTGCACCGTGGTTGTTGTTGGTCCGGAAAGGCGCCGAGTATTTTGTTAGGTTTGGAAGGCGTTTGCGACCTTTATAGCCGTGAGAGGACGGCCTGCGCAGATGTGCATTGCTGCCTGTATCAGCTTCGCGCTATTCGCGCGGCTTGAGGGGGGTCGCTGGCAGGCGGCGTGGTGAGATTCCCCGCCAGATCGACGAGAGCAGAAATCGCGGCTTCCACTTCGTTCTCGCCTTCATCCTCGTCGTTGTCGAGATCGATGAGATGCACGCCCGGTGCAGGCTCTGCATCAAGTCGTTCCTGCGCGATGCCGCGCAATTCCTGCATAGTGCTGTCGATGGCGCGGCAAAGACCCGCGAGCATTCCGGCAGAACCGGTAAGCTTTGCAGGGTCAATCAAGCCTTTTTCAGCCGCATCGAGCACGCTGGAAATCTGTTCGAGTTTGAACGAAGACGTGGCTGCGAAATAGCGGACATCTTCGAAAGCAAGTGTATCGCGGTTGTCGCGTTTTACCCGTTCCACAACGACCGCGCTGCCAACGATACGGTCCGCGCCTTGCGGGGTCTGCACATAGTGCAATGTGGTGTCCCAGATCAGCGGGCCGCGCGGCATATGCAGCATCTCGCGATACCGGATCTGCGCCGCATCGGAGACGCAGCGTGCGTAGCGTTGATTGACCGCTTCAGCTTCCTCAAAGGGCATGAAATCATGCAGGGGGCGGCAAATCACGTCTTTCATCACCATGCCGCTATGAGCCTCATGCTCGGCATTGAGGGCCAAAATTTCGAAATGACCGCTGTCCGCATTCAACTCGGCAATAAACATCGGCAGTTTGAACCGATCAAGCTCGCGGCGCAGGACCGAGGTGTCATCGTTTCTGAACATGAGCGGTTCCTTTGGTTGACAAGGTATTGAGGGGTCACCTTGGGTGCAAAGAATTATCAACGGGTAAACATTCGCGGCTCTGCTAAAATTCGAAGGGTCTTATGGCCTATTCGCGGCCTTTCCGGCTGATAATAGCTACCTGAGCGGGAACTGCTGGAACATTTGCGGAACGTCTCTTTATCTCATATCGCGGACGCGCTAGGTTACGGGCATGAGTGATTTCGATGAAATGGACGCCTTTGAAGGCGCATCTTTGTCCGCCCGTGCCATGGCGGCGCGTCCGCAGCCTTATCTTGATGGGTTGAACCCTGCGCAGCGGGCTGCGGTGGAGACTTTGGACGGCCCGGTGCTGATGCTTGCAGGCGCGGGCACCGGCAAAACGCGGGCGCTGACGGCGCGAATCGTGCATCTGCTGAACACCGGACGGGCGCGGCCCAATGAGGTCTTGGCGGTGACATTCACCAACAAGGCCGCGCGGGAGATGAAGAACCGCGTGGGGCAGATGCTAGGCCATCAGGTGGAGGGGATGCCCTGGCTCGGCACCTTTCACGCGATCTGCGTTAAGCTCTTGCGGCGGCATGCGGAACTGGTCGGGCTGAAGAGCAATTTCACGATTTTGGATACAGACGATCAACTGCGGCTGCTGAAGCAGTTGGTGGCGGCAGAAGGCATTGACGACAAGCGTTGGCCCGCGCGAATGCTGGCGGGGATCATCGACGGCTGGAAGAACCGTGCCTTGACGCCCGAAAAAATTCCGAGCGCCGATGCCGGAGCCTATAATCACCGGGGGCCGCAGATTTACGCGCAGTATCAGAAACGTCTGATCGAATTAAACGCCACCGATTTCGGCGATCTGCTACTGCACATGGTGACGATCTTTCAGGCACACCCGGATGTGCTGGCGCAGTATCAACGCTGGTTCAAATATATCCTCGTTGATGAGTATCAGGATACCAACGTGGCGCAGTATCTGTGGCTGCGGCTCTTGGCGCAGGGGCATAAAAACATCTGCTGCGTGGGCGATGATGACCAATCGATCTATGGCTGGCGCGGCGCTGAGGTGGGCAATATCCTGCGGTTTGAGACGGATTTCCCCGGCGCTCATGTGGTGAAGCTGGAGCAGAACTACCGCTCGACGCCACATATTCTAGCGGCGGCCTCGGGGGTGATTGCCGGCAATGAGGGGCGTTTGGGCAAGACGCTCTGGACCGAGGAGACCGAGGGCGAGAAGGTGCGTCTGATCGGCCATTGGGACGGTGAGGAAGAGGCGCGCTGGATCGGGGACGAGATCGAATCCGCGCAGCGCGGCACACGGGGAATGGACCCGTTTTCGCTGGACGATATGGCGATTTTGGTGCGGGCAAGCCACCAGATGCGGGCTTTTGAGGATCGGTTCCTGACCATCGGTCTGCCCTATAAGGTGATCGGCGGGCCGCGCTTTTATGAGCGTTTGGAAATCCGCGATGCCATGGCTTATTTCCGGGTCGTTACCAGCCCGGATGATGATCTGGCGTTCGAGCGGATCGTGAACACGCCCAAACGCGGACTTGGCGACAAGGCGCAGCAGAAAATTCAGCGCACGGCGCGGGATCATGGGGTGAACCTTGTCGAAGGCGCGCGGATTTTGCTGGCGCATGATGGGCTGTCGGGCAAGGGCGCCGCGCAGCTGCGGCTGCTGATTGAAGGGATCGACCGCTGGTCGTCCATGCTGCGCGGGCCACGGATTGAGATCAGCGAAGATGATTCCGTGCTGGATGACGGGGCAGCGCCCCTGCGCGTGGATTATGGGCCGCCTGAGGTCAGCCATGTGGAACTGGCCGAGATGATCCTCGATGAAAGCGGCTACACCGGCATGTGGCAGAACGACAAAACGCCCGAAGCGCCGGGGCGGCTGGAGAACCTCAAGGAATTGGTCAAGGCGCTGGAAGGCTTTGAAAACCTGCAGGGATTTTTGGAACACGTCAGTCTGATCATGGACAATGAGCAGGAGGGCGATGGGGAGAAAGTCTCGATCATGACGCTACATGCCGCGAAGGGGCTGGAGTTTCCGATGGTGTTCTTGCCGGGCTGGGAAGACGGCTTGTTCCCCTCGCAAAGGTCCATGGATGAAAGCGGAATCAAGGGCTTGGAGGAAGAGCGGCGGCTGGCCTACGTGGGCATCACGCGGGCCGAGCAGGTCTGTACGATCTCCTTTGCCGCGAACCGGCGGGTCTTTGGTCAGTGGCAGAACGCGATGCCATCGCGCTTTGTCGATGAACTGCCCGAAGAGCATGTCGAGGTGCTGACCCCGCCGGGGCTTTATGGCGGTGGTTTTGGCGCGGCGATGCCTCAGTCCGATCTGCATGACCGGGCGGCCAGCGCGAATGTCTACGATTCGCCCGGTTGGCGACGGCTTCAGGCGCGCAGCGGGGCGCGGGGCATGAGCCAGCCGCGCGAGAGCAAGAATGTGACGATCGACATGCAAGCGGTCGCGGCCTTTGAGATGGGCGAGCGGGTGTTCCATGACAAGTTCGGCTATGGCGAGGTGGTTGGGATCGAGGGCGACAAGATGGAGGTCGCTTTTGAAAAGGCGGGCACCAAAAAGGTCGTTTCGCGGTTCCTGACGGGTGGGAATGACGTGCCGTTTTGAGCGCTTAGCCGAGCAATCGGTTCTGTAGCCAGAGGATTGACGGATAGGCGGCGAGCCAGGCCCAGACGAAACGGTTCAGCCCAAAGAGGCAGGCGTTGGCAAGGTGGAACAGGGCTGCCACGACGAGCGCGGCGATGAGGGCTGCTGAGTGGAGCAGGGCGGCGGGGAAGGCCAGTTCGAACAGCATCACCGACCATGACATCAGCCACAACAGGCGCGGGCGGGCAGCGAGGTTGCGGAGGTCTTCGCTGACTGGATAGGCGGAAAAGGCGAAGACATCTTGCAAGGCGCGGCCGCTGCGCCAGTCGGGGTTGATGACTTTGACCTGCCCGGAGATGAAATAGGACAGCAGCACCTGCACGGCGAGATAGCCGAACGCGCCTTCGCGGGCCGGGCCGGGGGGAAGAGCGTGCGCCAGCGTCAGGCAATAGAGCGTGAGCAGCCCCATACGGTCGGAGCCGCCGTTGTAGGGTCCGGCGAAGCGGTGCAGGATGAGAAGGCTATGGGCCGAGAGGGTGAGAAGCACCGGAAGCGGAGCGATGCCGGCGAGCAGCAGCAAAGCCAAGACGGCGCGGGGGCGAAGAGCAGAGCTTCGCCGCGTCGGTGAAAGATGTGTTCGGCGCTTTGTTGGAGGAACACCAACGCCAGTAGAATTTCCGTGGCGCGCAGGGCGGTCTCAAGACTCACGACGCGGGGCGGGCTGGGAAGGAGGCGGAGCGGTAAAGAAGGTCTTGGCCGTTTCGGTCTATGAAGATCAGGCGGAATTGTAGTGTCGCGTCAGACAGATGGGGCAGGCTCGCGATGATGCGGCGTTGGATTTCGGTGATGCTGTGGGCAGTGGGTTCGGCTTCGATCCGTTCGGCGCAGCTGACGACGAATAGGGCTTCGTTCCATACCGCATTGTAGAACAGCCGTTTGAACATCTGCGCAGCGCTGAGTCGTTGCGGGCGCGGGCGGAATTCCTGCCAGCGTGGGCCGCCACCGCCAATCCGCGCCCATTGCACGCGGGGCGAAGGCTCGATCGTTTTGAAAAACTGCCACGATGGAATCAGTACGGGCAGGACAAGCGAAAGCGTTTTCCTCATTTGTTGGGGGTAGCAAGGGCTTGGTTAATCTCGGGTAAAGACGGTTCAGGACCGTATGAAGCGCAAGAGCACCGCGCCGAGCAGCGTGGTCATGGTGGAGGCGAGTTTCATAAGGCTCAGGCGCTCTTTCAAAAACACCACGCCGATCAGCAGGGCAAAGACAATGCTCGTTTCGCGCAGCGCCGTGACCAGTGCGATGGGCGCTTGGGTGAAGGCCCATGTCACCAGCGCATAGGCGACGAAGGACGCGCTGCCGCCGATCAAAAAGACGGGCAAACCCTTGCGCGGCAGATCACGCAGGCTTTGCGGCGAGGTGACCGCGAGGAAAGCGGTCATCATCAGCCCGTTGCCGAGCGCCATCCAGCCGAAGAAGGCCAAAGAACTGCCAGAGAGCCGCGCGCCAAGGCCGTCAACGAGCGAATAGCTGGCGATGAATAGCCCGGTGATGAGCGCCAGCACCGCCGCGTCGCCGTTGCGCAAACCATCGGCGCGGCGCACGAGCGCGAGGCTGATAATGCCCGCTCCGATGATCGCGATGGCAAGAAGCTCCATGCCTTCGAGATGCACGCCCAGCACCAGCACCGAAAACAGCGCCACGATCAGCGGGGCCGAGCCGCGGGCGATGGGGTAGACTTGGGTGAGGTCCCCCAAGAGATAGGCGCGCAACAAAAACCATTGGTAGCCGAAATGCAGGGCCAGTCCGGCAAAGAGGTAGGGCAGGCTTTCGGGCGCGGGCAGCGGGGCGTAGATGACCGCCAGTATGGCGAGCGGTGCATGGCCGATAATCACAGCGCCCATGTTCAGCGTCTTATCCGCACCGCCTTTGACCAATGCGTTCCACAGCGCGTGCAGCGCTGCGGCGGCGATCACCGCGATAAAGACCCAACCGCTCATATGCTGCCTATTCCTTGCCTATCAAGGCAGGCTAACGGGGCGGGTAGAACTAAGAAAGAGCGTTTAAAAACAAAAAACGACGACACCTTGGGAGGAAGGTGCCGCCGTTTCTATGTCGGCCCGAAGCGTCGAGGGAGGGTCGGCTTCGGGTCTCTTGTCGGGGTCCGCCTCATCAGGGAGGAGGAAAGTGACGCGCACCCCGGGTACAGACATCAGAACGGGGAGGCGTTCTGATGTCCGATCTCTCTGCTCAGCCTTAGCGGCGCGAGGATTCCCAAGCTACGCGGCGCAGCTCGGAGCGCGACAGGCCAAGGTCGGCCAATTCGCGGTTGCTCAACGCGCTGAGGCCGTCAAAAGTTTCACGGTACAGACGGTGCTGCTTGTAGCGGGTTGCCAGACCTTCGAATGCGCCACCGATACGGGCGAAGAAGGAAGGTGTGGTTGCGGAAGTCGTGTTCATATAAGCCATTTCGGCGCCTCTTTTTTCATCTGTTGATCATCTCGTTGCCCGCTATTTACGCTCTTTCTGCATCTGCACAATGGGCATAAAGGCAAGGCCGCTATGCAGAAAACGCATGGGTGCGTAAGGGGGATAAACCCTTGTTAAAAAACGGATCAGCCCGCATCGCGCAGGCGTGTATAGCGGGGGTGTCGTGTTAATATCGAAGGGGGGAGAAGAAGGGGCGACGACATTCGGGAGGAGGTAAATGTCGCCGCCAATTACAGACACATCCGGGAGGAGGATGGACGCGTCTGGTCTCTTCAAGGTCAGACCTGCCCGGGAGGAGGATAGGCCGATCTGATCTTTTCGACAGCAGACATATCCGGGAGGAGGATGGATAGGTCTGATGTTCCGGCAGCGGGGCGCTTGGCCCTGCCTATGGATGTAAGTTAGCGCTAATTGCTGCGGTTGCACAATGATCCTTTTTGCAATGCCGCTATGCAGCGAAAACATGGTAACCCTGCGTAAACTTTGAGCAATGCGCCCACTGCGGTGGCAATTCGGCCCCAAGGCTTGCGCTTGGCGCAGAACCTGCCATTTCAAGAAGCGTAATAGAGGAGAATTTGCGCATGTCCGTGACGAAAGCCCAAGTCGAAGCCGCGTTGGAGCGTGTCGCGCTTCCGGACGGCAAAAGCCTGTTGGCCCATGACCTTGTCCGGGCATTGACGGTGGACGGGGATAAGGTGCGCTTTGTGATCGAGGCGCCCAATGCGGATGTCGCCCGTCAGATGGCGCCTTTGCGCGATGCGGCGGAGCAGGTGGTGCGTGATCTGCCGGGCGTGGGTGATGTCTCTGTCGCGCTGACGGCGCATGGGCCGCAGGCCAAAGCGCCCAGCCTCAAGGTCGGCGGGCATCCTAAGCCCCAAGAGGGGCCGATGAAGCCCAGCGGGGTGAAACGTATTCTGGCGATTGGGTCCGGCAAGGGCGGCGTCGGCAAATCCACCGTCAGCTCGAACCTTGCCGTGGCGCTGGCGAAAGCGGGGCGCAAGGTGGGGCTGCTCGATGCCGATATCTATGGCCCCAGCCAGCCGCGCATGATGGGGGTGAACAAACGCCCCGCGAGCCCTGATGGCAAGACGATCATTCCCTTGCAGGCCCATGGGGTCACGCTGATGTCCATCGGATTTATGCTCGAAGAGGGCAAGGCTGTGGTTTGGCGTGGGCCAATGCTGATGGGCGCCTTGCAGCAGATGCTGGGGCAGGTGGAATGGGGCGAGTTGGACGTGCTGCTTGTCGATCTGCCGCCGGGTACGGGGGATGTGCAGCTGACGCTTTGTACCAAGTCAGAACTGTCCGGCGCGATTGTGGTCAGCACGCCGCAGGACGTGGCGCTCATTGATGCGCGTAAGGCGTTGGATATGTTCGCCACGCTGAAGACCCCGGTACTGGGCTTGATCGAAAATATGTCGATGTTCGTCTGCCCTGATTGCGGCTCTCAGCATGAGATCTTTGGCCATGGCGGTGTGAAGGCCGAGGCCGAGAAGATGGGCGTGCCGCTCTTGGGCAGCCTGCCGATTGATCTGGAGACGCGGCTTGCGGGGGACAGCGGAACACCGGTGGCCGCAGGCGAGGGGCCGATGGCCGAGGCCTATGGCCGCATTGCACAGGGGTTGATCGACGGCGGCATGGCTTAGGCCGCACAGGGCGCGGGCCTAGCTCAGCGCGCGCCCTTCGATCAGATGACCATAGAGCGTGGTCAGCACCGACACGAAAACCAGTCCCTCTATTATATAGAGCGCTGAATCGAGCAGCAGGCGCACGCCCGGATCATCGGGCAGCAAGACGCCAGAGATCACGCCCAATAGGGTATTCACCACTGCCAGCAAGACCGCCAGCGCCCAAAGCACGCCCGCGAGCGGTGCTGTGGCCTGCCAGCTTTCGCGGATCGGCATGGTCTGACCCATGGCCGCCGCTGGCAGCACGAGGCTAAGGCGCAGGGCCACCCAGAGAAAGGCCACGCCTGCCGCAAGGCCGATAAGCATCAGCGCAGCCGTGCTGGAGCCCGTAAGGCCGCTGAGCAGCATCATCGCAAGCCCGATGGGAATGGCTGCCAGAAACTGCACAAAGCCCAAGACAATGGCGCGCCCGACATAGCCCCAGAAGACTCCCATGCTGGGGCGCAACTCCGCCTCTGGCGCTTCTCGGTCCAGCAGCACATGGCGGTGCCACAGCACGGCCATCAGTGCATAGCCTAATATCCCGGCAATCCCACAGGCCAGCAGCACCAACACTTGCGCCGTGGGCGGAGGTGCCGTGTCCGCCATTACCCGGTGCATCGCGTTGAGCGCATCGCTGGCCATCACCCCTGCCACCGCTGCCGCGCCCATGACCCAGAGCACCGCAGGCAGAATTACCCGGAGCGTCGTGGCAGGGGCGAGCAAGAACATGTTCAGCGCATGGGCGAAGAGGGCCGTGGCTCGGTTCATTTTGGGCTCCATAGATTTGGCGTCTTTGTGCCGCGCTCGGGGGCGAAGGACAAGATCAAGCGCGGCTCGGCGTGTGAGATGGGGGCGAATGGGCCGGGTCGGAGGGAAACCATGGGCCGACGGGAGGTCATGGGAAATGTCGCGGGAATTCATGGGCAGCGTGGGAATACGCCCCACTCTGGCTAAAAACGGTGGTTATTCGATTCTGATTCTGGGGAAATTCGGTGGCGTTTCGGCGGTTCTTGCGTCAGTCTTAAGAACAGGCAACGAACACAGCCTGTGGATAACTATGTGTGCAAAATTTACTGGGAAATCGTGGGACGTTGTGCTGCCGGTGATGTGCGCTCAATATATAGTAGTTTTACGCTGAAGCTTCGCTAATTAAGCCAATTTCCGCTGACGAACTTATACCAGATGTTGTTCCCACACCCTGTGCAAAACAAAATATTGCGGAGAAGCTGAAAAAAATTGTAGACGCCCATCAATTCCCATGGCATCCCTAGTGCATCGGATGAGAACGGGACACGGGGCAGCAAACGACCCCAAAAAAACTAAAAACCTAGCAGGTTCATACAGGCACCTCGCTTTCATCAGAACAAAGAGATCCGGCGCGCGAGCGAGCAGACATCCCCCCAGATGGCGCGTGCAGTCGGACTTCCCCGCCAAGCTGCGGGACGTGGGCGGCGGGTTGATCAGTGGCAGCAGATCAACCCGCCGTTTCCATTTCCAGAGCACGGCGAAAAACGAGTTAAGCGCGAAGGCGCAAGAGGCAGGGACACCAAGTGAGCCGCAGGTTCAGAGGCGAGAGCCACCACAAGGTCGATACGAAGGGGCGGGTGTCTATCCCAGCCTCTTTTCGGCGTGTGTTGGAGGCTGGCGACCCGAACTGGAAGAACGGCGACAACCCTGAGCTGGTCATCGTCTATGGCGACCACCGCCGCAACTACCTTGAATGTTACACCATGGAAGCCATCGAAGAGGTCGACGCCAAGATCGACCGTATGCCGCGTGGCTCCATGCAGCGTAAGGCGCTCCAGCGTCTGTTCCACGGCCAGTCTTTCCCGACCACGGTAGACGAGACAGGCCGTCTGGTGCTGCCCGCCAAGCTGCGCAACAAGATCGAGTTGGACGGCGAGGCGTTCTTTATCGCAGCCGGTGACACCTTCCAGATCTGGAAGCCCGAAACCTACGAGACCGAGGAAGAAGCCTGGCAGCAGGAACTGCCCGACGATGTCGATCCGCTGTCCTTCCTTGATGGTGACATGGAGATCTGACGGAATGGTTGCTGCCTCTGACCCTTCCTCCCCTCACACCCCTGTTCTGCTGCGTCCTATTCTGAGCGCGGTGGCGCCCGTAGAAGGGGTCTGGCTGGATGGCACCTTTGGCGCGGGCGGCTACACCCGTGGGCTGCTGGAAGCGGGGGCCGAACGCGTCATCGCGGTGGACCGTGACCCGCTGGCCTTTGAGATGGCCGAGGAATGGGCCGGGGACTACGGCGACCGGATCACCATGCAGCAGGGCGTCTTCTCGCGCATGGATGAATATGCCCAAGACCTTGACGGCGTTGTGCTGGACCTTGGTGTCTCCTCCATGCAGTTGGATCAGGCGGAACGTGGGTTTTCTTTCATGAAAGACGGCCCGCTCGACATGCGGATGAGCCAAGACGGCCCCTCGGCAGCGGATCTGGTCAATGAGGCCGAAGAGGAAACCCTCGCCAACATCCTGTTTCAATACGGCGAAGAACGCGCCTCCCGCCGGATCGCCAAGGCGATAATCCGCGCACGAAGCGAGGCACCGATCACCACCACGCTGGAATTGGCTAAGCTGGTTGAAGGCTGTCTGCCACGGTCGAAACCCGGCCAGAGCCATCCCGCCACGCGCAGTTTTCAGGCGCTGCGGATTGCGGTGAACAATGAATATGGCGAGTTGTTTCAAGGCCTTATGGCCGCCGAGCGGGCGCTGAAGCCCGGTGGCAAGCTGGCCGTCGTGACCTTCCACTCGGTCGAGGACCGCATGGTCAAACGCTTCCTCACCGCGCGGGCCGGGGCCGGGGGCAATGCCAACCGTTTCGCACCCGCGATCGAGCAGGCACCGCCGCAGTTTACACTGAAATCGCGCAAGGCTATCGGACCGGACGCCCAAGAGTTGGACGAAAACCCGCGCAGCCGTTCGGCCAAGCTGCGGGTCGCCACGCGCACCGATGCGCCAAGCGGTGAGATTGATGCAAAATCCATCGGCATGCCAATGGTAAAGGGGCTCTGATCATGCGCACGGTGATGTATATCCTGACCACTCTCGCCGTTGTCGGGCTGGCGTTCTGGGCCTACCGCGAAAACTACGCCACCCAGCAGGCGCTGAGCGATGCGGATAAGCTGCACGCCAATATCCGCGACGCCCATGATCGGCTGGCCGTGTTGCGCGCGGAATGGGCGTTTCAGAACCGTCCGGACCGGCTGCGCGATCTGGCCGATCTGAACTTTGACCGTCTGGGCCTGTTGCCGCTGCATCCGGGGCAGTTCGGGCAGGTCGATCAGGTGGCCTATCCGCCCGCGCCGCTCTTGCCGATCACCGAGCCGGTTAACGTTTCGACGATGAATTACGACGCGCTGAATGGCGTTGCCGAGGAGGTTGCCCCATGATCCGCACGCCGCTGCGCCCGCTGGCGCGTATCCTCGACGCCCGTCAAAAGGGCGAGAACCCCGACGCGATTGAGCGTGAGAACAAGCGCATCCGGCATGAGCAAATGCGCGACAAGGCGCGGGTGCGGGCCGAAGGGCGGCTTTTGGTCCTGAGTTTCTTCTTTCTCTGTGCCTTCACGGTGATCGGCGGACGCATGGGGCTTTTGGCAATGTCAGAGCCGTCTGAGCCGCGCGGCTATGCGCCGGGTGCCGTGCTCTCGGCCTCACGTGCGGATATTACCGACCGCAATGGCAGCTTACTGGCGACCAACTTTCAAACCCATGCGCTTTATGCTCAACCGCGTCATATGATCGACCCGGAAGCGGCCGCAAAGAAGTTGGTCAAAGTCTTTCCCGATCTGAAAGAAGAGCGACTGATCAAGGACTTCACAGGCAAGCGTAAGTTCCTGTGGGTGAAAAAGAAAATCAGCCCAGAGCAGATGCAGGCGGTGCATGACATCGGCGATCCGGGTCTGCTATTTGCGCCCCGCGACATGCGGCTTTATCCCAATGGTTCGCTGGCCGCGCATGTGTTGGGCGGCGCAAGCTATGGCAAAGAGGGCGTTCACGCCGCCGAGGTGATCGGTGTGGCGGGGGTTGAGAAGTATTTCGACGACTACCTGCGCGATCCGGCCAATGGGGCCAAACCGCTGGAGCTTTCGCTTGATCTGACCGTACAGGCCGCCGCCGAGCGGGTGCTCTATGGCGGAATGAAGCTGATGAATGCCAAGGGCGCCACCAGCATTCTGATGGATGTGCATACCGGCGAAGTGATCTCGGTTGCCTCCCTGCCTGACTTTGACCCAAACAACCGCCCGCGCCCGCTGACCCAAGGAGATGCCTCGGACAGCCCGCTGTTTAACCGCGCGGTGCAGGGGGTCTATGAGTTGGGCTCGACCTTCAAGATTTTCGCCGCTGCACAGGCGGTTGAGTTGGGGCTGTTCAACGCCGACACGATCATCGACACCTCCGGCCCGATGAAGGTTGGCGGTTTCCGCATTGGTGAGTTCCGCAACAAGAACTACGGCAAGCTGAGCGTGACCGATATTATCGTGCAGTCTTCGAACCGAGGGACAGGCCGTATGGCGCTGGAGATCGGGGTGGAGCGGCAGCAGGAGTTCCTGAAAAAACTTGGTTTCTTTGAGCCGACCCCCTTTGAGATCGTTGAGGCTTCGGGCGGCAAGCCGCTTTTGCCGAGCCGTTGGACCGACCTGTCGAGCGTGACGATTTCCTATGGCCACGGCCTGTCGAGCACGCCGATGCACCTTGCGGCAGGCTATGCGGCGATTGCCAATGGGGGCCGCGTGGTGAAACCCACCTTGCTTAAGCAGTCCGCCCCCCAACTCGGCCCCCGCGTCATGTCCGAAGAAACCGCCGCCCAAGCCCGCATGATGCTGCGCAAGGTGGTGACAGAAGGCACGGCGAGCTTTGCCGAAGTGCCGGGCTATCAGATCGCGGGCAAGACCGGCACGGCGGATAAGCCAAAGCCCACAGGCGGCTATTACGACGACAAGGTGATCAACACTTTCGCCAGCATCTTCCCAATCGATAACCCAAAATATGTGCTAATCGTCACGCTGGACGAGCCGGTTGAGACCTCTGGCCCCAAACCGCGCCGCACGGCGGGCTGGACCGCTGTGCCCGTGGCCGCCGAAATGGTCCGCCGCATCGCGCCTCTTCTCGGCCTGCGTCCGACTGTTGAACCGGTGAACAACGCTGTGATAACGCTGACCAGCAGAAACTGAAAAGACATCACTATGACCAGCCGGGCCGTACCGCTTTCCTCTCTCGGGCTAACCGCGCGTGCGGGGGCCAACCCTCTGATCACCGGCATCGCCGTCGACAGCCGCGAGGTGCGCGAAGGCACGCTTTTCGCCGCCATGCCCGGCAGCCGGGTGCATGGGGGAGAGTTCATTCAATACGCGTTGCGGATGGGTGCAGCAGCCGTGCTGACCGATGCGGCGGGCGCCGAGATCGCGGCGGAGGACTTGGCAGGCTCCGACGCGGCGTTGATCGTTTCCGACTCCCCCCGCGAAGCGCTGGCGCGCACCGCGGCGCTGTGGTTCGGCGGCCAGCCCGCGACGATGATCGCGGTGACGGGGACCAACGGCAAGACCTCTGTCTCGACCTTCGTGCGCCAGATTTGGGTGGAGATGGGATTGCCAGCGGTCAACCTTGGCACCACCGGGGTAGAAGGCGCTTGGGCGGCACCTCTCGCGCATACCACGCCAGAACCGATCACCCTGCATCGCACGCTGGCCGAGGCCGCGCGAAACGGCATCACCCATGCGGCGATGGAGGCGTCTTCGCATGGGTTGGATCAGCGGCGGCTGGACGGGGTGACGCTAAAGGCGGCGGGGTTCACAAACTTTACCCAAGACCATCTGGACTATCACGAGACCTTCGAAGCTTATTTTGACGCCAAGGCTGCGCTTTTTGCTCGCGTCTTGCCCGAAGACGGCACCGCGGTCATCAATGTGGACGACGCCAAGGGTGTAGACATGGCCGCCATCGCCCGCGCGCGGGGCTGCGAGGTCATCACCGTAGGCCGCGATGGGGGCGATCTGCATTTGCAGGGCCAGCGGTTCGATTCCACCGGCCAAGACCTGCGCTTTGCTTGGCGTGGCAAGACCTATCAAAAGCGGCTCAACCTGATCGGCGGCTTTCAAGCCGACAACGTGCTGCTCGCCGCGGGGCTGGTCATTGCCTGCGGTGCGGACCCGCAAGAGGTGTTCGACACGCTGCCGCATCTGACGACCGTCCGAGGCCGGATGCAGCTTGCTGCCACCCGCGACAACGGCGCGGCGGTCTTTGTCGATTACGCCCATACGCCCGATGCCGTTGCCACCGCGCTGGCCGCCATGCGCCCGCATGTGATGGGTCGCCTCATCGCCATCGTCGGCGCGGGCGGCGACCGGGACCGGGCCAAACGCCCCCTGATGGGGCAGGCGGCGGCGGAACATGCCGATATGGTAATCGTAACCGACGACAACCCGCGCAGCGAAGACCCGGCGAGCATCCGTGCTGCCGTGCTGGAAGGCGCGCCGGAGGCGATGGAGGTCGGCGACCGGGCCGAAGCGATCCTGCGCGGTATCGATGCGCTTGAGCCGGGCGATGCCCTGCTGATCGCGGGCAAGGGTCATGAGACCGGGCAGACCGTGGGCGACGATGTGCTGCCCTTTGATGATGTGGAGCAGGCCAGCGTGGCGGTGGCCGCACTGGATGGGAGACTGGCATGAGCCTTTGGACAGCGACAGAAGCGGCACAGGCCACAGGCGGGCGGGCGCAGGGCGATTGGGTCTGCAATGGCGTGTCGATCGACACGCGGACGCTCCAACCGGGCGATCTTTTCGTAGCGCTCAAGGCGGCGCGGGATGGGCATGAGTTTGTGGCCCAAGCGCTGGAGAAAGGCGCTTCGGCGGCGCTGGTGGCCCATCTGCCCGAAGGTGTGGCCGAGGATGCGCCACTGTTGATCGTTGATGACGTGCAGACGGGGCTGGAAGCGCTTGGTCGGGCCGGGCGCGCGCGGCTGGGGCCGCAGGCCAAGGTCGCGGCGGTGACGGGCAGCGTCGGCAAGACGTCGACCAAGGAAATGCTGCTGGCGATCTTTGGCGATCAGGGCCGCGCCCATGCCAGCGTCGACAGCTACAACAACCACTGGGGCGTGCCGCTGACATTGGCGCGGATGCCGCGCGACACCGATTACGCGGTGATTGAAATCGGCATGAACCACCCCGGCGAAATCGCGCCATTGGCCAAACAGGCGCGGCCCCATGCCGCGATGGTGACCAATGTCGCCGCTGTCCATCTTGAAGCTTTCGAGAGTGTCGCCGCCATTGCGGTGGAAAAGGCCAGCATCTTTGACGGAATGGAAGCAGGCGGTGTGGCGGTGATCAACGCGGATCATGACCACAGCGATATCGTGCTAAACAAGGCGCTGGAGCGCGGGCTGCGCGAGACGACCTTTGGCCGCAAGGGCCATCACTACACCCTAACCGATGTAAAGGTGCAAGGCGACACCACCGTGGCGCAGGCCGATGTCGCAGGCGCACCGCTGCTCTATAAAATTGCCACGCCCGGGCAGCATTTTGCGATGAACGCCCTTGGCGCGCTGGCGATCAGCGATGCCTTTGGCGCTGATCGTGCGTTGGCGGTGCAATCGCTGGGCCGCTGGTCGCCCTATGCGGGGCGCGGGGTGCGCGAACAGATCTTGCTCGATTCCGGTGACACGGACCATGTGCTGGAACTGATCGACGACAGCTATAATGCCAATCCGACCTCTGTGGCCGCCTCGCTTGCGGTGCTGGCGGGGGCCGACCTGGGCCAAACACCTTCAAGCGCCGGACGGCGGGTCGCAATATTGGGCGATATGAAGGAACTGGGGCCAGAGGCCACAGCGTTGCATGCGGGGTTGGCTGATCTCGACTCAATGGCCGCAATTGACCGGGTGCATTGCATCGGCCCCCTGATGCGCGCGCTCTATGACGCTTTGCCCGAACAAAAGCGCGGGATCTGGGTCGAGACTTCGGACGACCTGCACGGATCGTTGCGCAAAGACCTCGGTCCCGGCGATGTTGTGCTGGTCAAAGGCTCCTTGTCGATGAAGCTCGGCACAATCGTTGACGCCATCCGCAAAATGGGCCATCCGGTGCCGAATGCCTGACTTTCGGGCATATGATCCCAAAATGTTAAAGTGAATTAAGGACGCGAAACATGCTCTATTGGTTGACGCTGCTGTCGGATGGCGGCGATTTCTTTAACCTGTTTCGCTATATCACCTTCCGCGCCGGGGGGGCGTTCTTTACCGCGCTATTGTTTGGATTCCTCTTTGGTAAGCCGTTGATCAACGTGCTGCGCAAGCGGCAAGGCAAGGGCCAACCGATCCGCGATGACGGCCCTGAGGGGCATTTCATCAAGGCTGGCACGCCCACCATGGGCGGGCTGCTGATCGTGGGGGCATTGCTGACCTCGACCCTGCTTTGGGCGCGGCTTGATAACCCCTTTGTCTGGCTGGTGCTCTTCGTCACCATGAGCTTTGCTGCCATTGGCTATGCCGATGACCACGCCAAGGTGAGCAAGCAAAACAGCGATGGTGTGCCGGGTAAGGTGCGGCTTTTGCTGGGCTTTTTGATTGCAGGCATCGCTGGCTTTTGGGCCGCGCAATATCATCCCGAAGGATTGCAGAACCAATTGGCGCTGCCGGTGTTCAAGGACACATTGATCAACCTCGGCGTGCTATTCGTGCCTTTCGCGATGATCGTGATCGTGGGCGCGGCCAATGCGGTGAACCTTACCGACGGGCTGGACGGTTTGGCGATTATGCCGGTGATGATCGCGGCAGGTGCGCTTGGCGTCATCGCCTATGCGGTGGGCCGGGTCGACTTTACCGAATATCTCGATGTGCATTACGTGCCGGGGACGGGTGAAATTCTGATCTTTACCGCCGGGCTGTTTGGTGGGGGTTTGGGCTTTTTGTGGTACAACGCCCCGCCTGCGGCTGTCTTTATGGGCGACACCGGCTCGCTGGCGCTTGGCGGCGCTTTGGGCGCCATTGCGGTGGCGACGAAGCACGAACTGGTGCTGGCGGTTGTTGGCGGGCTGTTCGTGGTCGAGGCGCTCTCGGTCATTGTGCAGGTGCTCTACTTCAAGCGCACCGGCAAGCGGGTTTTCCTGATGGCGCCGATCCACCACCACTATGAGAAAAAAGGCTGGGCCGAGCCGCAGATCGTGATCCGCTTTTGGATCATCTCGCTGATCCTCGCCCTGCTGGGGCTGGCGACGCTTAAGGTGCGTTGAGCGTCTAGAAAATCGACCAATCCATGTGACGCGCCAAAAGGGCCAGCGCTTCGGTGCCCTTTTGGCTGTTGCCGTAGCGGTTGAGCCCGGGCGACCAGACCGCGATGCTGGCGCGCCCCGGTACTATTGCCAAGATGCCGCCGCCGACCCCGGATTTGCCCGGCAGGCCGACGCGATAGGCGAAATCGCCCGAGCCATCGTAATGCCCGCAGGTCAGCATCAGCGCGTTGAGCCGCCGGATGCGGCTGGGGGCCACCAGTCTTGGCAAGTCAGGCGCTTCGATCAGGAAACGACCGGCCATGGCAAGCTGCTCTACTGTCATCTCCATCGCGCAGTGGTGGAAATAGGTGCCGAGCGTTCGTTCTGGCGCGTTGTTGAGGTTGCCGTAGGATTTCAGAAAATGCGCCAGCGCAAAGTTGCGGTGGCCAAAGTCGGTTTCTGACGCGGCGACGGTGTCGTTGATGTGGATGTCGTCGGTCCCCGCCGCTTCGCGCACGAAGCGCATGATCTCGGCCAGCGCCTCGCGCGGCTCGCGGCTGCCCAAGACCTCGTCCGTGGTAACGATCGCGCCTGCGTTGATGAACGGGTTGCGCGGGCGGCCCTGTTCTTGCTCCAACTGCACGATGGAATTGAACGCCCGGCCCGAAGGCTCGCGTCCGACACGGTGCCACAGTTGGTCGCCCGAGCGGCCAAGGGCAATCGCCAGCGTAAAGACCTTGGTGATCGACTGCACCGAAAATGGCACCTGTGTGTCACCCGCCACATGGCAGTGGCCGTCCGCCGTCACGACAGCGATGCCGAACTGCGCCGGGTCCACCTTGGCCAGTTGCGGGATATAGGCCGCCACATCGCCCCAATGGTCGTCCTCACGCATCATCGCATTGAGGCGCGGCAACACATCGTTGAGGTCGGGTTTCGCGGGGCTGGACATCTTAGGCGGCCTCTGGCTTGTGATAGGCGCATCATGCCCCCATTCTGGGGTCAACGGCTAGCAGGGGTTTGCAGATGATTCCAGTACAGGGCTTGGAAGGCGCGCGGGTTGCGGTGGTGGGCTTGGGCCGCTCTGGCCTGAGCGCGGCGCGGGCGTTGCAGGCGGGCGGGGCAAAGGTCAGCTGCTGGGACGATGACCCCGCAGCACGGGCGCGGGCCGAGCGGGAGGGGTTTGCCTGTGTCGACCTCAGCACCCCCGGCGCGCTTGATAAAATCGCGCGTTTGATTGTCAGCCCCGGTATTCCGCACCTCTACCCTGCGCCGAACCCGGTGGTCGCCAGCGCGCTGCAGGCAGGCGTGCCAGTCGACAATGATATTGGCTTGTTTTTTCAAAGCTTTGCCACACTGGCATGGGATCACTACGATGTCGCTCCCCGCGTCGTGGCCGTGACCGGCTCGAATGGGAAATCGACGACCTCGGCGCTGATCCATCACATTCTGGAGCATGTCGGGCGGCCCTGCCAACTGGCAGGCAATATCGGGCGTGGGGTGCTGGACCTTGATCCGGCGGTAGATGGGGAGGTCGTGGTGTTGGAGCTATCCAGCTATCAGACCGAGCTGGCCCGCGCTCTGACGCCGGATGTGGCGGTCTTTACCAATCTCACCCCCGACCATCTGGACCGCCATGCGGGCATGGGCGGCTATTTCGCGGCCAAACGTCGGCTGTTCTCCGAAGGCGGCCCGGACCGGGCGGTGATCGGTGTGGATGAGGCCGAGGGGCGTTTTCTGGCCGGACAGCTAAGCGAAGGGCCGAGCGATGACCGCGTGATCCGCATCAGTGCGGAGAGCAAACTTTCTGGCCCCGGCTGGCAGGTCTTTGCCCGCAAAGGGTTCTTGAGCGAATACCGGCGCGGCAAGCAGGTGGGGTCCATCGATCTGCGCGGCGTTCAAGGGTTGCCGGGAGCGCATAACCATCAAAACGCCTGTGCCGCCTATGCCGCCTGTCGGGCGCTTGGATTGGCCCCTCGGGTGATCGAGGCGGCGTTCCACAGTTTCGGCGGGCTGCCGCACCGCTCGCAGACCGTGGCTGAGGTGAATGGCGTGCGCTACGTCAATGACAGCAAGGCCACCAATGTCGACAGCGCGGCCAAAGCTTTGGCGGCGTTTAAAAATATCCGCTGGATCTGCGGCGGCCTTGAGAAAGAAGGCGGGCTTGGCGGGCTGGCCGAGGCGCAGGGCGGCGTGCGCAAAGCCTATGTGATCGGGCGCGAGGCCGCGCAGTTTGCGATGCAGTTGAACGCAGAGACCGAAGTCTGTGGCACGATGGAGCAGGCCGTCGCACGTGCCGCGGCGGAGGCGGAGGAGGGCGACGTAGTGCTCTTGGCCCCGGCGGCGGCGAGCTTTGATCAGTATGACAGTTTTGAGCGGCGTGGTGAGGATTTTGTCGCGCAGGTACAGAAGGTCTTAGCGGAGTAGCGGTGCGTTAACGCTGAGGGCAGCGCAGACCGACGGGGTGCTGCTGAAAGTGCGGCTCTATTGGGTCGGCGCTGCCCAAACTAGGACTGGGCGAGACATTGGTTTAAGTCAACTCGCTATCGCCCGGGCAGCGGCCATGCCCGACGACCAAGCCCATTGAAAGTTATACCCGCCGAGCCAGCCGGTGACGTCTACTGCTTCACCAATGAAATAAAGGCCGGGCACTTCTTTCGCCGCCATAGTTTTAGACGAAAGCGCATCGGTATCTACCCCGCCAAGGGTCACCTCGGCGGTGCGGTAGCCTTCGGTCCCGCCGGGGTGCAATCGCCAGTTCTGCAATGCCGCAACCAGCGTGGTCAGCCGGGCGTCTGACCAATCAGCGAGATTGCCCGAAAGGTCGAATTCTTGCCCAAGGTACTCTACCAGCCGCGACGGCAGGTGCTGTGCCAGAACAGTGGTGAAATTCCGCCGCCCCGATTGCTGCCGCTGGTCGCGCAACGCGCCGAGCAAGTCGCCTTCGGGGGCAAGGTTCACGATGATCGGTTCCCCTTCGCGCCAATAGGAGGACGCCTGCAAAACCGCAGGGCCGGACAGGCCGCGATGTGTGAAAAGCAGGGCTTCATCAAAGCCCGCAGAACCGGCCATTACCCTTGCCGGGGTGGCGACCCCGGCAAGGGGGGCAAAGCGGCCTTCGGCAAAGGTGAAAGGCACCAATCCGGCGCGGGTCTCTGTCACCGGCAGGCCGAACTGGCGGGCCACATCATAGGCCATGCCCGTCGCGCCCATTTTCGGGATCGATTTGCCCCCGGTGGCGATGACAAGGTTCTGTGCTGTAACTTTTACCACCTTCTCAGGGGTTTGCAGGTCAAAGGTAAAGCCGCTCTCGGTCTTGGCGAAATTACTGGCGCTGCTCTTGAGCTGCAGATCAACGCCCGCCTGCTGCATCAGACCGCGCAGCATAGCGATAATCTCTTTGGCGCTGGTGTCGCAGAACAACTGCCCCAGCGTTTTTTCATGCCAAGCGATGCCGTGGCGATCCACCAGTTCGATGAAATCCCACTGCGTGTACCGCGCCAGCGCAGACTTCGCGAAATGGGGGTTCTGGCTCAAAAACGCCTGCGGCTCGCAATACATATTGGTAAAATTACAGCGCCCGCCGCCCGAGATGCGGATCTTTTCACCCGGCGCTTTGGCATGGTCTACCACCAAGACGCGCCCCCCCGCATGGGCGGCGCACATCATGCCAGCGGCTCCGGCTCCGATAATGGCTGTATCGACTTGCATGGCCGCGCTCTGCCCGAATGTGCGAGGGCGGTCAAGAAGACGTGACAGCGGTTGTCCCGGTGACGGGACGGGATAGCTAGGAACAGAACGCAAATTGAACAGGAGCCGAGAATGACCAAACTGACAGCAGGACAAGACTTTCCGAAAATGGATGTGGCGCGGCTTGGCGGTGGCACATTGACCCTGGGCCAACCGCAAGAGGGGCGCGACTGGCAATTGGTGGTGGTCTACCGCGGTCTGCATTGCCCCATCTGCAAAAAATACCTCGCCCAGCTTGAGAAGCTGCAAAACGATTTCCATGAGATTGGCGTCGATGTCATTGCTGTCTCGGGCGACCCGGAGGAAAAGGCCAAGGGCATAGCCGAGGAGGACAACCTGACCCTGCCCATCGGCTATGACCTTACGCTCGACCAGATGCGCGACCTTGGGCTCTATATCTCTGACCCGCGCAGCCCCCAAGAAACCGACCGACCCTTCGCGGAGCCTGCGACATTCGTGATTAACGGGAAAGGCCAGACGCATATCATCGACATTTCCAACGCGCCTTTCTCCCGTCCCGATCTTGAGGGTCTGCTCAACGGTCTGAAATTCATCCGCAATAACGACTACCCGGTGCGCGGCACCCATAGCGCGGCATAAAAGACACTTAGGCGGGGCCAGCCTCGGCCCTGCCTAGCTTCCGGCGTTCATGGGCGCTAAATTCTCTGGCTTCATCTGCCAAATCGCGCTACCTTACCGGTTGAGACCCCGAAAAGGGGCCGTTGAGGCAGTGTAAGGCAGATACCCATGACAGAGATGGTCTATGGCGCAGTCCCGGTACGGGATGGCGAACCGATCCTTCCAAAATGGTGGCGTACGGTCGACCGTTGGGCTTTGTCCTGCGTGTTGATCCTCTTTGCCGTAGGGATGCTTTTGGGCCTTGCCGCGTCACCACCTTTGGCCGCGAAAAACGGCTTTGACGCCTTTCACTACGTGCAACGCCAAGCGTTCTTCGGCGGTTTGGCGCTTGTCGCGATGCTGTTGACCTCAATGATGTCGCCCACTGTGGTGCGCCGTTTGGCGGTGGTGGGATTCATTATCTCCTTTGTCGCGCTCGCGTTGCTGCCGTTTTTCGGCACGGATTTTGGCAAAGGGGCTACGCGCTGGTATTCGCTGGGCTTTGCCTCGCTGCAGCCGTCCGAATTCCTGAAGCCCGGTTTCATGGTCGCCGCCGCTTGGGCGATGGCCGCGAGCCTTGAGATTAACGGACCGCCGGGACGTGCGTGGTCCTTTGCACTGTGCATTTCCATCGTGCTGATGCTGGCCTTGCAGCCGGACTTTGGCCAAGCCTGTCTGGTGCTCTTTGGCTGGGGCGTGATGTATTTTGTGGGCGGCGCGCCGATGCTGCTGCTCGTCGGCATGGCCGGGCTCGTCGTGGTTGCAGGCACGGTGGCCTATTCCAACTCCGAACACTTCGCACGGCGAATTGACGGCTTTCTCAGCCCCGATGTCGACCCGACCACCCAGTTGGGCTATGCCACCAATGCGATCCGCGAAGGCGGATTGTTCGGGGTTGGCGTGGGCGAGGGGCAGGTCAAATGGTCGCTGCCAGATGCGCATACCGACTTCATCATCGCGGTGGCCGCAGAAGAATATGGGCTTATTCTGGTCGTCTGCATCATTGCCCTATATACAGTCGTGGTTGTTCGCTCGCTGATGCGGTTGGTGCGCGAACGTGATCCCTTCATCCGGCTGGCCGGAACCGGGCTGGCCTGCACATTCGGAGTACAGGCGATGATTAACATGGGTGTGGCTGTGCGGCTCTTGCCCGCCAAGGGCATGACGCTGCCGTTCGTGAGCTACGGCGGCTCGTCGGTGATCGCCTCTGGCATCGCCGTGGGCATGCTCTTGGCCTTTACCCGCAGCCGTCCTCAGGGTGAGATCAGCGATATTCTGGGCCGGGGCCGCCGCTGATGTCTGCGCCATTGCTGATCATCGCCGCCGGGGGGACCGGGGGGCATATGTTTCCGGCACAGGCTTTGGCTGAGGTGATGCTCAAGCGGGGTTGGCGCGTGAAGCTGAGCACCGATGCACGCGGCGCACGCTATACCGGCGGTTTCCCCGAAGCGGTCGAGATCAACCAGATCAGCAGCGCTACCTTTGCCCGCGGCGGCATCGCGGCCAAGGCGCTGGTGCCGTTTCGCATCGCAGCCGGTGTGCTGGGCGCGGGGCTGAACATGCTGCGCGACCGGCCTTCGGTGGTCGTGGGGTTTGGCGGCTACCCGTCGATCCCCGCACTTGGGGCGGCTTGGGCGCTGCGGATGCCGCGGATGATCCATGAGCAGAACGGTATATTGGGCCGCGTGAACGAAATTTTCGCCAAACGCGTCAACGCGGTGGCCTGCGGCATCTGGCCTACGAAACTGCCCGAAGGGGTCGACGGTTGGCATGTGGGCAACCCGGTCCGCGCGGCAGTGCTGGACCGCGCTGGCTCTGCCTATATCCCGCCGGGGGATTACCCGATGGAAGTGCTGGTCATGGGCGGCAGCCAAGGGGCGCGGATTTTGAGCGACGTGGTGCCGCCCGCACTGGCGGCCCTGCCGATGAACATGATCCACAACATCCGTGTCAGCCATCAGGCCCGCGAGGAAGATGGGCAGCGGGTTGCCGACTACTACGCCGAATCCGGCATCCACGCCGATGTGCGCCCGTTTTTCGACGACGTGCCGCGCCGCATGTCCGAAGCGCAGCTGGTGATCAGCCGCTCGGGCGCGTCGAGCATCGCGGACCTCTCGGTTATTGGCCGCCCGTCGATCCTGATCCCCTTTGCCGCCGCCGCCGGAGACCACCAAAGCGCCAACGCGCGTGGGTTGGTTGAAGCCGGGGCCGCGATCATGGTGCCGGAGCGCAAGGCCAATCCCGAAGTCCTGACTGAGCAAATCCTGTCGGTTCTTGAAATGCCTGATGGGGCTTTGCAAATGTCACGCGCCGCCCTGTCCGTGGGCAAACCTGACGCGGCCGAGACCTTGGCCGATATGGTTGAACATCTGAGCGCCCATGGAACACTTTCTTCCACAGAAGAGGAAAATCAGCAATGAACGATGCGGCTACCAAACTGCCGACAGACGTCGGCCCGATCCATTTCGTCGGCATCGGCGGCATCGGCATGTCAGGCATTGCCGAAGTGCTGCTGAACCACGGCTACCGGGTGCAGGGGTCGGACCTCAACACCACCAAGCTCACGGTGCGTCTGGCCGAATTGGGCGGGCGTATCTTTGAAGGGCAGGCGGCCGAGAACATTGGCGATGCGGCGGTGGTGGTGATTTCTTCGGCGATCAAACCCGGCAATGCCGAGCTGGACGAGGCCCGCCGCCGGGGCTTGCCTGTCGTGCGCCGGGCCGAGATGCTGGCCGAGTTGATGCGTCTTAAATCCAACATCGCGGTGGCAGGCACCCACGGCAAGACGACGACGACCACCTTGGTAGCAGAACTGCTGGTCGCCGGGGGCATTGACCCCACGGTGATCAACGGCGGTGTGATCCACGCTTACGGCTCCAACGCGCGGATGGGACAGGGCGAGTGGATGGTGGTGGAGGCCGATGAGTCCGATGGCACCTTTAACCGCCTGCCTGCGACCATCGCCATTGTCACCAATATCGACCCAGAGCATATGGAGCATTGGGGCGATTTCGACACGCTGCGACAGGGGTTCTTGAACTTCGTGTCGAACATCCCCTTTTACGGGCTGGCGGTCTGCTGCATTGATCACCCTGAGGTGCAGTCATTGGTGGGCAAGATCACGGACCGCCGTGTGCTGACCTATGGGTTCAACGTGCAATCTGATGTGCGCGCGGTGGGGCTGCATTATAAGGACGGGGTTGCCCATTTTGATGTGCACCTGCAGTCCGAAGGGGAAATCATCGAAGGCTGTGCGCTGCCGATGCCGGGAGATCACAATGTCTCGAACGCGCTGGCCGCTGTGGCGGTATCGCGGCACCTTGGCATGAGCGCCGATAAAATCCGTACTGCGCTAAGCCGTTTCGGCGGCGTTAACCGAAGATTTACCCGCGTGGGCGAAGTTGACGGTGTGACCATTATTGATGACTACGGCCACCACCCGGTTGAGATCGCAGCCGTGCTGAAAGCCGCGCGGCAAGCCAGCGCGGGGCGGGTGATCGCCGTGCACCAACCGCACCGCTATTCGCGGCTGCACCATCATTTTGATGAGTTCTGCGCCTGTTTCAATGACGCGGATGTCGTCGGCATCGCGGATGTCTATGCCGCAGGCGAAGACCCGATCCCCGGCGCGGACCGTGACGGGCTGGTAACCGGCCTGATCCAGCATGGCCACCGCCAAGCCTATCCGGTTGAAGATGCCGAGGCGTTGACCGAATTGGTTCTGCGCGAGACACGGCCAGGCGATATCGTCGTCTGCCTTGGCGCGGGGACGATTAGCGCTTGGGCCAATGAGTTGCCCAACGCTCTGCGCACGGCCAAGGAGGCGGCAGCGTGACCTTGGCTTGGCTGTCGATCCTTTGGGTCTTCGGCTCTGTGGCTGTGGCCATGCTTCCCCTGCGGCATCAATATCTGCCGGGGCTGGTGTTATTGCTTGCCGCTCCGGTTCTGATCGCGGCAATTGGGGTAGTTCATTCGTGGCTCTTGGCGCTGGCCGCTGGGGCCGCCTTTGTTTCGATGTTTCGCAATCCTTTGCGCTACGTCGCGGCCCGGCTACGCGGTGAAACGCCGGAGCCTGTGCAATGAGCCTTTCTCTGGTCCTTGTTTGCTTTTGGTTCGTGATTGCCAATATCCTTGCCATGACGCCAAGCAAGGATTTCCACTGGCGTAACGCCTATGTGCTCATCGCCGTTGGCATTCCCATCGTAGGCTTCGCCACCATGCAGCACGGGCCGTGGGTCGGCCTGTTGGTCTTGGCTGGCGGCTGTTCGGTGCTGCGCTGGCCGGTGATCTATTTCGCCCGTTGGCTGCGGCGGCGGAGCGGCGGGCTGCGGCATAGGGGGCCAGCAGAATGACGGTGACGCCTACGCTTGTGGCGTTGCTGAGTGTTTTCGCTGTCTGGTTCTTTGCCTGTATCTGGACAGGATACCGACTGCGCGTCTGGCTGTTTTTCGTGGTGCTTGCTGTGGGCCTTGGCCTGAATGCAACCTGGATGGTGTTGGGCCTCAACGCGCGGGTGTTGGAACCCCATGCGCTGCTCGCTCAGGTCTCTGTTATCCTCTACGCAGTTGGCGGTTTTGGCTTTGGCTGGTTGGCGGGCCGCGTGGTCTTGCGGTGGCGCGAAAGCCGCGTCGACAAGGACGACGCTTGACGGTTTGCCCCGCCGCGCAAATAGGCTAAGTCCGCCTCATGACCAAGCTGAATATACCCGATCTGCGCGGCAAGCTGACGCCTGAACGCGCCCTGAGCGACCTGACATGGCTGCGCGTTGGCGGCCCTGCGGACTACCTGTTTCAACCTGCCGATCTGGATGATCTATGCCTTTTCATGCGGCGCTTGCCGCAGGGGGTCGAGGTCTTTCCGATGGGTGTCGGCTCTAACCTCATTGTGCGCGATGGCGGGCTTCGGGCGGTGGTGATCCGTCTGGGGCGTGGGTTTAACGGCATTGAGATAGAGGGCGATCGCGTCACCGCCGGGGCCGCGGCGCTGGACGCCCATGTGGCGCGTAAAGCGGCGGATGCGGGGCTTGACCTCACGTTTCTGCGGACCATTCCCGGCAGTATCGGCGGAGCCTTGCGCATGAATGCAGGCTGCTACGGCAGCTATACGGCGGATCATTTCGTCTCGGCCAAGGCTGTGACCCGCGCCGGAGAGGTTGTGACCCTAACCGCAGATGACCTAAATTTCCGCTATCGCCAGACCGACCTGTCGCCCGGTGCGGTGCTGGTCAGCGCCACCTTTGCGCCACCCAAAGGCGTCGCGGAAGAGTTGCATGCGCGGATGGAAAACCAGCTTGCCAAACGCGACGAAACCCAACCCACAAAGGACCGCAGCGCCGGATCGACCTTTCGCAACCCGGCCGGATTCTCGTCCACCGGGAAGGTCGATGATGTGCACGACCTAAAGGCGTGGAAGGTGATCGACGATGCCGGGATGCGCGGGGCCACACGCGGCGGTGCGCAGATGAGTCCGAAGCATTCCAACTTCCTCATCAACACCGGTGAGGCCACGGCAGATGACCTCGAATCATTGGGTGAGGAAGTGCGAAAAAAGGTTTACGCTTCAAGCGGTATAAGGCTAGAATGGGAAATTAAGCGCATCGGTGAAAAATTGGGTGAACCGGTGTCGCAAAGCTAAGCCGTTAGGCGATAGCCAATGCAGACGGCAAAGCAACGATAACAATGATAGGGGCCGCAAACGGCCCGAGGCAAAGAGGCACTTTGGTGGGTACGTCGAGCGGACACTCCCCGACAGTGGCGGTATTGATGGGCGGACCTTCGGCTGAGCGCGAGGTGTCTTTGTCCAGCGGGCGCGCATGCGCAGCTGCCCTACGGGAACATGGCGGATATAAGGTGGTCGAGGTTGATGCTGGCCGCGATCTCTGCGCCGTATTGACGGATCTCCAGCCTGACGCCGTTTTGAACTGTCTGCATGGCCGATGGGGCGAAGATGGCTGCGTGCAGGGACTGCTCGAATGGCTGCATATTCCCTACACACATTCCGGGGTGCTGGCCTCGGCGCTGGCGATGGACAAGCAGCGCTCCAAGGAAGTGTTCCGCCATGCGGGGCTGCCGGTGCTGGAAAGCGTCATCGCGCCTAAGGCCGACGTCATGGCGCAGCACGTGCTGACCCCGCCCTATGTGGTGAAGCCCAACAACGAAGGCTCATCGGTTGGCGTCTATTTGATCGCAGAGGACAACAACGGCCCACCGCAGCTGTCCGACGATATGCCGGATGAGGTGATGGTAGAGACCTTCGCACCGGGGCGTGAGTTAACCACCACCGTGATGGGCGACCGCGCGCTTGGCGTGACCGATATTATCACCACAGGTTGGTATGACTACGACGCCAAATACAAGCCCGGCGGTTCGCGCCATGTGGTGCCTGCGGACCTGCCCGACGACATCACCGCGCTGTGCCTCGAATACGCCCGTCGTGCGCATGATGCGCTTGGGTGCCGGGGCATCAGCCGCACCGATTTCCGGTGGGATGAAGCCCGTGGTGCCGAAGGGTTGATCTTGCTGGAGACCAACACCCAGCCCGGCATGACCGCGACCTCGCTGTCGCCGGAGCAGGCGGCTGCGGTGGGCATCTCTTTCCCCGCGCTTTGCGCTTGGATGGTGGAGGACGCCTCATGCGATCGCTGATCCGCCGCCGTCCTGAAACCCCCAAAGCCGATCCCGCACCGTCGCGTTGGTCGTGGCGCATGCAGCGTTTGATGCTCACGCCGGGCTTTCGCTTTGCCCTGCGCATTGGGTTGCCCTTCACGCTCAGTCTTCTGGCTGGCACGATTTACCTGTCGGACGAAGACCGGCGCGGCGCTGTAATGCAGACCATCGCCGATCTGCGCGCCAGTATCCAAGAGCGTCCCGAATTCATGGTCAAACTCATGGCCATTGACGGTGCCAGCGACCGGCTGGCACGGGAAATCCGCGCTGCGGTGCCGCTGGAATTTCCGCTGTCGTCTTTCGACTTTGACCTGACCGAGTTGCGCGAACAGGTGACCGCAATCAATGGCGTGCGGCAGGCCAATGTCCGCATCCGGCCGGGTGGCGTCTTGCAAATTGACGTGACCCCCCGCGTGCCGGTGGCCGTGTGGCGCAACGCTGAGGGGCTGGCGCTGGTCGACAAGACCGGCGCGCATGTGACCAAGATCGCGTCGCGTGCAGAACAGGCCGATTTGCCGCTGATCGCTGGCGACGGGGCGGCAGAGCACGTCCCCGAAGCGTTGCGGTTGATCGCAGCGGCCAGCGTGATGGGCGACCGCCTGCGCGGCTTGGTGCGCGTGGGCGAGCGCCGTTGGGATGTGGTGCTGGACCGCGACCAGCGCATCATGCTTCCCGAAGAAAACGCCGTTCAGGCGCTGGAACGGGTGATTGCGCTGGAAGGCGCACAAGAAGTCCTTACGCGTGATGTCGCGCGGGTGGACATGCGGTTGGCGTCAAGACCAACGCTTAGAATGAACGAAGATGCCACCCGCGAATGGTGGCACATCAGGCAGCTTTCCGGCCAGTAAGATGGCCTTTGGGATCGGGACAGTAACAAAATGATGGACCTATACGACAGTCAGCGTTCGATGCGGCATATGCGCAAATTGGCGATCCAACGCGGGGTGGTCGCCATTCTGGACGTGGGCAGTTCCAAGATCGCCTGTCTGGTGTTGCGCTTCGACGGGATTGGCCTTGATGGTGGCGACGGCGACATTGGCTCGCTGGCCGGGCAGTCGGGCTTTCGGGTCATCGGGGCTGCGACCACCCGGTCGCGCGGTGTGCGCTTTGGCGAGATCTGCGCCATGGGCGAGACCGAACGGGCCATCCGCACCGCGCTGCAAGCGGCGCAGAAAATGGCGGGCATTCGTGTTGACCACGTCATCGCCTGTTTCTCGGGCGGGGAGCCGCGCAGCTATGGGCTGGATGCTTCGGTGGAGTTGGAAGGCCAGTCGGTTTCCGAGCAAGACGTGGCGCGGGTGCTGGCAGGCTGTGATGTGCCGGAATACGGCGAGGGGCGCGAAGTCTTGCACGCCCAACCGGTGAATTTTGCGTTGGATCACCGCTCTGGTCTGGCCGACCCGCGTGGGCAGTTGGGCAACAGCCTGTCGGTAGACATGCATATGCTGACGGTTGATGCGGATACGGTGCAGCATCTGGCCCATTGTATTAAGCGTTGTGATTTGGAACTCGCCGGCATCGCCTCGTCCTCCTATGCGTCGGGCATCTCGGCTCTGGTTGAGGATGAGCAGGAATTGGGCGCGGCCTGTATCGACATGGGCGGCGGCACTACTGGTGTCTCGATCTTTATCAAGAAACATATGATCTATGCCGATACCGTGCGCATGGGCGGCGATCACGTGACCTCTGACATCTCCATGGGGCTACAGGTGCCCACGGCCAATGCAGAGCGGATCAAGACCTTCTACGGCGGTGTCCATGCGACCGGGATGGACGACCGCGACATGATCGAGATCGGCGGTGAGACGGGCGATTATGAGCATGACCGCCGCACCGCCAGCCGCGCTGAGTTGATTGGCATCATGCGCCCGCGCGTCGAAGAGATCCTCGAAGAGGTCCGCGTTCGGCTGGATGCCGCTGGTTTTGACCACTTGCCAAGCCAGCAGATTGTACTTACGGGGGCGGGCAGCCAGATTCCGGGTCTGGATGGGTTGGCGAGCAAGATCCTCGGCCAGCAGGTGCGTCTGGGGCGTCCGCTGCGTGTGCATGGGCTGCCGCAGGCCGCAACAGGGCCGGGCTTTGCCTCCGCGGTAGGGCTTGCGCTCTTTGCCGCGCATCCGCAAGACGAATGGTGGGATTTCGACATTCCCGCCGATCGCTACCCGTCGCGGTCGCTCAAACGTGCGGTGAAATGGTTCCGTGACAATTGGTGACCGCAATATCGGGTGTTTAACGCGAGATAAGGCGGAAACTGGCAAGTTTTTGCCCATATTTAGCGTCAAAACGATGTTTTTTAGGTGACGATGCAGCCCTATGCCGATAGGGTTGGGCAAATTTGGTCGAAAAAATCCCCGCGGGACGCGGGCAACTGGACAGGCGGACAGCACATGACACTCAACCTTTCAATGCCAGGACAAGATGATCTGAAACCCCGTATCACCGTCTTCGGTGTTGGCGGTGCTGGCGGCAACGCGGTCAACAACATGATCGAAAAGCAGCTGGACGGCGTTGATTTCGTTGTCGCGAACACAGATGCCCAAGCGTTGCAGCAGGCGCAGGCCGAAAACCGCGTTCAACTCGGCATCAAAGTGACCGAAGGTCTGGGCGCGGGCGCCCGTGCCTCTGTCGGCGCTGCGGCGGCTGAAGAGAGCATCGAACAGATCGTCGACCACCTTGCTGGCGCACATATGTGCTTCATTACTGCCGGTATGGGCGGCGGCACCGGTACCGGTGCGGCGCCGATCATCGCGCAGGCCGCGCGGGAGCTTGGCGTGCTGACCGTTGGCGTTGTGACCAAACCCTTCCAGTTCGAAGGCGCCAAGCGCATGCGTCAGGCCGAGGACGGCGTTGAGACGCTGCAAAAGGTCGTCGACACGCTGATCATCATTCCGAACCAGAACCTTTTCCGTCTGGCGAATGAAAAAACCACCTTCACCGAAGCCTTTTCGCTCGCCGATGACGTGCTGTACCAAGGTGTGAAGGGCGTGACCGACCTGATGGTCCGTCCGGGTCTCATCAACCTCGACTTTGCCGACGTCCGCGCCGTGATGGACGAAATGGGCAAGGCGATGATGGGCACAGGCGAGGCCGAGGGCGAAGATCGCGCCATCCAAGCCGCTGAGAAAGCCATCGCCAACCCGCTGCTGGACGAAATCAGCCTGCGCGGTGCCAAGGGTGTTCTTATCAACATCACCGGCGGTCACGACCTGACCCTGTTCGAACTGGACGAAGCCGCCAACCGCATCCGCGAGGAAGTGGACCCAGAGGCGAACATCATCGTCGGTTCCACACTGGACGAAGCTCTGGGCGGCCTGATGCGCGTCAGCGTTGTTGCCACCGGCATCGATGCGACAGACGTGAACACCGAAATCCCGGTTCCGCGCCGTTCCATGAGCCAGCCTCTGCGTCAGAGCGTCTCGGTCGATGATGTGGCACAGGCTTCTGCTGCTCAAACCCCGGCGCCTGCACCTGTTGCGGCTGAGATGAAGCAAGAAGTCGAGCAAGCGCCGCTGTTCCAAGACCTTCAGTCTGAGCGCCAGCAGGACCGCTACGAAGAAGAGCAAGTTGTCGAGGATGACGATGGTCTGCCCGCACCGGCTTACCAGCCCGAAGTCGCCGCTTTCGAGCCGCGTCAGGAGCAGAACATCGAAGCCGAACCGGAAACATTCGTGGCCCCGCGCGCCCCAACACCCGGCACGCCATCGCCCGAAGCACTGGCCCGTCTGCGCGCCGCCGCGCAAAAAGCCGCGCCCGAGCGTCAGGGCCAGCCGCAAGCCCAGCAGGGCGAGCAGGGGGACAAGGGTCGCTTTGGCATCAACTCCTTGATCAACCGGATGACCGGCCACGCCGAAGGTGAGCAGCAGCAGCGCCCGGCGCGTCAGCAGCCACCGGTGCAGACTCGCGCCTCTGCCGCCGCACCTCAGCCGCAGGAAAACAACGATCCAGACCAAGAGCGGATCGAAATTCCCGCCTTCCTGCGTCGTCAGGCAAATTAAGTCGATCACATTAAGATCGGTTAGGGTCGCCTTCGGGGCGGCCCTTTTTCGTTTCAGATCAGGGCATTACCGATCAATGGGCGTGACTGTGCCTGAATGTTACGCCCATGTTTCAGACCGTTGCAAAGATTGAGTTGAGCAAATCGAACCCGCCGCTTACCTCTGGGTTCAAGATACACGCAGATGTACGCAGATTGAGGATGCTTCCGTGCAAACAACAATTAAATCAGCGATCAGTTTCAGTGGCACAGGCCTGCACAGCGGCCTGCCTGCGACTGTTACTCTGCGTCCCGCTTCCGCGCACCATGGCATCTGGTTCTCGCGCAGCGATGTTGCTGTGGGCGATCGTATGATCCCGGCCCGCTGGGACGCGGTCAACCGTTCGCCGCTTTGCACGAAACTCGAAAACCCCACCGGCCTGTCGGTCTCGACTGTTGAGCATTTGATGGCAGCACTTGCGGGCTGTGGCATCCATAACGTGCTGATCGAAATCGACGGTCCCGAAGTGCCGATCCTTGATGGGTCCTCCGCCCCCTTCGTGCGCGGCATAATGCAACGCGGTATCCGCCAGCTTGCCGCACCTGTGATGGCTTTTGAGGTTCTGAAAACCGTGACTGTGCAGGACGGCGATGCTGTTGCCACGATTTCCCCATCTGACACGCTGCGCATCGATTTTGAGATCGACTTTGCTGATGCGGCGATTGGCCATCAGAGCAAGTCTCTGGTGATGAACAACGGCTCATTTGCGCGTGAACTCTGTGACAGCCGGACCTTCTGCCGTCAGGCGGATGTTGAGGCGATGCAGGCCAACGGTCTGGCCCTTGGCGGTGCGCCGGGTGAAAACGCGGTGGTTTTTGACGGGGATGAAGTGCTCAGCCCCGGTGGCCTGCGCCACGCGGATGAACCTGTCCGGCACAAGATGCTCGACGCTCTGGGCGATCTCGCCTTGGCCGGTGCGCCGCTGCTGGGTCACTACCAAGGCACCCGCGCGGGTCATTCGCTGACCAACACGCTGCTGCGCAAACTGTTCGCCACGCCGGATGCTGTGCGGCTGGTTCCCTGTGATGCGCAGCAAGCCGTGCGTCTGCCGGGCTATGGCCTTGTTTGGGACGAAATTCCGGCCGTGGCCTAAGGGCCGGGCCAACAACCCCAGCAAGGGACGATGTGCCATTGAACGCGTTGCCCATGCCTTGTATTCCTTAACGCGAAGTGACAAGCCTGATGCTGCGCGGGCGCCGTTGCGTGACTGCCATTCGGCGGGGCGAAATGGGCGTTTTGCGTGGCAAATTAATGTGCTAGTCACATGCGCAAGAGGGTCTTTGACCATGGGTTCGACGATGCAAGGGGTACAGGCATGACGGGAGCGGGATCGCGCAAGAGAGTGATCGGTGTACTGTGCCTCGTGACGGTCTTGGCGGCCTGTGGCGGTGGTGACGGGCGCTCGGACGGGAGCTTTTTTAACCCGCAAGAAATCCCGCTGGAAACCTATACCGCTGAGCAGATTTTTGAGCGCGGCGAATATGAGCTTGAGGGCAACAACCCCGGCGAGGCGGCGACCTATTTTGCTGAGATTGAGCGTCTTTACCCCTATTCCGAATGGGCCAAACGCGCGCTGATTATGCAGGCTTTTGCCTATCACCGCGATCAAGATTACCCCAACAGCCGTTCTGCCGCACAGCGGTTCATTGACTTCTAT
This sequence comes from Sulfitobacter maritimus, assembly GCF_013346665.1. Lineage (GTDB taxonomy): Bacteria > Pseudomonadota > Alphaproteobacteria > Rhodobacterales > Rhodobacteraceae > Sulfitobacter > Sulfitobacter maritimus. The sequence continues at coordinate 568,630 of NZ_JABVBB010000034.1, forward strand.
CCCGGCGATGATGACGCCGCCTATGCGCAATATCTATTGGCGCTGAGCTACTACGACCAAATTGACGAAGTGGGCCGCGATCAGGGGCTGACCTTTCAGGCGCTCCAAGCGCTCCGCGCGGTGATTGAGCGCTATCCTGATAGTGAATATGCCCGCGCTGCGATCTTGAAATTCGACCTCGCTTTCGACCATCTGGCGGGCAAAGAGATGGAAATCGGCCGCTACTATCTGCGTCGGGATCACTATACCGCCGCGATCAACCGATTCCGTGTTGTGGTTGAGGATTTTCAGACCACCACCCACACGGCTGAGGCTTTACACCGCCTTGTCGAAGCCTATCTGTCGCTTGGTCTGACGCGTGAGGCGCAGACCGCCGCGGCCATTCTGGGCCACAACTACCGCGGCTCTGAGTGGTACCAAGATAGCTATCGCCTGCTGACAGGACGGGGGCTTGCGCCTGCCTTCTATAAGGACAACTGGCTGGGCGCGGCTTATCGCCAAACCATCAAGGGCGAGTGGCTTTAAGGGGGATGGGCAGGCCCATCCGACGGTTTTAGATGCTGCGCGGACTTGATATTTCAGACATGCTGATCATCGACCGGCTGGAGCTTGGCTTCCAGCCGGGTCTGAACGTGCTGACCGGAGAGACCGGCGCGGGCAAGTCGATCTTGTTGGATTCCCTGGGCTTTGTCTTGGGCTGGCGCGGGCGTGCTGATCTGGTGCGCCAAGGGGCCGATCAGGGCGAGGTGACCGCGTGGTTCGATCTACCGCCCGGCCACCCGGCCCATGCGGTACTCGACGATGCGGGCCTGCCGGGCGGGGATGAGTTGATCCTGCGGCGGATCAACTCTGCCGACGGGCGCAAGACTGCTTGGGTCAATGACCGTCGCTGTTCGGGCGAGGTGTTGCGGCGACTGTCTGAAACTTTGGTTGAATTGCACGGCCAGCATGATGACCGTGGCTTGCTGAACCCCCGCGGCCACCGGGCGATACTGGACGATTACGCAGGCAACGCGCGGGCCTTGGCCGGCGTGCGCGAAGCATGGCAGGCGCTGGCCGCTGCCCGCAGGGCCGCAGAGGTTGCCGCAACCGAGCGCGAAGCAATCGCCGCCGAGGAAGAATTCCTCCGGCACGCTGTTGCTGAATTGGACAAACTCGCCCCCGAAGCAGGCGAAGAAGCCACGCTCGACACCCGCCGCCGCCTGATGCAAAGCGCCGAAAAAATCCGCCGCGACGTGGTAAACGCCTATGAGCTCATGGGGCAGGGCGGGGCGGAAACCGCGCTTGGCGATGCGCTGCGCTGGCTTGACGGTGTGGCAGACAAGGCCGAGGGCGCGCTTGAAGAGCCTCTGGCCGCGCTCAACCGCGCAATGGTTGAGTTGGATGAGGCGATGTCGGGTGTGGCGGATGCTATCGATGGCATGTCCTTTGATCCTTACGAATTAGAAGCCTGCGAAGAGCGCCTGTTCGCGATCCGCGGGCTGGCACGTAAACATGACGTGCAACCGGATGAGTTGGCGGGCTTCGCCGATACGCTGCGCAGCAAGCTCGACGCGCTCGACGCAGGCGAGGCGGCGCAGGCCGAGCTTGAGCAGGCCGTGCGCGATGCGCAGGCGCTCTATGACCAACGTGCCACCGCACTGACCGAGAAACGGCGCAAATCGGCCGCCAAACTCGACAAGGCCGTGGCCGCAGAACTGGCCCCGCTCAAAATGGAGCGGGCGGTATTCGTCACCCAGATCACAGAAGAGCCCGCAGGCCCCGAGGGCCGCGATGCGGTGTCCTTTACCGTGGCAACCAACCCCGGCGCGCCAGCAGGCCCCTTGGGCAAGATTGCCTCAGGCGGGGAACTCAGCCGCTTCCTACTCGCGCTCAAAGTCTGCCTGACCCAAAGCCAATCCGGCCTGACCCTGATCTTTGACGAGATCGACCGGGGCGTCGGTGGTGCGACTGCCGATGCCGTGGGACGGCGTTTGCAGGCGCTGGCGGCGGAGGGCCAAGTGCTGGTGGTGACACACTCGCCGCAGGTGGCGGCCCTCGGTGCGCATCACTGGCGGGTCGAAAAATCGGTGGCCAAGGGGATGACGACCTCTACCGTCGTGCCACTGGCCTCCGCCGAACGCGTGGATGAGGTGGCCCGCATGTTGGCGGGCGACACGATCACTGACGCCGCCCGTGCTGCCGCCGAAGCATTGCTCCAAGGGCAACAGGCTGCAACGACTTCATAAATGACGGTTTTATGCTGAGGCCGCTTGTCCTAGACAGGGGGGCGTTCCCTTGGTCAAATCCCTTATGTCCCCGTCTGATCACTCCTTTTTTGCACAGCAGGTCAAACAGGCCCTTGGCGGCTGTAAAAAAGGCTGGGAGATCCTGCGCACGCGCGGGCCGGGGAAAGTCACCTTTTGGTTCATCGCGCTGTTGGTCGGCATTGCTGCTGGCTTTGCTGCGCTGTTTTTCCGTAAGGGAATTAACTGGTTGCAGGCCACGCTCTACGGTACCGACGATGTGCAGTTCTTGCATAGTTTTCTGGCCGGTCTGCCGTGGTACTGGGTCGTTCTGATCCCCACCATTGGCGGTCTGCTGGTCGGGCTGATCCTGCACCGTTTCACTAATGACGGCCGCGCGCGCACCGTGGGCGACGTGATCCTTGGTGCGGCCATGCATGATGGCCGGGTCGAGACCCGCGCCGGGGTGGCCTCGGCGCTCGCCTCGCTCATCACGCTGTCGACAGGCGGCTCATCGGGCCGCGAAGGGCCGGTGGTGCATCTCGCGGCGGTGATCTCGACCAAGGTCAGCCGCTTGATCAAGGCCGATGGCATCACCGGGCGCGACCTTTTGGGCTGCGCTGTCGCCGCTGCTGTCTCTGCAAGTTTCAACGCCCCCATTGCGGGCGCACTCTTCGCGCTTGAGGTGGTGCTACGCCACTTCGCCGTACACGCCTTTGCGCCCATCGTAATCGCCTCGGTCGCGGGGACGGTGATCAACCGGTTGGAGTTCGGCGGACTGACGGAGTTTCTATTGCCGACCCTTGGGGACGTACAATTCTACGTCGAACTGCCCGCTTTTCTGCTGCTCGGCCTGACCTGCGGCGGCGTTTCGGTCGTGTTAATGTGGGCGATCTTCTGGGCCGAGGATTTCGGCAACTACTTGCAAGCGCGCACCGGCCTTCGGCGCTGGCTGCGTCCGGCCGTGGCGGGGGCGGTGCTGGGCGTCATGGCGCTGTGGTTTCCGCATATCATCGGCGTTGGCTATGAAACGACTTCGCGGGCGCTCACCGGTGAGTTGCTGCTGCACGAGGTGATCGTCTTTGCCGTGCTTAAAGTGGCCGCCGTGGCGGTCACCTTTGGCGGGCGCATGGGCGGCGGGGTCTTTTCACCCTCGCTCATGGTCGGCGCGCTTACTGGGCTGGCCTTTGGCCTGATTGCGACCGGCGTCTTCCCCGAGGTCTCTGGCTCTTCCTCCCTCTATGCGCTCGCAGGCATGGGGGCCGTGGCCGCCGCCGTGCTGGGTGCGCCGATTTCAACCACATTGATCGTGTTCGAGATGACGGGCGACTGGCAAACCGGCCTTGCCGTCATGGTTGCAGTCAGCATGTCCACCGCGTTGGCCTCGCGGTTGGTGGACCGGTCTTTTTTCCTCACTCAGATGGAGCGGCGCGGGCTGCATCTGGCCGCTGGCCCGCAGGCCTATCTCCTATCGATGTTCATGGTGGCCCGTATCATGCGCCGCCCCGACGACGCCGATGCCGCGTCGGAGGAGGAATGTTGGGACCTGATCGACCAAGGCACCTATATCGACGGGAGCGCCACGCTAGAAGCCGCGCTGCCGATGTTTGACCAGACGGAAAAGAACTTCATCCCGGTGGTGACCCTCAGCGCCAATGCGCCGCCCGAACTTCTGGGCGCGCTCTTTCACGTCGACGCGCTCAAAGCCTATAACCGCGCGCTGGCCGCCACCGCCGCCGAGGAACACTCCTGACCCGGTTCAGATCTGTTCGACGGCAATCTCATCAATCGGATAAAAGGCGAGGTGATCTTTGATCTCAGCCACGGCGGGCTTTGGATCTTCATAGGACCAGACCACATCCTCCAGTGTCCGGCTCTTGGTGACCACGGAATAATAGGTCGCATCGCCCTTATGCGGGCAGTGGGTGGACTTTTCCGACGCATCCAGAAAGGCCAGAGCGACATCGCCCCGCGGAAAATAGATGACCGGGGGGTAATCCCCTTCGCGCAGCTCCAGCGCCCGTTTGGATTCGCCCAAAACGGCTCCGCCCGCACGGACAACCCAAGTGCCCGGTGCCTCAGTGATCCTAATATGGTCGGCCATGCGCCACTCCCTGATTTGTTAAAACCAGACGCTCATAGCGGCGCCGTTGCCGCATCCAACCATAGTTTTGCCGCCTGCGATACCCGCGGGCCGATCTTTTCCGCAACGTCGCGGTGGTAGGCATCGAGCCAGTCACGGGCCTCAGCGCTCAGGCCCGCCAGATCAATCAGACGCCGATCAATCGGAACAAAGGTCAGGGTGCGCCAATCCAGCATCTTGCGATGCGCATCACCGCCGGGCAGGGGGGCCGCTTCCTGCACCACCAGAAGATTCTCAAGTCGAATGCCAAACGCGCCTTCGCGGTAATAGCCGGGCTCATTGCTCAGGATCATACCCGGCTGCAAAGGCACATGACTTAAACGGCTCAGCCGCTGCGGCCCTTCATGAACCGACAGATAGGCCCCGACACCATGACCCAACCCATGGTCAAAATCTTGCCCTGCCATCCACAGCGGAAGCCGACCCAGCATCTCAATGTCGCGCCCCGCCAGCCCGCGCGGCCAGCGCAAACGGCTCATCGCGATCATGCCAGAGAGGACCCGCGTAAAAGCAGCAGACGCCTCCGCCGCCGGCTGGCCGATCGCGACGGTTCGGGTGATGTCTGTTGTACCGTCGAGATACTGCCCCCCGCTGTCGAGCACCAGCAGATGACCGTCCTGCAAAACAGAATCGGTCTCCTCCGTCACCCGGTAGTGCATGATCGCGCCATTTGGGCCGGTGCCTGCGATGGTCTCGAAGCTGATGTCGCGCAGGGCAGGATCGCGCCGCCGCAGTTCCTCCAGCCGCTGCACCACCTGCGTCTCAGTGACGCTGCCGGGCGCTTGTGCATCCAACCAAGCCAGCAGTTCCACCACAGCCGCCCCATCGCGCAAATGCGCCTCCGCCGCGCCAGAGATCTCTGCCTCATTCTTACAGGCTTTCGGCAGCGCACAGGGGTCCTCTCCCCAAACCGCACGGTCGTCCAATAGGTCAACCAAGGCCACAGGAACGCTCTGTTGTTCGACACGCACCGGCCCCTCAAACACCCCCAAATAGTCCGGCAAAGTCTCAGGGTCGTGGCGAACAACCTGATCCCCCAAATGCGCCTCTAAACCGACGAGCTTCTCCGCAGGCATAAAAAGATCAACCCGGCCATCGTCATGTAACACAGCAAAACCATGCGCCACTGGATTGCGCGGAATATCCTGCCCCCGCAGATTCAAAAGCCAGTTGTGGCTATCAGGCAAGGTGATCAGCGCCGCCTTCTGCCCCGCCGCCCGCAGGCTCTGTGCCAATCGTTGACGTTTCGACTGATGGCTTTCCCCAGCATAGGCGATCGGATGCGCCTGCACCTTGCCCATCGGCGCGTCGGGCTGATCCGGCCAGATCCGGTCCACAAGGTTCTCCACGGCCTGCAGACTGATCCCGCTGCCCTGCAACCCGTCCTCAATGGCCGTCACTTGACTGGGCGTATGCAACCAAGGATCAAACCCCACGACGCCACCCTGAGGGAGGTGATCCTTCAACCAATCCGCCAAAGACACCTCCGGCCACGGCACCGGCGTAAACTCCTCCGCGACCTGCGCTTTCACCTGCGTGCGGTAGCGCCCGTCAATAAAAACGCCCGCCACATCGCGCAACGCAGCACAAAACCCGGCCGAGCCGGTAAACCCTGTCAGCCACGCCAAACGATCATCGCGCGGCGCAACATATTCCCCCTGATACGCATCCGCACGCGGCACCAGAAACCCGTCCAGTCCCACACGCGCCATCTCTGCCCGCAGCGCCGCCAGCCGCGGCGGCCCCTGTTCCGGACGCGCGGTGACCTCGAAACTCTGGAACACACGCCCCTCCTTCATCCTTTTTCAAATACCGTCCGACGGCTCAACCCACGCGACGCATGCCCATGACACGCGCCCGTTTGCGCGGATCACTGTCAAACAGCGCGGCCAACTGCTCGGTCATCGCCCCCGCAAGCTGATCGACATCCGTGATCGTTACAGCGCGGTCATAATAGCGCGTCACATCATGGCCGATCCCAATGGCAAGCAGTTCCACTGCACGGCGTTTTTCAACCATCGCAATCACATCGCGAAGGTGCTTTTCCAGATAATTCGCCGGGTTCACCGACAGTGTGCTGTCATCCACCGGGGCGCCATCGGAAATCACCATCAAGATTTTGCGTGCCTCATGCCGCGCCAGCATCCGACGGTGCGCCCATTCCAGCGCCTCGCCGTCGATGTTTTCCTTCAACAGCCCCTCTTTCATCATAAGCCCAAGATGATCGCGGGTTCGCCGCCACGGCGCATCGGCAGACTTGTAGATGATATGCCGCAGATCATTGAGCCGCCCGGGCTGTGCAGGACGCCCGTCGTTTAGCCACGCTTCACGCGCCTGACCGCCCTTCCACGCGCGGGTGGTGAAGCCGAGGATTTCGACCTTCACGTTACACCGCTCCAGCGTACGCGCCAGCACATCCGCGCAGATCGCGGCGATGGAGATGGGCCGCCCGCGCATGGAGCCAGAGTTATCCAAGAGCAGCGTCACCACCGTATCGCGGAACTCGGTATCTTTTTCGATCTTGAAGCTCAGCGGTGTTGTGGGGTTGGCCACCACCCGCGCAAGGCGGCCCGCATCCAGCGTGCCTTCTTCTAAATCAAACTCCCATGAGCGGTTCTGCTGCGCTTGCAAACGCCGTTGCAGCTTGTTCGCCAAGCGGCCCACAGCACCTTTGAGCGGCTCTAACTGCTGATCCAAATAGGCGCGCAGACGTTCCAATTCGATCGGTTCGGCCAATTCCTCGGCCCCGATCACCTCGTCATGCGCGCTCAGATAGACGCGGTATTCCGGGTCCGCGTCGGACACCGGCGGTGGGGGGGGCGGGTCCATCGGGGCGTCGCCTTCGGGCATCTCCGCGTCGTCGCCCAACTCCTGATCGGCGTCATCATCCATCGAGACCTGCGCCTGACTTTCGTCCTGCTGCTGCTCTTGGCTGTTCTCTGGCGTGCCCTCGGCCTCTTCCTCGTCCTTATCGTCTTGGCCGCTGCTGTCGGGGTCTTGCTCCTCCTCGGCACCTTCTTCGGCTTGATCCTCTTGTTCGTCGTCTTGGCTGTCCGGATCATCGCCCAGCTGATCGCCATAGCCGAGGTCCGAGATCATCTTGCGTGCCAGACGGGCAAAGGCGGCTTGGTCAGCAAGGCTGCTATCCACCCCTTCCAATGTGCCCCCGGCCTGATCCTCAATGAAACCGCGCCAAAGCTCCATGGCGTTCTCGGCCCCCGCCGGCAGGTCGCGCCCGGTGGCCAGATGGCGCACCATATAGCCTGCCGCCGCGGCAAGCGGCACGTCACTGGCCTGTTTGGCTTGATCATAGCCCTTGCGCAGGGCGTCGTGCTTGATTTTGACGTCGATGTTCCCCGCCGTGCCGGGCATATCCCGCGCGCCCATCGCTTCGCAACGCGCAGTTTCCATCGCCTCGTAAAGATCACGCGCCATATCACCTTGGGGCGCGTAGCGCGCATGGGTGGCGTCATCGTGGTAGCGTCGGTTCAGCGCCAGCGCATCGGCGGTGCCGCGGGCCAGCAGAACCTCCTCCCGGGTCATCCGTCGGCTGACCTGTGGCAAGCGCATGGAATCGCCAGAAAGCCCTGACGGATCAACGGAGTAGCTGACATTCAACTCCGTGTCATCGGCCATGACCTTGGTCGCCTCAGCGAGCGCCTTTTTGAATGCGTCAGCGGGGTTGTCGGATTTCTTCATGAGCCCATGCCTCTGTCAGCTTTGGTAAGAGGTTTGGCAGGTTTTCGCAGGCGGGTCAAAGGGGCAGGGCGCGGTCTCAATGCGCCAGTTCCTGCCCATAGCTCCCTCTAAGCGGGAACCCCCATCCCCGGATCGGGATTTGTCCAGCAGTCGACGCAACGGTGCCGCTCTGAACCCTTGGCAGCAACGCGTCTTAGCAAGTAGGAGTGAGGAAAATGACCAATTTTATGCAACAGGCCAGTCGTTTGGCGATGATTGCTGTTTTGGGCGCGGCCCCCCTTGCCGTTGCGGCGCAAGATGACGCGGTGAAGCCCGCTGACGGCGAAGTGACCACCGAAGCACCGCAGACTGACGCCGCGCAGACCGAAGAGACAGTGGATGCCGATGCCGCTGCGGATGCCACCGAGACTGATACAGAGGTCGAAACCGACACCGCTGGCGCAGCCGAAGCTGATGCCGAAGTAGAGACGGACAGCGCAGAGATGCCTGCGACTGACGACGCTACGGACACCGCCACCGCCCCGGCCAGCGATGCGACTGACACCGCCGAAATGCCGATGACCGACGACCCCGCGGCGGCTGACACCGTTGCCGAAGCGCCTGTGGAAGAACCCGCAAAGCCCGTCGAAGGCCAGATCACCATGCAAAGCGAGAACACGATTCTCGCGGAAGACCTGATCGGCAGCAACATCTACTCCGATGCGGGGGAAAAGATTGGGGATGTGGATGACTTGATCGTGAACCTTGACGGCTCCGTCGAGGGTGTCGTGATCGGTGTCGGTGGTTTCCTTGGCATTGGCGAGAAATGGGTCGCGGTGAAGATGGACAGTCTTTCCACCATGACCGACGAAAGCGGCGCGCTGCGTCTGGTCTCGTCAGCGACCAAAGCGGACCTTGAGGCTGCCGAAGCCTTTAAAACCGCGCAGGACATGAAAGCCGAGCAGCAGGCGCTGGAAAGCACTGTCCCGCAGGACCCGAACGCGGCTGAAACCGCGGAGCCGGTGCCAGCGGATTAACCTCGCAAGGCTACCAACGACGAAGGGGCGCTGGTTCAGCGCCCCTTTTTAATGTTTGGTGATTGTCTACTCGGTTAGCCGAGGCTGAGGCTCGCCGCACTTTCGGGCAGTTCCTCGTCGAACAGACGCTGATAGAACTCGGCCACGGTCTGACGCTCCAGCTCATCGCATTTGTTGAGGAAGGAGAGCCGGAAAGCATAGCCAACGTTGCGGAAAATCTCGGCATTCTGCGCCCAAGCGATCACGGTGCGCGGGGACATGACGGTTGAAAGTTCACCATTCATAAAGGCAGTCCGCGTAAGATCTGCCACGGTCACCATCTGCTTAAGGGTCTTGCGGCCCTTCTCAGTGTTGTAATGTGGGTTTTTGGCCAAAACGATTGCAGTCTCAGCGTCGATGCTGAGGTAGTTCAGCGTAGCGACAAGCGACCAACGGTCCATCTGCGCTTGGTTGATCTGCTGAGTGCCGTGATAAAGACCAGTAGTATCGCCCAAGCCCACAGTGTTCGCCGTGGCAAACAGACGGAAATAGGGGTGCGGGGTGATGATCTCGTTCTGATCCATCAGCGTCAGCTTGCCGTCATGTTCCAGCACGCGCTGGATTACGAACATCACATCGGCGCGGCCCGCGTCATATTCGTCAAAGACAATCGCCGTCGGGTTGCGCAGGGCCCAGGGCAGGATGCCTTCGTGGAATTCGGTCACCTGCTTGCCGTCGCGCAATTTGATCGCGTCTTTACCGATCAGGTCGATGCGGGAGATGTGGCTGTCGAGGTTCACGCGCACGGTGGGCCAGTTCAACTGCGCCGCGACCTGTTCGATGTGGGTCGATTTGCCCGTGCCGTGGTAGCCTTGGATCATCACACGGCGGTTGTGGGTAAAGCCTGCGAGGATCGCCAGTGTCGTGTCAGGATCGAACTTATAGGTGCTGTCGATGTCGGGCACGCGGGAGGTCCGCTCAGGGAAACCTTTGACGATCATATCGGAATCGATGCCGAAAACGTCGCGCACCGAAAGCTCTTCGGTGGGTCTCATGTCATGTTCCAGTGCGCCGTCGGCCATCGCTCGTCATCCTTTTCCTTAGGCGCGCGGGTCCGGCCGCGCGCGTATTTCGTGCAACATATCGTGCCTATCCGCAAGGGAAAGGGGGGAACTGGCATTATCCGCAAGCACCCGCTGGTCTGGCGCGGCGGTCAGTCCTTAAAGTTGCGGCTGCCTTTGATCTGGTCCCAGGCCCAAACAACCAGTTGCAACTGCTCTTCCTGGCTGCGGTCGCCGCCGTTCATGTCGGGGTGCAACACCTTGATCAGCGCTTTGTAAGCTTTGCGCACCTCAGGTTTGGTCCAAGTGTCCTTGGCTTCCAGAATCTCAATCGCGCGGCGTTCGGTGGGCGGCAGGCGGCGGCCCGCTTGTTGGCCTTTGCCGGGGTTCTGGGTCGCGTTCTTGCCCAGCACCTGATGCGGGTCTTCGATGCCCAAACGCGCCCAAGCACGCTGCTCAGGATCGCCGAGCGGCTTGGTTGTGCGCTCCCAAACCTTGTCCTTGGACATCTGCGCGTTCAACTCAGCCTCTGTGGTGCCGTCAAAGAAGCTCCACTTGGAGTTATATTCGCGCACGTGCTGCTGGCAGAACCAGAAGTAATCATCCAGCACATCCGGCGCTTTGGGCGCGCGGAATTTGCCGGCTTCATCGCAACCGTCATGGTCGCAAATCCGGGTCGAGGTTTCCGACGCACCGGACATGCCCCGACGGCCGCGGGGGTTTTTCTTTTTGGAGGACGACACAGACATGTCGAATCCGAAGGGATCAGCTTTTGGCATGTGGATAGACCTTTCCGACTCAGGCCGGTCACCATATACCCTGCGTCGCAGGATTGAAGGGGGCCGGGGGTAAAAACATGTCCACAACACAAGAGATCTGCGATCGGCTAGAAGCCGCTTTTGCGCCGCGTGAACTGGAGGTGGTGGATGACAGCGAAAGCCATCGCGGTCATGCCGGGTTTCAGGAGGGGGGCGAAAGCCACTTTAACGTGCGCATCCGGTCGGACCGTTTCAAGGGGTTGAACAGGTTGGCCCGGCACCGTGCTGTGCACAATGCGCTAGGGGCCGATCTGATGGGACGCATCCACGCGCTCGCGCTTGATCTGGACGTTTAGAAGCGCCGCTTAAGTCTTTGGCTTATCATCGCTTTCGTCAGGCTCGATGGTCGATGTGCGCTCTGCGCTTTCCTCCGTCGGCGTGGTGCCGAGGAAGGCAGGCGGTTTGCCATGTTCTTCCGCCTCTTCTTCCTCCGGCAGGATCGAAGCAGGCGCATCAGCGCGCAGGGCAGGCTCGGTCACGGCGGTAGGTCCAGCGGGCAGCTCGGAAGACACCTCAGCCGTGCCAGCCCCTACGCGGTCCTTCGGCATAGGCGCATTTTCACCGACCATTTTACGAAAAACGAGGACATTGCGCCATTCCGTGGTGGTCGAGGTCAGCCCGGCGCGTTCCAGCGAAGGGAGGGTTTCAGCGCGCTGATACTCCCAGCCCTCGGCGGCCATTTCATTCAACACCTCTTCCAATGTCTTGGCGAAACGGTCCTCAGGGGTCTTAATCCCTTTGGTCTTCACGCCTTTGGTCGGGGCAGGAACAATTCTGTACTCAAAACGCATGGGGACCTCATTGGGAACGGCGCGGGGCCGGGGTGTCGGGTTTATTTGCGGCGGATGCCGATGCGGCGTCCGGCTTGGTCGGGTTTGGGCAAAGCGGCATGGGCGCGGTGCATCTGCTCAAGTTTGCTCAGCACCGCTTGGGGCATCGGCGCGACACGCGGGCCGGATTGGTCCACATGCAGCGTTAATCCTTCGCCAGTGGCGGCAAGCCAGCCGTCAACGTGCCAGAGTTGCTGGAAACAGTGAAAGCGTTTTTCATCGTAGTCGAGCAGTTGAAACGTGGTGTAAACACGGTCGCCTTCATGCAACTCACGCAGGTAGCAAACGTGGAACTCGGCCACATAGGTCGTGCAGCCACCACGCTGATAGTCCGGGCCAAACCCTAATTGCGCATAGGCTTGGTCAACGCCCTGATCGAACAGGACGTTGTAATAGGCCATGTTCAAATGACCATTGAAATCAATCCATTCGGGGAGAACCTTCATCTCGCTCGAACGGAGGAGGGCCGAGGTCTCGCTCATTGCTGGGCGAGCTTGCGGGACACGATTTCGTTGACGGCCTTGGGGTTGGCCTTGCCGCCGGTGGCTTTCATCACCTGACCCACGAACCAGCCCGCGAGTTTCGGGTTCTGCTGCGCTTTGGCGACCTGATCGGGGTTGGCCGCGATGATCTCGTCCACGGCCGTTTCAATCGCGCCGGTGTCGGTCACCTGTTTAAGACCTTCAGTCTCGACAATCTCCGCCGGGTCGCGGCCTGTTGTGTAAGTGATTTCAAAGACTTCCTTGGCGATCTTGCCAGAAATGGCGTCCGATGCGATCAGATCGACGATACTGCCAAGCTGCGCCGGGGTAACAGGACTTTCGGTGATGCTCTTGTCGTCTTTCTTAAGGCGGCCAAACAACTCGTTAATCACCCAGTTCGCGGCCATCTTGCCATCGCGGCCTTTCGCCACGGCTTCAAAATAGCCTGCGCTGTCGAGATCGGCGGTCAAAACGCTCGCGTCATAGTCGCTCAGCCCGAAATCCCCGATAAAACGCGCTTTTTTCTCATCCGGCAGTTCCGGCAGGTTCGCGGCAATCTCATCAACCCAGGCTTGCTCAATCTCCAGCGGCAGCAGGTCGGGGTCGGGGAAGTAGCGGTAGTCATGCGCTTCTTCTTTGGAGCGCATTGAGCGGGTCTCTTGCTTGTCGGGGTCGAACAGGCGGGTTTCTTGCACGACTTCGCCACCAGCTTCGACAATCGCGATTTGGCGTTTTGCTTCGACTTCAATGGCTTGCTGGATAAAGCGCATGGAGTTCATGTTCTTGATCTCGCAACGTGTGCCGAGATGCGAGAAATCCTGCGTCTCCTGATACTTCTCGTATTGGCCCACACGGCAGACCGAGACGTTCACATCCGCCCGCATCGCGCCCGACTGCATGTCCCCGTTACAGGTGCCGAGGTAGCGCAGGATTTGACGCAGTTTGCTAAGGTAGGCGGCGGCTTCTTCCGGCCCGCGGATGTCGGGGCGGGAGACGATCTCCATCAAGCAAACGCCGGTGCGGTTCAAATCGACGAAGGACATGTTCGGGTCCATATCGTGGATCGACTTGCCCGCGTCCTGCTCCATGTGGATGCGTTCGATCCGTACCAGACGGGCGGTGCCATCGCCAAGTTCGACCAGCACTTCGCCTTCGCCGACGATGGGCTCGTACAACTGGCTGATCTGATAGCCCTGCGGCAGGTCGGGGTAAAAGTAGTTCTTGCGGTCGAAAGCGGATTTCAGGTTAATCTCGGCCTTCAGACCCAGCCCGGTGCGCACCGCCTGTTCGACGCAATATTCGTTAATCACCGGCAGCATGCCCGGCATTGCGGCATCGACAAAGGCCACGTTGCTGTTCGGCTCCGCGCCGAACTGCGTGGAGGCGCCAGAAAACAGTTTTGCGTTCGACGAAACCTGCGCGTGGACCTCCATCCCGATGACCAGTTCCCAGTCATGTTTGGCACCGGCAATAACGCGCGGTTTCGGGGTGTCGTAACTCAGATCAAGCATCGCGGCCGCCTTCGGTCAATTGGAACTTGGCCGGTCATACTTTAGCGCAACAGGCGCTTCAAGAGGCAGGGTTAGCCGGGCAGGGCGATCTGTCGACGACCTTCGGTGAATACGACCCGTTTGCCGGCTTCGATCTCGCGCTGGAACAGCCCGGTGATGATACGCATGGCGTCGGCCCGACCCGCAGCGGCAAAGCGGCTGGGGGAGCGGACGCGCAGGTTATTGTCAAAGCCGCGCGCGGCATGGGCCCAAAGCATCGGGTGCAGTTCGGTCATATGATCACGCACGATCCAGCGGGCGCAATCGGCGATCTCGGTACGGACTTCGCGGGCAACATCGTCCTTTGACGTCTGACCTATGGCGCTGGCGCAATAGGCGGCGAGCAGGTTGGCGGTATGTGGATCAGGGCGGCGGGCCAGGATGTCGCGCAGCCCTTCGATGAAAAACGGCACGTCGAGATTGGCGCAGGCCTGTGCGTCACAGGTGATGGCGTCGAATTGCACCCACGTATAGCCGCCCGCGCCCCATGTCTCTTCGGTCCGCGCGGCAGTGCGACGGGCCTCAAGCCCCAATTGGGCATATGAGCCATGCCACCGCGGCAGAAGGTGATGGCCCATAGCCCGCATGGGGCGCGGGTTTGCGGGGTTCAAGTCAATGAGCTGCGCATAGCGATCGGCCACGGCGCGGGCATTGGCCTGTGTTCCCCCCAGCAGAGCACAACGGGTCGCGGCGAGCAGAGCCGAACCGGTCGTGTCCGTTTCATAGGGCGCGAGAATATCCTGCGCCCGGTCAAAATGTGCGGCAAAGGCCGCGCGGTTGCGTGTCGGCACCGTGTCATGGGTGCCCATGCCACGCCACGCCCAACCGATGTCCAGATGGGTCTGGGCCACGACACAGGCGATCATCGCGTTGCCTTCGTGCTCTTCAAGCACTTCCTCAAGCGCTTCGATCCCGGCCATCAGCGGCGCATCTTGCGCGGGTTTGCCATCAAACAACGCATGTTCTGCTGCGAGAATCACATCCGCCCGCGCGCCAAAGGCCATGAGTTCCGCCACAGGCATGGCACCGGGCGTCATCTCGCGCGACTGGTCGGCTTCATGCAGGGCGTCTGCCATCTCCTCCCAGCGTTCCTGCCGCACCAGCCATTGTGCGCGGTGCTGGTGGTGGTCGCGGGACAGGTCTTCGCGGGTGGGGTCCGGACACGCAATACGCACTAAATCATTAGGGCGGGGACGGCGGCGCAAAAGCGGCATGTCCAACGGCTCGACCTCTGCCTCGGGCGTGGGGGTCTGGGACAAAAGACCCTGTAGAGCGGACGGTAAAAGGGTGGTGAGACGTTTCATTCGTGTCCGGTCCTGCTTGCCTGTTTTTTGTTGTCCCTGATTTGCCCCGCTAATGGGGCGGAACCGTGTCGCGCCTGCAGCGCTTTCGGGAAATTTCTGTAGCGCGATTGGGCAGGCGAGCGTTCGTCGGTGGAACTTCGCCGAGCGCGCAGGGTAGCGCAGCTTGCCAAGGTCTGTTTCGGGCGGTCATATGACGCCATGAAACCTGTGTTGATCGCCCTTGCCCTGATTGCGAGCCCCGCTGTTTTGACCGCTGAGTCTCCACCCCTCCCTGCAGCGGTCATCGCGGCGGTGGCAACGGCCCAGCCTGAGGTGCGCCCCAAGGCGCGTGACAGCGTGGAACAGGCCGCCGCGTCTCTGGCTTTTCCCGAGGATGTGAAACGCCAAGACACGCCGCCTGCGCTCGAAACCGCGCCCTTTTCCACAACGCTGCGCCCCCCGGCACGCAGTGCCAGCCTGCCGCGCACCCGGTGGCAACATATGCGGGGCCATTCGCTCTGGACCCGCGCGGCGCTTTCGGCGCTGAAATCGCACGGCAAGCCTTTGGTCGATATGGTGCCAGCTGATGTGGCGGAGTGGTGTCCGGCCTATCCAACCGCTTCTGACACGCAGCGCCGCGCCTTTTGGGTGGGGTTCATGTCGACGCTGGCCAAACACGAAAGCACCTATCGCTCTTGGGCTGTGGGCGGCGGAGGGCGGTGGTACGGTCTACTGCAAATCCTGCCCGGCACGGCGCGGGGGTATAAATGTACCGCGGGCAGCGGCGATGCGCTGAAAAACGGCGCGGCAAACCTAAGCTGCGCGGTGCGGATCATGGCAACAACAGTGCCGCGTGATGGGGTGATCGCAGGCAATGGCAAGCGCGGTGTGGGGGCCGATTGGGGGCCCATGCGCAGCGCGTCGAAACGCAAGGATATGGCAAGTTGGCTGCGCCGCCAGTCCTATTGCAGACCGTTGAACGAAACCCGACCCCGCGCACGTCCCTAAGGGCGCGTAGTTAAACAATCTGTTAATGGGGGCAGGACAGAAGAACGGCGGTGACACAACACCTGCGCCACCGCCATCCCGCTTAGGCCTCGCGGATACGGCTGAGCATCTCTCTCGTGTCGCGGCTTAGTCCGGGTTGAGCCAGCATACGGTCCAGTTCGACCTCGATCTTCGCCTGACGTGCTGCATCATAACGCCGCCATGTCTGGAAAGCCGAACACATCCGCGCTGTGGTCTGCGGATTGACCGGATCAAGGCGCATTAACCATTCCGCAAGCAGGGTGTAGCCCTTGCCGCTGACATGGTGAAAGCCTGCGTGATGCATCGCAAGACTGCCAAAGACCGCACGGAACCGATTGGGGTTCTTCCAATTGAAATCGGCGTGTTCGGTCAAACGCTGCGCGACCTCTGTAGCATCGTCCGGGCTGGCCTGAGACACTTGCAGCCCGAACCACTTGTCCATCACCAGCCGGTCATTCTGCCAACGGGTCTCAAAATCGGACAGTGCTTTGTCACCATGCCCGGTGCGTACCAGCGTGCCCAAGGCGCTAAGTTGCTGCGTCATATTATCGGCCTGCGCGTATTGCCCCTCGGCCCGATCTGGACCCTGAACGCGGGTGAGCAGAGACAGGGCCGCATTGGTCAGCGCGCGCTTGCCCGATTGCTCGGCATCGGGGCGATAAGGCGCATCGACCATATGGCGCGCATAGAGTTGGCCCAGAACATCGGCAAAGCGATGCGCCATGGCATCGCGGGTCGTTTCTATGGCCTCATGGATCGCGGCGGGGTCAGGAGTGTGGCCCTTGGTGTGCAGTGTGCTTGCCAGTTCGGCATGGCTCGGCAGGCCGAGCATCAACGCGCGGAAGGCAGGCTCCAGCGTCTCATCTGTCAACAGCAGGTCCAACGCATCAAGCCAAGCGGCATCCGGGGCGCTGCTCAAAAGGATCGTGTCCAACAAAGACTGCCGCGCCAAGGTGCGCCCGGCCTCCCAGCGGTTGAAGGCATCGCTGTCATGAGCCAGCAGATGCAGCCGCTCTTGCTTGGACTGGTCATGCTCTAACACCACCGGCGCCGAGAAGCCGCGCAGGATCGAGGCAACAGGCCGTTCGTCCAGCCCGTCAAAGACAAAGCTCTGTTGGGCCTCCGTCATTTCTAAGATCCGTGTGGGCGCGACTTCACTTCCATCCGGTCCTACCAAGCCAACGGCAATGGGCAGCACCTGCGGGGCAGGGTCGGGGGTGGCGACGCTCGGGGGCGTGTGCTGGGTGAAACTGAGGGTCAGCACCCCTTTGCCCGCGTCCCACGCCTCAGTCACCGCAAGATGCGGGGTGCCAGCCTGACTGTACCAGCGTTTGAACTGGGTCAGATCGCGGCCTGTGGTGTCTTCAAAGACCTTAAGCCAGTCCTCAATGGTCGCGGCATCCCCGTCATGGCGCTCAAAATAAAGGTCGAGCGCTTTGGCATAGGCCTCATCCCCCACCAACGTCTTGAGCATACCGATCACTTCGGCGCCTTTTTCATAGACGGTGGCGGTGTAGAAGTTATTGATCTCTTGAAAGCTTTCGGGCCGCACCGGATGCGCCAGCGGGCCTTGGTCTTCGGCAAACTGGCGGCTGCGCAGATCGATCACATCGCTGATGCGTTTTACGGGGGCCGAGCGCATGTCAGAGGTGAACTGGCTGTCGCGATAAACGGTCAGCCCTTCTTTGAGACACAGTTGGAACCAGTCACGGCAGGTAATGCGGTTGCCGGTCCAGTTGTGGAAATACTCATGTGCGATGATCGCTTCGATCCGCTCAAAGTTGTCATCGGTCGAGGTTTCGGGTGAGGCCAGAACGGCGGCGGAGTTAAAGATATTCAGCCCCTTGTTCTCCATCGCGCCCATGTTGAAGTCATCCACGGCGACGATGTTGAACAGATCAAGATCATATTCGCGTCCGTAAACCTCTTCATCCCATTTCATCGACGCCTTCAGCGCCTCCATCCCGAAGGCGCATTTGCCCTCGTCACCGGGACGGACATAAAGGTTCAGATCCACCTCGCGACCAGACATGGTGGTGAAGCGGTCGGAATGGGCCACCAGATCCCCCGCAACCAGCGCAAAAAGATAGGCCGGTTTGGGCCATGGATCGTGCCATTCAGCGTGGTTCGGCCCCTGTGCCACCGGGTTACCGTTGGACAGCAGAACCGGATGCGGTCCGTTGATGGTCACGGTAAAGACGCTCATCACATCGGGGCGATCAGGGTAATAGGTGATCTTGCGAAAGCCTTCAGCCTCGCATTGGGTGCAATACATGCCGTTCGACATATAAAGCCCTTCGAGCGCGGTGTTCCGCTTGGGGTCGATCTCGACCTCGGCCTCCCAGATGAACGGACCGTCTGGCACGTCGCACGTGAGGCCGGTTTCGGTCACCTCCGGGGTCACCGACCTGCCGTCAATCTGCGCGGAAATGAGCTTAAGATCTTCACCATGCAAAAAGAACCGGCTGTCCGCAGCGTCAGGGTTGGGGCGAAAGGCAATCCGGCTCTTGACGCGGGTCTGATGCGGATCGAGGTCAAAGGTCAGCGCCACCTCATCCACCAGATAGCCAAAGGGCTGATAGTCGCTGAGATAGATCGTCTGGGGGGTGGCGTCGCGCATTGGGCCTCCTATGGGGGAACGTTCCTGTTGGTGGGAAGTTATGCCTCCACCGGGTGACCTGCAAGCCAAGCGGCCCCATTCTCCGCCAAACGAGGTGCCTTATGTCTGCCCCCGATACTGATACCGAAACGCAAAAGAAGCGGCACCGTCATGCGATCCGGGGCATCAAAACCGCGATCATTGTCGGCGCGCTGCTGATGATCGCCGCCATCGTTTATTATGTCCTGCAAGCCACGGACCCATCCCCCGAAACCGCCGCCGAAGCTGAGGTTCGCGCAGGGCAAAAAGACAACGCCGCGACCAGCACCGCGCCCCCCGATCTTCAACAGTAAAGCTAAACACCTTCAAATCCCCACAGCTTGCGCGGTCAAGGCATTCTGCTAGTTTCCTATAGGAACCAATAGCCGCAAAGAGGGTGGAGCATGACGGGCAGAGTGAACAAAGATGGCTTGCAAGTAGATCAGCGTCTGGTCGACTTTATCGAAAGCCAAGCCCTGCCCGGAACGGGTGTTGAGGCGTCTGCCTTCTGGTCTGGCTTTTCGACGCTCGTGCATGATTTTGGCCCCAAAAACCGTGCGTTGCTAGAAAAACGCGCAGAGCTTCAAGCGCGGATTGATGAGTGGCACCGCGCGCGTGCGGGCCAAACCCATGACGCCGAGGCCTATACCGCCTTTCTGCGCGAGATTGGCTATCTGTTGCCCGAAGGACCAGCCTTTGAAATAGACACCCAGAACGTCGACCCCGAAATCGCTCAGGTGCCGGGGCCGCAGCTTGTCGTGCCGATCACTAATGCCCGCTTTGCTCTGAACGCCGCGAATGCCCGTTGGGGCAGCCTTTATGATGCTTTCTACGGCACCGATGCGCTGGGCGATCTGCCAAGCGGGAAGGGCTATGACCCTGAGCGCGGGGCGCGGGTGGTGGCGCGGGCCAAAGCGTTTTTGGATGAGGCTGTGCCGCTCGCCTCTGGCAGCCATGCGGATGTGTCAGGCTACCGCGTTGAAGATGCGCAACTGGTCGCAGTACTCGCGCAAGACGCGGCGCCTACCGGCCTCGCGGACCCCACGCAATTCGCGGGATACCGTGGCGCAGCCGATGCGCCCGATGCAATCTTGTTGCGCAACAACGGTCTGCATATCGAAATCGTGATCGACCCTGACCATGCCATCGGCACGGATGACCCGGCCAAAGTCGCCGATGTGGTCATCGAATCCGCGCTCTCGACCATTATGGACTGCGAAGACAGCGTCGCTGCCGTTGATGCCGAAGATAAGGTGCTGGCCTATGGCAATTGGCTGGGTTTGATGAAGGGTGATCTGTCCGAAACCTTTGAAAAAGGCGGCAAGACCGTCACCCGGCGCATGGCCGAGGATCGAACCTATACCGCGCCAGATGGTAGCAATCTGACGCTGAAAGGCCGCTCGCTGATGCTGGTGCGCAACGTCGGCCATCTGATGACCAACCCCGCCGTGTTGGATCGCGAGGGGCGCGAAGTTGGCGAAGGGCTGATGGATGCGATGGTCACTACGCTGATCGCTATGCATGACCTTCAGCGGGATGGCGGCAACTCTGTCACCGGCAGTGTCTATGTGGTGAAACCGAAAATGCATGGGCCAGAGGAAGTAGCCTTTGCCGACGACATCTTTACCCATGTGGAAATGACGCTTGGCCTGCCGCAAAATACCGTCAAGCTCGGCATTATGGACGAGGAGCGCCGCACCAGCGCGAACCTGATGGAATGTATCCGCGCCGCAAAACACCGTGTTGCCTTTATCAACACCGGTTTCCTTGATCGCACCGGCGATGAGATCCACACCAGTATGGAAGCCGGTCCAATGGTGCCGAAGGGCGAAATGAAAAACAGCGCTTGGATTGCGGCCTATGAGGATCGCAACGTCGACATCGGTTTGGCCTGCGGATTGCAGGGCAAAGCGCAGATCGGCAAAGGCATGTGGGCCATGCCCGACCGTATGGCCGAGATGCTGGAGGCCAAGATCGGTCATCCGCAATCGGGGGCGAACTGTGCATGGGTGCCATCCCCTACGGCGGCGACTTTGCACGCTACACATTACCACAAGGTTAACGTTCTCGCCCGGCAGGAAGAGATCAAAGCCGGTGGAGCACGTGGCACGCTCAAAGATTTGCTGACCATTCCAGTGATGGAAGGCCGCAACCTCAGCCACGAGGAAATCACCCGCGAGATTGAAAACAACGCCCAGGGCATTTTGGGCTATGTCGTCCGCTGGGTCGATCAGGGGGTCGGCTGCTCCAAGGTGCCGGACATAAATGACGTTGGCCTGATGGAGGACCGTGCGACCTGTCGCATCTCGGCGCAGGCGCTGGCGAACTGGCTGCATCATGGGGTTATCAGCCGTGAGGAGGTCACTGCCGCGTTGCAAAAGATGGCCGCTGTGGTCGACCGTCAGAACGCCGATGATCCGACCTATACGCCGATGGCGCCGGACTTCGATGGGGTGGCCTTTCAGGCAGCCTGTGATCTCGTCCTTAAAGGGCGCGAACAGCCTTCGGGCTATACCGAACCTGTGTTGCACCAGCGCCGGTTGGAACTGAAAGCACAGGCGGCGCAGGGCTAAGGTTGAGCCTAGACCAAACAGCGCTTATGTTCGGGCCATCGTGTAAAAGAGGTATCACATGGCCCGACCCGTTGTTGGCATTATCGGCAATTCCTATCTGCTGAACGATAGCTACCCCGTCCATGCGGGCGGGCAGATGAACACCGAGGCGATTGCAGGCGTGGCCGATTGTGTGCCGCTGATTGTGCCAAGTGATCCGCGATTTATCTCTGTCGAGGAACTGCTGGAGGTCTGCGACGGCTTTCTGCTGACCGGCGGGCGGCCCAACGTCCACCCCGAAGAATACGGCGAGCCTGAAACCGAGGCGCATGGCGCATTCGACCGCGCCCGCGACGCGCTGGCCTTGGCGCTGATCCGTGCCTGCGTGGCGCGCGGGCAGCCGTTCTTGGGTCTCTGTCGCGGTTTTCAGGAGGTCAACGTCGCGATGGGCGGATCGCTCTACCCCGAAATCCGAGACCTGCCGGGGCGGATGAACCACCGCATGCCCCCCGATGGCACCATCGAAGAGAAATTCGAACTGCGCCATGACGTGACCTTTACCGAAGGCGGCGTTTTTCATCATGTGATGGGGGCTTCCAAGGTGCGCACGAACACGTTGCATGGGCAAGGGATCAAGGAGCCCGGTCCTCGGGTGGTGATCGATGGCCATGCAGATGATGGCACGCCCGAGGCGATCTACATCGCCGATGCGCCGGGTTTCACGCTTGCCGTGCAATGGCATCCGGAATGGAATGCCGCCAATGATCCCGTCTCGCGCCCCTTGTTCGAGCATTTTGGTGCGGCGGTCCGGGCTTGGGCGGCGGATGGGTCAGCGCTGCCGGTGATGACAGCGGCGCAGTAAGACGCGACGGTAAAGACGACAGCCTTCTACGTGGCCGTGAGGAAGGCGGTGTTCTACGCGGCGGTGAGGTAGGCGGTGCTCTTCGCGGCGGTGAGGAAGGCGGTGCTCTTCGCGGCGGTGAGGAAGGCGGTGTTCTTCACGGCGGTGAGGAAGGCAGCCTTCTACGTTGCGGTGAGGGAGGCGGTGTTCTACGCGGCGGTGAGGAAGACAGTGTTCTACGCGCCAGGATTCGCGTGGGCTGCCGCGCGCGATCTCTCAATGCACCACAGTTAGCCGCGCTGTTTTCCACTGCGCCGTGTTCAACTATGTAACCTTTGGGGTGGCATATGCGTCGGGCGGCGCGGCAGCAAAGGTGCGATATCATCGTCTAACACCTCATTATCGTCCAACACTTCGAATTCCGGCTCAATTACCCGCGAACGGTCACGATGGATGGAACTGAACGACCAATCCTCTGGCCGTTTACAGAGACCGGCATGAACCGGGCTGAGATGCACAAGATCGCGATGCCGTTTAAAATCCGCTGCGTCCCGTATCTTATGCTCCCAGAACCGCCGCTGCCAAATGCCTTTCTCGCCACGCTTGATTTGTCGCAGGCTGCGATGGGGCGGAAGGGGCAGGTGCTTTGAAAACCGGGCCTTCCACATGCCAATCCGGTTCGCATAGTCGCCATCCTGTTCAGGCAAGGTCCAGACCGTGTGGATGACATCCGGTAGAACGGCGATTGCGTCGATGTGGAACGGCCTTCGCGCCAAAGTTTCCCTCAGCGCTTGCCGAAGCAGCGAAACCCGTCGTAGCAGAACGTCGTCACCCCGCCGCGCCAAACGCAGGGTAAAAAAATAGGTGCCGCCGGGGCCATGATGCCGTCTTGACCGTGTCATGACCCTAGCTTTGCGCAGCTTGGTTAAGAAGCGCTTAACGCCCTCACATCTGCCCGCCCGCGATTTCGATACATTGCCCGTTTACGCTTTCCGAGCCTTCGCCCACCAACCACGCCGCCGCCGCTGCAACCTCGGCAGGCGCGATCAGGCGTTTGTGGCGGTTGGCGTTGATCATCACCTCGCGGGCCTTGTTCTCTGACAGCCCGGCGCGTTTGGCGATGGTCTCGGTATTGCGGGCGATGATATCGGTATCAACATAGCCGGGGCAGAGCGCGTTAAAGGTAAAGGGCTGGCCCATGTAATCCTCGCTGAGCGAGCGGATCAGGCCAATCATCCCGTGTTTGGAGGCTGAATAACACGCCGCCCCCGGCAGGCCGCGCAGTCCGGCCATGGAGGACACCGCAATCACCCGCCCCCAATCCGTCTGCCGCATGGATTTGAGGCTCTCGCGGATCGTCAGGAACGCGCCGTCCAGATTGGTGGCCATCATGTCGCGCCAGAAATCGAGATCTGTTTTATGCAGGGCGCGGCCCTCTGCCACGCCAGCATTGGCGATACAGATTTGCACCGGGCCATTGGCCTCTACCGCTCGTGCTATGGTGTCAACAACCTGCGCCTCCTCGCGCACGTCCATCGCCATCCCGGTGATGCCATCGCCTGCCACGGCATCCAGCACCTCTTGCCGCCGCCCGGTGATGGTGACAAGTGCGCCCTTGGCCGCCAAGTCCTGCGCTATGGCCAGCCCGATGCCGGTGCCGCCGCCAGTGATGACTGCGTGTTTGCCTTGAAGTGTCATAATACCTCCCCTTTTTAAGCAGGGTGGCGCGGGGCGGCCAGTAGCTCAAGAGCGACGTGCCGTGACGACGCGTTAATTTGCGCAGAACTGCGGCCGGGCAGGGAGGATTTCCCCGGTGCCGTGGCGGTAGAGACACAGGCAAATGTTCTTACTCGGGTCTCCTTGCTGCTCGCCAAGGATTCCCTCACAGGTTGCAGCGGGTAACCTGATAACAGGGCCTTGTTTACATTGGAGCAGTATTATGAATTTCACAAATTTCCCCGCCCTGACGCTCACCGCAGCGCTGACCCTCGGCGCTGGCACAGCGCAGGCTATTGAAGTGACGGGCGGCTCGGTCGGCCTGTCTTACTCTGCTTTTGCTGATGATACCGACTTCAACCGTTGGGGCCTCGAAGGCGCGATGGAGCTGGGGTTCACACGTGACTTTAGCATGCAGATCGACGCCGCCTATCATGATTTTGACTGGACCGACATCGACAGCACCCTGCTCGGCCTGCACGGTATTTACCACATGAACGACGCAACCTCCTTTGGCGTGTTCTTTACACGCGAGGATGCTGAAGGCGCCGAAGCAGACATTCTTGGTGTCGAACTCGGCCATGAGGTTCAGGATTGGGAGTTCGAGGGCTATCTGGCGGATGTCGACACCGATGCCGGCGACGCCACTCTGGGCGGTGTTCTCGCCCGCTACGAGATGAGCGAAGGGTTCGGACTGACCGGCTCTTACGACCGTGGCGAAGCCGACGGCAATGATCTATCGCGTTTCGCCATTCGGCTTGACCGGGATGTTTCCATGACGACCAATCTCTTCGTTGAGGTCGGATCGGCCAAGGCGGACGTTGCCGGCGCGCGCGGCTCGGAACCTTTCGTGGGCTTGGGCGGCACGATGAACTTCGGTGCGGATCGCGGCACGACCTTTAACCAGCGTGGTCTGGCGCGGTTGATCCCGGGTCTGTAAGCGTTACCTCCCCCAATTCGGGGCTGACACATGGCAAGGTTTTATCCCTGCCATGTGTCACAGACGCACGGTTGTGCTATCGACCGCGCGTTTATTGGAAAACCGTTCCCCTCATGTGGCAGTGCGGCAATTTCGCAGCGTTTCAACCTTGGTTTGCTTGTACTATTGCTGCGCCCGCGCTATCGGTCTGACTAACAAAATTGCGCCACGCGGGTGCAATGGGCCAGCAATAAGGGGATTCTTGGTTTGAAGATCGGGACACCGAAAGAGATTTTCGAAGGCGAGAACCGGGTCGCAATGACGCCGGACAGCGCTGTGCAACTGCAAAAACTTGGACACAGTTGTGTTATCGAAACCGGCGCCGGTGCGGCTGCGGGCTTCGATGATGCGGCCTATGAAGCCGCAGGCGTCGAAGTGGCGAAAACCACCGACGCGCTGTGGGAGGCTGCCGATGTCATTGCCAAGGTGCGCCCGCCTTCCGAGGCTGAGGTCGAGCGCCTGCGCACGGGCCAAACGCTGATTTCCATGTTCAATCCCGCCGGCAACAAAGATCTGATGGAGGCTGCCGCCGAGAAGGGCGCGACGGTCATGGCGATGGATATGGTGCCACGCATCAGCCGTGCACAGAAAATGGATGCGCTGTCGTCCATGGCCAATATCGCAGGCTATCGCGCTGTGATCGAAGCGGGCAACAACTTTGGCCGCTTCTTTACCGGTCAGATCACCGCAGCGGGCAAGGTGCCCCCGGCGAAGGTTCTGGTCGTCGGTGCAGGTGTTGCGGGCCTCGCGGCCATCGGCACATCCACGTCGCTGGGTGCGATTACGCTCGCCTTCGACGTACGCCCCGAAGTGGCCGAACAGGTTGAGTCGATGGGCGCAGAGTTCGTCTATCTAGACTTTGAAGAAGAACAGCAGGATGGCAGCGCGTCGGGCGGCTATGCCTCTGTTTCCTCGCCAGAATTCCGCGAAGCTCAATTGGCTAAGTTCCGCGAGTTGGCGCCCGATGTCGACATCGTTATCACCACGGCGTTGATCCCCAACCGCGAAGCGCCAGAGCTTTGGACCGAAGACATGGTCGCGGCGATGAAGCCGGGCTCCGTGATCGTCGACCTTGCGGCGGAAAAGGGCGGCAACTGCAAGCTGACCAAGATGGACGAGAAGATCGTCACCGAGAACGGTGTCACGATCATCGGCTACACCGATTTCCCCTCGCGCATGGCAACGCAGGCTTCGACGCTCTATGCCACCAACATCCGCCATCTGATGACGGATCTGACGCCCGAGAAAGACGGTGTCATCAACCACAATATGGAAGATGACGTCATTCGGGGTGCCACCATCACCCATGAAAATGAAGTGACCTTCCCGCCGCCACCGCCCAAGGTTGCGGCCATTGCGGCGGCGCCGAAGAAGGAAAAGGTCAAGGAAAAGACGCCCGAAGAGAAGCGCGCCGAGGAACTGGCGGCGTTTAAATCGCAGACCAAGAACCAAGTCACGCTCTTGGCCGTGGGCGCTGCGCTGCTCCTGGGGGTTGGTCTTGTGGCCCCTGCAAGCTTTATGCAGCACTTCATCGTCTTCGTTCTGGCGGTCTTTGTTGGCTTCCAAGTCATCTGGGGCGTGGCGCACAGCTTGCACACGCCGCTGATGGCGGTGACCAACGCGATCTCTTCGATCATCATTCTGGGCGCGCTGATGCAGATCGGCTCGAACTCGGCACTGGTGATTATTCTTGCTGCTCTGTCGGTCTTCATGTGTGGGATCAACATTTTCGGTGGCTTCCTCGTGACACGGCGCATGCTCGCCATGTTCCAGAAATCCTGAAGGAGCACGCATAATGGACTATGGATTTACGACAGCGGCTTATGTGGTCGCAGCGGTTCTCTTCATCCTGTCGCTCGGCGGCCTGTCGGGGCAGGAAAGCGCGAAACGGGCCGTTTGGTACGGCATCGTCGGCATGGCGCTGGCGGTTATCGCCACGCTGATCGGGCCGGGGGCGGGGTTCTGGCTCCTCTCCCTGATCCTGATCGCCGCCGGCGGGGCCATCGGCTACCAACTGGCCACCCGCGTGCAGATGACGCAGATGCCCGAACTGGTCGCCGCGATGCACAGCCTTGTGGGTCTTGCCGCGGTCTTTGTGGGCTACAACGCGCATATCGAGTTGAACAATGTGCTGGCGATGGACGAAGTGGCGCGTGCCACCACCGAAGGTTTCGCGGCACTGTTGGCCAAGAAAGACAGCGTTGAGATCGCGATCCTGCGGGTTGAACTCTTCCTCGGCGTCTTCATCGGTGCGGTGACTTTCACTGGCTCGGTCATTGCCTATGGCAAGCTCGCCGGGCGCGTGAGTTCCGCGGCGACGAAACTGCCGGGCGGTCACCTGCTGAACGCGGGCGCCGCGCTGCTCTCGCTGCTCTGCTTGGTCTGGTACTTTAACACTGGGGGGTTCCTGCCGCTCTTCATCATGACATTGGCGGCGCTGTTCATTGGCTACCACCTGATCATGGGCATCGGCGGTGCGGATATGCCGGTGGTTGTGTCGATGCTGAACAGCTACTCCGGCTGGGCCGCGGCGGCGATTGGCTTCTCGCTTGGCAACGATCTGTTGATCGTGGTCGGTGCGCTGGTTGGCTCCTCGGGTGCGATCCTCAGCTACATCATGTGCAAGGCGATGAACCGCTCGTTCATCAGCGTGATCCTCGGCGGCTTTGGGGGGACTTCTGGCCCCGCGATGGAAGTCGAGGGCGAGCAGGTGGCGATTGAAGCGGACGGTGTGGCGCAAGCGCTGAACGAGGCCGACAGCGTCATCATCATCCCCGGCTACGGCATGGCGGTGGCACAGGCCCAAGGCGCGGTCAGCGAGTTGGTCAAAAAGCTGCGTGCGAAGGGCAAGAACGTCCGTTTCGCCATCCACCCGGTGGCGGGCCGTCTGCCCGGGCATATGAACGTGCTGCTGGCCGAGGCAAAGGTGCCTTATGACATCGTCATGGAGATGGACGAGATCAACGACGATTTCCCGGATACGGATGTGGCGATCGTCATTGGCTCCAACGACATCGTGAACCCCGCGGCTCAGGACGATCCCAACAGCCCCATCGCTGGCATGCCGGTGCTGGAATGCTGGAAGGCCAAGACGGTCTTTGTCTCCAAACGCGGGCAGGGTACAGGCTATTCAGGCATCGAGAACCCACTGTTCTTTAAGGAGAACACGCGCATGTTCTATGGCGATGCCAAAGCCAGCCTCGACAAGCTGCTGCCGATGATCGACTAAGCGGTTTCCTTAAAAGGGAACGGCCGGGACTTTTCCCGCGCTTGCATCGGATGGACGCCCTGCCGGAAGCGGTGGGGCGTTTGTCGTTTTGACAGGCGGTATACTTCGGTACACTGCAACATGCTGAAAATTAATGATTATTCTCTGGCGCTATGACGCAAAGCCGCTATTCTAAGGTGCAATTGACGCCCGAACAGCGGAACATCCCATGGCCCCGATTAAAGACCACCCCCAGCGGCTTGCTCTGACAGGCGAAATGCATGCGCGTCCTTTTCCGCAGCTTGCCGCGCCCTCGCGGGTGGCCTTTCTCGCCGTAAAGTTCGCGCCGGGCTGTGATGCGAAGTCTGAACTGAACGCCCTGCTAGCCCATTACGGCGCACCCCGCGCGGATGCGGAGGCCAAACATTACTACGGCGAAATGGGGCGCTTCACGCTGAAATGGGAGCAGCATACCGAGTTCGTCACCTATACGGTGATTGCACAGGCCGGGCAGGCCGCACCCTTTGCCGCCTCCGATTTTGACGTCTTTCCCGATGATTGGCTGTCGTCCATGCAAGGCGAGCGGATCACGTCCGCGCTGGTGGTGGTGCTGCCCAAACCCGGCGATGATGCTGAGGTTGCCGCCCATCTGCAAGACTGGTTCGTGCCTGAAAGTCTCGCTGTGGCCGAGGTGCTGGAAGGGGCGTCGGTGGTCGCCAGTGACTTTCGGATCGATCCCGCAGGCCACATGCGGCTGGCGCTATTTACCGACGCGAGCACGGGCCAGCGCCGGATCGGGCGCATTGTGCAGCGGCTGTGCGAGATTGAGACCTATAAGGCCATGTCGATGTTGGGCTTTATGGAAGCACGGGGCATGGCAACCGCGCTCAACGATCTGGACGGGCAACTCTCCACCCTGATGGGCGCGATGCGCAGCGGGGCAGGGACGGCGGCCGAAGAAACGCTCCACGCGCTGCTCGACGTTTCTGTGGCGTTGGAGGCGCTCACGGCAGATACGGCCTACCGTTTTGCCGCCACGGGGGCCTATGAGGCGATTGTCTATCAGCGCATCTCGGCCCTGCGCGAAGAGCGCTTTATGGGGCGGCAGGGGTTCGGAGAGTTCATGATGCGGCGCTATGAGCCGGCAATGCGGACGGTGAAATCCACCGAGGCGCGGTTGCAGACACTTTCAGGCCGCGCGCTGCGCGCTGCTGATCTGCTGCGGACGCGGGTCGATGTGGAACGCTCGGCCCAGAACCAAGCGATCCTTGCCAGCATGGACCGCCGCGCCGATCTGCAACTGCGGCTGCAACATACGGTCGAAGGGCTGTCGGTTGTCGCGATCAGCTATTACGCCGTGTCGCTGGCGGGTTATCTTCTTTATCCCGCCGCCGAGCGGCTGGGGGTCAGCAAAGGGGTGCTGACCGCCATTGTTACTCTGCCGGTAGTCCTTGGGGTCTGGCTGATGTTGCGGCGTCTGCGACGGAAGATCGGTTGAGCAGTGCCTGCATGGCAAGCGCGCCCAGAGCGATCATGGAGATGGCCTCGATAGCCGCGACCGACAGCGTCGGTACGCCCGACAGGCCAGCGCCCAATGTGCAGCCCCCGGCCAGCACACCGCCCACGCCCATCATCGCCGCGCCGGTAAGGTAGCGGCCAGTCTGGCGCGGCGCGTCAAAGCTCTGCCAGCGGAATTCGCCCGACAGCAAGCTGGCGATCAATGCACCGATCAAGACGCCGCCCAACAGGCCAGTGCCGAACCCGGCAGGGATGGAAGAACTGGCGATGGTCCAGAACAGCGAGTCCGCAGCAGGGGAGGTGAAGCTCAGGCTTTCCATCGCGATGGGGTCAAACTCGTCCAACAGGATGAACCCGGTCCCAACCCATGCCGCAGGCACCAGCAGCCCCAGAAGCGCCGCCATGACAAGCTGCCCCGCACGGTTGCCCGAGCGCAGTGCGTAGGCCAATGAAGCGAGCGCAATAAGACCGCCCCAGAGCAGCGCCCCACCGGGTAGGGTGGCAAGGCTGACGTTCTCGCCCAGATTGACAGTAACGGACCCTAGCGCCACCCGCAGCGGAGCGAGTACGCCCTTTAGCGTCGCATGAGCCACCACAGCAAAGACCAGCACCACCAGCGCTGCACGCAGATTACCACCACCTGTCAGGACCGTGAGACGTGAAATGCAGCCGCGCGTCAGCACCATGCCCGCGCCGAACAAAATCCCGCCGATGGCAATGGCCAGGAAAGGCACCTCGCTGGCCATAAAGCGATGCGCGTCGAACTCAATAAGGCCAGCCAGCACCGCAGCCTGAGTACCGATCACGGCAAAGGCGAGCGCAGCCAGCCAGATGCCGAGCGCCTCGCGGCGGTCCTCGCCCACAAGGCTGCGGCGAAAACAGAAGCGGGTGCGCTGCGCCAGTACGCCGAACGCAAAACCGATCACAGCTGCCAGCAGAACAGATGCCTGTTTCGCCGTGGTCTCTTCAAAGCCGAAGGACTCAAACATCACAAAAACCCTCAAAAACGGAATTATTTCCCATTTGGCGGCAGGGGCGGGCGTAATCAAGTGAAAGAAGGCGAGGTGCGATGCTGGGCCGAGGAAAAATGTTTTCATCCGGCCCGTATTGCGGCAACTCTGTTCGGCGGAAGGGCGGAGGCCGAAAACAAAACGGCCCCCGAAGCGCAGTTCGGGGGCCGTTTGGGACTTATTTGGCTCAGCGGCCTCGGATCCGCGGATCAAGCGCGTCGCGCAGGCCGTCGCCTAGATAGTTCACCGCCAGAACCGTCAGCGAGATCGCGATTCCCGGCAGCATGACGCGTTCGGGGAACTCCTGCATCCGGTCAACCGCATCAGCCAGTTGCTTGCCCCATGTAGGGAAGTCCGACGGGAAGCCGACGCCGAGGAAGCTCAACGCGCTTTCAGTAATGATTGCCGTGGCCAGACCCAGCGTGGCCGAAACCATGATCGGCGAGATCACATTGGGCAGCAGGTGGCGCCGGATGATCTTGCCCGGTGTGGTGCCGATGGAGCGGGCGGCGAGAATGAACTCACGCTCCTTCAGCGCCAGAATGTCGCCACGTACGATCCGGGCCGTTTGCATCCAAGAAGTCAGGCTGATGACAGAGACGATCAGGATGAACATGCCCCCTTCAGGCCCAAACTGCGCCCGCAGCGGTTGACCAAAAAGTGTCACCGCCAAAAGCACCAGCGGCAGGATCGGCAGGCTGAGGATCAGATCGGTAAAACGCATGAGCCAGAAGTCGAGCCGTTTGAAGAAGCCCGAGAGCACGCCCACGGCGGTGCCGATGATCAGTGCCAGCGCCATGGCCATCCAGCCCACCGCCATCGAGACACGCCCGCCGAAAAGCATCTGGGCAAGGATATCGCGGCCCAACTGATCGGTGCCAAAGGGGTGAATCCAGCCCGCTTTGGCGTCCCCATCCCACAGCAGCGTATAGATCGGCCGCCAGTTCTTGTTGCGGATGTCGAGCTTCTTGGCGTCGATGTCCCACAGGTAGGGGCCAAAGATTACCGCCAGCGTGATGAAGATCAGAAAGCCGCCGCCGAATAGCGCGCCTTTGTGTTTGCGGAACTGGTCCCAGACGTCGCGCCATTGGCTGCGCGGAGGCTTCTGCGGCCCCTTGTCTTGCAGCGCCTTCATGAACTCCAGGTCGGCTTCGACGGGGCTGGCGGGGATGGGTTGCTCAGTCATAACGGATCCTCGGGTCAAGCAGGCCGTACAGGATGTCTGCGATCAAGTTGAACAGCACGATCAGGATCGCAAAGATGAAGGTGAGGGTCATGACCATCGGCAGGTCATTGGCCCGCAGTGCGGTCAGCAGCAGTTGCCCGATGCCGTTCACCTTAAAGACGTTTTCAGTAATAATCGCACCGCCAAAGATCGCGGGCATGCCGAGCGCGATGACGGTGACGACCGGGATCATCGAGTTGCGCAGCACATGGACCATGACGACGACGCTTTCCTTCAATCCCTTGGCGCGGGCGGTGCGGACGTAGTCTTGGTTCAGGTTGTCGAGCATGGCACCACGCATGTAGCGGCTGATCTGGGCGGTGGTTTGCAGGGCCAGCACCATGACGGGCATGATCATCTGCATGAACTGCACCTTAAAGCTCTCCCAGTCGTTTACCACATGGGTCGTGTCATAGATCGACGGCAACCAACCGAGATAGACTGAGAAGATCACGATGAGCAGCGGCCCGGTAAAGAAGGGCGGGATCGAAAAGCCGACCATGGTGACGAATGTCCCGGCCTGATCGAAAACCGAGTAATGGCGATAGGCCGAGTAAATCCCGATCGGAATGGCGATGACGATGCCCACGATATAGGCCAGCCCCACGACCCAGAGGGTCTGTGGCATCCGCTGGATCACGATGTCCATCACCGGCGAACGGGTCTGCCAAGAGATCACGCGCAGCTTGCCCTCAGAAAATGCAGTGTCGGGCAACCAGCTGAACAGGGCAGAGCGGTTGGTCAGATAGTCAATGAACACTTGTGGCTCGATCCAGAAGACCTGCACCAGCCACTTCCAGTATTGGATATGGATCGGTTGCCCAAGGCCCAAGGCCTCGCGCATTTTCTCTTTCACCTCAGGCGGGACCGTCAGCGGCACTTGGGCCATCGGGTCGCCGGGCGCGAGTTGCAGCAGCAGGAAAATCACCAGGCTGATAAACAAAAGCGTCGGGATCGACAAAAGAAGTCGTCGGATGGTGAAGGTCAACATGGGCGTCGCCTTTGTAAGTCAGTCTGTAAGTTGGGGGCGAAAAAGGGTGTGCGACCTGCGCACACCCCCGGTAGTCATCGTTGGGGCGCTTGGCAAGCCAGACGCCCCGATTGATGTTATTCTTCCTTTTTGCGGTACCAATCTGCCGCGTTCCACAACTCCGAGTCCCAAGTGTTCAGGATCACACCGCCAAGGGTGTTGGACGCTGCAGAAACCCGACCACGGTCTACCAGTGGCAGGATCGAATAGCTGTCTTTGGTCAGCATGTCGTTCAGCTTCTTGGCGATTTCGCCACGCTTTTCCATCTCGCCGGTACGGCCAAGCTCGGCCACCATTGCGTCATACTCTTCGTTGCAGAAGCGGTTGATGTTTTCGCCCTGCCACTGTGTTTCCGGGCCGGGGAATTTCGCGCAGGTCCGCTGGGCAAGGTAGCTTTGCGGGTCGGTGCCATCGAAGTTGTTGGCGTACATTTCAACGTCTGCATAGAACCGCTGGAATGTGTCGGTCGACCCGGGATCACCACCAAAGAAGACCGAAGAGTCGATGTTGCGCAGCTCGGTTTCGACACCGATTTGGCTCCACCAATCTTTGATCAGCGCTTGGAAGTCCTGACGCACAGCATTGGTCGAGGTCTGGTAGAGCAGGGACAGCTTCTTGCCGTCCTTCTCGCGCACACCGTCGCCGTCGCTGTCGACCCAGCCCGCCTCTTCAAGCAGAGCTTTCGCGCCTTCGATGTCCTGAGTCAGACAGTCGGTGTTGTCAGAGGCGTAAAGCTCAGGTGCTGGCACCATGTTGCAGGTGGCGCGGCCCGCTTGGCCATAGCCCACTTCGACCAGCAGTTCGCGGTCGATCGCCATGGACAGCGCGCGGCGCACTTTTTCATCGCTCAGGATCGGGTGCGGGTGTTTGGCGGTCGAACGCTCGCCTTCGGGCAGGTCGGGGGAGGGGTCTGTCATGTTCAACTCAAGACGCTCTACCAGCGTGCCGAATGCCGACATCGGCTTGCCCTTGCCGCCTTCGGCCATCTTGGCAATCACGTCAGGCGCCAGTTGCAGGTTCCACGCGTAGTCGAACTCGCCCGTCTCCATCACTGCACGGCCTGCGGCTGTCGCATCGCCGCCACCCTTGAACGTCAGCGTGGCAAAGGCGGGTTTGCCTTCTTCGCGGAAGTTCTCGTTGGCTTCCATGGTGATCACGTCATTGGGACGGAACTCAACAACCTTGAACGGGCCAGTGCCGATGGGGTTGAAGTTGGCTTCGGTACACTCAGGCGCTTTGGCGCCGGTACAATCAGCAAATTGCGCGGCCTGCAGGATCGGGGACTGGCCGCCCATGAAGGGGCCGTAGGGGTTCGGCATCGGCTCAGAGAAAGTCACTTTGACCGTCTGATCGTCGACCGCCTCAACCGAAGCAACACCTTCAAACTTCGCCAACTGCGCACAGCCGCCTTCGGGGTTCATGCAGTAGTCGGCTGTAAATTTCACGTCATTGGCGGTGAAGGGCGTGCCGTCGGACCAAACCAAACCGTCTTTCAACTGCCAGGTGATGGTCTTGAGGTCTTCGCTCACGCCGCCGTTTTCAAGCGTGGGAATTTCCTTGGCCAGAAACGGCACCAGACCGCCGTTTTCGTCATAACGCCCAAGTGGCTCCAGCACGAGCGAGGAGGCTTCGACGTCTTTGGTCCCCGATGACAGGTAGGGGTTCAAGATCGACGGCGCCTGCCAATAGATGATCTTTACCTCACCATCCCGGCCGCGCTCGCCTTCATGTCCTTCGGCAAGGGCCATGGGGGCAAATGCAGCAGATGCCACGGCCCCCATCAATAGGGTCTTCATTTTCATACTTCACTCCATGTTGGACACCTAAGCGTGCCGCTTTTTATGACAGGATTTCCCCTGCCTTTTCTGTTGTCGCCTTGGGAAAAAGCCCCTCAGTTTCGCTTGCTAAACATGCTAAATACCTGCATATTTCTACCAGAGCGAGAAGTGCGCTTCCCAAGCCGCATAGGGCGTATCGAAAACAGGTTTCGCGGAAATTACAAGACTCGTCGTGGCACATATTTGACAAAGCCGACGGCAGGTGCATCAGGTTTGACAGTCTTGCCATATTCGCCGTAGCGTCAGGCGAAATTCGCCCCAAGAAAAACAACAGGGAAACAGATGCTGGATACCACAAACGAGACGCCCATCGCCCAGATCGAAGGGCTGCGCGTTGAATTTCAGACCAAAGATGGCCCTGTTGTGGGCGTTGAGGACGTCAGTTTCCACATCAATCCGGGCGAGACGGTCTGCGTTGTTGGGGAATCGGGCTCGGGCAAGTCGGTGTCTTCGCTGTCTTTGATGCGGTTGGTAGAATACGGCGGCGGCGAAATCGCTGGCGGGCGGATGCTTTTTGACCGGGGCGCGCAGGGCGAGGTCGATCTCGCGGCGAGCGGCGGCAATATGATGCGCAAGATTCGCGGCAATGAGATCGGGATGATCTTTCAAGAGCCGATGACCGCGTTGAACCCCGTCTTCACCATCGGCAAACAGATGACCGAAGGTCTGCGTCTGCATCTGAATATGTCGCGCAAAGAGGCCGAGGCCCGCGCGCTGGAATTGATGCGTCAAGTCCGCATTCCCGAGCCGGAGCGGCGTCTGAAGCAATACCCCCATGAGCTATCCGGCGGTATGCGCCAGCGCGTCGTGATTGCAATGGCCTTGGCCTGTGAACCGCGCCTGCTTATCGCGGATGAGCCGACCACGGCGCTTGACGTAACCATTCAAGCCGAGATCCTTGCACTGATGGACCGGCTCAAGCGCGAGACTGGCACGGCGGTGATGTTCATCACCCATGATATGGCCGTGGTGGCGCAGATGGCCGACCGCGTGGTCGTCATGTTCCGCGGCAAAAAGGTCGAAGAAGGCACGGTTGAGGAGATTTTCGAGAACCCGCAGCACCCCTATACCAAAGCGCTTTTGGCCGCCGTGCCGAAACTGGGCGAGATGACAGGCAAACCTTACCCAGAGCCGATGAAGCTGCTGGGCTCGGAAGACAAGGAAATCTTGCCGATCAAAGGCCGCGAAGAGGTGCTGCTTTCGGTCAAAAACCTGACCACACGTTTCCCGGTGCAGGGCGGTTTCCTGCGGCGCACCGTGGCCAATGTCCATGCGGTCGAAGACTTGTCCTTTAGCATCAACAAGGGCCAGACGCTGAGCCTTGTAGGTGAGTCTGGTTGCGGCAAATCAACGGCGGGGCGCTCAATCCTGCGGCTGGTGGAGCCTATGTCGGGGGAGGTGAACCTTGATGGCGTAGACATCATGGCGCTCGATCAAAGCGCCCTGCGCACCGCGCGCCTCGACATGCAGATGATCTTCCAAGACCCCTTCGCCTCGCTCAACCCGCAGATGCAACTGGCCGATCAAGTGGCCGAGCCGATCCACAACTTTGCCACGCTCAAGGGGGGGGAGATCAACAAGCGGATCGAGATGCTCTTTGACCGGGTCGAACTGCCGCGCAGCTTCATGCGCCGCTTCCCGCATGAGCTGTCGGGCGGCCAACGTCAGCGTGTCGCCATCGCCCGCGCGCTTGCGCTGAACCCCAAGCTCATTATTGCGGACGAGGCGGTCTCGGCCCTCGACGTGTCGGTGCAGGCGCAAGTGTTGAACTTGATGATGGAGCTTCAGGCCGAGATGGAACTGTCGTTCCTCTTTATCAGCCATGACATGGCGGTGGTCGAACGGGTCAGCCACTATGTGGGCGTGATGTATCTGGGCCGCATTGTTGAGCTTGGCTCGCGCCAGCGCGTGTTTGAAAACCCGCAGCACCCCTATACACAAGCGCTGATGAAGGCGGTCCCCATCGCGGATCCCCGTCGGCGCAAGTCGGAGAAGGATTTGAACTTCAAGCCGATCCCATCGCCGATCCATCCTATATCCTACAAGCCAGAGCCTTCGGTCTATAAGGAAGTGGAACCGGGCCATCATGTGTTGATCACCGACAGCGGTTACTAAAGGAAGACCCCATGACCACGCGTCTGACGCCGTTTGAACTGATGGAAAAACTCATCAGTTTTCCCACCGTGTCGCGGGATACAAACATCCCGCTGATCGATTGGGTGGCCGAGTATCTTTCCAGCCACGGCATCGAAAGCCACCGCTACATTGATCCCGAGCAGCCCAAACATGCGCTCTTTGCCCATGCCGGACCTTGGGAAGAGGGGGCGGTCGTGCTGTCGGGCCATACCGATGTGGTGCCGGTGGACGGTCAGCCGTGGGAGAGTGATCCCTTCACCGTGACCGAACGCGATGGCCGCTACTACGGGCGCGGTACCTGCGACATGAAGGGTTTTGACGCGCTGGCGATCTGGGCGCTGGTCGAGGCGCATTATGCGCAGGTCAAACGCCCACTGCAAATCGCGCTCAGCTTTGACGAAGAGATCGGCTGCACCGGCGCGCCGCCGATGATTGAGGCGATGCAGGGCGTGTTGCCAAAAGGCTCTGCCGTGATCGTGGGCGAGCCGTCGACCATGCAGGCTGTCACCGGCCACAAGGGCGGGATCGGGTTTAACACGCATCTGGTGGGGTTTGAGGTCCATTCTTCGCTCCTGCACACCGGCGTCAACGCGATCATGGCCGGGGCCAAGCTGATCGAATGGGCCAATGACGTGAACAGCGACAATATGGCCGCCAAACCGACCGAGACCGCAGCAATGTTCGACCCGCCCTTCACAACCGCCCATGTCGGCGTGATCGAAGGCGGCACAGCGCATAACATCACCGCCAAAGACTGCAAATTCGCGATGGATTTCCGCGTGGTGCCGGGCGAGGACAAGGACAAATGGGGCACCGCCTACCTCAAGAAAGTGCGCGAGGTCGAAAAGCAGATGCAGGCCGTGGTGCCTGAGACATATATCGAAACCTCAACCCGCTTTGACGTGCCGGCGCTGCAACCCGAGAAAGACGGTGAGGCCGAGCAGATCGTGCGCCAGATCACCGGCGACAATGCGAGCCACAAGGTGAGCTACGGCACCGAGGCTGGGCAGTTCCAAGAAGCGGGCTATTCCGCGGTGATCTGCGGGCCGGGCGACATCGCACAGGCGCATCAGCCGAATGAATTTATCGAGGTCTCGCAGTTCGAGGCGGGCCATGACTTTATGCGCAGGCTGCTGACCCGGCTGCAAGGCTAAGCCGGGGGCAGGGGGGCGTCTCCTGCCACCCGGCGATCTGCTTTGCAATCTAACCGGCCGCCGTATTGCTGCGCGTGCGGCCTTATCTTACGGGCCGTGTCATGTCATCTTTCCCCATCAGTCTCGCCACTCCGGTAACCTATCCCCGCACCCCACCGCGTGAGGCTGAGGTGGTGGTGATCGGTGGCGGGGTGATCGGGGTCTGCACCGCCCTGTTTCTCGCGCAGGCGGGCAAGCAGGTCACGCTGCTCGAAAAAGGCCGCATCGCTGGGGAGCAGTCCAGCCGGAATTGGGGATGGATACGCCAACAGGGCCGCGACCCGGATGAATTGCCGATCATGATTGAGGCGGCGCGGCTCTGGCGGGAGTTGGCGCCGCAGTTGGACCGCGACATCGGTCTGCATCAGGGCGGCGTGACATATCTTGCCGAGACCGACGCGAAGTTGCAGCGCTATGCGGACTGGCTGCCCCATGCGCAGGCCCATGGTGTGGACAGCCGTGTGATGGACGCACAAGAAACCGCCGCCGCGTTCCCCGGTCTGGCCAAGGGCTACGCGGGCGCGCTGACCACACCGTCTGACATGCGGGCCGAGCCTTGGGCCGCCGTCCCCGCGCTTGCCGCTTTGGCCACCAAGGCGGGCGTGCGGATCATTGAGAATTGCGC
Organism: Sulfitobacter maritimus; assembly: GCF_013346665.1. Classification (GTDB taxonomy): domain Bacteria; phylum Pseudomonadota; class Alphaproteobacteria; order Rhodobacterales; family Rhodobacteraceae; genus Sulfitobacter; species Sulfitobacter maritimus. Next base: position 607,254 of record NZ_JABVBB010000034.1, read on the forward strand.
GGTTCGCAAACTCGACCTTGCCGCCGGACGCATCGCCGGCGTGGTGACTGAGGCGGGCGCGATCAAATGCTCCGCTGTGGTGTTGGCGGGGGGCGCGTGGTCGGCGTTGTTTCTACGCGCCCATGGGGTGCAACTGCCGCAATTATCGGTGCGCGAATCCGTTTTGGCGACCAATACCCTGCCCGAAGTACATGCGGGCGCGGCGGTGGATGGGGGGCTGGCCTTCCGCCGCCGCGCGGATGGCGGTTATACGCTGGCGCCGCAAAACGGGCCGGACCTCTATATCGGGCCAGATGCCTTTCGGGCGCTGCGCCATTATCTGCCTCAACTGCGCGACAATCCTTTTGGCCAGCGTCTGCGGCTTTCTGCGCCGCGCGGGTTTCCAGACGCTTGGTCCACCCGTCGCAGATGGGCCGCTGACAGTTTCAGCCCTTTTGAGGCGTTGCGTATTCTTGACCCCGCACCGGACCACCGACAGTTGCGCAAGGCGATCAAACATTTCGCCGCCCGCTACCCTGATTTGCCCCCCGTTACTGCCCGCGCCTCATGGGCGGGGATGATCGACGTGATGCCCGATATCGTGCCGGTGGTGGATCATTGTGCGCAGATTCCGGGCCTGACCATCGGCACTGGCATGTCAGGCCATGGTTTTGGCATCGGGCCGGGCATGGGGAAAATGCTCGCGGCTCTGGTCATGGGCGATAGGCCGGGGCATGATCTGAGCAGATTCCGCGCCGACCGGTTCAGCGATGGCAGTCCCATCCGCCTTGGCCCGTCGCTCTGAGCGTATTTCACCGAAGGATGTCACCATGCCAATCAAGAACCGTTTTGCTGAGATACATGCCGAGATCACCGCTTGGCGGCGTCATTTGCACCAACACCCGGAGTTGATGTTCGACCTGCCGGAAACCTCGAAATTCGTGGCCGACAAACTGCGCAGCTTTGGCATCACCGACATCACCACCGGCATCGCGCAGACTGGCGTGGTGGCGGTGATCGAAGGGCAGAGCAACAACTCTGGCCGCACCATCGGCCTGCGCGCCGACATGGACGCCTTGCCGATCCATGAGGCGACGGGGCTGCCCCACGCCTCCAAAACGCCGGGCAAGATGCATGTCTGCGGCCATGATGGCCATACGGCGATGCTGCTCGGCGCGGCGCAATATCTGGCCGAGACGCGCAATTTCGATGGCCGTGTGGTGTTGATCTTTCAGCCCGCCGAAGAAGGTGGCGGCGGCGGCAATGTCATGGTCGAAGAAGGGCTAATGGACCGTTGGGGCATCGATGAGGTTTACGGGATGCACAATATGCCCGGCCTGCCCACCGGACAATTCGCCATCCGCGAAGGTGCGCTTTTGGCGGCGGCGGATGAGTTCACCATCACGCTTACCGGTCAGGGCGGTCATGCCGCCGCCCCGCATGAGGCGATTGATACCAATCTTGCCGCGGCCCATGTGTTGATCGCGCTGCAATCCATCGCCAGCCGCAACACCGATCCGCTGAAACAGGTCGTCGTCTCCGTCTGCACCCTGCGCAGCGATACGGAGAGCCATAACGTTTTGCCGCATCAGGTCCTCTTGCGCGGCACCGTGCGCACGCTGGCACCCGAGGTGCGCGATCTGGCCGAGCGGCGTTTGCACGACCTCACCCGCCTGACCGCCGAGGCGCATCAATGCAGCGCCGAGATCGACTACCAACGCGGCTATCCTGTCACAAGCAACCACGCCGAGCAGACCCGCTTTGCCGCTGATGCAGCGGATCAGATCACCCCCGGCACGATCCGCGACACGCCGCCCATCATGGCAGGCGAGGATTTCTCCTACATGCTGAACGCGCGACCGGGGGCCTATATTATGATCGGCAATGGTGAGGGGGCGACCGTGCATCACCCGGAGTATGACTTTGACGACGCGGCGATCCCGGCGGGCTGTTCGTGGTTCGCGCAGGTGGTTGAGGACCGGCTGGCAAGGGCGTAAGCAGGTGGCAGATAAATGCGCCTGCCTGCCTGTCAGCGCGAAAACCCAACCCGGAGGACCCCCGAATGGCCGTCAAGAACCGCTTTGCCGAACTGCATGATGACATCACCGCATGGCGACGTGACCTGCACGAGAACCCCGAAATCCTGTTCGAGACGCACCGCACGTCTGGCATCGTAGCGGAAAAGCTCCGCGCCTTTGGCTGTGACGAAGTGGTCGAAGGCATTGGCCGCACCGGCGTTGTGGGTGTGATCAAAGGTAAATCGACCGCCTCTGGCAAAGTTGTGGGCCTCCGCGCCGATATGGATGCGCTGCCGATCCATGAGCAAACCGGGCTGGACTATGCGTCAAAGACAGACGGCGCGATGCATGCCTGCGGCCATGACGGCCACACCGCCATGCTGCTGGGGGCCGCGCAATATCTGGCGGAGACGCGTAACTTCGACGGTACCGTTGTCGTGATCTTCCAGCCCGCCGAAGAAGGCGGCGGCGGCGGTCGCGAAATGTGCGAAGACGGTATGATGGACCGTTGGGGCATTCAGGAAGTCTATGGCATGCACAACTGGCCCGGCATGCCGACAGGTTCCTTTGGCATCCGCGCGGGTTCTTTCTTTGCCGCGACGGATCAGTTCGACATCACCTTCGAGGGGAGCGGTGGCCATGCCGCGAAACCGCATGAGACGGTCGACACCACTGTAATGTCGGCTCAGGCTGTGCTGGCGCTGCAAACCATCACTTCGCGCAATGCCGATCCGGTTGAACAAATCGTGGTGTCGGTGACCTCTTTCGAGACGTCTTCAAAAGCCTTTAACGTGATCCCGCAGAAGGTGCAGATCAAAGGCACCGTGCGTACCCTGTCCGCCGAGATGCGCGAGCTGGCCGAAAAGCGCATCAATGAGATCTGCAACGGCATTGCCACGACCTTTGGCGGCACGGCCGATGTGACCTACCACCGGGGCTATCCGGTCATGGTGAACCACGATGCGCAGACCGAATTTGCCGCCGATGTGGCGCGGTCTGTTTCCGGTGACTGTGTGGAAGCGCCGCTGATCATGGGGGGCGAAGATTTCGCCTTCATGCTGGAGGAGCGCCCCGGTGCCTATATCCTCGTGGGCAACGGCGACACAGCAGCGGTGCATCACCCGGAGTATAACTTTAACGATGAGGCGATCCCGGCAGGGTGCAGCTGGTGGGCGGGCATTGTTGAGCAGCGTATGCCAGCGGCCTGATCGATAGGGTAAAGACAATGAAACGCGCCTCCGCTCCGGAGGCGCGTTTTGCGTTGGCTTAGCCGCGCTGCGAGAGTTCGCGGTACACCGCATTAATTCCATCAGCCTCCGTCCGCGCACTAAAACGGCGCTCTGCCAAATCGCGCGCAGCCTGTGCCAGATCGGTTTGCTCTGTACGGTCGAGCGGGGCAATTACCGCCTGCGCCGCCTCGGGTGCGTTTTGGGTAGGCTTAGCCGCGCTGCCAGAGTTCGCGGTACACCGCATCGATCCCATCGGCCTCGGCCCGCGCACTGAAGCGGTGCTCTGCCAGATCACGCGCAGATTGTGCCAGATCGGTTCGCTCTGCACGGTCGAGCAGGGCCATCGCGGCCTCTGCCGCCGCCTCGGGCGCGTTTTGCGGTACCACCTGACCCACGCGGCCTTGGTCGGAGAAGGCTTTGTAATAGCCCGCGTCGCTGCCCACGAATGGCACGCCAGAGGCCAACCCCTCAAGCGGCACCATCCCGTAGCCCTCGTAGCGCGGAAGTTGCACGACAAGCGACAAGGCCCGCATCAAGCGGGGCAGGTCGGTGGCAGGATATTCCCCCACGAAAAGCAGCCGATCCGCCAGCCCTGCGGCTGCGACCTGCGCTTTCAGCTTGGCCAGAAAGGCGTCATGTTTGCCCCCCGCACGGCCAACGACCAGAGCCACAGCACCGGGGCGTTGCGGCAACAGACGCAGCATCGCCTCGACAAAAAGATCGGTGCCTTTTTCGGGCCGGATGCGCCCCACCGTCGCGATGCCATGGGTGCCGCCAAAACCCAGTTGCGCCCATGCCGCCGCGCGGTTCGTGGCGGGGGTAAAGAGATCCGTATCGACCCCATGCGGCACCACGGCACGCACATGCGGTACGAATTCCGCCGCCCGCTCTGTCGTGGCGATCACCGCGTCCATCTGCCGGATCAGCCAGCGCGGATAGGCCGAATGCAGCCTTTGCGCGGCGGAGGTAAATACAATCTTAATGGGCGCCCGCCGTATATCGCGCAGCCAAATCGCGCTGCGCATCTCCGGGTTGCGGCGCACATGCCAGATGGCGAAGGGTCGGTCTTGGGGCGGATGGTTGCGGGTGACCTTGGCTGCTGCAGCGCGGGTCAGGGGCATCGGGCATCCGGGCAGTGGGTGGCCGACCAAAGCCAGATCATACCGCGTGTTCTGCTGACGGATCACATTGGCTGCTGTCGCTGATACGCCGGTGAAATTGGGGTTAAAGTTGGTGACGTAAAGTTCAGGCATCGCTTGACGCCCTGTCCAACCGCAGTGCTGTGATCAGCCGTTCGGCAATCCCATCAAGCTTGTCCGTCTGCGCCTCGGCAAAGGCTTTGGCTGCAGTGACACCTTTGACGCGGGCGATATCATTGCTGAGCAGGTCTGCCACGCGCTCGGCCAAATCCTGCGTTCCCGCCACCAGCCGCGCAGCGCCCGCAGCCTCCATCTCGGCATAGGTCTCGGCAAAATTGGCAATATGCGTGCCCGACAGAACAAACGCGCCAGCCTGTGCGACTTCATAAGGATTGTGACCGCCGATCGGATGCAACGAACCGCCCAGAAAGACAACATCGCTTAGCGCATACCACGTGCCAAGCTCACCCATCGTATCGGCCAGAAAGACCTCCTCGCCGGGCATGTCCCCGCGTGTACGGCGGGTGAAATTGAAGCCTGCCTTGCCGATTAACTCAGCCACTTCGTCACCGCGTTCCGGATGACGGGGGGCGAGGATCAGACACAGATCGGGGAACCGCGCGATTAGATCCCGGTGCGCGTCCAATACCGACTTTTCTTCGCCGGGATGGGTCGAGGAGGCCACCCAGACCGGATGGTGGCCAAGGGCGGCGCGGGATTCAAAAAGCGCGTCTTCGTCCTGCGGCAGCGGGCCAGCCATCGATTTCAGATTGATCCCCCGCGCAACCCGCTCGGCAGGGGCGTTGACCTCAACCATCGCTTTGGCCATCGCGTCATTCTGGGTCAGGATCAGATCGAAAACACCGAAAAGATAGCGCGCCAGAACCGGCTGCTTTTGCCAACGCGCGATGGAGCGTTGCGACAGGCGTGCATTGATCAGCGCCATCGGCACACCGCGCTCATGGGTCCGGCGTAGCATCTGGGGCCACAATTCGCTTTCCACAAACAACGCCGCATCCGGGCGCCAGTGGTTGAGGAAACGCTTCAAAGGACCAGGGGCGTCAAGCGTGGCGAACTGATGCCGGGTGCGGGGCGGCAGGCGTTGGCCAACCAACCGCGCTGAGGTCGCGGTGCCTGAGGTGATCAGGAAATGCGCATCGGGCAGGGCGCGGCCCATCCGGTCAATCAACGCCAAAACCGACAGGCTTTCACCGACTGAGGCTGCATGAAACCAGATCAAGCGGCCTTCGGGGCGGGGGCTGCTGGCATGACCGAGCTTCTCATGAGCGCGGTGAACCTCAACCCCGGCGCGGCGCAGTTTGGCCACGGACTGCCGCGCCGCAAAGGGCAGGATCGCGGCGCTGGCGGCGACCCAAGCATGATAGAGAAACGGTGCGGCCACGCCCTCAGCCGCCAGTATGGCTCATGTGGCGGGGCATTTGCCCATCGACGCGCTGGCGCGAGTAGTCAAAGTCATGCCCCTTTGGCTTGCGGTCAATCGCCGCCCGGATCGCCGCTTGCAGCGGTTGGTCGTTGTCGGGGTAATCGCGCAGAGGCGCACGCAGATCAGCCACGTCCTCTTGGCCCAGACACATGTAGATTTCCCCGGTGCAGGTAATCCGCACCCGGTTGCAGCTTTCGCAGAAGTTATGGCTCAGCGGCGTGATGAAACCGATTTTCTGGCCGGTCTCTTCCAGCCGCACATAGCGTGCCGGGCCGCCGGTGCGTTCGGCCAGATCGGTGACGGTGTAGTGTTCCGCATAGCGGGCGCGGACGTCGTTGAGGGACCAGTATTGGCCAAAGCGGTCCTCATTGCCCAGATCGCCCATTGGCATGACCTCAATCCACGTCAGATCAATACCACGCTCTGCGCACCATTCGGTGATATAGGGCAGTTCCGGCTCGTTAAAGCCTTTGAGCGCCACCGCGTTGATCTTGACCTTAAGCCCGGCCCGTTGCGCTGCGTCAATGCCGCGCAAGACCTGCGGCAGACGGCCCCAGCGGGTGATGGCGGCGAATTTCTCTTCGTCGAGAGTATCGAGCGAAACATTCACCCGGCGCACGCCCGCGGCATAGAGATCATCCGCGAAACGCTCCAACTGGCTGCCGTTTGTGGTCAGCGTCAGTTCCTTCAACGCACCACGATCAAGATGCCGTTTCATCCCATCGAAAAACGTCATGATCCCGCGCCGCACCAAAGGCTCACCCCCGGTGATGCGCAGCTTTTCGACGCCCAGATCGATGAAGTTGCTGCACAGGCGGTCCAACTCTTCCAGCGTCAGCAATTCCTTCTTGGGCAGGAAGGTCATGTTCTCAGACATGCAATAGACGCAGCGAAAATCGCAGCGGTCCGTGACGGAGACGCGCAGATAGGTGATCGCACGCATGAAAGGGTCAATAAGAGGAGCAGTCATACCTCATAGGTAATGATCCGCCATGGCCGGGGCAAGCAGCATTTGGGCGATTGATAAGGGCAAGGGGCGCAGCTAGGCTAAGGGCATGACACGCATGATATTCCCGCTATTCGCCGCTGCCGCCCTATCGGGCTGTGCAAGTCTTTCTGACAGTTTGGGCTTGGAAAGGGGGGCGACTAAACCGGCAGCCGCGCCTGCGCCTTCTGAGGCCGCCGCGCCTACTCCCTCCGCGCAAACCAGCGCCGCACCGGAACTGACGTCGGGTGCCAATACCGCCGAAAGCCTAGACACCACCACTGCCGAAGAGCGCGAAGCGGCCACGAAAGCCCCCGCAGCTGCGGGAACGGTGCTTGGGGAGACCGTAGTGAGCCTTGGCAGCGCCACGGAGCCGGGGTTGTGGTTAAAGACGCCCTTGGTTGATCGCGAGCAGCCGGGGCGGGTGACCAATCCGGCAACGGGAAAATCCGCGGCGGTAACGCTTATCCCGATTGAGGGCCCCCCAACAGCGGGCAGCCGGATGTCACTGCCCGCGCTGCGGCTGATCGGCGCATCGCTGACCGATCTCACCCCAGTAGAGGTAGCGGCTGGCTAGGCTTCTCGCGAGGTCCCTAACCACACGGAGCCTTACTGCCCTTCAGCTTTCTTAAGCAGCCGCAAGGCTTCCTTGACCGCGAAAGGCTTCATCGCCTCGCCGTGAGCAGCGATAAAGGCGCGGGTGCGGTCAGGGTCGTGTTTCGACAGATCGCGCAACCAAGAGCCAATGGCTTTCTGAATGAACCAGCGATGATCCGGCACCAATGTCGCAGCCCATCCCAAAATCCGGTCGCGGTTGGCCAGTTCTTCGGGCTTGGGATGGTTCTGCTTGGTCCACGGTAGGGTGGAGACCAATGCCGCACGACGGCTCCATAGGTGATCCGAAGCGATCCAAGTCTCAACCTCATCCAAACGGGCGGGGTCTGCGATCAGGCGTTTCTGCGCGGCCATGCTGGCGTGATCGGCAATCGCCCAACTGTCGAAGTCCGGCGTCCAACTGGCGATAAGCGCCCAAGCCGCGCTGTCATTCGGGCGGAGGCGGGCTTGGGTTAATAATTTGGCCGCGGCGAGCCGCGCTTCGAAGATGTCCGACTGCCAAAGCGCATCCGCCAGCGCCACGCGGCCCGGCACGTCCAACGCCTCGCGCCAGTCTTGTGCCATGCTGTTGATCTGCGGATTGGTCAGGCCAAGGTAGATGCGGTCCGCCTTGTGGTAGCGGCGCATCTCCTCGGCCCGCGCCGGGTTGGCATTAGCTTGCAGCGCGGCGATCGCGTCTTCGGGGCTCACTCGACCGTGACCGATTTCGCAAGGTTGCGCGGCTGGTCCACATCCGTCCCTTTGGCTACGGCGGTGTGATAGGCTAAAAGCTGCGCCGGGATCGCGTAGAGGATCGGGGCCAGAGCGTCGGGGACGGGGGGCATCTCGATGCTGAACCACACCCCGTCGTTTGCCTCCTCCTGACCTTTGGCATCAGAGATCAGGATGACTTTGCCTTTGCGCGCCATGACCTCCTGCATATTGCTGACCGTCTTGTCAAAAAGCGCGTCGCGGGGGGCCATGACCACCACCGGCACATTCTCATCAATGAGCGCAATGGGGCCGTGTTTAAGTTCACCTGATGCATAAGCTTCGGCGTGTATGTAGCTGATTTCTTTGAGTTTCAATGCGCCTTCGAGGGCAAGGGGGTACATCTGCCCACGCCCCAAGAACAGCACGTCGCGGGCGTGCGACAGCTTAAGTGCCGCGGCATGCATCGTGTCGTTCTTCTCAAGCGCGTGGCTGATGATCGATGGCAACCCGCGCAGGCCGGAGATATGGTCGGCCAAGGTATCTGTGTCGATCTCGCCTCGCTGCTGCGCAGCTTTCAGCACCATCATATACAGCACGACAAGCTGACAGGTGAAAGCCTTGGTCGACGCCACGCCCACCTCAACACCGGCATGGATCGGCAACGCGATGTCGCTCTCACGGGCGATGGAACTTTCCGGCACGTTGACGACCGACAGGATGCTGGCGGCCTTGCCCTCGCAATAGCGCAGGGCGGCGAGGGTGTCGGCAGTCTCGCCCGATTGGCTGACGAAAACAGCCAGTGTGCGCGGCGGGATCAGGGGTTCGCGGTAGCGGAACTCGGAGGCGACGTCGACTTCGACGGGCAGGCGGGCGATCTGCTCGAACCAGTATTTCGCGGTCAGGCAAGCGTAGGAGGCGGTGCCGCAAGCGACCATGATGACCCGGTCAAAATCGTTGAAGTCGATCTCTTGTCCGCTCAGGTCAATGTCGCCATTAAGGGAGAGGTATTTGCCGATGGCGGTGCCGATCACGCTGGGTTGCTCGGCGATTTCCTTAGCCATGAAATGTTTATGACCCGCTTTGTCGATGCGGGTGCTGTCGATCTCGATGGTCTTAATGGCGCGGTTGGCGAGGGCGCCGTTTTGATCCGTGATCTCAACCGAGGTTCGGGTGATGACAGCGCAGTCACCTTCTTCGAGGTAGGAGATTTTATTGGTCAGCGGAGCCAGCGCAATGGCGTCGCTGCCCACATACATCTCGCCTTCGCCGTAGCCGATGGCCAAGGGGGAGCCTTTGCGGGCCGCGATCATCAGATTGTCATGGCCGTCAAAGAGGAAAGCCAGCGCGAAGGCGCCTTCGAGGCGGGCAAGGGTCTGTTTGGCGGCGGTCACTGGGTCGGCGCCTTGGCTCATGTGGTGCTGGGTGAGCAGGGCGACGGTTTCGGTGTCTGTTTCGGTAACAAATTGCGCACCGTGTTCGGCCAGTTCGGCGCGTAGTTCGCGGAAATTCTCGATGATGCCGTTATGGACGACCGCAACCTTGCCCGCTTGATGGGGGTGCGCATTGGTGACGCTCGGGGCGCCATGGGTGGCCCAACGGGTGTGGCCGATCCCGGATTTACCGGCCAGCGGATCGTGCACCAGCGTGTCAGACAGGTTCGCCAGCTTGCCCACGGCGCGGCGGCGGTCGAGCTTGCCGTCGTCCAGCGTCGCGATGCCAGCGCTGTCATAGCCGCGGTATTCCAAACGCTTTAACGATTCCACAAGGATCGGAGCAACTTCATGATTGCCCAGTACCCCAATAATTCCACACATATTAGCTGCCTCTTTGCAATTTGGCCTTTTTGGCCTTTAAAACTTCAATCAATTTGCGTGCCATGCCGGGCTTTTCCACCTGCGGTGCGCGGGACAGCGCCAGCGCGTCCGGTTCCACATCCGAGGTGATGACCGAACCGCTGCCCGTCATCGCGCCGTCCCCGATCGACACAGGTGCCACCAGCATGGTGTTGGAGCCAATAAAGGCATGTGCGCCGATATGGGTGTGGTGTTTCATCACGCCGTCGTAGTTGCAGGTGATTGTGCCCGCGCCGATATTGCTGCGTGCGCCGACGGTGGCATCTCCGATGTAGCTCAGGTGGTTGACCTTGGCACCTTCAGCGATCTGCGCGTTTTTGACCTCAACGAAGTTGCCGATGCGCACGTCTTCGTCCAGCTCAGCTCCGGGGCGCAGACGGGCGTAGGGGCCGACAATACCGCCGCGTGAGACATGACAGCCTTCGAGATGTGAGAAGGCGCGGATCGTGACACCAGATTCAACGGTGACATTGGGACCAAAGACGACATTCGGCTCCACCACCGTATCCCGGCCAATATAGATGTCGCGGGCCAGAAAGACGGTTTCCGGCGCCACAAGGGTGACACCGTCTTCCATCAGCAGATCGCGGGCGCGGGACTGGAAAGCGGCCTCTGCGCGGGCCAGATCGGCGCGGGAGTTCACGCCCATGGTTTCGGCTTCTGCACAGGTCACCACTGTGGCGCTGCGGCCTTCGGCGCGGGCAAGGCCGATGATGTCCGTGAGGTAGTATTCCTCAGATGCGTTGTCGTTGCCGACCTTGTCGATCAGGTCAAACAGCAGATCGGATTTGCAGGCGACCACACCGGAGTTGCATAGGGAGATGGCGCGTTCTTCTTCGCTCGCGTCCTTGAACTCGACAATGCGTTCCAGCGTATCGCCTTGCATCACCAGACGGCCATAGCGGGCGGGGTCGGCGGCCTCAAACCCCAATACGACCACGTCATGTGTGCGAAGCGCCTCTTGCATCTTTTCCAAGGTCTCGGGCCGGACGAAAGGGGTGTCGCCATAGAGCACCAGCGCCATGCCGTCGAAGCCTTCCAAAGCGGCGCGCGCTTGGGCGACCGCATGGGCGGTGCCGAGTTGCTCGGTCTGCTCGACCACCTGCGCGTCTTCGTCAAAACCCGTCGCGGCGGCACGCACCAGATCAGCACCATGGCCCGCAACAACAACCGTATGGCGCGGGCCGAGTGCAGCCCCTGCAGCCATGGCATGTTCCAGCATTGGGGCCGAGGCAACGTGGTGCAGCACTTTCGGCAGGTCCGAGTTCATCCGTGTCCCCTTGCCCGCGGCAAGGATGATCAATGCAGTTTCCATGTAAATCTCTTTGTCCTTCAGCTTGCATTCTCTTTACGCGCTTCGCACAAAGGCGCAAGGCCAGCGCCCATCAAACTAGGTTGCGGTCTGCAACACGAAGGCATCATGCAAGGCGGGGTTCCGCCAAGGGAGTTTCCTGTGAAGACAGTGGTTTTTGATCTCGACGGCACCTTGGCCGACACCTCTGGCGACCTGATCGCCGCCGCCAATGCCTGTTTTCGCGATATGGGGGCGGGCGATGTGCTGGTTCACGCCGAGGACGCTGGCACCGCCTTACGGGGCGGGCGGGCGATGCTAACGCTCGGTATGCAAAAACTGGGCCGGGCGGAGGATGCCGAAACCATTGACCGCTATTACCCGATGTTGCTCGACGCCTATAAACGCGAGATCGACACCCATACGATCCTCTATCCCGGCGCGATGGAGGCGGTCGCGGCGCTCAAGGCGGCGGGCTACCGTGTGGCGATCTGTACCAACAAACCCGAAGCGCTGGCGGAGTTGCTGCTGACCAAGCTCGGCGTACGAGAGGCTTTCGGCGCGATGCTGGGCGCAGACAGTTTGACCGTGCGCAAACCGGATCCGGAACATCTGTTTGAAACCGCACGGCGCGCGGGCGGCGACCCGGCCCAATGTGTACTGATCGGCGACACCGATACCGACCGCAAGACCGCCCGCGCGGCCGGGGTGCCCTGCGTCTTGGTCACCTTTGGCCCCGGCGGGCATGATGTGGCAGCGTTGGAACCCGAAGCGCTGCTGGATGATTTCGCTGACCTGCTGGAGGTCGTGACACGGCTGATCGGCGCGGCTGCCTGATGGCAGAGCGCTTCACTGGCAGCTTTACCCAGCAAGAGCCGATCCCTGAAGAGGCGATTGAGGCGGCGGTGGCGGTGATGCGCAGTGGGCGCTTGCACCGTTACAACACCGCGCCGGGTGAGATCGCCGAGGTTGCTCTGCTGGAGCAGGAATTTGCCGCGATGATGGGCGTGAAATATTGCCTCGCGGTGGCCTCTGGCGGCTATGCCATGTCCACGGCGCTCCGGGCGGTGGGGGTGAAGCCCGGCGACCGGGTGTTGACCAATGCTTTTACGCTTGCGCCGGTGCCGGGGGCGATTGCTTCGCTCGGCGCGGTACCAGTCTTTGTTGGCGTCACGGAGCAACTGGTCATTGACCTTGAAGATCTCGCCGCCAAGGCAGATCAGGCTGATGTGTTGCTGCTCAGCCATATGCGCGGCCATCTGGCGGATATGGAGGCGCTTATGGCGCTCTGTGACGCGCGTGGCATCACGGTGATCGAGGATTGCGCCCATACGATGGGGGCGGCTTGGAACGGCGCGGCATCGGGCACGCAGGGCAAGGTCGGCTGCTTCTCTTGCCAGACCTACAAGCATGTGAACGCGGGCGAGGGTGGTTTGCTCATCACCAATGACGCGCAAGTGGCCGCGCGGGCGATCATGCTGTCTGGGTCCTATATGCTCTACGAACGGCATGAGGCCGCACCGGGGCCGGAGGCTTTTGAGACGATCCGCTATGAGACCCCGAATATTTCGGGCCGCATGGACAATCTGCGCGCAGCGGTGCTGCGTCCGCAGTTGCGGCGGCTGAAGGAGCAAGTGGCGCGTTGGAATGAACGCTACCGGGTGATTGAGGCCGGTCTGCGCGACACGCCGGGGCTGACGGTGATCGACCGGCCTGAGGCGGAAAGCATCGTCGGCTCATCCATACAGTTTCTGCTAAAAGGATGGTCGGCGGGGTCGGTCGAAGACGTCATCTCTCGCTGTGCCGCGCGGGGCGTGGAACTCAAGTGGTTCGGCGGGGCAGAGCCCAAGGGCTTCACCAGCCGCTACGATACATGGCGCTATGTGAAGGCCGAAAAAATGCCCGCCAGCGATGCGGTGCTGGCGGGACTGTTGGACATGCGTGTGCCGCTGACCTTTTCGCTGGACGACTGCGCTTTGATTGCGCGGATTATTCGGTCCGAGGTCAGCGCGGTCTATCAATCGGGCGTGGCTTAGAAACGGATAGTGCCGTGTTTGCCCATGTCGGGTTTTTCACCGGTCATCTGCGCTTTGCCGATCTCATAGAGGAACTTGAACCCGCCGTCGGTGGCCCAGACCTCGGCTTCGGTCAGATCAAAGCGGATCAGCTGAACATCGGGGTCTTGCTTGCCATCTTCAAACCAAGCGCCTGCGATGGCGTTCCAGATTTTGTCGAGCTCGGTGGGGTTGGTCACAGCAGACACATGACCGTCGATCCGCGCCCAGAGGGATTCGTCCTTGCTGGCGATGAGATATTGCGCTTCCGAGCGCCCCTCGGCGGATTTCGCCAGATCGGTGGTTTTGGCGGTGATGAACCACAGCACGGCGGAGCGGTCGTCTTCGTCAATATAATGGGTCATCGGGATTGCGGGGGCGGTCTTGGTCATCAACATCCCGGCGCGTGTGTCGTCCAGCCGGTCCCAAAATTCTTTCTTCAGATCGTCGCTCATTTTACTCTCGCTTTGTTGTAAGGTCGGTTGCAGGGCCAACCCGCCGCGCGGCAGCGGGGTTCCCGCTTGGCCTGCGTGCAGATGCTTGACGCATCGCGGGCAGGGCGGTAGGTAATGAACAAGCGTTCAATAAATCGGGGGAGAAGTCGTGTTTAACGCAAGTATGCAGTTCGATCTGGGTGAGGACGTCGCCGCGCTGCGCGACATGGTGCACCGCTGGGCGCAGGAGCGCGTCAAACCAATGGCCGCCGAGATCGACAGCAAGAACGAATTTCCCGCCGAGCTTTGGACCGAGATGGGCGAGTTGGGCCTTTTGGGTATGACCGTCGAAGAGGAATACGGCGGTTCAGGCATGGGCTATGTCGCCCATACCGTCGCGGTGGAAGAAATTGCGCGGGCAAGCGCCTCGGTCTCGCTGTCCTACGGCGCACATTCCAACCTCTGCGTGAACCAGATCAAGCTCAACGGCACTCCAGAGCAAAAGGCGCAGTACCTGCCGAAGCTTTGCTCAGGCGAGCATGTCGGCGCGTTGGCCATGTCTGAGGCAGGCGCGGGCAGCGATGTGGTCAGCATGAAGCTGCACGCCGAAAAGCGGAACGATCACTTCCGGCTGAACGGCAATAAATATTGGATCACCAATGGGCCGGACGCCGAGACGCTAGTCGTCTATGCGAAGACGGACCCAGAGGCAGGTTCTAAGGGCATTACCGCCTTTCTGATCGAGAAGTCGATGAAGGGTTTCACCACCTCGAACCACTTCGACAAACTCGGCATGCGTGGGTCGAACACCGCAGAGCTGATCTTTGACGATTGCGAAGTGCCCTTTGAGAACATCCTCGGCGAAGAGGGCAAAGGCGTGCGCGTCCTGATGTCAGGCCTCGACTATGAGCGCGTGGTGCTGGCGGGCATTGGCCTTGGCATTATGGCTGCCTGTCTGGATGAGATCATGCCCTATATGGCCGAGCGCAAGCAGTTCGGCCAGCGCATCGGGGACTTCCAGCTGATGCAGGGCAAGATGGCGGATATGTACACCGCGATGAACTCGGCGCGGGCCTATGTCTACAGCGTGGCGCAGGCCTGCGACCGTGGCGACGTCACCCGTCAGGACGCGGCGGCCTGCTGTCTTTATGCCTCGGAACAAGCCATGGTGCAGGCGCATCAGGCGGTGCAGGCGATGGGCGGCGCGGGCTATCTGTCGGACAACCCGGTGGGCCGCATCTTCCGCGACGCCAAGCTGATGGAGATTGGCGCAGGCACCTCGGAGATCCGCCGCATGCTGGTGGGCCGCGAGATGATGGGGTCTATGTGATGCGCGCCGCGCTGCTGGCTCTCGCAGTTTTGGCCGGGCCGGTGGCCGCGCAGGAGATCACCTATTCCGACAGTGCGACGGCGACCTGTTTGGCCGGGGCCGAAGAGTTCGCCGATAAGCGTGCGTGCATCGGCCTGTCCGCGAACCTCTGCATGGAAGCGCCGGGGGGATATTCGACCTATGGTATGGGCGGCTGTCTGGATCGTGAGTTGAGCTTTTGGGACGCTCTGTTGAACGAGAACTACCGCGCCCGCATGGTTCAGGCGAAGTCGGCGGATGAAGACGCCGCCATGTACCAGCCCGAACTCCCCAAACAGGCCGAGGCGCTGCGTGACATGCAGCGCGCGTGGATTACGTTCCGCGATGCCGCCTGCGACTACGAGCGTAGCCAATGGGGCGGCGGCACCGGCGGCGGGCCCGCGACGTTGATGTGTCTCATGCGGATGACGGGCGAGCAGGCGTTGCTTTTGGGGGCGGCCTACTAGGCGCGCACCCTGCGGCGCGGGAACGGAGGAACCGGGATGGAAAGTCTGATCGAAATGGAAACCGAAGGCGGTGTGCTGCATGGCGCGCTGCCTTGGCTGATCGAGGTTTTCGAGGTTTTAGCGGCGGTGATCGACATTGCCGCCATCCTTTTGCTGCTGATTGGTGCTGCGCGTTTCCTGACCGGTGTTGTGATTGCTGAAGTTGGCAAAAGCGGCGCGGAACGGGTGCGCCGCACCAACCGCGAGCGCATTGAGTTGGGGCGGTACATCCTTGCGGGGCTGGAGTTGTTCATTGTCTCAGACGTGATTCATACCGCGATCAGCCTGCGCTTTGCCGATCTGCTCTTCTTGCTGCTGCTGGTCATCATCCGGTCCATCACCTCTTTCTTCCTTGATCGGGAGTTGGAGCAACTGAAGAAGGAACTTGGCGATGACTGACTTTTCCGACCTCAAGGCGCTCTACGTAAACTGCTCGCTGAAAAAGACCCCCGGCGACAGCCACACACAACTGTTGCTCAACGCCAGCGCGGGGATCATGGAGACGCAGGGGGTGAGCGTCGAACACCTCTATCTGCTCGATCACCAAGTGCCGCCTGGCGTCTATCCGGACATGACAGAACATGGCTGGGACCGCGATGATTGGCCTGGCATTTGGGAAAAGGTGCTGGCCGCCGACATCCTCATCATCGGCACGCCGCTTTGGCTGGGCGAGGAAAGCAGCACCTGCCGGGTCTTGATTGAACGGCTCTATGCCATGAGCGGAAAGCTGAACGACAAGGGGCAATCTGTTTTCTACGGCAAGGTCGGCGGCACGGTGGTGACGGGTAACGAAGACGGCATCAAACATGTCGCCATGACCACTGGTTTCGCGATGAACCACCTTGGCTACACCATCCCGCCACAAGCCGATTGCGGCTGGATCGGCGAGGCGGGGCCGGGTCCCTCTTACGGCGATGAGGTGGATGGCAAGCGCATAGGCTTCGACAATGAATTCACGCAGCGCAACACCACGATCATGACATGGAACGCCCTTCATCTGGCGCGGATGTTGAAAGACGCTGGCGGCTATCCACAAGAGGGTAACGACCGCAACGCTTGGGACGCCGGCGCGCGCTTTGATTTTGAAAACCCGGAGTATCGAAGCTGACATGACATCTGACGATTGGAGCATCTGGCAGGGCAATATGGCGGCGCAGTGTTTGGCGCAGCCCGACGACGCTTTGGCGATCATTGACCTGACCGGGGAGGGGCGCCGCGATGTGTCTTACGGCGCCCTGCACCAGATGGTTGACGGTCTGGCGCGGGCGCTCTTGGCTGAAGTGCAGCCCGGCGACCGCGTGGGCGTTTTGCTCAGCCAGTCGCCGTGGTGCGCAGCCGCGCATCTGGCGATCTGGAAGATCGGCGCAATTTCGGTGCCGCTGTTTAAGCTGTTCAAACGCGACGCGCTGGCCAGTCGGATCAATGACGCTGGCTGTGCGATTGTCCTGACCGATGCCGAAGGCGCCGACCTGCTGGGCGATCTTGCAACACCGTGGATTGCGTCCCAAGTCGGCATTGCGGGCGACCCGGCGGATTTCGCCGAGGTCGGCCCCGAAGACCCTGCCGTGCTGATCTACACCTCCGGCACCACCGGCACGCCAAAGGGGGCATTGCACGGACATCGGGTGCTGTCGGGCCATTTGCCGGGCGTCTCGGTCAGCCATGATCATCTGAGGCAGAAAGGCGATTGCCTCTGGACCCCAGCGGATTGGGCGTGGATCGGCGGGCTTTTTGACGTAGCGATGCCCGCGCTGGCGCTTGGCGTGCCGGTTGTGGCTGCGCGGATGCCCAAGTTCACCGTCGAGGGCTGCGCCGACGTGATCGCGCGGGGCGAGGTGCGCAATGTCTTTTTCCCGCCGACCGCCTTGCGGATGCTGAAGGCTGCGGATGTGTCTCTGCCCGGCCTGCGCTCCGTCGCCAGTGGCGGCGAGCCTCTGGGGGCCGAGATGCTTGCTTGGGGCCGCAAGGCTTTCGAGTTAGAGATCAACGAGTTCTACGGCCAGACTGAGTGCAACATGGTCGCCTCAAGCTGCGGCGTGGACTTCCCCGCGCAGCCCGGCTGCATCGGCAAGCCGGTGCCGGGGTTCGAACTTGCTGTGCTGGACGGTGACGGCCAGCCCACTGATGCCGAGGGCGATGTCGCGGTGCGCAAAGGCGCGCCCTCGATGATGCTGCGCTATTGGAACCGGCCCGAGGAAACGGCGGCGAAGTTCCACGGTGACTGGCTGCTGACGGGCGATCGGGGCATCTGGGAGGGCGAGTATCTGCGCTTTGTAGGTCGTGAGGATGATGTGATCACCTCTGCTGGCTACCGCATCGGCCCGGCCGAGATTGAGGACTGTTTGCTGACCCATGACGCCGTGGCGACCTGTGGCGTGGTGGGCAAGCCGGACGCGCTGCGCACCGAGATCGTAAAAGCATACGTGGTGCTGAAACCGGGTGCCGAAGCCCAAGCGAAGGAGCTGCAAGATTGGGTCAAGGACCGTCTTGCGAGCTATTCCTACCCGCGTGAGATCGCATTCGTAGAAGACCTGCCGATGACCGTGACCGGCAAGGTAATCCGCAAAGAACTGAAGCGTCTGGCGGCGCAAGAGAATGAGGACGTAACATGAAACTGACATCCCAAGCCCTGCCATCCTCGGATGCCTACAAGGCCAACGAGATGGCCCATCTTAAGGCGCTGAGCGAGGTCCGCGAGGCGGCTGAGGCTGCAGCCCTTGGTGGCGGTGAGAAATCTCGCGCGCGTCACGAAAGCCGGGGCAAGATGCTGCCGCGGGAGCGTGTGGCGAACCTGCTCGACCCCGGTAGCCCGTTTCTGGAGATCGGCGCCACGGCGGCGCATGGGCTTTACGGCGGTGCGGCACCCTGCGCCGGTGTAATCGCAGGCATCGGGCGTGTGCAGGGCCATGAGGTCATGGTGGTCTGCAACGACGCTACCGTGAAGGGCGGCACTTACTATCCGATGACGGTGAAAAAACACCTCCGCGCGCAGGAGATTGCTGAGGCGAACCATCTGCCCTGTATCTATCTCGTGGACAGCGGCGGCGCGAACCTGCCGAACCAAGACGAAGTCTTCCCCGACCGCGACCACTTTGGTGCGATTTTCTACAATCAAGCGCGGATGAGTGCCAAGGGCATTGCGCAAATCGCTGTGGTGATGGGGTCTTGCACTGCGGGCGGCGCCTACGTCCCCGCGATGTCGGACGTGACGATCATTGTCAAAGAGCAGGGCACGATCTTCCTCGCCGGTCCGCCGCTGGTGAAGGCCGCGACTGGCGAGGTGGTCAGCGCCGAAGACCTCGGCGGCGGCGATGTGCATACGCGGCTCTCGGGCGTGGCGGACTATTTGGCCGAGGATGATGCCCACGCGCTGGCGCTGGCCCGCCGTGCTGTCGGTCATCTGAATAAGACCAAGCCGACCACAGTGGACTGGGCCAGCCCCGAAGAGCCCGCATACGACCCCGACGAAATGCTGGGCGTTGTCCCCGCCGACCTGCGCACGCCTTATGATATCCGCGAGGTCATCATGCGTCTCGTGGACGGCAGCCGTTTCGACGAGTTCAAGTCCCGCTTCGGCGAGACTTTGGTTTGCGGCTTCGCCCATGTCAAAGGCTGCCCTATCGGCATCATCGCCAACAACGGCGTGCTCTTCTCCGAGGCCGCCCAGAAGGGTGCGCATTTTGTTGAACTGTGCAGCCAACGCAACATCCCGCTGGTGTTCCTGCAAAACATCACCGGCTTTATGGTGGGCCGTAAATACGAGAACGAGGGCATCGCGCGGCATGGCGCCAAGATGGTGACCGCGGTGGCCACCACCAATGTGCCTAAAATCACCATGCTCGTCGGTGGCTCTTTCGGCGCGGGCAACTACGGCATGTCGGGCCGGGCCTACCGCCCGCGCTTTCTGTGGACGTGGCCCAACAGCCGGATTTCGGTCATGGGCGGCGCGCAGGCGGCGGGGGTGCTTGCCACCGTCAAACGCGACGCGATTGAGCGAGCCGGGGACACGTGGACCGAGGAAGAAGAGACCGCCTTCAAACAGCCAACGATTGATATGTTCGAGGAGCAGAGCCACCCGCTTTATGCCTCCGCAAGGCTGTGGGACGATGGGATTATCGATCCGCGCAAGAGCCGGGATGTGCTCTATCTGAGCTTGTCGGCCAGTCTGAACGCGCCGATTGGGCCAACGAAATTTGGTTTGTTCCGGATGTGATCTGCGCCGGGCGCCCCTTCGGTGCCCGCTGCGCATGACATTTGGACAGTAAGAGGATGAAAAGGGTAGAGCATGTTTGACACGATCCTGATTGCGAACCGGGGTGAGATTGCTTGCCGGGTGATGGAAACGGCCCAGAAGATGGGCGTGCGCTGTGTGGCGGTCTATTCCGACGCCGATGCGGGCGCGAAACACGTGGCGATGGCGGATGCCGCAGTGCATATCGGCGGCTCGGCCCCGGCAGAGAGTTACCTCAAAGGTGACGTGATCATTCAAGCGGCGCTCGACATAGGTGCGCAGGCGATCCATCCGGGCTATGGCTTTCTGAGCGAAAACCCGGATTTTGTGGAAGCGGTTGAGGCGGCGGGGCTGGTCTTTGTCGGGCCGTCGGCCAAGGCCATCCGGGCCATGGGGCTGAAGGATGCCGCTAAAGCGCTGATGGTTGAGGCCGGGGTGCCGGTGGTGCCGGGCTATCACGGTGCGGATCAGGATGATGCGCTGCTGGCCGATGAGGCTAAGAAGATCGGCTATCCGGTGCTGATCAAGGCCGTCGCGGGTGGCGGCGGCAAAGGGATGCGTCTGGTTGAGGAGGCCAAGGAGTTTCAGGCAGCGTTGGACTCGGCGCGGTCAGAAGCCAAGACGGCCTTTGGCAATTCGGATGTTCTGGTCGAAAAGTTTGTCACCAAGCCGCGCCATATCGAGGTGCAGGTCTTTGGCGATGGCACACATGCGGTACATCTGTTTGAGCGGGACTGCTCGCTGCAACGCCGACACCAGAAGGTGATCGAAGAAGCCCCTGCGCCGGGCATGACCGAAGAGATGCGCAGCGCCATGGGCGAGGCGGCGGTGCGTGCGGCGGAGGCGATTGGCTACGCTGGAGCGGGGACGGTGGAATTTATCGTCGACGGTTCGGGTGGCCTCTCGGCGGACGGGTTCTTCTTTATGGAGATGAATACGCGCTTGCAGGTGGAGCATCCGGTGACGGAACTGGTCACAGGCGTCGATTTGGTGGAATGGCAGTTGCGCGTGGCCGCCGGGGAGGCGCTACCCAAGGCGCAGGATGAATTGACCATCAGCGGCCACGCCTTTGAAGCACGGCTTTATGCAGAGGACGTCCCAAAGGGTTTCTTGCCCGCAACAGGTACCTTAACCCATCTGCAATTTACCCCGCAAACCCGCGCTGACAGCGGCGTGCGTGCGGGCGATACGATCAGCCCCTTCTATGATCCGATGATCGCCAAGGTAATTGTACATGGGCCAACCCGCGATGTGGCGTTGTCGCGGCTGCGCGCGGCGCTGAAAGGCTGCGAAGTCGGCGGCACAGTGACAAACCTTGCCTTTCTGGGCGCTCTGGCTGGCCACGAAGGGTTCGCCAAGGGCGACGTCGACACGGGCCTTATCGCGCGGGATATTGATGCGCTCACCACGCCGCCAGAGGTGCCGGGGCTGCATGTCGCCCTCGCAGGTATGGCGGCTTTGGGACTGGATCAGCCACAGGCGGAGGCGGGGTTCAACCTTTGGCGGCCTCTGCGGCGGCAGGTGATGCTTGGCCGCGACGGTACGGAGCATCAGCTGAAAGTGCGGGTCTTGTCTGAGGATGTGCAGCTTTGGACGGTAGATGACACAGAAATCCGGGCGGAGCGGGTTGGCGGGCGTTGGAAGGTTGATGGGCATGTGGCACCAGCTGTGTCGGTTGCCGGGGACGTGGTCACGGTCTTTGACGCCTATGGCATCGCCTTCGACGTGATCGACCCGCTGGCGCGGGCGGGGGCGGCGCATGGGGATGGTAACATCGTCGAAGCGCCGATGCCGGGGCTGGTGCGGGCGATTGATGCCGACGTCGGCCAGAGCGTCGCCAAGGGCGACCGCTTGGCTGTGCTGGAAGCAATGAAGATGGAACATTCGTTGCTCGCGGCCCGCGATGGGGTCGTGGCCGAGGTGCTGGCCCGGCCCGGCGATCAGGTGGAAGCGGGGGCTGCGTTGGTGCGGCTTGAAGCTGCAGCAGAGGACGCGGCATGATTACGCTACACCACTGCCCACAGACCCGCTCGATGCGCACACTTTGGCTGCTGCATGAGTTGGATGACGTGGAGTTTCAGGTCAAACTGCACGCCTTTGACCGCAGCCTGCGCGACCCGGAGTATCTGGTGCTCTCGCCAGCGGGCCGGGTGCCGGCGTTGGAGATCGACGGCGAGCGGATGTTTGAGACCGGAGCGATCACCCAGTATCTCTGCGAACGCTATAGTCCGGACCGCATGGGCCGCTCGGTGGGCAGTCCGGACCGGATGGCCTGGCTGGTCTGGGTGCATTTTGCCGAGACCATCAGCCAGCATGCGGCGGCGCTGACCCAGCAGCATATCGCCCTGCGCGGCGATTCCATGCGCAGCCCTATCGTGATGAAGCTTGAGGCCGCGCGGATCGGCAAATGTTACGACGCGCTTGAGGCGCGGCTCTCGACGCCTTTGGAGAACCGCGATTACCTGCTGACCTCCGGCTTTTCCGCCGCCGATATCTCGGTCGGCCAAGCGGTTTATATGGCGCGACATTTCGTAAAATTGGATGACCACCCTTCGGTTGCGGCGTGGTATGAACGGATCACGGAACGCGAAAGCTTTGCGCAGGCGCTGCCCGAGGAGGGGCGGCTCTATGCGCAGGATTTCTATGCGCCCTGGCCGGTGGATTAAGCCGGGCGGCGGGACCAACATGAATGGGGAGAGCGGCCAATGAGCCTTGGACACTGTGAGATTTTCGAAGTCGGACCACGCGACGGGTTGCAGAACGAGAAGCGGGAGATTCCGGTTTCCGAGAAGGTGGCGCTGGTCGACAAGCTGAGCGAAGCCGGGTTCCGCCGCATTGAATGCGCCAGTTTCGTGAGCCCCAAATGGGTGCCGCAGATGGCCGGGTCGGGCGAAGTCTTGGCGGGGATCAACCGTGCCGAAGGCGTGCGCTATGCGGCGTTGACGCCGAATATGTACGGCTATGAGGACGCGGTGAAGGCCAAGGCGGATGAGATCGCGATCTTCGCCTCGGCCTCGGAAGGCTTCAGCAAGAAGAACATCAACGCCAGCATCGAAGAGGCTTTCGCGCGCTTTGCCCCGATCCTCGAAGAGGCGCGGCACATCGACATGCCGGTGCGGGGCTATGTCTCTTGCGTCGTGGAGTGCCCCTATGACGGCAAGGTCGATCCGGGCGAAGTGGCGCGGGTGGCGGACAAACTCTTTGCGATGGGCTGCTATGAGGTCTCGCTGGGCGACACGATTGGGGCAGGGACGCCCGACAGCATCGCGCGGATGCTGCTGGCGGTGCGCGATGTGGTGCCGGTGGGCCGTTTGGCGGGGCATTATCACGACACCCATGGCCGGGCGATGGCGAATATTGACGCGTCGCTGTCGATGGGCGTGCGGGTCTTTGATGCGGCGGTGGGTGGTTTGGGCGGCTGCCCCTATGCGCCCGGCGCTGCGGGCAATGTCGCTACAGAAGCAGTGAACGCACATTTGACGGCTCTGGGCTATGACACCGGGGTCGATCAGCAGGTGGTCGAAGAGGCTGCCGAAATGGCACGGGCGATGCGAGGCTAACCATGTACGAGACGTTAACGATCGAAACCGACGCGCGCGGGGTGGCGACGCTCACCCTGAACCGTCCGGAGAAACACAACGCGATGTCGGCGCAGATGCTGGCGGACCTGACCGATGCTGCTGGAAATCTGGCCGCTGACGATGCGGTGCGTGTGGTGGTGCTGACCGGGGCGGGCAAATCCTTTTGCGCGGGCGGCGATCTCGGCTGGATGCGCGATCAGGCGGATATGGATGCCGAGACCCGCTCGGCTGAGGCGGGCAAACTGGCCACGATGCTGGGCGCGTTGAACGCGCTGCCAAAGCCTGTGATTGGCAAGTTGCAGGGCAATGCCTTTGGCGGCGGGGTTGGCATGGCGTCGGTCTGTGACGTGGCCGTGGGTGTCGATAGCCTTAAGATGGGTTTTACAGAAACGCGGTTGGGGATCATTCCGGCGACGATTGGGCCTTATGTTCTGGCACGCATGGGCGAGGGGCGTGCGCGGCGGGTGTTTATGTCTGCACGGCTGTTTGACGCGGCAGAGGCTGTTGATCTGGGGCTGCTCGCCCGTGCCGTTCCGGCAGAGGAGTTGGACGCGGCGGTCGAAGCTGAAGTCGTCCCCTATCTCTCCTGCGCACCGGGTGCCGTCGCGGCAGCCAAGAAACTCGCGCAGGACTTGGGCGGAATCGCCACGCCGGAGGCGGTGAAACTGTCCATCGACGCCCTCGCGGCCCGCTGGGAAACCGAAGAAGCCGCCGAAGGAATCGGCGCATTTTTCGACAAGCGCAAGGCGGCGTGGGTGATCTAGGGCCAGACCCGCGCGAATTGATCATATTGAACGGGGCAGGGCGGCAATATGCGGCCTTGGCCCGTTGACCCTCCCCACCGGCAGAGTTAAACCCGTTCCAAGTTTGTCTGCGCGGGGCTCGGACCCCTTTCGACTGCCGCGCACCGCGAAAGGAGCATCCCCTTGGACGACATGCTGCGGGAATACCTGCCCATCCTCGTTTTTCTGGCCGTTGCCATCGGCTTGGGCCTTGTGCTGATCCTCGCCGCTGTGGTGGTGGCTGTGCGCAACCCTGACCCGGAAAAGGTCTCGGCCTATGAATGTGGGTTCAACGCGTTTGACGACGCGCGCATGAAATTCGACGTGCGTTTTTATTTGGTTTCGATCCTCTTCATCATTTTCGATCTTGAAATCGCCTTCCTCTTCCCATGGGCCGTGGCCTTTAAGGAAGTGAGCATGGTTGGTTTCTGGTCCATGATGGTGTTCTTGGGCGTGCTGACGGCGGGCTTCGCCTATGAATGGCAGAAGGGAGCGCTGGAATGGCAGTAAAGGATGACGGTCTCGTCACCCCGGTCATGGGGGACGGCTACCAGAGCCCGCGGGTTAAATCCGGCGCCTCTGCACCTGCGGCTTACGGCCAGTATGGCGCGGGGCCGGACCCTGAGGTTGCAACCCAGACCCTGAATGCTGAGTTGCAGGACAAGGGTTTCTTGGTCACCTCGACCGAAGACATTATCAACTGGGCGCGCACCGGCTCACTGCACTGGATGACCTTTGGTCTGGCCTGCTGCGCGGTTGAGATGATGCACAGTTCCATGCCGCGCTATGACCTTGAGCGGTTTGGTACAGCACCGCGTGCGTCCCCGCGCCAGTCAGATCTGATGATCGTCGCGGGCACCCTGACCAATAAAATGGCCCCGGCGCTGCGCAAGGTTTACGACCAGATGCCAGAGCCGCGCTATGTGATCTCCATGGGTTCCTGTGCGAATGGCGGTGGGTATTACCATTACAGCTACTCGGTCGTGCGTGGCTGTGACCGGATCGTGCCGGTAGACATCTATGTGCCCGGCTGCCCGCCCACGGCGGAGGCGCTGCTTTACGGGATATTGCAGCTGCAACGTAAGATCCGCCGCACTGGGACGATTGTGCGTTAAGCTATGGCCTACGCCCCATGTGGCGCAGGCGAGACAGACAACGCGCCGGATGCGCGACAGACAGACGGCGTTGATCGGCGCGTGGAAGGAAGATTTGCGATGAGCGAACAACTGCAAGAGCTTGGGGCCTATATCGAAGCCAAACGGCCCGATTGTGTGCTCGGCTGGGATGTCACCAAGGGTGAGTTGAACGTAAATGTAGCGCTGGCGAATATCGCCGGGTTGGTGGAATTCCTGCGCAGTGATCCAACCTGCCGCTTCTCAACGTTGGTGGATATTACGGCTGTCGACTACCCCGGTCGCGCCAAGCGGTTCGACGTGGTTTACCACTTCCTGTCCATGTACCAAAACCAGCGCATCCGCCTGCGCGCTGCGGCGCGGGAAAAGGACATGGTGCCGTCGCTGACCTCCGTGCATCCCAGTGCCGATTGGTTCGAGCGTGAGATTTTCGACATGTTCGGCATCCTGTTCTCAGGCCACCCCGACCTGCGCCGCATTCTCACGGATTACGGTTTCCGCGGCCATCCGCTGCGCAAGGATTTCCCGACCACGGGCTATACCGAAGTGCGCTATGACGAAGCCGCCAAACGTGTGGTCTATGAGCCTGTGAGCCTCGTTCAGGAATACCGCCAGTTCGACTTCATGTCGCCGTGGGAAGGGGCCGATTACATCCTGCCCGGTGATGAAAAGAAAGAGGAACCCGCAGGGTGAAACCCTCAGCCAATAGCAACGCCAGCCAGCGTGTCGCGATGGAAACCGTGAACGAGCGGCAACGGGCCTATTACGACCAGACCAATGGTGGTTCGGTCTCGGCCCTCAATGGGGTGGCGACGAACCTCTGGCGCGTGCTGCGCCAACGCGCGGCAGCAACGATCTCCGAAGAGGCGCGGGCAATACCCTATGACATCCACCGCAAATGGCTGGGCGATCTGAGCAATAAGACGGTGCTCGATTTGGGATGTGGCACCGGCACCGCCCTGACCGAACATCTCGCCACCACCGCTGGCACCTATCACGCAATCGATCTGTCCGAGGCCCAGGTTGGCGTGCTTAGAGAGCGGTTCGGGCATCTGCCAAACACCGCTTTCATCGCCGGCGACTTCCTCTCCCACACGTTTCCCGAAGGCGGCTATGATGTCATCTACGCCCATTCAGTACTGCACCATTTCCGCTATATGACGCCGCTTCTGGATCGACTGGAAGAGGTACTGGCCCCCGGCGGTCGGATCATTACCTTCGATCCCGCGCAGGCCTGGGCGCCCGCACGCGGATTTCGGGCTCTGTTCCGGCCATTCCAGACCGATGCCGAATGGGAATTTCCTTTTGGCCATGCTGAGTTGGACCTGATCGAAGGGCGCTTTGACGTCAGTGATCGGATCGGGGTTTACGGTCAAGCAAAATGGGCTTGGGTGCTTGGCATGATCCGGCCGGCGTGGGGAAAGAAATTTGGAGACCGCTGGTTTCGGCAAGACTTTGAGCGGGGCTATGTTCGGACGCAGTTTCGCAAATGTCTGGTGGTAAGCTACCTGTTGCAACGGCGCGGTGAAGAGGGCATGGCATGAGTTTGTGGTGGCTGATCCTCTCTGCGCTGACCGCCATCCCGATGGTCAAGCTTCTGCCGTTCTTCGGCATTAACAAATACTGGGCAGCGGTCTGTCTGATCCCGCTGGGCACGATTGCTCTGCTGTGGTGGATGGGGCTCAAGCTGCAAGAACTGGAGAAACGGTAATGGACGGCGACATTCGCACAAAAGCCTTTGACGACGGGTCGACCGACTTTGAGTCCGGCGAGCAGAAGATCCGCAACTTCAACATTAACTTCGGCCCGCAACACCCTGCTGCGCATGGTGTTCTGCGTCTTGTGCTAGAACTTGACGGCGAGGTTGTAGAACGGTGCGATCCGCATATCGGCCTGCTGCACCGTGGCACCGAAAAGCTGATGGAAAGCCGCACCTATCTGCAAAACCTGCCGTACTTTGACCGGCTGGACTACGTTGCCCCGATGAACCAAGAGCACGCGTGGTGTCTGGCCATCGAAAAGCTGACCGACACGGTCGTGCCGCGCCGTGCCTCGCTGATCCGGGTGCTGTTTTCTGAGATCGGGCGTATTCTGAACCACCTGCTCAACATCACCACACAGGCGCTGGACGTGGGCGCGCTCACGCCGCCGCTTTGGGGCTTTGAAGAGCGCGAAAGCCTGATGATCTTCTACGAGCGGGCGTGCGGCGCACGCCTGCACGCGGCCTACTTCCGCCCCGGCGGTGTGCACCAAGACCTGCCGCCTGCGCTGCTTGATGATATCGAAGCATGGTGTGCGCAGTTCCTGACCAAATTCATGGTCGATATCGACGAGCTGCTGACCGAGAACCGGATTTTCAAACAGCGTAACGTCGACATCGGTGTCGTGACCGAGCAGGACATTCTGGACTACGGCTTCAGCGGCGTCATGGTGCGTGGCTCAGGCCTTGCGTGGGACTTGCGCCGTGCGCAACCCTATGAATGCTATGACGAATTCGACTTCCAAATTCCGGTGGGCAAGAATGGCGACTGCTTTGATCGCTACCTTTGCCGCATGGAAGAGATGCGCCAGTCGACCTATATCATCCAGCAGGCGATCGAAAAGCTGCGTGCGCCCGAAGGGCAGGGGGACATTCTTGCGCGTGGCAAGATCACACCGCCTTCGCGCACGGCGATGAAGACCGACATGGAAAGCCTGATCCACCACTTTAAGCTCTATACCGAAGGCTTCCACGTGCCAGCCGGTGAGGTGTACTGCGCTGTCGAAGCGCCCAAGGGGGAGTTTGGCGTCTATCTGGTGGCGGATGGGACCAACAAACCCTACCGCTCGAAAATCCGTGCGCCGGGTTTCCTGCACCTGCAAGCGATGGACCATATCGCCACCGGTCACCAATTGGCCGATGTGGCCGCGATCATCGGGACGATGGATGTCGTCTTTGGAGAGATTGACCGGTAATGCCTGCCGCTCTCCATATTGCCCGGAATACTTACGCCGGGGGCGCATTTCGCCTCCGCCTGACCATAGGTTCGAACTAATGCTCCGCCGTCTACACCCTGACCAGCCTGAGACTTTTGCCTTCACGCCCGCCAACCAAGAATGGGCCGAAGCGCAGATTACCAAATACCCCGAAGGCCGTCAGGCCAGCGCGATCATTCCGCTGCTGTGGCGTGCGCAGGAGCAAGAGGGCTGGTTGACCCGTCCGGCGATTGAGCATGTTTCCGAGATGCTGGGCATGGCCTATATCCGCGGGCTGGAAGTGGCGACATTCTACTTTATGTTCCAGCTGCAACCTGTTGGTTCCGTGGCAAATATTCAGATTTGCGGCACGACCTCCTGCATGATCTGCGGGGCCGAGGATTTGGTTGCGGTCTGCAAGGAACGTATCGCGCCGCGTCCCCATGAGCTTTCCGCCGATGGCCGTTTTTCTTGGGAAGAAGTCGAATGTCTTGGCGCGTGTTCGAACGCGCCCATGGCGCAGATCGGCAAGGACTATTACGAAGACCTGACCGCCGAACGGCTGAACGCGATCTTGGATGAACTTGACGCCGGGAATGTGCCGGTCCCCGGCCCTCAGAACGGGCGTTATGCCTCGGAGCCCTTGAGCGGGTTGACCAGCCTGACCGACCACGAAAGTGGCCGCACCCAGTATAACGCCAGCGTGCAGCGTGCTGTCGATATTGGTGACACGGTAAAGCGGATCGATGGTACCGAGGTGCCGCTGCTGACCCCTTGGCAGAACCAGCCAGATGCGCCACAGCCTGAGCCTGTCGAAAAGGTCGAAGCAGAAGAGCCGCGCCCTGCCGAGGGCGAGCCTGCCGATAAGACGGGCGTGTCAGAGCAGGAAGCCGAGGCGGTTTCCAAGAGCAAACCGCAATCCAAACGTGACCCGAAAGGTGAAACCGCCGATGCTGCCGCGGCCGAGGCGACCGCGCCCAGCACGCCGGGCACGAAGCCCGCTCAGTTGGACGGACCGCGCGAGGGCGGGGCTGATGATCTGAAAAAGATCAAAGGCGTCGGGCCGAAGCTGGAGCAGATGTTGAACAATATGGGCTTTTACCATTTCGACCAGATCGCCGCATGGGGGCCCGAAGAGGTTGCTTGGGTGGATCAGAACCTCGAAGGGTTCAAAGGCCGGGTCAGCCGGGACAATTGGGTTGAGCAAGCCGGGAGCCTCGCCAAGAAATAACGGAGTAATCGCAACGGGCAGCCATATACGGCGCCACGAACCAGCCGCATCGCCCGCAATAAGGGGGAGAAGACAGTCATGACGCAGATTTCGGAACGGGAGGCCTGTACCAAGCGCAGCTGGTACACAGGCGGTGGCATCGGCGTGCTGGTGGCTTTTTTGATGCTGGTTGTCGGCGATGCTGGGCTGATCAAGTCTATCGTGATCGGCGCATTGGTGGCCGTGATCGCGGGTTATCTTCTGATGACTTTCCTGTGCAAGGACGCGCCAGTGAACGCGCCGCAAGACAACACACGCAGTGCCGCGGCGGCATCTGTTGCGGCGGCGCCAACCGCGTCGGGCAGCGTATCCTCTGCCACAGGCACCGTCCCAGCCGGGGATGCTGGAATCGGTGCGGCGGAACGGGCCAGTGGGCCGAGACCGGCTGATGCGGAAGAGGGTGAAGACACTGTGGCAGCCGCGCCCATTGCTGATACAGCGACTGTTGCGGACCCTGAGCCGGCGCCTGAGCCAGAGCCTGCGCATGTTGCGCCAAAGGCTCCAATCGCGGATACGGCAGCTGTAGAAGGTCGAACCGATGCCGCTGCCCAACCGGTTAACGTGCCCGAGGGCGCTGCCGCCGAGGATAAGTCAGATACGGATCGGGCTGAGGTAACGCCCACGTCTTTGCCGGAACAAGATGTGCATCACGCCGCCACCGCTTCGCTTGAGGATACGGCGGACGACGCGCTTGCCGATGACGCACCGATCGTTACGCCCGCGCCTCAAGCCGTAAGCAGCGGTGAGGGTGGCGCGGCCACAGAAGAAAAACCCGCGCTCCTCGACGCGCCGCGCCCCGAGGGTGCGGATGACCTCAAGCGTATCGGCGGCATTGGCCCGAAGATGGAGCAGACGCTGAATGAGCTTGGCATCTATCACTTCGACCAACTGGCCGGGCTGACTGATCAAGAAATCGCATGGGTCGACTCCCGCCTGCGCTTTAAGGGCCGGATCGAACGGGATAACTGGGTTGGGCAGGCCAAAACGCTTGCCGATACCAGCGAATCCCAGAGCTGACGGGGTGGCCTAGACCAATGAGCGAAGCCGACGACAAAGCGCTTGCCCGCAAGGGGCGCACCGCAGGGCTGGTCATTGCCGTGACCATGACCCTATGGGTGCTCTTGCAATGGGCGGCCCCCGCGATGGGGCTGCCGGGACGTTACGCGTTGCTCTTCGACTTTGCTGCCCTCGCTGCGTTGATCTGGGCGATGGTCGTGATTTATCAAATGTGGCAGGCCCGCCGGGCCAGCCGTGAGAACCAAAGGTAGGCATCATGCTTCAGGACAAAGACCGCATTTTTACCAATATCTACGGCATGCATGACCGCACCCTGAAAGGCGCGCAGTCGCGCGGCCATTGGGATGGGACTGCCGGGATCATCGAAAAGGGCCGCGATTGGATCGTGGACCAGATGAAGGCATCGGGCCTGCGTGGCCGGGGCGGGGCGGGCTTCCCGACGGGGCTGAAGTGGTCCTTCATGCCCAAGGAAAGCGATGGCCGTCCGTCCTATCTGGTGGTCAACGCGGACGAATCCGAGCCCGGCACCTGTAAAGACCGCGAGATCATGCGTCACGATCCGCACACGCTGATCGAAGGCTGCCTGATTGCGTCTTTCGCAATGAATGCACACACCTGCTATATCTACCTGCGTGGCGAATATATCCGCGAACGTGAAGCGCTCCAGGCCGCGATTGATGAAGCCTATGAGGCCGGGTTGGTTGGCAAGAACGCCTCCAAATCCGGTTGGGATTTTGACATCTATCTGCACCACGGCGCGGGCGCTTACATCTGTGGTGAAGAAACCGCGCTGCTGGAAAGCCTGGAAGGCAAGAAGGGCATGCCGCGGATGAAGCCGCCATTCCCGGCGGGCGCGGGTCTTTATGGTTGCCCGACCACAGTGAACAACGTCGAATCCATCGCCGTGGTGCCCACCATCTTGCGCCGTGGGCCGGAGTGGTTCGCGAGCTTTGGCCGTGCGAATAACGCCGGCACCAAGCTTTTTGCGATCTCAGGTCACGTGAACAACCCCTGCGTCGTCGAAGAGGCGATGAGCATCTCGTTCGAAGAGCTGATCGAAACCCATTGTGGCGGCATTCGGGGTGGCTGGGATAACCTCAAGGCCGTGATCCCCGGTGGCTCTTCGGTGCCGTTGATCCCCGGCAAAGACATGCGCGATGCGATCATGGATTTCGATTACCTGCGCGAGCAGCGGTCCGGCCTTGGTACGGCGGCGGTGATCGTGATGGACAACTCCACCGATGTGATCAAAGCGATCTGGCGGTTGTCTAAGTTCTACAAACACGAAAGTTGCGGCCAGTGTACGCCCTGCCGCGAAGGCACCGGCTGGATGATGCGGGTGATGGACCGTCTGGTGTCGGGCGACGCGGAACCCGAAGAGATCGACATGCTGCTTGATGTGACAAAACAGGTCGAGGGTCACACGATCTGCGCGCTTGGCGATGCGGCGGCTTGGCCGATCCAAGGTCTGATCCGCCACTTCCGAGATGAGATCGAAGACCGCATCAAACACAAGCGCACGGGCCGTGTCAGCGCGGTTGCGGCGGAGTGAAACTGTGCGGGGCGGCGGGCCGGTGGCTTGACGCTTGGCGCAGGAGCGGCGATAGCGGGCGCGCGTTTGGCGCGTCCGTTCCACAACAGGCGCGGGGATGGTCGGCAAGACCGGGCATTAAGCGCAGCGGAGTAGGTTTATGAAATATGCTTTGACGGTTCTGACGGTCAGCACCCTGCTGGCGGGCTGTGCGAATGACAGTGATCGCGTGGCCTTTGACGGGCAGTATTTCAACACCAAACTGCGCAAAGTGGATGGGCAGCGAGACGTCTTTCAAGTGACGGTTAAGGACGCTGGAAAATCCCTTGATGGCGCGCGCGCGGCGGCACGGTACGAGGCAGTTAAATACTGCGTCGGCACCTATGGCAGTTCCGACATCGATTGGACCATTGGCCCCGATGCGCCCGCAGGCGCACTGCGGCTGGATGGCGGTGCGCTGACCTTTCAGGGGCGCTGTCCGCAGTGATCGCATCGGCGACATATCGCGGGGCTACGGCCCTTGGGGGCGGTGATATTGAATATCACGGCCTCCGATCTTCATCTGTCAGACGGGCCGTTCCGGCCCGCTGCATGAAGGAGTATTGATATGCGCACCCTGATGATCGCCGTGATCGGCCTGAGCCTGACCGCCGCCACCGTGACCCCAGCCGCCGCCAAACCGCCGCTGCGTGAAGTGGCCGCGATTGACGATGCGCTGTTGGACATCGGCGTGGCCGATATTATCCGCAAGAATTGCCCCACGATCAGCGCGCGGATGCTACGCGCGGTCAAGATGGCGTGGGATCTTAAGGCCAAGGCGGGCAATCTGGGCTACACCGATGCCGAGATCGACGCCTATATCGACAGTGACGCTGAAAAAGCACGGATGAAAGCGCGCGGGGCCGCGTTTTTCAAGGCTAGGGGGGTCGATACTTCGGACCCGCAAAGCTATTGTGCGCTTGGACGCGAAGAGATTCAAAAATCGAGCCGGATCGGTTCGTTACTGAAGGCAAAGTGAGCTTATGAGCGATATCCGCAAGATCATCATCGACGGTAAAGAAGTCGAAGTCGAAGGGGCGATGACGCTCATTCAGGCCTGCGAGCAAGTGGGCATCGAGGTGCCGCGTTTCTGTTATCATGAGCGTCTGTCGATTGCCGGTAACTGCCGCATGTGTCTTGTGGAAGTCGTCGGCGGGCCGCCCAAGCCCGCCGCCTCCTGCGCCATGCAGGTCCGCGACCTGCGCCCCGGGCCGGAAGGCCAGCCGCCGGTGGTGAAAACCAACTCGCCCATGGTCAAAAAGGCCCGCGAAGGCGTGATGGAGTTCCTGCTGATCAACCACCCGCTTGATTGCCCGATCTGCGATCAGGGCGGTGAGTGTGATCTTCAGGATCAGGCAATGGCTTATGGCGTCGACTTCTCGCGCTACCGCGAGCCAAAGCGGGCCACGGAAGATTTGGATCTCGGTCCCTTGATCGAGACCCATATGACGCGTTGCATCTCCTGCACCCGCTGCGTGCGCTTCACCACCGAGGTCGCGGGGCAGCATGTCATGGGGCAGACAGGCCGGGGCGAGGATGCCGAGATCACGACCTATCTCGGCGCGTTGATCGACAGCAACCTGTCGGGCAACATCATTGACCTCTGCCCTGTCGGTGCGTTGGTCTCCAAGCCTTACGCCTTTACCGCGCGTCCGTGGGAACTCAGCAAGACCGAGAGCATCGACGTGATGGATGCGCTCGGCTCCAACATCCGCGTGGATACCAAGGGTCGCGAAGTCATGCGCTTCCTGCCGCGCAACCATGATGGAGTGAACGAAGAGTGGATTTCCGACAAGACCCGTTTCGTCTGGGACGGGTTGCGCCGCCAGCGTTTGGACACGCCCTACATCCGCGAAAACGGCAAGCTGCGCAAAGCGAGCTGGCCCGAGGCGCTGAACGCGGCTGCCGCGGCAATGAAAGGCAAGAAACTCGCCGGTCTCATAGGTGATCTGGCGCCGGTTGAGGCTGCCTTTGCGCTCAAGCAGTTGATCGAAGGGCAGGGCGGTGTTGTCGAATGTCGCACAGATGGGGCGAAGCTGCCGGCGGGCAACCGTTTTGGCTATGTCGGTAATGCTCGGATTGAGGACCTCGATGACGCCAAGATGGTCCAGCTGATCGGCTGTAACCCGGCAGTCGAAGCGCCGGTGTTGAATGCGCGGATCCGCAAGGCTTGGAGCAAGGGCGCTGAGATTGGCCTGATTGGCGAAGCGGCGGACCTGACTTACCCGCATCACCATCTGGGCAATGACCGCGCCACGCTCGACAAGCTGATGAACAGTGACTTTGACGAAGTGTTGGAACAGCCTTCGGTCATCGTCGTCGGCCAAGGTGCGCTGCGCGAAGCCGATGGCGCGGCAGTTCTGGCGAAGGCAATGGAACTGGCCGAGAAGACCAAGAGCAAGCTGATGGTTCTGCATACTGCCGCCTCGCGCGTTGGGGCGATGGACATTGGTGCCACGGCTGAGAACGGCATGGACGACGTGAACGCGGCAGAGGTGATCTACAACCTCGGCGCGGATGAGATCGAGATCGGCGAAGGCCCCTTTGTGATCTACCAAGGCAGCCACGGCGACCGGGGCGCGCACCGTGCCGACATTATCCTGCCGGGTGCCGCCTATACCGAAGAGCCGGGTCTGTTCGTCAACACCGAAGGTCGCCCGCAACTGGCGCTCCGCGCTGGTTTCGCACCAGGGCAGGCCAAGGAAAACTGGGCGATTCTCCGGGCGCTCTCGGCCGAGATGGGCGCGCAGTTGGGCTATGATTCCATTGCTGAGTTGCGCCGCAAGCTGACCGAGGCCGTGCCCCATCTGGCGAATATTGATGAGGTGCCGGAAAACAAGTGGAACGCGCTGCCTGCAGGGAAACTGGGCGATGCCTCCTTTGCCCCTGCGGTGCGCGACTTCTACCTGTCGAACCCGATCGCGCGGGCCAGCCAGTTGATGGCGGAACTGTCGGCGCTGGCCGCCGCCCGCCGGGCCGAACCAATGGCGGCGGAGTGAGAACCATGATGCTGGCCCCCTTGATGCTACTGGCCGCCTGCGACCCGCAGGTGCCAGTGGCCAAGGATTTCATCCCTGACTACAAGGGGGTAGAAACCCAGCTTTTGGACGGTGATTTGGTGCAATTCAACGTAGCAATGACCAAGGCGCTTTCGGCGCAGGACGTGTCGGACTATGCCGAATGCGCTGCGGCGCAATATACGCTGATCCGGGGCTATGGTTTTGCGCGTCATGTGCGGACAAATGTGACCGAAGAGGGTGGCATATGGCGGGCAGATGCTGTTTACACGATCTCGCCGAGCCTGCCGAAAGGCTTGAAGACAATTGATGCTGAAGTGACCGCGTTTCAATGCGCGGAACGCGGCATTCCGACGGTGTGAGGACTTATGGCTGATTTCTTTTACAACACCTATCTGGGCATCGGTCTGCTGACGGTCGGGCAGGTGTTGCTGCTGGTGGTGCCGCTTTTGCTGGCGCTGGCCTTCCTCATGTATGCCGACCGCAAGATCTGGGCCGCCGTGATGATGCGCCGTGGCCCCAACGTTGTGGGCGTCTTTGGCCTGCTGCAGAGCTTTGCGGACTTCCTCAAGTATATCGTCAAAGAAGTGGTGGTGCCTGCGGGTGCTGACAAGGGGGTCTTCTTCCTCGCGCCGATGATTTCTTTTGTCATGGCGATGATCGCTTGGGCGGTGATCCCCTTTAACGAAGGCTGGATCCTGTCGGACATTAACGTCGCCATCCTTTATGTTTTCGCCGTCTCCTCTTTGGAGGTTTACGGCGTGATCATGGGCGGTTGGGCGTCGAACTCGAAATATCCTTTCCTTGGCTCGCTGCGCTCTGCCGCGCAGATGATTTCTTATGAGGTCTCGATCGGCCTGATCATCATCGGCGTGATCCTCTCGACTGGGTCGATGAACTTCTCGTCCATCGTGGCAGCACAGGATGGTGACTGGGGCCTGTTCAACTGGTACTTCCTGCCGCATTTCCCAATGCTGATCCTGTTCTTCATCTCGGCACTGGCGGAAACCAACCGCCCACCGTTTGACCTGCCGGAAGCGGAATCGGAACTGGTGGCGGGCTATCAGGTGGAATATTCCTCAACGCCGTTCCTGCTCTTCATGATCGGTGAGTTGGTCGCCGTGGTGCTGATGTGCGCATTGGTGTCGCTGATGTTCTTCGGTGGCTGGCTGTCGCCGGTGCCGTTCCTGCCCGATGGCTTCTTCTGGATGTTCATCAAGATGCTGATGGTCTTCTTCATGTTCGCCATGGTGAAGGCAATCACGCCGCGCTACCGCTATGACCAGCTGATGCGGCTGGGGTGGAAAGTCTTCCTTCCCTTCTCGCTCTTCTGGGTGGTCTTCGTGGCATTTGCTGCAAAATTCGATTGGTTCTGGGGCATCTACGCCCGCTGGACCGTAGGGGGCTGATATGGCTGCGACTGACTACACCCGCGCCGCGAAATATTTCCTGCTGGCGGACTACGCTAAGGCGTTCATGCTGGGGA
This sequence comes from Sulfitobacter maritimus, assembly GCF_013346665.1. Taxonomy (GTDB): domain Bacteria; phylum Pseudomonadota; class Alphaproteobacteria; order Rhodobacterales; family Rhodobacteraceae; genus Sulfitobacter; species Sulfitobacter maritimus. The sequence goes on from NZ_JABVBB010000034.1 coordinate 643,884, forward strand.
TGCGCTATTTCTTTGCGCCGAAAACCACGCTGAACTACCCGCATGAAAAGGGGCCGCTGTCGCCTCGTTTCCGTGGGGAGCACGCGCTGCGGCGCTATCCCAACGGTGAGGAACGCTGCATTGCCTGTAAGCTGTGCGAAGCGATCTGCCCCGCTCAGGCGATCACCATCGACGCCGAAGCACGCGAAGACGGCAGTCGCCGCACCACGCGCTATGACATCGACATGACCAAATGCATCTACTGCGGTTTCTGCCAGGAAGCCTGCCCGGTGGATGCGATTGTCGAAGGCCCGAACTTCGAATTCTCGACCGAGACCCGCGAAGAGCTTTACTACGACAAGGCGAAACTGCTGGACAACGGCGAACGCTGGGAAGCCGAGATCGCGCGTAACCTCGAAATGGATGCGCCCTACCGATGACTGATCCCAAGAACCCCTTTGATGCGATGATGAAACAGGCGCAGGAAATGGCGAAAGCCTTTCCGGCGATGGATGCCTTTTCGCCCAAGGGGTTTGAGGCGTTGATGGGGACGATGCCCAAAGAAATGATGGATTTCTGGTTTGGCGACACGGTTAACAAGGGCGGGCTGGACGCACGCACCCGGTTGCTGCTGACGCTGGCCGGTTTGACCATGCAGGGCGCGCAAAACGACATGGCGGTCCGCCAGACGGTACGTCACGCGCTCGAAGCGGGGGCCACGAAGCAACATATCGTCGAGACCATCGGCCAGATGTCGGCCTTTGCCGGTATCCCGGCGATGACCCGGGCGCTGGAACTGGCGCAAGCGGTGCTGGACGAGAACAAAGACACCAAGAAGGAAGACGGCGCATGACGGTCTTTTCATTTTACCTCTTCGCGATCAGCGTCATCACCGGCGGCCTGTTCACGGTGATCAGCCGCAACCCGGTGCATTCGGTGCTTTGGCTGATCCTGTCGTTCCTGTCGGCGGCAGGGCTCTTCGTTCTGCTGGGCGCAGAGTTCGTGGCGATGCTGTTGGTCATCGTTTACGTCGGCGCGGTGGCGGTTCTGTTCCTCTTCGTTGTCATGATGCTCGACGTGGACTTCGCCGAGTTAAAGGCCGAGATGGCGCGCTACATGCCGCTGGCCTTGTTGATCGGGCTGGTGATCTTGATGCAGTTCGTCATGGCCTTTGGCGCATGGGAGCAAAGCGCTGCGGCAGAGAGCCTGCGGGCCAATGCGATTGACCCGGCGCGGTTCAACACCGAAGCGCTCGGCCTGCTGCTTTATGATCGTTACTTCCTGCTTTTCCAACTGGCCGGTCTGATCCTGCTGGTCGCGATGATCGGGGCGATTGTGCTGACACTGCGTCACCGTAAGGACGTGAAGCGCCAAGACGTGGTGGCGCAGATGATGCGTGACCCGGCCAAGGCGATGGAACTGCGCGATGTAAAATCGGGGCAGGGGTTGTAAGAGGCGGAGTTTTTTAAAAAATTCCGCGACCGTTTTCTTTGAATGAAAACGGGTTGGCGAAATAGAAGGAGACGGCGTGATGTCTAGAACAACAATCGTAGTGCTTGTGGTGGTGTTGATCGTCGTCTTCGGCGGCTACAGCTTCATGGGCTAAGACTTAATCCTCCGGTGGCAGCCGGGGGCAAGTGATACTAAAAGCCCCTGATAATGGGGCGCGACCAAAGCCCATCAAGGGGCGGGAACGTAAGGGACGACATGATCGGACTTGAGCATTACCTGACGGTAGCGGCAACGCTGTTCGTCATCGGCATCTTCGGGCTTTTCCTGAACCGCAAGAACGTGATCATTTTGCTGATGAGCATCGAATTGATGCTGCTCGCGGTGAACATTAACCTCGTTGCCTTCTCCAGTTTCCTTGGTGATCTGACGGGGCAGGTCTTCACCCTCTTCGTGCTCACCGTCGCCGCCGCCGAGGCCGCCATTGGCCTCGCCATTCTGGTCTGTTTCTTCCGCAACCGTGGCTCGATCGCGGTGGAAGATGTCAACGTGATGAAGGGCTGAGGCAATGGAAACCACGATCCTATTCGCCCCACTGTTGGGTGCCATCCTCTGCGGTTTTGGCTGGAAGCTGATCGGTGAGAAAGCCGCCCAGTGGATCGCCACAGGTCTGCTGTTCCTCGCCGCCTTCCTGTCTTGGGTGGTGTTTCTGACGCTGGACGGTCCGACCGAGCAGATCCAGATCCTGCGCTTTATTGAAAGCGGTACGCTCAGCACCGATTGGGCAATCCGCATGGACCGTCTGACCGCGATCATGCTGATCGTGATCACCACGGTGTCGAGCCTCGTGCACCTTTATAGCTTCGGCTACATGGCCAATGACGAGAACTTCCGCGATAACGAGAGTTATCGCCCTCGGTTCTTCGCCTATCTGTCCTTCTTTACCTTCGCGATGTTGATGCTGGTGACAGCGGACAACCTTGTGCAGATGTTCTTTGGCTGGGAAGGCGTGGGTGTCGCCTCCTACCTGCTGATCGGTTTCTACTTCCGCAAGCCGAGCGCGAATGCGGCGGCGATGAAGGCCTTTATCGTCAACCGGGTCGGGGACTTTGCTTTCCTCTTGGGCATCTTCGGCCTTTACATGCTGACGGATTCGATCCGCTTCGACGACATCTTTGCAGCGGCACCTGATCTGGCCGAGCAGTCGGTCACCTTCCTGTGGAACGATTGGAACGCGGCGAACCTCATTGCCTTCCTGCTGTTCGTCGGCGCGATGGGTAAATCGGCGCAGCTTTTCCTGCACACATGGCTGCCCGACGCGATGGAAGGCCCGACGCCTGTGTCGGCGCTGATCCACGCCGCAACCATGGTGACGGCGGGTGTCTTCCTTGTCTGCCGCATGTCGCCGGTGATGGAATTCGCGCCCGAGGCGATGGCCTTTGTTACCGTGATCGGTGCCACCACGGCCTTTGTCGCGGCGACCATTGGTCTGGTGCAGACGGACATCAAACGCGTGATCGCCTATTCGACCATGTCGCAGCTCGGCTATATGTTCGTGGCGGCCGGCGTTGGCATGTATTCGGCGGCGATGTTCCACCTGTTTACCCACGCGTTCTTTAAGGCGATGCTCTTCTTGGGCGCGGGCTCGGTCATCCATGCGATGCACCATGAGCAGGACATGACCAACTACGGTGGTCTGCGCAAAAAGATCCCCTATACTTTCTGGGCGATGATGATCGGCACGCTGGCGATCACCGGTGTCGGTATCCCGCTCACGCATATCGGTTTTGCGGGCTTCCTGTCGAAAGACGCGATTATCGAAAGCGCTTGGGGTGGTGGGTCCATGTATGGCTTCTGGCTGCTGGTAATCGCTGCTGCGATGACGAGCTTCTACAGCTGGCGCCTGATCTTCCTGACCTTCTTTGGCAAACCTCGCGGCAATAAGAAAACCCACGCCCATGCCCATGAAAGCCCGATGGTTATGCTGATCCCGCTTGGCGTCTTGGCGCTCGGTTCGGTCTTTGCCGGGATGATCTGGTACGGCAGCTTCTTTGGCCATGCCGACGAAGTGGGTGAGTTCTATGGCATCCCAATGGCCGAAGTGGCCGCTGGCGATGCCCATGTTGAGGACGACCACGGTGCCACCGGTCCGGTTGACGGGGACGACGGTGCCGAGGCTTTGGTCGAAGGGCATCAGGATGCCGGCACGCATCACGCGAGCTTTGGTGGTCAGCCGGGTGAGGGGGCGCTTTACATCGGGCCTGACAACCACGTGTTGGATGACGCCCATGCCGCACCGGTCTGGGTCAAGGTTTCGCCCTTTATCGCGATGCTCTCAGGTTTGGTCATGGCGCTGTGGTTCTATATCTGGAGCCCGACCGTGCCGGGCCGTTTGGCGGCCAACCAGCGTCCGCTTTACCTTTTCCTGAAAAACAAATGGTACTTTGATGAGGTCTACGACGTGATTTTCGTGCGTCCCGCCAAATCGCTCGGCCGGTTCCTGTGGAAGCGCGGCGATGGCAATGTGATCGACGGCACGCTGAACGGCGTCGCCATGGGGATCATCCCCTTCTTCACCCGGCTCGCCGGTAAGGCCCAGTCTGGCTACGTCTTCACCTATGCCTTTGCCATGGTGATCGGCATCGCGGTGCTGGTGACATGGATGACGATGAGCGGAGGAGCGAACTGATGGACACGCATCTGCTCTCAATTATCACCTTCGTTCCGGCCTTTGCCGCGCTAATCCTCGCGGTCTTCCTGCGCGGGGACGATGCTGCCGCCGGGCGCAATGCCAAATGGCTGGCCTTTATCACCACGACGGTCACCTTTGTGATCTCGCTCTTTGTGTTGTTCGAGTTCGACCCAAACAACACCGACTTTCAGTTCGTGGATGAGGCCGACTGGCTCTTGGGCCTGAAGTACCGGCTTGGTGTTGACGGTATCTCAATCCTCTTCGTGATGCTCACCACCTTTATGATGCCGCTGGTCATTGCCGCGAGCTGGAATGTTGAGCACCGCGTCAAAGAATACATGATCGCCTTCCTGCTGCTGGAAACGCTGATGCTTGGCGTCTTCATGGCGCTGGATCTGGTGCTGTTTTACCTGTTCTTTGAAGCGGGTCTGATCCCCATGTTCCTGATCATCGGCATCTGGGGCGGCAAAGAGCGCATCTACGCGAGCTTCAAGTTCTTCCTCTATACCTTCCTCGGCTCGGTGCTGATGCTGGTGGCGATGGTCGCGATGTTTACCGAAGCAGGCACCACCTGTATCGGCGGCTGCGAGATCAGCTTGCTCACGCATAACTTTGCGTCGGATGATTTCGAACTGCTCGGCATTCAGATCATCGGCGGGATGCAAACGCTCATGTTCCTCGCCTTTTTCGCCAGCTTCGCGGTTAAGATGCCGATGTGGCCCGTCCACACATGGCTGCCCGACGCACACGTTCAGGCGCCGACCGCCGGTTCTGTCGTGCTTGCGGCGATCCTGCTGAAAATGGGGGGCTACGGCTTTCTGCGGTTCTCCTTACCGATGTTTCCGGTAGGGGCTGAGGTAATGACGCCTCTAATCCTCTGGATGTCGGCCATTGCGATTGTCTACACCTCGCTCGTGGCGCTGGTGCAGCAGGACATGAAAAAGCTGATCGCCTATTCCTCGGTTGCGCATATGGGTTTCGTCACCATGGGCATCTTTGCTGCGAACCAGCAGGGGGTTGATGGGGCGATTTTCCAGATGGTCTCTCACGGTTTCATCTCCGGTGCGCTCTTTTTGATTGTGGGCGTAATCTATGACCGGATGCACACCCGCGACATCGACGCCTATGGCGGTCTGGTGAACCGGATGCCCGCCTATGCGCTGGTGTTCATGTTCTTCACCATGGCCAACGTGGGCTTGCCGGGGACTTCGGGGTTCGTCGGTGAATTCCTGACGCTGATGGCGACTTTCCAGGTGAACACTTGGGTGGCAGCCGTGGCGACCACCGGGGTGATCTTCTCGGCGGCCTATGCGCTGTGGCTTTACCGCCGGGTGGTGATGGGCGATCTGATCAAGGAAAGCCTCAAGGCAATCAACGATATGACCGCGCGTGAGAAATGGATCCTTGCCCCTCTGGTGGCGATGACCCTGATCTTGGGCGTCTATCCGGCGCTGGTGCTGGATATGATCGGGCCTTCGGTGGCTGCTCTTGTTGAAAATTACGACATGGCGCTGGAGGCGGCTGACACCGCTGTGCAGACCGCCGATGCCTCGCATTAAGAAGGACTTGGCGCATGATTTCCGCTGATCTGAACACCATTCTGCCCGAGATTGTCCTTACGGGGTTTGCCCTGCTCGGCCTGCTCGGCGCGGTCTACACAACCAAGGATAAAGCCGCCGGGGTTCTGGTTTGGCTGACGGCTGGGTTGATGGTTCTGCTCGCTGCTTGGGTGGCGATGTCTGGGGATGGGTCGACCAATATCGCCTTCCACGGGATGTTCATCGACGACAGTTTCGCCCGGTTCGCCAAAGTTGCCATTTTGCTGTCGGCGGCGGCGGTCCTGGTCATGTCCAAGAGCTACATGACACTGCGCGGTCTGCTGCGGTTTGAATACCCGATGTTGGTGGCCCTCGCTGTCGTGGGCATGATGATGATGGTCAGCGCGGGCGATCTCATGGCGCTCTACATGGGGTTGGAACTGCAATCTCTGGCGCTTTACGTTGTTGCTTCGCTGCGCCGCGACTCGGTGAAATCGACGGAAGCGGGTCTGAAGTATTTCGTGCTTGGCGCGCTGAGCTCGGGCCTGCTGCTTTACGGTGCTTCGCTGGTCTACGGCTATGCCGGGACGACCTTGTTTGCCGGGATCATCACCACCGCGCAAACGGGCGGCACCTCGCTTGGGCTGCTTTTTGGCCTCGTGTTCCTGATCTCCGGTCTCGCCTTCAAGGTCTCTGCCGTGCCGTTCCACATGTGGACACCGGACGTCTATGAGGGCGCACCGACACCTATCGCGGCCTTCTTTGCCACCGCGCCCAAGATGGCGGCAATGGCGCTTTTTGCCCGTGTGATGCATGATGCCTTTGGCCATATCATCAATGACTGGTCCCAGATCGTGGCGCTCTTGTCGGTGCTGTCGATGTTCCTTGGCGGGATCGCGGCGATTGGGCAGACCAATATCAAACGTCTGATGGCATTCTCCTCCATAGCCCATATGGGCTATGCTTTGATGGGGTTGGCGGCTGGCACGGTCTTTGGCGTGCAGGCGATGCTGGTCTATATGGCGATCTATGTGACGATGAACCTCGGCACATTTGCCTTCATCCTGCTGATGCAAAAGGACGGTGCGCCGATCACAGATATCCGTTCGCTGCATATGTATGCCAAAAATGCGCCGGGGCGGGCCTTGGCGATGCTGGTCTTGCTGTTCAGCCTTGCGGGCGTGCCGCCGATGTTGGGTTTCTTTGCGAAATTCTACGTGCTCCGCGCCGCCTATGAGGCTGATATGACTTGGCTCGCGGTGGCGGGCGTGATCGCCAGTGTCATTAACGCCTACTACTATCTGCGGATCGTCTTCTACATGTACTTTGGCGAAGAGCGGTCCGAGACGTTGGACAATCAGAACGGCGGCGTTTTGACCGTGGTGCTGATGGCCTCCGCGCTGATCATGATCGTGGGCGTGGCGAATATGTTCGGCGTCGAAGGCATGGCGGCTGCCGCTGCGGCATCGCTGGTAAACTGAGCTTGCCGCGCGGGGGCGCAGCATGAACGGCTGGCCCACAGGCTATGATCGTCGTGTCTATGACACGCTCGATTCCACCCTTGCCGAAGCGGCGCGGTTACAGCCAACGCTGACCGCGCCGGTTTGGATTCTTGCGCTTGAGCAGACTGCCGCGCGGGGCAGGCGGGGGCGCAGTTGGTCAACCCCGCGGGGAAATTTCGCGGCGACACTGATGATGCCACGTAGGGAAACGCCCGGTGTCGCAGCACTGCGCTCCTTTGTGACCTCGCTTGCGCTCTACCGTGCTTTTGTTGCCACCACCGGTCGCGCGGATGCCTTTGCGCTGAAATGGCCCAATGATGTGCTGCTAAAAGGGGGCAAGGTGGCGGGCATTCTTTTGGAAACCGTGGGCGAGCATCTGGCGATTGGCATTGGGGTGAACCTGTCGCATGCCCCCGCCGCCAGCGCTTTGGAAGCCGGTGCTTTGCCTGCCGTGACCCTGCGCGAAGCCGGGGTCCAGATCGCGCCTGAAGACTTTCTCGAGGTGCTTGCGCAAGAATACGCCGGTCTTGAAGAGCAATTCATCACCTATGGTTTCGCCCCAATCCGCAGCGCGTGGCTGGCCCATGCAGCGCGTTTGGGCGAGGTCATCACAGCACGAACGATGCGAGATGAGACGGTTGGCGTTTTCGAGGATGTAGATGCCACAGGAAACTTGATCCTGCGCACCTCGGATGGGCTGGTGCCGATCACCGCAGCGGATGTGTTTTTTTAAGGCCCAAAGAGGGGAGATGCCATGCTTCTGGCGATTGATTGCGGCAATACCAATACGGTTTTCTCAATCTGGGACGGGACCGAGTTTATCGCCACATGGCGGACCTCAACCGAATGGCAGCGCACGGCGGATCAATATTACGTCTGGCTTAATACGCTGATGCGGTTGCAAAATATTGACGCGGACATCACCGATATGATTATCAGCTCCACCGTGCCGCGGGTGGTCTTTAACCTGCGCGTCCTGGCGGATCGCTATTTTAACACGCGGCCTTTGGTGGTGGGCAAACCCGGCAGCGTCCTGCCCATTGATGTGCGTGTCGACGCTGGCACGCAGGTCGGGCCGGACCGACTGGTCAACACCGTGGCTGGTTACGACCTTTATGGCGGGGACCTTATCGTGGTCGACTTTGGGACGGCCACGACCTTTGACGTGGTGGCGAATGACGGGGCCTATATCGGCGGGGTGATCGCGCCGGGTGTGAACCTTAGCCTAGAGGCGTTGCACAATGCCGCCGCCGCTTTGCCGCATGTTGATATCTCCAAACCCAAACGGGTGATTGGCACCAATACGGTAACCTGCATGCAGTCGGGTGTCTTTTGGGGTTATGTCGGGCTGGTTCGTGAGATATGTGACCGGGTAAAGGCGGAACGCGCCAGACCGATGCGCGTTATTGCTACAGGGGGGCTCGCGCCACTGTTTCAACAGGCAGTCGACCTGTTTGATGATTATCAAGATGAACTCACGATGCACGGCCTGACCGTGATCCACGACTACAATAAGGACAAAGCTGAATAATATGAGCAGCGAAAGATTTATCTACCTTCCCCTCGGCGGGGCGGGTGAAATTGGCATGAATGCCTATGTTTATGGCTATGGTAAGCCCGGTAAAGAGCGGCTGATCGTCGTCGACATCGGCGTTGCCTTCCCGGACATGGACAGCACACCGGGTGTGGACCTGATCCTGCCCGACATCACTTGGCTGAAGAAACGCCGCGACCAGATCGAGGCGATTTTCATCACCCACGCCCACGAAGACCACATCGGCGCGATTGCCCATTCCTATCAGGCGCTGCAAGCTCCGATCTATGCGCGGGCGTTTACCGCCAACATCGCGCGGCGCAAGATGTCCGAACATGGCCATCCAGAAGATGCGGTCACCACGGTCAGCAGTTGGCCTGAGCAGATCACAGCAGGTCCATTCAAAGTCGGTTTCCTGCCGATCTCGCATTCGATCCCTGAATCCTCCGCCATGGTCATCGACACGCCGGATGGGCGCACGATCCATTCCGGTGACTTTAAGATCGACCGGACGCCGGGCGTGGGCGAAGCCTTTGACGATGCGCTTTGGGCCGAGGTCTGCAAAGACGGCGTCAAGGCGCTGGTCTGCGACTCGACCAACGTCTTCTCCGCCCATCCGGGCCGCTCGGAAGCCACAGTTGGCCCCGAGATCGAAAAGCTGGTGAGCGGTGCTGAAGGCATGGTGATTGCCACGACCTTTGCCTCCAACGTCGCACGGGTCAAAACCCTTGCCGAGGCCGGTGTGCGCGCGGGCCGCTCTATCGTGTTGCTGGGGCGGGCGATGAACCGCATGGTCGAAGCCTCGATCGAGACCGGCGTGATGAAAGACTTCCCGCCCGTCACCTCGCCCGAGAACGCCCGTGCGATCCCACGTGAGAACCTCATGCTGTTGGTCACAGGCAGCCAGGGCGAACGCCGTGCCGCTTCGGCCCAGCTTGCGCGTGGCAAGTATCAAGGGATTGAAGTGAAAGAGGGGGACATGTTCCTGTTCTCGTCCAAGACCATTCCCGGCAACGAGCGCGGTGTCATCAGCATCATCAACCAGTTCTCTGGAAAGGGTGTGGATGTGGTGGATGACACGTCGGGCCTCTACCACGTATCCGGCCACGCCAACCGTCCCGATCTGGAAACCCTGCATGACATCGTCAAACCGCAGGTCTTGATCCCCATGCATGGGGAGCATCGCCACCTGCGCGAGCATGTGAAGATCGCTGACGCAAAGGGTATCACCGGGGTTCTTGCCGTGAACGGCATGATGGTTGATCTGTCGGGCAACGAACCCAAGGTGGTTGAGCATGTCGACACAGGCCGCATGTATCTTGACGGCTCCGTGCAGGTCGGCGCGCTTGACGGGGTGATCCGCGACCGTATCCGCATGGCGCTGAACGGTCATGCCACGGTGACGATGATCCTTGATGCCGACGATGAGCCGCTTGGTGAGCCTTGGGTTGATCTCATGGGATTGCCAGAGACAGGCCGCTCCAACGCACCGCTTGTCGATGTGCTGGAACAGGATCTGAGCCAATGGCTCAACCGTCAAAAAGCCGCGACCCTGCGCGATGACGACAAGCTCAATGACGGTCTGAAAAAGGTCGCTCGGCAGTCTGCCCAGAATGAGATCGGCAAGAAACCCGAAGTCACCGTGGTGGTCAGTCGTCTGAACTGACCTCCCCATCGCCGCTGCACATATAGACTGCGCCGCCCACTGCGACCACGCTTACACCCGTGGCCGCGAGGGCGGCGGGGGTCGATAGTGCGGTGGCCAGCGTTGTGCCTGTGGTTGCCAGATTGGCGCTCAGAGCGGATGCCCCTCCGGTCAAGATAAACGCCCCCGACTTATGCGCCACGGCGCGTAGGTTGTCGGGCTGGGTAACAGTTTCCACAGCGGAACGCGCGATGCTTTTGCTGATGTCGACGGTCTCTTGCTTGGTGGTATTCACCCGTTCGCAGAAGGTCTTTTTGCAGTAGCCGCGATAGTTGCGCTCGCCGGGGATCAGGAAATGCCCATCCTCTGGCGTCGTTGTCAGGCAATAGCCATTGATCTGGTCCAGCGGGACGGTGGTGGCGAGGTAGTCAAAAGCACCCCGCTGTCACAAGCAGGCAGCGCACCCCAAAGCTTGCTCCACTTCCGCGCGGGCCAGTTCATCAACCGCTCGCGGGTGCCGACCTCATCTGCGAAATTCGCAAAATTCTCAGCTTCGACAAAAACTTCTGCGCCGTTTACCATGGCTTGGCAGCGCTCGGCACTGGCAGGGGCGGCGGTCAAGGTGAACAGGGACAGGGCAAAGGCGACTGGGGCATACTGCTGCATGGCAGACCTCTTTAAGGGTGTTTCACCTCACATAGCACAGACGAAAAAGCCGCCAATCCCGGTAGGGAGCGGCGGCGAATTCATGCCAGCAGCTGCGCTCGTTCAAATACGTTCGCGGAAGCTCAAACCAATGAAGTCCGGCGTGTGATCGCCCAGCCCGACAACGCGGTTGTCATTGCCACTGCGCTTGTCATTGCGACCGCGTCCACCACGAGACTTCTTGTCGTCGCGTCCACCACGGCTGGATTTTTGTTCATCCGGCGCAGGGGCGGCTTCGGTTTTTTCAGCAGCGGCGGGTTGCTCTACCGGCTCAGGCTTAGCGTCTTGCTTAGGCTCGGCCTTTGGCTGCGTTTCGACGGCTGTTTCCGCAGCTTTTTCCGCAGGCGGCGTGTCCGACTTGCGGCTGCGCGACCGGGTGCGCTTTGGCTTGTCGTCCTTCTTGGCCGGTGCCTCGGCAGTCTCTGCATCGGGTTTTGCGTTACCCAGTGGATTTTCCAACCGTGGGATCGGCTTTTGCACCAGACGCTCGACGTCTTCGAGATTTTTCTCATCCCGCGGCACGCAGATCATGATCGCCTTGCCATCGCGTCCGGCGCGGCCAGTGCGACCAATGCGGTGAACATAGTCCTCGGCGTGGCTTGGCACGTCGAAGTTGAACACATGGCTCACGCTTGGCACATCTAGGCCACGTGCCGCCACGTCAGAAGCCACGAGAAAGCGCAGTTCGCCGTTGCGGAAGCCTTCGAGCGTCTTGGTTCGCTGGCTCTGATCCAAGTCACCGTGGATAGGCGCGGCATCATAGCCGTATTTTTTCAACGACTTGGCGACGATATCCACGTCCATCTTGCGGTTGCAAAAGATGATCGCGTTGGTGCATTTTTCGCCCTCGGCGTCGATCAGCAACCGCAGGAGCTTGCGCTTTTCGGTGGCTTCGCGGTCTTTGCGCGAGGCTTTGAACATCACCACACCTTGGGTGATATTCTCGCTCGTCGTCGCCTGACGGGCCACTTCGATGCGCTCAGGATTGCTGAGGAAAGTGTTGGTGATCCGCTCAATCTCAGGCGCCATGGTGGCCGAGAAGAACAGCGTCTGCCGGGTAAAGGGCGTGAGGCCGAAGATGCGCTCGATGTCCGGGATGAAGCCCATGTCGAGCATCCGGTCGGCTTCGTCCACCACCATGACTTTGACGTCAGACAGGATCAGCTTGCCACGTTCGAAATGGTCGAGCAGGCGGCCCGGTGTGGCGATCAGCACGTCGACGCCCTTGTCGATCAGCTTGTCCTGCTCTTTGAAGCTCACGCCGCCAATCAGCAGTGCTTTCGTCAGTTTAAGGTGTTTGGAATAGGTGTCGAAGTTCTCGGCCACCTGCGCGGCCAACTCGCGGGTTGGGCAAAGCACGAGGCTGCGCGGCATCCGCGCGCGGGCGCGGCCACGGGCCAGCAGCGAGAGCATCGGCAGCGTGAAACTGGCGGTCTTGCCGGTCCCGGTCTGGGCGATGCCCAAAACGTCGCGGCCTTCGAGGGCAGGGGGGATGGCACCCGCTTGAATGGGCGTGGGCGATTCGTAGCCAGCTTCTACAACAGCTTTGAGAACCTTGGCATTGAGGTTGAGATCGGTAAATTTTGTCATGTGCGTCCGGGTTGAGCGGACACTGACTTGGCCCGCGGCAGCAATACAAGCCGGCCCGAATGGCCCAAGGGGCGGCATTTGCCGCGGCATGTTCCAAAAGCGCATAGCAAGTTGTGGCCTAGTCGTCAAACACTTGGCAGTTCAGAGCTTTGCCTGTGGGAAATGGCGCTGCGCGATTGCATCAAGGTTCAGATCGACTTTGCGCAGCACCCCATGCGCGTCCAGCGCGGCGCGCAACTCTGGGGTGTCGGCGCTGACCTCATCAAAGAGCGCGCGCAGCCCCGGCTCCCCGCCTTCTGACTCGATCATTGCAAAAAGCTCATGCATGGACAGCCCACCCCGATCCCGCGGCTGGTTAGGGGCGAGTTCGGCGCGGTAGGAGCCGTTTTCAAGCCGGTAGCGGTAAGCGGCAAGCCACTCCACCCATGACTTCGCATGTAAATGCGCAAGGTCAATGCCCGGTTGCTGCTCTGGCCCTTCGATGATCTCATCGTCTTGAAAGACATTGTGAATTTGGACCCGGATACCCTCTAGCCCGGTGCGCACAAAGACTTTGCCCGCCAAATGACTCAGAAACCCGCCTTTGATATAAGGACCATAGGTCGGATAGATTTCCGACACTGTGCCGGGGCGCTTTGGCCCGTTAGGAATGAACGCTTTGAAATGGGTGTTGTCCCCGGAAAGCGCTTCCATTGGACGGATGCGGGCGATTTGCTGATCGGCAGGCAGCGCCGAAAGGATGTCCGCTACAGGGCGTTCTGACACGAGAAATTCATCGACATCCATATGGATCAGCCAGTCAACGTCATCCGCGCGGCGGTAGGCATGGGTGGCGTTGCGCGACTGCCGAACTTGATGCTTTGACGGTCGCCGCCCCGCAACTTTGCGCCAGTGGGCCGCGTCACAGGTCGTTACGCGCACCTTCGGATGCGCCTTCAGCGCGGCAAAAGCCTCTGGGTTTTCTGCGTCGAGATAGAGAAACAGCCGATGCGCGCCGGCTTCGAGATGGTAGGCAGCAAAGCGAAGTATCTCGGGCGCGGGGGCCAGTATCGTGGCCCAGAGGCCCCATCTTGTCGTCATATCGTGTCGTGTCTCCCCCCCGTCTAGAGGGAGAATGCCAGTATGAGCCGTGGAATCAAGGAAATCTGCCGATAATAGGCGGAGTTTAGACCATCATTTCCTTCGTCGCGGTGAGCTTAATATCGGGGTAGTCACGCTCCACCCGGTCAATGTCCCATTGCAGACGAGTCAGGTAAACGATGTCGCCGTCATGGTCGAAAGCGATATGCTGCTTGTTGGCTTCGGTAAACTTATCAACGGCTTGTTTGGTGCCGTTGACCCAACGGGCCGAAGTGAACTGCGACGGCTCAAAGCGCACCGGCAGCCCGTATTCCAGCTCAATCCGGCTGGCGAGCACTTCGAATTGCAACTGCCCCACAACGCCCACGACAAAGCCCGAGCCGATCGAAGGTTTAAAGACTTTCGCGGCGCCTTCCTCGGCAAATTGCATCAACGCTTTTTCGAGGTGTTTGGCCTTGAGCGGATCGCCGGCCCGCACCGACTGCAACAGTTCCGGCGCGAAGGAGGGGATGCCGCTGACGCGCAGCGCTTCGCCTTGAGTCAGCGTGTCCCCAATGCGCAGCTGGCCGTGGTTGGGGATGCCGATAATGTCACCGGCCCAAGCCTCTTCGGCCAATTCACGGTCGGAGGCGAGGAACATGACCGGGTTGGAAATCGTCATCGGTTTTTTAGTGCGCACATGGGTCATTTTCATGCCACGCTCAAAATGCCCCGAGGCGAGGCGGACAAAAGCCACCCGGTCGCGGTGCTTGGGGTCCATGTTGGCCTGCACCTTGAAGACGAAGCCAGAAACTTTTGTTTCTTCAGGTAAAATTTGGCGCGGGGTGGCGGCTTGGATCTGCGGCTCCGGCCCGTATTTGGCGATGCCTTCCATCAATTCACGCACGCCGAAGGAGTTGATCGCCGAGCCAAACCAGATCGGCGTCAGCGTGCCTTCGTGCATCGCTTTAAGGTCCAAAGGCGGCAGCAACTCGCGGGCCATTTCCAGTTCCTCACGGAGCTTTTCCAGCAGCGCGGCAGGGACGTGCTCGGCCAATTTCGGATCGTCCAGCCCTTCAATCTTGATGCTGTCAGCAACGCGGTTCCGGTCGGCGCGGTCCATCAGTTCCAGCCGGTCGCGCAGCATGTCATAGCAGCCGACAAAGTCGCGGCCTACGCCGATGGGCCAGCTTGCAGGGGTCACGTCGATGGCGAGGTTTTCTTGAATCTCGTCAATAATATCAAAGGTATCGCGGCTTTCGCGGTCCATCTTGTTACAGAACGTCAGGATCGGCAGGTCGCGCATCCGGCAGACTTCGAACAGCTTTTGCGTCTGGCTTTCCACACCTTTTGCGCCGTCAATCACCATCACGGCGGCGTCCACCGCCGTTAGCGTGCGGTAGGTGTCTTCGGAAAAGTCCGAGTGGCCGGGCGTGTCGACGAGGTTAAAGCGGTAGTTGGTGTCACCGCTTTGAAAATCGAACGACATGGCCGAGGCAGAGACTGAAATCCCCCGGTCCTTTTCCATCGCCATAAAGTCCGAGCGGGTGCGGCGTGCCTCGCCTTTGGCGCGCACTTGGCCCGCCATCTGAATGGCCCCACCAAAGAGCAGGAACTTTTCAGTCAACGTGGTCTTGCCCGCGTCAGGGTGGCTGATGATCGCAAAGGTGCGACGGCGCGCGATCTCGGCGGGCAGGGCGGGGCGGTTTAGGGGCGTGTCCAACATGACAGGGCGTATAGACGCGGCGCGGGCAGGCGGCAAGTGGCCGTGGAGCAGCGGTCAGCAGCCGCTGGCCTTGCGCAGCAATGCCGTCGCATCGGGGCGGTCCAGCAGCGCTTCGGCCAGATCAAGTCCGGCATGCGGCAGATCGGAATGGCCGGGGATCACCTCACCCATAGCTGCCGAAATCTCGGAGGGCAGGACCGAGCGGGTGCGGTTGTCCACCAGCATGGATTCCGCCGCGATGCCTTCGGCAAAGATGATCTGGTGGCTGTCAAAAAGCAGTTGGAAGTAGTCGACAAAGCCACCGTCCTGCACTGTCACGCTATCGCCATTCACCAAATGCCGCGCTTTGACCAGCAGTTCCGACCGGCCCGCGCCCATTTCATCGCTGCGTTGATAGATGAAGAGCCGGTGATCCGGGCTGACGATCAGGTCGTGTTCGTTGTTGAGCGTGCCAGCGCGAATACAGATGGGAGCGAATTCGCCCACCGCACGCAGGGTGCTTTGCCCGATCCAGCGCAGCGGTTGCACACCATCGTCGCGGGTCAGGATGCGGTCCCCGACGCGCAGGTCTTCGACGCGGCGAAGCTCGCCGGTGCTGAGCGAGATATGGGTGCCGCGGGTGAAGGACACACAGGCCAGCTGACCAAATTTCTGCTGCAAGTTTTCGCGGTCGATCCCCACCAACCGGTAGTCGACATTGGGGTGGAGCGCGCCCAGTGGCAAAAGGTAGATTTCAACCGCATGGCCACGGCTGTCCACTTCGACTAACAGCAGCGCCTCTTGGGTCTGACCGTTGGGAGACATCAGCGTCACGGCGCTATCCAGATGAACATCCGCCCCCGCTGTCCCGGCTTGCGTATCAGGCGCGAGACGCAGTTTGTGGCCCCCGCAAGTCTGCACCGACAGGCGCAGGGGGGCCGCGTCACGGGCAAGCTCATAGGTGTCATCTAGGACCAGTTCAGCAGCAAAAGAAAGGGCATCGCCCGTATTTGCCCCGTCGGTGGCGCTGAACTCAGCGGCGCGGTAGACGGCAATGCTTTGAGCCGGAGCGGGACGAGACGGAGACATGGCGAGCCTTTAACATGAACGTGGGTTGCAGATGAATTAGGCGCAGAATGTGGCCGCGATGGGTCAAGCCTTGGGTGATTTGCTGGCATCGGCGGCGCAGCGTGGTAGGCATATGCAAATGCATAGGAGGAATCGCAATATGGATTTGGGAATCAAGGGTAAAAAGGCGTTGGTTTGTGCCTCGTCCAAGGGGCTTGGCCTTGGCTGTGCCGAAGCTCTGGCTGCGGCGGGGGTGAACCTTGTGATGAACGCGCGCGGTGCGGAAGCGTTGGAATCGTCGGCGGAACGTATCCGTCAGGAACATGGCGTCGAAGTCGTCACCGTGGCGGCAGATGTGGCCACTGAAGAAGGACAAAAGCTGGTTATCCAAGCCGCCGAAGGCTGCGACATCCTCGTGAACAACGCAGGCGGCCCGCCGCCGGGCATGTGGCAAGATTGGGACCGCGACGATTTCATTCAAGCGCTGGACGCCAATATGCTCGCGCCCATCGCGCTGATCAAAGCACTGGTGCCGGGGATGATGGAGCGTGGTTGGGGCCGGGTGGTCAATATCACCAGCCAATCCGTGCGCGCGCCGATTGGCGTGTTGGGGCTCAGCAATTCGGCCCGCACCGGGCTTACAGGCTATGTCGCGGGCACCTCGCGGCAGGTGGCGGGCAAGGGGGTTACGATCAACAACCTTCTGCCGGGTATTCACGCCACGGATCGGGCGGATTCGCTCGATGGGGCAGTGGTGCAGAGCAAGGGCATCACGCTTGATGAAGCCCGCGCCGAGCGGCAGGCGGGCATCCCTGCTGGACGCTATGGCACGCGCGAAGAGTTCGGCGCGGCCTGTGCCTTCCTCTGTTCGCAACATGCAGGGTTCATCGTGGGCCAAAACCTGCTGCTTGACGGGGGCGCCACCAACCTGACAATCTGATTTTGACCCACCTGACCTTGGAGTTTCCCATGCTACGAATGCTTGCAGTTCTCGCCAGCCTGACGGCAACGCAAGCTATGGCACAGGATCTTTTGCCAAGGTTGGAAGCGGCGCAGGTGGCTTTGGATGGGCAAATGCTTGTTCTTATGGGCGATGATCCGGCCAAGGTACGCTGGACCCCGACACGGCGCGCACAATCAGCCTGCGCTTTGGCAGAGTTGGAGCGGCGTCGGGGACGCAAAACCGCTGAGATCTATGTGCGCGAAGTCGAACGGGCGGCTGTAGATGCGCGCAAGGTCACGCACGTCGGTGATATCGGCGGTCTGTTGGTGCGTATTCATGGGGCCGCAGATTTGCGGTTGCAGCGCGATCTCTTCCCGATCACCCGCCAATGCGGGATCGGCCTGTAAAACCTTGGCTGGGGCAACTGCTCCGGCCATTTTAGCGTCTAGCGGCGCGTGGCTGCCCCGAAAAACGCGCGGTGCTTGCGGGCGCGGGACGGGGCTGATAGCTGCTTTCCGAGCGATTTAATCGGATACCGCATCTGTCATGAGTGACCCCACCCCCCGACTGGAAATCAAGAACCTGCGCCGCAGCTATGGCGGGCGGCAGGTGGTCGACGACGTGTCTTTGCAGATCATGCCGGGGCAGGTGACCTGTCTGCTCGGCCCCTCAGGCTGCGGCAAATCCACCACCTTGCGGATGATCGCAGGCGTAGAGATGCAAGACAGCGGCACGATCCATGTGGATGGCAAGCTGATCTGCGACACGGTCTTTCGCGTGCCACCTGAACGGCGCGAGATTGGGCTGATGTTTCAAGACTTCGCCCTGTTCCCGCACCTGAGCGTTGCGGACAATGTGGGCTTTGGCCTGAAAAAAGGCACTAAAGCCGAAAAGCGCAAACGGATCGAAGAGTTGCTCGAACGGGTGGACTTGCTGCGCTATATCGACGGCTATCCGCATCAGCTTTCGGGCGGCGAGCAGCAGCGTGTGGCATTGGCCCGCGCCTTGGCCCCGCAGCCGCGTATCATGCTGATGGACGAGCCCTTCTCTGGTCTCGACAACCGTCTGCGCGACGGCATCCGGGACGAGACGCTGAGCATCCTGAAAGAAGAAGACACCGCCGTTCTGCTCGTCACCCACGAGCCGGATGAGGCAATGCGCATGGCTGATGAGATTGCGCTGATGCGCGATGGCAAAATCGTTCAGCAGGGCGCACCCTACAACGTCTATACCCGCCCCGTCGACCGCGCTTCTGTTTCCTTTTTCAGCGATGCCAACGTGCTTGAGGCTACGGTGAATGGTGCGTTGGCCGATACGGTGTTTGGGCAATTTCTGGCTCCCGGCGTGCCTGATGGCACGGCGGTCAACATCGTCTTCCGCCCCCAACACCTGCGCATCGACTTTGACCGCGCAGGCAAAGGCCCGCGCCCCACGGCAACCGATGGCACCCCGGCCCGCGCAGTCGTGGAACGCGCGCGTTTTATGGGCAATGAAAGCCTTGTGGAGTTTAAGCTGGAAGAGGATGGCTCGCGGCTCAAGGCGACCGTCCCAAACGTCTTTCTGCCGCAGCCCGGCGCTGTCATGTGGCTCACCGTGCGCCGCGACCGCTGCTTTGTCTTTCCGGTGAAACCATGATCCCGTCGATGGTTGAGTTCGGCATGTGATCGCCCCTGCGGCGGCGTGATTATAGCCAAACCGCTATACGCGGTTTACGGGGCAGGGTGTGGCGGCGGTGGCGCAGGCCAGCGCCAATGCGTTCTGGCCAGCGCGGAGGGAGCAATTCAAACGCCGAGCCGAGCGGCGCCAGACCGCGGGGGTGGCGCACATACCTGATGGTTTGGCCGTTTGCCGTCCCGGCGCTTGCGCCAGCCCTCAATCGGTCCGCGCCTCAGCGAAAACGCCAGCCCGTCCGGGCGGTCTGGCGCTGTTCGGCGGACATGTTTCCGTGATTCCGGGCTAGGGGCGGTAGTCAGCCAAGGTCTTGCCCGGCTCGTCTACGAACAACTCTGGTAACGCTTCAGCGCTCTCAATCTGATCGAGCGGATAGGTCGCAAAACCCTTTGCGCCTTCACACCACGCCGTCAGCAACCAAAACCGCCCCCAGTTTTCCACTTTGAGCGGGCGCACCACCTGAGCCACGCCATTCGCCACCCTGACCCGCAGCTTCTGCCGCGCTTGGATCGCCGCCCGCAACACGGGCAGATGCGCAAAGACCCGCGTCGCTTTGCCAGGCCTCTGTAACGCCTGCTGCCACGCCGCCCCCTCTGCAATCGTTTCGGCAGGCAAAACCGCGTCGAACTTCGCGGCCAATGTCTCCGCCGCGCCCTGCAAGTCTCGATCCCCCACCTCAGCCGCCACGGCAAGGCCGAGGTTCAGCGCCTCCAACTCTGCCGGTGCGAGGGTCAAGGGGGGCAGGGTGATCGCCGGCGTCACACGATAGCCCTCGCCCCGCGTCCCGGCCACCGGCACCCCCGACGCAATGAGTTTGTCCATATCGCGGTAGATCGTGCGCACCGACACGTTAAAGCGGGCAGCCAGATCATCCGCCCGGTGCACCCGTCCGTCGCGCAGAATATCGATCAGCGCTACCAGTCGATCTCTATGTCTTAATACATCCATGCTCCTGACAAAAACACGTCAGGAGAGTTTTTGCACCCGCAAAATCTGCGCATCCTCCCGCCGAGCGCGGCCCCGCAAACCGCTTTGCCCCTTCATGCCATCCGCGCCGCCCGTTATCACAGGCCAAACCGGTGCGCCTGCAGGCGTGCCAAACATGATGGGAGAACAGACATGTTGAACAATATCGGACTGCCGGGCCTGCTGCTGATCGCGGTTGTCGTGCTGGTGCTATTTGGCCGGGGCAAGATTTCCTCGCTCATGGGCGAAGTCGGCAAGGGCATCACCAGCTTCAAAAAAGGCATCAGCGAAGGCGAAGAAGAGACCAAGCGCACAGACGACATCAAACATGTCGACGAAGTGCACCATGCTGAGTTGCACGATCCGGACGCGCAGCCCAAAGCCGACGTGAAGACCGACAAGGACCGGGTGTAACCCGATGTTCGATCTGGGTTGGACGGAGCTTTTGGTCATCGGCGTGGTGGCGCTGATCGTGGTAGGCCCCAAGGACCTGCCCGTGCTGTTTCGGCGCGTGGGTCAATTCGTGGGCAAGGCCAAGGGCATGGCACGCGAATTCAGCCAAGCCATGAACGATGCCGCTGATGAAAGCGGTATGCGCGAGATGTCCTCATCGTTGAACAAATCGCTGAAAACCGCGACCAACCCATTGGGCAGCGCGATGGATGAGGTGAAGGACGCAACCCGTTCGCTAAGCAATTTCGACCCTGACAGCGAGACTGGCAAACTGGCGGCGGAAAAGGCTGAGGATGTGAAAAAGATCCAAGCCAGCACAGCCCGCGCCGCAGCCGAGCGCAAACAGCGTGAGGCAGCAGAGGCCATGGCGCAGGCCGAAGCGGCGGAGGCCGAATTGTCGGACGCGCCCGCGACAGCAGCGCCGCAACGGCCCGTTATTGAAAAGCCGGTTATCGAAAAGCCTGCGGCCAAAGCGACCACTGACAAAGCAGCTCCTAAGGCAGTCGCGGCCAAGAAAACCGCTACGAAAAAGCCTGCGGCCAAAGCGACCACTGGCAAAGCAGCCCCCAAGACAGCCGCGGCCAAGAAACCGGCTGCGAAAAAGTCCGCCACCAAGAAGCCAGCGGCGGCCAAACCTGCCGCGAAAAAAGAGTAAGTTAAATGAGCGCCTCCGACGACTATGACGAGATCGACGACAGTTCGGCCCCGCTGATCGAGCATTTGGCCGAACTGCGCACGCGGCTTATCCATTCGGTCATCGCCTTTATCATCGGCATGGTGATCTGTTTCACCGTCTGGAACCCGATCTTCAACTTCCTGACCGAACCGCTGTGCTCTGCCATGGCCGAACGCGGGCAGGAGGATTGCGGGCTGATCCTGATCAAGCTCCAAGAAGGTTTCTTCGTCGCGATCTCAATCTCGCTTTTGGGGGGCTTGGTGTTGGGCTTTCCCTTCATCAGCTACCAACTCTGGCGCTTCGTGGCACCGGGGCTCTACAAGAACGAGAAGGGCGCTTTTCTGCCCTTCCTGATCTCCTCGCCAGTGATGTTCTTCCTCGGCGCGGCTTTCGCCTTTTATGTCGTCACGCCACTGGCCTTCGACTTCTTCCTCGGCTTCCAGCAGGCTGGCACGCTCGTAGGCGAGGGGCCGGATGGTGAAAACGGCATTGCCGCCATCGCTTTCCAAGGCTCCGCGCAAGAGTATCTCTCGCTCACCATTAAGTTCATCGTGGCCTTCGGCCTGTGCTTCCAGTTGCCTGTTCTGCTGACGCTGATGGGCAAAGCCGGGCTGGTCAGTTCCGAAGGGCTCGGCAACGTCCGCAAATACGCCGTCGTCGCCATTCTGGTGCTCGCTGCCCTCGTCACCCCGCCGGACGTCATTACCCAAGTGATCCTCTTCGTGGTGGTTTACGGGCTCTATGAGATTTCTATCTTCC
The DNA here is from genome assembly GCF_013346665.1 of Sulfitobacter maritimus. Lineage (GTDB taxonomy): Bacteria > Pseudomonadota > Alphaproteobacteria > Rhodobacterales > Rhodobacteraceae > Sulfitobacter > Sulfitobacter maritimus. The sequence continues at coordinate 665,818 of NZ_JABVBB010000034.1, forward strand.
TCGTACATCGGGTGGAGACCAAGCGCGAAGAAAAGCTGCGCGCCGAAGCGTATTTTGACGATGAAGACGAAGAAGATTTGGATGATCTGCTGTGATTGACGACCCGATGGACAGAATTGCAGCGGCGTTGGAGCGGATGTCTCCGGTGCCGCTAGCCGCCCCCGACTTCGACGCGGCAAGCGCCTTTGTCTGGCATACCGATCCGGACCGGCTGATGCCGGTGCCACAGGTCGCCCGGATTGACCTGCCGCTCTTGGTCGGGGTGGACCGGGCGCGGGATACCCTGCTGGCCAACACACGCCAGTTTGCCGCCGGGTTGCCCGCGAATAACGCTCTGCTCTGGGGTGCGCGTGGTATGGGAAAATCCAGTCTTGTTAAGGCGATACATGCGGATGTTCATGCATCACATGAAGATCTGCGCATCGTCGAATTGCAGCGCGAAGACCTGCCGTCGGTCGGGCGTCTGCTGAACCTCCTTCGCGGAGCGTCACAACGGTTCATCCTGTTTTGCGATGACCTTAGCTTTGGCCACGACGACGCACATTACAAATCGCTTAAGGCCGTGCTTGATGGCGGTATCGAGGGACGCCCGGATAACGTGGTGCTCTACGCCACCTCGAACCGCCGCCACCTTATGCCGCGTGACATGATCGAAAACGAACGGGGCAGCGCGATAAACCCGTCAGAAGCGGTGGAAGAGAAGGTCTCTCTGTCAGACCGTTTCGGTCTTTGGCTCGGCTTCCACCCCTGCGACCAGGAGCAATATCTCACGATGATCCGTGGCTACTGCGATGCGTTCGGTGTGGAGATCGACAACGAAACGCTGCGGGCTGAAGCCGTTGAATGGCAAGCGACCCGTGGCGCGCGCTCAGGCCGCGTGGCCTGGCAATATTTTGTGGACCTTGCCGGGCGCAAAGGGGTTAAGGTCAGCGGCGGTTGATCGCCCCCTCCTTTGACACTCAGAGGGCGGGGACAGCGCTTAGGCCGTGTGACGTCGCAGTATTTCGTCGATTTTGCATGCCACAAAAGGGCTAAACCCAAAGAGGGTTAAACGTCTCACCTTGGCCGCCAGAGGCACCTAGTAGGCCGGGCAGCGCTAAGGCACTGTAGCGTGGCAGTACTTCGTCGATTTCGCAGGGCACAAAGAGGTTGAAGTCAGCGGCGGTTGAACGCCCTCTTTGGTCGCTAGAAGCACTTAAATGGCCGGAGAGCGGTCAAGCCGTGTTTCGTGGCAGTATTACGTCGATTTTGTAGGGCGCAAAGGGGATAGAGTCGGAGAGGGTTGAACATCTCCCTTTGGCAGCCAGAGGCGCGTAGAAAGCCGGGGCGGCGCCCCGGCTTTCTGCCAAAACGCCGCCTTCTCGTGATCAGATTACTGGATATAGGGCGTCGGATCGACGCTCTCAAACCCGTTGCGCACTTCGAAATGCACATGCGATTCCGCGCCGCCCCTCAGCGCGGCGATCTGCTGTCCGCGGCTGACGCTGTCGCCTTTGGCGACCTTCACATCAGCCACATTCGCATAGACCGTCAGCAGGTTGTTGGCATGGCGCACCACAACAATGGGAATTCCATCCGCGCTTTTGGTGATGGCGGCCACTGTGCCGCTGTCAGCGGCTTTCACCGCGCCACCCGGCGCACCTTTGATGTTGATGCCCTCGTTCTTGCCCTTCGCATATTCCCGGATGATCGAGCCCTGAACTGGTGGGGTCATCTTGGTGGTCTTAGCAGGGGCTGTGGGCTTGCCAACATCGGCCACAGGCGTGGTCGGAGCAGGGGCGGGCGGCGTTGGTTTGGCTGTCTCGTCTTGCGGCAGCGGCTTGGCTGCGGACGGCGGCATGGGCGTTGGCGAGCCCGCGCCGGGTGCTGTGGTGACGGGCGGAGCGGGCTGCGGTGCCGGTTTGGCGGGGGCCGGTTGGCGCGGTGGCGCTTGCTTTTCTACCGGGATCAACAGGAACTGCCCTTCGCGGATGGCAAAGTCTGGCCCCAGCCCGTTCCATTCGGCCAGCGCTTTGACGGGCACGTTATAAAGCCGCGCGACGGTATAGGCAGTCTCGCCCCGCTCAACACGGTGGCGCACAGGTTCCTTGCTTGCAGGCGCCGCAGGCTGCGCAGCCGGGGTGCTGGTCTTGGCCGGTGGCAGCCCTTGGGTCTGCACGCCGGGTGTCGCGGGGACCCGGTCAATCGCATTTCCGGCAAGCGACGTGATATCAACACCGCCTCCGCCTGTGCTGCTGGGCGCAGGTTCGGCCACGCGGCGGGGCAGGGCGATGATTTCGCCCTGACGCAGCGGCACATCGACGTCGATGCCATTGTAGCGCGACAACTCATTGCTGTCCGCACCAACGCGGGCGGCCACATCCTTGAGCGTGTCACCGCTCCGCGCCACTGCCACCTGATAGTTAGGATAGGAAATCACCCCCCGCGCATCGGGTTTGGGCCGATCCGCCAAGGGACCACGCGCAGCTTCAGCGGTCGAAAAGCCATCGCCAAAGGTGCTGCGCATGTCAAAGTCCAGCGGCTGGTTTTCGCAACCGGCCAGCAAAATCACACTGGTTCCGGCCAGAAGGGTCAGCCGCGTCTGGCGGCGCAGGAAGGGGTGGCGCATCTGCAAGTCCTCATCTTCGCCCCCATGTCGAATGGGGCGTTGTCTGTCTAACCTATTAACCGTCCTTGCCCAAACCTTCCAGCAGGGGGACAAAACGCACGGCGCGCAATTCATCGTATTCCAGACCTTCGGCGGTCTTTCGCACACGAATAAGGTGTTGCACCGTATCAGATTGGCCCACGGGCAAGACCATGATGCCACCAACCTTGAGCTGCGCCAGCAGCGGGCCGGGCGGGTCTTCGGCGGCGGCGGTAACGATGATACGGTCAAAGGGGGCCTGTTCGGCAAGCCCAAAGCTGCCATCCGCAGTGATCGCGGTGATATTGGTGAGGTTCATCGCCTCAAACACGCCGCGGGCCTCTTGCACCAAGCGACGGTGGCGGTCGATGGTATAGACCCGGCGTGCCAGCTTGCTGAGGATCGCGGCCTGATAGCCCGAACCGGTGCCAATTTCGAGCACCTTATCGCGCGAAGAGACCTGAAGCGCTTGGCTCATCAGCCCCACAACGGAGGGTTGGCTGATGGTCTGCCCGCAGGCAATCGGGAGCGGCATGTCCTCATAGGCCCGGCTGGCAAAGAGGCCCCGGATGAATGGCCCTCGGTCAATCGCTTCCATCGCTGTAAGCACGCGCCCATCGGTCACGCCCTTGGAGCGTAGCGCGTAGAGGAACTGCATCTTGCGTTCCGCTTCAGAGATGGGCTCTTCGTTCATCCGTTAATGCCTGCCAATGTCTCAAGCGCCGCATGATCCGTCAAATCGCAGCGCATCGGCGTGACGGAGACATAGCCGTCAAGGTTCAGACAGGCGTCTGTCCCCGGTGCAGTTTGAACGCGCTGGTCGCCGCCCTTGATCCAAAGGAAACGGCGGCCGGAAGGCGACAGATGCGCTTCGGTCGAAAAGCCGGTGCCGGGGCGGCGGCCTTGGGGGGCAAGGCGAATACCGCGCACATCGGCGCCTGCAACAGGGGGGAAGTTCACGTTATAGAACAGCCCGTAAGATGCGTCCTCAGAGGGGCTATGCTCAAGGATGCGGCGGCAGGTCTCGGCCCCGTATTGGGCCGCAGCCTCAAACGGGTCGGACAACTCGTTGTTCGCCGGGCCGTAGTATTGCGACAGAGCGATGGCAGGCAGACCCTGCAACGCGGCTTCCATCGCCCCGCCGAGCGTCCCGGAATAAAGCGCGTTTTCTGCAGCGTTATTGCCCCGGTTCACGCCCGATAACACCAGATCAGGGGGAGCGGCGGTCATGGCATCGTGGATCGCGGCAAGCACGCAATCCGCCGGAGACCCCTCAGCCGCGAACACCCGGTCGCCCAGTTGCGAGACCATCATCGGTTTGGTGTAGCTGATGCAATGGCCCACGCCGGACTGTTCAAAAGCGGGTGCCACCGTCCAAACCTCGCCATTCGGTCCGGCCAATTCGTCGGCGATGGCTTTGAGTACGGTCAACCCCGGTGCGTTGATGCCGTCGTCATTTGTGATCAAAATACGCATGAAAGCCCCTTTTTGCCTTGATAGGCGAGGGGCGGACCGGCGGCAAGCGCGGCGCGCCGATGCCGCCCGGTTCAGGTGGCAGAGTTTTTCGACAGTTGCGCCAATACCGCAGCGGCCTGCGTTGCGGGATCGCTGAGCGCTGCGCGGTCCTCACCGGGAAAGAACCGGCCTCGGGTCGCGGTGGGCATGGGCTCGGGCGTGATGATATGGACCTTGGGGCCGATCTGCGCGGTCTCGGCTTGCCAAGAGGTGGCCAACGCGATCTGTGCCGCTTTGGTGGCACCATAGCTGCCAAAGAACTTGGCGCCCGCGCGGGGGTCGTCAAAGAACACCGCTTGGCCATTGGCACCCAAGAGCGGCGAGACGAAGGAAATCAACCGCGCCGTGGCGGTGACATTGCCCGCAATGGATTTGTCGAAATCTTTGCTGTCGATGTGGTCCGTCGGGGTCAGGGGGGCCGCATGGATCGCGCAATGAAGCCACAGATCAAGACTGCCCCAGCGGTCGTGAATTCCGCGGCACAAGACAGCCATCGCATCAGCGTTGGTCACATCCATTGGCGCAAGCGTGGCGCTGCCGCCCTTGGCCTGAATCCGGTCGTCCAACTCCTCAAGCGCGCCGGTCGTGCGACCGACGGCGATGATGTGATGGGTGGGGGCCAAAGCCTCGGCCAAGGCCGCGCCAAGGCCGCGCGAGGCGCCGGTGATCAATGCTGTTTTGCTCATGTCCGCGATGTGCACCGCGCAGCGCGGCAGGTCAAGAGGGCGCGGCTGGACTTAGCCCTTGGGCAAGCGCAGCACTTTGTTGCCGCTGCGGCTGGAAAGCACCAATGCGCCTTCGCCAATGGCCGCGACCACGCCGCCTGCCACTTGGTCGCCCACTTTGACGCGGGAAATCTTGCCACCATTTTCGCGGATCAACGCGCCCGGTGTCGCTTCGCTGCCAAAAACACCAATCAGAGCGGTGCGCGACAGGTCAGCTTTTTCAGTTGCCAAATCGGTCACTTTCTTGGGGGTCGGGGTCCCAGTGTTTGCCATGATTTGCCTTTCGCCTGTAATTGCAATTTCGCGCGGCGTCCCCCGCGCTACAGGCGTCAGCTAACCCTTGCCGCACTGCGGCGAAAGGGGGTGAGATTTGAGTGCGCAGGGTTCTGCCAGAGCATCGGCAAAGCAACGCCGACTGCGCGAACAGTGACGTTGCGGCCTTTACCAAGCGTTAAATCTGTTCAGCCGACAAAAGCCTTTTCGACAACGAAATGCTGGGGATCGGAGTTGGCACCCTCGGTCAGGCCAAAGCCTTCGAGAATATGCATAATATCCTTGTTGAAGCCCAAGCTGCCGCAGACCATAGCACGGTCGTGAGCGGCATTGATCTGGGGCAGACCCAGATCTTTGAACACAGTGCCGTCTTGCAAGAGATTTGTGATCCGACCCATCTTAGAGCTCTCTTCGCGGGTGGTGGTCGGGTAATAGCGAATCTTGGCGAGGTTCTCAGAGCCGATTAGCTCTTGCATCAGCTCATCTGCCTTCAGTCCTTCGATGAGCTCACGGCCATACGCCAGTTCCGCCACATCGCGGCAGGTATGGGTGACGATAACCTCGTCGAATTTCTCATAGGTCTCAGGCTCGCGCAGAAGGCTCGCGAAGGGCGCAAAGCCGGTGCCGGTGGCGAACATCCACAGCCGGTCGCCGGGCAGCAGCGCGTCATGCACCAGCGTACCCACCGGCTTGGGCCGCAGGATGATCTGATCGCCGGGTTGGATGTGTTGCAGTTTCGAGGTCAGCGGACCGTCTTGCACTTTGATCGAGTAAAACTCCAGCTCATCGTCCCACGCGGGCGAGGCGATAGAATAGGCGCGCAGGAGCGGTTTTTGTTTGCCGGTCTCGGGGTGCGGGTCGCCCATCAGGCCGATCATCACGAACTCGCCCGAGCGGAAGCGCAGACTCGCGGGACGCGACACGCGGAACGAAAACAACTGGTCCGTCCAATGGGTCACGGCGGTCACTGTTTGAGCGTCCGGCAGCGTTGGGACGGGCTTGGCGGCGGTCTGGTTCACTTTGCTCTGCTCGGTCATATGGGTTTCCGCAAATCGGTTTGCGGCCTCTACTTATGTCATGAAAAGGGTGAGGGCAATCAATGCGCCCTTTAGGGTTAGCCGCGCAGGCGGGCCTGATAATTATGCGCCTGCCAATCCGCGCGGGCCAGCCACTGGTTTTCCGGCTGACGTGCGGCGAGGTCGTCGTCAATCTCTACCTCGTCAAAGCCTGACCGCCGCGCCATGGCGTATTGGTCCGCCAAAACATGCCCCCGCGCCCGCAGCCGGCCGGTGTAGCCGCGCAAACGCAAAGTACGGGCGATGGTAAAGCCGCGCCCATCCGCGAAGGACGGGAAGTCGACGCGGATCATTTCCAACGCCGGGGTGAGGGTCACCGTATGGGCGTCCGTGTCTGAGGGCAGATCAATGGCACGGCAGTCGTTGGCTGCGCCCGGCTGGCAATAGCCGTGTGGCCAGTCATCTGCGGCGAAGCCTGCGTCGGTTACGAGGGTGCTCATGTCTTGTCTCCTGTTCGGACCACTTTGCCGTTCACAAAATGAATGCCGCATTCTTCTTTGGACTGATCGCGCCAACGCCCGGCGCGGGGGTCTTCGCCCGGTGCGACAGGCGAGGTGCAGGGCGCGCAGCCGATCGAGGGGTAGCCCTTGGCCACCAAGGGATGACGCGGCAGGCGGTTTTCAGTGATGTAATCGGCCACGTCTGACGTCGCCCAATAGGCCAAGGGATTCACCTTGATGCGCGGGGCGGTGCCGTCTTCGGGGGTTTCGACTTCAAAGAACTCCAACGCCGCACGGCTGCCGGATTGAAAGCGCTTGCGCCCGGTGATCCAGCCGTCGTGGCCTGCTAACGCGTTTTGCAAGGGCCGCGTTTTGCGCAGGGCGCAGCAGGCGTCGGTGTCATATTGATGCAGGGTGCCATCCGGATCCTGCGCAGCGATTTCTGCGCTGCGCAGAGTAGTGACATTGCGCAGGCCGAGGCGTTCGCAAAGTTCTTGTTGGTACACCAGCGTTTCCGCAAACAGCATTTCAGTGTCGATGAAGAGCACCGGGATATCGCGCGAGACCATCGCTGCGAGGTGCAACAGCGCCACGGACTCCGCGCCGAAGCTGGAGACGAGCGTGAGGCGATCGATCTCGTCATAGGCGCGGCGAATCACATCCGTTGCGCCGTGATGGCGTAGGGCGGTGTTGAGATGCTTCACCTTTTCCTCGACCGCGTGCAGCGCCTCGGAGGGCGGTGCAGCGGTATTTGAGAAAGGATGAAGTTCAGGGGTATCAAGCGGCATCGGCCCGATCCTTCTCCGCCGCTTCGGGGTAGAGCACCGCTTTGAACGGCGCGGGGCCGAGGCGGCGGTAGGTTTGCAAGAAGGTCTCGGATGGGTCGTTGCGCAGGTTGAGATACCCTAGCACCAGCCGTTCGATGGCCGGCACGATGGCATCGGCGGAAAAGCCGGGGCCAGTGCGGGTGCCCAGGGTGGCGTCTTCGGTGCCGTCGCCGCCGAGGGTGATCTGGTAGTTTTCCACGCCCGCGCGGTCGAGACCGAGAATGCCGATATGTCCCACATGGTGGTGGCCGCAGGCGTTGATGCAGCCGGAGATTTTAATTTTGAGCGGGCCGACGTCATGCTCCAGCTTCAGCTCGTCGAAGCGGGTGGCGATCTCTTGCGCGATGGGGATGGAACGCGCCGTGGCCAGCGCGCAATAGTCCATGCCGGGGCAGGCGATGATGTCCGAGATCAGGCCGATGTTGGCGGTGGCGAGTTTGGCCTCTTTCAGAGCCGCGTGCAATTCGGGCAGGTCGCTGCGGTGAACATGGGGCAGGATCACGTTCTGCTCGTGGCTGATGCGCAGCTCGTCATGGCCAAAGCGGCGGGCGAGGTCGGCCATCACGCGCATCTGGTCTGCCGTCGCGTCGCCCGGCGTGGCGCCGTGGGCTTTGAGGCTGATTGAGACGATGGCGTAGCCCGGCGCGCGGTGCTGGGCGAGGTTGGTGTCGGCCCAGGCGCGGAAGACAGGGTCGTTCGTGTAAGCGGATTCGTAGGCCGCGAGGGAGGCGGTCTTGAACTCAGGTGCTGCGAAATCGGCTTCAATGCGAGACAGCATTTGCTGGTCGACACCGGTGAACTGGCTGCGGATCAGGGCGTATTGCGCGTCGACGCGGGCGCGGATGTCTTCGATGCCGTTTTCGTGGACGGTGATCTTGATCCGCGCTTTGTATTTATTGTCGCGGCGGCCCAGCACGTTGTAGACGCTGACGATGGCTTCGAGCGTGGGCAGCAGGTCTTCGGCGCTGACGAAGTCGTAGAGCACCTTGCCGATCATGGGCGTGCGGCCGAGGCCGCCGCCGACGATGACTTCGGACCCCTGTTGGCCGTCACGCTCAACGATGCGCAGCCCGATGTCATGGGCCTTGATCACCGCACGGTCGGCGGCGGCGCCGGTGACGGCGACCTTGAACTTGCGCGGCAGGAACTGGAATTCCGGGTGGTCGGTGGACCATTGGCGGATCAGCTCGGCCACGGGGCGGGGGTCTGCGACCTCATCGGCGGCGGCCCCGGCGAAATGGTCCGCCGTCACGTTGCGGATCGTGTTGCCGGAGGTCTGGATCGCATGCAGCTTCACCTCCGCCAGCGCGTCGAGCATATCGGGCACGTCGCGCAGCTCGGGCCAGTTGTACTGGATGTTCTGACGCGTGGTGAAGTGGCCGTAGCCCTTGTCCCACCGCTCGGCGATATAGGCGAGTTGGTCCATCTGGGCGCTGTTGAGCGTGCCATAGGGGATCGCCACCCGCAGCATATAGGCGTGCAGTTGCAGGTAGAGGCCGTTCATCAGGCGCAGGGGTTTGAACTCATCCTCGGTGAGCGAGCCGTCGATGCGGCGCTCGACTTGGGCGCGGAACTGGGCGTTGCGCTCGGCGAGGAATTTGTCGTCGAATTCGGTGTAGCTGTACATCAGACGGTCTCCTGTTTGCCGTGGGCGTAGTTCGACGGGCCTTTGGCGCGGAACTCTTCGCGGAAGTGGGTGGGGCGGGGGCCACCCGCGTCGGGGGCCACATCGGCGAGGTAGACGCCTACGACCAAATCCTGCTGGGTCAGCGCGTCGATCAGGCGCAGATCGGCGTCGGCTTCATCAGTGAGGACTTCGGCTTCAGCGAGGTGACGGGTCCAGCCTGTGGCAGTTTGATAGACGACATCGCCTTCGAGCAGCGCGTTGGCGGTGATGACCTTGGGGGTGAAAGGCTTGGGCATGTCAGGCCAGCTCCTCTAGCGGGGTTTCATTGGCAGCTTGTGCGGCAGCGCGGGGGGCGAGGCCGTAGAAGGTGAGCGCGGGGCCGGTCATCTCGGCATCGGCCAGATCGCGCGGCAAGGTGTCGAGCGTGGTGGACAGCACCCGTTGATTGGGGCGGGAGGCGTTCTCGATCACGGTGACGGGCGTGTGGCGGTCGGCGCCATGCATCAGCAGGCGGCCTTGGACGAAACGGGCGGATTTCTTGCCCATGTAGATCGCAGCAACTTCCCCGGGACGGGCAAGCGCGGCCCAGTCGTGATCGGCAAAGCCTTTCATGTCGTGGCCTGTCAGGAAGCGCACAGAGGTGTTGCGGTCGCGCTTGGTCAGGCTTTGGCCGATGCTTGCGACAGCGGCGGAGGCCGCCGTAATGCCCGGTACGATGTGCCAGCCGATATTATGGGCATTCACCGCGTCGATCTCTTCGTCGAGGCGGCCAAAGACGGTGGCGTCACCGGATTTCAGTCGCACGACCTGAGCGCCGGCTTGCGCATGTTCGACCAAGAGCGCGTTGATATGGTCTTGGCTGGTGGAGGGGCCGAAACCCTCTTTGCCGACGTCGATCATCAGCGCTTCGCGGCGGGCGAGTTCGAGGATCGCAGGGGTGATCAGACGGTCGTAGATCACTACATCGGCTTCATCCAGCGCACGGCGGGCCTTGAGGGTCAGCAGCTCCGGGTCGCCCGGCCCACCGCCGACAAAGGCGACATGGCCGGGGCGGGCCTCGCGGGTCAGGTGGGTGTGGAGCAGATCATCGAGCGCGGGACGCAGCGCTTCAGTGCCTTCGGCCATGGCGCGGGGTCCGGTGGTGAAATAGTAGTCGCGCCAGAAATCACGGCGGGGGCGGCCCATCGGCAGGGCGTCCGCCAGCTTGCGAAAACCTTTGCCGATGCGGGTGAGCGGGCCGAGAGTGGCAGGCAGGCGCTCTTCGAGGTCGGCTTTGATGGCGCGGGCGAGGACGGGGGCGGCGCCTTCGGTGCCGATGGCCACGGTGACGGGGTCGCGGTCCACGATCGCGGGGGTGATAAAGGCGCTGTCGTGCAGGTTGTCCACGATGTTGACCAGCGCGCCATCGGCCTCTGCCAAGGCGGCGGTCTGGGCGTCCGTCCGCGCATTCTCATCAGCAGCATAGAAGAGCTTGGCGCCCTGTGCATCGCCGGCTGTCATGGGGCGGCGGTGCAGGGTCAAACGGCCCTCCGCAGCCCAGTGTTCGATCTGGGGATCAGGGGCGGTGGCAAAAACCACCAGTTCGGCCGAGGTCTTGAGCAGGAGGCGCAGCTTGGCCAATGCGGCTTCACCGCCGCCGGAAAGGACGATCCGTTGGCCACGGGTGGCGAGGAAGATGGGGAAATGGTCCATGGGGCGCCCTGTTTCTGATTTGACTTGCCCCTCTATATAGGAAATATTCCCCGTAAATGGCTATATAGCGGTGGATATAAGGACGTTTGTTCTGTTCGGCACGATTGGCGAAACAGACGTCCCATGAGGGTAAGAGAGAGTAGAATGACTGTCCGAATAGATGAGACTGACCGGAAGATTTTAGCGCAGCTGCAACGCGATGCGAGCCAGTCGCTGGACGATATTGCGCGTGAAGTGGGGTCATCAAAGACCCCGGTGTGGAATCGCATTCGCAAACTGCGCGAGGCCGGTGTGATCGGTCAGCAGACCGTGGTGCTGGATTCCGAAGCGCTTGGTTTTGAGGCCTGCTTCTTTGTTTTGATCCGCACGTCAGAGCATGAGGCGGCTTGGCAGGCGGCGTTCTTGAAGGCGCTACAGGATCGCCCAGAGGTGCAAGAGGCGCACCGTCTGGCGGGGGATATTGATTATATTCTCAAGGTACGGGTCAAAAATGCGCGGGCCTATGATGTGTTCTACCAGGCGCTGATTTCAGAGGTGAAGGTGCACAATGTTACGGCATTGTTGTCGATGGAAGAGATCAAGTCGACGACGATGCTGCCGCTTTAAGGGGGGGCAGGCCATGGCAGTTGGCCCGCGCCTTGCTGAAGAAGGGTTTAGCTCTGCGCGAGGGCTGTGAGGATGGGCGCGAAATCATCGGCCTTGAGGCTCGCGCCACCGACGAGCGCACCATCGACATTCTCGACCGCGAAAATCTCAGCAGCGTTGGCAGCTTTCACCGAGCCACCGTAAAGCAGAGGCAGGGCATCACTGATCTCGGCGCCAAAGCGAGCGGCCAGCCGCTCGCGGATGAAGTCGTGGACCTCAGTGATTTGTGCGATGCTTGGTACCTTGCCCGTGCCGATGGCCCAGATCGGTTCATAGGCGATGACGGTGTTTTCGGCAGTCGCACCGTCGGGCAGTGACCCGTCGAGTTGGGCGCCGATAACTTGGAGTGTTTCGCCAGCCTCTCGCTGGGCGTCGCTCTCGCCAATGCAGATGATGGCGGTAAGGCCCGCGCCCCATGCGGCTTGGGCTTTGGCCCGCACATCGGCGTCAGTCTCGCGATAAGCGTCGCGGCGCTCGGAATGGCCGAGGATGACATGGGTGGCACCGGTGTCAGCAATCATGGTCGCCGAGATGTCGCCGGTGTGCGCGCCAGATGCTTCGGCATGGCAGTCCTGTGCACCGATCTGGATGGGGCAGCCATGGACTGCGTCGGTCGCGCGAAAGAGCAGCGGGCTGGGGGGGCAAATCACCACCTGCGGCGGGTTTTCGGGCAGCGCCCTGCTCAAAGCGTCGAGTTCACTGAGGGCGGCGGCGGTGCCGTTCATCTTCCAGTTGCCGGCGGCGATTTTAGGGCGCATCGGGTCCGTCCTGATCTGTTAAACCTTACAAGGGGTTCGCAGGACCGGCGGCTTTCGTCAAGGCCGCCGCCACGATCACTTCGCGCCGAGGCTTTCGTCAAACTTGATGGATTCGCCGCAGCCGCAAGCCTCGGTCACATTGGGGTTGCGGAACTTGAAGCCGGATTCGAGCAGCGTGGTCTCATAGTCGATCTCGGTCCCAAAGAGGAACATCTGCGCCATGGGCGCGATCATCACGCGCGCGCCGTCTTGTTCGACGACTTCGTCGTTGGGATCGGTCTCTTCCACATAGTCCATGGTATATTCCATGCCGGCGCAGCCACCCTTCTTCACGCCGATGCGCAGGCCAGCATGGCCCGCAGATTGCATAAGCTTTGCAATCTGGGCTGCGGCTTTTGGGGTCAGGTTAACGGCTTGCTTACCGGGAATGCCAAACATGAGTAATCTCCTATGGCTGCAAGATAGGGGGCGGAGGCGTCGATCTCAAGCGGGTTGGAGAAATATCAGAGCAAAGTGATCAGGGATTGCGTGGCAAAGGCTATGGTAAGCGCCCAGCCAAAGGAGGCGAGCGTGCCGATAATCACATATTCGCTGATCTCGCGGCTTTGCGAGGCCGTGTCGAACCTCAGAATGGATTTGGCAGCAATCAAAAAGCCGATGCCGATGGGGTCACCCACCATCACCATGAGATAGATCAATGCGCGTTCGAGCAGGCCAATGATCCGGCCCGCATTGTCCAACCCGTCTGGCTGCGCCTGCGCTTTGTAGCGGGCCATCAATCCGCCCACGGCGGGGCCACCGGCAAAAGTGGCGGCAATCAAGCCGATTAACAGCGCCATCGGGGTAAGGAGGTCTTGCGTATGTTCGGCCCAGACCCCGCGAGAAAACGCTTCCGGCATGAGGTAGGCCGCGAGGGCGATGGTAATTAAGTGTGCGCTTTGATCGCCAAGATAGGGCCAAAGCCGGTCGCGGTGGCTAGGCGGCGTCGCATAGACCTTGACGGCATCGATGGTCAAATGGGCAAGCCCGACTGCGGCGGCGAGCATGAGGCTACCGCCCAAAGCGATGGCGGTAAGGACAAAGACGATGATCGCGTGCAGCAGAAGGATGCCGGGGCGGCGTTTTTGAGCAACCATCCAATCAGGCTGAAAGATGAAATCCGCAAGCATATGGGCCGTGAGGCAGGCGAGGCCAGTGGCGATAAACGGATCAGACATAGCTGCAATCCACGCCACTCGTATACAGGTTAAATTGGCTGTAATTCGCTATTACAGGTTTCATTGGCTGTTTTGTAAAATGGGGGAATGTCATAGGGTATCCTACGTGCTTTCCAGCATTTCACAAATTTCCAGCACTTCGTCTACGCCTGCTGCCTCGACATGGCCCTGAACACTCTGCTGGGTGAGGGCTAAGCGTTCGGCCAAGGCGGTCTGAACGGGCCGGTCGGGGGCGAGCATATAATAGGTGACTTCAGCCTGACGCTGGGTCCAACCTGTCGCGAGCCTGTCGGCCAAGGGCAGGGCGCAACGCAGGGCGAGAGGTGCTGCGGGGGCGCTGAAGCGGCGGTTGCGCGGCATGGTGTCGAGCGCATGGCCAGAGGCCACCAGCGCGTCACCGTCCGCATCGGCGAGGGTGCTGCCCGCGAGATGCGCTTGCCCGATGCCTATGGCGATGCGGGTGTCGGCAGTCTTGTCTCCCCGGCGCACAGCAGCGCGTAGGGTGAGCGCGGCGCGAAAGGTCAAACCGGGGCGGACCGCCAATTGCCAGCCATCGCCGCGAAACCGGGTTAGATAAGCGGGCGCATCCTGCCACTGGGCAATTGCTTCTGCAGCGTCTTGCAAACGGTCAAAGACCGCGTTGAGCCCGGCCCGGGTCATGGCGCTGGATTTTACGATGTCGCCTGTGAAAATCGCCCAGTCTTGCATGCAACGCCCTTTGTTTTTCGCAATGTTGCAGGATGGGCAAACCCATGCAAGGCAAAGGGCCGCTCGAAATCGAGCGGCCCTGAGGTTCGTCCTACGCTAGGGGCGATCAGAGGCCCATGCAGTTGGCGTAGAATGTCGTGGTCGCTGGCCAGTCGGAGAACACCCCGACCACGCCTGCATCCTGTGCCAATACGTCAAGCGCCACGAGGTAATCACTGTCGTCCTTGATCACATCGCTGACCGATTGGAAGTACCAGCCGCCACCCGACGCCAGTGGGCCGGAGCGTTCCAATGTCCATGCGATCAGTTCCAGTCCCGCTTCCTTGGCGGCTTTCGCATAGTCCGACGCAGCCAATGCGCCGTCTTTGCTAGTCAGGAGCATATTGAGCGAGGGGGCAAGGTAGTTCACGCCCTGCTCTTTAAGGCTGGCGAAATCCTCTTTCCATGTCTCAGGGTTCTGTTCGTCGAAGCCATCGCTCCATTCCACCAGATAGACCGCTTGTTTGCCGAATTCCGGTTCAGCTTTGATCCAATACAGCACGTCATCAAGGTTGAAGGACTGTGCCCAGACATCCGAGGCGGGGACACCGGCTTCCTTATACTCATCAACAAGCTTCTGCGCGTAGTCTTCCTGCGAGAAGCCATCGTGGGGCATCTCAACGGAGGGGGATTTCAGCTCAGGTGTGAACTTGGCGCCGAGCGATTTGAACAGTTCGATCGACTCTTTGTGAGTCATCAGATCGGCCTTGTCCGAATAAAGCTGGGTGCGGAAGGGGGCTACGCCGCCTTGATAGTCTTCGGCGGTGGTGGCGGTCTTGTCCGCACTGTCCATTTTAGGCGTCAGCGTACGGAATTCTGCAAGCGTCAGGTCAGAGGTGCGGCATTCGGCGCTGGCGGGTGTGTCGCCCGATGCCGGGGTAAAGCCGGTGGTGCATTTCTCGGCCAGATCAGAGACCAGAATATTGGTCGTCGTGTGCAGATCGTTCTGTGCGTGGCGGCAGACCAATTCGTGGTCAGCGGTAAAGGTCACGTCACATTCCAAAATGCCAGCGCCCATACGCGCGGCAGCCACGTTGGATTTCTTTGTATGCTCGGGAAACATCAGCGGGGCGCCGCGGTGACCGATGGAAAAGTCGGTCTTTAAGGCATCTTGGCCGATACAACTGGCCAATTTGGTCTTCAAATCACCGTCGGGCAGTTTATCCACCAGATAGGCCGGGCGCGGGCCGTATTCGACCGGGGTCGCGGAGGCATGGCTTTCGGCAAGGGCCAATGTGGGCGCGAGCGCCAAGGCGGTAAGAGATACGAGTCTGCGCATAGTTCAATCCATTCGTGAAAGATATTCCGTTGCCTTGATGGCGACACTGCGTAACGGTTTCACGACAGATTGATTTCAGTCAAATGAAGACTGGTCTGTTAGCGCAATCGGCGGAAAGGCGCCGATTGCGCGGGGTCAGCAAGTTGCTGATCTCCAAGCATTTTTCTGCAATGCAGCATTGGTAAATAAGCCTGCGAGCTTACATGAACCCCAGTTCAAGCCGGGCCTCGTCAGACATCATGTCCATGCCCCAGGGCGGCTCCCACACCAGCGCTACATTGACCTGTTTGACCCCGGCGATGGGCTCTACTGCATCGGCAACCCAACCCGGCATTTCACCAGCAACGGGGCAGCCCGGTGCAGTGAGCGACATCTTGATGTCGACTTCATTCTCGGCGTTGATGTCGATGGTGTAGATCAAGCCAAGCTCATAAATATTCACCGGAATCTCCGGGTCATAAACCGAGCGACAAGCCTCGACGACCTGCTCATACAGCGGATGATCGGTGGTAGAGGGCGCAATCAAAGGCGTCCCCTCAAGCGGTTGGGTCTGGTCGGTCATCTCTTGCCTCGCATCATTCTCGACGTTTTATATAGGGATTGCGGGCGCGGGCGTAAAGTGGCGGTCGGCGACAGCAGTCAGGTGCGACACCGTTGCGGTCCTCGGCTTTGAAGCGCTCAGGATACGCGCCCTGTTCGTAGGAGACGATTCCATCATCCACGGCAAGTTAGGAGAAGTCACCTCGCATCAGTACCACGATGTGTGCGCCGCAGATGTAGCAACAGTCGGCTCGCGTGGATCGCTGCGCAGCCCTTTGTAAGTAGTCCAGCGCAACAATAAAACCGCGAAAGACACGCCTTCAGCCGGAGCAAACGTCACCGGCCCGCGTTCAGCTTGCGGGCAGGTGGTATCTATACGGAGCCGGGACAGACCGCACAGCCGGCGAACCGCTTCAGCCGGTTCTGCGTCGCCGGGCGGGTTGCGGTTTGACGCGGGCTTCGATCTCGTCATAGACCTTGCCGACGATGTCCTTGCCGGTGGCTTTCTCGATCCCTTCAAACCCCGGTGAAGAGTTCACCTCAAGCACCTTTGGCCCGCTTTCCGAGCGCAGCAGATCAACGCCGCTGATGCCCAGCCCAAAGGCGCGCGCGGCCCGAACAGCGGTGTCACGTTCCTCTTTGGAGATGCGCACGACCTTGGCCGACCCGCCCCGGTGCAGGTTGGATCGGAAGTCTCCCTCCGCCCCGGTGCGCTTCATGGAGGCGACGACTTTGCCCGCCACCACAAGGCAGCGAATGTCCTCGCCCGCCGCTTCTTTCACAAAATCCTGCACGAGAAAGTTGGCCCGCAGGCCGCGGAAGGCGTCAATGACACTTTCGGCAGCCTTTTTGGTTTCGGCCAAGACGACGCCCTTGCCTTGCGTCGATTCCAGCAGTTTCACAATCAGCGGCGCGGTGCCCACCAATGCCATGAGGTTGCTGGTGTCCTTGGGCGAGGCCGCGAAAGCGGTGGTGGGCATGCCGATCTTCTTGGCCGCCAGCACCTGATGCGCGTGCAGCTTGTCGCGGCTGGCGGTGATTCCGGCAGAGCCGTTAACGCAATAGGTGCCGATGGTCTCAAACTGGCGGATCACGGCGGTGCCATAAGGGGTGATCGACGCGCCAATGCGAGGGATTACGGCGTCATAGCGAGGCAGGCGTTTGCCGTCGTAATGCACTTCGGGCGCCAGTTGGTTGATCGCCATATAGCAGCGCGTGGTGTCGATGACCTCAACGACATGGCCACGCGCTTCGCCAACCTCGACCAAGCGGCGGGTTGAATAGTTATCCTCCCGGCTCAGCACCGCGATCCGCAGGGCACGTTGAGGCGCTTTGGAGCGCAGGCTCGCGGTGTGGTAAACGTCATAGTTCAGATCAGGCTGCAAACGCCGCTCAGTGGCAGAGATGTTAATATGTTCCGTCAGCGCTTGGCGACCCAGCAACATGCGGCTGGTCATGCCGGCGCGATTGGTCAGCGTCACGTCAATGGGCCAGCTTTGGCCGCCGACTTCCAATGTGGTGGTAATAACAAACCGCTGTTCGGATTCGCCGTTGGACGAAGTCACTTCGCGGCGGTCAACGATGGGGGCAGAGCAGGTGATGGCAATGTCTTCGCGCCCGGCGATGGGATGCACGTTAAAGCGCACCTTGGGTTTTGACGCGGGGCCAAAGACCTCAATGTCATGGGCATGCAGTGCGGAAGTGCGCGCGCCGGTGTCGACTTTGGCCTTGATCGCGGGCAGGCCCAGATCGGGCAGGGCGATCCATTCTTCCCAGCCAAATGTCAGTTTATCCATTGCCCGCTCCTTTTGATTGTTCTCGTGCCTACCCTGCGCGCCGCAGCGCTACAAGCGGCGCTTAGCCCGGTTTGCCCATATCCGCAGGGACGGGGGGCAACATGCGCTTGCCCTCTTCTTCCATCTTGGCGGCGGCGGCCAAAAGCCCTTCGCGCACGCGGCATTCGATGTCCCAGAAGGTGGCCGCATTGTCTGTTGGCACTTCAAACCGGACCTTAATGCCAAAGGCGTCTTGCTCCAACACATGCACTTTGGCCTTGCTCATCGGGGTGACATCATCGGGGTCTTCTTTGGCGAGCAGGTTGAAGAACTCATGACGCAGCGCTTGCACATCGGCAGTCTGCGCGAGCGTCAAGATGATGGGCCGCACCATGGCATGATCCTCAATCGACCAGTTCTCAAAAGCGTCAGAGACGAAATAAGCGACCGGCACAATGAGGCGCGTGCCATCCCAGTTCATCAGCTGAACATAGGTGAAATGGATACGCTCAACCGTGCAGAAATGCCCCTCAAAGATCAGCTGATCGCCAATCCGTGCCGAGCGGTTCAGTGCGATCTGTACCGAGGCGAGGATATTGCCCAACACCTCCCGCGCGGCGAAACCCAGGATGATCGTCAGCGCCCCGGCAGAGGCGAGGATCGACAGGCCAAGGGAGTTGTCAGCGTTGATCGAGACAAGGATCACACCCGAGGCCACCAGCACCGCAATCACGATCACCCCTTTGCGGGCGGCCGCGATGGTGGTGGCGATGGAGCGCATATGCGCATTCATCGGGTCGGCCAGTTCATAGGCGTTGTTGGGGCTGATCCGGTCAAAGATTTCGTCAAAGGTAAAGACGATGGCCAGCGTAGCGGCGGTCACATAGGCGATGAGCAAAATCGGGCTAAGCACCGCATCAATCAGGCCAGACACCACCAGCACGCGACTGGTCGCAATGCCGATAATTGCCGCACAAAGGACGATGGCGGCAGGCCAGCGGAAGGACCGCAGCATAAAGCGCAGCCAGCGGGGTTTCACAGCTTCGCCCAAACGGCGCATGAAGCCAAAGGCGAACCAGCCCGCAATCAACGCCCCGGTCAGTAGGATCGGCAGAAACAGCACTTCCCAAAGATACATGCCCCAAAAGGCCCGTCCGCGCAGCCATTCAGGCAGGACGGTTTCGATATCAGTCGGCCCGTATTTTGCGTGGAGCGGCGGGATGTTGTCCACGCTCTGGCGCGAGAATACCCAGACGGGTTCTGCATCTTTGCCCGGTTTTACCCGGTTGAGCCGCAAAGGCACGTCATGCCCGCCAAGTTCCAACCTGTCGATCAACACCGAACGGCGCACGCGCCCGGTATCGTTGTCTTCAGAAGAGCCGGACAGCCAGCCATCGGGACGGTCGGCCAGTTTGCTCCAAGGCACGACCACCTTGCGCTCCATCAGAACGGCGAGTTGAAAGGCCCGTTCGGCCCCAAGGGCGGCTTGGTTGCCTTGCGGCAGATCAGAGAGATCAAGGATATGCGCCGCATCGCTATAGTGGCCCTTGCTGGTCAGGTACATAAAGCTCTCTACGGCGGCCATAGGCGTGCCACGGTCGAGCGTGTTTGGCGCAGGCGGCAGGCCGGGGTTCAACTCAGTGGTCTCGAACCATTTCTCCTGTGCCTGTCCAACGGCGGCGCCGATGAGCAGGGAGACGGCCAGCAGCATCACGCCCAGCAATCGGGAAAAAAGCGCTAAGGGGCGCGGGAGGGCAGACAGGCGCAACATGGTCTGCCGAATGTAGCGGGGGTTCAGAGAGGTCAAGGCTACGCGCGTCATCTTGGAGCGGTTCAGCGCCAAGGCCACATCAGTTCTCGTTAATGTCGCGCGTGACGATCCGCGCCCCGCTGGACTGGCGGCGAAAGGCAAGGCGCAGGCCAATCCATGCGACCAGTGACAGCACCGCAAAAAGCGCGAGCAGGCCCGCCACATGCATCGGCGCGAACAACGCGACAACCACAGCCATCGCAAAAGCGCCCAAAGCGAAGCCGAGAAAGATCGAACCGGGCAGCAGCAGTTCGACCACGCCAAGCAGTAAAGCGGCGCAGAGCCAAACCCACCAAAGTGTCAGCCACCCCGCCATCATCCTTTGCCTTTCAACAGTTTAAAGGCATCGCCAAAGGCCTCAAGCGCTTGTGCTGGGACGACGATCGTCTGGTTGCCCGACCCTTTGCCCATCGCGTTAAGCGCATCGACCTGTTTCAACGCAATTTGATACTGCGCCGCGGCCAACCCGTTTTCATTGATCGCCGTGGCGACAACCTGTGTGGCGTAGGCTTCAGCATCCGCAAGCACCCGCCGCGCTTTGGCTGTTTGTTCCGAGGCATAAAGCTCGGCCTCGGCCGCGAGTTCCACAGCGCGTTTGCTGCCCTCGGCTTCGGTTACCTGTGCGCGTCGGGCGCGTTCGGCGTTTAGTTGCTGCATCATGGCCGCGCGCGTGGCGGCGTCGAGGTTCACGTCAAGGATTTCCGCGCGAGTCACTTCGATGCCCCAAGAGTCCACCGCATCCTCGACGCTCGCTTTGATCGTGGTGATGAGTTGGCTGCGGTTGGCCTGCACTTCATCAAGATCCATCTTGCCGATCTCGGCCCGGACGATGCCGGCCACGGTGGTGGAGATCGCACTGTCCACATCGCGGATGCGATAAACAGTCTTTTCCGGCTCAGTGATGCGGTAAAAGACCGAGGTATCCACTTGCACCAGCACGTTGTCGCGGGTGATGGCGTCTTGGCTCGCAGTAGGCAACTGCCGCTCAAGGATTGAGATTTTATGCGCAACATTGTCGATGAAGGGCACGATCATATTGATCCCCGGCCCCAAGACCGCGCGCAACCGGCCAAAGCGTTCGATCACATGCTGTTCGGACTGTGGGACGATCTTGACCGATTTGAGGATCAAGATCACGACCAACAGTGCCAGTAGCAGCAACGCCAAATTGTGTTCCAGCAGGCCGATCAATATGGTTTCGATGTCCAAGACATTCATCCTTTAAGGGTATAACTTCGTGCAATTCCCCGTATTTTACCTTTATTGCATGTTTCACGCCACTGGTTTATCGCCCCAGTCGCAGCCAGAGAGGGCCAGACTATGACCAGCACCGGATTCACCAAACACGCGCAGGACGGCAAGGCACGCAGCGGCGTCATTACGACCCCGCGTGGCGAGATCCGCACGCCTGCCTTTATGCCCGTTGGCACAGCGGCCACCGTGAAGGCGATGATGCCGGAAAGCGTCGCCTCGACCGGTGCGGATATTCTGCTGGGGAATACTTACCATCTGATGCTGCGCCCCACGGCGGAGCGTGTGGCGAAGCTTGGTGGGCTGCACAAGTTTATGAATTGGGAAAAGCCAATTCTGACGGACTCGGGCGGCTTTCAGGTGATGAGCCTTGCCGGGTTGCGCAAGCTGACCGAGCGCGGCGTGACGTTCAAAAGCCATATCGACGGGTCCAAACACGAGATCACCCCTGAACGCTCGATGGAAATTCAAGAGCTACTGGGCTCTGACATCGTCATGTGTTTCGACGAATGTCCCGCACTGCCTGCCGACCGCGCCCGCATTGCGGAGAGCATGCGCCTGTCGATGCGCTGGGCGAAACGCAGCCGCGAGGCTTTTGGCGACCGTCCGGGGCATATGCTCTTTGGCATCCAGCAGGGCGGGCTGGAGCAAGACTTCCGTGCCGAGAGCGCCGAGGCGCTGCGCGAGATTGGCTTTGATGGCTATGCCGTGGGCGGGCTCGCAGTAGGCGAGGGGCAGGAGGCGATGTTCTCCACGCTCGATTTCTCGACCGATATGCTGCCCGAGGATAAACCTCGCTACCTGATGGGGGTCGGCAAGCCGGACGACATCGTCGGCGCTGTGGCGCGGGGCATCGATATGATGGATTGTGTACTGCCGTCCCGCTCCGGCCGCACGGGGCAGGTCTTTACCCGCCTGGGCGTGCTCAATATCAAGAACGCGCGACATCAGGACGATCCGCGCCCGCTGGATGAGAATTGCAGTTGCCCGGCCTGCCAGAACTACTCCCGCGCCTATCTGCACCATGTCTTCCGCAGCCAAGAGATCATCTCGTCCATGCTGCTGACATGGCACAACCTGCAATACTATCAGGATATCATGGCCGGCATGCGCGAAGCCATCGCGACGGGGCGGTTCACCCAATGGCAGGCAGATTTCCACGCCGGGCGCGAACAGGGCGATATCGACCCGCTCTAGCGGATTCTCACGCGGAATTGTGTCAGACGATCCTTGCTGCAACCCGGCAGGGTCTTAGGTGCTTTCTACAGAACAAAGCAACGAAAGGCCCAGATATGACCGAAAAGCTATTTACCCCTTTTACCGCCGGTGAGATTGAAGCCGACAACCGTTTGGTCATGGCACCGCTGACGCGCAACCGGGCGGACAACGACACCGGCGAAGTGGCTGAGATGCACGTCGACTATTACCGCCAGCGGGCAGGGGCGGGGATCATAATCACCGAGGCGACCCAGATCAGCCCAGAGGGCAAAGGCTATTTCCAGACGCCGGGCATCCATACTGAGGGCCAAGTCGCGGCTTGGCGCAAAGTGACAGACGCGGTACATAAAGAGGGTGGCAAGATTGTCCTGCAACTCTGGCACGTGGGGCGGATCAGCCATACATCTTTGCAACCGGGTAACGCCCAGCCCGTGGCCCCTTCAGCCATTGCGGCGGAGGTAAAGACCTTTACCACCAACGGGTTCGAGGACACGTCTGAGCCGCGTGCGCTGAAACTGGACGAGCTGCCCCGCGTGGTCGCGGACTTTGTTCATGCGGCAAAGATGGCCAAGAAAGCGGGCTTTGATGGGGTCGAGGTACATGGCGCCAATGGCTACCTGCTGGACCAATTCCTCAAGACCGGCAGCAACCACCGCGACGATGCCTATGGCGGCAGTGTGGAAAATCGCGCGCGCCTGTTGTTTGAGGTGCTTGATGCTGTGACCGAGGTCTGGGGCGGCCCCCGCGTGGGCCTGCGCCTTTCGCCCTTCTCTCCCGCCAATGGCATTAGCGACGCCAACCCGCAAGAGACCTTTGAATATGTCGTCAAAGGGCTGAACCGCTATGATCTGGCCTATCTGCACCTTGTCGAAGGGGCCACCGGCGGATCGCGTGAATTGGCCGAAAATGAGAGCATCAAGGCGCTGCGCAAGCTCTTTGGCGGGCCTTACATGGCGAACAATGGTTATGACCGCGATATGGCGATTGAAGCTGTGGCGAAGGGTGAAGCCGACCTCATCGCTGTCGGACGTCCCTTTATCGCCAACCCCGATCTGCCGCGCCGCTGGCAGATGAACGGGCCGCTGAATGAGGGCGATAGCAGCACCTACTACGGCGGTGGTCGCGAAGGCTTCACTGACTATCCAGCACTGGAAACCACGACCGCATAAGCGAGACGTTAACAAAGAGCGCTGGGAATGGTATAAAATGGGCCAATCCCGCGCTTGCCTCTACCGTGCTGAAGCGCGATGATAGCGACCTTAAACCCGCAAGGGGATTGAAACAGGCGGGCGGGATGCACACATATCCTGTCCAGAAAAGGAGACATCAAGGGCTGCCTAGAACAGGGGCCGGAATGTCTTGCTAAGATAAGGAATTGAGCATGTTAGAGCCACTGAACGCATCCTACCCGGTGCTTCCGCTGCGCGACATCGTCGTGTTTCCCCATATGATCGTGCCGCTTTTCGTCGGACGCGATAAATCCGTCCGCGCGTTGGAAGAGGTCATGGCCGACGACAAGCAGATTCTGCTGTCGAGCCAAGTGGACCCCGGCGAGGATGATCCCGATACCTCTGGTATCTTTAAGGCTGGCGTGCTGGCCAATGTTCTGCAACTGCTGAAACTGCCCGACGGCACGGTCAAAGTGCTGGTCGAAGGTCAAGCACGCGTGCGCATCACTGAATACCTCGACAACGACAGCTTCTTTGAAGCGCGTGCCGAGTATCTGACCGAAATGCCGGGCGATGCCGCCACCACGCAAGCACTGCTGCGCACTGTGGCGGATGAGTTTGAGCGTTATGCCAAGGTCAAGAAAAACGTCCCCGAAGAAGCGCTCGCTGCCGTAGGCGAAAGCGCCGAGCCTGCGCGTCTGGCCGACCTCGTGGCAGGCCACCTCGGCATTGAAGTCGAGCAAAAGCAGGACTTGCTGGAAACGCTGAGCATTTCCGAGCGTCTTGAGAAGGTCTACGGCCTGATGCAGGGCGAAATGTCCGTCTTGCAGGTCGAGAAGAAGATCAAGACCCGCGTCAAATCCCAGATGGAGCGCACGCAGCGCGAGTACTATCTGAATGAGCAGATGAAGGCCATTCAGCACGAGTTGGGCGACGGCGAAGACGGCAAGAACGAAGTGGCCGAGCTTGAAGCCCGCGTGGCCGAGACCAAACTAAGCAAGGAAGCGCGTGAGAAGGCCGAGGCTGAGATCAAAAAGCTCAAGAACATGAGCCCGATGTCTGCCGAAGCCACTGTTGTGCGCAACTACCTCGACTGGATGCTGTCGATCCCGTGGGGCGTGAAGTCGCGCGTTAAGAAAGACTTGGGCAAGGCGCAGAAGGTGCTTGATGACGACCACTATGGCCTCGAAAAGGTCAAGGAGCGGATTGTTGAGTATCTCGCCGTGCAGCAGCGCTCGACCAAGATGAAAGGCCCGATCATGTGTCTCGTCGGCCCTCCGGGCGTCGGTAAGACATCTTTGGGCAAATCAGTCGCCAAGGCCACGGGGCGCGAGTTCATTCGCATCTCGCTCGGCGGCGTACGTGATGAGAGCGAGATTCGCGGCCACCGCCGGACCTATATCGGCTCCATGCCCGGCAAGATCATCCAGGCGCTGAAAAAGGCCAAAACCACGAACCCGCTCATCCTGCTCGACGAGATCGACAAGATGGGGCAGGACTTCCGTGGTGATCCGGCTTCGGCCATGCTCGAAGTGCTTGATCCGGAACAGAACGGCACCTTCGTGGACCACTACTTGGAGGTGGAATACGATCTGTCGAACGTGATGTTCCTGACCACCTCGAACAGCTACAACATGCCCGGACCGCTTCTGGACCGGATGGAGATCATCCCGCTTTCCGGCTACACCGAGGATGAAAAGCGCGAGATCGCCAAGCATCATCTGGTGGCCAAACAGATCAAGAACCACGGCCTGAAGGAGAAGGAGTTCAAGATCGAGGACTCCGCCCTGACTGGTATGATCCGTTACTACACCCGCGAGGCTGGCGTGCGGAATCTTGAGCGTGAGATCGCCAAGGTGGCGCGTAAGTCGCTGACCAAGATCGTGAAAAAGGAAGCCGAAAGTGTCACCGTTACTGGCGACAACCTTGAGGAGTTCCTTGGTGTTCGGAAGCACCGCTACGGCCTGGCGGAAGAGAAGGATCAGATCGGTGTTGTGACCGGGCTGGCCTATACCTCCGTCGGTGGTGAGCTGTTGCAGATCGAAGCCCTGCGTCTGCCAGGTAAGGGTCGGATGAAGACGACGGGTAAGCTCGGCGATGTGATGAAAGAAAGCATCGACGCGGCAAGCTCTTACGTGCGTTCGATCAGCCCTCAGATCGGGATCAAGCCGCCGAAGTTTGACACGTTGGACATTCACGTTCACGTGCCGGACGGGGCCACACCCAAGGACGGCCCTTCGGCCGGTTTGGCGATGGTGACCTCGATCGTGTCGGTGCTGAC
This sequence comes from Sulfitobacter maritimus, assembly GCF_013346665.1. GTDB lineage: Bacteria > Pseudomonadota > Alphaproteobacteria > Rhodobacterales > Rhodobacteraceae > Sulfitobacter > Sulfitobacter maritimus. The sequence continues at coordinate 691,309 of NZ_JABVBB010000034.1, forward strand.
GCAGATCCCGGTGCGGCGTGACATTGCCATGACGGGCGAGGTCTCTCTGCGCGGCAACGCCATGCCGATTGGCGGGCTGAAAGAGAAACTACTCGCAGCTCTACGCGGCGGCATCACCACGGTGCTGATCCCCAAGGAGAACGAGAAGGACCTGCCGGAGATTCCGGACAACGTGAAAGAAGGGCTGACCATCATCCCGGTCGATCACGTCTCGGAAGTGCTGGAACATGCGCTCGTGAGCAAACCCAAGGCGATCGATTGGGACGAAGCCGCCCAAGAAGCCGCCGAGGCTGCCGCGATGAAAGCCCGCGCTGGCGCTGCCGATGCAGCTACGACGCACTAAAGCTGGCCCATCTTTACACTCGACAACGCGCGCTCTTCGGAGCGCGCGTTTTGCGTTTCTGGGCATGGTCCCACGGTGGTTTTTGACGGAAACCCTCTTGCGCGCGCTGCCGCAATTGGCTACTTCGCCCCGCAAGGGTGATTAGCTCAGTGGTAGAGCGCTTCGTTCACATCGAAGATGTCAGGAGTTCAAATCTCTTATCACCCACCACTCCTTTTCCGTTTAGTTTGATTTGACCGGGTGTCATATTGATAGCCTGACCGACGCCCATCCGCTGCACGGCCAGTCTGGGTCAGGAGTTCACTCTCTCATCACCAACCATTCTTCTTCCGTTTGGTCTGATTTGACCGGGTGTCATATTGAGAGCCTGACCGACGCCCGTCCGCTGCGCGGCCAGTCTGGGTCAGGAGTTCACTCTCTTATCACCCACCATCCTTCTTCCGTTTGGTTTGACTTGACCGGGTGTCATATTGATAGCCAGACCGATGCCCGTCCGCAGCGCGGTTAATCTGGGTCAGGAGTTCAATCTCTTATCACCTACCGTTTTCCAACCACATGACCCGCTGAGTATCTAAGCGAGACCCGCGCATATTTCCGGTTGGAGCGCGCCTGAGATTTCTGCCATCCTGAGTAGAAAATCGCGCAACGGAAGGCATCGCATGACCAACTATCCACCTCTCTATATCCTGCGACATGGGGAGACCGAGTGGAATGTCGAAGGTCGGCTTCAGGGTCGCCATGATTCCCCGCTAACCGCGCAGGGGCGGGCGCAGGCGCGAGCGCAGAACGCGATTCTAAAGCGCTGCGACCTCACCGGCTTCACAGCCCTCACCAGCCCGCAGAAACGCGCACAGGACACCGCGACAATCGCATTGGAGGGGCTGTTGCCCTTTGCGGCGGACGAAGGTCTTGCCGAGATCGGCCTTGGCGCATGGGCAGGGCGCGAGCGGGCGGCGTTGTTAGCGAATTGCCCGCGGGCCCGGGATTCTTTCGACCTCTACGAAGAAGCGCCCGGCGGGGAGGGGTTTGCCGCGCTCTACAAGCGGTGTCAGGCGTTTTTGGGCCGACTGGACGGACCGCATGTGTTGATCACACATGGAATTACGTCGCGGATGCTGCGTCTTATCCTGACGGGGCGGGACATCGATCAGCTACGCCGCATACAAGGCGGGCAGGGGGTTGTTTTCGAGATAATCGACGGTCAGCAAAGAAGGCTGAAATTATAGGGTTGAAGCCCGCCGAATCCTTGGCTAAGAGAGCCACATCGGGTCGTTAGCTCAGTTGGTAGAGCGCTTCGTTTACACCGAAGATGTCGGGAGTTCGAGCCTCTCACGACCCACCATCCCCCTTCCACAAAAGTCAGTATTTGATAACGGATCGCCTTTCGACGGTCGAGATTTGCGCTGTCCCGCCCATAGCGCAGAACCGCGAACGCCTATGTCGAAATTTTTCAATTTTCCGCCAAACCGCGCTTGACGGCGCAGAGCCCCCACCATAGAACACCCCAACGCTTCGGGCTTACCCGGAACGTGCAGCGGGCGGTTGTAGCTCAGTTGGTTAGAGTACCGGCCTGTCACGCCGGGGGTCGCGGGTTCGAGCCCCGTCAACCGCGCCACTGCTGCTTGAAAAGGGACCTCTTTGAGGTCCCTTTTTGCATTCTGACGCTTCTCATTTTTCTTTTATGAAAGCTACGTTTTCTGGTGCAAATGCGCTTGACGCCTCCCGCGCCTTGGCCTATTCCGCCCACATCGCGCGGTTGTAGCTCAGTTGGTTAGAGTACCGGCCTGTCACGCCGGGGGTCGCGGGTTCGAGCCCCGTCAACCGCGCCACTTTATTCCCTGTTTTCAGTAAGATCAGAATGCCCTCTGGGGCTCTTGGCGTTGCTGCATCTGGGTCGCCCGGCCTGCGGGAGTGGGGTGACCGGGGCTGCCCGATCACCCGAATAGTTAGGTCAAAGCGTCAAGAATACGCGCCCAGGAGCGGATGCCTTTGTGGAAGCTCTCCATGTCGTATTTCTCGTTGGGCGAATGGATCTGATCGTCGTCCTTGCCAAAGCCCACCAACATCGGCTCTGTCCCCAGAATCGTCTGGAAATAACCAGCAATCGGGATCGATCCGCCGCAACCGATATAGGCCGCTGGCACCTGCCATTCATCGCTGAGCGCCTGACGGGCAGGCTCGAACATGGGGTTGTCCGTCTCAACCCCGGAGGCCGGGCCGGCGCTGTGGTCCTTAAATTCGACGGTGCAGTCTTCGGGCATCATCTCGCGCACCATTGTGCGGAAGCTTTCGCGGATGGCAAAGGGGTCTTGCGTGCCGACAAGGCGGAAGCTGATCTTGGCATGGGCCTGGCTTGGCAAAACGGTCTTAAACCCGTCGCCGGTATAGCCGCCCCAAATGCCGTTCACGTCGCAGGTGGGGCGCGACCAGATCATCTCAAGCGGGGTACGGTCCTGCTCGCCTGCGGGCTGGCTGAGACCCACATCGCCAAGGAAGCTGGCGTGGTCAAAGGCCAAACCCTGCCACTGGGCCTCCAGCTCTTCGGACAGTTCTGGCACGCCGTCGTAGAAGCCCGGCACGGTAATGCGACCTGTGTCGTCATGCAGCGAGGCGACGACTTTGCTAAGCACGCGGATGGGGTTCATCGCAATGCCGCCGAACATGCCGGAATGCAGGTCTTTGTTGGCTGCCGTGATGGTCAGTTCTTCGCCCAAAAGCCCGCGCAGCATGGTGACGATTGCGGGGGTTTTGGATTCGAAAAGCCCAGTGTCGCAGATCATCGCCACATCGGCTTTTAACTCCTCCGCGTTCTCTTTCATAAAGGGGATCAGCGAGGGTGAACCGCTTTCCTCTTCACCCTCAAGGAAGAAGGTGATGCGGCAGGGCCAATCGCCCTTGACCTCTTTCCAAGCGCGCAGGGCTTCGATGATCGTCATCAACTGGCCCTTGTCGTCCGCCGCGCCACGGCCCCGGATCACGCGGCCCTTGTCGGTGTCCTGCACTTCGGGGTCAAAGGGGTCGCGGTCCCACAGGTCCAGCGGATCGACGGGCTGTACATCGTAGTGGCCGTAAAACAGCAGATGTGGTTTGCCTTCGCCCACATGGCCCACGACCATCGGATGACCCGGTGTGGCGCGTTTTTCCGCCTCGACACCCATGGAATTCAGATCGGCAACCAGCCAATCGGCCGCGCGGTCGCAGTCCTCTTTATAGGCCGGATCGGTCGAGATCGACGGGATGCGCAGCAGCTCCAGCAGGCGGTCGGTGGCGGCGGGCAGATTATCGTCGATCCGGGCGAGAACATCATCAAGAGACATGCAAAGACTTCCTTACGCTATGAATTTGCGCGAAGGTATCAGGCCCGCGAGGCATGTCCAGTGGGCGGGGAGGCCCGTCAGAAAGTAAGCGTAAGGCGGCTGCCCTCTGGCGTAAGATCGGTGTCGAGCGTCCCATCAAGCTGCGAAGCGGCGGCGGACATAAGCGTCTGACCAAGGCTGCCCGGGCGCGACAGGCCACCACTTTGCGAGCCGATGCCATCGTCTTTGCAAATCAGGTGATAGGCGCCATCAACGAGCGACAGATCAACATCGATCCTGCCTGCAGTGTTGTTCGGAAAACCGTGTTTGATGGAATTTGCAGCGAACTCGCTAACGATCAACCCGATGGCAGAGGCCGCACTTGCGTTCAGTGATATCGCGTCACTGCGGTGGCTGATTGTGATATGGCTGGGGGCGGTATCTTGCAGCAGTTCAACGACCTGACCGAGAAAGGCGGCGGTATCCACCTCATCGTTGCCCGCGCTATGTTGCAATTCACCGTGCAGCGAAGCCACGGCCTGCACCCGGCGTTGAATGGCCTCCATCACTTCAAGGCTGCTCTCGTCCTTTAGGTCGCGTGCGTGCAGGCGGATCATCGCGCTGAGCGTCTGCAGTGAGTTCTTTACCCGGTGGTCTGCTTCGCTCATCAGGACGGCCTGCCGGCGCAGGGCAAGGCGTAGATCAAGCTGTTTCATCACCTGCCGAGACAGGACCGCGACGGCGTTGCGCTGTTCTTCGGTCAAACGGCGGGGTTTGTTATCCAAGATGCACAGCGTGCCAAGGGGCAGACCGTTCGGTGCCACCAGCAAAGCCCCTGCATAAAAGCGAAGCCCGTCTTCGCCCGCGCAAAGTGGATTGTCGGCCATGCGCCTGTCGCGCAGCGTGTCGGGAATCTCAACAAAGGGCGCGTCAAGAATGGCGTGCGAGCAGAGCGAGGTGTCCAACGGAGTCTCGCGTGCGCCCAGCCCAACTTCGGCCTTAAACCACTGCCGGTCTTTGTCGATCAGGTTGATCACTGAAATCGGTGCATCACAAATCTGCGCGGCGAGGGCTACGATCTCGTCAAAATCGGCCTCTCGCGGCGTATCGAGGATGTCGTAGTCGTAAAGGGTGCGCAGGCGTTGTGCCTGCTTTGGGTGCGGATCGGCGAGCAAATGCAGTATCTTTCGTGGTTAAGGGTTCTTAAGACAGGAAATACCAGCGACTGACAAGCAAACAGTAGACCACGCAGCACAGCTTAGCCCATTGCCGCCTACCTGCCTGCGACAGTTCGCCCCCCGCCCGCGCGGCGATAAGACGTTGATGCGCCCGGCGTGAGCCTGTAATCATTCTAAAAAGTGAATATGGGTATGCGGCCCTATCGCTTGCTTGTCGATCAGATGGAGATGCGCGATGGATTATTCGGAAAAGCTCGACGCGGCGATTGCGCGGCTGCATGACGAAGGCCGCTACCGCACCTTTATCGACATTGAGCGCCGCAATGGCCAATTCCCCCACGCGGTCTGGACCAAACCTGACGGGAGCCAGCAGGACATCACCGTCTGGTGCGGCAATGACTATCTTGGCATGGGGCAGCACGCTGTGGTGATCGAAGCGATGGAAGAGGCACTGCGCGCCACCGGCGCAGGCTCTGGCGGAACGCGCAACATTTCCGGCACGACCGTTTATCACAAGCGGCTTGAAGCAGAGCTGGCCGATTTGCATGGCAAGGAAGCAGCCCTGCTGTTTACCTCGGCCTATATCGCCAATGACGCGACGCTCTCGACACTGCCAAAGCTCTTTCCGGGTCTGATCATCTATTCGGACGCCTTGAACCATGCGAGCATGATCGAAGGCGTGCGGCGCAATGGTGGGGCCAAGCGTATCTTCCGCCACAACGACGTCGCTCACCTGCGCGAGTTGATGGAAGCAGACGATCCCGCCGCGCCCAAGCTAATTGCTTTCGAATCGATTTATTCCATGGACGGCGATTTTGGCCCCATCGAAGAGATTTGCGATCTTGCCGATGAGTTCGGCGCGCTGACCTATATCGACGAAGTGCATGCGGTTGGCATGTACGGCCCGCGCGGGGCAGGGGTGGCAGAGCGTGACCGTCTGATGCACCGGCTCGACATTATCAATGGCACGCTGGCTAAGGCTTACGGCGTGATGGGTGGCTATATCGCGGCCTCGGCCAAGATGTGTGACGCCATCCGCTCCTATGCGCCCGGCTTCATTTTTACCACCTCGCTGCCGCCCGCTGTGGCCGCGGGCGCGGCGGCCTCTGTAGCCTATCTGAAGCGTGCGCCAGAACTGCGCGAAAAGCACCAACAGCAAGCTAAGGCGTTGAAACTGCGGCTCAAAGGCTTGGGCCTGCCGATTATTGACCATGGCAGCCACATCGTGCCGGTGATGGTGGGCAACCCGGTCCATACCAAGCTATTGTCGGACATGCTGCTCGAAGATCACGGCATCTACGTCCAGCCCATCAACTTCCCCACAGTGCCACGCGGCACCGAGCGACTGCGCTTCACACCGTCCCCGGTGCACGGTCCCAAAGAGATGGACGCGCTGGTGCGTGGGATGGACCTGCTCTGGTCGCATTGTGCGCTAAATCGTGCCGAAGCGGCGGGATAAAACACAGCCTTGTTCGTATTTTTCGTTGTCTTGTGCTAGCCTTGACGAAAGAAAAGGCTAAATCCGAATCGTTGGGGCGCTTGCGGATCAAAGCTACAGGCAGACTAGGGACAGGGCATATTGATGATCGGGCGTTGGGCCTCCAGAACTGCTGAGGATGAAATCGTCGAACCCAAAGGGTTTGACGCATTCGAATTGCGGCTGGGGGATGTCATGCGTGGAGAGCGTGCAACCCTTGGCAAATCCCTCCTCGATGTGCAGCGCGAACTGCGGATCAAAGCCTCCTATATCGCCGCGATTGAGAACTGCGATCCCGATGCCTTTGACACGCCCGGCTTTATTGCGGGCTATGTGCGTTCCTATGCCCGCTATCTGAACATGGACCCGGACAAGGCGTTTACCGCCTTTTGTAAAGAATCGGGCTTTGCCGTGGCGCATGGCATGTCTGCCGAAGCCTCTGTCGTTAAAAAGCCCAATTTTGAAGAGCGCCGTAGGTCTCCGAAAGAAGACGACCTTTTCGCCCGCCCAAACACACCATTCGTGCCAGTGGGGGACGGTTTCCTCAGCCGGATTGAGCCGGGCGCAGTCGGGTCATCGCTGGTCTTGATCGCATTGATCTCAGCCATCGGTTTCGGCGGCTGGACGGTGTTGAAAGAAGTGCAACGCGTTCAGGTTACCCCGGTGGATAAGACACCAATCGTCCTATCTGATCTCGACCCGCTCGAAGGTGCGCTTGCCAGCGCGCCTGATGCAGAAGACGATCCCGCCGTTCCCCGCAGCACCGAGCGTCCCCGTGCCGATGCGCTGGACCGGCTTTATCGTCCGCAGGCGCTCGACGTGCCGGTCCTTGTCGCCCGCGACGCACCGATTGCATCGATTGATCCCCGTTCGGTGAGCAATTTTCCGATCCCCGAACGGCCTGAGCCGACAGGCCCGATGACCGCAGGCGCAGAGAACAGCACGATCTCGGATGCCATCGACGAAGCCGTGATGTTGGCCAATGCCGATACAGAACTGCCCAAGCCGCAGGTCGTCGAGCCCGCAACGCAGGGCGTGCGTATGGTTGCAGCCTATCCTTCGTGGGTGCGTGTCCGGGCAGCAGACGGCACGGTGATCTTCGAAGGTGTCATGAACAAAGGCGATACATACGATGTGCCTGTGACTGAGGAACCTGCGACTCTGCGCACCGGCGAATCCGGCGCGTTGTACTTTGCCATGGCCGATGGTTGTTTCGGCCCCGTAGGACCGCGCGGTGCTGTGACGTCGAATGTCCCGTTGAACCAGCAGGCCTTGGCCGAGCGGTACGAGCCCGTCGACCCTTCTGCAGAGCAGTCGCTGAACCGCATGTTTGCTGATCTTGAAGGCGCGATTGACCCTTCGGCGCTGGCCGCTATGCCCTGCAAAAGCTAACGGCCGCTTGTCGGTCTGAACCTCCCATTGCACATGCGATCTGGCCCCACTAGGTAGAGGCCACTGCCCTTGATCCGCGAAAGGTGTCTTATGTCGCTTCATTCCATCCGTCCTTGGCGCGAAATTCCACGTCGCAAATCGCGGCAGATCATGGTGGGAAATGTGCCGGTGGGGGGCGATGCACCGATCACTGTGCAGACGATGACCAACACACTCACCACTGATGTGGCCGCGACCATCGCGCAGGTGCAGGCCGCCGCTGATGCGGGCGCGGATATCGTGCGGGTATCTGTACCGGATGAAGCCTCATCGAAAGCGCTGCGGCAGATCGTCCCCGAGGTCAGCGTCCCCATCGTCGCTGACATCCATTTTCATTACAAACGTGGGATCGAAGCTGCCGAAGCAGGGGCCGCTTGCCTGCGGATCAATCCGGGCAACATTGGCGATGAAAAACGCGTGCGCGAGGTGATCAAGGCCGCGCGGGACCACAATTGCTCCATCCGCATTGGGGTCAACGCAGGTTCGCTGGAACGGCACCTGCTGGAGAAATACGGCGAGCCTTGTCCTGCTGCGATGGTTGAAAGCGGTCTCGATCACATCAAAATCCTGGAAGACAACGATTTTCATGAGTTCAAAATCAGTTGCAAAGCCTCTGACGTCTTCATGGCCGCCGCTGCCTATCAGCAGCTAGCTGATGCCACCGACGCCCCCATTCACCTCGGCATTACCGAGGCCGGGGGGCTGATGTCCGGCACCATCAAGTCGGCCATCGGTCTGGGCAATCTGCTGTGGAGCGGGATTGGCGATACGGTCCGCGTGTCACTTTCGGCGGACCCCGTCGAGGAGGTGAAGGTCGGTTATGAAATCCTCAAATCGTTGGGCCTGCGGCATCGCGGCGTGAACATCATTTCCTGCCCGTCCTGCGCACGGCAAGGGTTTGACGTAATCAAGACGGTTGAGACACTTGAAAAGCGGCTAGAGCATATCAAGACGCCGATGAGCCTGAGCATCATCGGCTGCGTCGTGAACGGCCCCGGCGAAGCGCTGATGACCGATGTCGGGTTTACCGGGGGCGGCGCCGGGTCTGGTATGGTGTATCTCGCGGGTAAGCAGAGCCACAAACTGGGCAACGACGGTATGATTGATCACATCGTTGAACAGGTCGAGGAACGCGCAGCACAGATCGAAGCGGGCGAGGCGAAAACTGCGGCAGAGTAAGGCTTTAGCGGAAGTAGCTAATCTATCGCTTTAAGGCTTTGCTAGGTATTTTTGCAAAACCACCGCAGGCATATGCCCACGCAGGATCATGTTCGGCAAGACGTAGAAGGGCGCCTCGTCTAATCCAAGCTGCGCTGCCCAAGCGGCAGCCTGCGGCGTGCTTAGGTCGTGTTGGATGAATGTCAGGCCGTAAGTATCTGTCAAATCTTTCAATTCTCGCGCGGCCGCCATACATTCAGCGCAGTCGTCGGCGGTGAAAAGCGCCAAATCTCGCCCTGCCAGTAACTCAGGTGTCAGGCTCTCAAGCAGGCTCAGATCATCCTCAATATACTGCTGCATCTCTGATTTTGCGGGCTGCGGTCCGGCCAAGGCATCGGCAATCACATCGCCATTGGCCAGAATGGCAGCACGCAGTTCCGCTTCGAAAGCGGCACGGTTTGAGATGGGAAATTCGGCCTGCTCACTAGCCCCGGCAGGCGTGGCCAGTGCGAGCGCTATAACAAGGCCGACGGCCCGCATGATCAGCCGCGCTTTTCTTTCACGAACGCCATCATCTGATCATAGGGCAGGTAGCCGCGCAGCATTTCGTCCTTCATGACGAAGGTCGGCGTGCCGGTGATCTGGAGTTTCTGCGCCAGTGCGCGGGTCTCGGCAATCTCTTGGGTGACTGCGTCGCTGCCCATCTTCGCCTCAATCGCATCGGCGTCTAGACCAAGGCCTTCTGCCAAACGGCGCAGGGCGGCCATGGTCACATCCCCGTTGAACGCCATCAGCGCATCATTCAACTGTTTGTATTCATCGTCCCCGGCAACCTGTTTGGTCGCCACGGCAAAGCGCGAAGCCAGCATGGACTGCTCGCCCAAAATCGGGAATTCTTTCACGATCAGTTTGATATTGCCGTCGGTTTCCAACAGCTTGGCCACTTCGTCATGGGCGCGTTTGCAATAGCCGCAACGGTAGTCAAGGAACTCAACCAGCGTAATGTCGCCCTCAGGGTTGCCACCGACCCAAGAGTAACCGTCATTGAAAATTTCATCCGCATGGGCTTCGACAAGGTCAAAATCCGCCTGCATCTGGGCTTCGGCTTGTTGGGTCTGCATCTGCTCCACGGCCTGTAGGATCACCTCGGGGTTTTCCATCAGATAGGCGCGAACCTCGGCGCGGAACTGGGCGCGTTCTGCATCGGTCAATTCGGTCAGATCCATCGCCTGAACAGGGGCAGCAAGAGCCAATGCGCTGACAAAGGCGGGGGCGATCAGACGGGCAAACATGGGCGGACCTTTCGGTAAGAACTGCGAAATAGGAGCCAAGGGTTGACGCCCGGCATCAGGCGGGGTGAAAGCACATGCCGAGACTAGGAGCAAGCCCATGCGAAATTCAACCCGATCCGCCGTCGATCCCTTTATTGTGATGGACGTGATGCAGGCCGCCACCGCCGCCGAAGCCGAAGGCCGCCACATCATCCATATGGAGGTGGGCCAGCCCAGCACAGGCGCCCCAAAAGCAGCGGCAGAGGCGCTGACAAAGGCCATGCAGGACGGGCCTTTGGGCTATACCGTGGCGCTTGGGTTGCCTGCTTTGCGGGCACGTATCGCGCAGATGTATGGCGAATGGTACAACGTCGATCTTGATCCGGCGCGGGTGGTGATCACCCCCGGCTCATCAGGCGGGTTTCTGCTCGCGTTCACCGCGCTTTTCGACACGGGCGATCGCGTGGGCATCGGCGCACCGGGCTATCCCAGCTACCGCCAAATTCTGAGCGCTTTGGGGATGCAACCGGTCGATCTGCCCGCAGCACCTGAAAACCGTTATCAGCCCGTTGCGGCGGATTTCGCGGATGAAAACCTGCGCGGCTTGCTTGTCGCTTCTCCGGCGAACCCCTCCGGCACCATGCTCGACCGACCTGCGCTTAGCGCTTTGACGGATGCCTGTGCGGCCAATGATATGTCGTTTATCTCAGATGAAATTTATCACGGCATCGAATACGACAAAAAGGCCGTCACCGCGCTTGAGGTGACAGATGATTGCTATGTGATTAACTCCTTTTCCAAGTATTTCTCCATGACTGGATGGCGCATCGGCTGGATGGTGGTGCCAGACGATCAGGTGCGCGTGGTTGAGCGGATTGCGCAGAACATGTTCATCTGCGCCCCCCATGCCAGCCAGATTGCGGCGCTCGCGGCGATGGATTGTGACGACGAATTACAGGCGAACCTTGCGGTCTACCGCCGTAACAGAGATTTGGTGATCGATGGTTTGAAAGAGGCCGGGTTCACCGACATCGCGCCCCCCGATGGCGCGTTCTACGTCTATGCGGATGTGTCGCGCTTTACCGATGACAGCCGCGCCTTTGCCGCTGAAATTCTCGACAAGGCCGGCGTCGCCGTCACACCGGGGCTCGACTTTGACCCGGTGCGGGGCCATAAAACCCTGCGCTTTTCCTATGCACGCAGCACTGCGGATATGGAGGAAGGCATCGCCCGGCTTAAAGCCTTTATGGCCGCACGCTGACCGCTGGTTTGCCCGCTGCGTGGATGCTAGAAGGGCAAAAACGAGCAGGGCAGGGTACGTGATGATGCAGTCTATCATAAAGGCTTTGGCGGTTGCGCTGGCAGTGACCGCCCCTTTGCCGCTTTCGGCGCAGGAGTTAACCGCGCTGGCGCGGGTTGATCCGGAAGCAAGCGCTGTCAAAGATGGCTGGTTCGGCAAGACCGATCTGACAGTGGCGTTAAGCCAAGGCGTGCCGTTCCGTGTCTTCCTGCTCGATGATCCGGCAAGGTTGATCGTTGATTTCCGCGAAGCGGATTGGAGCTATGTGCAGGCCGAGGATCTGCTGGCCAAATCCGGACGGATCAGCGCTCTGCGCTTTGGCGCTTTTCAACCCGGCTGGTCGCGGCTGGTGGCGGATTTGGCCGCGCCGATGGTGCCTGAGGAGATCGGTATGCCGATCGACCCGGTCAGCGGCACGGCGCGGTTGGAAGTGACGCTCAAGGAGGTCGAGGCCGAGGTCTTTGCCAAAGCCGCCGGGGCGCCGGTGGACCCTGATTGGACCGCAGCCCTTACCGCGCCGCCGAAGATCGCCAAGGTCGACAAAGACAGTTTCACCGTCGTGCTGGACCCTGGTCACGGCGGGATTGATCCCGGCGCACAGCGGGCCGGCTTGGACGAAAAAGACCTGATGTTAAGCTTTGCCCGCGACCTGCGTGATGCCCTGCGCCGCAAGGGGATCGATGTGCTGCTGACCCGTGATGACGATGTTTTCGTAGCGCTAGAGCACCGTGTCGCCATCGCACATCAGGCCGAGGCTGATCTTTTCATCTCGCTTCATGCCGACAGCCTGTCGCAAGGCGGCGCGACCGGGGCGACCATCTATACACTGTCAGAGGACGCCAGCGACGCCGCGACAGAGCAGCTCGCCGCGCGGCATGATCGCTCTGACATTATCGCGGGGGCCGATCTGACGGGCTCGGATGATCAGGTTGCTGGCATCCTGCTTGATCTTGCGCGACAGGAAACCGAGCCGCGTTCAGAAGCGCTGGCCAGAGTGTTGGTAGAGGGCATGACAGAGGCAGGCGGGCCGATGAACAGCCGCCCCCTGCGCCGCGCTGGATTTTCGGTGCTCAAGTCAGCGGATATCCCATCGGTCCTGATCGAGATCGGCTTTCTCAGTTCCAAACGCGATCTGACCAATCTGCGCGATCCGGTTTGGCGTGCGGGGATGGTAGCGGCAATGGCGGATGCGGTTGTCGCGTGGAGGGACAGTGACGCAGCGCTCAAGCCGTTGATCCGCAAATAAAAATAGCGCGGTTCTACCGCCGCGTCATGCGCGGTAATTCGCCCTTTGCTGGCGGCCATGTGTTTTGACCCCGCGCAGCGCATCCTGTATAGGCTGGGAGCATTCCCTAGCCAATGGTGGTCCGCGCGCGTGTTTCGTTTTATCCTGTCCTTTTTCGGCGGTATCTTTACCACCATCACCCTGAGCGTCGGCATGGTGGCTTTGACCATCGGTGCGGTGTTCTGGATGTATGGCCGCGATCTGCCCAGCCATGAGTCCTTGGCGCAATATACGCCACCGACGATCAGCCGGATTTACTCCGGTCAGGGGCGGTTGATCGACGAATTTGCCAAGGAACGGCGGCTTTTCACCCCGGCGGAGACGATCCCCGATCTGGTGAAACAGGCGTTTATTTCGGCCGAAGACAAGAACTTCTACACCCACGAAGGCTATGATCTGCGCGGCATCGGTGCGGCGGCGGTGGATGCGGTGAAATCGCGGGGGCGTGACGTGCGCGGTGCCTCCACGATCACCCAGCAGGTGATGAAGAACTTCCTGCTGTCGGGCGACCGCCGGGCGGAGCGTAAGATCAAGGAAATCATCCTCGCCTCGCGGCTAGAGGAAACGCTGAGCAAAGAGAAAATCCTTGAGCTTTACCTTAACGAGATTTTCCTTGGCCAGAACTCCTATGGTGTGGCGGCAGCCAGCCAGACCTATTTCAACAAGACCTTGAGCGAGCTGGCCCCGCATGAGGCGGCGTTCCTTGCGTCCTTGCCCAAAGCGCCCTCGGATTATCACCCGGTCCGCCGCAAGGAACGGCTGCTGTCGCGCCGTAACTTTGTCCTGCGCGAGATGAAGGAGAACGGCTATATCTCTGAAGAGGTCTATGAGCATGAGGTCGCGCTGCCGCTGCGCTCGGTGCAGAACGGGGACTTTCAGAGCTTCAAGGCCGAACTGCCGCCGCGCGATTATTTCACCGATGAAATCCGCCGCCAGCTCAGCGAAGACTTCGGGGAGGGGGAATTCTTCACCGGTGGTCTGACGGTGCGCGCCACCATCGACAACGAGATGCAGCCCATCGCCGCCAATGCCCTGCGCCGCCAGTTGGAGCAATACGATCGCGGGCGCGGCATCTGGCGCGGCACACGGTTTGAAATCCCTGAGGCCGAGCTTGCCACAGAAGAGAAATGGCGCGCGGCCTTGGCTGATCTGCGGGTACCACGGGACATTGATCTTGAAAATCAGTGGTATCCGGCTGTCGTGCTCGAAGTTGGCAGCAACGACGCCCGCATCGGCATCGAAGGGGTCGAGGAGGATGAGGACGGTCACTGGATTCCGGCCAAGGACGTGCAATGGGCGCGTAAACGGTTGGACGATGGCAAACTTGGCCCTAAGGCCAAAGTCGCGGGTGATCTGCTGGATGTGGGCGAGGTCGTGCTGGTCCGTCGCATGACCTCTGACAGCGACGGGTCTTTCATCCGCTGGACCCTGCGCCAAGTGCCTGAGGTGCAAGGCGGCTTTGTCGCGATGGATGTGCATACAGGCCGCGTGATCGCCATGCAGGGCGGCTTCTCTTACCAAGCCAGCGTGTTTAATCGCGCGACCCAAGCCAAACGCCAGCCGGGGTCGAGCTTTAAGCCCTTCGTCTATGCCTCGGCGCTCGACAGTGGCTACAGCCCCGCGACCATCGTGGTCGATGCACCGATTGAGATCAACACGCCGCAGGGTGTCTGGCGGCCGCAGAACGCGTCCCACAAATTCTACGGCCCAACCCCGCTGCGGACCGGGATTGAGCAGTCGCGTAACCTAATGACCATTCGTCTGGCTCAAGAAGTCGGCATGGATGTGGTCGGCAGCTATGCGGAGCGTTTCGGCGTTTATGACGACCTTGCGCCCTTGCTTTCCAACGCACTCGGCAGTCAGGAAACCACGCTTTACCAAATGGTCTCGGCCTATGCGATGTTCGCCAATGGCGGCGAGCGGGTGCAGCCAACGTTGGTGGACCGAGTGCAAGACCGCTATGGCCGCACGGTCTATCAGCATGATGAACGCAAGTGCTATGACTGCGAACAGGTCAATTTGGCCCCCGGGCAAGCGCCCAAGATTATCTCGAACCGGGATCGTGTGATGGACCCTGTCACCGCCTATCAGCTCACCTCCATGATGCGCGGCGTTGTGGAGCGTGGCACTGCACGTAAGGCGATTAACCTGCCGGTGCCAATCGCAGGCAAGACCGGCACCACCAATGACGAAAAAGACGCGTGGTTCGTGGGCTTTTCGTCCAATGTCGTGGCGGGCTGCTATATTGGGTATGACACGCCGCGCCCCATGGGCCGGGGGGCTGGCGGCGGGCGGCTTTGCGCACCGGTATTCCAGCGTTTCATGTCGGAGGCGATCAAGAAATACGGCGGGGGTGAATTCAAGGTGCCGGAAGCCTGTCGCTTCATCAAGATTGACCGTTTTTCCGGCGCCCGCTTGAGCGACAGCGCGTCGGGGGCCAATGTGGTGTCCGAATGTTTCCGCGATGGCGAAGAGCCGCTCTTTGGCATCTCCTTTGACGGTGGTTTTGCCATGGGCGCGGATCTGCCGCTGGTCGAAGAACTGGGCGGGTCGAACGCGAATGCAGGCCGTCAGGTCACCACCTCAACCGGCAAAAAAGCCACCGTTGGCCCCAAAGCCAGCTTTGGCACGCTCAGCTCGGGCGGTCTTTACTAACGCGTCAGGGCCGGGTTCCCCCGCAGCCCCACTTGTCGCCACTGGCGTGCTGGTCTATCTCTCATGCGGCTCCGGTTTTCGGGGCCGCTATACTTATTAAAGGCAGACACAGATGCGCGCAGAGGCACAGAATACCGCGGACCAGATCAGCAAATCGCTGGAATTGCTGGCTCAGCGACTGGATGTGGAAACCGCGCCTTACCGGCTGGAGGAATTCAACGCGCGCGTCGAAGATCCGAATCTGTGGGACAACCCTGAGGCTGCTCAAAAGCTGATGCGCGAACGGCAGTCGCTGGTCGATGCCATGGACACTTATGAGAGCATCAAACAAGAACTTGCTGACAATCTCGAACTGATCGAATTGGGCGAGATGGAAGAGGACGAGGAGGTCATCTCTGACGCCGAGGCCGCGTTAAAGGCGCTGGCTGAAAAGGCGGCACAGAAAGAGCTTGAAGCCCTGTTGAACGGCGAGGCGGACAGCAACGACACCTTCCTTGAAATCAACTCCGGCGCGGGCGGCACCGAAAGCTGCGACTGGGCCAGCATGCTGGCGCGGATGTATGTCCGCTGGGCTGAGAAGAAAGGCTATAAGGTCGAGCTTCAGGCCGAAAGCCCCGGCGAAGAGGCGGGCATCAAATCCGCCACCTACAAGATCGCCGGGCATAACGCCTATGGTTGGCTGAAATCTGAGAGCGGCGTGCATCGTCTGGTGCGGATTTCGCCCTTCGACAGCGCGGCCAAGCGGCACACGTCTTTCACCTCGGTCAAGGTCTACCCGGTGGTGGATGACAATATCGAGATCGAAGTGAACCCTGCCGACATTCGCATCGATACCTACCGCTCATCCGGCGCAGGTGGCCAGCACGTGAACACCACCGACTCGGCAGTGCGGATTACCCACCATCCCACCGGGATCGTCGTGACCTCTTCGGAAAAGTCGCAGCACCAGAACCGTGATATCGCCATGAAAGCGCTGAAGTCTCGGCTCTATCAGATGGAGTTGGACAAGCGTTCGGCGCTGGTTAACGAGGCGCATGAGAACGCAGGCGATGCGGGCTGGGGCAATCAAATTCGCTCCTATGTATTGCAGCCCTATCAGATGGTGAAAGACCTGCGGACGAATTACGAGACCTCGGACACGAAAGGCGTGCTCGATGGGGATTTGGACGGTTTGATGGGGGCCACGCTGGCGTTGGCCGTGTCTGGCAAAAGCCGGGCTGAAGCGCAGGGCGACTGACACAAGCCGTTTCACGGTCTGTGCAGTTCGGGGGCCATCTCCCGGACCCCCTTGAAGTATCTCGAGTCAGAAAGAAGGGGAGCAGCGTGGAATTTCTTGAGTGGGACGCGGTAGATGTGTCCGAAGCGCTGACTGCAGGGCGGCTTTCCGCGGTTGAGCTAATGCAGGCGACATTGGCCCGTATCAACGGGGTCAACGGGGCGGTGAATGCCGTGCTCTCTTTGCGCGACGAAGAGGAACTGCTCGCCGAAGCCCGCGCCGCCGATGCCGCACCGCGACGGGGGTGGTTGCATGGGATTCCGATGGCAATCAAGGATTTGGCCGATGCCAAAGGATTGCCAACCTCGCAGGGATCGCCGCTTTTTGCCGGACAAATTGCACAGGAGGATGATCCAGCCGTGGCCCGGTTGCGGGCGGCGGGCGCATTGATCATCGGCAAAACCAATACGCCTGAGTTCGGCCTTGGCAGCCATACATTTAACCCGGTGCATGGGGCGACGCACAATCCCTATAATCTGACCCGTTCGGCGGGTGGCTCCTCTGGCGGGGCGGCGGCGGCTTTGGCCGCGCGGATGCTCCTCGTGGCAGATGGTTCTGACATGATGGGATCACTGCGCAATCCGGCAGGGTGGAACAACGTCTACGGCATGCGCCCGACATGGGGGGCGGTGCCGGGCGATCCGGCGGGCGATCTTTTCATGCATCAGCTGTCGACATTGGGTCCCATGGCGCGCAGCCCGCGTGATTTGGCCGCGCTCTATGACGTGATGCGCGGCAGCGATGCGCGTTTGCCCCTCAGCGTCGAAGGCGCGGATTGTGCATCCGTTTTGATTGGCGACTTACCAAAACAGCGGATTGGCTGGCTTGGCGATTGGGGAGGGGCGTTTCCCTGCGCGTCTGGAATTCTGGACCTAAGCGAAGCGGCATTGCAGCAGATGGCGGGGCTGGGCCATGATGTGACATCTATTGCAGCGCCCTTTGATGCCGATGCGATGTGGTACAGTTGGACCACGCTGCGTTCCTTTGCCGTGGCGGCATCGCTCGGGGCGATCTACGACGATCCGAACCGCCGTGAACACCTGAAACCAGCGGCGCAGTGGGAAGTGGCACGCGGGCAGGGGTTCTCGGGCATAGAAATTCAGCGGGCCAGCAGCATCCGTTCGGATTGGTTTCGCGCGGCGATGAAGGCCTTTGAGGATGTGGACGTTCTGGTGCTTCCGTCGGCGCAGGTCTGGCCGTTCGATGTGACCGAGGTGCATCCGACAGAGATCAACGGAGTGGCGATGGACAGCTATCACCGCTGGATGCAGGTGGTGGTGCCCGCCAGTTTGATCGGCCTGCCGGTGGTGAATATTCCTGCAGGATTTGACGACCGCGGGTTGCCACATGGTCTGCAACTGATTGGCAAACGCGGCAGCGATGCGCGGCTTTTGCAATTGGCCGAAGACTGGCACCGCGCCACTGGTTTGCCGCAGGCTGTCCCGCCTAAGCTCTGACAAGGATCAGAGAAAAGGCGCCTCCGGTTGCAGCAGTTGCCGATGATAGGGCGCCAGACTGTCTTTGTCCGCAAACCCTGACGCCCGCGCGGCGGGCAATACCACCGACAGATCACGGCCCAAATGCTCATAGCTTAGCCGGGTTACCCGAATGCCCGCGCTGCTCTCCGGCGCGGTGCGGGTCACATAACCAACCCAAAAATTATTCTCAAAAGAGGCCACGCGGGTAAGATAGTTGAACGAACCGGTCAGCGCATTGCGCCGGGTAACCACCATTGTGACGCCGTTTTCCTGCCGCGACACGATCCCGCGATATTCACGCGCGGCCGGACTGGTAGGCAGACCTTGAAGCCGCAGAGACTTCGCGTGCTCGAAACCGCGCAGGAAGGTATTCTCCCCCTCACGGCTGATGTAGACAACGCCGGTCACGAATTTATCCCGTTCAAGAAATGAATGGCGCGCAAAGCGGTAGAACCCGCTGGGAAAATCCGCTTCGGGGACGTTTCGTATCCCCGTGCCCAGAAACTCACGCAGAAAGCTGTTGTTGATGGGGTCGGGGCCGCTGTTGATCTGGCTCACGGGCTCTAGTAGAACCCGCGCATCGACACCGAAAAAGTGACAGATGCGCGCGAGCACGTCGGGCCGGGGGAAACTATCGCCTGCAAGGTAGCGGTTAAACTGCGTGCGGTTGATCCCCAGTTGGCGTGATAGGTCAGAAATTGAGACATAGTTTTCGGCAAGCTTGCGCAGATTAGCACCAAACATGCTACGAAGTTCTGCCGGAGATCGCATAGGGGGAGTCATGGTGGCCTCGTTCAACTTGACCGGGAGTGTGGAACGGACTGGCGCGAAAACCAAGGACCTTTCATCCACTGACGCTAAGGAGCATCAATTGTAGACCGGAATTGTGTCTGATCCTAAAGATGCCGACACAAATTGCAAGCGGACGGTGCGTGATAGCGCGTGTCGCTCGCGGAATTATTACTGCAAAGTAAAGGGATTATAGTGAGCGCGGAGTGTACTCATGATTGGTGTAGTTCTGTGGAGCGACGATAACGCTGGTAAGGCTGTCTTTTGGTGCGAGGACCAGGGTGATCTGGCTTATTATGAAAAGACAACATTAAAAGGTCAGGGGAATTGTCCTTTTGATATTGGCGATATGGTGCAATTTGACATCTCCGTGCACCGACGTCTCCGGATCGCGGGCAACCCGCGTGTGCTGCAGGAAAAGACGGGCAGTGCACTTCCCGATGCGCTTCGAAAAGAAGTGGGATGTGATAGGGCTGGTGTCGCAACTGCAAAGCAGGATGCAGCCCCGACCACAGCGCAAATCATCCCATTTGCGCCGCGCCGCGTGGCGGCGTGGCCTGCGTCAGCAAAGCTGAAAGCCTGTGATCGGTAGCGCTCGGGATTAAGCGCCGCGCGCCAAGGCGGCAACGCCAGTGCGCGCGACTTCCACAAGGCCCAGTGGGCGCATGAGTTCTGCGAAGGCGTCGATTTTTTCCGGCGCGCCGGTGATCTCGAAAACGAAGCTTTCCAGCGTGCTGTCCACCACATTGGCGCGGAAGATATCTGCCAAACGCAGGGCTTCGACACGTTGCTCGCCCTTGCCGGCGACTTTAAACATGGCCAGTTCGCGCTCCACGCTCGCGCCCTCGACGGTGAGGTCATGGACCTCATGCACCGGCACAATCCGACCTACCTGCGCTTTGATCTGCTCGATCACCTGTGGCGTTCCGCTGGTCACGATGGTGATGCGGCTCAGATGTCCGGTGTGGTCCACTTCGGCCACGGTCAGGCTGTCGATGTTATAGCCGCGCCCAGAGAACAGACCGATCACCCGCGCCAGCGCACCCGGCTCGTTCTCGACCAGCACGGCGAGGGTGTGTTTTTCGATCACATCCGAAAAGTTGGGCCGCAGATTATAGGCGGAATGGGAGGTTGCTCCCTTTTTGATCTTCAAGGCTGCCATGTCATTGTCCTTCTTATCTTTTGCCGGAATCTCTCAGAAATTCCGTTCCGTTTTCTCTGACAGAAAACGTGTCACACCAGCACCGACCCTTTGGAATCGATCACACCTTGAGTCTCATGATCGCCTGGCAAAAGCATCTCGTTATGAGCCTTGCCGCTTGGAATCATCGGGAAGCAGTTTTCGTGCTTCTCTACCAAACAATCAAAGATCACCGGCCCATCGTGGTTGATCATTTCCATGATCGCGTCATCAAGATCATCGGGGTCCGAGCAGATGATGCCCTTCGCGCCAAAGGCTTCGGCCAGTTTGACAAAGTCAGGCAGGGCTTCGGACCAGCTTTGGGAGTAGCGCTCACCGTGCAGCAACTCTTGCCATTGGCGCACCATGCCAAGGCGTTCGTTGTTGAGGATGAATTGTTTCACCGGCAGGCCGAACTGCATCGCTGTGCCCATCTCCTGCATGTTCATCAGCCAAGAGGCTTCGCCCGCCACGTTGATCACCAGTGCCTCAGGATGCGCCATTTGCACGCCGATAGAGGCCGGGAAACCGTAGCCCATGGTGCCCAGACCGCCGGAGGTCATCCACCGGTTCGGCTCTTCAAATCCGAGGTATTGCGCGGCCCACATCTGGTGTTGGCCCACCTCGGTGGTGATATAGCGGTCATGGCCCTTGGTCAGTGCTTCGAGCCGCGTCAGCGCGTGTTGCGGCTTGATGATCTTGCCCTTCTGCTCAAACTTCAAGCATTCCTTAGCGCGCCATTCCTCGATTTGCTGCCACCATTTGGCAACGGCTTCGCTATTGGTCTTGCGTCCGCGCGATTTCCAGACTTTCAACAGATCTTCGAGCACATGCGCCACATCACCAACGATGGGGATGTCGATGCGGATCACCTTGTTGATCGACGAGGGATCAATGTCGATATGCGCTTTGGTGGATTTCGGGCTGAAACTGTCGATGACGCCGGTGATCCGGTCATCGAAACGCGCGCCGATGTTAATCATCAGATCGCAGTCATGCATCGCCATATTGGCTTCATAGAGCCCATGCATCCCCAACATGCCCAGCCATTTGTCGCCCGAAGCAGGGTAGGCGCCAAGGCCCATCAGGGTCGAGGTGATGGGAAAGCCCGTCGCATCGACCAGTTCGCGTAACAATTGACTCGCCGCTGGGCCGGAGTTGATGACACCACCACCGGTGTAGAAGATCGGACGTTTCGCCGTCTCCATCGCCGCGACCAACTCGGTGATCTCTTCCATATCGCCCTTCACCTGCGGCTGATAGCGCGAGATGGAGGGTTTGGGCGACTCGTAATGCCCAGTGGCGAATTGCACGTCTTTGGGGATGTCGATCAGCACCGGGCCGGGGCGGCCATGGGTGGCGACATGGAAGGCTTCGTGCAGCACAGGGCCGAGGTTATCGGTCTCTTTCACCAGCCAATTGTGCTTGGTGCAGGGGCGGGTGATGCCCACGGTGTCGGCCTCTTGAAAGGCGTCAGAGCCGATCATGAAGGTCGGCACCTGACCTGTCAGCACGACCAGCGGGATCGAGTCCAAGAGCGCATCGGTCAGCCCGGTCACCGCGTTGGTAGCACCGGGGCCGGAGGTCACCAGCACAACGCCGGGTTTCCCGGTGGAGCGGGCATAGCCTTCGGCGGCGTGAACCGCCCCTTGCTCATGGCGCACCAACACGTGTTTGATCGCGTTTTGCTGAAAGACTTCGTCATAGATCGGTAGCACCGCGCCACCGGGATATCCAAAGACGGTGTCCACACCCTGATCGATCAGGGCTTGGACGATCATTTTCGCTCCGGTCATCTGGCGTTTCATCTTAGGTGCTCCGTAAGGCAGGTTATTGGCGTTTGGCATAAAAAAACCCCCGGTCTGACGGGGGCGCATGGGAAGGAGTATGGTTTACCGTTACCGGCCCATGCGCGTGTGTCCTACGATAATGACTAGCTTTGTCATGTCTGGGTCCTTTCAGCGTGCGGTGAGATTATGTGCCTGTTGAAGGAGGGTCAACAGGGAAAGGGTGAAAAAGTGACGCAAAACGGGTCGTGGAGTGAACTTTTGTTGCGCAGGCAGTCAAGCTGGCGACATATCGCGCAAGAATTTGAGGGCTTAGCGTAGCTTTTTATCAGTCGTGGGCTTTTGGTTTGAATTAAAACAACATTTCTATGGACTAAAGGCGCCTGAATCAGACCAGAGGAAATCTCTAAAAACCAAAGGCTTAACGGCGGTGGCCAGATGAGACATCGGGCAAGTTGATATTTGCCACCTGCTCTGCAATCGGATCGGTGCTCAGCGGATGTTGGTCCGGCTCAAAGCGCTCTGGGTCGCGCAGCTTTTGCCAAGTGCCGCCCATATAGACCTCAAGGCCGGAAAACTTGGCTTTATATCCCATCTTGCTGCTGCCGGGGACCCAGTAGCCGAGATAGACATAGGGCAGACCGGCGGCGCGGGCGATCTCGATGTGGTCAAGGATCATGTAGTTGCCCAGACCGTTGCGCGGACGATCAGGGGTGTAAAAGGAATAGACCATGCTCACGCCGTCGCTCAGCACATCTGTCAGGCAGACCCCAACCAGTGCGTTTCGCGCTTCGGGATCGGTATATTCGATCACCCGGCTTCGGATCGGGGTCTCTTCGATCATGGCGGCAAATTCGAACACATCCATATCCGCCATGCCGCCATCTGCGTGACGGCTATCAAGGTAGGTGCGAAACAGGTCGTATTGCTCTTCTGTCGCCCAAGGGGACGTGGCGCGGCGCTCTAGCCCTGCGTTGCGCTTTTGAATCCGACGCTGGCTCTTGCCGGGGCGAAAGGCGGCCACGTCAATCCGTGCCGAAAGACAGGCCGCGCAATCGGTGCAAGAGGGCCGGTACAGGACGTTTTGCGAGCGGCGGAACCCTTGGCTCGACAGGCTGTCGTTCAGCCGTGCGGCATTCTCGCCCTGCAAAGCGGTAAACAGCTTCCGCTCCATCCGCCCCTCAAGGTAGGGGCAGGGCTGCGGGGCTGTGACATAGAATTGCGGTGTTAAAGGCAGTGTATGTCGCATGGGATTCCGGGCCGTTGTCGCGGGGATGCTACCAACCCCCCTTCACTACGCCAAGAGCAAAGTTCTTGGGCCTATCGGGTCAAGCGGCAGTTCACCGGGGCGGTGCCAAGCACCATATCAGTCAAGCTTTGGCAACGGGCTGTGGTGCAGATCAAGACGATCGAGACCAGTTGCACTGGTGTTACCGAGATCGACAGCGAATACCCAATCGTATGCAGCAGCGCCGTCATGAAATCAAACGGCGCATCCTGCCTGTCGCGCAACTCCATCCCCATCAGGCGCATCCCCCAAGTGGCCGAACCATTGGTCAGCGTGGCTACCCGGTAAACGAACCCTACGATCAACATCATAAAGGGAAAGAAAAACAGCCCCGTAAAGGCGGTGAAGGGCAGAATAACGACACAGAACAGAATGACCAGCAGCGCATCCATGACCCAAGCCAAGAAACGCTTGACCGGGATGTCAGTGTAGAACTGCGGGTGCAGATCGGGATCGGGTGTCGAGGGGGGGTAAGAAGATATCATGGTCGGTCCTGAAAAAGCTCCCCGGTGGACCGGGGAGCTGGGGGGATTAAGCACTCGTAGCGCTGTCGTCGCGGGTGGCGCGCTCGTTCATGAACTGGTCGAACTCGGCTTTGTCCTTGGCCTCGCGCAGACGCTCAAGGAAGGCCTCGAAGTTGCTTTGTTCTTCTTCGAGCCGGCGCAGGGTGTCGGCCTTGTAAGCGTCGAAAGCCTTGTTGCCAGTGCTGCGCGACATCATCATGCGGTTGGACTTCATGCTGCAGGATTTAGAAGAGAACATGCGTTTGCTCCAGATCATATAGGCCAGAAGGGCGAGGCCCGCAGGCCAGAAAAAGATGAAGCCAAGTACCATGGCGGCAATCCATGCGCCTTTGCCACGGGCGTCCATCCAAGTTTCAGCGCGCGCGAACCAGTTGTTGCGGGTGCCATAGGTCGGGTCGGTGGTCACTGTTGTCATTGTTGAGCCTTTCGGTCGTGACGGGCCTGTCGCCGGCCCGGGCGTTTCGAATGATGTGAATGTCTTTCACATTGAATAGTTGGGCGTGCCGGGACCGTTTCGCAAGATGCTATGTGAATGTTTTTTACATTGCTCAGGAAGTGACCGAGAAATCAGAGGTTTGCGCTCCCGAAAGCTGCGCGATCTTGGCTGGGGCAAGGCCAAAGACGTGGTGCGGCGTGCCTGCTGCGGCCCAGACCAGCGGAAATTCCAGCAGGCTGCGGTCAAACCATGCGCGGGGCGGGGTGAGGTGACCCAAGGGCGCAACCCCGCCAATGGCAAAGCCCGTCTGCGCTCGGATCAAGGCCGCATCTGCCTTGCCCAGTGGCTCTCCGGACAGTTCTGCCGCGCGGTCCAGATCAACCTGCCGCGCCCCGGCGGTGATGAACAAGACAGCCGTGCCGCTGTTTTCGCCCCGCAGAACGATGGACTTCGCGATCTGGTTCACCTCACAACCAAGCGCCGCTGCGGCATCCTGCGCAGTGCGGGCCAGCGCGGTCTCGCGGATGTCGGGGCGTACCCCAGCGGCCTCTAACGTTGCACGTACCCGTTTTAGACTTTTGCTCATCTTCTGCCCCATTCAGTCGCGCCACAGCAGCGCATTGATCGGGCAAAGTCCTAACAAGCAGGCGGCGCACCGCAACCCCCATTGACGGCGTGGAGATCAGCCCGCAAAGCTGGCCTCATGACTGACCAATCGCTCGCCTCCCGGATCACCCGCTGCCCGCGCATCTACCACCAAGAACGCGCCAAAGACGCGGCGGCTTTGGTGCCGGATCTCGCCTCGGAACTGCGCGACCTTGTCGCGGCAGCCGCCTCCACCGCGCCCTATCTCATGGCGTTGCTGGAAAAAGAAGCCGCATGGCTCTGCGAAGCGGTGGCAAACCCCGAAGAGGCGTTGCGGGCGAATTGCGCTGCGGCGGCGGATTCTGCCCCCGATGTGCTTGCCGATGGGCTGCGACAGGGCAAAAGGCGCATGGCGCTGATGACCGCGCTGGCCGATCTTGGCGGTGCGTGGTCGCTGGAGGATGTCACCAGCGCCCTGACCAACTATGCCGATGCCGCCTGTGGTGCCGCCCTGCGGGCCGGATTGGCCGCCCAGATCAAACGCGGCAAACTGCCCGGCATGGGTATGGACGATCTGGTCGATTGCGCGGGGATGGTTGTCTTTGCCATGGGCAAGATGGGCGCGCGAGAGCTGAACTACTCCTCTGACATCGACCTGATCTGCCTCTTTGACGAAACCCGGTTCGATCCGGATGATTTCCACGCCGCCCGCAGCGCCTTTATCAAGGCCACGCGGGCAATGAGCGGCACGCTCAGTGATATCACCGCCCAGGGCTATGTCTTTCGCACCGATCTGCGCCTGCGGCCTGACCCAGCCGTCACTCCCGTCTGCATCGCGATGGAGGCCGCCGAGCGCTATTACGAAAGCCTTGGCCGGACATGGGAACGCGCGGCCTATATCAAAGCGCGTCCGGCGGTGGGCGATATTCAGGCGGGCGAGC
Source organism: Sulfitobacter maritimus (assembly GCF_013346665.1). Lineage (GTDB taxonomy): Bacteria > Pseudomonadota > Alphaproteobacteria > Rhodobacterales > Rhodobacteraceae > Sulfitobacter > Sulfitobacter maritimus. Next base: position 716,987 of record NZ_JABVBB010000034.1, read on the forward strand.
AGTTCTTGCAGGCTCTGCGGCCCTTCGTCTGGCGGCGACATCTGGATTTCGCGGCCATCCAAGACGCCCATGACATGCGTCTGGCGATCCGTGAACATAAGGGTCTGGGCGGGCCGATCACCCTGCCGGGCCATGATATGAAATTGGGCCGGGGCGGCATCCGCGAGATTGAGTTTTTCACCCAGACCCGCCAGCTCATCGCCGGGGGGCGTGATCCTGAACTGAGGACTCGCAAGACATTGACCGGGCTTCAGGTGCTGTCGGAAAAGAACTGGATCGCCGCCGACGCGGCTGCCACGCTTGCCGATCACTACCGCGCGCATCGCACGGTGGAGCATCGCCTTCAGATGGTGCAAGACGCGCAGACCCACACGCTGCCGCGCAGCGAGACGGATTTCGACCGGCTGGCCTGTATGATGGACATGGACACCCAAGACCTGAAGGACGATCTGCACAGCCGGTTGCAGACAGTCCATGACCTGATCGAGAGCTTTTTTGCCGCCACCCGCGAGGAGCCAGAGACGACCTCAGCGGCCCATGAATTTGACACCTCCGTGCTGGACCGCTGGCCCAGCTATCCCGCGCTGCGCTCTGAACGGGGCGCGGATATCTTTGGGCGGTTGAAGCCTCTGCTGCTCGACCGTCTGGCGCAGTCCGCGAAACCTGATGAGGGGCTTTTGGCCTTTGACGGGTTCTTGGCTGGCCTGCCTGCCGGGGTGCAGCTTTTCTCGCTGCTGCGGGCCAATCCGCAACTGGGCGATCTGCTGGTCGATATTGTGGCCACTTCACCCGCTTTGGCGGCCCATCTGTCGCAGAACTCTGGCGTGTTTGACGCGGTGATCGGCGGCGATTTCTTTTCCGAATGGCCGGGGCAGGACAAGCTGACAGAGTTGCTGCACGCCCATCTCGCGCAGGAGGCTGATTACGAGTTGCGCCTTGATGGCACCCGTCGCTGGGCGCGCGAATGGCATTTTCGCATCGGCGTCCATCTGCTGCGCGGGCTGATCGATGCGGCCACGGCTTCTGTCCAATACGCCGAACTGGCCCGCGCCGTGTTGCAAGCGCTTTGGCCCGTGGTGGTGGATCAATTCGCGACCCGGCACGGTCCGCCGCCGGGACGCGGGGCGGTGATCCTTGGCATGGGATCGCTGGGGGCAGGGCGGCTGACGCCCACCTCTGATCTCGACATGCTGGTAATCTATGACGCCGATGGGATTGAAACCTCCGAGGGCCGCAGGCCGCTTGCCACGCGGACCTATTATGCGCGGCTGACGCAGGCGATGATAACCGCAATGACCGCGCCCATGTCGCAGGGCAAACTTTATGACATCGACATGCGCCTGCGGCCTTCGGGCAATCAAGGGCCAGTGGCCACCAGCCTCGCCAGTTTTGAAAGCTACCAAAAGGAACAGGCCTGGGTCTGGGAGCATCTCGCCCTGACCCGTGCGCAGGTGATCGTTGGGCCAGCGGACCTCGCCCGCGCTGTCGAGACGATACGCGACGACATTCTCGGCACCTCGGCCCCGCGCGACAAGGTGCTGAGCGAAGTCACCCGGATGCGCGAACGCATCGCTGCGGCACGCAGCCCGGCAGGACCGCTGGATGCCAAAACCGGGGCCGGGCGCTTGCAGGACATTGAGCTTTTCGCTCAAGCGGGTGCATTGATCGGCGGCACAGGGGCGCGGGAAATCGATGCGGGCCTTGCCGCTGCGCGTGCGGCGGGCATCATCACCTCGCCAGAGGAACAAACCCTCTCGGCCACCTACACAAGCGCCTTTACCTTGGTCTGCGCCGCTCGGCTCTTGACCGCCAAGAAGCTGGATGCCGAGACAATGGGGCAGGCGGGAGCGCAGTTTCTTTGCCGTGTCATGGGGTGTGACGACCTGCCAACGCTGGAATCCCAGCTGCACAATGCCTATGACGCAGCGGCCAAGATTATCACCAAAGCCTTGCCCGCTCTGCCCGCAAAGGAAGCGGAATGACCCAAAAAGACCCCGACGACCCCAAACGCCTGATCTACGAGTCCTACCGGATCGAGGGTATTACGCCCGCGGAATGTCGCAGCATATTCCTCGACTGGGCGCTGAGCCTGCCGCTGGAGCATGACAGCACGCAAGCGCTGCCGCGCCTGCTGGCGCTTTATGAAAAGACAGCCCCCGATCATCCGATGACACAGGTGTTGCGTGACGGGCAAACCACGCTCTGCGCCCCGCGCCGCCAAGGCGGCTGGCGCAGCCGCCCGCGCAACTGACGCAGCTTCGAGTTGTGCAAAAAACCTTTCCCAAAGCGCTCGAACGCAGTACGAAGGGTACTATGACAGCGCCTCAAACCCCCTCCGCCCCGCAGCCCGCCACGCTTCCCGTGGTGCGCCTTCTGCCCAAAGCGAACGACCGTGCCATCCGCCACGGCTTTCCTTGGGTCTATGCCAATGAACTGGTGGTAGACCGCCGCACACGAGGTCTTGCCCCCGGCGCACTGGCACAACTGGAGGATGCCGAGCGCAGGCCCATGGGGCTGGTTGCCGTCAACGCGTCATCCAAGATCATCGCTCGGATGATCGACCGAGACCCGGATGCGCAAGTGAACCAAGCGTGGTTCGAAGCCCACATCGCCCGCGCTCTTGCTCTGCGCAATCAGCTTTACGATCAGCCTTATTACCGTCTGGTCCACGCCGAAGCCGATGGCTTGCCCGGTGTCATTATCGACCGTTTCGGTGATACATGTGTGGTCCAACCCAACGCGGCTTGGGCCGATACCTTGCTCGACGTGCTTGTGGCCGCGCTGCAATCGGTGACCGGAGTAAAGAATGTGTTGAAAAACGCCTCTGGTCGGACCCGCAAGCTGGAAGGGCTTGATGATGTCTCCTCCACGCTTGTTGGTGACTTGCCCGAAGGTCCGCTGCCCGTGCCGATGAATGGGGCCACCTATATGGCCGATCTTACCGGCGGGCAGAAAACCGGCCTGTTTTACGACCAGCGACCTAACCACGCCTTTGCCGCGAACCTTGCGCACAATGGCGCGCGGGTGCTGGATGTTTTCTCTCATGTAGGGGGCTTCTCTCTCGCGGCGCTGGCCAAGGGTGCCTCGTCGGCGCTCGCGGTTGACGGCTCTGCTGCTGCACTCGAACTGGCGGAGGCCGGCGCGGCGGCGATGAACATGCAAGACCGTTTCGCCACCCGCCAAGGTGACGCCTTTGAAGTGCTTTTGGCCCTGCGGAATGAGGGCCAGACCTTTGATGTGGTGATCTGCGATCCCCCGGCCTTTGCGCCCTCGCGCCAAGCCGTCGACGCGGGGCTGCGCGCCTATGAACGTGTTGCACGTCTTTCCGCGCAACTGGTCGCGGAGAATGGTATTTTGGGGCTTTGCTCTTGCTCGCACGCGGCGGACCTGAGCCAATTCCGCACCACCTCTGTGCGCGGTATTGGCCGAGCCGGGCGCCGCGCAATTTTGCTGCACACGGGCTTTGCCGGGCCGGACCACCCACAACTGCCGCAGCTTGCGGAAAGCGGCTATCTCAAGTCCCTGTTCTTTCGCCTGTAGATGACGCGGCCCCGCGTCTTGATCGACACCTGCGTGCTTTACCCGACCGTCATGCGCGAGATGGTGTTGGGCGTGGCCGCGGGCGGCGCGTTCGAGCCGATTTGGTCGGCGCGTATTCTGGAGGAATGGGCCCGCGCGGCGGTCAAACTCGGCCCCGCGGGCGAAGCACAGGCGCGGGCCGAAATCGCGCTCCTCCGCGGTAAGTGGCCGGGGGCCGAACGCGAGGCCTCACCCGGCTTGCAAGCGCGGCTTTGGCTGCCGGATGCCAACGACATTCACGTCTTGGCCGTTGCGGTGGCGAGCAGTGCCGACATGATCCTGACGCTGAATGCCAAAGATTTCCCTCGTCAGATCCTTGCCGAAGAAGGGCTCAGCCGCGCCGATCCGGACAGCTACCTACATGGCATCTGGCAAGCGACGCCGGAACTGGTGACGCCGGTGGCCGAGGCCGTGTTGCAAGAGGCGCGGCGGCTGTCGGCGGAGGGTTGGGAAATGCGGGCGCTGCTGAAAAAGGCGCGGCTGCCACGGTTGGCAAAGGCGCTCGGTTAGCCCTCCCACCGCAACTGCATTTGACGCAGTTTTTCGATGCGTTCTTCGGTCTTGGGGTGGCTCAGCAACCAAGCAGGGGGGCGATTGCCGCCTGTTTGGCTCAATGCATCCAATTTCTCGAACAGAGAAATCTGGGGGCCGATCCCGATGCCTGCCTTGGTGAGCAATGCGGCGGCGTAGGCGTCGGCCTCATACTCATCGTTGCGCGACAGACGGGCGGCAAGCAGGCTGGTCAGCCCGCTGGCGATCAACACGCCAATGCCGGGAATAATTCGCCCAAGCACCATCGCCAGCGCCGTGCGGAGCGCATTCTGCCCTGAAAAATCAATCATCCGCCGGCGCGAATGGCCAAGGGCGACATGACCCAGTTCATGGGCGATGACGCTGGCCAATTCTTCCGCCGATACAGCCCCTTGGCGGAACTTGTTATAGAACCCGCGGGTGATGAAAATACGCCCATCGGGGGCTGCCAGCCCGTTGACCGGTTCGATCTCATACAGATGCACTTTGATGCGCGGCAGGTCTAACGCCTTGGCCATCTTCGCGCTCATATCGTTGAGTTTTGGGTCCACCAAAGGGGTCGATTTCGCATCCAACTCCCGCGCCGTGCGCCAGGCTGAAAAACGATACATGGCCAGCGCATAGAGGATGGCAAGCAGGATGGGAAGAAAGCGGATCATGCGCTCAATATGGGTGGCGCAGGGGCCGGGGGCAAGCGGCACAGGGCCGCGCCCCCGGTTCAGTCAGGCGATTAGACGAGTTTCGCGTCCATCGTGATCTCAGCGGTCAACAGCTTGGAGATCGGGCAGTTTTCCTTGGCGGTTTTTGCGGCCTTGTCGAAGTCGTCCTGCGACGCGCCGGGGATACTGGCCTCGACCGTCAGATGCACTTTCGGCACGTGAAAGCCACCGTCTTTCTCTTCCAGATGCACCTCTGCCTTGGTCTCGATGCTGTCAGGGGTCAGATCGCTCTGCCCGAGGATCATCGACAGTGCCATGGAAAAGCAGGAGGCATGGGCCGCGCCGATCAACTCTTCGGGGTTGGTGCCTTGCTTGCCCTCAAAACGGGTGTTGAAGCCGTAAGGCTGGTCGGACAACACACCGCTTTCGGTAGAGACATGGCCGTTGCCCTCTTTCAAGGAGCCTTCCCATTTTGCGCTGCCGGATTTGATGATGGGGGACATGATAGTTCCTTTCATTTTGCTTGCCGTCGCTTCCTGAGGTGGCGCGGGGCAGCATTGTGTCAAGGAAACCTAGCGGGTCATCGCCTTGATGCCACGGCTCAACCCCTCAAGCGTCATCGGCACCATGGCCTCGGGGCCGAAGATCTCTTGGATCATCGCGATCGATTGGGTGTAGCCCCACTGCCGTTCCGGGACAGGGTTGATCCACAGGTTGCTCGGCCACTGGTCCCGCGCGCGGGCCAGCCAAGTCGCGCCCGCCTCCGGGTTCCAATGCTCATTCGCGCCGCCGGGGTAGGCGATCTCATAGGGCGACATCGACGCGTCCCCGACAAAGATGCATTTGTAGTCAGAGCCGTAGCTGCGCAGCACCTCGTGGGTTGGGATCTGCGCATCCCAACGGCGGCGGTTGTCGCGCCACACGCCCTCATAAAGGCAGTTGTGAAAGTAGAAATGCTCAAGATGTTTGAACTCGCCCCGCGCGGCGCTGAACAACTCCTCCACCACCTTGATATGCGGGTCCATCGAGCCGCCCACGTCAAGAAACAGCAACACTTTCACCGCATTGCGCCGTTCGGGCCGGGTTTTCACATCCAGATAGCCGTGTTCCGCCGTGGCGCGGATCGTGCCATTGAGGTCGAACTCTTCCGCCGCCCCGTCACGCGCCCAGCGGCGCAGGCGTTTCAGCGCCAGTTTGATGTTGCGGGTGCCGATCTCGACGTTGTCATCGAGATTGCGAAACTCCCGCTTGTCCCAGACCTTGACCGCTCGCTTGTGGCGGCTTTCCTTCTGGCCGATGCGCACCCCCTCGGGGTTGTAGCCGTAAGCGCCAAAGGGCGAGGTGCCTGCCGTGCCGACCCATTTCGAGCCACCCTGATGTCGGCCCTTTTGCTCCTCAAGCCGCTTTTTCAGCGTCTCCATCAGCTTGTCGAAACCGCCCATGGCTTCGATCTCGGCCTTTTCCTCATCGCTCAGATGTTTCTCGGCCATCTTGCGCAGCCAGTCTTCGGGCAGGTCCACGGCGTCGAGCACATCATCAAGGCTAATGTTCTCCAGCCCTTTGAACGTCGCCGCAAAGGCCCGGTCGAACTTGTCGATATTGCGCTCGTCTTTGACGATCGACAGGCGGGCGAGGTAGTAGAACCCCTCCACGTCATAGGTGGCCAGCCCCGCTTTCATCCCTTCCAGAAAGGCCAGAAACTCGCGCAGCGAGACCGGCACGGAATGGCGGCGGAGTTGATCGAAGAACGGCAGAAACATCAGAGGCTCAGCATACGGTCCAGCATGACCGTGGCAATCATGCCAACGACCAAAAACGCCATGCCATAGCCTGTGGCATATTGCGCGATATCCTTGCGGTTGCCGCCGCGCTTGCGGGCGGTAAGCCCGCCGATCACCGCCCCGAGCAGTGCCAATCCGATTGCTATCATAGTCTTTTACCCGCCTAAATTGCTGGCCGATCCTTGCTGCGGGTTCAGGCTTGCGATCTCGCGCAGCTTGGCCCGCACGGCCCAGTCAGGGCCAAAGCCGTATCGCGCCCAGCCGATGCTGTCCAGCCTGACCCGGCGTGCCTCACTGTCGCGGCCTTGCATCTGGAGGGCCTCGGCTTTCAACAGCAAAAGGGTGGCAAGGAGCGCTGCGTTTTCGCTGGCTTCGGCGGTGGCGAGATGCGGCTCGATCACGGCCAAGGCGGTGGCCCCGTCACCTTGGGTTACCGCATAACCCGCCCGCTGTGTCGCCACATAGGTGCGGTGCAGAGCGGTGTTGGGCGTGCGGCTGTAAAAGCGATCTGCGGCGGTGTAATGGGTCTGCGCGGCCGCGGGGTCGGTCATCTGTATCACGCGCCCCATGGCATAATGTGAAAATGCTCGGCGGTTGTCTTCCCAGCCTTGGGCTTGGGCGATGCGCAGCGCGTCTTGCGCCGCTGCGAGCCGTGTGTCGCGGCTCACATCGCGGCCTAAAGCTGTCTGTATCGCATGGCCCCAGACCTGTGGCGTGGCACGGATGTCCTGTGCCATGACCGGCCCGCCTTTAGGATTGATCCGAGCCAGCACATCAGGCAGAGCCGCGGCCACTTGCTCGCGCGTCATGCCAGAGCGCAGCGCCGGATCATAATAAGCCCGCAGAATCAGCATATCAAAACCGGTTAACACCGTATGCACATTGTCGTCGTTGAACACCGAATCCGGCAGGCGGTAGAGGTCATTGAGCGGTCCAAGCGCTTGAGCCAGTTCCTCATGCAGACAGTCGCGGGTTTCGTGCGGGCTGACATCATTGGGCAGAAAGATCGCCAGCTTGCGCCGCTCGGTCAGCCGCGTCCAATCGGTGCTGGGCGAGCGGCGCGCGCGGCGGTATTCATCAAGGGTGCTGACATTCGGCACCACGAAGCAAGCGGCTTGGGGTAGTAGTTGTTGTATCTGGTTCCGGCTGATCGCCTGAATGGTGATATTGGCGCCCTTGTTGCGCACTTGCCGCAGCTCGATGCCCGCCTCTTCGCGCAGACGCGCCAGCAGGCGGGCCAGGTCAGGGGCCAATGTGGCGGGTGGTTTGCCCGCCACATGCAGGGTGATCGGTCCTTCAAAGCGGGTCAGCACTGGCAGGGCGCGGCCGCTCTCCATCCGAAAGGCGAGGTCGAGGAAATCCTGCGCTAAGCGCGCATTCGACAAAGGCGGCGTTGCCGGGCGCGTGCCGCTGAATTGCTTCATCGGGGGCAGGGTGCTGTCGGCAATCACCGCACGGCTGGCGACCTCGGAATGGGACGCAGGCACACAGGCGTTCAGCATCATCACCATCGGCAGGATCAGGCGGGCTTTGACGCTGCGCCTCATCTGACTGCCTGCCGCGCAGGCCCTGCGTTTACGTCAAAAAATGCGCGCGGTTTGTCCGCTATCGGTTCCTGCATCTGCCTGCCCCATGATCGCGATGCGGGTCTTGTTGCCCGTCATTGGGATCAGATTAGGCAGACATATTGCCAAAAGCGAGGCAAATCCCGCGCCTTTGGTTCAAAGTTGCGCGGGTGTTGCGGCGCTACCGCTGACGCCGCGCCATAAAGGCCAGCCGCTCAAACAGATGCACGTCCTGCTCGTTCTTCAGCAGCGCCCCATGCAGTTTGGGCAGCGCGTTGGTGCCGTCTTTGGCAAGATCTTCGGCGTCCATATCCTCGGCCAAGAGCAGTTTCAGCCAGTCCAGTACCTCGGAAGTCGAAGGTTTCTTCTTCAGCCCTTGCTGGTCGCGGATTTCGTAGAACTGCGTCAGCGCCGTGGTCAGCAACTGCTGTTTGATGCCCGGATGATGCACTTCGACGATCTGTTTCAGCGTCTCCATCTCTGGGAACTGGATGTAATGGAAGAAACAGCGGCGCAGAAAGGCGTCAGGCAGTTCTTTTTCGTTGTTCGAGGTGATGATCACGATGGGACGTTGCTTGGCGCGGATCGTCTCGCCGGTCTCATAGACAAAGAATTCCATCTTATCGAGTTCCTGCAACAGGTCGTTGGGAAACTCGATGTCGGCCTTGTCGATCTCGTCGATCAGCAGCACGACCTTCTCATCAGCCTCAAACGCCTGCCACAGCTTGCCCTTGCGAATGTAGTTCTTCACATCATGCACGCGTTCATCGCCCAACTGGCTGTCGCGCAATCGGCTTACGGCGTCATACTCATAAAGCCCCTGTTGCGCGCGCGTGGTGGATTTGATGTTCCACTCAATCATGCGCAGTCCCAAAGCGTCGCTGACCTGCCGCGCCAACTCGGTTTTTCCCGTGCCGGGCTCACCCTTAACGAGCAGGGGCCGTTCCAGCGTAACCGCAGCGTTAACCGCGATTTTCAGATCGTCGGTGGCCACGTAATCTTTGGTGCCTTGGAATTTCATCGTTTTTTCAACCTCGTCTGACGCGCGCTTAATCCAAGGTCTTTAACCAAAAATCAAAGTCTTTGTGTAGTGACAATTGTTAATCGCTAAGATAGATGCAGCCGCAGGGGAAAATGTCGGGAGACAGGCCTTTTTAATGTCTGAGTTAAGAACCGCCGGGGAAAAACAGATGAAGCAGGAAATCTTCCTGTCGGACGACTATCGTCCGGCTGAGGACGAGCCATTCATGAATGACCGTCAGCTTGAGTACTTTCGTCGCAAATTGCTGAACTGGAAAGCGGAGCTGTTGGCTGGCAGCCGTGACACCATCGAAGCCTTGCAGGACGGCACCCGGAACATTCCGGATGTGACCGACCGCGCATCAGAAGAGACAGACCGCGCGCTTGAGTTGCGCACACGTGACCGCGCCCGCAAGCTCGTTGGCAAGATCGACGCCGCGCTGCGCCGAATTGATGAGGGAGAGTTCGGCTACTGCATGAAAACCGGCGATCCGATCTCGCTCAAGCGGCTTGACGCACGGCCCATCGCCACCATGACGCTGGAAGCGCAAGAGCGTCACGAGCGGCGCGAGAAGGTGCATCGGGACGACTGAAATGTCTGACAAGATCAAACGCCGGGGCAACTGCTCCGGCGTTCTTCTATGTGCGGTTGCCATGCGGCGGGCCGGATGAGCGGGGCTAACGCGCCGCGCAACGGCGTGTCCAATGCCATCGTTATCGGCGGTGGCATCGGCGGTCTGGCCTGCGCTACGGCACTCGCGCGGCAGGGCGTGGCCGTCACGCTGCTGGAACAAGCCCCTGACTTTTCCGAGGTTGGTGCAGGTTTGCAGATCAGTCCCAACGGCCTCGCCGTCCTGCGCGGCTTGGGGCTTGAAGGCGGGCTGAAGGCACGCGGTGCGGTGCGCGGGCAGGCGGTGCGGCTGTGTGACTATGCCAAAGGCGCGCAAGTCGCTCGGCTGGATCTGACCCGCTTGCCCGAGACGCAACGCTATTACTTCGTCCACCGCGCCGACTTGATTGATCTGCTGCGGGGGGCGGCACAGCAAGCCAATGTGAGTTTTGAGACCAGCGCCCAAGCCGCCAGCCTGCACCCCGGCGCTCTGCCACAGGTGCAGATGGCCAACGGTGGGCGGCGGCGGGCTGAATTGGTGGTCGCCGCCGATGGCATCCATTCCGTCGGGCGGGTGCAGTTGAACGGCGCCGACAAAGCCGCCTTCTCTGGCCAAGTCGCATGGCGGGCGCTGATCCCAAATGACATTAACCACGGGCCAGAGGCGCGGGTGACGATGGGACCGGGGCGGCATCTGGTGAGCTATCCACTGCGCGATGGGCGTCTGATCAACCTCGTCGCTGTCGAAGAACGCAGCGACTGGGCCGCCGAAGGCTGGCATCACGCCGACAACCCCGCCAACCTGCGCCGCGCTTTTGCGGGCTTTGGCGGCGAGGCGGCGCAGATGATCGAAACGGTGAAGAATGTCACCCTCTGGGGGCTGCACCATCATCCTGTCGCGGCCAATTGGCACGGCGAAGGCGTGGCTCTGCTTGGCGATGCCGCCCATCCAACGCTGCCGTTTTTGGCGCAGGGCGCGAATATGGCGCTGGAGGATGCTTGGGTCTTGGCCGATTGCCTGCGCCGCCAGCCGCGCGACGCAGCGCTCGCAGCCTATCAGGCCAAGCGGATCAACCGAACGCGGCGCATCGTCAAAACGTCAGAAGGCAACGCCGCACGCTACCACATGACGCCCGGCCCGCTGCGACTGGTGGCCCATTCTGGTCTGCGGCTGGCGTCAAGATTGGCGCCAAGCGTGATGCTCGGCGCCTATGATTGGCTCTATGGTCACGACGTCACCAAGGGGTAGGCCACCGACCAAGGTCGGTGGTCGCTCATATCAGCCCGCGCGTTGCAACATGCCAAAGAGGTCACGCGGATCGTCCGGGTCGGCCAGCAGGTCGAGCGGCTGGAACAGGCCTGTTTCAGCGATCTGGTCGCGCACGTAGCGCAGGGCCGAGAAATCCTCAATCGCGAAGCCGACGGAGTCGAAAAGCGTGATCTGACGGTCATCGCGGCGGCCCTTGGCTTGGCCGGTCAGAACCTGCCAAATCTCAGTGACCTCATGGTCGGCTTCCAACTGCTGAATCTCCCCCTCAATGCGCGTCTGCTCAGGGAATTCCACAAAGATATCAGAGCGATGTAGGATCGCGGGCGCCAGTTCCGTCTTGCCCGGGCAGTCGCCGCCGATCGCATTGATATGCACGCCGGAGCCGACCATATTGTCGGTCAGGATCGTGGCATATTGCTTGTCGGCGGTGCAGGTGGTGATGATCTGCGCGCCAAGGATCGCGTCCTCTGCCGTGTCACATTCCACCACTTTGATCCCGTGTCCCGCCAGATTGCGTGCGCATTTCGCGGTTGCTGCGCGGTCGATGTCGTAGAGCCGTACCTCGTCCACGCCACAGATAGCCTTCATCGCAAGGCTCTGAAACTCGGACTGTGCGCCATTGCCGATCATCGCCATCACATGGCTGCCCTTCGGTGCCAGCAGCCGCGCCACCACGGCGGACGTCGCTGCCGTGCGCAGGGCGGTGAGGATCGTCATCTCGGTCAGCAGCACCGGATAGCCATTGGCCACGTTCGCCAGCAGGCCAAAAGCGGTGACGGTCTGAAAGCCGTCCTTTGTGTTGTCCGGATGGCCGTTCACGTATTTGAAGCCGTACACATCGCCGTCCGAGGTGGGCATCAATTCGATCACGCCTTTCTCAGAATGGCTCGCCACGCGCGGGGTCTTGTCGAACAACTCCCAGCGTTTGAAATCGGCCTCAATGTACTCCGCCAACCCGCGCAGCATCTCTTCAACGCCGATATGGTGGATCAGCTTCATCATCTGATCGACAGAAACAAAAGGCACCAGCGCCTTATCGGAAGGGTTCAGATTGGTCATGTCAGGTCTTTCTATCAATAGGCTCGGGTAGGGCGGTCAAACACGCGGCGGCCAAAGGCCGAGGCGGTGAGGTCCACCATCAATTGCGCGGTGCGGCCACGCTCATCAAGGAAGGGGTTCAATTCGACCAGATCAAGCGAAGTCATCAGCCCGCTGTCATGCAGCATCTCCATCACCAGATGCCCCTCGCGCACGGTGGCACCGCCCGGCACGGTGGTGCCGACAGCAGGGGCAACCGAAGGATCAAGGAAATCGACATCCAGCGAGACATGCAGCATCCCGTCCGCCGCTGCGACCTTATCGAGGAACCGCTGCAAGGGTTTGGCAATGCCGCTCTCGTCAATCTCGCGCATGTCGACATAGGTCACGGTGGTGTCCTGCAACGCCGCGCGTTCAGCCGCATCGACGGAACGCAGCCCGATCATGGCGATATTATCATGGGGCAAGGGCTTTAACACTTCGGGGAAACCATCAAACCCTTTGCGCCCGGTCACATAGCCCAAGGGGGTGCCGTGAAGATTGCCGCTGTCGCTGGTTTGCGGGGTGTGAAAATCCGTATGCGCATCCAGCCAAAGGACGAAAAGCGGGCGCTCGGCTTTCTCGGCATGGCGCATCGCGCCCAAAACGGTGCCGAGTGCCAAAGCATGATCGCCGCCCATAAAGATCGGCAACCCGTCATCCATCGCTGCATCCGCAGCGGCGGCAAGGCTCTCTGTCCAAGCAATGGTCTCTTCCAACGCGTGGAGCTTTTCGTGCTCTTTGGCATGATAGGGCGCTGGCGCGATATTGCCGCGATCCACAACATTATGGCCGAGGTCGCGCAGCGCAGGCTCTAACCCGGCGGTGCGAAAGGCATCCGGCCCCATCAAACATCCCCGGCGGCGTTTGCCACTGTCCAGTGGCACGCCAAGCAAGATGCAATTCTGTTCATGTGACATCGGGAACTCCTTTGGTGTTTCAAACCAAATAGAGTACCTTTTGATATATCAACAAGCTGTCAAACTGCACAATTCGGGTAGGTTTTGCGCAAATGGTAAGCGTAAATGTCCAATTTGTTACTCAGTGCGCTTTGCCGCCATGATCCACAGCACAACCAGCACCGCAGAGAAGATCGCGTTCCATCCTGCCATCGACAGACCGAACAACTGCCAAACGATCTCGTCGCACATCACCAGCCCGACAGGACCGTCGGTCGACAAAAGCGCCCCACCATCAAGGCTGCCCATGTCGAGCCCACCGCCGGTGCAAGAGCTTGGCCCCGGCCACCAACCCCATTCAACGCCAGCATGATACGCCCCGATCCCCGCCGTCAGCGCCGCCGCCGCCGCGCCGAACCACGCCAAGACACGCGTCCCGCCCATGAGCAACGCCGCCCCAATCAACACCGCTGCGGCATGAGGCCAGCGCTGCCACAGGCACATCTTACAAGGCGCATAGCCCCCCAGATGCTGAAACCCAAACGCCCCGAGCAGCAACGCGGCAGAGCCGAAGGTCGCCAATGTAATCAATGTCTTGCGTGTCATAGAACCTTTACCACCATAAAGCCGCCGATCAGCAGAGCCACCGCGAGGGTAAACATCATGCCCAAACGGCGTTCAATGAAATCCCGGATCGGCGGACCGAACTGCCACAGCAGCCCTGCCACAATGAAAAACCGCAGCCCCCGCGCGAGGATCGAAGTCGTGATAAAGGTGGCAAGCGGCATCCCAGTCCAGCCGGACATGATGGTGATGACCTTATAAGGAAAGGGCGTCACCCCCGCGATCAGCACCGCCCAAAAGCCCATGTCATTGAACCGGGTGGAGAATTCGGCCATCGCGTCAGCTTTCCCAAGGCTCGCAAGGATCGGCTGGCCGATGCTTTCAAACGCCAAGGCCCCAATGGCATAGCCCAGTAACCCGCCCAGCACCGATGCCAACAGCGCCACCCCGGCAATCAACCACGCCCGCCGAGGCTGGGCAATGATCATCGGGATCATCAAAATATCCGGGGGGATCGGGAAGAACGAACTTTCCACAAAGGCCACAATGGCCAGCGCCCAGAGCGCGTGGCGGTGCTGGGCCAAGCCCAAGGTCCAATCATAAAGGCGGCGGATCATGCGTCGGGCTCCGGTCTGTTTTGACTGCATCACCACGTGCGGAGCGCAAGGTCAAGGCAAGCGAACGTCTTTGCAGAAAATCCGCTTGCCCGTCTGCGCAAGTCACGCTAAATGACCCCCAGTGCCCAAGTGGCGGAATGGTAGACGCAGGGGATTCAAAATCCCCCGCCGCGAGGCGTGCCGGTTCGAGTCCGGCCTTGGGTACCAATGGCTTACGCCATTCTCCGCATCCCCCGATATGCTCCACCCACAGTTTCCCGTTCTGGGCCTGTTCTGTTCTGAGATGTTTATTAGAGGCATGGCAGGTCAAGCAGTGCCGCAGTTTCGCGCTCTCTTTGCTTCTTAGTACGCGGCATATATCCGTAGCACACAAGGTAATCACGGCGGGCTGCCTGCCATGCTTTATGTACTCGGTTCACGTATTGCGCTAATGGCAGGCAGGCCGACTTGTTAGCGGTTTTTGACAGTGATGCGCTGGCTGGTCGTTCACGGGTATCTTCTTCAATGATTACAACCGCGTTCTGCCCGTAAGCTCTAAGTCTTACCTCCATTCTCATCGCCGGCGCAGCGTCGAAGGAATTGCCGCAGTGCAAGCGTTCGACGACTACGTTTTGCGCGCAACCGGCCTTTACCGCGACGATCGTAAGACACAGGCTAACAAATAAGCTGCGAATGACCGACCTAACATCTTTCAAGGGGACTGCCGCAACAATACTGGCGCCAAAGCTGGCATGACCCCTAAAAACTGGCGGGACAAGAAGACAGCTCCAACTGGACCGCCATCGGCCCCGCGAGGATCAGCGCCACGAGGTCGATCTGCCGGTTCGTGCCGGTTTTCTGAAACAGATTGCGCATGTGGAAAGACACGGTCGTCGTCGAAATCCCAAGGGCGTCGGCCACATCGGAGGGGCGTGCGCCGCTGGTGAGGAGGGCTGCGACCCGTGCTTCAGTTGGGGTGAGGCCGAACAGATCGATCAACAGCCGCTCCGACACCTTTTTGTCATGTGTCGGTGCGGATAGGAACACGGCGAGTTCTGCTTGGACTTTTTGCGTCGCCGTTGAAGGTCCCAATGCGCCGATCAGCGCTGACATTGCGCTATCAGCGCCTTGCAACATGATACCGCCGACCCGTTCACCGCGCCGGGCGGCGGCTTTGACCTTGTCGAGTGCCTGTTGCAGCGCCGTGTCACTGACCGGATCCGTCGCCGCAATCCTGTTCCTGCGAAAGCTGAAATGCGCGGCGTCTCGCGCCATATTTCGCGCCGCTTTATTCGCGTGGACGACATTCCCATCGCGATCCAACAGCACGATCCCAAGGGCGATCAAATCCAGCACCGGATGGGGTCCGCCGCTGGCGAGGTCGGCCAACGCGGCTTGCAGGCTGGCGACGTCCCGCTCGATCTGGCCCTTGATACGTGACACCTGACGCAGTCTGGCGGATACGGTGGCCAAGAGCAGATCATAGTCGACGGGCTTTATCAGATAGTCGTCCGCACCGCGCAGCTTGCCTTCGATCACCTCGCGCGGCTCTGACATGGCGGTGAGAAAGACAAAGGGTGTGCTGGCAAGCTCAGGACGGTTCTGGCGCATGGCAGAAAGCAGCCCGTAGCCGTCGAGCTTGGGCATGGTGATATCGCAAAGCACAAGGTCAGGCGTGGCGTTTTCCATGAGCCGGTCGGCCTCTTCCCCATGGGCGGCAGCGAGGGCGCGATAGCCTGCCTCCTCAAGCTCTTCGACAATGTCGCGGCGCAAAGCGGGCTCATCTTCCACCACAAGGATAAGCGGGGCGGGGGTGTTTATTGCTGTATCTGTCATCATTTTTCCCCTTCATAGCGGGGCAGGGTGAAGCGAAAGGAGGTGCCTCTATCGGTGTCGCGCAATTGCAGATCCCCGCCCTGCATGCGTGCCAGACTGCGGGCGATGAACAGTCCAACCCCGGTGCCTCGTGTGCCGACACTGTTCTGGCCGCGAAAGTTTGCGTCAAACAATTGCGCGCGGTCCGCTTCTGCGATCTTTGGCCCGTCGTTCGTGACATCGCAGTGAAGCTCCGTTGCGTTCCCATGCAGATGTACGGTGATTGCAGAGCCCTTAGGCGCATATTTTACGGCGTTCGACATGAGGTTTTCCAGCACCTGTTCCGCGTGCGCGGGGTCGCAAAGGGCGACGGCATTCAGATTGGCAGGGTGATCTGTCTCAATCCGCGCTTCGGGAGCCATCGCCTGTTGTCTGGCACGGACCCCTTCAAGCAAATTGCTCAGATCGCAGGCGACCCGGCGCGCGCCCACCTGACCGGTTTGAAGCCGTGTGGCGTCCATCGTGCTGGCCACCAGCCGGGTCAGCCCGGCAATGGCATCCCGCGCCCCGCGCGCGCGGTCCACGATCTCTGCTGTGCTGGCGCGGCCGCCCCGGCGGATCAGACGTTGCAATGCGGAATCGGCCACCGCCAGAGGTGTGCGGAATTGATGCGAGATCATCCCTGCGAAATTGCGGTAAAGATCCGCAGCAGAGCGCTCTCGCAACAGCGCCTCATCGAGCTCGCGGGTGCGTTCCGCCACAAGTTGTTCCAGATGCCCGCGGGTTTGCGCGGCCCGTTGGCGTGCGGCGTAGCGGTCGCTTGCGTCATGCATAAACACAATGGCTCCGACGACGCGCCCCTCGTCCAACATGGGCGAAAAGCGCAGGTCGACATAAAGCGCGGGTTCCTCCGCATCGCGGTAATAGGGCTGCAAGGCAATGCTGCGGTCCTTCCCAGCGAGCGATGCCTTAAGCGCCGTTTGGACATGGGCAGTGCCAAAGAAACCTGTGATATCAGACAGTTTTCGCCCCACGGCTCGCTCTGCCGGTTGGCCGGTCATGGTGGCCATGGCGTCGTTCCAGATCGTGCAGCGCCCGGCCGCGTCGATCGCCAAAATCCCGTCACCGCTGGAAGACACCAACAGCGCCGAGAAATCCCGCTCGCGCCGCAGCATGTTGGTCCGCTGGCGCGACAGGCGCAGCGCGAAAAAGAGCGTCAGGATCAAGACAGCGCCGGTCACGGTGATCCCAAAGAGCGAGGCGATGATCTGGCGCAACTGCGCGCGTGCGGTTTCGAGCCGCCCGCCCAGGTCGTCCCATTCGCGGATCATGGTTTTGTTGGCCGCGCGGGAAAAGAACCGCGTGAACGGCGCAAGCGCCTCGCGCAAGTCCTGCGCCGTGGAAGGAGAGATCGGGGCAGACGGAGGCGCGATGCTCTGCAAAGTCTGGTTCAGCGTTGAAAGCTGCTCGCGCATCCCGATCTCTTCCATGAAGCGCCGTTGCGGTCCTTCGTGCAGCAGCGCAAAGCGGCTGCGCAACAGGTCAAGACGCAGCGCGATCTCCGCCGCATCTGCCTCCCCCAACTCCGCCCTCAAAGTGGTCTCGACAAGACGCCGTGCGGCAATCTCGCTTTGGTGCATGACCCAGAGCATATTATGCTCCGCATTGACGCGAATATCATCCGCGACCCGGACCATGCGGTTCAGCGCAAAGGCCAGAAGCACCGCAAAGACAAAAATGGCGATCAGCGGCAGGATCAGAGCAAGACCGGGCCGACCGAGGGGTCTCATCTGATTTCAAGCTCCGACAGTTGCCAGACCCAGCGGTAGTCATAGCGGATGTCTTGCAATGCCTCATGCCCGTCACGCGGATAGACGATCCAAAGCGGGCCCTTGTCGGCCCGGTCCAGTTCCGCGCCATTCATACTGTAGCCAACGATCACGTCGTATTGCTCAACATCCGCGCGGGGGATGTCGACCACATAGTCGTTGAGCGCGGTAGCCGTGATCACATCCCCCGTCGCATCCAATTGGGCAAGCAGATCGCGCAGCAGCACACCGGTAAAGTTGTGTACCCCATCGGTCACCACTGTCGATGTCTCTAACGTGGTGGTGGGCAGGGCGCGCAGATCGGCCATGGTGAAATGCGCAGGTGCGTCGTCAATCAGGCCAGTGACCTTTAGTATCACCGGTTCTTCAGCGGCCAGAGCGGCCCCGGCAAGCGCGATGCAGGTCGAGATTGATATAGCCGCGTAACGCATAAGACCCTCATTTCTTTTCGGCAGTTCAACAGTCTGGCGGTCAGCATGCAATCATAACGTGAAAAGTTTCGCTTTTCCCCGTCCAAACGAAGGGGGCGGCTTGGCGGTTTAGCGATTATGCGAAGGGGGTGTCGAAAAGGATCACCGCGCTATGCGTCTTGCTAATACTGTCTCTGTCCTCATTGGCCTGTTGGTCCTGCAATCTTGCGGCACGCCGGAGTATCGCACCGAGCGGACCCATTGCGAGGCGGAGTGGCTGCTCAAGATCCCACCCGTCTATCGCCATGAACCGGTCACCAAATACCGCAGCGTTGAGCGCCCGAGTGGGGAGACCGTTTGTGAGACCGCAGGCACCACCACCACCTGCAAGCCGGTGATGAAGGCGATCTCAGTGCCTTACACCACGGTTGAGCGGGTCGATATTCGCAAGGCGCAGCGGGACCCGCAGATCGCCTCCTGCGCGGCGCGGGCCTGTGCGGCGAAATACGGCAATAGCAAATGTGAGATCTAACCCGCCGCGCAGCTGTCCGGCGGGTCGATAAGGGAGGGGAACAACCATGTGGAATTTCAGCATCGGCGGAGCGCTTAGGCTGATGGGGCGCACCTTGCCTTTCATCCTTTTGCGCATGGCGGTCTACTTCGGGATTACGCTGGGCTATATCCTCGTCACCGGCATGGGGGCGGGGGTCGGCTGGGGCATCGGCGGCTTTGGCGATGCGGAGTTCCGCGCCACGACCACCGCATGGGGCGGTTTTGCGGGCTTCGGCATTTTCGGGGCGCTGATGTACTGGGCGCGTGAATATATCCTCTACATCGTCAAAGCCGGCCATATCGCCGTGTTGGTCGAACTGATCGACGGCAAGCCGATGCCGGAGGGCCGCAGTCAGGTCGCCCATGCGACCACCGTGGTCAAAGAGCGTTTTCCACAGGCCAGCACCCTTTTCGTCATGGACCAACTGATCAAAGGCGTGGTCCGCGCCATCGCCGGGCTTTTGCGCGGCATCCTCACAATCCTGCCCGTGCCGGGGGTGCAACAGCTTGCCAGCATCCTGTCGGCCTTTTTGCGCATCGCAGTGGGCTTTGTGGATGAGGTGATCCTTGCCTATGCGATCCGCACGCGGTCCGACAACGCGTGGATGTCCGCGCGGGAGGCTTTGGTGCTCTATGGGCAGAACTACAAAGTGATGCTTAAAAACGCGGCATGGCTGGCGCTGATCGTCTATGGTCTGAGCTTTCTGGTCTTTGTGGTGATGCTCGCCCCCGCGGCCTTGGTCGTTTATCTGATGCCGGGGGCATGGGCCGCCGGGGGCGTGGTCTTTGCACTGCTCTTTGCTTGGAGCGTCAAGGCCGCCTTGCTCGAACCCTTTGCCATCACCTGCATGATGCAGGTCTATTTCAAAACCATCGAGGGCCAAGAGCCGAACCCCGAATGGGATGCCAAGCTGGAGCA
>NZ_JABVBB010000035.1 GCF_013346665.1 Sulfitobacter maritimus
CGTTGCGTTCCCATGCAGATGTACGGTGATTGCAGAGCCCTTAGGCGCATATTTTACGGCGTTCGACATGAGGTTTTCCAGCACCTGTTCCGCGTGCGCGGGGTCGCAAAGGGCGACGGCATTCAGATTGGCAGGGTGATCTGTCTCAATCCGCGCTTCGGGAGCCATCGCCTGTTGTCTGGCACGGACCCCTTCAAGCAAATTGCTCAGATCGCAGGCGACCCGGCGCGCGCCCACCTGACCGGTTTGAAGCCGTGTGGCGTCCATCGTGCTGGCCACCAGCCGGGTCAGCCCGGCAATGGCATCCCGCGCCCCGCGCGCGCGGTCCACGATCTCTGCTGTGCTGGCGCGGCCGCCCCGGCGGATCAGACGTTGCAATGCGGAATCGGCCACCGCCAGAGGTGTGCGGAATTGATGCGAGATCATCCCTGCGAAATTGCGGTAAAGATCCGCAGCAGAGCGCTCTCGCAACAGCGCCTCATCGAGCTCGCGGGTGCGTTCCGCCACAAGTTGTTCCAGATGCCCGCGGGTTTGCGCGGCCCGTTGGCGTGCGGCGTAGCGGTCGCTTGCGTCATGCATAAACACAATGGCTCCGACGACGCGCCCCTCGTCCAACATGGGCGAAAAGCGCAGGTCGACATAAAGCGCGGGTTCCTCCGCATCGCGGTAATAGGGCTGCAAGGCAATGCTGCGGTCCTTCCCAGCGAGCGATGCCTTAAGCGCCGTTTGGACATGGGCAGTGCCAAAGAAACCTGTGATATCAGACAGTTTTCGCCCCACGGCTCGCTCTGCCGGTTGGCCGGTCATGGTGGCCATGGCGTCGTTCCAGATCGTGCAGCGCCCGGCCGCGTCGATCGCCAAAATCCCGTCACCGCTGGAAGACACCAACAGCGCCGAGAAATCCCGCTCGCGCCGCAGCATGTTGGTCCGCTGGCGCGACAGGCGCAGCGCGAAAAAGAGCGTCAGGATCAAGACAGCGCCGGTCACGGTGATCCCAAAGAGCGAGGCGATGATCTGGCGCAACTGCGCGCGTGCGGTTTCGAGCCGCCCGCCCAGGTCGTCCCATTCGCGGATCATGGTTTTGTTGGCCGCGCGGGAAAAGAACCGCGTGAACGGCGCAAGCGCCTCGCGCAAGTCCTGCGCCGTGGAAGGAGAGATCGGGGCAGACGGAGGCGCGATGCTCTGCAAAGTCTGGTTCAGCGTTGAAAGCTGCTCGCGCATCCCGATCTCTTCCATGAAGCGCCGTTGCGGTCCTTCGTGCAGCAGCGCAAAGCGGCTGCGCAACAGGTCAAGACGCAGCGCGATCTCCGCCGCATCTGCCTCCCCCAACTCC
This sequence comes from Sulfitobacter maritimus, assembly GCF_013346665.1. GTDB lineage: Bacteria > Pseudomonadota > Alphaproteobacteria > Rhodobacterales > Rhodobacteraceae > Sulfitobacter > Sulfitobacter maritimus. Next base: position 1,334 of record NZ_JABVBB010000035.1, read on the forward strand.
GCCCTCAAAGTGGTCTCGACAAGACGCCGTGCGGCAATCTCGCTTTGGTGCATGACCCAGAGCATATTATGCTCCGCATTGACGCGAATATCATCCGCGACCCGGACCATGCGGTTCAGCGCAAAGGCCAGAAGCACCGCAAAGACAAAAATGGCGATCAGCGGCAGGATCAGAGCAAGACCGGGCCGACCGAGGGGTCTCATCTGATTTCAAGCTCCGACAGTTGCCAGACCCAGCGGTAGTCATAGCGGATGTCTTGCAATGCCTCATGCCCGTCACGCGGATAGACGATCCAAAGCGGGCCCTTGTCGGCCCGGTCCAGTTCCGCGCCATTCATACTGTAGCCAACGATCACGTCGTATTGCTCAACATCCGCGCGGGGGATGTCGACCACATAGTCGTTGAGCGCGGTAGCCGTGATCACATCCCCCGTCGCATCCAATTGGGCAAGCAGATCGCGCAGCAGCACACCGGTAAAGTTGTGTACCCCATCGGTCACCACTGTCGATGTCTCTAACGTGGTGGTGGGCAGGGCGCGCAGATCGGCCATGGTGAAATGCGCAGGTGCGTCGTCAATCAGGCCAGTGACCTTTAGTATCACCGGTTCTTCAGCGGCCAGAGCGGCCCCGGCAAGCGCGATGCAGGTCGAGATTGATATAGCCGCGTAACGCATAAGACCCTCATTTCTTTTCGGCAGTTCAACAGTCTGGCGGTCAGCATGCAATCATAACGTGAAAAGTTTCGCTTTTCCCCGTCCAAACGAAGGGGGCGGCTTGGCGGTTTAGCGATTATGCGAAGGGGGTGTCGAAAAGGATCACCGCGCTATGCGTCTTGCTAATACTGTCTCTGTCCTCATTGGCCTGTTGGTCCTGCAATCTTGCGGCACGCCGGAGTATCGCACCGAGCGGACCCATTGCGAGGCGGAGTGGCTGCTCAAGATCCCACCCGTCTATCGCCATGAACCGGTCACCAAATACCGCAGCGTTGAGCGCCCGAGTGGGGAGACCGTTTGTGAGACCGCAGGCACCACCACCACCTGCAAGCCGGTGATGAAGGCGATCTCAGTGCCTTACACCACGGTTGAGCGGGTCGATATTCGCAAGGCGCAGCGGGACCCGCAGATCGCCTCCTGCGCGGCGCGGGCCTGTGCGGCGAAATACGGCAATAGCAAATGTGAGATCTAACCCGCCGCGCAGCTGTCCGGCGGGTCGATAAGGGAGGGGAACAACCATGTGGAATTTCAGCATCGGCGGAGCGCTTAGGCTGATGGGGCGCACCTTGCCTTTCATCCTTTTGCGCATGGCGGTCTACTTCGGGATTACGCTGGGCTATATCCTCGTCACCGGCATGGGGGCGGGGGTCGGCTGGGGCATCGGCGGCTTTGGCGATGCGGAGTTCCGCGCCACGACCACCGCATGGGGCGGTTTTGCGGGCTTCGGCATTTTCGGGGCGCTGATGTACTGGGCGCGTGAATATATCCTCTACATCGTCAAAGCCGGCCATATCGCCGTGTTGGTCGAACTGATCGACGGCAAGCCGATGCCGGAGGGCCGCAGTCAGGTCGCCCATGCGACCACCGTGGTCAAAGAGCGTTTTCCACAGGCCAGCACCCTTTTCGTCATGGACCAACTGATCAAAGGCGTGGTCCGCGCCATCGCCGGGCTTTTGCGCGGCATCCTCACAATCCTGCCCGTGCCGGGGGTGCAACAGCTTGCCAGCATCCTGTCGGCCTTTTTGCGCATCGCAGTGGGCTTTGTGGATGAGGTGATCCTTGCCTATGCGATCCGCACGCGGTCCGACAACGCGTGGATGTCCGCGCGGGAGGCTTTGGTGCTCTATGGGCAGAACTACAAAGTGATGCTTAAAAACGCGGCATGGCTGGCGCTGATCGTCTATGGTCTGAGCTTTCTGGTCTTTGTGGTGATGCTCGCCCCCGCGGCCTTGGTCGTTTATCTGATGCCGGGGGCATGGGCCGCCGGGGGCGTGGTCTTTGCACTGCTCTTTGCTTGGAGCGTCAAGGCCGCCTTGCTCGAACCCTTTGCCATCACCTGCATGATGCAGGTCTATTTCAAAACCATCGAGGGCCAAGAGCCGAACCCCGAATGGGATGCCAAGCTGGAGCAAATGTCTGGCAAGTTCCGCAAGCTGAAAGAGCGTGCCTTTGGCGGTGGCCGCGCAGCGGTCCCTAACCCTGCGGCACAACCCGCGGCACAATAGAGAGTTTGGAGTAGGGAAATGAGATCTAAAGCCTGTGCTTTCCTCGCGCTCGCCATCGGTGCTCCGGCAGCAATAGCAGCCGAGGCTAACGTCATTTGTGAAGGCACTTATGAATTCTTCAACGGTAAGGACACGGTGATCGCGCTCCCAGGCCACGCACCGCCAAATGGCGCAAAGGCGGCGGAACTCTACAACGCTTACAGGGGCGAATGGCTTGGCCATTTCATAGGGAAACCGAAAAGCGAAGGTATCCACGAGGTCAAGGTCAGCCAGTGCGGGCGTCAGTTCATCTTGTCTCAGGGTGCAAAGCAGATGCTGTTCTTGCAATCTATAATGGATGACACCCTCTATGTAGCGCAGGATATCGGAACCAATGACGCCGAATTAACGCTGCGCGTCGTCGATCATAAGATCATGGTCGGGGAGGTCGCCGGGGTCTCGCATGGGTTTGCCTTCAATATCCCCGTCGCTCTGGACCCGCGCGATGTTACGCAACCCGATATGACCGGCTGCGCGGATGAGCCTGCCGCTGAAGAGAGAGACCTCGATCGGCTCACCATAGATCCGGACCTGCGCAATGAGGCGATCGATATTGTGGCGACTGAACTGGGGATTCCAGCGGGCCAAGCGAGCCACTATATTTCAGCCGCGCGGACGGTGGCCAAAACCCGGCAGAGCGATAGGGGGGTGACTGTGGTCCAACCCGGGGAGCCAGGATGTCCGATCGAGCTGACCGGGGTAAAGACCTGCCGCATCTACCCGCCTGATACCTCGACCATCGTTGAGACCAATGTCCTGCTGGATGATGAAGGTAGGCTGCTACCGGTCAAGCCGCACAGCCCAGAGCGATCGCGCGTCGAGGTCGATGATCCTTTGGCCGCAGACATATGTGCGCCGGTGAAGAAATACCCGCCCGCCAGCACGCGTCTCCGCTTCAAGTTCCTCGCTATCGAAGAGGATGGCATTAACGATGTGCAGACTATGCTCGTGGATGCAAATACGGACCGCGTGCAGAAGGCCCATTACGCAGAAGGTACGCATCGCGGGAAAGCTGGCCGGGCTGAGGCTGCGAAGAAAGCGTACGAGGCGGTTGGATCACCAGTCAGCGGGCAGCATGAGCTGCCGTAACCAACAACCTCCGCACTGATATTCCTATATTAAAGAGAGCATTAAATGAAACTGATTACGTCAAAGTTGGCTATTACAGCAATTTCAGGTGGCATTTTCTGTGCTGCGGTGGCGCAGGCTGCTGAGGATGTCGTCATTGTCTATGACGCATCTGGCTCGATGTGGGGGCAGATTGACGGCACCTCCAAGATGGAAATCGCCCGTGATGTGCTGGAGGATTTGGTGCAGGGGTGGAGCGCCGAAACGAACTTGGGGCTCGTCGCTTATGGTCACCGGAGCCAAGGCGATTGCACCGATATCGAAACCTTGGTGACCCCGCAGCCGGTGGACAAAGAGGCGTTTCAAGCGCAGGTGAATGCGATCAAACCGGTCGGCAAAACGCCGATCTCCGCCGCCATCGAACATGCCGCCGACCTGCTCGCCTACCGCGACAACCC
>NZ_JABVBB010000036.1 GCF_013346665.1 Sulfitobacter maritimus
TGCTCCAGCTTGGCATCCCATTCGGGGTTCGGCTCTTGGCCCTCGATGGTTTTGAAATAGACCTGCATCATGCAGGTGATGGCAAAGGGTTCGAGCAAGGCGGCCTTGACGCTCCAAGCAAAGAGCAGTGCAAAGACCACGCCCCCGGCGGCCCATGCCCCCGGCATCAGATAAACGACCAAGGCCGCGGGGGCGAGCATCACCACAAAGACCAGAAAGCTCAGACCATAGACGATCAGCGCCAGCCATGCCGCGTTTTTAAGCATCACTTTGTAGTTCTGCCCATAGAGCACCAAAGCCTCCCGCGCGGACATCCACGCGTTGTCGGACCGCGTGCGGATCGCATAGGCAAGGATCACCTCATCCACAAAGCCCACTGCGATGCGCAAAAAGGCCGACAGGATGCTGGCAAGCTGTTGCACCCCCGGCACGGGCAGGATTGTGAGGATGCCGCGCAAAAGCCCGGCGATGGCGCGGACCACGCCTTTGATCAGTTGGTCCATGACGAAAAGGGTGCTGGCCTGTGGAAAACGCTCTTTGACCACGGTGGTCGCATGGGCGACCTGACTGCGGCCCTCCGGCATCGGCTTGCCGTCGATCAGTTCGACCAACACGGCGATATGGCCGGCTTTGACGATGTAGAGGATATATTCACGCGCCCAGTACATCAGCGCCCCGAAAATGCCGAAGCCCGCAAAACCGCCCCATGCGGTGGTCGTGGCGCGGAACTCCGCATCGCCAAAGCCGCCGATGCCCCAGCCGACCCCCGCCCCCATGCCGGTGACGAGGATATAGCCCAGCGTAATCCCGAAGTAGACCGCCATGCGCAAAAGGATGAAAGGCAAGGTGCGCCCCATCAGCCTAAGCGCTCCGCCGATGCTGAAATTCCACATGGTTGTTCCCCTCCCTTATCGACCCGCCGGACAGCTGCGCGGCGGGTTAGATCTCACATTTGCTATTGCCGTATTTCGCCGCACAGGCCCGCGCCGCGCAGGAGGCGATCTGCGGGTCCCGCTGCGCCTTGCGAATATCGACCCGCTCAACCGTGGTGTAAGGCACTGAGATCGCCTTCATCACCGGCTTGCAGGTGGTGGTGGTGCCTGCGGTCTCACAAACGGTCTCCCCACTCGGGCGCTCAACGCTGCGGTATTTGGTGACCGGTTCATGGCGATAGACGGGTGGGATCTTGAGCAGCCACTCCGCCTCGCAATGGGTCCGCTCGGTGCGATACTCCGGCGTGCCGCAAGATTGCAGGACCAACAGGCCAATGAGGACAGAGACAGTATTAGCAAGACGCATAGCGCGGTGATCCTTTTCGACACCCCCTTCGCATAATCGCTAAACCGCCAAGCCGCCCCCTTCGTTTGGACGGGGAAAAGCGAAACTTTTCACGTTATGATTGCATGCTGACCGCCAGACTGTTGAACTGCCGAAAAGAAATGAGGGTCTTATGCGTTACGCGGCTATATCAATCTCGACCTGCATCGCGCTTGCCGGGGCCGCTCTGGCCGCTGAAGAACCGGTGATACTAAAGGTCACTGGCCTGATTGACGACGCACCTGCGCATTTCACCATGGCCGATCTGCGCGCCCTGCCCACCACCACGTTAGAGACATCGACAGTGGTGACCGATGGGGTACACAACTTTACCGGTGTGCTGCTGCGCGATCTGCTTGCCCAATTGGATGCGACGGGGGATGTGATCACGGCTACCGCGCTCAACGACTATGTGGTCGACATCCCCCGCGCGGATGTTGAGCAATACGACGTGATCGTTGGCTACAGTATGAATGGCGCGGAACTGGACCGGGCCGACAAGGGCCCGCTTTGGATCGTCTATCCGCGTGACGGGCATGAGGCATTGCAAGACATCCGCTATGACTACCGCTGGGTCTGGCAACTGTCGGAGCTTGAAATCAGATGAGACCCCTCGGTCGGCCCGGTCTTGCTCTGATCCTGCCGCTGATCGCCATTTTTGTCTTTGCGGTGCTTCTGGCCTTTGCGCTGAACCGCATGGTCCGGGTCGCGGATGATATTCGCGTCAATGCGGAGCATAATATGCTCTGGGTCATGCACCAAAGCGAGATTGCCGCACGGCGTCTTGTCGAGACCACTTTGAGGGCGGAGTTGGGGGAGGCAGATGCGGCGGAGATCGCGCTGCGTCTTGACCTGTTGCGCAGCCGCTTTGCGCTGCTGCACGAAGGACCGCAACGGCGCTTCATGGAAGAGATCGGGATGCGCGAGCAGCTTTCAACGCTGAACCAGACTTTGCAGAGCATCGCGCCTCCGTCTGCCCCGATCTCTCCTTCCACGGCGCAGGACTTGCGCGAGGCGCTTGCGCCGTTCACGCGGTTCTTTTCCCGCGCGGCCAACAAAACCATGATCCGCGAATGGGACGACCTGGGCGGGCGGCTCGAAACCGCACGCGCGCAGTTGCGCCAGATCATCGCCTCGCTCTTTGGGATCACCGTGACCGGCGCTGTCTTGATCCTGACGCTCTTTTTCGCGCTGCGCCTGTCGCGCCAGCGGACCAACATGCTGCGGCGCGAGCGGGATTTCTCGGCGCTGTTGGTGTCTTCCAGCGGTGACGGGATTTTGGCGATCGACGCGGCCGGGCGCTGCACGATCTGGAACGACGCCATGGCCACCATGACCGGCCAACCGGCAGAGCGAGCCGTGGGGCGAAAACTGTCTGATATCACAGGTTTCTTTGGCACTGCCCATGTCCAAACGGCGCTTAAGGCATCGCTCGCTGGGAAGGACCGCAGCATTGCCTTGCAGCCCTATTACCGCGATGCGGAGGAACCCGCGCTTTATGTCGACCTGCGCTTTTCGCCCATGTTGGACGAGGGGCGCGTCGTCGGAGCCATTGTGTTTATGCATGACGCAAGCGACCGCTACGCCGCACGCCAACGGGCCGCGCAAACCCGCGGGCATCTGGAACAACTTGTGGCGGAACGCACCCGCGAGCTCGATGAGGCGCTGTTGCGAGAGCGCTCTGCTGCGGATCTTTACCGCAATTTCGCAGGGATGATCTCGCATCAATTCCGCACACCTCTGGCGGTGGCCGATTCCGCATTGCAACGTCTGATCCGCCGGGGCGGCCGCGCCAGCACAGCAGAGATCGTGGACCGCGCGCGCGGGGCGCGGGATGCCATTGCCGGGCTGACCCGGCTGGTGGCCAGCACGATGGACGCCACACGGCTTCAAACCGGTCAGGTGGGCGCGCGCCGGGTCGCCTGCGATCTGAGCAATTTGCTTGAAGGGGTCCGTGCCAGACAACAGGCGATGGCTCCCGAAGCGCGGATTGAGACAGATCACCCTGCCAATCTGAATGCCGTCGCCCTTTGCGACCCCGCGCACGCGGAACAGGTGCTGGAAAACCTCATGTCGAACGCCGTAAAATATGCGCCTAAGGGCTCTGCAATCACCGTACATCTGCATGGGAACGCAACGAAGCTGCACTGCGATGTCACGAACGACGGGCCAAAGATCGCAGAAGCGGACCGCGCGCAATTGTTTGACGCAAACTTTCGCGGCCAGAACAGTATCGGCACACGAGGCACCGGGGTTGGCCTATTCATCGCCCGCAGTCTGGCACGCATGCAGGGCGGGGATCTGCAATTGCGCGACACCGATAGAGGCACCTCCTTTCGCTTTACCCTGCCCCGCTATGAAGGGGAAAAATGATGACAGATACAGCAATAAACACCCCGGCCCCGCTTATCCTTGTGGTGGAAGATGAGCCTGCTTTGCGCCGCGACATTGTCGAAGAGCTTGAGGAGGCAGGCTATCGCGCCCTCGCTGCCGCGCATGGGAAAGAGGCCGACCGGCTCATGGAAAACGCCACGCCTGATCTTGTGCTTTGCGATATCACCATGCCCAAGCTCGACGGCTACGGGCTGCTTTCTGCCATGCGCCAGAACCGCCCTGAGCTTGCCAGCACACCCTTTGTCTTTCTCACCGCCATGTCTGAGCCGCGCGAGGTGATCGAAGGCAAGCTGCGCGGTGCGGACGACTATCTGATAAAGCCTGTCGACTATGATCTGCTCCTGGCCACCGTATCCGCCAGATTGCGCCAGGTGTCGCGTATCAGGGGCCAGATCGAGCAGGACATCGCCAGCCTGCAAGCCGCGTTGGCTGACCTCGCCGGCGGCGGCCCCCATCCGGTGCTGGATTTGATCGCCCTTGGGATCGTGCTGTTGGATGGCGATGGGAATGTCGTCCACGCGAATAAAGCGGCGCAAGATATGGCGCGAGACGCCGCGCATTTCAGTTTTCGCAGGAACAGGATTGCGGCGACTGATCCGGTCAGTGACACGGCGCTGCAACAGGCACTCGACAAGGTCAAAGCCGCCGCCCGGCTTGGTGAACGGGTCGGCGGTATCATGTTGCAAGGCGCTGAGAGCGCAATGTCAGCATTGATCGGCGCATTGGGGCCTTCAACGGCGGCGCAAAAGCCCCAAGCAGAACTTGCCGTCTTCCTATCCGCACCGACACAGGGCAAAAAGGTGTCAGAGCGGCTATTGATCGATCTGTTCGGCCTCACCCCAACTGAAGCACGGGTCGCGGCCCTCCTCACCAGCGGCGCACGCCCCTCCGATGTGGCCGACGCCCTTGGCATTTCGACGACGACAGTGTCTTTCCACATGCGCAATCTGTTTCAGAAAACCGGCACGAATCGACAGATCGACCTCGTGGCGCCGATCCTCGCGGGGCCGATGGCAGTCCAAACACATTCGTGACGCAAATGCTGCTGCAGTGGCGATGGGATATCCTCCTTCACCGCAGCATGCATTCCGGCTTACATTTCGAAGCTCACCGAACGGTCTTCTGGGTTGGGCAGGTTGCAATCTTTCTGTGTGATCTCATTGCTGCCGTCAGCAAACTCGATCGCATAGATCACTCGCGCTGTATCCGCGACCAGCCCCCAAAGCTAATCTTCGCAGAACTTCTTTTGGATCAGCCATGTAAACTCAGGTCAGACAAAGCAATCGTACCATCACTACCTCGCGATGCTGAAAACCAAGCCGTTTGAGCAGCAGAATGACTTTTGGCTGGGCCTGAGCTTTCACCCCGGCTCAGGGGACGACATTTTTCTAGCGCTTTTCGGTTCCTAATCCCCCGGTGTGTTGGAACATGTGGATAACCTTGTGCCAAGGGTTTGGCCAAAAGAGAGTAGCGCCTATCCTAGCGGTAGACCAGCAACACCGACCCATGAGGCCCTTATGCCAAGACATCCTGTTCATACTGACGCGGAGCTCCGCGATACCATTCGCACTTTGCAGGCACGGACCGGCACCGTTCCGACCTATGACGCGGTGCGCGCAGCCTTGGGCGGTCCGGTCAGTCGCGACCGTTTACACAAAGCCTTGCGCCAAGCGCGCCACGCACAGAACACCCCCCCTCCGGCCGCCCCTACCTTCACCTCAACGCCCGCCGCGAGCCCCCAGGCAATCGCTCATGAGGTGGCCACCCTCGTGACCCGCCCGCTTGACGCGACCAAAGGCTTTCGCGCTCCGGCCTTTGCCGAGATCAAAGCCGCAGTGCTGCGCACCCTCAATGTGATCGAGCACAGCTGTCAGCAGCATGACACTGTGATTGCACCCTACATCGAACGGATCGGACAGCTCGAAGCGGAAGCCGCAGCACGGGCGGCGTGAGCCGAACGTCAACAGCCTCAGAGAGGGCAAATGCCCCCTGTGCGAAGCCGGCATCCATCGAAAGCACGCGGCGCAGACATACCGAGCAAGACCACCGGGTCAATAATGCAACGCCCGCACGCCCAGATGTGCTGCCCGCGGCTCCCCGCTCTTGTGCGCATCCCCCCCGACGGTGTCCGATGCTACGACAGCCCGTTCAAGCAGGAGCCGCGCCGCCATGACCCTACGATCTCTAGGTCTCGCATTGCTTACTTATGTCGGGGGCGTTCAATCGGTCACCGCAGACGAATGGGTCGTCGGGATCGGCGGGGCGGATTTGCTGGACAACACGCGCAAGGAAGCGGTCGCCGTGCTGCTGGAGGTCCATTCCGATCCCTTTCACCGCCAAAGCTGGGCAGAGCTCTCCTGGATGGGCACCGTCAAGCTTGATACGACACAGAACCATTTTCTGGGCGTGGGGGTGCATGCCCTCGCCCCGCTTAGTGAGCGCGCGTTCCTGGAGGCCAGCCTGGCGGTGGGCGGATACCACCAGGGAACCTACATCGGAAAAGAGGCAGACGATGTCTTGTTCCGTTCCAGCATCGGCGGGGGCTTTGAGCTGGAAAGCGGCAACCGTCTTTCTCTCACGATCGACCACCTTCTGGATCACAGCTTCAAGAACCAGAACCCCGGCAAAGAATCCATTTTGCTACGGTACACCTGGGCGTTCTGATCAGACGCCTTCTCGCTCTTTCAGGTAAGCGATCTACTCCCTGGCATCCGCGCCCCTGGATCGCGGATACGCCGCGTTGAACGCCATCAAAGCCTCGTAGCGCGCAGTTGTATCGTTGAGATGCCGTAGCGCGCCCCAGCTCCCCCATTTGCTCGGGCCCGCCACATCGACATAGGCGTTGAACAACGTGCCACCCGCCGCCACCCAGGTCTCTAAGAGCTCTCGGTAAAGCACGCCCATGCCATCGGTATAATTCAGGTGCTGGAAGAACGCAGCGAGCTCTTCATCGTCGAGGCTCTCGCCCACGCCCACGACATGGCTACCGCCCTCGTACATCACCAGATCGAGGCCATATTGTTCGGCAGCCGCGGCGTGGTACGCGAACAGCTCCGCCAGATGCGCCAGGGAGCCCTTGCTGTCGCCCGTTACCGATCCGTCCCGTAACTCCTGCACTGCAAGACCCGTCGCATGGTCATATTGGTGCGCGTCAATCCAGGCAGCACGCGCCTTTCCAGCAAGGCCTTGATCATTTGCCGCGGCTTCCGCCTTCAGGCGGCTCTCGTCGATCCACCTGTGAACGATCTTCGCCTTGTCACGGCCAAGAGCGCCATCAAAGTATCCGGTGATCGCATAGGTATCAAAGCTCTTGTAAGGTGCCGCGTTTCCCAACTCTTGCCAGGCCGGTGCCTCGAGGATCGGTTTTTCCAAGCCCAACCAGCCCGTCTGGGTACTGATGACCTTGATCAGGCGTGTCTCATGGCCGGCGTATACCGCGTCGAGCCTGGCCGCCATCTCGACGGCTTTGGCCGCGTAGTTTTGAACCCATCCATCGGAAAGCTCTTTCCCAAAGCGCTCGAGCGCCTCCGCCTGAGATTGATGCGCCTGTTCGAACTGCCAATTCCAGACTTCGTTGGACAGCTCATAATGTGCCCTGAGATGAGGATCCAAGGTATCACGGACATAGGTCGCAAAGGCTTCAATATAGCCGTCGTCGGCGTGATAGGGGATCGTGAACCAGGGCTCCGTTCCGGTCTGATTGGCCAGCGCCACCATGATCTCCACCGGCGCGCCCGGAACATAAGTGTGATTGTCGACCGCAGTGGCCTCGCGCCAAGAAGAGACCTCGGAATCGTTGGTCTCCATCCAGTCCATGAAACGCAAAGCATGGACATCATCGATGAGATCCACCCAGACCGGGTTGAATATTTCGCCCGCCGCATAGGCCTGAAGGTTGGCCTCATGCACCACACTGATGTCGCGGATATGGTTCCCCGTCCCTTTGGGGTCTGTCGTGCGAATGTTTATCCCCACCAGCCCGCGGCCATTGGGCTCATGGTCGAAGGTGATATGCCCCTCCCCGTGGCGAACATTCATCCCATTGAAGATCTCGATCTCCCCCGCCCCTTTGTAGCGCAGATGGTAGGTGCCCGCGGCATGGGTGGCTTCCACGGGAAGATCCGTGAGAATGAAGCTTTCGAGACCGGTCAGTCCTTCAGGGATTCTCGTGGGCCAACCCTGCGCGTCGAGCACCCCCATTGCCTGCAGCTCTTCGTGGTCCACCCCGCCCCATTGCCCTTCCAGGTGGCCGATCCAGGGCCGCGAGGTTTTCATCAGATCGATGAAGGGTTGCTGCGTGGAGTAGTCCTTGATGCCGTTAAGACCAAAGGCCAGCCCCGGCTCCCCGGTCTGCGTCCCAGTGGTGATGTCCGCACCGGACCCGGGGCGTTCACGGGTGTCTGAAGCCGAAAACAGATAGGCACCGGCATGATCCGCTTTCAGCCCGCTCACGCCCGCGACCGGCCACGCAAACAAAGCAGTCAAGAAAAGTGCGGAGATCATGGAAGGCCTGCCTATGGAAACACTTCCGACCATAGCTTTGCAGGTCTTTGGGTCAATCAGAACCGGACGAAAGGCACGCATCAAGCCAAGCCGGTGAAAGCTTGGTATCAAGGTCGAGCTGATCGGTGGCCACGACGTGTTCACAGTGACTTCAGATTTCCCCGATCCTGCAGCCCTCAGAGATTACACCGGCAAGCTGAGAGCCAGGCCATGACAACCAATGATCGCACGACACTGCGTCTGGATATCACCCGCGATATCGACGACAAACTCATCCCGCACTTGTCGGCTGGAGCCGAAACCATCCAGGAGGCGGCAATGCGCATGCCAGAATCATTTGCCGGTCAGCAGGCCTTCTGTACATCGAGGCTTATCAGATTGCCTGCTGACAGTCCCTCACCTGCGCGCCAGCGATAAACGCATGGCCTTGCTGGATAATCCAAGCAGGCTGCATTTGGTGCTTCGATGCAGGGGGTGCCGATCATCTTATAGTGCCCCACGAAAACCGGAGACGCATCGGCGCTATATAGCAAAGCTGCTGTGTCAGGCGGGATCGCACCAGAGGGCAACTCGTCGGGATTAGGCACCGACAGACAGGCTTCCCGCCACGTGGTTGCTTCCGGACGCCACCATGCCAGACGCACTTTATGACGTTCATGGTTATTCGTGTCGTGGAACATGTAACCGCTAGGTAGCAAAACTTCAGGACCGCAAAGCAGCCTTTCGACGGCCTTGCCAAAGGGTGAAGTGGCAGCAGCCACTTCGGGTAGGTCGTCAGCATGCAACCGTCCGTCGGGGCGCCTGGCTTTGATAAGCTCGATCGCAGTATCGTCCCAGCAGGCGTGAACCAGTCGCAAGCCATCCAACTCGTACCAGAGAGGCAGGGTTAGGAACCAATCCGTCCATGCCTTGGCTTCTTTCGTGCCGACACCAAAGGCTTCGATGAAGCTTCGATGTTGCTTGGTTTTCACAGCTGTATGCGCGCGCAGCCAAGCACCGTCAGCGCCCTTGCGATGGTAGAGGATCGCATTTAGCTCGTGATTGCCCATGACAGCGACAGCGCGACCACTGTCGACCAAGCGCCGCACCCGCGAGAGCACAGCCTTCTCGTCTACCTGCTTCGTTAGTCTTCCAGCATCGATAAAATCGCCGAGGAAAGCGACCGGAGTATCGCCAGCCATTGTTAATGAGCGCTCAAGGCGATCTATATCGGCGTGAATGTCGGGGATGATTATATATTCTTTCATTAACCAATACCTAACGTTGCTAAGCTAACCCCGTCTACCCGCGCGGTAATGGTCAGACAGGCGACGTAGCCGAAAACCTAACGTTCGCAGAATGAGGGGATGTGATCTTGGTGACTTGAGATGGCCGCCGATCGCAAACTGTCCGGGCGGCGCCGAAGATCAGACTTGCAGTCGGACGCATTTTGGGCCAGCTTTAGAACATGACAACCAAGCTGCGCATCACTGAGACCCACTTCCGAATATCCGCCTGACTTTTCAGCGGATACGGGAGTGCGCAGGTGCGGCGATGGGATTTATAAACCCGTTTGAGCAGTAGATGACTGTCATAGCGAGAGTTCGAGTCTCTCCATTCCTACCAACCTTCATTGTTGTCGCTAGGATGCCAAATGACAAAGGCAATCGCACTCGCAGCAGTCCAAAAAACCATCGCGGCCATGCACCCCGGTCACTCAATCGAGCTCATCGCACAGGTGCATTACATCCGTCCCGACGATGTCGCGCACGTGGATGTCTATGGATGCGATGATGCAGCGATACGAAGATCCGTGCGGGCCGAGGCAGTGAAGCTCCTGCGAAAGCTTGGCATCAAGGTCGAGCTGATCAGTGGCCACGACGTGTTCATGGTGACTTCAGATTTCTCCGATCCTGCAGCCCTAAGAAATTACATCGGCAAGCTGAGAGCCAGGCCATGACAACCAATGATCGCACGACACTGCGTCAACAGATCGCCCGCGATATCAAGCTCGCTGTGCTGACAGATCTAACACCAGCAGGTCGTGTCTATGTTGATCTGGAAGGAATCAACCCGCGGATTGCCGCCGATATCGACAGCAGAAACGACTTCGTCAAATACGCGAACCGCGTCCTGTCCATTCTGACGGCGCTGCATGGCGAGTTTCGCGCCGATCCGACACAGCGCATGCGGGGCATGACTTTCCACTGCAACCCTGATGCCTATTCGGACGAGGATAGAGCCGCAGCCCGTCCAGCACTGAAAGCGCGTCTTGCGCAGGCTGGTTGCTCGAAAGAGGCGATGGAGAAACTCCTCCCGCCCTCAGATTAAAGGAACCACGCATGATGACGTCTCAAACATTGATCGCGATCATCGGGATGGCTGGCAGCGTGACCGCATTCTATCTCGCCTGGCGTGGGCACAAACGCTCGTACAAAGCAACCGAGCCTGACAATGAACGGCTACGTCGGTTCGTTCAGACAGCCCCCTCCTACCGCCTCAAAGGTCTCATCTCGGACGACGACTTCAAGGCCGCCTTATCCGATCACCCCACACTCGGGTCTCACGACCCCGGCACCGTCTATGAACGTTTGCGAATGATGTATGTGAGTGAGCTACATCAGAAAAGCTGGTACCTTAGCGAGCGCGCGGTAGACTACAGGATCGCCACACGCATGCTGAATGCTGGTTGGAACGAGACCGATGTTGCCAGCGCAATTCACGCGTGCAGCCCAATCGTCAAAGATCGGCAAGGCGGTCTTCAAGGATACGCCGCGCAAACAGCCAAAAACGCACGCGCCGAACTCAAGCGCAAAGAGCCAAATTTTCGGCAACGGCTCCCGCCCCATAACATCCCCTAATCGTCTTGATGCTTCGGCGCCGAAGTGACAGACCATCCTAAACCCAAAGTCACAGCGGGAGCGGCATCGCGTTTACGCTAAGCGGCGTAACATGCGGTGGCCGGGGGCTTTCGACGGGCCCGAGCTATTCACTTTGCGGCAGCTGAGAGCACGCAGCACCAGTGTGAGCGCCGGACCGGCCCGCGCGCCGCTGTGGCACAAGATGGCCCAAGGCGACCTCACCTCGTTAAGTCGATATTTCAAACAAAACCAGCTTGATCCGATCCCCCCGATGGCCTCGAAACGCAAACACCGCCCCACTGGTAGGCTTTTGTCGCAACACGTCCTGGGTCAGCGCCGCCAGCCCTGCGATCCCTTGCGCATATCCGTGACACCGCAGGCCAGATACACACGCACACCGGTGCCCGGGCCAATCATGCAGCGTCTACCACGCGGATCAGCGCCGACAGCGCAGCAGGATCAATCGTGCTTTCAAAATGCAAACTGCGCCCGCCACGCAGGCGCAATTCAACAGCAACTGGAGGCGGCAGCTCAGCGACCGGGGCCTGCGCCACCGCCACGCCTGCAGTCGCGGGCATGTCCAGCGGCAAGAAAAGCGCCCCGGCATCGGGCGACCACAAGCCTTTCTTCTTCAGCTCATGCCGCCACGTGTAAATTTGTTGTCGCTTAATCTCATGGCGCTGCACAACCTGCGTCACGCTCGCCCCGGAAATCCCAACCGACGCGACAATCTCAAGCTTGTGGTCGTCATGGCAAAAGCGTCGCCGCTCCGCCCCAAGAATTTCGCCACGCATTACAGACCCCGCATAAGAGACGTCAGTAATGACGTCATTAGCGACGTCTCTTAGATCATCGCCCCAGCCTCAGGCAGGCGGTGCCAATGGCTCGGTTACTGCTCGTCTCAGCATACATCCGCTTCAGACGGCGGTTTTCCTCGGCCATATCCGTCATCTCAGACATCAAAGGCGCATCCATGTCTCCAAACTTGGCGCGCCATTGGTAAAAACTGGCACTGCTCATCTCATGTTCACGACAGACCTCTGAGACCGGCACACCGCCCTCCGCCTACTTCAACACCGCCATGATCTGCGCGTCACTAAATCGTTCGTTCTTTATCGTAAATCTCCTCAGATATCTTGCCGAGAAAATTCTACTTTTGAACACAACTAATTTTGGCGGGGGATTCTCCGCCCTCCCCTCTAAAAGAACGGGGCATCAACAAGTCAGGACTGCTATTTTCGATTCGTATACATGGCGGCTGAAAGCGTTCGGAGTATAGCATGAACCTCTCATACTATCGCGAAGAGGCGCCCACCTAGAGAAATTTCCGAAGGTTTATTAATGACACAGAAATTACTCCGCTCCGCGATTATCGCTAGTGCCGTCATATTTTTGAGGCTCTCGACTGTAGCTCAGGCAGAGATCGACGGGCATGGACCAGATGCGTGGCAGGTCCGCGGTGTCGCATCCGATAACATGCTGAATGCCCGAATGGGGTCCGGTACCGATTACCCGATCATCGAGACCTTTGCGCATAATGCGCGCGGACTGCGCCAGGTCACCTGTGTGCCTTACTATACCATGGCTCATCCCATTAACATGACGGGCACTGGATACCAGACCCTGCCCTCGCCTTGGTGCCTGATGCAGTCCGCTGATTTGGCAAAGGCGGGTTGGGTTTCTCAGCATTATCTGGTCGCAGATAGCTATATCCCGGTCGACTCTGCGACAGTTGGACCAGATGCCGTGCCGTCAGATCAGCTGATCACCCATGCTCAAGACCTGGTGAGGGCACTCTACGAGGCGGATTACCTCTCAAACCTGGGCGGGCCGCAGCCGCTCGCGCCCGAGAATGCAACCAACTATTTCACGACGGATGCGGCCGCAGCTTTGCATGCACAACAATTGGGGGCTGACGCGCTCTATGGAACTCAAGACTTTGACGGCGCCGTAGGTGAGCCACACCCGGATCCTGAAAATCCGATGTTGCGTGGCATGATCACCCTCAATGTCGAAATTATGAATTTCGGCCAGGCGCATACCGCTGTGTTTCGATTGCGGGCGGATCCTGCACAACCCGGAGCCCCGCTCCGCATCTTTCGCATCGAGCATGGCGACTGGTCATTCCCATAATGCCGAACACCAAGAAGGATTTAAGATATGGTGGAAAAACATAACGCGATCGCATCAACCGTCATGGGAGCATGTCTCGCACTGACACAACCGGTCTTGGCTCAGACGTCGGAGCCGATCGGCGCGCTTGCGGCCAGCATCGATGGAACCTCCTATCGAGGAGAAACCCTGTCAGTGCCCAGTGAGGGGAGCGCAACTGCCTCCTTCCAGTCCTTCGGCCCTGTGACAAAGGTGACCATTCAAGCCCATGATCCTGAGGCTGAAAGCAGGATGCACAATGTCCTCGCACTTGAGGTTTCCCTCATGGGAGATCGTGCTTCTGCCTCTCAAATGGACAAAACCGTATCCTGGTGGCCTGAAGGTATGAACGCACCTTTTTATATAAGTGAGGGCAATGAGGCCGAAGTCCAGGTCATCTTCGACACTCTCTCCTTTGCGGATGGTGCCTCTGCCGCAACAGGCAGTTTCTCCGCACTTCTGTGCCGAAAGCAGGCCTTCTTCTCAGAAGCTGATCGGGATGACTGCAAGCAGGTCGAGGGCACTTTTGATACCCGCTTGAGCCAAGGCACGTAACAGAGACCATCTGGGCAAGTACAGTATGAGGGGGGAGATGCAATGAACCATCAGTTGCGATTGTCATGTCTTAAGATGGCGCTGCTTGCCTTAATGGTTAACATCTTCCCGCTCGCTGGCGAGGCTCAGTCAAAGGAGGTGAATGCACCCTATGATGACGCCTATGACGCCCTCTATGGGAACGATCTTGTTGGCAGCTGGAGCGGCACGATATCCGGAAGTTCTATATCGCAGCGTGACGGCAAAATGTCTGGCCAGGCGATCTTTCCGCGCCGGGGGTACGAGAATAGCGACACCTTTGGCATCATATTGCATGATCACCGCCATCGTAAGGCTCAGACCTTCTCCGAAATCTTAATCAGCGACATCCCCTGCGGTCCTGAAGGAGGGGCTATCGGCGTGGTAACAAAGGTCGGCGTTGATGATGTGCCCGCCGGGTTCGGCGGGATTACCTTCATCAATCAACTTGCTGACACTGGAAGGAGCGATTTCAAGGTTCATCGATCCTACGGTGCAGAGCTTGAAAGCCCCGCAAGCATCGTGACCCGCTGGAGCGATGATCGTTTCACGCTCAGCCTTGTCGGTGACTTTAAGACCGTGGTGGCCCCAGCTAAAAATCATGCCTTCGACTATGACCGCCAAGGCAAGGCCTATGAGGACAGGGTGCGGCTGAATGCCAGTTTCACTCTGGAACGCACCCGGGAAACAGAACCGATTTTTGACTGGATGATGTGCGACGAGCCGAGCATCTTCCAGGTAGAAGAACAGGTTCCCGAGAATGGGCGGGAAAACGTCATCCCCTATGGCGCTGAGTTTTTCGTCAAATTCAGTGATGAGATCTCTCAGAGGAGTCTCGAGCCAGGGTCTGTTTCCATGTCCACCCGTGATGCTGAGAATGGTTTCGTATTCGTAGACGTTGCCCTCGATCTCTTCGATGAAACAGGCACGCAAAACGCCAAATCACTTCGCATTACGCCCCGAGATCGTTTGCGCCCTGGCGTGATTTACCAGATCGCTGTCACTGGAGGTATCAAGGGCGTCCGAGGGGCGGAACGTCAATATCTGGAAAAGGACCACGTCTTCTATATTTCCACGATTGTCGATCCCGAAGAGGTCAAGCTTGGCATCTATCAAGTGATGCGTAACGCGCCGCTGGTCTACAACAAGCCGGCTGCAGCCCGGATCCATTTTGAGTGGGAGGAGCTCGAAGACATTCACCCCGAGTGGCAAGTCCTTGATTATCGCGTGCGCGCCGAAGTTTTGAGTGCAACCGGTCAAACGCTCTTTTCCGAGAAGAAGCACAAGGTGGAACGCACGGACCAATATACCGACGCGGATCGGCAGAACGGCCTCCATACGATCAATCTGTTTGGTTGGTCGCCCTCGCGCCGTCAAAACCCCAATATCTTTCAGGCGGAAGTCCATCCCGACAACCCTTACCCTGAAGATGTTGAAGTTGCCCCTAATACAATCGAGCAGGAGGTGGATTACGCCACGCGGCATACTGACTTGATGACCATTGCATATTTCTTTGCGGAACACGCCGAATGGGCGAATGGCGCAATGACGGATGAGATGACCGCCTCCCTCCACGGAGCGGCGCGCGCCGAGCGCACATTTATCAACCAGATATTCCCGGTGGCGGAAGTGGCCAGTCATTACCAAGGGCGCTATAATCCCGCGCAGGCAATCTGCTCCTTTCCCGGGGTGGGCGAGGGCAGTTGCCCTGAAAACCATGGCAATTTAGGAAAGCTGTTCCAGCTTTTCGATGAATATCTCACCGCGTCCACCACATCGGACCTACTCGTTTCTCTCCACCCTCCCAGCATGGGGGGTGAGGGAAGCTCGTTTGCGCTCTATCGCCAGCCTGAGACACTGATCCGACGCCCAGGTGAGGCGCATCAAGATCATCTGGAAAGCCCGGATCCAGCGTCCTTACGCATATCCGATCGAGGCAACCGAAACATGATCGTGATGAGCGCGGCTGCGCTTTCCGGCAAAGCAGACCCAGCGATCCTCACTGTGCCACTCATTGCCCATGAGGTTGGTCACGCTTTTGCGCTTCCCCACACGCCCTACGCCGATAGCGCCGATCACAGAGCCGAGATCTGTAGATCTTTCAACACCACGCAAGCAGCAAACATCGATGGAATGCGGATCGCTTTAGACGGCAAGACCGGCTGGCAGAAATCGAGTGAGGATGGCAATGCGGAAACCTCGGCGTTGCGCAATCTGATGTTCCCTTGCATCCTGACGCCTCGCTCTGAGTTCTGGATCGACCGTAATCAATATGATTGGCTGGTCGAGAAGCTGCCGCAGATGCTACAGACCCTTCGCAGTGAGCGCGCGCAACATCTGGGTCCATCGAGAACCCATCACGCAAGAGCACCCCACGGTCTTGAGGGCCTTCTTTGGAACGCCTCTTTGAATAACGAGCCCGAGACACCTAGCAAACGTTGGCTGATGGTATCGGGTCTGATAGGTGACGACAGCGCTGTTTTCTTACCGACCATCAGCGTGCCGGGCCCGCGATCTGCGCTCTCAGGCATTGGTCCTCACGAAATTCTTGTCGAAGATGCGGCCGGCCATGTTTTGGCTCGCGCAACTGTGGGCGGAGGACTTAGCGGCGATCAATTGCAGCCTTTTGCGGTCACCGTGCCGGTGATCGGTGAACCTGCTCGCATTGTCCTGCGTCTTGGGAATGAGACACTTGCCGAAAGCCGAGCCAATAGTGCCTTAGCCGCTCCGAAGGTATCCTCGCATAAGCCCAGATCGATCTTTCGCGCAGGAGATACCCTTGCTTGGGGCGCCGCCCATGATGCAGGGATCACCTATACGGTAAACTTCACCGCGAATGGGCAGGACTGGCGCAAGCTTGCGGTTCTTCTATCGCAACCGAACTTTACGCCGGATCCCCAGGCCTTAATGCCAGGGCCTGGGGCGGCATTCGAGATCATTGCACATGATGGCCTGTCCGAGCGCGCCACGCGCTTACCGGTTGAGATTGATGCGCCACTCATGCCGCTCGTGTCCTGGCCGGGCGATGGCGAGGGGGCGAGCCTTGACTTCAACGTGGCACTCGATGCTGAGACGTTGGGCGCGGCATCGCTGCTGGCCGATGGCGTGCCGGTGAAGGCTGTTATCAAGCTCAGCTCTGCGGGGAAGGTTCTGACGATCTCGCCGCAGTCGCCGGACGCTACTGCAAGCTACACGGCTGTCGTGGACACGAAACTACAGGCTGAAGACGGCCGGTCGCTTGAGCGCCCCGTCACCATAGACTTCCAGGTCGACCTGCTGGAGCCTCAAGACCACACCCGCTCGTGGGATCCCACCACTCAGGCAGCGTTGGCCGCGCAAGCACCGGCTGAAGAACCAAGTGAGGCTAAGGCCCTCCCAATAGACGAGGAAGCGCAGCCGCCTGCGCTTTTTGGCGAGGGGCAGATAAAGCTTGAAGTCGGCGGGGGGCAAGTGGCCCCTGCCCGCATTCTGCTTTGCGAGCAGAGCAACGATGGTGAGCTTTTGGGTTTAGAAATGGATTTCGAAACCACGCCGGGGGATTGGGTGAAGATTGCCATGGCTCAGTCAGATGATGGCCAGATCTTGGCCACCGCCAAGTTGGGAAACCGGCCTGCCCTCAAGAGCGAGGGGCAGGAAGGGGACGACTGGCAGTTGCACATTTCGAAAGGGTTCATCACGGCGCGCGGTCAAATTAACGTTGTTGGACAAACGGCAGATTTTGCGTTGACCGGAAGGTGCCCTGTCTGACTGCATACAATCGTTTGGCGCGAGAAGATTGGCCCGGCGGCATCAAATCTACCCCACAGGTGCTGACGTCAGGCAGTTTAACATGCGGTGGTCGGGTGCTTTCAACGGGCCAGAGCTCATCAGTTTGCGGCAGCTGAGAGCTGCAGCACCCATGTGAGTGCCGGCCCGGCCCGCGCGCTGCTGTGGCACAAGAGGGCCGCAAGTGGCACGGTTTTCGAGGAAAGTAGCCAAGGCGACCTCACTTCGTTAAATCGATATTTTGGACAAAACCAGCGACACGGTCAGGTCCCCGCAAAAGAGCATGATATCCACATCGGGGGTGGTCTTGGGTCAAGTTACCCCAAGTTATTCCCACCTGAATAAGTTAGCGCTAACTTACCGGAAGTAAGATAACTTTGGCGTCGACCCCCAGAAGCATTGGTGCAAGGCGATGCCACGAGCAGCCAAGCGACAGCCCGAAGGCAGGCGCTCGCGACAGCTTCACTTGCCAGCCTCAGGTATCGCCGGCCGCCCGGGGCTGCGTGTGTCAGCACGAAGGTCATGGCAAGAGCCGCCCCAAAGATAACGAAGGAGCAGCTCCCGACTTTTACGCCAGATCTTTGGCCTTAAAGCGAGACCTCAGCTGAAGAGCCGCCCCATAGGCAGGCTTGAACAAGAAGCAAGACATGGTCTTGTCAGCCGGAGCCAGATGCCGGTCCGTTTCGCACTCAAAACCAGCGAGCGTGAAAGAGGCGTCAAGCGTCAGAGTAGCCTTCGTACCGTCAACATATACCCAATGGGCAACATACATGCCCTTCACCGACTGGATGGAGGCCAGCGTCCAGCAGTCCTCAACCGAAGGATCATCAAGAAATACGCATTCACGAGGCTCACCCGTATACTCAGAAATGGTATGGCGCAGATCATCCGTGTGAAACCAGCCCTCCCCGTGAAAGCGGTTTGCCACCAGAGCGATTGCCAACCAGTTGATCGGCTGAAGCTCGGCGAAGGCATCAATATCCTCCCGCGAGAAATCACCGTCATACTGAAATGTTGCCACTGCGGCCTGCATCATGCCCGAGACATAACGAGGGTTGAGAGAACCCTTACGACACACCATCACAAACAGCGTCAGCCACTGCTCCTCGGTAAGCTTAGGCATATGCTGACCGACCGCCCACACGCAGGTATCCAGCAGCCCCAAAAGGCGGGTATCCCCCGTTTCAGGGGGGCTGTAGTACGGGAAATATTCATCATGATAGGCGCCCTTGGCCGACAGACCCGTAAGATTCATGATCCTGTCATGGGCTGCGGTAGAAACCTTGCAATCAAAATTGCGCGACAACGTAAGAGTGGTGTCCATAAGACGATCTCCTGGATATGCTGCCCTTTCTCAGAAGGGCATAATGAAAAGACAAAAGCCGCGCGATAAATGCTTGGCTCTCAAAGATCTCTTCTCGTTATGGCCGCATACCCGGAGAAGCGTTCGAAGCTCTTCAATGTCTGACGACACCGCTTCGGCGTATAAAGTTCACGATAACCTTGCCAGCCTGCACCTGTGTGCTTGCGCGGTGTACAGCGCCGGGAAGAGGATGCGCCCCTCCTTGGTCATTAAGAGGTTATGCGCCAAAATACCGCCTACAAGGCTGGGGCAAGGAATTTGCTGAATTTTCTTCCGGGTGAATTTATGAAGTTGCTTAAAGTCTCATCAGCCGGCCCGCCAATGAATGCGCGTGATCCCCCATACTTTATGCAGCCATTCGCTGGAGAGCGCGCGCAAAGCCGAAGGGCGGCAAAGGCAAGGGCGCTCGCAAGGCGGGCAATACAACGAGGGTGTGATTTCTTGATATCACGTCCCCTCTGGAGTTAGGATACCCTGGATAAAACCATCGAACGATGCCCCGGATCAGCACGTACCCCGTTCCCTCAGGCCTCACATTGGATGATCTTAGTTGCCGTTCAACGCCTTTTTGATCTCATCGCCTAGCGTCAAAGGATCGAACGGCTTTTTGAGAACCGCTATGGCTCCTGCCGCCAGCAGCTCGGTCTCCTTGCCGTCATGCTGAGACGCCGTCAGAAAGATCGCAGGAACATCTGCCAATCCCGGCACCTCTCGCAAAGCCGCCAATGTTTGGGGCCCGGTCATGCCGGGCATCATGACATCCAGCAAGAAGACATCTGGAGCGCCCTGCTTTGCGGCCACAAGAGCCCTCTCGCCAGAGAGACAACTCACCACTTCGACCCCCCCGGAAATCTCGAGCGCCATCCGGGCGATCTCCAGGATGTCGGCCTCATCATCGACATGTAGCAGTTTGATCATGGAGCCATCCGGGGCGTTCGTTTCATCATTCCTGCCACCCTATGCTCGGCAACCTGAAGTAGAAAGTGCATATTTGCCACAGAACAACCGAATACCTAAGATCTCAAGGCACAAACAGCGGCCGAGAAGCACGGCGCGCCAAGGCGCCAAGCCACCCGTCTTCTATCCTCCCAAAACCCCACCTATGCCCTCTTCAGGAACGCTTTGACCTGTGCCGCCAAGGTCATAGGGTCGAATGGTTTGTCGATTACCCCGTTCGCCCCCAAACCCTGCAACGCCAACTTGGAAGCCTCATCGACCTGAGCCGTCAAGAAGATGGCAGGCACCTGTTCCAGGCCTTTGATCTTGCGCAGCCTATCCAGCACCTCGGTCCCGCGCATCTGGGGCATTCTATAGTCCAGCAGCACCACCTCCGGGAGGAGATCTCGCGCACGGTCGATCGCTTCGGCGCCTGAGGCGCAGGCGATAATATCGAACTCCCCACTCATCGTCAGGGCAAGCTCGGCAACTTCCAGAATGTCGGGCTCGTCATCCACCAACAGCAACTTGATCATAATGTTCTTTCAAAAATATCCAGGGCCTACTGCCGCTACATAAGGCACGAACCAATGGCCTCCAGCACCAAAGCGGATCAGTAGAATCTCACGATGTACCAAACAGTTCTCGCGCAAAGCCCCAACGATGGAAGCCCCCGGGCATCGAACGCCCTCCGGGCGGTCGGCGCGCGCCAAGACAGGTTTGCGCAGGGGGCCGTCATCACCGTAATCGGGCCCGGACTTGGATCATATGATTTCTTGATATCAATTCGGCCAGCAGGGCGATACCAATCCCTCACGCGCGATCAGAGGAGACCCTCCCCTGCCCCCGTATCTCAAGCCCACCAAAACACCCTTGGGACATCACAAGAAAGTCGTGGACGGTTTCTTGATATCACCGCCACCTTCTGGCGCAACTCATGTGCCAGAAGGCCCGTCTCGGTTTCCAAACCATCTCCAGCCCCGCCGGGCAGCCGCCAAAATCCAGCGCGCCCCCTCACGCTGCCTCGGACATCAGGACGCGCAGAATACGCGTAAATCTTTATGCGATCTTTCGCGAGGCAGGTCCCGCCCCCCTTCCCCGGACAGAGTTTCTGGATTGCTGCAAGTTGGGCCCTCAGGCCCCTGCAAAGCCCCGCAGACCCTTGTGTCATTGGCCGCATCCCCCACTCTCTATTTGCTTCGAGAAGGCCCCAAGCCCGCGGCCCTTCGTCCAGAAGGGTTTCCAAGGCCCCCCCTTCCCCCTGATTATTCTAAAGGTGAGAGGCGCGGGCCTCGGCAGAAGAGCGAGGCCCCCGGGACGGGCCCGCGACAGGAGGACAGGATCAATGGGCCACAGGACCACGAGAGATGACAAGACCGCGCCTCGGCGCATCCACGCCACCCCTGATGAATGGGCCCGTATGCGCGCGGCAGCAGACCGTGCCGGCAAATCGATCTCAGCCTTTGCGGTCGATACCTGCCTGCGCCGCGCGGCGTCCCGACCCCGTCCGGAGACCGTAGAGGCCATTCGCCTCTTGACCGCATCACATGCCGCCCTCATGCAACTGGCCGATCTGCAGGCCAGCAGCCCCCCTGCCCTCTGCGCTTTTGGCGCATTGGCACAGCTGGCAAGGATCGAAGATCAGCTGTGTCAAGTCACGGCACTCATCGACAAAGATGCTCCCTCCGGGGCGCCCGTCGGATGATCCTGCTTTGGTCCAAACATCAGACCGGTCCTGCCACGCAGGTGATCCGCTATCTGCTGGAGACGGAGGTCACAAAGACCGCACAACGGCAGACCTGCGTGACACGACGGCACCCTGCCCCCGAAGTGCTACTCGGAGATCCCGCCCTCGTGGGGTTGATGATCGACAGCCTGCCCTTTCGATGTCGGTACCGCTGCGCCACCCTCAGCTGGGCCGAAGATGAGCTCGACGTGGCGCGTTTCAACAACCGCGAGCCCACTCTGCGTCAGGCCATCGACGGCACGGTTCGGCTGTTTCTGGAACTCGCCTGCGCCGGCATTCCCGAAGATGCCCGCCCACCGATCTTGGTCGGAACCCATACTCATCTCGGCAGGCTCGAGGTCAACATTCTGATGCCCCGCGCGGTGGGATTTCCCGGCGCGCCATTGCGCAGTTGGAACCCTCGTCCCCCCATGATCTCAAGTCGTGCGGATTGGGACGCCTATACCGATCTCATCAATGATCATTATGGTTGGTTTGACCCGCGCGATCCAAAGAGACGGCGTGCCATCACCCCACCCTCCTGGATGGCCAAAGAGGTCGCAGAAATGATGCGCCGCGCAGCCAAAGGGGCGAAGCTCGGCGTCGATCCCATGGACCCCAGGTTCCGCGCATGGGCTCTCGCGCGCCGAGCCCTGCAACAGGACACGACGGACCGCGACGCACTCCGGCAAAAGGTCCACCAAGGTCTCGCCCCCTACCGCTGGGGGGTCACCAGCGAAAGCACCACGAGCATTACCTGTGGACCCCTGCAAGAGCCAGGCCCACGCATCACGCTCAAGGGCGCCGCTCTCGGCGACGGCGCGGAAGATGCCATCGATCCTTACGACGCCCAGCTTGCCCGCTGGATCGCGATCAAGCGCGCGCCTCAGCGCCTGCAGAACGCGTTGGAACGTCGGGCAAAAAACAACTTAGGGTTGATTTATCCCATGTCTGGCTTGCCGCCCGCTAAGCCCCAAGAAACCCTCGCACGCCCCCACCCCATGGGCGGCCTCAAGACCCAGTTGATCTCTCTTCTGGCAGGTCTTGGTCAGAAGCTAACCGCCGCGCTCAACGCGGCCCTCTTGCACCGCGCCTTCCGCCGCCTCGACCTCACGGGGTTCTACCGAACGGCCCAAATTCTGGAGACCATCTATGACACAAACCACCGAAGCTCGGCTGATCCAACTGATCGATCTGCTGGAAGCGCTTCTGGCGCGCGAGGCCGCGCCCCCGATAACGGACAGGCTCGACCAGTTCGTGGAGCAGCTTACGAGGATCGACAAGAACCTGAACACCGCGGCCCTGGCCATGCGCGATATCGCGCAGCGCAGCCCTACGCACCCCACGTTGCAGGATCTGCAGCGCTTGCACATCCAAACACTCGAAGGTCTCGTCGAAATGATCGAGGAACAGTCCCAAATGCAGGCGCAGCTCCAAAATCTCGCAGACCTTCTCGGGATGCCGCCAGATGGTCACGTGCAGACTGGCTAATCCATCTCCGAACACTCTTGAGAAAAGTTACCGATTCTCCCTGTACCGTCACGCTCCAAAGAACCGGCGCAGGCGAAGCAATTGTCATCCGGCAAGAAGATAAAACCGCGGTACTACGGATCACCACAGAACCACCAGATGAAGCGTGGGATGGCAATGCAAGGAAGGTCATAACGAAAGGACTAAAACCCGAGGGACAAAGCCCCACGCCGGGGCCAGACTGACGCCTCAACGGGTCGGGTCACGGTAGAAGTTCGC
>NZ_JABVBB010000037.1:0-89323 GCF_013346665.1 Sulfitobacter maritimus
CTCGCGAGCGCACATCACGGCTGAGCCATAAAGTGGTATCGACGCAGGTCGCATCGCCGACCCACGGGCAGACGCTTGCCCTCGTTCTTTACGGCTTTTAGTGTCGCAAGCCCGCAGGTAGCTAGGCAAAGGGGGGCGGACCGTCTTTCCCGACGGTTTTCCGTGCCACCGGGGCGGGATTTAAGCCGCGGGCGCCGGGCAAACGACTGCCCGCCCGTTACGCCAAACGCATGCCATTTAATATTTTCGCACCTCTGGTGTGGTGGGTAGGCGATTTGATGCGGCTGGGCGTAACCTCGCGAAGGAACATCACGGTTGAGCCATAGAGCGGTATCAAAGCACGTTACATTGCCGACCCGCAGGCAGATGATGGCCCTCAGTCTAATGGTTTAGAAGCGAGGCAGGGTCAGCCGCAAAAACCGGTCAGGGGGCAACCCTTAGCATAAACAAAAAGGGCGGCGTCTTACCCCCCGCCCCGTCGCTCAACTCACGTCTTTATAGTTAATCTCACGCTTATCCGTGCCGCCCTTCTCGCGCCGCACCAGCAGGCGGTTGAGCGCGTGGACATAGGCCCGCACGCTTGCCACAACCGTATCGGTATCGGCGGATTGCCCGGTCACGATGCGACCCTCTTCCTCCATCCGTACAGACACCGTCGCCTGCGCGTCGGTGCCTTCGGTCACCGCATGGACCTGATAGAGCTGCAACCGTGCCGTATGCGGCACCAGCGCCTTGATGCAGTTGAACGCCGCGTCAACCGGGCCATCGCCGGTCTGACTTGTCGACTGCTCTGCACCGTCCACTTCAAGCACCATATCCGCACTCTGCGGGCCTTCGGTGCCGCAAACCACTTTCAGCGACTTCAGGCGGATGCGGTCTTCTTCGGGGTCGGTCGCCGTGCGCATCAGCGCGATGAGGTCATCTTCGTAGATTTCTTTCTTACGATCCGCCAATTCCTTGAACCGGACAAAGACATCCTTGAGCTGATTGTCCCCCAGCTCAAACCCGAGGTCTTCCAACTTGGAGCGCAGCGCCGCACGGCCCGAATGTTTGCCCATGACGATATTGGTCTCAGTGAGGCCGACATCTTCCGGGCGCATGATCTCGAAGGTTTCGGCGTTCTTGAGCATCCCGTCTTGGTGGATGCCGCTCTCATGGGCAAAGGCATTCTTGCCGACAATTGCCTTGTTGAACTGCACCGCAAAGCCCGACACCGTCGCCACCCGGCGCGAGATGTTCATGATCTTGGT
The DNA here is from genome assembly GCF_013346665.1 of Sulfitobacter maritimus. GTDB lineage: Bacteria > Pseudomonadota > Alphaproteobacteria > Rhodobacterales > Rhodobacteraceae > Sulfitobacter > Sulfitobacter maritimus. The sequence goes on from NZ_JABVBB010000037.1 coordinate 1,251, forward strand.
GCTGTCGATACGCGTCTCATAGGGCATGATGTCGTTGCGCACTTTGAGCGCCATGACGACCTCTTCAAGCGCGGTATTGCCAGCGCGTTCACCCAGACCGTTGATCGTGCACTCCACCTGACGCGCGCCCGCTTCGACCGCGGCGAGCGAGTTGGCCGTCGCCATGCCCAGATCGTTGTGGCAGTGAGTGGCAAAGATGATCTCATCCGCGCCGGGCACATTCTCCAGCAGCTTGGCGATCAGATCGGCGCTTTCGCGCGGCGCGGTATAGCCCACGGTGTCGGGAATATTGATCGTGGTGGCCCCGGCTTTGATGGCGATTTCAACAACGCGGTAGAGGTAATCAAGCTCGGTCCGCGTGGCGTCCATCGGCGACCATTGCACATTGTCACAAAGGTTGCGCGCATGGGTCACAGTCTCATGGATGCGGTCGGCCATTTCGTCTTGCGTGAGGTTCGGAATGGCACGGTGCAGGGGCGAGGTGCCGATGAAGGTGTGAATGCGCGGCTGGCGGGCGTGTTTTACGGCCTCCCAGCAGCGGTCGATATCGCCCAACTGCGCGCGGGCGAGGCCACAGATCACAGCGTTCTGGCTTTGGCGCGCAATCTCGCTCACCGCGTTAAAGTCACCTTCCGAAGCGATGGGAAAGCCCGCTTCGATAATGTCGACCCCCATCTCATCCAAAAGCTGCGCGATCTCCAGCTTCTCGGCATGGGTCATCGTCGCCCCGGGGGATTGTTCGCCATCCCGCAAGGTGGTGTCAAAAATCAGTACACGGTCCTGTTTCGTCATATCGGTCATCCTGGGTTCTTTCTTTGCTGGTCTCCTTGGCGCGCAACACATCCCTCTGAGCGGGCGCGCCGAAGGGCACGCTCAGAGGCGAATTAGGAGCAGCAAGTTGGCGCGCAGCAGGCCCGCGCAATCGCGCGGCAGGGTCGGGATATGGACGGCCTGTGTCATAGGGGTAGTTATACGCCCGTCTTTTCAAATGAAAAGGGGGTCTTGCGGGTTTTGTTTGCCCCTGCGTCAGCGCCGCCTATCTCCTTGTGAGCAAGGGAGCACAGATGCAGCAGATAGCAGTGAAACAGCAAAGTGAAGGCGCATGAGCACGCGGGTGCTTGTGATCGGCGCAAGCGGCGGAATTGGCGCGGCGCTGACGGCGGCTTACAGGGCGCGTGGCGATGATGTGGTCGCGCTGTCGCGCAGCGCTGATGGGCTGGATGTAACGGATGAGGCCTCCGTCGCCGAAGTGATGCAGAGGATTGACGGTCCATTCGACCGCGTGATCGTCGCCACTGGTGCTTTGGAGATCGACGGGGCGGCACCGGAAAAGTCGATCCGCTCCATAAGCCAAAAGGCAATGATGGATCAATTCGCACTAAATGCGGTCGGCCCTGCACTGATCCTGCGCCATGCGGGAAAGCTTCTGCCACGCGACAGGCGGGCGGTCTTTGCCGTTCTCTCAGCGCGGGTTGGCTCGATTGGCGATAACCGATTGGGAGGCTGGATCAGCTACCGCAGCGCCAAGGCGGCGGTGAACCAGATCGTCCATACCGCCGCGATTGAGCTAAGCCGCAGCCACACGCAAAGTATCTGCGTGGCGCTGCACCCCGGCACGGTCGAAACCGCCTTTACCGAGAAATATCTTGGTCGCCATCCTGCCGTTCCGCCGGCAGACGCGGCGCAGAATTTGCTCAAGGTGATGGACAGTTTGACGCCGGAAGACAGCGGCAACTTTTACGATTGGGCTGGAAAGGTGGTGCCGTGGTGAGCCGGCTTATTCTCGTCTTAGGCGATCAACTTTCCGCGCACCTTTCTGCGTTGCGTGAGGGTGATAAGGCCCGCGATGTGGTCGTCATGGCCGAAGTGGCACAAGAGGCTGAATATGTTCGGCATCACCCCAAGAAAATCGCGCTGGTCTTTGCCGCCATGCGCAAATTTGCCCGTGCGTTGGAGGCTGAGGGCTGGTCGGTGCGCTACACCCCGCTCGATGATCCCGAAAACGCAGGCTCCATCGTGGGTGAATTGCTGCGGCGTGCGCAGGAAACAGGCGCCGGTGAAGTGATCGCGACCGAACCCGGCGAATGGCGATTGGTGGAGAGCCTCACCCACGCCCCGATCCCGACATATCTTTTGCCGGATGATCGCTTTATCGCCAGCCGCAAACGGTTTGAGGATTGGGCGAAGGGACGCAAGGCGTTGCGGATGGAGTATTTCTACCGCGAGATGCGCCGCGAAACCGGGCTGCTGATGGAGGGCGACGCCCCCGCAGGTGGTAAGTGGAATTTTGACCACGACAACCGCAAACCGCCGAAAGAGGGTCTGGAATTTCCCGCCCCCATCAGCTTTGCCCCAGATGCAGAAACACAGGCTGTGTTGGACCTTGTGGCCGAGCGCTATGGCGAAAACTTTGGTGACTTGATGCCCTTTGATTTGGCGACCACGCGGGATGAGGCGTTGCAAGTGTTGGCGCATTTCGTCACCCACGCCCTGCCGCGTTTTGGCGATTACCAAGACGCGATGATGCAGGACCAACCCTATCTCTTTCACGCGCTGATCTCGCCTTACATGAACCTTGGCCTGCTAAGCCCGATGGAGGTTTGCCGCGCGGCGGAGAAGGCTTGGCAGGACGGTGACGTGCCGATCAACGCGGCCGAAGGGTTCATCCGACAAATCCTCGGCTGGCGCGAATATGTGCGCGGTATCTATTATCTCGAAGGGCCGGACTATACGACCCGCAACGCGCTGCGCCATGACAGGGATCTGCCCGCGTTCTATTGGGGGGCGGCCACGCATATGAACTGCATCAGCCAAACAGTCGCGCAGACCCAGAAATACGCCTATGCCCATCACATCCAACGGTTGATGGTCACGGGCAATTTCGCCCTGCTCGCCGGGGTCGACCCGCATCAGGTTCATGAGTGGTATCTGGAGGTTTATGCCGATGCCTATGAATGGGTCGAAGCACCAAATACCGTGGGCATGAGCCAATTCGCGGACGGCGGTGTGATCGCATCAAAGCCCTATGTTTCCTCGGGCGCGTACATTAACCGCATGTCGGATTACTGTAAAACCTGCGCCTATAGTGTGACGGCTAAGACGGGCGAGAAGGCCTGTCCGTTCAACCTGCTGTACTGGCATTTTCTCGACCGGCATCGCGACCGCTTCCAAGGCAACATGCGCATGAAGAACATCTATGCCGCATGGGACCGAATGGACGCCGAACGGCGCGAAACCGTGTTGCGGGACGCAAATGCCTGGCTCAGCCGATTGGACGCGAAAGAGGTCGTTTAAAGCGGTCAGGCGTCTTTTGGCGGGTGAGCTTCCTGACTGTCCTGCGGCGCCTCAGTGCGGTCAAACATACCGTAGTCGCGGATCACATGAGCGATGCGCAGGTGGTAGTCAGTAAATATGCCCGCCCGCCCTGCCTTTTGCGCGCCGCGATGGGCGGTCAGGCTGCGCCACGTCTGCACCGCTTCTTCGTCACGAAAGAAGGACAGAGACAGCAACTTGTCAGGATTGGTCAGGCTTTGGAACCGTTCGACCGAGATAAAACCGTCAACCTCTTCCAACAGCGGGCGCATTTCGGCGGCGATATCAAGATACGCGTCACGGTGATTGGGGTCTGGGAAGACTTCAAAGATAACGGCGATCATGGGGGGGCTCCTGCATTGTTGTGGGCAGCTTATGCTTTTTCGCCCAACCCCGCAGCAGGAAACACTGCATGAAAAAGGCCCGGAGATTGCTCTCCGGGCCGTCTTGAATGCTAGCTGCGTCGTTTAGCGTACAACGTCAACGATCAGGTTCGTCTCGTTGTCCACCAGAACGGTCGCGCCGTTGATGTTGACATAGCGGTACTCGGACTCTGGCACTTCATAGGTCTCGACAGTTGTCGGGATGCCTGCGCCAACGACCACTTCGCCATCCAGATACACGGTCTCAACCGGGTTTTCGCGGACGTAAGTCACGGTTTTCTCATCCGGTTCGGCTGCTGCGGAGCCTGCTGCACCGCCCAGAATGCCACCGGCTACGATACCGCCAATCGGGCCACCAACGGCTGCGGCGGTCAGTGCGCCGAGCGTGGCGCCAGCAGTCGCACCTGCGGTTTCATTTTTAGCAGTACCTTCGGGATCTTCATAGGTCACAGTGCCGATTTCGACGCTTGCGGGGCGTTCGGTCAGGGCCACAGCCTGCTCTTCAACTTCCACGGCAAGATAGTCGGAATAGGACCAACCTTGGGTGCCGTCAAAGCTGACTTGGCACCAGGACGCGCTGTCGAGGCAGCCATCGACCATAGCGGCTTCGCCGCCTGGGATGACGCCGACAATGTCATACTGTGGGCCGGGGCCCGAACGAACGTTAAGATCTGTTGCTGCGATCGCCTCAGCCGTCTGCGCATAGACCGGTGCCGCGGCACCAAGAGCGATTGCAGAGACCATTCCGAGTTTCATGATATTCATGTCGATATCCTTTCTTTCCGCAGCGCTGCACCCCGGTGGGATGCCGACGCCACCAGTTGCTCGTCGTGCCACCACAACACCAGCATTGCGGGAAGGTTCCGGGGGTTTGGTCGCTTTCGTTTTGACGCGGGAAAAGAGGGGAGAACTCGGCAATATACCGCAGAAAGTCGGCGGAAAATTGCTAAGGGTCAGGTGTTTAGATTCATGTGAAACTTTCGCGCAACGGGCGTGGTTATCATGAATCGAGCCAACGCTTCTGGGCCGCAATGCGCGCTATGGTGGTGTTTTTTGCACTGGAGAGTTTTAGCCCCAATCGGGGGATACGGCCCGCGCGGAAAACCTGTTGTGCTACGTTTTGAACAACGGCTTCTTCATACCCGGCGGCGATACAGTCGGCGGGGGTGGCGTGCTTTTCCAGCAGCAGCTTGAGAATGGCGTCGGTGGTTGCTGCGCGCGGCATGTCGGCCAAGGTTGCGACGGGTACAACCTCACCCGCCGGGCCGTTCATCCAATCACGGTGCTGCGCGTTCCGCCACTGGCTGAGCACAAGAACCTCACTGTCATAGAGGTCGCTGATCGGCGCAAGATGCGCGGAAGGGTTGCCCATGGCCACATCGGTCTTGCTAGCGCTGTCGAGCAGCGCCGCGCCGCGTTCCTCCGCGAGGGTTTGAAGCAGAAACCGCCGCAGGCCGAGGGCTGAGGCCGGGCCGGCTGGCATGTCTGCACCTTTTCGTAGCGCCGCGAGCGTCTCGCCAACATGACTTTGAAGCGTGCCGAGGGGTACGACGTCCAAGGTGCAGCCAAGGCGGGTGGCGGTAGACTCGGCCTGCTCCCGCGCGGCATCAAATGTTTCCGCGCCGGAGAAGTGAATACAGTGCAACTGATCCGGCCCTATCGCGTCAGCAGCGAGCGCGGCCACGAGCGCCGAGCAGGCGTCCCCCTCAAGCCCCAGTAACAGCTTGCGCTGCCCGCTTTTGCGCAGATGGTCGCGCAGACCCAACACAAGCGCGCGGTAGTCTTTCTCGGTTTCATCTGCTTGGACAGCGATATCGCCCGACAGCACACGCCAGCCCTCTGCACTGCGTTCGAGATCGACATGTGTCACAGCCACTTCGAAAGCGGGCAGTTGCTGCGTCAATGCCCCGCCGGGGTTCAGCGCAAAGGAAGCGCCATCGCAGACGTCCCGCCCCTCTGCGCCGATCTGGTTGAGGTAGATCAGCGGCAGCCCGGTTTCGATCACCCGCGCAACGGTGTGATTGAACCGCAGGTCCAATATGCCGCGCCGATAGGGGGAGGCATGGGGAGAAAGCAGCACCTCCGCGCCGGTTTCTTCCAACGTTTCGGCCACATCGGCCTCAGCAAGATCCGCGCCAATCGGACTGCCGAGCCGCAACCCCTCGACCACATAGGGGCCGGAGATCGGACCGGCGTCGAACAGCGCGACTTCATCGGCAGCGAGCCGGTGTTTCAGCACCCGCTGGGTGATACGCCCGTCTTGAAGGATGAGATAGGCGTTATATAGCTTCTCACCCTCCTGCCACGGCGCACCGATGGCAAGCGCAGGACCGTCGGCGCAGTCCCGTGCCAGTGTTTCAAGCTGCGCATAGGCATCGCGCAGAAATGCAGGGCTGCGCAGCAGGCCGCCCACGTTACCGGTCAGAAACATCTCGGGCAGGGCAATCAACTGCGCCTGCGCTGTGCGTCCGGTCGCCCATGCCTGCCGCGCCAAGGCGGCATTGCCTGCCAGATCACCAGCGGTGGGGTTCATCTGCCCCAGTGTGATGCGAAAACGGTCCGTCATGTGCAGGCTCCGGCAAAAGAGAGGGTGATCGCGATGTAGCAGATCGCGGCAGCAGCGAAACCCCCGCGCCAAGCCGGATGGGGGGTGTGACAAGGCGGATCGGCTGAATCCGGCATGGGCTGCCTGCAAAGCCGTTGCCTCTGGCCCCCATCAGCCTTAACCTCTTGCGGAAATGACATTTAACGAGATCGGGAAGTACCGCCCATGTTGCACCGCAGCCTGTCCATCTGTCTGATCGCCTTTCTGGCCGCGCCGCTCTGGGCGCAGGATGGGCAGGTGTTGACCAAGGAATATGACGACGGGGGCATCTACGAAGGCACCTTTCAGGGCGGTCTTCAGCACGGCACCGGCACCTATAAACTGCCCAATGGCTATGAATACACCGGCGAATGGGTCGAGGGCGAGATCAAGGGCGAAGGCGTGGCACGCTTTCCCAATGGCTCGGTCTATGAAGGCAATTTCGCCAAGGGAAAGCCGGATGGTCTGGGCAAGATCACCTTTGCCGACGGCGGCACCTATGAGGGCGAATGGGAAGCCGGTGCAATAATGGGGCAGGGTGTGGCGACCTATGCCAATGGCGTGCGTTATGAGGGTGGCTTTCGCAATGCCAAACATCACGGCAAGGGCGTGATGCAAAGCCCGGGCGGCTATGAGTACAAGGGCGATTGGGTCGATGGCGTCAAACAGGGTGTTGGCACGATCACCTATCCAGATGGCGCGGTCTATGAAGGCGAGATCGAAGGCGGCAAGCGCAGTGGCGAAGGCACGCTGACCATGCCGGATGGGCTGGTCTATGTCGGTCGGTGGAAAGACGGCCAGATCGACGGCACCGGCACGCTGACCCAGCCTAATGGCGATGTTTACGAAGGCACACTGGTTGCCGGACGTCGCGAGGGCAAGGGCAAGGTCACCTATGAAAACGGTGATGTCTATGAAGGCGACTTCAAAGACGACCGCCGCGATGGGCAAGGCACCTTCACCGGCACCGATGGCTATGTCTACACCGGCTCTTGGGTCGCCGGGCAGATCGAGGGCGAGGGACAAGTGACTTACCCTGATGGGTCGGTCTATGTCGGCACCTTCCGCGATGATCTGGCGGATGGTACCGGCAAGATCACCTATCCCGACGGCTCCACCTATGAAGGCGAATGGGTGGCTGGCGTGATTGAGGGCGAGGGTGTGGCCACCTATACCAATGGTGTGGTCTATGAGGGCGAGTTCAAAGACGCCCGCAACCACGGCCAAGGGGTGATGACCTATGCCGATGGTTATCGCTATGAAGGCGGCTGGAAAGACGGCCAGCGGCATGGGCAGGGCAAGGCGACCTATCCCGATGGCACGGTCTATGAAGGCGAATTCCGCAATGGGCAGCGGCACGGGCAAGGTAAGATCACCATGGCCAGCGGCTTTGTCTATGAGGGCGAATGGACCGAGGGCGAGATTGAGGGCGAAGGCGTGGCTACCTATGCCAATGGCGATGTTTATGAGGGAACATTCAAGGCTGGCAAACGCCAAGGCACCGGCACCATGCGCTATGCCAGCGGCGAGGAAGCCTCAGGCAATTGGCAGAATGGCGCGTTGAGCGATGGGACGCCCGAGGCCGCGCCAGAAGGGGAGACTGAGGCCGAGGCGCCGGCCGAGCCATTGCCTGCAGATGAGGCACCTGCTGACGAAGAAACGCCTGAAGCGGCTGCGCCCGCCGAAGATGTGACAGCTGAGGAAACCCCACCGCCCAGCACCGCAGCCGACGGGGGGTGACGCCGTGTCTGGGGTGGCGCCGAGCGAGGTGGTGGCTTTCTTAGAACAGGTCACACCGGAACGGCGTTTTCACGAAGCGGCAACGCTTGATCAGCTTTTTCAGCAGGTTACGGGCTTTGCCCCCCGGCTCTACTCTGGCGGCATCCTTGGCTACGGGACTTATGACTACACCTATGCCTCGGGCCATTCCGGCACGTCGCTTGCCACCGGCTTTGCCCCGCGCAAGGCGAAACTGTCGATCTATATTATGCCGGGATATGCGGACTTCTCTGCGATCCTGTCTCGTTTGGGCAAACATCGGATCGGCAAGTCTTGCCTCTATCTGAACAAACTGGCCGATGCAGACCTCAATGTTCTGGCCGAGCTTATCCGTGCAGGGTTGGCCAATCTGCAAAGCCACTGGCCCGTCCAGCCAACGTGAACCGTCGGGCTCCCACCCCCGCCTTTACTGGACAACGCCCGCGCCCTGTGGCAAGCCCGCGCGCAACAGGAGTACGCCCGATGTCCAACCCCACCGTCACCCGTTTCGCCCCGTCCCCCACTGGCTATATTCACGTGGGCAACCTGCGCACCGCGCTGATGAACTACCTTATCGCGCGCAAGGCGGGCGGGACATTTATCCTGCGCATCGACGACACTGATCCCGAGCGCAGCAAGGAAGAATATGTCGACGGGATCAAGCAAGACCTTGAATGGTTGGGCTTGGAATGGGACCGGGTTGAGCGTCAATCCGAACGGCTGGACCGCTACCACGCCGCTGCTGACGATCTACGGGCCAAGGGGCGGTTCTATGAGGCGTTTGAGACGCCGACGGAACTGGACCTGAAACGCAAGAAGCAGCTCAACATGGGAAAGCCGCCAGTTTACGACCGCGCGGCGCTGAACCTCAGCGATTCCGAGAAAGACGCTCTGCGTGCTGAACGGGGTGACGGGGTGTGGCGGTTCAAGTTGGACCATGAGCGGATCGAATGGGACGACGGTATTCTGGGCGATATCTCCATCGACGCGGCCTCGGTCAGTGACCCGGTGCTCATTCGCGGCGACGGGCAGATCCTTTATACGCTGGCAAGCGTGGTGGATGACACCGAAATGGGCGTGACCCATGTGGTGCGCGGCTCGGACCATGTGACGAACACTGCCACGCAGATCCAGATCATGCAGGCGTTGGGCAATGGCGCGGTGCCGTCCTTTGCGCACCATTCGCTGCTCACCGGCCCGCAGGGCGAAGCGCTGAGCAAACGTCTTGGCACACTGGCGCTGCGCGATCTGCGTGAGCAGGGGGTGCAGCCCTTTGCGCTTTTAAGCCTGATGGCGCGGCTGGGGTCGTCGGACCCGGTGGAACTGCGCACCGATATGGCGGCATTGGTTGAGGGGTTTGACATCAACCGCTTTGGCTCTGCCCCGACGAAATTCGATGTGCAGGACCTCTTCCCGCTGACCGGGCGCTATCTGCAACAACTGCCGCTTGAGGCGGTGAAGGACGACATCATCGCGATGGGCGTGCCAGAGGAAAAAGCCGCGCAGTTCTGGGCAGTGACGCGCGAGAATATCTCGACGCTCAAAGACCTTGATGCGTGGTGGGTCATGTTCCGCGATGGCGCCGAGCCGGTCATTGCCGAGGAAGACCGCGAGTTTGTGGCTCAAGCGATGCTGCTGCTGCCCGAGATGCCTTTTGATGAGACCACATGGGGCAGTTGGACCGCGCAGGTGAAAGAAGCAACAGGCCGCAAGGGTCGGGGGCTGTTCCGGCCTTTGCGTCTGGCGCTGACCGGTCAGGATCACGGGCCGGAGATGGCGCAGGTCATGCCGTTGCTGCAAAATATCAAAGCACGCGGCTAGATCCGTCTGTCGGACCGGGGGCGCTGCCCCCGGACCCCCGCGGGTATTTTTAAAAGGATGAAAAGGGGAGGGCGGTGGCGCTCTCCTTTTTGCTGTGCGGCTTGTGGTTTCGCGGTGTTGTAGCGATTGTGATCCTATGTGCCGGAACGCTGGCGGGGGTTGCGGGTAGGGCTGGGGATCATGGGGAGGCGGCGGATGGCATCGGGTGCGCGGGCGACATTTCTGAGGGGCAATCTGTTTCGCCATGTTGCGGTGATGTCGCTGACCTCTTCGGTCGGACTAATGGCGGTGTTTCTGGTCGATTTCGTCGATATGATTTTTATCGCCATGCTGGGCAAGTCTGAGCTGGCGGCGGCTGTTGGCTATGCCGGGGCGATCCTGTTTTTCACGACTTCTTTTGGCATTGGGCTAAGCATCGCTGCGGGCGCGCTGGTGGCACGGGCGCTTGGGCAGGGGGATGACGCGCTGGCGCGGGAGCGGACCACCCATGCGTTGAGCTATGGCGCGGTCTTTGGGCTGATATTTTCGGTAGCGATTTGGTTGGCGCTGCCCCTGTTGGTGGGGCTCTTGGGCGCCACGGGGGAGACAGCGCAGCAGGCGGTGTTGTTTTTGCAGATCGTTGTGCCGTCGGTGCCGTTTTTGATCCTTGGGATGATGGGCGGGGCGGTGCTGCGGGCGCATGGGGATGCGCGGCGGGCGATGTTTGCCACGATTTCTGGCGGGGTGGTGAATGCAGTGTTGGACCCGATCCTGATTTTTGGGTTGGATCTGGAACTGACGGGCGCGGCGATTGCGTCGTCCATCGCGCGGGTGGTGATCGCGGGCATGGCAATGTGGCCGCTGTTTCGGCATCACGGCGGGGTGGCGGCGCCGCGTTTGGCGGGGATGGCGCGGGATCTTGGGCCGGTGCTGTCAATCGCTTTTCCCGCCATTCTTGCACAGATCGCCACGCCTGTGGGGCAAGCCTATGTCACCCGCGCGATGGCGGGCTATGGCGAAGCGGCAGTGGCCGGCATGGCGATCGTGACGCGGATGATGCCGGTGGCATTTGGCGTGATTTTCGCGCTGTCGGGGGCTGTGGGGCCGATCATCGGGCAGAACTTTGGGGCGGGGGATTTGCACCGGGTGCGGCGCGGCTTTGATGCGGCGGTGGTTTTTGTTGCCGTGGTGATCGTTGTGGTGTCGACTGCGCTTTATTTCATGCGCGAAATGATTGCGGCGCTGTTTGAGGCGGAGGGGGTCACCCGCGAGTTGATCTATCTGTTTTGCGGGCCGCTGGCGCTGGCGTTTTTCTTTCCCGGTGTGATGTTTGTGGCCAATGCCACCTTCAACAACATGGGGCGGCCCTTCCTGTCGACCTTTACCAATTGGGGGCGCAATGCGGTGGCGCTCATTCCGCTTGTTTGGCTCGGTTCGGTTCTGTTTGGCGCCCCCGGCGTCTTGATCGGGCAGTTTGCCGCCGGGGTTGTGTTTGGCAGCGTGGCTTGGGTGCTGGCGCGGCGCACGATTGCGCGGGGCGGCAGGCCCGGGGTGCGGTCAGAAATTTTTGGCCGCGAAGGCCGCCTCATGGCGTTGTTTCACGCGCGCCGATAAGCGGTTTATGTGGTGGTCGACCACCGCGGTTTCCTCATCCGTCAGCGTCTGGTGGCGGGGGTAGAGGGGGGCTGCGCGGTCGTCAAGGATGGGGGTGTCCCAGCCGTCTGTCGTGTCGAAGAAACGCGCCGCGCCATCTGTGCCGAATTCGCGCAGGAAACCTTGGACCACCACGTCGAGATAGCTCAGCAGGATGACATGATCGCCATCGTTGACCGCGATTTCCGGCGGGATGGCGTAGTGCGCGATGTCGGGCGCGGGGACCAGATCATGCACCACTGCGCCGCCTGAGGCGTGGCGTTCGTAGCTGTATTCGCGTTGGTCAAGTGCGGCCCAATCGGCACCCGGCACGGCGGCGATCAGACCGTCGATGCGGGTTGCCGGGTCCTGCACCACGGAAAGGTAGACGATATCGCGCCCTTCGGTGCGCACCCATTGGCGCCGCCAGCCGTCAAGCTGCGCCGGGCGGGCGTCGGGGTAGCTGTGGGTGTTGCGGTTCACGAGGCTGCCGTAGCCAAAGAAATAGGGGGTCATCAGGGGTGCTTTCCGATTGCCGTGTTGCCGCTACCAAAACATGTGTCGCATCGGCCCACAACCATGCTTGACGCAGAGGTATGCCGCAGCATACGAAAGGGCCAATCGTCACGGGAGAATCGGTTAACACCGATGCCGAAGGAGCAACCGCCCCGGAAACTCTCAGGCCCCAGGACCGTGACGTGACCAAAGACTCTGGAGAGAGGCGCGGATGCGCACGCCGAAGGGATAACGATCTCAGGCGGAAGGACAGAGGGGGCATCATGCGCGGCGATAGCGGCGCTAAGGTGCCGGCGTGGTCATAAGGTCATCCGGAAGCGACAGGAAAGGCGAACCGGATGAGCGATCTCAAGCAGACGGCATTGCATGATTTGCATGTGGAACTGGGGGCCAAGATGGTGCCCTTTGCGGGCTATTCCATGCCCGTGCAATACCCCCTTGGCGTGATGAAGGAACATCTGCACACTCGCGCTGCCGCCGGGTTGTTCGATGTGAGCCATATGGGGCAGGTCGTGCTGCGGGCGAAATCTGGCAGCTACGAAGATGCGGCCTTGGCGTTGGAGCGGCTGGTGCCGGTCGATGTTCTGGGCTTGGGCGAGATGCGCCAGCGCTATGCCATGTTTACCGATACCACGGGCGGTATCTTGGACGATCTGATGCTGGCGAATATGGGTGATCACATTTTCGTCGTGGTCAATGCAGGCTGTAAGGATGACGACATCGCGCTGATGAAAGAAGCGCTGTCGGACAGTTGCGCGATCGAAGTGCTGGAAGATCGCGCGTTGCTCGCGTTGCAGGGGCCACAGGCCGAAGCCGTTTTGGCGAAGTTGCAGCCCGCCGTTGCGGATATGAAATTCATGGATGTGGCGCAGGACGTCGATCTTGATGGGGTCCAAGCCACGATCTCGCGCTCTGGCTATACCGGCGAAGATGGGTATGAAATCTCGGTCGCCAATGATGATGCGGAGACGCTGGCGCGCCGGTTGTTGGCGATGGATGAAGTCGCGCCGATCGGTCTTGGCGCGCGCGACAGTTTGCGGCTGGAAAGCGGTCTGTGTCTCTATGGCCATGACATCGACACCACCACCACACCGGTCGAGGCGGGGCTGAACTGGGCCATCCAGAAGGTGCGGCGCGAAGACGGAGAACGGGCCGGCGGCTTCCCCGGCGCGGGTGTCGTGCTGCAACAGCTTGCCGATGGCGCCGTGCGCAAGCGGGTGGGTCTATTGCCCGAGGGTCGCGCACCGATGCGCGAAGGGGTGGCGATCTATGATGCGGCTGAAGGCGGCAATGAAGTGGGCAAAGTGACCTCCGGCGGCTTTGGTCCGACGGTTGGCGGCCCGGTTGCCATGGGCTATGTCACCGCCGAGCATGCGAAGGTCGATACGCCGCTTTGGGGCGAGGTACGCGGCAAGCGCTTGCCACTGACTGTCACGAAAATGCCGTTCGTTGCGGCGAACGTCAAACGCTGAACCTACACAGGGATGATTAAGATGAAATTTACCGAAGAACATGAATGGCTGCGCGTCGAGGGTGACGAAGTGGTCGTGGGCATCACCACGCACGCCGCAGAGCAGTTGGGCGATGTCGTATTCGTGGAACTGCCCGACGAAGGCACCACCGTCAGCAAGGATGACGAAGTGGTCGTGATCGAATCCGTCAAGGCGGCGTCAGACATCCTTGCCCCCATCGATGGTGAGATCACCGAGGTGAACAGCACGCTCACCGACAACCCCAGCATGGTGAATGATGATCCGCAGGGCGAGGCGTGGTTCTTCAAGCTGAAGTTCACCGACGCCAGCCAGATGGACGACTTCATGGACGAAGCGACCTATCAGAAATTCATCGGCTGAATGGCCTTGGTGTCGGCGTGTCCGGCACCGCGAACCGACCGATTGCGTCGCCCCCCTGGGCGGCGCTTGTAAACAAGGGGGCGCCGCTGCTGCGCCGTGACGAGGAACCCGACATGAGCTTTAAGCCCACCGATTATTTGCCCTATGATTTCGCCAACCGGCGTCACATTGGCCCGTCCCCTTCCGAAATGTCGCAGATGCTCGACACTGTGGGCGCCGAAAGCCTTGATGCGTTGATCGACGACACGCTGCCCAAGGCGATCCGCGCCAAGGAGCCGCTTGATTTTGGTAAGGCGATGAGCGAGCGCGAAGTGCTGGAGCATATGCGCACGATCGCGGGCAAGAACAAGGTGCTCACCAGTTTGATTGGGCAGGGGTATCACGGCACCGTCACCCCGCCTGCGATCCAGCGCAACATCCTTGAAAACCCCGCCTGGTACACGGCCTATACACCTTACCAGCCCGAAATTTCGCAGGGCCGTCTTGAGGCGCTGTTGAACTTCCAGACCATGGTCAGCGATCTGACCGGGCTTGAGGTTGCCAATGCCTCGTTGCTCGATGAGGCCACCGCCTGTGCCGAAGCGATGACGATGGCGCTGCGTTTGGCCAAGTCGAAAGCCAAGGCTTTCTTTGTGGACCGCGACTGCCATCCGCAGAACATCGCCGTGATGAAAACCCGCGCTGAACCGTTGGGCATTGAAATCATCATCGGCGATCCCGACAAGATGGAGGCCGACAAGGTCTTTGGCGCGATCTTCCAATACCCCGGCACCTATGGCCATGTGCGCGACTTCACCGATCACATGACAGCTCTGCATGACGCCAAGGCGGTAGGCATCGTTACCGCTGACCCGCTGGCCCTGACCCTGTTGAAAGAACCGGGCGCGATGGGCGCGGACATTGCCGTGGGCAGCACACAGCGCTTTGGCGTGCCCGAAGGCTACGGTGGCCCGCACGCGGCCTATATGGCCTGCCGCGATTCTATGAAACGCGCGATGCCGGGGCGGATTGTCGGCGTCTCCATCGACGCTCATGGCAACCGCGCCTACCGTCTGTCCCTGCAGACCCGCGAGCAGCACATTCGGCGTGAGAAGGCGACCTCGAACGTCTGTACCGCACAGGCGCTCTTGGCGGTCATGGCGTCAATGTACGCCGTGTTCCATGGCCCGGAAGGCCTGAAAGCCATCGCGCAGCGCATCCACCGCAAGACTGTGCGTCTGGCGAAAGGGTTGGAGGACGCGGGCTTTAAGGTCGACCCAAAGGTCTATTTCGACACGATCACCGTCGATGTCGGCCCCTTGCAGGCCGCGGTGATGAAATCCGCTGTGGACGAGGGCATCAACCTGCGCCGCGTGGGCGAGACCCGCGTTGGTATTTCGCTAGATGAACGCACCCGCCCGGACACCATCGAAGCGGTCTGGCGCGCCTTTGGCATCCGTCAGGCCGATGACAACTTCACGCCAGAGTATCGTTTGCCCGATGCCATGGTGCGGACGAGCAAGTATCTGACCCACCCGATCTTCCACATGAACCGGGCCGAGACCGAGATGATGCGCTATATGCGCCGCTTGGCCGACCGCGATCTGGCACTGGACCGGGCGATGATCCCGCTGGGGTCTTGCACCATGAAGCTGAACTCAGCGGCGGAAATGATGCCGGTGACATGGCGGGAGTTTTCGCTGATCCACCCCTTCGTGCCTGCTGATCAGGCGCTTGGCTATAAGGAGATGATCGACGATCTCAGCGACAAGCTCTGCGAGATCACCGGCTATGACGCGATCTCTATGCAGCCGAACTCTGGCGCGCAGGGGGAATATGCGGGTCTGCTCTCCATCGCCGCTTACCACCGCGAACAGGGGCAGGGGCACCGCAACATCTGCCTCATCCCGATGAGCGCGCATGGCACCAACCCGGCATCGGCGCAGATGGTCGGCTGGAAGGTTGTGGTGATTAAGACCGCTTCCAATGGTGACATCGACCTTGATGATTTCCGTGCCAAGGCCGAGCAGCACAGTGAGAACCTCGCCGGTTGCATGATCACCTATCCCTCGACCCACGGCGTGTTTGAGGAAACCGTGCATGAGGTCACCAAGATCACTCACGACCACGGCGGTCAGGTCTATATCGACGGGGCCAATATGAACGCCATGGTGGGGCTCTCGCGCCCCGGCGATCTGGGCGGCGACGTGAGCCACCTGAACCTGCACAAGACCTTCTGCATCCCGCATGGCGGCGGCGGCCCCGGCATGGGGCCGATCGGTGTGAAAGCGCATTTGATCCCGCATCTGCCGGGCCACCCGAATGAAGATGGCGCGGCGGTCTCGGCGGCGCCCTACGGTTCGCCTTCGCTGTTGCCGATCTCTTGGTCCTACTGCCTGATGATGGGCGGCGACGGGCTGACACAGGCGACGCGGGTTGCGATCCTGAACGCCAACTACATCGCCAAGCGTCTCGAAGGGGCTTACGACGTGCTCTACAAAGGGCCGAGCGGACGGGTGGCGCATGAGTGCATCATCGACGTGCGCCCCTATGAGGAAACGGCAGGCGTGACCAACGAAGACGTCGCCAAACGTCTGGTCGACTGCGGCTTCCACGCGCCGACGATGTCTTGGCCGGTGGCGGGCACGTTAATGGTGGAGCCGACGGAGAGCGAGACCAAGGCCGAGCTCGACCGCTTCTGCGATGCCATGCTGGCGATCCGCGAGGAAATCCGCGAGATTGAAGAAGGCCGCATGGACCGCGCCAACAACCCACTTAAGAACGCGCCGCACACGGTCGAAGATCTGGTCGTGGAATGGGGTGACCGTCCCTACAGCCGCGAGCAGGGTTGCTTCCCGCCCGGCGCCTTCCGCGTCGACAAATACTGGCCGCCGGTCAACCGCGTCGACAATGTGCATGGCGACCGCAACCTGATCTGTACCTGCCCGCCGCTGGAAGACTACGCCGAAGCGGCTGAGTAATCAGACCACCAAGACAGCCAGAGGGCGCGGGATCATTCCTGCGCCCTTAGCATATCCGCAGGCCGGGCATTCAGCGCCTTCAGCGCAAAGCCCAAACCTGCCAAGACCGTGGCCAGCACCCCGCCTGCGATGATCATCAGCGCATTAGGCCAGACCACGGCGAAATCGGTTTCCATGACATAATGGCTCACCGCCCAGCCCCCGGTGATCCCGGCCAGCAGCGCCACGGCCCCGGCAAAAAGGCCCAGCAAAGCCGCCCGCAGCACAAAGCTGGCTGCGATTGCCCGACGTGACGCGCCCATGGTCTTAAGCAACGCCGCCTCATAGCTGCGCGCCCCGGTGCCTGCGGCTGCTGCGCCGATCAGCACCATGAAACCTGTCGCCAGTGTCGCCAAAGCGCCGAAGGAAATGGCCGAGGCGAGCCCTGCCAAAACCGCCGCCACACGGTCGATCGCATCCCGCACGCGGATGGCGGTGATATTCGGGTAGGCGCTTGCCAGATCGCGCAGGATCGCAGATTCAGCTTCCGGCTCGGCATAGACCGTCGAGATGAAACTATGCGGCGCGCCCGCCAGCGCGGCGGGGTTCATCGTCAGCACAAAGCCGATCCCGGCGGTGGAGAAATCGACCTCGCGAAAGCTGGTGATCGTGCCGGTAATGTCGCGGCCAAGGATGTTGACGCTGAGCGTGTCGCCCAACTCGACCCCGATCTCTTCGGCCTCTTCGGCGGCAAAGCTGATCTGCGGTGGGCCGTTGTAATCCTCGGGCCACCATTCGCCTGCGGTGATCCGTGTGTCCTTGCCCGGCAAGGAAGCATAGGTCACGCCCCGGTCACCGCGCACCACCCAATGGTCGCCTGCGACTTCGCGGGCCGGGCGGCCATTGATTTCGGTAATCACCCCGCGCAACATCGGGGCGCTTTCGATGCGGGACACGGCGGGGTCACCTTCGAGCCGCGCGGTATAGCCCGGCATCTGGTCCTTCTGAATATCGACAAAGAAGTAGGACGGCGCGACATCCGGCAGATTACCCGCAATCGCGCGACGCAGGTTGCCGTCGATCTGCCCGACAGCGGCCAGCACCGACAAGCCGAGCCCAAGCGCAAGCACGACCGCCGTAGCCCCTTCGCCCGGCCCGCCGATGGCCGCAAGCGCCCATCGCAGGCGCGGATGCCCGCGCGCGCCTCGGGCGGCGGCGCGGGCCAGCAGGCGCAAGAGCGCCGCTGCCAGCGCCAGCACCGTCAATGTCGCGGCCAAACCGCCGAGCGTCCAAAGCGTCAGAAACCACGAGCCGTTGAACCATCCCGCCAATGCCAGCAGCGCCGCCAGCAGCAATGCCATCGCCACGAGGTAGGGGGGCGCGGGCCATGGCGATTGGCGCTGCCAGTCATCGCGGAACAGGGTCGCGGCCCGCACATCAGCGCTGCGGGCAAGGGGCCAGAGGGTGAAAAGGGCGGCGGTC
This sequence comes from Sulfitobacter maritimus, assembly GCF_013346665.1. Lineage (GTDB taxonomy): Bacteria > Pseudomonadota > Alphaproteobacteria > Rhodobacterales > Rhodobacteraceae > Sulfitobacter > Sulfitobacter maritimus. Next base: position 19,510 of record NZ_JABVBB010000037.1, read on the forward strand.
AGCAGGCCGTAGAGCGCAGCTTCGATCAGCGGGGCGGGGTAGATGGAAAAACGGGCGGGCAGGGGAAGGCGCGCCTCAATCAGGGGGGAAAGCAGGAGCGGCAGCCCTGCGCCGATCAGCAGGCCAAGCGCCACACCCATCACCGCCAAAAACCCGACTTGAATAAAATAGGTCTGAAAGATCGTCGCCCGAGACGCGCCCATAGCGCGGAAAGTGGCGATCACGGCGGTCTTTCGTTGCAGATAGGCGCGCACTGCTGCGGCCACGCCAACCCCGCCGACAGCAAGGCCCGAAAGCCCCACCAGCACCAAGAAGGCGCTTAGCCGTTCGATAAAACGCGCCACACCGGGCGCGCCGTTGCGGGCATCGGTCCAGCGCATCCCCGCGTCAGAGAAACGTTCTTTCGCTTCGGCCTCAAGCGGGTCGAGCGGGGTGCCTTCGGGCAATGCAAGGCGGTACTTGCTGTTAAAGAGCGTCCCGGCTGAGAGCAGGCCCGATCCGTCCAGAGCACGGCGCAAGACCATGGTGCGGGGGCCGAGCGAGAAGCCACTGGCCGCAGAATCCGGCTCGCGCTCAATCAGGGCGTTCAGGCGAAATTCAGCTTCGCCAAGCGCGAAAACATCGCCGGGGGAGAGGCCAAGCCGATCTGAAAGCGCCCGTTCCATGACCGCTCCGGCAAGGCCATCGGTGGGGGCCAGCGCCCTGTCGAGCGGCATGGCAGGGTCCAGCACCATGTCTCCGATCAGCGGATAGAGGTCGTCCACCGCTTTCACCTGCGTCAGCGCCCGCTCGGATTTCTCGCCACTGCCGACCACGGCCATAGAGCGGAATTCGACGATCTCGGACACCCGGTCGGCGCGCGCGGCCATCCAGTCGCGCTCCTCTGCGCTGGCAAAACGGTAGGTGAAATCCAGTTCTGCATCACCGCCCAGAAGGGCGGCACCTTCGGCTTCCAACCCCGCCTCGATCGCCGCGCGGATAGAACCGACAGCCGCCAGCGCGGCCACGCCAAGCGCTAAGCAGGCCAGTAGCAGGCGGAAACCGCGCAATCCGCCGCGCATTTCCCGGCGGGCGAAACGAGCCGCGAGGGGCAGGCTCATGCGATGCGCCCATCGGCCAGTTGCACCACACGGTCGCAGCGTTGGGCCAGATCATCGGCGTGGGTGACCAACACGAGCGTCGCGCCGTGGCGATCGCGTAGTTCAAACAGCAAATCCATGATCGCAGCGCCATTGCTACTGTCGAGACTGCCTGTCGGTTCATCCGCCAACAGAATCGCCGGGCGCGGCGCAGCAGCGCGGGCGAGGGCGACACGCTGCTGCTCACCGCCGGACATCTGGGCGGGGTATTGGTTAATACGGTGGCCTAGGCCCACGGTTTCTAGCTCCACGCGGGCGCGGTCAAAGGGGTCGTCCGCCCCCGAAAGCTCCAACGGTGTGGCGACGTTTTCCAGCGCGGTCATGGTGGGGATAAGATGGAAGGACTGAAAGACGATCCCCATTCGCCCCTGCCGAAACCTCGCCAGCCCATCCTCGCGCAACGCGCTGAGATCATGGCCAAGCGCCGTGACCTGACCGCTCGTCGCCCGCTCCAGTCCGCCCATAACCATCAGCAGCGAGGATTTCCCCGACCCCGACGCCCCGGTGAGCGCCATGCTCTCGCCCTGTTGGACCTCAAGCGAAATGCCGCGCAAGATATCGACGGTTCCGGCATTGCCCTTGAGGCTTAGCGTGACATCTTGAAGGTCATAGACAGGGTCGCTCATCGGGCCGCCTTTATTCTGGGTATCAGTTGGATATGGAGGTCCGTGAAGGATGCGCAAGGTATTGATCTGTTTTGCCTTTGTTTTAGGCAGCAAAGCCTATGCCGAAGAGGTGGTAATTGCCGCCTTGGGCGACAGTCTGACCCAAGGCTACGGACTGGCCCCCGAAGAGGGATTCGTACCGCAGTTGCAATCATGGCTGGACGCAAAGGGGGTTGAGGCCAAGATCGTTAACGCAGGCGTGTCGGGCGATACCACAGCGGGCGGCTTGGCCCGCGTCGACTGGACCCTGACGCCCGAGGTCGACGCAATGATCGTGACGCTTGGCGGCAACGACATGCTGCGCGGGCTGGACCCGGCACAGGCGCAGAGCAATATCGACGGTATTTTGGCGGCGGCAAAACAGGCCGAGGTGGAGGTGCTTCTGGTTGGCATGTCCGCGCCGGGCAATTATGGCGCGGGCTACAAGACCGAGTTCGAGGCGCTCTATCCGACATTGGCTAAACAGTATGACACGCTGTTTTACGCCGACTTCTTCACGGGATTGTTGGCGGAAGAACACAACGGCGCATCTGAACGCAGTGAGACAATCCGGCGTTATTTTCAAGGCGATGGCATCCATCCCAACGCCGAAGGCGTGGCTCTGATCGTTCAAGACATCGGCCCGGCGGTCGCGGAACTGGCAGCGCAGGCCACGCAAGACTAACACCCCGCAAACAAAAACGGACGCCGCAGCGTCCGTTTCTAATCTATCGGTCAGCCCATTTAGGCCAGCGCGATGTTGCTCGCGCTTTCGCGGCCATCACGGCCTGCTTCGACATCGAAAGTCACTTTCTGATTGTCAGCCAGACCGGTCAGCCCGGCGCGTTCTACCGCAGAAATATGAACGAAAATGTCCTTGCCGCCGCTGTCAGGCGCGATGAAGCCGTAGCCTTTTGTTGTGTTGAACCATTTGACGGTGCCAGTAGCCATGACCCGCTGTCTCCCTCTAATTGATCTGCCCGCAACATGCGGCAGCGCGGCTCGGTCGAATTCGTGATCGGTGGAGCCTTAGGGCAGCCGGGTCGATAAGTCTTCGCGTCGCAATTTCGATATTGGAATCCCTATTTTTAAAATCAAGGATTTTTCGCGCCGTCCCCGCGACCGGCAAGGATACGCGCATGTAATTTCATGAGCTTGTCACAAAAGCGGGCGCAAAGCGCCCTCTGCCCCGGTGAGCGATCCAAAAATTTACCAGTTGATAAAAAAATGATTCCGTGTGAGCATTTTTAAAACAGCAAAAAACAACAGGGATTTTGATATGGCACGAGATGTGTTTGAGCCGGGGATCGTTCCGGGGCGGTTAGAACCGCAGAACTACGTGGAGGGGTTTTCGGATCTTCATCCGCCCTTGGACGAACATGAGGCGCTGGTTGCGGCGGACCGCTGTTACTTCTGCCACGACGCGCCTTGCATGACGGCCTGCCCGACGGACATCGACATTCCGCTGTTCATCCGGCAGATCGCCACCGGCACGCCCGATGCGGCGGCCAAGACGATCCTCAGCCAGAACATCCTTGGCGGCATGTGTGCGCGGGTCTGCCCGACAGAGACGCTCTGCGAAGAGGTCTGCGTGCGCGAGGTGGCCGAGGGCAAACCGGTGTTGATCGGCCAGTTGCAGCGCTATGCGACGGATCATTTGATGGCGCAGGGCGTGCATCCTTTCGAGCGGGCGGCCCCCACAGGCAAGCGCGTCGCCGTTGTGGGCGCGGGGCCAGCGGGTCTGTCCTGTGCGCACCGTCTGGCGATGCTTGGCCATGACGTTGAAATCATCGATGCACGGCCCAAGCCGGGTGGGCTGAACGAATATGGCATCGCGGCTTACAAGACACCCAACGGTTTCGCGCAGGCTGAGGTCAATTGGCTCATGCAGATCGGCGGGATCACCTTCCGGCATGAGATTGCTGTGGGGCGGGATGTCACGCTTGAAGAGCTGAAGGCCGATTACGATGCGGTGTTCCTCGGCATGGGACTGGTGGGCGTGAACGCGCTTGGGGCCGAGGGCGAGGATAAGGCCGGGGTCGCCAATGCAGTCGATTTCATCTCGGAACTGCGCCAGTCGAGCGATCTTTCCGGCGTGCCAATTGGCCGTGATGTGGTGGTGATCGGCGGCGGTATGACGGCGGTGGATGCGGCGGTACAGGCGAAACTGCTGGGCGCGCTCAATGTGACGCTGGTCTATCGCCGTGGCCGCGACCGGATGAACGCGAGCGTGTTCGAGCAGGATCTCGCAGCGTCCAAAGGCGTGCGGATCGTGACTCATGCGGTGCCCATTGCTGTGCATGGCAACGGTGCGGTGCGCGAGATCGAGTTCGAATATGTCGACGAAGCGATGAAAGGAACTGGCGAGACCCTACGGTTGCAGGCCGATCAGGTGTTCAAGGCCATCGGTCAGACGCTCTTGGGCGACGGGTTGCCCGACCTCGACGGGCGTAAGATCAAGGTGGATGGCACCGGGCGCACCAGTCTGGAGGGCGTCTGGGCCGGGGGCGACTGCGCCAGCGGCGGCGATGATCTGACGGTGACTGCCGTGGCCGAGGGTCGCGATGCGGCGATGGACATTCACACCACATTGATGGGGGCGGCGGGCTGAGGCCGCGCCGAGAGGGAGACATAACATGGCTGATCTGAGAAGCGATTTCATCGGGATCAAATCCCCCAACCCGTTCTGGCTGGCCTCCGCGCCGCCGACGGATAAGGAATACAACGTGCGCCGCGCCTATGAGGCGGGTTGGGGCGGGGTGGTCTGGAAGACCCTCGGCATGGAAGGGCCGCCTGTCGTCAACGTCAACGGCCCGCGTTACGGCGCGATCTGGGGCGCGGACCGGCGTTTGTTGGGGCTCAACAACATCGAGTTGATCACCGACCGCCCGCTGGAAGTGAACCTGCGCGAGATGAAGGCGGTGAAGCGGGACTACCCGGATCGCGCACTCATCGCCTCGATCATGGTGCCTTGCGAGGAGGAGGCGTGGAAAGCGATCCTGCCGCATGTGGAAGAAACCGGTGCCGACGGGATTGAGCTGAATTTCGGCTGTCCGCATGGGATGGCCGAGCGGGGCATGGGCTCTGCCGTGGGGCAGGTGCCTGAATATATCGAAATGGTCACCCGTTGGTGCAAGATGTACACCCGGATGCCGGTGATCGTGAAGCTGACGCCGAACATTACCAATGTGCTCTACCCCGCCGAGGCCGCAAAGCGTGGCGGCGCGGATGCGGTGAGCCTGATCAACACGATCAACTCCATCACCTCGGTCGATCTGGACCTCTTTGCGCCAGAGCCGATGATCGACGGCAAAGGCACCCACGGCGGCTATTGCGGCCCGGCGGTGAAACCGATCGCGCTCAATATGGTGGCCGAGATTGCCCGCAACCCCGAAACCCACGGCCTGCCGATCAGCGGCATCGGCGGCGTCACCACATGGCGCGACGCGGCGGAGTTCTTGGCGCTTGGTGCGGGCAATGTGCAGGTCTGTACGGCGGCGATGACCTATGGCTTCAAGGTTGTGCAGGAAATGATTTCGGGCCTGTCGGAGTATATGGACGAGAAGGGCATGACCTCGGTTGACCAACTGGTGGGCCGTGCGGTGCCGAATGTCACCGATTGGAACCAGTTGAACCTGAACTACGTCGCCAAGGCAAAGATCGATCAGGATCTCTGCATTTCCTGTGGCCGCTGCTTTGCCGCCTGCGAAGATACCAGCCACCAAGCGATTGCCATGTCCGAGGACCGCACCTTTACGGTGATCGAAGAGGAATGCGTGGCCTGTAACCTCTGCGTCAATGTCTGCCCGGTTGAGGACTGTATCTCGATGGAGCCGCTGGCCGCAGGCGCGACTGACTTGCGCACCGGCAAGACAGTCACGCCCGACTATGCCAACTGGACCACGCACCCCAACAACCCATCAGCCAAGGTCGTTGAGGTTGAACCGGCAGAATAAAGCCGCGCGTCTGTGGCCCCGGTGTCAGTCTTTCTGAAGCACCGGGGCCGTGGGCAGCGGGTCTGGCATTTGATTTGCCATCTCGCGGGTTTGCTGGGCCGTGTCGATGACTTCGGCAGGTTGCGACATCCTATCGATCAGCGCCGCATCCCGGCGTGCATCGATCAATGCCATGGCCGCATCGCGGGCGATCTGCTCTATCCGGTCAGTCTCAAGTGGGGCCGCGCGGGCAGCGACGACGGAAGCCGGTGTGGCATCGGGGCTGCGTTGCGCCCAAACAGGCTGTTGGGCAATGGCGCCGCCTGCGCCGCTCCCACTGCCGGAATAGGAGGTCGATTGCCTTGAACCGCGCGCCTCCCGCCCGGCCTGTGCCGGTGCCACCGCCTCTGGTCCGGTTGCGGTGCCGATCGTCTCGGCCTGTGTTTGCCCCGGAGACGCCAGACTTGGCGATGCCTCGGAGCTCTGTGCCTGCGCCGTTTGCGGCGCGGCGAATGTATTGGTTAGCAGTAACGCACTCATATCTGCCCCTTTCACTTTGCAAAGGAGCCCTCACCCGCGTCCAATCTGCGCGGTGAATACTAACGCAAAGTAAATGCCGCTGATTTTGCTGAAGCGTGGTTAATCGGTGGCAGGGGTCAGCCCGGTTGGGCCAAGAGTGCGCCAAACATCGCCCGAAGATGCGCCAAAGCGCGGGGTTGCGGATCAGCCTCTGCGCCGAGCAAGACCCGCGCCTGCGCTTCAAAATCCGCATAATGCTGCGTGGTAGCCCAGATCGAGAACAGCAGATGCTGAGGGTCCAGCGGGGGCAGTTTCCCGGCGTCCACCCAGCCTGCAATGACGGCGCATTTTTCGTCAAACAGGGGTTTCAGGTGGCTGTGCAGCTCTGGCGAGATACGCGGCGCGCCTTGCAGGATTTCATTGGCAAAAAGCCTGCTTTCGCGGGGCAGTTCGACCGCCATCTTTAGCTTTCTGTCAATGTAGTCCAAAATCTCGCGCCGGGGGTCGCCATTGGGGTCAAGCGCCACCAAGGGGTCGAGCCATGTGTCCATAAGCTGTGACAGCAAGGTGACGTGAATGTCTTCCTTGCCGTCGAAATAGTAGAGGATGTTGGGCTTGCTCAGCCCGGCTTCGGCCGCGATCTGGTCTAACGTCGCGCCGCGATACCCATGCTTTGAAAAGACTTCGAGCGCGGCATCCAGAATCACCCGGCGGTTGCGAAGCTGAATCCGGCTGGGTTTCTTGACGGAGCTTTCAGGCAAGGCAGGCTCTTTCCTAGTGCTGCGAATAAAGGCGTTTCTCGGATCGCGGATGGGTTGTTTCAAAGCAGTTCTTGACAGACCATAACCTAATCGCAATCGTGGATTTACCAAATGGTAAAAAAACAACACGGCAAAAGCCGCGATAAAATGACAGAGGAGTGACCTATGCCCGCGCCCGGAGAGAACCTCAAGATTGATCCCGACCGTCTGTGGGATTCCTTGATGGAAATGGCCAAAGTTGGCCCCGGGGTGGCGGGCGGCAACAACCGTCAGACCCTGACAGATGCCGATGCCGAGGGCCGCGCGTTGTTCCAAAAATGGTGCGAGGAGGCGGGCTGCACGATGGGCCTCGACCAGATGGGAAATATGTTCGCCCGCCGCGAAGGCACGGACCCCGAGGCGCTACCGGTCTATGTCGGCTCCCACCTCGACACGCAGCCCACAGGCGGGAAATATGACGGGGTGCTGGGTGTATTAGGCGGGCTGGAAATCCTGCGCACGATGAATGATCTGGGGATCAAGACCAAACACCCGATTGTCGTGACCAACTTCACCAACGAAGAAGGCACCCGTTTTGCCCCCGCGATGCTGTCGTCGGGGGTTTTTGCTGGCATCCACACGCAAGACTGGGCCTATGCCAAGACCGACGCCGAGGGCAAAACCTTTGGCGAAGAGTTGGAGCGGATCGGCTGGAAAGGTGAGGAAGAAGTCGGCGCGCGCAAGATGCACGCGTTCTTTGAACTGCACATTGAGCAGGGGCCGATTTTGGAGGCCGAAGGCAAAGACATTGGCATCGTCACCCACGGACAAGGCCTAAGCTGGACCCAAGTGACGATCACCGGCAAGGACAGTCACACCGGCTCGACCCCCATGCCCATGCGCCGCGATGCCGGGTTGGGCATGGCGCGGGTGCTGGAAAAGGTCAGCGAGATCGCTTGGAGCCATGCGCCCCATGCAGTGGGAGCGGCAGGTCATATCGAAGTCTATCCCAACAGCCGCAATGTGATCCCGGGCAAGACGGTCTTTACCGTCGATTTCCGTTCGCCCGAGCTTGCGGTCATTGAGGATATGGAAGCCCGTCTGCGCACAGAGAGTCAGAAGATCGCCGACGATATGAAGTTGCAGATCGAGTTTGAGAAGGTTGGCGGCTTTGATCCGGTGGCCTTTGACGAAGGCTGCGTTACCGCCCTGCGCAATGCGGCGGAGCGTTTGGGCTACAGCCATATGAACCTGATTTCAGGCGCCGGGCATGACGCCTGCTGGATCAACCGCGTGGCGCCGACGGCCATGGTTATGTGTCCCTGTGTGGACGGGTTGAGCCACAATGAGGCGGAAGAGATCACTAAGGACTGGGCCAAGGCGGGCGCGGACGTTCTGCTGCACGCGGTGTTGGAGACAGCGGAAATCGAGGGCTGACATCTCGGGTGTTGGTTCGGGGGCCAGCCTCCGGACCCCCGAAGTATTATCGGCCAAAAAGAGAATGGGGAGAGAACAATGAGTAAGGTAATCAAGGGTGGCATGGTCTGCACGGCGGACCGGACGTGGAAAGCCGATGTCTTGATCGAAGGGGAGAAGATCAAGCAGATTGGCGAAGACCTGAAGGGTGATGAATATATCGATGCGGAGGGGGCCTATGTGATCCCGGGCGGCATTGATCCGCATACGCATCTTGAGATGCCTTTCATGGGGACCACGGCGGCAGAGACGTTTGAGACCGGCACATGGGCGGCGGCCTGTGGTGGGACGACGATGGTGGTGGATTTTTGTCTGCCGGGTGCTGATGGCTCAATTAAGAATGCCATCAACGAATGGCACCGCAAGTCGGCGCCGCAGATTTGCTCGGACATCGGCTACCACATGGCCATCACCGGCTGGGATGAGACCGTCTTTAACGAGATGAAAGACGCCGTCGACATGGGGGTGAACAGCTTCAAGCACTTCATGGCCTATAAGGGCGCGTTGATGATTGAGGATGACGAGATGTTCGCCTCCTTCAAGCGCTGTGCCGAGTTGGGCGCGTTGCCAATGGTCCATGCCGAGAACGGCGATCTGGTGGCCGAGTTGCAGCAAAAGTACTTCGATCAGGGCATCACCGGGCCGGAAGGCCACGCCTATTCGCGCCCGCCTGAGCTTGAGGGCGAGGCTGCGAACCGCGCGATCACCATTGCTGATACGGCGGGTGTGCCGCTTTATATCGTGCACGTTTCCTGCGAGCAGACCCATGAGGCGATCCGCCGGGCGCGGCAGAAGAGCATGCGGGTTTACGGCGAGCCGCTCATCCAGTTCCTGACGCTGGACGAGTCTGAGTATTTCAACAAGGATTGGGACCACGCCGCACGCCGCGTCATGTCGCCGCCGTTCCGCAGCAAAGACCATCAAGATAGCCTTTGGGCCGGGCTGCAGGCGGGCAGCTTGCAGGTGGTCGCGACGGACCATGCGGCGTTCAGCACCGAGCAAAAACGGGCGGGGCGCGATGACTTCCGGATCATTCCCAATGGCTCGAACGGGTTGGAGGAACGGCTGGCTGTGCTTTGGACAGAGGGGGTCGAAACCGGGCGTTTGACGCCGAATGAGTTTGTCGCCGCGACCTCGACCAATATCGCCAAGATCCTTAATATCTATCCGCAGAAGGGCGCGATCGTCGAAGGGGCGGACGCCGATATCGTGGTTTGGGACCCGAAGATCACCAAGACGATCAGCGCGTCGAACCACCATTCGATCCTCGATTACAACGTTTTTGAAGGCTTTGAGGTTAAGGCGCAGAGCCGCTATACCCTCAGCCGGGGCGAAGTGATTTGGGCTTGGGGCCAAAACAGCCAGCCGCAGCCGGGACGCGGGCGCTTTGTGCCACGGCCAGCTTTCCCCAGTGCCAACGTCGCGCTCAGCAAGTGGAAAGAGCTAAACTGCCCCAAGATGATCAAACGCGATCCGTTGAACATTCCGGCGGGGATCTAAGCGATGTAGACCCGTCTTAACACTCAGGTAAAGTGCCGCGCCAAAAGCGGCCGACCAACAGGGAAGTAAAATAAGTGCAAGAAAACCAGAGCGTGATCAGCGCCCGGAACCTGGATCTGACCTTTCAGACCAATGACGGGCCGATCCATGCGTTGAAAGACGTGAACCTTGAGATCAACAAGGGCGATTTCGTGAGCTTCATCGGCCCGTCGGGCTGTGGCAAGACGACCTTTCTGCGGGTCATGGCTGACCTAGAGCAGCCCACCGGCGGGGAGGTCACCATCAACGGGGTCAGCCCCGAAGAAGCCCGGCGTTCGCGGGCTTATGGCTATGTGTTCCAAGCGGCGGGGCTGTATCCGTGGCGGACCATCGGCGGCAACATCCGCCTCCCGTTGGAGATCATGGGCATCCCAAAGGCGGAACAGGCCGAGCGGGTCAAACGGGTGCTTGATCTGGTGGAATTGAGCGGGTTCGAGAAGAAGTTTCCGTGGCAGCTTTCAGGCGGCATGCAACAGCGAGCGTCGATTGCGCGGGCGCTGTCGTTTGACGCGGACATCCTGCTGATGGACGAGCCTTTTGGCGCGTTGGATGAGATCGTGCGGGACCACCTGAATGAGCAATTGTTGAAGCTCTGGGCGCGGACGGAAAAGACCATCGCCTTTGTCACGCACTCGATCCCTGAGGCGGTGTACCTCTCGACCAAGATCGTCGTGATGAGCCCGCGGCCCGGACGGATCACGGATGTGATCGAAAGCCCGCTGCCGCGTGAACGGCCCCTAGAGATTCGCGAAACGCCGGAGTTCTTGGAAATCGCGCATCGCGTGCGCGAAGGTCTGCGGGCCGGGCATGGGGACGATTGATGCGTAACATCATTCCCATTCTCACGGTCGTGGGCCTGCTGATCCTTGTCTGGTATGGCGCGGCGGTCGCGCTTAACGCGCAATGGGCGCGGGATGTGGCGGCGCGGGCGGATAGGACGCTAACGTTCTCGGAACTGGTGGCCGATACGTGGTCGCAGGAAAAACCCAAATTGCCCGCACCGCATCAGGTGGGGGCGGAGTTGTGGGAGACCACAGTGATGAAGAAAGTGACCTCGAAACGGTCGCTGGTCTATCACACATGGGTCACCTTCAGCGCGACCTTTCTAGGGTTTGTCATGGGGACCGCGCTTGGCACGTTGCTGGCCGTCGGGATCGTGTTTAACCGCACGATGGACATGTCTGTGATGCCGTGGGTCATTGCCAGTCAGACCATTCCAATCCTCGCCATCGCGCCGATGATCATCGTGGTGCTGAACGCGGTGGGGCTGTCGGGCCTACTGCCGAAGGCGATCATCAGCATGTATCTGTCCTTCTTCCCGGTGGTTGTCGGCATGGTCAAAGGGCTGCGCAGCCCGGACCAGATGCAGTTGGACCAGATGCGCACATGGCATGCGAGCGGGTGGCAGACGTTTTGGAAACTGCGGTTGCCCTCGTCGATGCCGTATTTCTTTACCTCGCTAAAGGTCGGTGTTGCGGCGTCGCTGGTTGGGGCCATCGTGGGTGAAATGCCGACAGGGGCTGTGGCCGGACTTGGGGCGCGCTTGCTGGCGGGCAGTTATTACGGTCAGACGGTGCAGATTTGGAGCGCGCTGATCATGGCGGCGGCCTTGGCGGCGGTCATGGTGGGGCTCATTGGATTGGTCCAGCGCATCACCTTGAAACGGATGGGAATGGCATGATGGGCTGGGTTCTTTTTGCGATTGTCGCCTGGCTGGTTGGGCTGTCGGTCAACATCTGGCTGGCGCGGCAAAAGCCGTCGCGTTGGGCAACACTGGCCTCGCCCATCGTTTTTGGCCTGACGCTGATCGCGGTCTGGGAAGGGGTGGTGCGCGGCTTTGACATCAATCAGGTGTTGCTGCCCGCGCCTTCAGTGATCGCGGCACGCTTTGCGACTTCGCTGGACATTCTGTGGATCGACTTTGTACAGACTGTCATTAAGGGGGCGCTGAGCGGCTATATCATCGGCTGCGGTGCGGCGTTTCTGACGGCGCTGGCGATTGATCGGTTCCCGTTCTTGCAACGTGGGCTGCTCCCAGTCGGCAACTTTGTCGCCGCGCTGCCGATCATTGGCATGGCCCCGATCATGGTGATGTGGTTCGGCTTTGGTTGGCAATCCAAGGCGGCGATTGTTGTGGTCATGGTGTTTTTCCCAATGCTGGTGAACACGGTGCAGGGCTTGCAGGCCAGCGATGCGATGCAGCGCGACCTGATGCGGACCTATGCGGCGGGCTATTGGCGGACCCTTTTGAAATTGCGGCTGCCCGCGGCGATGCCCTTTGTCTTTAACGGCCTCAAGATCGGCACAACACTTGCCCTGATCGGCGCCATTGTTGCTGAATTCTTTGGCTCCCCGGTGCTTGGCATGGGCTTCCGCATCTCCACCTCGGTCGGGCAGCTTGCGCTTGATCTGGTCTGGGCTGAGATTGTTGTCGCGGCAATAGCCGGATCGGCGTTCTATGGTATCATGGCCCTCATCGAAGGACGGGTGACCTTTTGGCACCCTAGCCAGCGAACATAAAAACGACCAACCAACTGGGAGAAAACAATGAAAAATATCACGAAGATCGCCGCCGGGGCCGCCTTGGGCCTTTGGGGGGCCATGGCGCAGGCGGCAGATGACCTGACCTTGCAGCTCAAGTGGGTCACGCAGGCGCAGTTCGGCGGCTATTACGTCGCGAAGGACAAAGGTTTTTACGAAGAAGAAGGGCTGAACGTTACGATCAAGCCCGGCGGGCCGGATATCGCGCCGGTGCAGGTGCTCTTGGGCGGTGGGGCCGACGTGATGGTGGACTGGCTGCCTTCGGCGCTGGCCGCGCGTGAGAAGGGCGCGCCGATTGTGAATATCGCGCAGCCTTTCGCGAAATCGGGCCTGATGCTGACCTGCCTTAAGGAGCACGGGATCGAAAGCCCCGAGGATTTCCCCGGCAACACGCTCGGCACATGGTTCTTTGGTAATGAGATTCCGTTGCTAAGCTGGATGGGCAAGCTGGGCTATCCCACCGACGGGTCCGAAGGCGGTGTGACGATCCAGAAGATCAACTTCAACGTTGATCCGCTGCTGCAAAAGCAGGTCGAATGCGCCACAACCATGACCTACAATGAATATTGGCAGGTGATTGATGCCGGGCTGACGCCTGAGGATCTGGTGGTCTTCAAGTACGAAGACGAAGGTATTTCGACGCTGGAAGACGGTCTTTATACCACCGAAGAGAACCTCGAAGACCCTGAGATGGTCGATAAGCTGGCGCGGTTCGTCCGGGCGTCGATGAAGGGCTGGAAATACGCCGAGGAGAATGTCGAAGAAGCCGCTGAAATCGTGCTGGAGAATGACCAGACCGGGGCGCAGACCGAGAAGCACCAGACCCGCATGATGGGTGAGATTGCCAAGCTGACCGAGGGCAGCGATGGGCGGCTGGATGAGGCGGCTTTTGATCGGAGTGCAAAGATCACCATGGAAGGTGGCATGATCACGAAAGCGCCTGAGGGGGCGTGGACGCATGAGGTGACGGACAAGGCTATTCAGTAAGCTTTGCCGGCGATGAAAGGGGAGGGGCTGGCGCGATGCGCTGGCCCTTTTTGTATGCACGGAGGGCCAGTGCCTGCACGCGGGTTGGCGCCCCTGCAGGTGGACATTGCCACTTTATGGTTCAGCCGTGACGTGACCGAGCTAAGTCGCGCCAAGCCTAACAAAATCGCCTACCCGGGGGGCGGGCAGGCGATGGCCCGGCGCCTGCGGTTTGATTCCGGGCCGGGTGGTCTACAGTAGGGGGGGTTACAGCACCGTAACCTTCGTCCCAATCGGCACACGTTGGTACAGATCAATCACATGCTCATTCAACATCCGGATACAGCCGTTCGACACCGAGCGGCCGATCGAATTCGGCTGGGTCGTGCCATGGATACGGAAATAGGTGTCCCGCCCGTTCTGGAACAGGTAGAGCGCCCGCGCGCCGAGCGGGTTGCCGGGACCGCCGGGCTGGGCATCGGTGTTGCCGATGAAGCGTTTGTAGGCCTGCGGCTCACGTTCGATCATCTCGTTGGTTGGCCGCCAAGTGGGCCATTCTTTCTTAACGTCGATCGTCGCGGTACCTGTGAACTCCAGCCCCGCTTTGCCCACACCCACGCCGTAGCGCATGGCTTGGCCCGGTGCGGTCACGAAATAAAGGTAATGACTGCGCGGCAGGATTAACAACTGACCCGGCGCATATTGCGGTTTCATCGGGACGATCTGCGGTTTGGGATCATAGGCCGCGGTGCGGGCCTGCGCTATCATTGGAAGGGTGGCAGCAGCCAATGTGCTGGTCAGAAAGGTACGGCGGCGCATGGCAGGCTCCATCTGGGGGTCAGTCGATGCCGTATTGTGCCACGGGGGCGCGGTTTGGCAAGACTGCACATAAAAAAACGACCCGCCGTTGCTGGCGGGCCGCTTGAATTCTTGGATCAGGGCCAAAGCCCCCGGCCATTAGGCCAGCGCGATGTTGGTCGCGGATTCACGGCCGTCACGGCCTGCTTCGATGTCGAAGGTCACTTTCTGGTTGTCGGCCAGGCCGGTCAGGCCAGCGCGCTCAACAGCGGAAATGTGAACGAAAACGTCTTTGCTGCCGCCATCGGGAGCAATGAAGCCGAAGCCTTTAGTTGTGTTAAACCATTTTACGGTGCCAGTGGCCATATCCGTAGTCTCCATATTGATGCCATCCGCTTGAGTGCGATGGCCCGGCGTTGTTTGTCTGGATCGATAGACTGAGCGCCGTATGAGGGAGACAGTGGGTCGAAAAAGATAACGTCTGCACCGTCTTTATCGCATTAGAGGGGGATTCGTTCAAGAGGGATCGATTCAGACCGCTTTTCCCGGCCCTTTTGGCAGGCTGTTTCGGCACTTTCCTGCCATGTTGCGCGGTGCAATCCCTGTTTTTCAGGCCGCCTGCGGGTCAGCGGCTGTCTAAAGATTGTCTAAAACCCGTCGCATTGCTGCCCGCCACAAGTGGTTTTCTGCCGGAAAGCCCCAATTGCGCCTGCCAGCGCCCCATGCGGAGATTGCACAATGATGAGAATTCTTGCCGTGGATGACGATCCGGTCATCCTCGACCTGTTAACCGGATGCCTGACCGAGAACGACAATTACGAATTGGTCTGCGCTGAGAGTTCGGAGGAAGCGCTGGACATCCTACGAGACTCGGACAAGCCGTTTGATTCCTTCCTGCTCGATATTATGTTGCCCGGTATCAGCGGTATCAGCCTGTGCGAGACGATCCGTGACGTGCCGTATTACCGTGCCGCGCCGATTGTCATGATCACCGCCAGCCGCGAGCCTGCGATGATGCAACGGGCTTTCGACGCCGGTGCCACCGACTTTCTGTGCAAACCTCTTGATGGGGTCGAACTGAGCGCTCGGATCAACTCGGCCAGCATGCTGAATGCCTCTTTGCTGCGGGAACGCGAAGCGCAGCATACCCTGTCTGAACTGACGGAGATGATGAAAATCCGCTTCGACGAAGGTTTCGACCTGAATGTCGAGGGGTGCAGCGATTTCCTCGCCTTGGAAAACTACCTGCTGCGCCTGCCGAGCGGCTGTTTCTCGATGAACCTTTTCTCCGTCGCGGTTGAAGGGGCGCGGGGGATTTACCGCGCTGTCAAAGCGCCCGCTTTCCGCCGCCAAATGGAACAGGTCGCCTCTGCGACCATCCATTCGCTTCACGGTATGCGGTTTCACCTCGCCTATGCGGGCAGTGGCCGATATGTCGGCGTGGTCCTGAGCCGTGCGCGGTTGAACACCGAGGTGATGGAAGAGCGGATGCATGAGTATCTGGAGAAGAATTGGGACGGGAAGGGCATGAACAATGCGCTCCCGCCGAGCCTTCGCGTGACTTCGGTCAGTGAGCAGCGTCTGTGGTCGGGGCTGTCGGCCAGCAACAAGCTGCGCGAGCATTTGGAAAGCTGGGATCCGCTGCACGGCTTGGCGCGGCATGATGAGGACAACCTCTTTGCCCAGCTTGAAACGGCGATTGACGACGAACGCTGAGGGCGTCGGAGGTTAAGGGATTAAACCCGTCCGCATTGCGGGCGGGTTTTTACGTTGGAGGTATGCGGTAAGGGCAGCGCCCTCCCTGGGGGCGATGCCCGGTGTGCCACCGGGCGGGGCGCTGAGACGGTGCGCACAAAAAAGGGCGCCGGAAATCCGACGCCCTCCAAATCGCTATTCCGTAAAAATTACCGCGCGAACTTCTTGTGCTTCAGACGCTTTGGCTCAAGCGCATCAGCACCCAGACGGCGCTTCTTGTCCTCTTCGTAATCCTCGAAGTTGCCTTCGAACCATTCCACATGCGCTTCGCCTTCGAAGGCAAGGATGTGGGTACAGATACGGTCGAGGAAGAAGCGGTCGTGCGAAATGACCACGGCGCAGCCTGCGAAATCGACCAGCGCGTCTTCGAGCGCACGCAGGGTTTCGACGTCCAGATCGTTGGTCGGTTCATCGAGCAGCAGCACGTTGCCGCCTTCTTTGAGCAGCCGCGCCATATGCACGCGGTTACGTTCACCACCCGAGAGCAGGCCGACTTTCTTTTGCTGGTCGCCGCCTTTGAAGTTGAAGGACGAGCAATAGGCGCGGGAGTTCACCTCGGCGTCACCCAGTTTGATCACTTCGGCCCCGCCTGTGATCGCCTGCCAGACAGTGTCCTCATGGTTCAGGTCATCGCGCGACTGGTCGACATAGGACAGTTCAACCGTGTCACCATATTCGATGGTGCCCGCATCGGGCTTCTCATGGCCGGTGAGCATTTTGAACAGCGTCGATTTACCCGCGCCGTTAGGGCCGATCACCCCGACGATGCCACCCGGCGGCAGGGAGAAGTCCAACCCGTCGATCAACTGCTTGTCACCCATGTGTTTCTTCAGACCTTCGACCTCGATCACCTTGTTGCCAAGGCGCGGGCCGTTGGGGATGACGATCTGGGCGCGGGACAGCTTTTCGCGCTCGGAGGTCTCGGCCATCTCGTTATAGGCCGCGATCCGGGCTTTGGATTTCGCCTGACGGGCCTTTGCGCCTTGGCGCATCCATTCAAGTTCGCGTTCCAGCGTCTTCTGCTTGGATTTATCCTCACGGGCTTCCTGCGCCAGCCGCTTGGCCTTCTGCTCCAGCCAGTCGGAGTAGTTGCCCTCGTAGGGGATGCCGCGGCCACGGTCCAATTCGAGAATCCAGCTTGTGATGTCATCGAGGAAGTAACGGTCGTGGGTGACCGTCAGGATCGTGCCTTTGTACTCAATCAGGTGCTGTTGCAGCCAAGCAATGGTCTCGGCGTCGAGGTGGTTGGTCGGCTCATCGAGCAGCAGCATGTCGGGCGCTTCGAGCAGCAGTTTGCACAGCGCCACGCGACGGGCTTCACCGCCCGAGAGGTTTTCCGGCATCGCGTCATCCGGCGGGCAGCGCAGGGCTTCCATCGACACGTCGATCTGGCTGTCGAGATCCCACAGGTTCTGCGCGTCAATGTCGTCTTGCAACTTGGCCATCTCATCGGCGGTCTCGTCGCTGTAGTTCATCGCCAGTTCGTTGTAGCGGTCGAGGATCGCCTTTTTCTCGGCCACGCCCTCCATGACGTTTTCGCGCACGGTCTTGGTCGGGTCGAGCTTGGGCTCCTGCGGCAGGTAGCCGACCTTGGCGCCCTCAGCGGCCCATGCTTCGCCGGTGAAATCCTTGTCGAGCCCGGCCATGATCTTGAGCAGGGTGGATTTACCCGCGCCGTTGACGCCGACGACACCGATCTTCACGCCGGGCAGGAAGTTCAGGTGGATGTTTTCGAATGTCTTCTTGCCCCCGGGGTAGGTCTTGGAGACGCCGGACATGTGATAGACGTATTGATAGGCAGCCATTTGGAGAATCCTCGAAACGCGTTTTGGGGTTTGCAGTGCCATATCGCTCGGACCGGACAAGATCAAACACTCTGTCGATGGGGCAGCCCCGGTTCAGGCGCCAGGCACGGTGCTGCGCATATGGCGCTGGCGCAACGTTTGGCCGAGCCTTGAGAGGCTTTACCGGGCTTACCTGTGGCATTGCATTGATAAACAGTCGACTTTTTGCGTTTTTTCGCGGTAAGATTGCAATCAGCTGCGCTGTTGGGCGACGCCATATCAAGCGTAGATCAAGATGGCCGAGATGGGGCGCATCATCTGGGGTGCGTGCATTCTTGGCACAACAACAGGGAAAAACGCATGTCAAAAGCCACAATCGTTGTGGGTCTGGACGGGTCGGAGGCCGGCGCGCGCGCGCTATCTTTTGCCCAGTCGCAGGCCAAGCAGATCGGGGATTGCGCCATCACGCTCTGCTATGTGATCGAATGGTCGCCTTTTACCTTTCAAACCAAAGAAGAGAATGAGCAGCGCCACAAGCGGCGCGAGGAAGAGTTGCAGCGCGCCCGCGAGGTGGTGCTCGATCCAGCCGTCGCCAAGGCCAAAACTTCGGGCATCGAGGTTGAGGGGATCGTGCGGCATGGGGACGTGGCTGATATCCTTGAAGCTGTCGCCAAGCAGCGCGACGCGATCCAGATCGTTGTCGGTCGGGTTGGCGAGCGTGGGCTGAAGCGGCTCTTTGGCGGGGTGACCGGCCGGTTGGTCGCAGGCTCCAGCGTGCCGGTCACGATCATTCCTTGAAAGGATAAGCTATGAACAAGCTATTTACCGTTGCGATGGCCGCTTTCGCGTCATTGCTGCCGACCCTTGCTGCGGCGCAGGAGGCTGTCGGCATCGACGAGCGTATTAACCAGATTTTTGCTGATTATACCGGTTGGTATGTTTCCTTTATCTTCGCCCCACTGCCGGGCACGAATTTCTCATGGATCGCCTTGTGGCTGGTTGTGGGTGCGGTGGTCTTTACCGTCTATTTCGGGGCCATTCAGCTAAAAGGCTTCTGGCATTCGATCCAACTGGTGAAGGGCGATTACTCAGACCCCAATGACGCGGGCGAGGTAAGCCACTTTCAGGCGTTGGCGACGGCGCTGTCGGGCACCGTGGGTCTGGGCAATATCGCGGGCGTCGCGGTGGCGGTCAGCATCGGTGGACCGGGGGCGACATTCTGGATGGTTATCGCGGGCCTCTTTGGCATGGCGACCAAATTCACCGAATGTACGCTTGGCGTGAAATACCGCAACGAGTTTCCCGACGGCCATGTCTCAGGCGGGCCGATGTATTACATTGTGAAAGGCTTCTCCGAGCGTGGCTTGCCACTGGGTGGCTTTATGGCTGTGTTGTTTTCGATCTTCACCATTCTGGGCGCGCTCGGCGGGGGCAATATGTTCCAAGCCAACCAAGCCCATGCACAGCTTGCAGGCGTGTTGGGCGACTATCCGGGCTGGATTACTGGCGTCATCCTTGCCGGTGTGACCTTTGCAGTGATCGCGGGCGGTTTGCAGTCCATCGCGCGGGTGACGGAAAAGATCGTGCCGTTTATGGGTGTCTTCTATGTGCTGGTGTCGATCCTGATCCTGCTGATTAATTGGGATATGATCGGCTGGGCCTTTGGTCAGATCTTTATGGGGGCCTTCACCGGCCTTGGCGTTGTCGGTGGCTTTACCGGGGCTTTGATCCAAGGTTTCCGCCGGGCGGCATTCTCCAACGAGGCGGGCATCGGCTCTGCGGCCATCGCCCACTCGGCGGTGCGGACCAAAGAGCCTGTGACCGAGGGCTATGTGGCCCTGCTGGAGCCCTTCATCGACACGGTGGTGATCTGTACCATGACCGCGCTGGTGATCGTCATCAGCGGCGTGTTGAACCAAGACCCCGAAACCGGTCTTTACATCTGGAACGCCGAGGCGGGCCGGATCGCGACCGAAGGCGAAGTCAGCGGCGTGGCGCTGACCTCTGCGGCCTATGCGCGGGCCTTCTCGTGGTTCCCGGTTCTGCTGATGGTTGCGGTGGTGCTCTTTGCCTTCTCGACCATGATCAGCTGGTCCTACTACGGGCTTAAAGCCTGGACCTATCTGTTTGGGGAAGGGGCGGCCAAGGAATTGGTCTTCAAGGTGATCTTCTGCATCTTCATCGTGATCGGTGCGGCGGCGAGCCTCGGGCCGGTGATCGACTTCTCGGATGCGATGCTGTTCTCCATGGCGATTGTGAACATCATTGCGCTCTACTTCCTGATGCCGATCGTGAAGCGCGAGCTAAACAGCTATGTTGCACGGCTGCGCTCAGGCGAGATCGTGAAGCACAAGTAAGCGCTGCGCATTGACAAAGGGCAGCGATGCCCCTCCTTTGGCCCCTGATTTCGGATCGGGGGCCATTTTGTTTCGCAATACCATGCCATTCGCCACCAAAGGCCAAGTCATCGGCCTTTTGGGCGGGTCGTTTGACCCGGCGCATGACGGGCACGCGCATATCACGCGCGAGGCATTGAAACGTTTTGGCTTGGATCGGGTCTGGTGGCTGCTGAGCCCCGGCAACCCGCTCAAGGAACACGGCCCCGCGCCGATGGCGCAGCGCAAAGCGCGGGCGCAGGCAGTGATGGATCACCCGAAGGTCGAGATCACGGACATCGAAGCGCAGCTTGGCACGCGCTACACGGCGCAGACCCTCGCTGCGCTACGGCACCGTTATCCCGGTGTGCGCTTTGTCTGGCTGATGGGGGCCGATAACCTCGCGCAGTTTCACCTTTGGCAGGATTGGCAGCAGATCATGCAGACCGTGCCGGTGGGCGTGCTGGCCCGGCCCGGCCAACGCATTTCGGCGCGCATGAGCCGGGCGGCAGCGCTTTATGCACCTTACCGGATCGCAGGGCGCAACAGTCAGCTTTTGGCCCATGCCGAAACGCCTGCGTGGTGTTTTGTGAATGTGCCGATGGTGGATATCTCTTCGACCGCGTTGCGGGCCGCCGGGGGGTGGCGGTCAACGTAGCCGGGCCGAGGTGATGCCAGCCGTAATGATCACCGCCAGACCGGCCCATGTTAGCGCATCGGGCAGGGTGTTGAACAACAACAGCCCCAAGAGCACAGCTGCGATGAGTTGAAAATAGACCAAGGGCGCAAGCCGCGTGGCAGGGGCTCGGCGGTAGGCATAGAGCAGCAGCAGGTTCCCCAACATCGAAAAGGCAGCGCTGGCGGTGGCCAGTCCGGCGATCTCGACCGTTGCGGCGGGCAGGTTCATCAGACCCAGCGGCAGCAACATCAGCGCGCTCATCGCCAGTTGGGTAAAGGTCAGCGCCAGCGGGCTTGCCATGTCTGAAAGCCAGCGCGACATGGTGAGGAAAACACCGTAGAACATCCCCGCCGCCACGGCAAAGAGCAGACCCGCGCCGCCCGATGTGGCGTTCACGCCGGGGCGGACCACCAAGAGCACGCCGCAGAAGCCCAGCAGGATCAGCGCACTGCGCAGCAACGAGATACGTTCGCGCAGAAACAGCGCGGCCAGCAGATAGCTGAACATCGGACCGATAAAGAAGGCCGCAAAGACATTGGCGAGCGCTTCGGTTTGCAACGCGGTTTGGATACAGGTGATGCCCGCCGCCAAAGTCCCCGCCCGCAGCCAAAGCCGCCAGTCGCGCATCAAGGCCCAAGTGCCGGACGACAGGAAGGGCAGCACCAGCAGCGTTCCAATCGCAAAACGCGACCATGCCACGAACACCGGGGCGACGCCCAAGCTGCCGGTCAGAATCTTGCCAGCACTGTCGCCCGCGGGAATAAGTGACATGGCGATAAACATGATGGGAATGGCGCGTTGCATTGCAATGGGTTAGCAGGTCGGCGGATTTGTGCAACCGCGAAAGGCGCCGGACCGCCAGAGTGGTTGTGGCCAAGTCCAGCTTGCGCTTTATATCAGCCCCATGAGCCAGATTTACACACGACGATTTTTCCTCGGCGCAGCCGTCTCTGCCTTTGCTGCGGTCTCTGCCATGGCCGAGCCGCCAACAGCCTCTCTGCGCCCGGTGGGGCGGGATGCGGATCTCTACAAACAGGCGATTCCCAACGTCTCGGAGATCCTTGCCGACAGCGGGATCAAAGGCCATGTGGCCTTTGCCGTAGTCGATGTGGACAGCGGGATTTGGCTGGAGGCCGCAAATGCCAATATGGGCATTCCGCCGGCCAGCAGTGCCAAGGCGATCACTGCGCTTTATGCACTGGATGTGCTGGGGCCAAATCATGTGTTTGAAACCCGTCTGATTGCGACCGGCGATGTTGTCGATGGTGTCGTGCAGGGGGATCTGATCCTCGCGGGAGGCGGAGACCCGACACTGGATTCCGATGATCTTGGCGTGATGGCGGAAAAGCTGAAAACCGCAGGGATCACAGGGGTGAAGGGCGGTTTCAAAGTCTATGAGGGCGATTTCCCTCGGACGCCCGCGATTGATCCAGAGCAGCCCGATCAGGTCGGCTATAACCCCGGTCTTTCCGGCATTGCGCTGAATTACAACCGGGTGCATTTCGAATGGCAACGCGGCAGCAATGGGTATGATGTCACGATGGAAGGCCGCTCGGCCCGCTATCAACCTGCGGTGCGCATTGCTACGATGGAGGTCGTGGATCGCAGGGGGCCCGTCTATACCTATGAGGACAAGGCCGGGCGCGATGTGTGGACGGTGGCGAAAGGCGCTTTGGGCAAAAGCGGTGCGCGTTGGTTGCCGGTGCGCAGGCCGGGGCCTTATGCCGGTGATGTTTTTGTCACCATTGCCAAGAGCTTGGACATTGATCTGCCGGAGGCTGAGATGATCGACAGCCTGCCGGGTGGTAAGGCTTTGATTGTTCATACCAGCGCCGATCTGCGGTCGATCCTGAAGGACATGCTGAAATATTCAACCAACCTGACCGCCGAGATGGTTGGGATGGCAGCGAGCGTTGCGCGGGCCGGGCCGCTCGACAGTCTGCGCGCATCGGCGGCGGAAATGAACCGTTGGTCGGTGGAAAAACTGGGGATGGAAAACCCGCAGATGGTGGATCATTCGGGCCTCAGCGACGACAGCAAGATGACAGCGCGAGACATGGCGGGGGCTTTGGGCCGCATCCACGGTACCGGACTGCGGCCGATCCTAAAACCTGTCTATCTGCGCGATGACCGGGGGCGGCCAGAGCGTGACAATCCAATCAAGATCGACGCCAAGACCGGGACGCTGAACTTTGTCTCTGCACTCGCAGGCTTCGTGACAACGCCGGAAGGGCGGGTGCTAGCCTTTGCGGTCTTGTCAGCCAACCCGGAGGAACGCGCCAAGATCAGCCGGGAAGAACGCGAGCGCCCCCCCGGTGCGCGCACATGGAATGGGCGGGCGAAACGCGTTCAGCGCGGGTTGTTGGAACGCTGGGCGCTGCTTTACAACGTGACAGTGGTGCCGGAGCCTGCGCCCGTCGTCGCGCCAGAGCCGGAGACCGAGACCACGTCGGACCCGGCATCGGAGGCGGTGGCGGACAATGCGCCCGCGCCTGATGCGGAGTTGGAACCGGAGCTTTAAGGCCGCTTAGGTCAGATGCCGCGCCCGTGCGCCGCGCTCAATCGCGGCCGCGTGTAGCCGGTCGATGTTCAACTCATAGCGGATCTCTTCGAGCAGACGCAGCTCGGCCTCGCCCAACTTGCCATCCGCCGCAGCCACATCGCAGGCGAGCGCATAGGCAGTCTCATTCAGCCGTTCGGGCAGGGCGTCGCGGATCAGGCCGAACAGGGCATCTAGCCCCTCTTCCTGCTCAAACAGGTCCAGAACCGTCTTGCTGATCGTTGACACGCGGTCATTGTCATAGCCTGCAAAGATCGGCAGCAGGTAGAGTGCGGCTTCGATCTTGACCAATTCAGCGGTGCGGATGTCTTCGTCTGACGCAGAAACCGCGACCATCAGGGCGACGAGACTGTCCTGCGCGTTAAAGGAAGGGGAGGTATCGTCGTCCATGGTGTATATCCTTTGAACAGGTATGTTGCGGCGCAGAATATTGACCCGACCCCGGTGACGCAATAGGAACAGGCGACCTGCCGCGCATAGGGCGCGGGGGCAGCAAAATATGGATGATCTGACATGTCCGAGACCCGAGACGCGGCACTCAGCAGCAAAGCATGGCCCTTTGAAGAAGCGCGCCGGGTGCTCAAACGCTATGCGAAGAAGCCGCCAGAAAAGGGGTTTGTGCTGTTTGAGACGGGCTATGGCCCTTCTGGCCTGCCGCATATCGGCACCTTTGGCGAGGTGCTGCGCACCACGATGATCAAGCGTGCCTTTGAGGAGATCAGTGACATTCCGACCAAGCTGGTCTGTTTCTCGGACGATCTGGACGGGATGCGCAAGGTGCCGGGCAATGTGCCGCAGCGCGAGATGCTGGAAGAGCATATGCATAAGCCCCTGACCTCGGTGCCGGACCCTTTCGGCACGCATGAGAGTTTTGGCCACCACAACAACGCGATGCTGCGCCGGTTCTTGGATACCTTTGGGTTCGAGTATGAGTTTTACTCTGCCCGCGAGTTTTATCGCTCCGGCCAGTTCGACGAGGTGCTGCTGCGCGCTTGCGAGAAATACGATGAGATCATGGCGGTAATGCTGAAGTCTCTGCGCGAAGAGCGGCGGCAGACCTATTCGATCTTCCTGCCGATCCACCCTGAAACAGGCCGTGTGATGTATGTGCCGATGAAGGAGGTCAACGCCAAAGAGGGCACGATCACCTTTGACGATGAGGACGGCACTGAGATGACGCTGCCAGTGACTGGCGGCAATGTGAAACTGCAATGGAAGCCGGACTTTGGCGCACGGTGGGCCGCGCTGGACGTCGATTTTGAGATGTACGGTAAGGAACACGCAACCAACACGGCGATCTATGACCGGATTTGCGAGATCTTGGGCGGTAAGAAGCCGGAGCATTTCAGTTATGAATTGTTCCTTGATGAGAACGGGCAGAAGATTTCGAAATCCTCCGGCAACGGCATTTCGATCGACCAGTGGCTGACCTATGCCAGCACGGAAAGCCTGTCGTATTTCATGTTCCAAAAGCCGAAAACGGCCAAGCGCATGTATTTCGACGTGATCCCTAAGGCGGTGGATGAATACCACCAACAGCTGCGCGCCTATGAGACGCAGGACGTGAAGGCGCGGCTGAACAACCCCGTCTGGCATATCCACGGGGGTGACGTGCCGAAGTCGGATATGGTGGTGCCATTCTCTATGCTGCTGAACCTCGCGAGCGTGTCGAGCGCCGAGGACAAGTCGCAGCTTTGGGGCTTCATTCAACGCTATGCGCCGGAGGCCACGCCGGAGACCAACCCCGGTATGGATCAGGCAGCGGGCCATGCGGTGCGCTATTTCAATGACTTCGTAAAGCCGCAGAAGGTGTTCCGTGCGCCCACGGAGTTGGAACGCGAGGCGTTGGAAGACCTCCGCGACCGGCTCAAGGTCTGGGATGGCGGACTGGATGCTGAAGCGTTGCAGAGCATGGTCTTCGCGGTGGGCAAGGAGCGTTTCGATCCGCTGCGCGACTGGTTCACGGCGCTTTATGAGGTTCTGCTGGGCGCCAGCCAAGGGCCGCGTTTCGGCGGGTTCATTGCGCTTTATGGCGTGGATGAGACCGTGGCACTTATCGATGATGCGCTGGCAGGCAAGCTGACCACGGCGTGAAACTTTTGCCCTCGCTCTTGCGTGACTTAGATTAAGTCAGCAAGGGCGAAGGGGAAAGACATGCGCAACGGCATCCTGACAGTCTTCGGAGGGCTGGTTCTATCGGCCCTCCTAAGCTTTGGCGCAGCCGCACAGCAGGCTGAGATCGAAGCGACGATCACCGGGCAATTCGACGCCTTTCGCGCCGATGATTTCGCGGGCGCGCTCGAATTTGCCACGCCGCAGTTGCAGCGGTTTTTCCAGACGCCCGAGAACTTTCGCCAGATGGTGACCAGCGGCTACCCGATGGTCCAGAACCCCGCCGAGGTGCGGTTTTTGGAGCGGCGCGGGGAGGGCCGCGACATATTTCAGGTGGTGCAGATCACGGATGCGGCCGGGTTTACGCATTTGCTCGCCTATCTGATGCAGCAGACTGACGAAGGGTGGCGCATCGGTGCGGTGCAGATTCTCGACGCACCGGGGATGAATGTTTGAGCCTTTGTTGCGGCTCTAGCGCACGGTCGTCTCAGCCCCGTTTAACACATCGTTGATATTTCCCTGACCTCGCGGTTCGGCTTGACCGAGCCAGAGGAATTGTACGGCGCGCCCCGTTGGCGGCCGGGGGAAAGGAAATGCGATGAATAAGGCGATTACCGATGGCGTGGTGCTGATGCCCACACCCTTTGCAGCGGGTCTGGATGTCTGGTCGAGCGGCAATGGCACGCCGGGATCGGATTCCTATGAAAACGCGGCCAATGCGGCCTTTGTCCCGGCGGATCAGGATTTTGGCGGGGCGCTGGAACTGGTCAAGACAGAGGCCACACAGAGACTGCGCTACATGCGCCAGACCACGCTGCTGCCGGGCTGCTATCTGCGGGTGACGGCGCGGGTTAAAGCGGTGAGCGGCAATCTGCCATCTGTGCGGATCGCGGGCTACCCGGCGCGGTCGGGCGGGGCCAAGGTGAGCGGGGTGGCCGAGTTTGGCCCGGCGACCGAGCTATCCAGCTATGGCGATGTGGTTGAGGTCACGGCGATCATTGGCAGCGGGGACCGGGGCGGGGTCGATATGGTTTGGGGCGCGGGCGCCGCCTATGGCCATTTGGGGTTGGACTTGACCGGGCCGAGCGGGGGCG
The DNA here is from genome assembly GCF_013346665.1 of Sulfitobacter maritimus. GTDB lineage: Bacteria > Pseudomonadota > Alphaproteobacteria > Rhodobacterales > Rhodobacteraceae > Sulfitobacter > Sulfitobacter maritimus. The sequence goes on from NZ_JABVBB010000037.1 coordinate 46,166, forward strand.
TGGTGCGGATCGATGATATTGTTATTGAGGACGTCACCTCGGTCTTTCTGCGGGATATGCTGGCGCAAGTCGATGTGCGGGATTACGGGGCGGTCGGCAATGGCGTGACGGATGACACCGCTGCTTTTGAGGCCGCCAATGCCGCCGCAGACGGGCGCACGGTGTTGGTGCCGGCGGGGAATTACCTGCTGAACGGGGATGTGACATTCGACACGCCGGTGAAGTTCGAAGGTCATGTCACCATGCCCACGGCTGCTGTACTCATCCTGCGGCGCAACTTTGACCTGCCGAGCTATGTCGAAGCCTTTGAGAATGAGCGTGTGGCGTTCCTGAAGGCGTTTCAGGCCTTGTTGAGCAATGCCGATCACGATTCCCTAGATATGGGCGGGCGCAAGATCACGGTGACCAGCCCGCTCGACATGCAGACCGCGGTGCCGGACAAGACCAGCTATGCCACGCGCCGGGTAATCCGCAACGGCCAGATCGAAGCCGGAGCGAGCAGCGCTTGGGACACGCAAGTGGTGACCTCGCAGGCGACCTATTCGCCGTCCAACGCCCGCAGGCTGACCAATGTGACCAATGTCGCCAATGTGCCGGTGGGGGCATTGATCGAAGGCAACGGGGTTGGGCGTGAGATCTACGTGAAGTCTAAAAACGTGGCCACGCGGGAGGTTACGCTGAACGCGCCTTTGTTCGATGCGGCAGGCACGCAGAACTTCACCTTCCGCAAGTTTCAATATCTGGTGGATTTCAGCGGCTTTGCCTCGCTGTCGAAATTCGTGATGGCGGATGTCGAATTTCAGTGCAACAACCGTTGCAGTGCGGTCAACCTCGCGCCCTCCGGGCTGATCTTTCACCTGCGGGACTGTTTCATCAGCCGCCCGATGGATCGGGGTGTAACTTCAACCGGGGTGGGCTGTCAGGGGATGCTGATTGACCGCTGCCAGTTCCTGTCGGCCGAAGATGCGCTGACAGTGCCGAACCGCAAGACCATCGCGCTGAACACCAATGCCAATGACGTCAAGCTGCGCGATTGCCGGGCCACAAAGTTTCGGCATTTCGCGATGCTTGCCGGGGGCAATAGCATTGTAGTGGGCAACCACTTTTTCCAGGGTGACGCGATCGAGAATGGCGTCCGATCAGCGGGGCTCATCCTCGCGGCGGCGCATACGAGCACGGTGGTGTCGGGCAATTACATCGACAATTGCTTTGTCGAATGGACCAATGAGCAGGACCCGACGCCGGATCATTCGAACGGCTATTCCTTCAGCGCGCTCACCATTAGTGACAACATCTTTCTGTCAGGCGAGGTGGCGCCGTGGTTCAGCTATATCATCGTTAAGCCGCATGGGGCGGGGCATTACCTCAATGGCGTGAATATCACCGGCAATCGTTTCCGCAGCCTTAATGGCAACATCGACCGCGTTGAACGGGTGGACAGCACCTATGCCGATCTTGATCGGTCGCGCTGCAAGAATGTTGTGATGAAGGGTAATTCCTTCCACGCCGTTACCACGCAGGTGGAGAATGTGGCCGAGATTGAGCATAGCCAGACCACGCCGTCGGACATTTGGGTGATCGATACGGCGGGGCATTTGCCGTTTGAGGGGCAGGCGTTGCACAGTGATGCGGTGGTGGCCCATGGGGCGATCCGGAATGGAAATAATGTCGCGCAGTTCGATATGCCCTATGTGCGACATTCCGAAGGGCCGGACAGGGACCAATTGCATGTGGTTTGGAGAACGCCGGTAAAGGGGAAAGTGTCGGTCTTGGTGCGGATGGACAACCGTTAGGGGGCGACGCGTTCCTAAAGGTCTATGGCGGGCGTCCATTAAAACTCCCGCCATAGTCCGAGCTTAAGCAAGGTGTCTTCGGGCCGGTCGATGGGTGTTTCGGTGCCGATTTGAATGCGATGTTTGGCCCAGTCAGGCGATAGAATGACCGAGGGGGCAAGGCTTACCGACGTGGTGGTGGGCGTGGTGGTTACGAAAAGCTGAACCATTGCGCTGGTAAGGTCGGTAAAGTCAAACCCGGCGGTGCTGTCGATTTTGATCTCTTGCTCGGCAAGGCCAAAGTCCCATTTGAGAGAGGCATCGACCGTCAGCCAGCCATTTCGGTCCCCCTTGGTAAAGCCGCGCCCCCATGAAAGTCCCGCCTTGATATGAGGCGACACCAACTCCCCCCTCCAACTGGCTCCAAGGCCAAGGTCATAGGCCCATCTGCCCGTGTCACCGGGGGTGCCGAGCGGGAGCCGGAGAAACAGAGTGCCACTGCCCTTTAGCTCACCGAACCGGCTTTGGGAGGTGGTGATATCAAGACCAAGAGTAAGATCGTCGCGCCAGCCGTATTCTAGATAGGTGCTTTGGCTCAGGTCATAGAAATAAGAGGCCGATACGCTTGTGGACCGGAAGCCCTTGCCCTCTTCCCGCAGCCACGGCCCCGCAAGAGCCGGGGTGGCGACAAGCGGATACAGCAGGACGAGCAGAGAAGGGACAGATCGCATGGCAGGCTCCTGCTGCGATCTTGGTTAATCGTGGTTAACATTTCGTTGCGACGAGTTCAGGAATGTAAAAACCCGACGCGGGAAGCGCCGGGTTTGTTGTCGTCTTGGGCGACGTCATCGGCAGGGCGTAGCGCCGTTATACATGCGCCTTGTTGCCGCGCGGGCCTGCGATCAGCCATGCGATAAAGCCGAGGACGGGCAAGATGATGATCCCCAGCACCCAGGCGATTTTCGCAACACCAGAGGCGCCAGAGGTGACGACCTGATAGATGGCGTAGATGTCCGCGATGAAGATGATGAGGCCGAGAAGTCCATATTCCACTGGTGATCTCCTTAAAATTTTTACGTTTGCTTGGCGAACCAACAGCGCTCGGCGCGGTTTTGTTCCGCCGGGCCTGATCGGTAGGCGGTCGGCCATTTGCCGCAGATGTAGGCAAGTGCGCGGAACCGGCCCCAACAGCAAAGCGTTTTATTCCTGACCTAGCAACGAAAGGAACAGGCCATGACTGATACGCTTGCACCCGCATCTTTGGTTTCCTCTGACAATGTAAATGGCACCGTGGTTTTTGGCCGCGATGGAACGGAGATCGGCCATATTGATCACCTTATGATCGACAAAAAATCCGGCAAGGTTGCCTATGCTGTAATGGGCTTTGGTGGCTTTTTGGGGCTGGGCGAAGAGCATTATCCCGTCCCATGGGATGCGCTGAAATATGATCCCGCGCGCGATGGCTTCATGACCGATATCGACGAGCAAAAGGTCAAAGGCGCTCCGGAGCGGAATGATAATTGGCACACAGATCGCGCTTGGCAGGAACGGTCCTTGGACTATTACGGCGTGCCGTATTACTGGCTCTGAAGGGCAGATCGTCAACTCGCTGCCTCATTAACCGCGCGGTATCGGCGGATTAAGGAAAGCGCCTGACCTTGGTCATTGAATATTCATCGGTGTTCAGGCCAAATGGTCAGGCAGGCACTTTCGCCCCAACCTGAGGTTTTTAATGCGCCGTATGATGATCCTTGGCATGCTGCTGTCCCTTGCCGGATGCGGCGTGCCTTTCGTTCCGTTTATTTAAATTCACGCGGGCGGGCCCAGAGCCTGCTCCAAGACAAAGTCGGAAATTATGGAAGCTTTTCTTGATGCACTGGGCGCTGTTGCGCTGATCGCCCTCGTCGTTGTCGGTCTCGCCGCTGGCGCCATTGCGGGCGCTGTGGCTGGACGCAATCGGCTTATGTACCTGATCCTTGGCGTGGCGGGCGCAGTGGCATTGCCCTTTATCCTCGCCGCCCTTGGGGTGACTGTCGTCGCCGCGGGCGGGATACTTGTGCTGCTCATCGTCGCGGCCATTGGCGCGGCGCTGGTTTTGGCTTTGGTGGCGGCCCTACGGCGCTAGCGCAGGGTGAACGACAAGCGGTTGGGGGTCGATATGAAGCGGCCCCTAACGCTTTTTGCGCCGTTTGACATTGCCACCGCGCATGCCCCCACGCCCGCTGGTGCTGCGGCCTGAGGCTTGTTGCGCGGTATCAACTGCCTTTTCGATCGCTTGTTGGCGGGCCATTGGATCGTCAGCGACGGCCAGATCGACCGCCTCCAACCGTTTGACCTCATCGCGCAGGCGCGCGGCCTCTTCGAATTCGAGATTTTCTGCCGCTTTGCGCATATCGCTGCGCAGGCCATCGAGCACCGCCTGAAGGTTCCCGCCCGCGAGCGGATTGTCGACCTTGGCGGTCACGCGGTTCATATCGACGTCGCCTTTGTACAGACCGGCAAGAATATCCTCCACGTTCTTTTTGACCGTGGCCGGGGTAATGCCGTGCTCTTCGTTATAAGCGATCTGCTTCGCGCGGCGCCGGTCGGTTTCGCCCATCGCACGCTCCATCGAACCGGTGATGCGGTCGGCATACATGATAACGCGCCCTTCGGCGTTCCGCGCGGCCCGGCCGATGGTCTGGATAAGCGAAGTCTCAGAACGCAGGAACCCTTCCTTATCCGCGTCGAGAATGGCCACGAGGCCACATTCGGGAATGTCCAAGCCTTCGCGCAAAAGGTTGATCCCGATCAGCACGTCAAAGGCCCCGAGCCGCAGGTCGCGCAGGATTTCGATCCGCTCAATCGTGTCGATGTCCGAATGCATGTAGCGCACGCGGATGCCCTGTTCATGCATATATTCGGTAAGGTCTTCGGCCATGCGCTTTGTCAACACGGTGCAGAGCGTGCGGTAGCCATCAGCGGCCACTTTGCGCACCTCGTCCAAGAGGTCATCGACCTGCATCTCAACCGGACGGATTTCAACCTTAGGGTCCAAAAGGCCAGTGGGGCGAATGACCTGTTCGGTGAAAACGCCGCCGGTCTGTTCAATTTCCCACGCGGCGGGCGTGGCGGAGACAAAGACAGACTGCGGGCGCATCGCGTCCCATTCCTCGAACTTCAGCGGGCGGTTGTCCATGCAGGACGGCAGGCGGAAACCGTGTTCGGCCAGCGTGAACTTGCGCCGGTAGTCGCCCTTGTACATGCCGCCGATCTGCGGGACCGAGACGTGGCTTTCGTCCGCAAAAACGATCGCGTTGTCGGGGATAAACTCGAACAGGGTCGGGGGCGGCTCGCCCGGTGCGCGGCCGGTGAGGTAGCGCGAGTAGTTCTCGATCCCGTTGCAGACCCCGGTGGCCTCCAGCATCTCAATGTCGAAGTTCGTGCGCTGCTCCAGCCGCTGCGCTTCGAGCAGCTTGCCCTCGGCGACCAGCTGGTCCAGTCGCGTGCGCAGCTCTTTTTTTATGCCGATGATCGCCTGCGACATCGTGGGCTTGGGCGTCACATAGTGGCTGTTCGCATAGACGCGGATTTGGTCAAAGGTGTCGGTCTTCTCCCCAGTGAGCGGGTCGAACTCGGTGATGCTCTCCAACTCCTCACCAAAGAAAGACAGCCGCCATGCGCGGTCATCAAGGTGGGCGGGGAAAATCTCAAGACTGTCACCGCGCACGCGGAAAGAGCCACGCTGGAAAGCCGCGTCGTTGCGTTTGTACTGCTGCGCCACCAAGTCCGCGATGACCTTGCGCTGGTCATACATCTCGCCCGCTTTCAGATCTTGAGTCATCGCGCCATAGGTCTCAACCGAGCCGATGCCGTAGATGCAAGACACTGAGGCCACGATGATCACGTCGTCACGCTCTAGCAGCGCGCGGGTGGCAGAGTGGCGCATCCGGTCGATCTGTTCGTTGATCTGCGATTCTTTCTCAATGAAAGTATCCGACCGCGCGACATAGGCTTCGGGCTGGTAATAGTCGTAGTAGGAGACGAAATACTCCACCGCGTTATCAGGGAAGAAACCTTTGAACTCGCCGTAAAGCTGGGCGGCCAATGTTTTGTTCGGGGCAAGGATAATCGCCGGACGCTGCGTCTCTTCGATCACCTTGGCCATGGTGAAGGTCTTGCCTGTGCCGGTCGCGCCCAAAAGCACTTGATCGCGCTCGCCCGACATCACCCCTTCGGTCAGCTCTTTGATCGCCGTGGGCTGGTCGCCTGCCGGGTCGAACTCGGTGACAAGGTTGAACTTCTTGCCGCCCTCAAGCTTGGGGCGGTTGCGCACGTCTGGCGCGGGGTTAGCCAGCAGGGGCATCCCCTCGGATTTGTCGGAATGGGCATAGGGCATCGCGGATATCCTCGGTCGGGCAGAGACATAGGTGCCCCCTTTCGCGCTGTGTTCAAGGGGGCGGGAGGCTGCTATGCAAGGTTTTCACGACGAAACCGCCTTACTTCATCAATCGTTTACGATTTTGCCGCACCTTACGCGTGAGCGGGGCGAGGGACGCGTTAATAATCTGCTCCGGCGCCTTGCCCGCCATTGCCGCCTGTGCTCCGGCGCTGACGGCTTTCGTAAGGGCCGGGCCTTTTTCCGAAATCATCCGGCTGTTTTCACCCGGACGCGCAGGCAGAGCGCCCGCCATAGCCATAAGGCGCAGGGACATAACGATCTGAGTTTCCACTGCAAGCGCGGCGAACTGGCTTTGCAGGGCGAAGAAAGCGAAGGGGGACATTAAGGGCGCTCCATTGAGGTGGGTCTTATGTAGTCTCTGCGGTGCAGCATTCCAGTGCAGCAGTTGCATCTCGCCGTCCCTTGCCCATTGCCGTGGAATATTAGATAAGTTCACAGGTTCCAGAAATGAGAGACGCGACATGCCCGCACGTATCTATCAACCCGCCCGCACTGCGATGTCCTCCGGCACCGCCAAGACCCGCGTCTGGGTGCTCGAATTCGCCCCGGCAGAGGCGCGTTCGGTTGATCCGCTCATGGGCTGGACGTCTTCGGGGGATACGCAAAGCCAAGTGCGCTTGCAGTTCGACACCCGCGAAGCCGCCGAAGAATACGCCCGCGACCATGGCATTGATGCGCTGGTCCAAGACCCCAACAAGCGCAAGCCCAACATCCGCCCCGGGGGCTATGGCGAGAACTTCGCGACCGGACGGCGGGGCGCTTGGACGCATTGAGGCTGTGAGACAGGGTAAAGCTGTCTCGGAAGCCGGGTAAAGGTTGTGCGAATTACGGCGCGATCCGAGGCACTGTGTGCTTCGCGGCGTTCTATCTAGATGAGCGCCGCTGGGTTACAGTGGCATTTTGACTGGTCCGACAACTTGATTTTCCGCCAGCGCTAAGGTGGCCCCCGAGTTTCGGGGCAAAAAGGGCTCTGCTGCGGCCTGTCTGCACTGGCGGTTGGTTCTGCGCGTACCAACGCCGAGAGGGCCGACCCGCGACGGTTTTTCCCCGGACGGATCGTTTGTGTGCTACTCTCATCAAGTGCTCGGTACATGGCACACTCAAAAACTATTGGGAGATAGTCCTATGTTTGCGCGTGTAACACCATACCAACTGAAGTCCGGAGCCCGAGAGGCTGCGTTAAACACATTAAGCGAAATGAAAGCCGATATCTTGGCACTTCCGGGGCTGAAGCAGTTCTTGAATGTGCTGAACGACGACGGAAGCGGCTATGTGATCTCGGTCGTAGAGAGCCAGAAAACATCAGACGACAATGCCGAAAAGGTGCGTGAGCTCTGGGGCAGGATGGCCGATCATCTGGCCGAGATGCCAACGCCCCATGGCTGCGAGGTCGTGGCGAACTGGAAGGCATAGGCGCCGTCGACCAGAAGTGTAAGTCACCTCCGCACTTCAATTACGAGCGGCAACCTGACAGACCACATCCCACGAACGCGGGCCGTGGTTAAACCAACCCTAACGCTTCGTCGCTGGCGCTGTCTGTATATTTGTCGCGCGGTGGCCAGGGGCGGTCTCTCCAGTGCGGCATGAACGCAAAGCTTGAGACTGTGCGACCTTCGACCAGCGCGCCATTCCCTGCGCCAAGGGCGTAATCGTAATACAGCTTCACAACCTCTTCTTTGTTGACTTACTGGGCTGCGGGATGGGTTGCGCAGGCGTCTTTCCGTACCCGCCGTCGACTAGAAGTGTTACTTACCTCCGCACTTCAATTTCTGGCGGCGGTCTGACAGCCACATCCCACGAGCGCGGGCCTTGCTTAAACCAACCCTAACGCTTCGTCGCTGGCGCTGTCTGCATATTTGTCGCGCGGTGGCCAAGGGCGGTCTCTCCAGTGCGGCAAGAACGCAAAGCTTGAGACTGTGCGACCTTCGACCAGCGCGCCATTCCCTGCGCCGAGAGCATAATCGTAATACAGTTTCACGATCTCTTCTTTGTTGACTTGCTGGGTTGCAGGATGGGCCATGCAGGCGTCTTTCCATGCCCGTACCCGCCGGTAGTCCGGCGTGTCGGGCAATTCAAAGCCCTCGTAGTAATCGAGAAACCAAAAGCGTTTGAACATCGGGGTGAACACCGTTTCGGCGAGCCCGAACTCATCGAAAAGGAAAGGTTCCTTGCGGCTGTGATGACGCAGGAAACTGTCAATATCGCGGTAAATGCCGAGCAATTTTTCGGCGTGTGTGTCGCGCTGGTCCGGATCTTGGTTCATCACAAAGAGATATCCCGCCATGGTGAACGGCCCCTCTCGGGTGATCAACATGGATTCGATCGCATGGTCTAACGGGTCCTCTTGGCGGAGCGTCGGGCCTTCGATCACTTCGTCCAGATAACGAAGGATCACCAGACTTTCTTTTAAAATTGCGCCGCTCGGGGTTTCCAGAACGGGCAGTGCTGTGGTGCCCTGCGTTTTTGCCAGCAGGGCCGGGTCGCGCGGTTTTGTAATGTCGACGACGCGAAACTCAACAGCGTCTTTCTGTCCCCGTAGGGCAAGCAGGATTTCAAGCCGCTGCGAGAAGGGGCAGACGGGAATGTGATAGACGATATGTTTGCCGGACATCAGATCGCTCCCTTGGCAGGCCGGTTGAGGTCGAGTAATCGCTTCTTAAGTTTTATATCGCGTCAATCCTGATCGGGGAGCTGACGCGAAAGCGCTGTCTTGGGCGAAAGTGTAGCCGGATATATCGCAAACTGCCAAAATGTTTTTCATGGCGCGATGCGCGGTGGGGGCTTTCGCGGTCCACGGCCTATGACGCATTTTCCAGCTTGCGGGGTGTGCGGGCGGGCCATGCCGCGACAGTCTTTATTGCGAACAGTGCTTTATTCGCCGCCGCGACCGGCGCATGATCGATGCAAGGCGGGTGGTCAGCTGCCCGTCGATCTGCGGCAATGGGATGCGCGTATGGTCAAGGAAGATTACGGAAAGACCGCTTTGGTGCTTCAAGGCGGCGGCGCGCGCGGCGCCTATCAGGTCGGCGTTCTCAAAGCTATTGCGCAGATCACCGGCGCACGGCGGTCGCCCTTTCAAATTGTCTGCGGCGCATCTGCTGGGGCTATTAACGCGGCCCCGGTCGCTGTCATGGCGCAGGACTTTCAAGTCGCGGTTCGCCATCTTGAAAAGTTGTGGAGAGGGCTCCATTGCACTTCAATCTACGAGACCATTCCGCTCACGGCCCTTCTGAGCAGTTCTCGCTTGGCCGGGACTCTCCTATCGCGTTTCGGGAGGACGCGGACAGGGGGCAGCCTGCTTGACCACACGCCGCTGCGAAAGTTGCTGGAACGTGAATTCAATCGCGAAAGGTTGGATCAGGCGATATCCAGCGGTGCGCTTCATGCCCTTTGCGTCACCGCGTCGAGCTACAGCCACGGTGTCGCGGTGACGTTCTTTGATGGGGCGGAGGGCGTCGCCGACTGGCACCGTGCACGTCGGCTCGGGCGGCGGGTGTCGATAGGGCCTGCGCATCTACTGGCCTCTGCGTCCCTGCCATTTGCTTTCGATCCTGTAGAGATTGGGGACGAATACTTTGGCGATGGGTCCCTCAGGTCCACCTCACCCTTGTCGCCTGCGATCCGAACGGGTGCCGATCGGGTCTTGGTTATCGCCACACGCGACCCGTCGCTACAGGTCTCGCCACAAGAGTTGCCAACAGCGCCACCAACCTTTGGTGACATTGCAGGCCATGCGCTCGACATTTTGTTCAATGACAACTTTGAAGCCGACTATGAGCGGATGTTGCGGATCAACGAGACGCTCAGCATTATGAGTAGGGACCAGCGGCAAAACGCAAGACTGCGCCCCATCTCTGCATTGCTGCTCGCGCCTTCGACCGACCTGCGGGACATCGCTCGACCCCATTCAGGTGACCTGCCGCGCACAATTCGCCTGCTGATGAAGATGCTCGGCGCTTGGGACCATGATGGGCGGTTGGAAAGTTATCTGATGTTCGAACCTGCCTATATCGGTGATTTGATCGATCGGGGCTATGCCGACACCATCGCACGCAGAGATGAATTAGCGTCATTTTTGGCCGATTAAGGGCGGGGCAGGCGGGTTGGGGCATCATCGGGCAATTTCCATGCACCCGCCACATCGAGGCCGCGATAGCGTTATGATGGACTGAAAACACGATAGGTACTAAACTTCAGCATCAACCGTGGGCGGCTTTGGCGTGCCATGTGGCACCCCGCTGGCCCGGTCTGTCTGCATTAATGAGGCTGTCATGACGCACACTGTCCCGCAATCGGATCTTGGCACACATGAGGTCTATAACCAGCCGAAGAGCCGGGGCGACAGCGACCTGTGGGAGTCAGACCCGGTTTTGCGGTCGATGGCGCCACAGATGGGTGCGCAGGCCGACCCGCTCCGCAGCTACGCGCAGACGTTAGGACAGGCCAAGTTGCGCGAGGCCGCCCGCGATGCCAATCGCCATACGCCCGAACTCACTCTTTTTGACCGCTGGGGCCGCCGCTTGGACGAGGTGCGGTATCATCCGGCTTACCACCAATTCATGGAACTTTCGGCAGCGGCGGGGTATGCAGCCGTGGCGTGGGAGGGCGCGCCGGGCGGCCACGCGACCCATGCGGCGATGGTCTATCTCGCCAGTCAAGTGGAGCCGGGCCATTGTTGCCCGCTGACGATGACCTATGCATCTGTTCCCGTCCTGGCTGCCGCAGAGGGCATCGCGCCGGACTGGAACAGCAAGGTCCTGTCCCGGCAGTACGACCCCTCTGTCGAGCCGGTGTCGCGTAAACGTGGTGCCACCATCGGCATGGCCATTACCGAGAAACAGGGCGGCTCCGATGTCATGACCAACGCGACACGGGCAGAGGCCGACGGGGCGGCGTGGCGGCTGACCGGGCACAAGTGGTTCTGTTCGGCACCGATGTCAGACGGGCTGCTAACGCTCGCGCAAACGGCCAAAGGGTTGACCTGTTTTCTGGTGCCGCGCTGGCTGGAGGGGGCGCGTAACAACATTCGTATTCAACGGTTGAAGGACAAACTTGGAAACCGCTCCAACGCCTCTGCCGAAATCGAATATGACCGCGCACTGGCCTACCAGATCGGCGAGGAGGGGCGGGGCATCCAGACGATTATCAAGATGGTCCACCACACGCGGCTGGACACCGCCATGGCCCCTGCGGGGCTGATGCGCGCAGCTTTGGTCGAGGCTCATCACTGGGTTGCCCATCGAACGGCTTTTCAGAAAAACCTGATCGATCAGCCGTTAATGCGCAGCGTTTTGGCAGATTTGACGCTCGATTGGGAAGGGTCGCTTGCCTTGGGAATGCGGGTCGCTCGCGCCTTTGACGGGGCGACCGAAGAGGATCGTGCCTTCGCCCGTATCGGGGTCGCTTTGGCGAAGTTCATAAACAACAAACTCTGCCCCTTGGTCGTCGGGGAGGCGATGGAGGTCCTTGGTGGCATGGGCTACATAGAAGACACACCGCTGCCCATGCTCTATCGTGAGGCCCCGCTCAACGGCATATGGGAGGGGTCGGGCAACGTCATCTGCCTCGACGTATTGCGCAGCCTCGCAAAGGACCCGCGTGCGGGGGAAGTCATAGATGCCGAACTGGACGCCGTTGCCGGACTTGATCCGCGCTATGACGCAGCACTCAGAGCCTACCGCGCGCGTTGGAGCAGCCTCCCGCCCGAAGAAGACGCCCGCTGGTTCGTAGAGCAAACCGCATATCTGCTGAGCGCCTCGATTTTGATCCGACATGCGCCAGAGCCCATCGCCTCGGCCTTTGTCTCAACGCGGCTTTCAGGCGAGAGGGGCCGTGTTGCCGGGGCGATCAGCAATCAGGACACTACTGCGATACTGTCGAGAATTGGCGAGTAGGGGCTTCTAAAGGGGCGGACATCCTCTGCGTTGCGCGGTTGCCCGGCTTTAAGTCGTAAACAGACAATATTCGGCCCTTCATCTGCGCGAGGCTTTGCCTGAGAATGGAGACGCCGCACCGTGAACACGTACCATCGCGACACCCGAAAAATCGATCCCACGCGCGGGGCGACGCTTGGCGATAGCTCTCCGAATGATCAAGATCGGATCGAGATAGGGCCAACGCAACTGGCCATGCGTGAATGGGAGGGCGCAAATCTTACCCTGCCAAACCTCGCCAATATGCGCAGGTACCGACATGCGCGGCTGACCCAGCATATCGTTGATCGCGGCTATGCTGGGCTGCTGATGTTTGATCCGTTGAACATTCGCTACGCAACCGACTCGACCAACATGCAACTGTGGAACACGCACAATCCCTTTCGAGCGGTCTTGCTTTGTGCGGATGGCTATATGGTCATCTGGGACTATAAGAACGCGCCGTTTTTGAGTGCGATTAACCCTTTGGTTGCTGAACAACGGTCCGGCGCGGACCTTTTCTATTTTGATCGCGGTGACAAGATCGACGTCGCGGCAGACGTCTTTGCCAATGAGGTGCGGCTTTTGCTGCAAGAACACGCGCCGCATCAAAAGCAGCTCGCGGTGGACAAGATCATGCTGCACGGGCTCACTGCCCTTCAGGCGCAGGGGTTTGAGATCAAGGACGGTGAAGAGGTCACCGAAAAATCCAGATCGATAAAAGGCCCAGATGAAATTCTGGCCATGCGCTGTGCGTCTCATGCCTGCGAGACCAGCGTGAGGGCAATGGAAGACTTCGCGCGGGCCAATGTTTGGAATGGCCGCACCTCCGAGGATGAAATCTGGGCCATTCTTCACGCGGAAAACATCCGCCGTGGGGGGGAATGGATCGAAACCCGGCTGCTGGCTTCAGGACAGCGGACCAACCCGTGGTTCCAAGAATGTGGTCCGCGCCTGACGCAACCCAATGAGATCATCAGCTTTGATACCGACCTTATCGGGGCATACGGCATCTGCGTGGACATTTCGCGCAGTTGGTGGATCGGGGATCAAAAGCCACCCGCAGAGATGATCTATGCGATGCAGCACGCGCACGAACATATCATGACGAATATGGAAATGTTAAAACCGGGGGTGATGATCCCTGAGTTGACCGCAAAGGCGCACCGATTGGACGACAAATTTCAGGCGCAGAAATACGGCTGCCTGATGCACGGTGTCGGTCTATGTGATGAATGGCCGTTGGTTGCCTATCCGGACCAAGCCGTGGCAGGGGCGTTCGACTATCCGCTTGAGGCGGGGATGGTGCTCTGTGTCGAGGCGGCGGTGGGTGAAGTGGACGGAAGTTTCACGATCAAGCTCGAAGACCAAGTTTTGATTACGGAGGACGGCTTTGAGAACCTCACCAAATATCCTTTTGATGCCGCTTTGATGGGGGAATGATCGAAGAGGGGAGAATGTTTTTGGTCCGCTACTGAATGCGCGTCACGAAACAAAGCCCATCGTTTCTTCCATCCACGATGCGAACGCTTCTGCCTGCGGCGATGGCGCGACCTTGTCGGATACCATGATCCAATGGCGCTCTTTCGGCTTGAGGATCGGCAGTGGCATGGCCGCAAGACGGCCATCGCTGAGGGGGCGTTCGATCAGCCCCTTCCAGCCCAACGCAATGCCCTGACCCGCCATCGCGGCATATATACCGTCTGAATAGCTGCTGAACCGCAGCCATTTGCCGGTGGGGCGGGTCGTGCGGCCCTGTGCGGTGAACCATTGGTCCCAGCCCATCCAGGTGGGTTCAGGCGCGTCTGCCTCAATCAGCGCGCCGCAGCGCCCTTCGATAAGGTCCTCAATGTCGCAGTGTTCAAACTCCCCGATGCGGGCCGGGTCGCAGACTGGCACCACGGTTTCACCTAGTGATCCGAGGACCGTCATGCCACGAAACGGCGGCGCTCCGTATCTGACGGCAATGTCGATGCTTGGGTCATCCGGCGCGGTCCATGTATCGCTCGACACCACGCGCAGATTGGCGTCTGGCGTGATATCCCGGAACGACGACAATTCGGGAAGCAGCCGAAAATGCGCGAAGGCGACCGACACGGCGACCGTCAGGTCTGCCGGGCGTTCGCGGATAGCGGCGACGGCGTCAGCGATGCGGTCAAATCCGTCACTGGTGGCGGCGAACAGCGCGGTGCCTTCTTCCGTCAGCAACACGCGCCGGTTGGCCCGTAAAAACAGGTGGCACCCAATCTCCGCTTCCAGTTGCTTCATCCGCCGGGATACGGCTGCCTGTGTCACGCCAAGTTCCTCGGCGGCGCGGGTAAAGCTCTCGCGCCGTGCGGCGGCTTCGAAAGTCAGCAGGGCGGTCAAAGACGAAATGCTGCGACGCAACCTATGCATGGGCGCTCCTTTCCATTCGCTGAGCGTATGCATTTCTGGCCCGGAAATGCCGTTGCGGCAAGTCATTGTAAGGCGCAGGCTGTTTCGTGTGTTACGGGGAGGAATGCAATGCTTGATGCTGACGGAGGAAACCACACCGAAGTCGCGCGCTATCTTGCGGCGCGCCGTCCGGGCCATACGCTGCCCGCACCCTTATATACGTCTGCCGCCGTCTGGGCGGCGGATTGCGATGCGATCTTTGGTCAACACTGGATCGCCGTGGGCGTTGCCTGTGATGTCCCCGAAGCAGGCGATGTCATCGCGGTTGATATTGGGCCGTCTTCCATCGTGATCTTGCGCGATGACGACGGTGTCCTGCGCGCCTTTCACAACGTCTGTTCGCATCGCGGCGCGCGGCTGGTGCCGCCGGGCAGGTCCATCGTCGGCAAGCTCGTATGTCCGTATCACCAATGGACCTATGATCTAGATGGCGCCTTGGCGCTGGCTCCGCATATGGGTGTCGATTTCGACCACGCGCTGCATCACCTCAAGCCGGTGGCACTACGCGACGTGGGCGGCATCCTCTATGCCTGCCTCGCAGCGGAACCGCCTGACGATATCGAAGAACTGGCCGCCGTCATGGAGCCGCGTTTGGCAGACTATGACCTGCGCAATGCAAAGGTCGCCTTTGAGCAAGATGTGATCGAAGAGGGCAACTGGAAACTGACGATGGAAAACAACCGGGAGTGCTATCACTGCGCGTCGAACCATCCGCAGCTTTCGCTCAGCTTTCATGCCGCCGATTTCGGATATGACCCCGAAAACCTGACCGAGAACGAGCGGGCGGAGGCGAACGCTCTGCTTGATGCCTATGCGAAATACGGCACCCATTGGGCTGAGGAGGGGCTGGCTTATGAGCCTGTCGAACACACCGTCGGCTGGCCTACGAATTTCCGCACGCAGCGCCTGATTATCGCGGGTCTGGGTGAGAGCCAAACGCCCGACACCCGCGCTGCCGTGTCGATCCCGCTGGGCCAAGCGAGCCGCCCCTGGATGGGCGACGTGCATCTGTGGGGTATCAATTCCTGGAACCACATCATGTCGGACCATGCGGTGATCTTTGCAGCCTATCCGATTGCGCCAGACCGGACGTTGGTGCGCACCAAATGGCTGGTCCATGCCGATGCTGTCGAAGGGGAGGACTATGATCTCGAAAACCTCACAGCGGTTTGGAAAACCACCAACGCCGAGGACGCGCATCTGGTGTCGCTGGCGCAACGCGGGGTGTCCTCTGCCGGATATCGTCCGGGCCCCTATTCGCGCTTTACCGAACGTGCGCTTGATGAATTCGCCACATGGTATGTCGCGCGGATGCAGGCAAATGGCTACGCCCTATGACCGAGATCGACCTCACCGAATGGGACACGCGGCGGCGACGGCGCTTTCCGCCAGACCGCTGGGGCACGCTGGTTTGTCGTGGTGTCTGGGACGAAGCGCCGGACGTGCGGACCTTCCTGCTGACCCCGGATGATGGCAGCCGGATTGAACATGATCCGGGCCAGTTCATGACATTCCGCATCGAAACGGAGGCAGGCCGCATTGAGCGGTGCTACACCATTTCTTCGTCGGCGGCCCGCGACGGGGGCATTGAGATCACCGTCAAGCGGCAGGCAGGCGCAGGATCATGCCAGTTGCATGCCACGCTATGCCGCGGTGCGCGTATTGAAGCCTTTGGCCCCTCGGGTCGGTTCGGCCCTGCGGCTTGGCCTGGCGATGCCTATGCGCTGATCGCGGCGGGCAGTGGCGTGACGCCGATGCTGTCGATCCTGCGCACCGCCGCTGACCGGGGCATTGATATCGACGCGGTGCTGATCCAAGTCGCGCCGCGGACAGAAGATTTGATCGCGGCGGCGGAGTTGGACGCGCTCGCCCACCGGCTGCCGAACCTTACCGTGGCGCGGATGACCACGCGCGAGGCCGGGGCAACGCGGCTGGACGCGGCCACATTGGCGCGGATCGTCCCTGATCTGGCCCGGCGCACCGTTCTGTGTTGTGGGCCGCAGGGGTTCATGGCGATGATCCGCGCCGCTGCGCGTGCGGCAGGTGTGCCGCCAGAGCGCTACGGCGAGGAAAGCTTTGATTTCTCCTCGCCCGAGGCCGAAGTCACGCCAAGCACAGAAACGCCAGTGCGCAGCGTGACATTCGCGAAATCGGGCCAAGTGTTTTCCTGCGCCGAGACCACGACGATCCTGTCGGCGGTCAAACAAGCGGGGCTGCCGCTTCCTTCGTCCTGTGCGCGGGGGATGTGCGGCACCTGCAAAACGTTTAAACATTCCGGCGAGGTCACGATGTCCCATGACGGCGGCATCCGCCAACGCGAGATCGACCGTGGCTTCATCCTGCCCTGCGTCAGCCGTCCGCTGACCGACATCGTACTCGACTGTTAGGAACGCGCCATGAAGGACACCCCCGGGACCGACCCGCTGCTCACGCCGTACCAGCTAAAGCACCTGACCCTGCGCAACCGGGTGATGATCACCAGCCATGAACCGGCCTATCCCGAAGACGGGATGCCCAAGGCACGCTACCGCCTGTATCACGAGGAGCGCGCCCGTGCGGGTGTGGCGCTCACGATGACGGCAGGCTCGGCGGCAGTGTCACGCGACAGCCCGCCAGTGTTCAACAACATCCTCGCCTATCGCGACGAGGTCGTGCCGTGGATCCGCGAATTGACCGATGCCTGTCATGAACATGGCGCGGCAGTGATGATCCAACTGACGCATCTGGGGCGGCGCACCACATGGAACAAGGGCGACTGGCTGCCTGCCGTGTCGCCCGGCCCCCACCGCGAACCCGCCCACCGGGCCTTTCCCAAGGTGCTTGAAGATTGGGACATTGCCCGGATCATCGAAGATTACGCCACAGCGGCGGAGCGGATGCAGGCGGGGGGCATGGATGGGGTAGAGCTCTACGCAGGCGGCCACCTGATGGACCAGTTCTGGTCGCCTCTGACCAATACTCTGACCGGGCCATACGGGGCGGACACGCTGGAAAACCGTATCCGCTTTACCACCGATGTGCTTACAGCGGTGCGCAAGCGGGTGGGCCCGGACTTCATCGTCGGCATCCGCGCCACAGCGAATGAAATGCAAGCAGGCGGCATCACCGAAGACGAAGGCATCGAAATTGGGCGCATGCTCAAGGCGACCGGGATGGTCGATTTCCTAAACGTGAACAGGGGCCGCATTCACACCGATCCCGCAATGACAAAGATGATCCCGATCCAAGGCATGCGTTCCGCACCGCATTTGGATTTCGCAGGCCGTATCCGCCATGCAACGGGGCTACCGACCTTTCACGCTGCGCGTATTCAGGATGTCGCCACCGCCCGTCACGCAATCGCGGAAGGCCATCTCGACATGGTGGGCATGACGCGTGCGCATATGGCCGATCCGCATCTGGTGGCCAAGATTATTGAGGGGCGTGAGGACGACATTCGCCCCTGTGTCGGCGCGAACTATTGTCTGGACCGCATCTATCAGGGCGGCATGGCGCTTTGCCTGCACAACGCCGCGACCGGGCGCGAAGAGACGATGCCGCATACTATCACCCCAGCGGACAGGCGTCGCCGTGTGGTCGTTGTTGGCGCCGGGCCGGGCGGGCTGGAAGCCGCGCGTGTTGCAGCGGCGCGCGGTCATGCGGTGACTTTACTGGAAGCCGCCAGCGCGCCCGGTGGCCAAGTCCGCCTGACCGCACGCGCGCCACGCCGCTCCGAGATGATGGGCCTGATCGACTGGCGCGTTGCGCAATGCGAGGCGGCAGGCGTCGATATCAGGTACAACACCTATGCCGAGGCCGCAGACGTGACAGCGCTTGAGCCGGACGTGGTGATCGTCGCGACCGGGGGAATGGCGCATACGATGCTGTATGAAACCGACACAGACCTCCCGCTCGCCGTGACGTCTTGGGACATCCTGTCGGGCGATGTTGCTCCCGGCAGCGATATTCTGATCTACGACGAGGCAGGCGATCATGCTGGTCTGCAGGCCGCCGAAGCGGCACTTGGCACCGGAGCCAAGATCGAGATCATGACCCCCGACCGGTCCTTCGCGCCAGAGGTCATGGCGATGAACCTGTCGCGCTACATGAAGGCGCTTCAGCATGACAATGTCCGCTTTACCATCGCCCAGCGTCTGGTCGGATTGGACAGGGCCGGGAACCGTCTGCGCGCGACCCTTGGCACCGACTATTCCGACCGCGTCACCCATGCGGAATACGATCAGGTGGTTGTGAACTACGGCACGATGCCGCTGGATGACCTGTATTTTGACCTCAAACCCTTGTCCCGCAATGAGGGGGCTGTCGATCATGCCGCGTTGATTGACGGGCGGCCGCAGAGCATTGAGGCAAACCCCGAAGCCGTGTTTCAGCTTTTCCGGATTGGCGATGCCGTATCGTCGCGCAACACCCATGCAGCGATCTACGACGCCTTGCGCCTTGTAAAGGATATCTGACCCGCGCCGCTAACGGGGGGACGTGGTAATGGCGCTGCATCGGCAACCGGGGGGCTGGCGCAACCACATGGCATCCCCCGGCGGCACGGGCATGGCGCTGCCGATGATAGCTCCGCCAGTCGACAAGAGGTCAATCTCGGGGGTAAAGGACCGCATCGATGTTCCGGACTGACAGGATAAGGCCTCTTAATGGACGCTGAACGCATCGCCGAAGCGATTGTCGAACTTGCCGCCGCGCGGGGGGCGAACAAGACCATCTGCCCCTCAGAAGTCGCACGGCATCTTGGTGGGCAGGATGACGCCCTGTGGCGTCCTTTGATGGACCCTATTCGAGACCAAGCAATCCGACTGGAGCGTGAAGGGGCGGTTGTCATTAAGCAGGGCGGGGAGCGCGTTGACCCCAAGACATTGCGCGGGATCTACCGTATCGCCATTGCCAAAGGCGCGGATTAATCCGGCGGCAGGCCGCGCCACCAATCTGCATAGGCCGTGTTCTTTGGGTGATGGCGGTTCACATCCGGAGCGCCGTCGTTCCACCAGACAGGGCCGCGTTCGCCCAGTGCCACTTTGGCCGTATGTACCCGACGCCGGGCATCCTTTACGGCAGCGTCCGTCTTTGCATTCTTCACTGCCGCCCGCGCTTGCATAAGCTCTTTTACATGCGCTGCGCGTTCCGCCACGGGCAAAGCCGGGTTGCTACAGCGCCACAGACGGTTCTTTACCAGAAAATACCGTCCATCCGGGGTCACAGGATAGGGAGGTCTGGTCATCTGGGGCATGGCTCGTGGTCAGGATGCAGCACGCATGAAGGTTAGTGCGCGAGGGCCAAGAGTAAACGGTCCACCTTTGGCTATACATCCGGCGGCACGCCCTCGCGGTATGACGTGAGCGGCGCTGACCCTCCGGCTGCTCCGCAGTTGGGCGCAGCTATCGTCGGATTAAGCGGCAGGCAGAGGCAAAGAGATTTGCGTCCACCTGCTCGCAACTTGAGGGCAAGCGTGGCCGCCTGCAAAACCTCACTCAGCGAGGGCAGCAGTCACGATAATTTCGACACGCAGATCAGCGTCCGCCAGCTTGGCCTCTCCGCAGGCGCGGGCCGGGGCGGCGCCTTCCGGCACCCAAGCGTCCCAGACCTCATTCATCTCGTCAAAGTCCGCCATGTCGGCCAACCAGATCACCACTTGCAACATATGCGCGCGTGAAGAGCCTGCTTCGCGCAGCAGTTTGTCAACCCGCCCCAGACAGTCTTTGGTCTGTTCGGCCACGGTGTCCCCGCTGCCAACCTGCCCACAGAGGTACACGACGCCGCCATGTTTGACGATTTTGCTCATACGTTGATTGGTGTGGACGCGTTCGATCATGGTCATACTCTTTCAGGGGTCGGAAGGGGAGAAGTCTCGGTCTGGGCAGCTGCATCGCGCCGGGTGAGGTGACGCAGGTAGCGGCGCTCGAACCCACGGAAGGCCCATGTGATGCACAACACAATGAGGAAGTAGAGCAGGGCAGCGGTGATAAAGCCTTCATAGGCGAGGTAATAGCGCCCGTTCAGCCAGCGCCCCACGCCGAGGATGTCTTGCAGGGTGATCGTGCTGGCGATGACCGAGCCATGCAGCATAAAGATGACCTCGTTGGAATAGGCCGGGATCGCGCGGCGAAAGGCCGAGGGCAGGATGATCCGACGCATGCGCGAGCGGTAGGAATGACCGGTGGCGATGGCGGCCTCGACCTCGCCCTTGGGCGTATCCGCAATGGCACCGCGCAGCAGTTCGGTCGTATAGGCCGCGGTGTTCAGCGTGAAGGCGATGAGCGCGCACCACCATGCCGAGGAAAGGATCGGGTCCCAGAGGAAGCTCTGGCGGATCACCTCAAATTGGCCGACGCCGTAGTAGATCAGATAGGTCTGCACCAGAAGCGGCGTGCCGCGAAAGACGTAAGTGTAGCCCTGTACTAAGGGGTTAAAGACCCGGTGTTTCGACGCACGCGCAATGGCCATAGGGATCGACAGCAAGCCGCCGAGGAAGAGCGAGAGGAACGTCAGGTTCAAGGTAACCCAGACGCCATAAAGAAAGCGGTCGAAATTCTCGGCAATGAGCGCGATGTCGAGCGGGATATAGGACAGTAGGTTTTCCATGATTACGCCCTCACCATGCCACGGTTATATCGCCGCTCCACTGCGCGCAGCAGCAGATCAGAAATGCCGGTGAGCAGCAGGTAGATCACAAACGCCGCCGCCATGAAGGTAAAAAGCTGCCCCGTCGAACGCCCGGCGGTAAAGGCGTTATAGACCAGATCCTGAAGCCCGATGACCGAGACCAGCGCCGTGGTCTTGAGCTGCACCAACCAGTTGTTGGTAAACCCCGGCAGGGCAAAACGGATCATTTGCGGCCAGATGATATGGCGAAAGATCAGCGATTTGCGCATTCCGCAGCTGATGCCCGCTTCGATCTGTCCGCGCGGGATTGCCATGATTGCGCCGCGAAATGTCTCGGTGAAATAGGCACCGAAGATCACGCCGATCGTGCCTGCGCCTGCGGCGAACTGGCTGACCTCGATATAGCCCCAGAGCCCTGTCGCCGCGCCGATGTTGTTAAGCGTCACCTGACCGCCAAAGAACACCAGCAGGATGAGCACCAAATCCGGCACGCCGCGCACGATGGTGGTGTAGGCTCCGGCCAGTCGCTGGGCCAGACGGTTGTGCGAAAGTTTGGCCCATGCGCCGAGCAACCCGAAGAACAGGGCGATCCCCAGCGATGTCAGCGCCAGTTTGATCGTCATGATCGTGCCGTCGATCAATTGAGATTGGTATTCCAAAAGCAGGTTCATCGCATGTTCCTTGAAGGGGCGTCAGGGCAGCGGGGGCCGCCCTAACGCAGGGTCTAACGCGCAGAATTATTGGCCTTCGGGCCGACCGCCGTAGATGTCGAAGGGGAAGTATGTGTCGTTGATCTCGGCATAGGTGCCGTTCTCACGGATCGCGGTGATCGCTTTGCTCAGGTCTTCGCGCAGTTCGTCCTCGCCCTTGCGCACGGCAATGCCCACGCCTTCGCCGTAGCATTCAACATCTGTGTGATCCCCGCCAAGGAAGGCGTAATCGGCACCGGCCTCCGCGCTGAGGAAGCTTTCCTGCGCAATCAGACTGTCAGACAGCTGCGCGTCCACGCGGCCAAGGGCCAGATCGCGGAACACCTCGTCCTGCGAGCCGTAAAGCACGATCTCGGCGTCGGGGAACATCTTTTCAGCGTAGCACTGATGCGTGGCGCCGCGCTGCACGCCGATGCGCTTCCCAGCGAGACCTTCGGGCGTGCCTTCGAAATCGGCATCCTTGGGGGCCACCAGACGGGCCGGGGTCTTGTAGTATTTGTCTGAGAAATCAATCTGGCGCTTGCGCTCTTCGGTGATCGACATGGACGCAACAATGGCGTCGAACTTGCGTGCCTTCAGCGCCGGGATCATGCCGTCCCATTCCTGCTCGACCAACTCACACTCGCGCTGCATTTCGGCGCAAAGCGCCTTGGCGATGTCGATGTCAAAGCCGACCAGCGTGCCGTCGGATTCCTTGGAGGAAAACGGCGGGTAGGCGCCTTCGACGCCGATGCGCAGCGTGTCTTGGGCGGCCAGCGGCAAGGCGACGGCGCTCAGTGCAATGGCGGCAACGCTGCTTAAGATGGTTCTACGAAACATGGTGTGGTCCTCTCTGTAGTTGGTTAGTTCATGCGCGATAGAAACGCTTGGAACTCTGGGGTTTGCGGGTTGGAAAACAGCTCGGCGGGCGGGCCTTCTTCGCAGACTTCGCCTTGGTGCAGAAACACGGTTCGGGTGGAGACATCGCGGGCAAAGCCCATCTCATGGGTCACGACCAACATGGTGCGGCCCTCTTCGGCCAGATCGCGCATGACGCCCAGCACTTCGCCCACAAGTTCAGGGTCCAGCGCCGAGGTCGGCTCGTCAAAAAGCATTACGTCAGGGTCCATCGCCAGCGCCCGGGCAATTGCGACACGCTGCTGCTGGCCGCCCGAGAGATGCGCGGGGTAGTAGTCTGCCCGGTCCGACAGCCCGACCTTGGCCAGCAGCGCTTCGGCTTTCTCACGCGCTTGCGCTTTAGGAGTGCCTTGGACGTAAAGCGGGCCTTCCATGACGTTTTCCATCACGGTCATATGCGACCAGAGGTTAAAGCCCTGAAACACCATCGCCAGACGAGCGCGCATGGCTTCGACCTGCCGCAGGTCTTGCGGCACGATCTCGCCCCGGCGGTTCTGCGTCATCCGCATTTGCTCGCCTGCCAGCCAGACCTCGCCTGAGTTAGGCGTCTCCAACAGGTTGATGCAGCGCAGAAAGGTGCTCTTGCCGGAGCCAGAGGCGCCCAGAATGGCGATGACCTCGCCCTTTTGCGCCTCAAGCGACACGCCTTTGATGACCTCATGCAGGCCGAAGCTTTTGTGCAGGTCTTTGACTTTCAGGGCTGCGGGGGCGCTCATGCGGGTTCCTCCTGAGGGAATGAGAGTGCGGCCAGCTCGCCCAGAGCGATCGGTTTGATCGGGGAGCGGGCGCGGGGCGGGGAGATGGGACGGTTTGCGCGGCCTTCGCTGAGCAGACCGCGCAGCGTGGCGTCGCACATGCGGCCCTGACAGGGGCCCATGCCGCAACGCAGGGATGTTTTGATCTGGCGGTGACCTTGCGCGCCTTCACCAATCGCCTGCCGGACGGCCCCGGCAGAGACTTCCTCGCAACGGCAAACGATTGTTTCATCTGTAGGAGCAAGTATCTCGGCGGGTGGGGGGTAGGCGGCATCGAGGAAGGGTCGAATGGCGCGGGCGCGAAACAGCGCAGCGCGGGCGTGGGCGGCGCGTTGATTGCGGGTGTCGCTGCTGATGCGCCCCGATTGGCACAGGATGTTCAGCGCGGCCAATTCGCCCGCTGCCGCCGCTGCCTCCGCGCCGCCGATCCCGGCGCCGTCTCCGGCCAC
This sequence comes from Sulfitobacter maritimus, assembly GCF_013346665.1. Classification (GTDB taxonomy): domain Bacteria; phylum Pseudomonadota; class Alphaproteobacteria; order Rhodobacterales; family Rhodobacteraceae; genus Sulfitobacter; species Sulfitobacter maritimus. Next base: position 70,144 of record NZ_JABVBB010000037.1, read on the forward strand.
ATGCAAACCCGGCTGGTCAGTCTCGCCCCAAAGGTCATGTTGCGGTTGAAAGGCCCCCTGCGCGGCGTTCCATTCATGCGCGATCCCTGCGGCGCGGGTGATATGGGTGCCGGGGATCACACCTTGATGGGTTAGCAGCAGGCCACAAGTAAGGCTTTGAGCGCGCCCTTTCGCCCGGAAGGAAAACTGGATCTTGCCACTCTCGGTCGCAGTGGCGTGAAAGCCCGAAGCGGCAGTGTAGCGCGGCACAGCCGCTTTGCGGATCTTGGCAATCAGGCCCAGCCCTTTGAGCAAGGTTGGCAAGCCAAACAGGGCGCGTGGGAGATGGGGAGTTGCCCCCAGCATCTGCGTAAAGGTCTGCGTTTCCACCAGCGTTTGCGGCGGGCTCCCGGCGTCAATCATCTGCGCCGCGATCAGATAGAGCAGCGGACCAGACCCAGCCAGCACGGCATCCTTGGGCAGCATTCCTGCGGTCTTCATCAATATCTGCGCAGCCCCTGCGGGCATCACACCGGGGAGCGTCCAGCCGGGGAAAGGTGCCGGGCGTTCCTGCGCCCCGGTTGCCAGCAGCACATGGGCCGCCGAGGTCGTCTGACTTTTGCCGCCGCGCGACCATGTGACCTGCGGCCCTTTGTCGAGCCGCCAAACCGTTGCGCCAGCGACATGGGTGATGCCGGGGTGGTCGAGGGCATCAACCAAATCCACCCCCGCAGCATAGGCTTGGCCAAGAAAACCGCGCTTGGCGCGGTTCTGTGCCACATTGCGATAGATCTGGCCGCCGGGTTGGGGCTGTTCGTCCAACATCAACACCTGCAAACCGCCCCGCGCCGCGACGGCTGCGGTTGACATGCCCGCAGGCCCCGCGCCAATGATGATGAGGTCAACCTCAGCCATCGTGACCCCCGTTCAGGTTGCGCAGGCCCGTTTGGCGTCGGACGGTCATGCCGTCGCCCAGAAGGGTCATGCAGGCTTGGGTATTGGGCGTGCCATCAACCTCAACCAGACAGTCGAAACAGACCCCCATCATGCAATAGGCCGTGCGCGGTGCGCCCTGTGCGGTCTGACGCGTCCAAGCGCCCGTATGGGCCACCAGCGCTGCGGCGACCGTGACCCCGGCGGGCGCGGTGGCAGGCACGCCATCCAGCGTGAACTGCACAGACTCCCCGGTCTCAGGCAGCGTGCGAAAGCGCGAAGCGACATTCATCGAAAGCCTCCAGATCTGGGATGGGGGATGTGTTCAGAATCCAATCCGCCAAAACACTGGCATGCAGCGGCGCAAGGGTGACACCACTGTGGCAGGTCACGAGAAAGGCGCCGGGATGCGCGGTGGATTTGGCATAGACCGGGTAGCCATCGGGCGACATCACCCGCAAGGCGCCCCAAGCGCGGACCACGCGCACATCGGCGAGGGCGGGGAAAACAGTGACTGCATGCTGCGCGAGTTTGGCCATAACGCGCAGGCTCTCTCTGTCATCAAGCCCTGCATCGGCTTTGGTGCCGCCAATCTGCACGCCGCCTTCGTCGACCTGTCGGATGGTGCTGGACAGGAACGGCAGGCGGTCGCCCAGCTTCTCGGTGATCAGCAACTCGCCAAGCTGCGGCTTGACCTGCGTGATGAATCCCAGATCGCCCGCCAAAGAGGCGGACCCCAACCCGGCGCAAAGCACGACCTGCTCGGTGTTGACAACGTCCCCATCCGCCAGCGCAAGTGCAAAGCCACCCCCCGGTTGCGGCCTGATCGTCGCGACGGTGGCCCCCATTGTCACGCGTCCGCCCATCGCCTGAACCGAACAGCGCAGGGCGCGCAGAAAGCGCAGCGGGTTTACATGGCCGTCGCAGGGCGAGAAACTCGCGCCGACAACGTCGGGTCCAATGCCCGGCATTTGGCAGCGCAGATCATCCCCATTCAGCATCTCATAGCGGGCGCGGTGGCCCAAATGGGTGGCCTGCTGCGTTAGTTCTGCTTCGAAGGCATCGAACTCGGACGGATCGGTGAAAAACTCGTAGCCCCCAGATTGATCCAGCGCCACGTCAATCCCCGACAATTCCTGTAACTGCTGCGCGAAAGCGGGCCAAGCGGCCAGCGCATCCATTGTCCAATTCGCGTAAGGGGCGAAATCCCAGCCTTTGCCTTGCCCCCAGATCAAACCAAAGTTCCCCTGCGAAGCACGCGCATCGTTATCCGCCCCGTCCAACACCCGAACGCGCTGTCCTGCCAGCAGCAGCCCGAGCGCCACAGACAGGCCGACAAGCCCGCCGCCGATGATGGTGATTTCTGGGGTGCGTTGCTGCATACGATTCCTCCACCGTTAAAATCGCAGCATTGCGCTCATAAGAATAATTGTAATATTTGCGCAAATCATTCCTTCAGGCTATGAATTGCAATGCTCCCTCGGCTTACACATCGACAAATCGAAGCCTTCCGCGCTGTGATGGAGACCGGCAAGGTCACCTCTGCCGCCGCTGTGCTGGGCACCACGCAGCCATCGGTGAGCAAGCTGATCGCGGAATTGGAACGCGCCGCTGGCTTTCCCATGTTCGAGCGACAAGGCAGGCAGGTCGTGCCCACCTCCGAGGCCCGTTCGCTCTATGAAGAGGTTGAGCGGGCCTTTGTCGGGATGATGGAAATTTCCCGCGTTATTCAAGACATTCGAGATTTTCGGACTGGCAGCCTGCTGATTGCGGGAATGCCCGCGCTGGCCCTGAAACTCTTGCCCGACGTGATTACCGAGTTCATCGCGGACCATCCCGGAATCTCCGTCTCTCTGCGCACAAGAAGTTCTCAAGCGGTGCTGCGTCATCTGAGTTCGCAGCAATTCGACCTTGGGTTTGCCGCCTTAGACAACGACCACCCCGCCGTGATGCGCCGCGCCTTGTTCACCGCCCCAATGATGGCCGTGCTGCCCTTAGGCCATGAGTTGGCACAAAAACCGCTGCTCAAGCCGGAAGATTTTGATCAGCGCCCCTTTATCGCGCTGGGAGCGGAGATCGGAACCCGCTCGGAAACAGACGCATTTCTATCAACAGGCGGTGCCGGCCCTCGGATCGTTGCCGAGGCACAGCTATCCGCATCGATCTGCGAGATGGTCGCCGCCGGGGCGGGGCTTGCAATCGTTGAGCCCGTGACGGCGACGTATTTTGCGAATTTCGGTCGGGTTGTTGCGCGGCCTTTGTTGCCTGCGCAGCCTTTTCGATATGATCTGCTGCTGCCGACCACCCGCCAGCCATCGCGGGCAGCCGAGCAGTTTTTGAAGCTGGTCGAAGCGCGGTTTGAGATGCTTCTGGGCGATTGAACCCATGCTGACGGGCGCTTGCCTGCATGTTATCCGGCTGAAAGAAAACCCAGCCTGGCAGATCCGGGCAAGTCGTCAGGATGCGATTGCCGCGCTGGCGAAGGCAAATACGCTGTTCCTAATGTGATAAACTTACTAAACCCCCCGCAAAGTGGTCCGGCGTAACCCGCCCTGACCCTATGAAAGACGACAGCAAAGCGGAGCCGTTCATGCGACACACCTTGGATTGCACCAAATGGTGGAGCTTGCCGCCCGGCGCGGAGAACACGATCTGCGACGTTCCCGGAGTTCAGGTGGGCAATGCCGATCTGCGGGGGCCGGGGCTGTGTAGCGGTGTCACTGCGATCCTGCCACATGGCGGGGATATGTTCCGCCAGCCTGTGCCGGCGGGGCTCGCGGTTTTGAACGGGTTTGGCAAGAGCATCGGCTTGGTCCAACTGGCCGAGTTGGGAGAAATCGAAACCCCGATCCTATTGACCAATACCTTTGGCGTTGGCCCCTGCGGCACCGCGCTGATCCGGCGGGCGATTGCGGCAAACCCTGACATTGGGCGCAGCCTTTGCACGGTCAATCCTCTGGCGCTGGAATGTAACGATGGCACCGTCAACGACATCCAAGCGCTGGCGGTGAGCGAAGACCACGCGCTGGCCGCGTTGGACGCCCGCGGAACACGTTTCGCGCAGGGCACTGTCGGCGCGGGCAGCGGGATGAAGACTTTCGGCTATGCGGGCGGGTTGGGCTCATCCTCGCGCCGGGTCACGCTTGGGGGCGGCGCGGTGTTCACCTTAGGCGCGCTGGTTCTGTCGAACTTTGGCCAGCAATCCGCGCTGCGCGTGTTGGGTCGTCAGTTGCCGCCGCCGCAGGACGACGGCACGGAAAATCCAGACCGTGGATCAATCATCATTATCTTGGCGACAGATGCTCCGATGGAGTCGCGGCAACTGACGCGGATGGCGCGACGAAGTTCCGCGGCGCTGGGCCGATTGGGCAGTCATATCGGTCATCAAAGCGGCGATATCGCGCTGGCCTTTTCGACTGCGCAGGTGAGGCACCGGGATGGGGACGACGTCCACATCACGCAAGGGCTGAACGAGCGCTGCATGGATGCGTTTTTCGTAGCCACGGTGGAGGCGGTAGAGGAGGCCGTTCTAAACGCGCTTTGGCATGCGGTGCCGCACAAAGGCTACGACGGCACGACATTGCCATCCTTTCGCAAGCAAGCCACCGCAGCCTTCGGACTGTCGCGGGATGCTGGTTAGATTGGACCATGCTACCCATCGAAAACGCGTGTGGGGGTATTCCAAAGTCAAATGCCAGCCATAGCCAAAGGCTATTTGCGCAGCGCGCAAAACCGGTATTCTCTCCCCGCAATACAACGCAACAGGAGAGATACCGTGCTGACGATCAACCTCGCTGTTGGGGCCAATACGCCGCCTTTGGGGATCGATCTTATGGCCGCCTGCCGGGTCGGGGAAATCCCGCTGAGCGCATCGTTCAAATATCTTGTGCCATTCTTGGGCGTGATGGTCGGGGTGCTGCTGCTCCTCGTGCTGTTCCCCGCTCTTATTACCGATCTTCCCGCGATCTTGTTTTGATCCCGGGTCTTATAGAAAGAACTGCTGACATGCCGATAAGCCCCGATACCCGCATTGATCTTGACCGTTTCTGGTCCACCATCGAAGCCTCTGCCGAGATCGGCAAGGGGCGTCCCGGTGGCCTGTCGCGCCTGACGCTGAGCGATGCCGACCGCGAGATGCGCGACCTGTTTTGCGCATGGTGCAAAGAGGCGGAACTGGAGGTGGAGGTGGATACTGCGGGCAACATCTTTGGCCGCCGCGCGGGTCAGGACAACGACCTGCCGCCCATTCTCATCGGCAGCCACCTTGACACGCAGATCAACGGCGGCCGCTTTGACGGGATTGCAGGCGTGCTGGCCGGGCTGGAGGTGATCCGCAGCCTGAATGACGCGGGTCATGTCACCAAACGTCCCATCGTGGTGGTGAACTGGACCAACGAAGAAGGCGCGCGTTTCTCGCCGCCGATGGTCGCCTCGGGCTGCTTTGTCGGGAAATACGATATCGACTGGGTACATGATCTGATTTCGGACGACGGCGCGCGGTTCGGCGATGAGCTCGACCGCATTGGCTACAAAGGAACACGTGCCTGCGAAGCCGGAGAGATCGACGCCTATTTCGAACTGCATATCGAGCAGGGGCCGATCTTGGACGCCGAGAAGCGGCAGGTTGGCATTGTCACCGGGGGCTATCCGGTGCGCGGGATGCGTGCGTCGTTCAAAGGGCAGACCGCGCACACAGGTCCGACCCCGATGGACCTGCGCAAGAATGCGCTCGCTGCCGGGGCGCGTTGGCTCACGGCGGTGGATGACATCGGCTGGGATTTCGCGGTGCATGACGGCAAAGCGACAGCGGCGCGGTTGACCGCATGGCCCAACAAGCCGGGCATCCTGTCGGACACCGCCGAGGCGGTCTGCGACGTGCGCCACCCCGATCCGATCACCACCCGCGCCATGGCCGAGAAAATGCGCCGCAGCCTGTTTGAAGCCGCCGCACGCTGCGGATGCGAAGCGCAGGTTGAGGATGAATGGGAATGGGGCGGCGACATCTTTGATCGCGAACTGGTCGACAGCATCCGTGACGAGGCCATCCGCATGGATTACAACTGGCGCGACATCCAAAGTCAGGCCGGTCACGACGCCTATTTTCTCGCGACCCATTGCCCGACCGCGATGATCTTTGCCCCCTGTGAAAACGGCATCACCCACAACAACGAAGAAAACGCCACCCCGCAGGATTTTGTCGCCGGATTGAACATTCTGCTACATGCGGTGGTCAAACGGGCTGACCGCTAGACCCGCGATGAATGGCTCTGCGCTGGTTGCAATAGGGGCGACTGGCGCAGGCTCAGGTCATTTCGGGATAGAGCGTTAAAAGCTCCTGCGCGATCTCGACGAATTTTCGCTCTGACGGTGCGAGCTTTTCGATCGGTGCGTGGACCAGATAGACATCCGCGCCAATCGGCTCATCGGTGATTTGTAGCGGCCAAAGATCGCCCCGGCGGATGTCGTCTTGGGCGGTCTTCAGCGGCAGGATACCGATGCCGAGCCCTGCGACGATCATCCGGCGCACCTCTTCAATATTGGTGCTAAGCCCGTTGATCCGATCACCCAACCGCGTGCCTTCCCGCAGCACCGACATCGGCTCAAGCCCCATGCCTTCGGTGGCACAGGCAAAGCTGATAAAGGGCTCGCGCTGAAGATCGCGCAGCGCGACGGTTTCCTGGCCGAACAGCGGGTGCTCGGCCCCGCAGAACACACGAAACTCCTCGCGGAACAGGCGGATCGATGGCAGGTTTACCAAGGGTTTGGCCAGCAGGCAAAAGCCGATGGTGCTGCGCCCTTGTTGGATCGCCCGCACAATCGCCTGACTGTTTTGCACCTCGCTTTGAAAGGCCACCGAGGGGTAGCGCTGGTGGTAAAGCCGCAGCAATTCGTCCAACATGGGCGAGACGAGGTTGCTGATAATCTGATAGCGCACCTGACCGCGCTCTTCTTCCTTTGCGTCGCGGATCAGCAGGTTGATGCGCTCCGCACTGTGGAAAATCTCACGACATTCCTGAAAAATTCGGTCGCCACGTGGGGTCAGTTCAAAATGGCGGCTGTCGCGGTAGACGAGCTGACAGTCCAACTGCGTCTCAAGCCGGCGCAGGGCATTGCTGACCGAAGGTTGGCTTAGCCCCAGACGTTTGGCGGCTTTGGTGATGCCCTGTTCCTTGGCGATCATGTAAAACATGCGCAAAAGGTTCCAGTTCAGATCGGAGCGCGTCTGCGTGATCACCCTGTATTATCCCCCGTTTCGCCGTCGTGTTGGCCCTGTCCCAAGCAGCGTGAGCCGCCGCCTTGCCCGCGGTTAGTATTGCCAGCCTTGCGCGCCTTAGACCAGAGCTTGCCTAAAGATGCCCGCCGGCGCGCGCCTCGTCATTGCGTCTTCTCATTCCCACGGCCAACCAGCCAGCGCCATGTTTTTCCTTGTCATCAGACGTTGCAGTGGCGCTAAATGAATGTGTAAGTCCGAAAGGTCTGATGCAGAGGCCGGTCCTATGCGTCGTCGATTAATCAAGGGAGATACCTATGAAACTCACTGCAATCCTCGCCGCCAGCACGATGCTCGCTGGCGCCGCCTTTGCGCAGGACGTTGATAAGTCCGACTGGCCCAGCAGCTTTACCGTTGGCACGGCGAGCCAGGGCGGCACCTATTTTGCTTACGGTTCCGGCTGGGCGAACCTTGTGGCCAAAGAGCTGGGTCTCACTGGCGGCGGCGAAGTCACCGGCGGCCCGATGCAGAACATGGCGCTGGTCCACACCGGCGAGGCGGCTTTCGGCATGACCACGATGGGCCCCGCAGCGGAATCGCTGGCAGGGACGAACCCGATCGCACCGGGGCTGGAGATGACCAACGCCTGCGCCATGTTCCCGATGTATCAGACGCCTTTCTCGGTGACTGCGCTGGCCTCTTCGGGCATCGAAAGTGTCTCCGACATTCCGGCGGGCGCCAAGATCGGCTTTGGCCCGGCGGGCTCCACCTCCGACACCTACTTTCCGCGCATGATGGACACGCTTGGCGTGGACTATGAGCGCCGCAACGGTGGTTGGACCGATCTGGGTGGTCAGTTGCAAGACGGTCTGCTGGACGTGATCGCCTTTGCCGCCGGCGTGCCGGTGCCAGCGGTCAGCCAACTCGAAGTGCAGACCGATGTGAACATCATCGAGTTCACCGACGAAGAGCAGGCCAAGCTGCTCGAAGAATTCCCGGTCTCCGAATTCACCATCGACGCCAGCACCTATACCACGCTGGAAGAGGGCGCACGCTCGGTTTCCATGTGGAACTTCGCGATTGCCAACTGCGACCTGCCGGAATCCTTTGTGAAGGAAGTCGTCAACGTCGTGATGTCCGACAATGAGCGTATGGTCGGTATTCACAAGGCGGCGGCCACCACATTGCCTGAGAACTGGAACAAGAACACTGTTCTGAAATGGCATCCCGGTGCGGCCGCTTGGTTCAAAGAAAACGCAGATGCTGACATCGCGGATGATATGATCCACGGCAACTAAGCCATCTTGCGCAAATTGCATGTCGCCCCTAAAGGGGCGGCATGTTTCGCGGCCCCGCGCGACAATCGGGAAAAGGAGCTTTCATGACAGACCAGCACAGCGTTGACGCGCAAGGCCCGATCGTAGCCGAAGGGGTGGATGACGAACCTGTCGAAAGCAACCGCCGCTTGTTCACCGGGCGCAGCTATATGGTCATGGCGGCCATTTCCGCGATCTATGCCTTTTTCCACGTGGCCGCGCTGAACGGCATGTCGATCTACGAATGGACCGGGCTGCGCATCCCGCTGCTGCCGACCTTTCCGATGGAGACATGGAACTTCCGCATTGTGCATATCGCCGGGGCGCTGATCCTTGGCTTCACGCTCTATTCCGCCCGCCGTTTCCCTGAAGAGGGCAGTACGTCGGGCTGGCATCCGCTGGACATCTTATCGCTGGCCGCGCTTTTGCCTGCGCTCTATTCGCTCTGGACCGCGTGGGGCATCGCCAGCCAGATCGCGGGGGGCGCGCAGTGGAACGGGATGAGCCCTGAGTTCAAAAACCTTGAGATTTACCACTACGGTCTGCCCCTGCTTGCTGCCACCGCCATTGGCATCGTCGTCGGCTGGCTGCGCACCCGCGAACGCGGACAGGTGACGCCCGCTGATATCTTGCTGTCGCTCTGCGGTATCTCTGTCGCGGTCTATCTGATCACCATCTACGGCACCTTGATGCGCAACTCGACCGGCACGCCTTTCGCGCCCATTGGCATCTCATTGGCCGCTGTTGCTGGCGTCGCGCTGATTATGGAGTTGACGCGCCGCGTGGCGGGGCTGGCGCTCATTGTCATCGCGGGCATCTTCCTGATCTATGTCTTTACCGGAGACATGCTGCCGGGCTTTCTGAACGCGCCGAACATCCAGTGGACTCGCTTCTTTAGCCAAGTTTACACCGACGCAGGCATCCTCGGGCCGACCACGGCGGTGTCTTCGACCTATATCATCCTCTTCATCGTCTTTGCGGCCTTCCTTCAGGCGTCGAAAGTGGGCGATTATTTCGTAAACTTCGCCTTTGCCGCTGCGGGCCGCTCGCGCGGTGGGCCTGCCAAAGTGGCGATCTTTGCCTCCGGCCTTATGGGCATGATCAACGGCACCTCGGCGGGCAATGTGGTGGCGACAGGCTCGCTGACCATTCCGCTGATGAAAAAGGTCGGCTACCCGGCCCGCACCGCCGGTGCGGTTGAGGCTGCGGCCTCGACCGGTGGGCAGATCATGCCGCCGATCATGGGGGCAGGGGCCTTCATCATGGCCGAGATTACCGGCATCCCCTACACCGATATCGCCATTGCTGCGATCATTCCGGCGGTGCTCTACTTCGTGTCGATCTACTTCATGGTCGATTTCGAGGCCGCCAAGCTCGGTATGCGCGGTATGCGCTCGGACGAGTTGCCCAAGCTGCGCGAGATGATGCGCCGGGTGTTTCTGTTCATCCCGATCATCATCCTGATCTATGCGCTGTTTATGGGCTATTCGGTGATCCGTGCAGGCACGCTGGCGACGGCTGCGGCGGCCGTGGTGTCCTGGCTCACGCCTTACCGTATGGGGCTGCGCAGCATCGTCAAAGCGTTTGAACTGGCGGGCATCATGTCGATCCAGATCATCGCGGTCTGTGCCTGTGCGGGCATCATCGTGGGTGTCATCAGCCTGACGGGTGTCGGCGCGCGTTTCTCCTCGGTATTGCTGGGGCTGGCGGAGGCGAGCCAATTCCTCGCGCTGTTCTTTGCCATGTGCATCGCGATCCTGTTGGGGATGGGCATGCCCACCACAGCGGCCTATGCGGTGGCGGCTTCGGTCGTGGCGCCGGGCTTGGTGCAATTGGGCATCCCGCTGCTGACGGCGCATTTCTTTGTGTTCTACTTCGCCGTCGTCTCGGCCATCACGCCACCCGTGGCGCTGGCCAGTTACGCGGCCGCGGGGATATCAGGGGCCAACCCGATGGAGACGTCTGTGGCGTCCTTCAAAATCGGCATCTCGGCCTTCATCGTGCCCTTCATGTTCTTCTACAATGGCGCAATCCTGATGGATGGCACGTGGTTTGAGGTGATCCGCGCAGGGGTCACCGCGATCTTTGGCGTCTATCTGCTGTCTTCGGGCATGCAGGGCTGGTTCGCGGGCAGTGGGGCCGCATGGTTCATCCGTTTGGGGCTGATCATCGGCGCGCTTTGCATGATTGCGGGCGGGTTGATGACCGACCTCATCGGCATTGCTGTCGCAGCAGCGCTCTATGCTATCCAGTGGAAGTTCCGCCCCGCGCCGGACGCGCAAATCGCAGTGCGCGGCAGCGATTGATCGCGTAACTTCGGGGTTGCTCATTGAAGGACGCGGCGCTTCACGCTAGGGCCGCGTCAACATAGGAGAACCCCGATGGAACTGCGCGACAAACGAATTCTGGTGACCGGTGGCAGCGATGGCATCGGCAAACACATCTGCCTCAAACTCGCCGCCACCGGCGCGCGGCTGGCCATTCTGGGCCGCAACGCCGAACGGTTGGAAGCTGTGGCGGAGGCTTGCAAAGAGGCCGGTGCGCCCGAGGCGTTGCCGCTGACCTGTGACTTGCAAGACCCTGCCGCGATTGCCGAGGTGGCGTCACAGGTGCTTGAGAGCTTCGGCGGGCTCGATATCCTCATCAACAACGCGGGCATCTGGCACAAGGCCGGCCCGCTCGACACCATCGCGCCTGAGATGCTGCAGGCCACGGTGCAGACCAACCTCACCGGGTTGATGCAAATGACACAGGCGGTCTTGCCCGCCCTGCGTGAGAATGACGAGGCGATTGTCCTCAATGTCGTGTCCAAATCCGGCGTCGTGGCGCAGGCGGGGCAGTCTGTCTATACGGCCACGAAATACGGCGTACGCGGCTTTACCGAGGTGCTGAAAGCGGATGAGGCCGAGACCGGCGTGCGGGTGGGCGGGCTCTACCAGTCCGGCACCAATACCGAGATGTTCGCTAAGGCGGGGGAGGACGTGCCGAACCATATTTTTACTGAGCCGGACGATCTGGCAGATGTGGTGGTCTTTGTCTTGTCGCGGCCCCCGAAACTGTGGATTCACGACATCCGTATTGAGCTGTAACCACGACTGGCCGCGCTGAGGGCAGCGCGGTCAGACCGCCTTTTGCATCCGGTCCGCGTGCGGCGCACCGTCTTGGTTGGATTGCACGCCAAATTCCACGTGAAACACTGTCCCGGCGCCGAGGGTGCTTTCATAGAACAAATCGCCCGCCATCTGCCGCGCCAATTGCCGCGAAATATGCAGCCCCAGCCCTGATCCTTGGGTCGACTTCTGCCCCCCATCCGCGACCTGTCCGAAACGGCCAAAGACCTCCTCCTCGCTGCCAGCGGGGATGCCTCGGCCCTGATCGCTGATCGACAGGCGCACCCGCCCGTCGGTGGCCCGTAGGACGCCTTTGACCACACCGTCCTTTGGCGAAAATTTGATTGCGTTGGAGATCAGATTGTCGACGACCTGCCGAATAGCAAATTCGTCACCCAGAATGACAGCGGGCGTGTCGACCTGCCCGGTGATAAGCCGCACGCCGCGTTCTTCGGCGAACATCCGGTTCTCCTCTAGGCTTTCATTCAGCAGGCGGCGCAGGTTCACGGGCTGCCATTCAAGTTTGAGCGCTTGGACGTCAAGTTTCTGTGCCAGCAAGATATTATCCACCAGCCGTGACAGGCGCAGCCCATTGCGATGCGCGATGTTGAGCGACCCTCTGACCGGGTCAGCAAGATCCCCCAGCTTGCCGCTGAGAGCCAAGGCCAGCCCGCCTTTGAGCGAGGTCAGGGGCGTGCGCAACTCATGGCTCACGACTGAGATAAATTCATCCTTCGCCCGATTGGCTTCATCCGCTTTTTTCAACGCGGCCTGAAGCGCTTCGGTCGCGGCGGTGCGCTCGGTCTCATCCACGAAAGTGACGCTCCAGCCGATATGTTTGCCATCGGGGTTCAACGGGTCCGCGATAAGCTGCAGGCGGGGCTCGTAGATTCGCGCGTTACAGTGGATCTGCGCACGGCCTTGGCGGGTCAGTCGTTCAATACCTGTGATGAGGTCTGGCTCAAGCGCTTCATGCGACAGCAGGCCGCTCTCACGCGCAGCGATGTTCGAACGCACCACGCGGCGCTGCCGGTCGAGCAAGACCACAGGTTCGCTCATACGGTCAAACAGCGCGGATTGCCCGACCGAAGGCATGTCCAACGTCTTGTTCCCCAAGGCCAGCCAAGAAAACGCAAGGATGCCAAAGGTGAAGGTAAAAGCTGTTGGATCAAGCCCGAAAACCGTGACGCCAAAGAGCACAAAGGAGGCGTTCGCCGTTAGGGGCGCAAGCGTGATCAAGATCAGCATCGTCAGCAGCGGCCAAGCTGCGGGTTTGGCCCTGCCATAGGCGCGGAATAGGCAATAAAGTGTGGCAAGGACAAAAGGATAGAGGACCGCGACGATCATAAAATAGCCCGGTCCATGCACATATTGTGGCCCCGCATCAGGGGTTGTTCCGGGGATATTGGTAAAGACCAGTTGATGCCAAATGTTGGTCGCGCCAAAAGCAAAGATCAGCAGCGGCAGCACGGTCAGCGCCAAGACCTTTTCGCGGCGCCAGACACGTGTGGCGTTGTGGACATAGGCGAAAATGAAGAAGCACCATGCGATGGGCGTCAGCGCCAGACCCAGCCATGTGAGCGCAGAATAGACCTGTCGGCAACCGGGCGCAGTCGTTGCACCGTCGGAGCCGACCATGATCAAAGTCCAAATCACGCTGATGAATGTAAGCGTGTAGAAGTGCTTCCCGGCGAAACGTTCCACCCGCAGCGTCCAGATCATCACCCCAAGGGCTATGATACTGACGCCAAGAGTAAATTTGTAAACCGGGGCGTCGAGGAGCCCTTCAAAACAGGTAAACATAAAAAACCTTCGACTTTAATTTAATGTCGGTAGATCAGCATGGCATTCAGGCAGAAATTTGTCCTTCGCATGGTCGTTTGTTGCGGAGTTGTGTTGAAAAGGCGCTGAAAAGGTTAACGTTTTCCCGTTGGCGCGGCCTCGCAGCGCAAAGCCCCGCCGGGCGAGGGCGAGGAGATTACCGCGCGTTTTCAGCCTCAATCGCCTCGCGCAGAGCGGCGCTGAACTTGTCCAGCAGCGCCGGATCATCCGCCAGCTTGCGGCGCAAAGAGCGGGAGAGTTCCAGTTGCACACCTTCGCCGCGGCGTGTGCGGTTGCAGATGTTGGTCTCGTGAATGCCGGGCAGGGTGGTGTTGCGCTCCGCCTCAAAACCCGCCACTCGCAGAGCCGCCCCAATCGCATCGCGCAGCGCCGCGGCTCGCCCGCCGAGCCAGACACTATCCGTCCCATCGTCCTTGCGCCCATGGATTGCAACGGCGATCCGGGACCGGCTGACCAGATCAAGCGCGGTCGGCTCATCGAAGAGATGCGAGGTAATGTGAAGATCCCCATGTGCGCCGGGCTTGAGCGCCTCGAACGCGTAGAAGGAATAGGTGTCACCTGCGATCGCCTCTGCAATGGCGGAGGTCTCAGGCTCGATCGTGCCACCATGCGGGGCGAGGATCACCACATCGCTGTCGCGCTCCGCAGAGCGAATGGCATAGTCGGTGTCCGGAGACAGGACGTCGGAGAGGTCTTTGAAGTTCTGGAAGCGGTCTGCCATTAGCTCACGCCTCACACATCAAGTTCATATACGGTCTGCGAGATACTGTCGCCCTCACGATTTAGCGCCACCATCTCATTGAACTTAATGTCGAGCCAATCATCACCCTCTTCGGTCAAAGGCTCTGAAGCAAAGATGGCCGAGGTTGCCTGCTCAGGAGGGGTCACATCAATATCGTAGGAGTTGGCATAGTCCTCAAAATTCTTGCCCGTCAGCGCATACATCGGTTCAAGCAGCATGGAGCGGGCGTAATCCGCCGTTCCATGGCCGGATTTGCGCAACTCCCGCCAATCTCCATTGGGGGTGGAGTTGCCCGTCTCATCGCAGCCATAGTTCACCCCGATGATCCGATCCTGAGAGACGAGGGCGATTTTGAGCTTGGTCAGCGCAAAAAGATCAAGTTCTTCCATCGCTTCACGAATGACTTTGAGCATGTCTTCGAACCCCTTTTTCACATCCTCGTCCCTATCGCCCTTGAGCAGTGACAGGAGCAAAACGTAAAGAAACTCGGTGTCGGTGGTGCCTTTCATCTGTTTGAGAAACCGGTCCGTGCAATGGGGCAACAGCGCCCGTTGCAGGATCCGCCAATTCGGCAGAGCGCCGTTCTGCGCGATGGTCCACATTGTCCCGTTAAACGAAAAGGGGTGACAATTCTCATCCGCCAGCACAGAGCTTGAATCGTAGCCCGCCGCACGGATATGGGCCAGAAGCGTGCTGCCCTGAAGGCTGGGGATGATGCTTTTGGCATTATCGTCGTAAAAGGCAGCCATGGGGCGGTGGTAGAGAAACGGCTCCGCAGGCTTTAACAGGTGTTCGCTCCATGCGCCAAAGCCCCAGCCAGCAAGATGCAAAAGCGGGTGAAGTTCCGGGTCGAGACTTTGATTGATCAGGCTGTTCTCAGGTTCAAGCAACAGGGACTCAAGCGGGATTTCAGGCCCGATATAGGCGAGGAGGCGGCACATATTAATCCTAACATCTGGGTTGCCGACGCGGCCAAGACCGTGCGGCACATACAACCCGAACAATACGTCGGACGCTTTGTTCCCAATTGGGGGCGTCCAGTGAACGGAAGGGGGGCCGGGCCGACAGAGTTCGTTGTCCGCGGAACCAACTGGGGCGCCATTAGTTAAGAAAGCAAGTGTGTATCATCGACGAGATTGCCGGAATTGCAGGAAAAACCATGCGCTCAATACAGATCGCTCCCCCAAGTTTGCGGGCCCTGATAGCGGCCTTGGCGCTCGCAATGTTGGCCGCTTGCAAAGTTCCCGCAGACCCTGAAGGCACGACAGTCGAGGTGACGGGCGACCTCCTCAAGGTCGGCGCCTTGACCACGCCGCTTGATACAACCGATGCCGAGGCCGTGCGCCGGATCTCCGAAGCCATGCAGGCACAGACAGAACTCGTAACGGGCGACCCTCATTCGCTTTTCACCCAGTTGGAAGAGGGTGCAATCCACCTTGTTGCCGGGCGCATCCCGGCCAACACGCCCTTCTCCGCTGATGTCGGGCTCAGTGCACCTATCGGTCGTATCCAACTAGCAGGCGAGAGCGAGGACCGGGTTCTGGCGATCCGCAAAGGCGAAAACCGGTTCTTGGTCACCCTAAACCGCGCGATTGAGGGGATGGGCAATTGAACCCCGATGTCCCAGACGAGATTGACCGCAAATTGCGCCGCGCCGCCAAGCTGGAATGGTGGTCTATATTCTGGCTGCTTACCATTATTGCGGTGATGTATTTCGCCATGGGGTCAAGCCAAGCGATGAAATCGGCTTGGATCGAAGACTCGCTAAGCCTGTTTCCCCCCGTCCTATTCCTCTTGGCCAGAAAGTTCGAAGCCAAGCCTGCCACCGATAAATATCCTTTTGGGTTTCACCGTGTCGGATCACTGGCCTTCTTACTCGCCGCTGGCGTGCTCACCGCCATGGGGGGCTTTTTGCTTTATGAAGCCGCCCGCGCGCTGGTAATGCAAGACCATCCCACCATTGGAAATGTCACCATCTTTGGCTGGGATGTCTGGTTGGGTTGGCTGATGGTGGCAGCACTGGTCTATTCCGTCATTCCGCCGGTCATTCTGGGCCATATGAAAAAACCGCTGGCCCAAGCGACGTCAGACAAAATCCTTTATACCGACGCTGATATGAACGCCGCAGACTGGAAAACAGGGCTGGCCGGTATTGCCGGGATTATCGGTATCAGTTTCGGCTTCTGGTGGGCCGACGCGGTCGCTGCGGGGCTGATCTCCTTTGACATCCTGCGAGACGGTCTGCGCAACCTGCGCATTGCGGTGGCCGAACTGCTGGACGGCGCGCCGCGAGAGTTGGCCTCAGCCGATATTCATCCGATCGTCGAGAGGCTCTCAACCGGGTTGCAGCAGCGCTTTCCGGGCCATGACGTACAGGTCCGCGAGACAGGACGGTTCCTGCGCGCCAATGTGATCTCGCCTAAGGGCGGGGAGTTGCAGGACAACGAAGCGTCGCGTTTGGTATCAGACGATCATGCCTGGCGGTTGGTGGCCGTGGGGCGTCAGATGCGGGAGTTGCCTGAACGGGAGGGTGAGGAAAGGGGGTAGGTGTTTGTAAAAAAACTATGGCGAGCCGTGGAGGACTCGAACCCCCGACCTGAGAATTAGAAGTTCCCTGCTCTAATCCAGCTGAGCTAACGGCCCGCACTTGGCGCTCATATCTTACGTAACCCTTTAGGATGTCAATCCGCTTCTTAGGGCGCGGATCGGCCGATACTGGCAAGCGGGTAGGGCCAATGCGCGGGATCATTCTCAGCCCAAAGCTGCGCGGAACCCTAAGTTGTATGGCGGGTTGATCCACTACGCGAAAAACATTCACAGGAGGATCACCATGACATTGCGCACAATCCTACTGGGGGCGGCCTTGGCCACCACTGGCTCCGTCGCTCTCGCCGAAAGCCATATGCAGGCAGCCGCCACAGCCGAGGTGCAGGGCAAGGACGGCATTTCTGGCACCGTGACGGTGAACACCACCGCCTCAGGCCGCAGCTTGGTGCAGATCGACGTGACCGGCGTGCCAGCAGGGACGCATGGGGTGCATCTGCATGAGACCGGCGATTGCAGCGCCGAAGATTTCAAGTCTGCTGGCGGTCATATTGCGGGCGATCGGCAGCACGGCGTCTTGGTAGACGGCGGGCCGCATCCCGGTGACATGCCGAATATGGTGGTGGGGGACGATGGTATTTTAAAGGCCGAAGTCTTTCTTGACCTGCTCGACATCGAGCAGATGGTCAAAGATGACGATGGCGCGGCCTTTATCATCCATGCTGACGCAGATGACTACGAATCCCAGCCGTCCGGCGCGGCGGGTGACCGGATTGCCTGTGGCGTGTTGAAAGCGTCCTAAACCACTTGGGCCTTCCCGACTTTTCGGGTGGGCCTACCCTTTAAGGTCAATCCTCTTCGCCCGACTTCCGGCTTGGGCCATAGAGGTAAGCACCCGGACTGCCGGTCATCCCATGCAGCAACACCGAGAGCGCTACAACCGCGCTCGCCATCACCCATAGCCGAGGTTCCTGCAGCGCATCCCGCGCGTGGAGCGCATAGTAAATCGCAGCAACCCCCATCGGGCCGAACCAGCCGAAAAATACCGCATCCCGCCGCGCCAGACGCATCACAGGGGCGAGCAGCAGCAGCGTCAGCGGTCTGCGCAACAGCAGCACGGCCAGCGCAAAGATCAGCAAAGGCCAGCCCTCAGCGACCCAATCTTGCCAAGGCAATAAGGTGCCAGTGAGTACCAGAACGGGCAGGGTAAAGAGCTTGGCAATCGCTTCTTGCACATTCTCGTCCTCCATCTCGGCCTGACGATCGACCAGCGCGTTAAACGCCAATCCGGCTGCGAAAGCGGCCAAGATACCGTCAGACTGCACCGCATGGGCCGCCCCGAGCGCGAGCAGCGACAGCGCCACAGTCACCCCAAGGATAGAGCTTTGCGTGACCCAGCCGAGATACTCGCTATAGCGCAGGCCCAACGCCGTCGCTGCCCCCAGTGCTGCGCCGAGCCCCACGGCCAGTATGACGCCGACGGGGATCGTGTGGGTTACAAAACGGCTCAGCCCCGCGGCCTGTCCTTCGGTGATCAGCAACAAGGGCAACATCACCAAAAGATAGGCCAGCCCGTCGTTTGCGCCCGATTCCATCGACAGAATGATTCGGCTGTCTTGGGGCAACCTGTCTTCGGCCAAGGCTCCGGTGACGATCGATGCCGCCACCACCGGATCGGTCGGCGCAAGCGTTGCCCCCAAGAGCAGCGCCATGAGCGGAGCCAGCCCAAGCGCAAGCCACGCAAGCCCTGCGGAAATGGCCCACATCAACAGCAGTCCCGGTCCGAGCAGCAGCAGAATCGCCCGCGCCAAAGCAGGCAGTCGCGCAGGCGGAATGCGCAACGCGACCCCCATGACCGAAATGGCCAAGGTCACCCGCGCGGCTTCTTGCAGGATCACATAGGGACTGCCCCAAGTCTCTGGCCGCAGCCAGCCCAAGCCCATAGGCCCAACAGCCACTCCAACCCCAAGCGCCAACAGGGGGGCCGACAGCGGCAGACGTTGCAGAATCCCCGACGTCAGCCCCAAGCCAATCACCGTCAAGGCGGCCAATGCAATTGTAATATAGAGCTGCTGCATATGGGTCTCCTTACCGGCAAACCTAGCCGGGGGGCGGAAGGAAGCAAATGCTGTGCGTGTTTGACTGTGAGGAACCGCGCCGGGCGCAGGCCGAGGGAGCAACGCCCATGCGAGGGGCGACATGTCCGGCAACGAAGAAGGAAACTGGTGACGCTGAAGAGAATTGAACTCTCGCACTCAGACTGGCGCGTAGCGACGGGCGTAAGTCGAGAGACCAACGCATATGCGAGGGACGACATGTCCAGCAATGAATGAGGTGAATGGTGCTGCTGGAGAGAATTGAACTCTCGCACTCAGACTGGCGCGTAGCGACGGGCGTAAGTCGAGAGGCCAGCGCCTATGCGAGGGGCGGCATATCCGGCAACGAAGAAGGTTAATGGTGCTGCTGGAGAGAATTGAACTCTCGCACTCAGACTGGCGCGTAG
>NZ_JABVBB010000037.1:89373-192539 GCF_013346665.1 Sulfitobacter maritimus
AAGGTTAATGGTGCTGCTGGAGAGAATTGAACTCTCGCACTCAGACTGGCGCGTAGCGACGGGCGTAAGTCGAGAGACCAGCGCCTATGCGAGGGCGACATATCCAGCAATGAATGAGGTAAATGGTGCTGCTGGAGAGAATTGAACTCTCGACCTCTCCCTTACCAAGGGAGTGCTCTACCTCTGAGCTACAGCAGCGCCGTGGGCGGGTGATTAGCCGCAATCGAAATGAGGCGCAACCCCTGATCTGGACGCTTGGGGTGCCCTGCGCTAGATAGGCGGCATGACAAAGCAAAATGGCCCCAAACAGACCGGAAAAACCCCTTCCGCCCGCGATGCACGGCTGAAAGCGGCGTTGAAGGCCAATATGGCCCGGCGCAAGGCTCAGGCGCGTGCGCGGGCTGCGGATGTGGCGCAGGATACACGCAATGACCCCCAGGGGTCGGAAAAGGACAGCTGAACGATGGATTCGATTCTGGTAAAAGGCGGCGGCGCGCTCAACGGGCAAATCCCCATCGCGGGGGCCAAGAACGCCTGTCTAGCGCTGATGCCGGCGACCTTGCTCAGCGAAGAGCCGCTGACCCTGACCAACGCGCCCCGTCTGAGCGACATTCGCACCATGACCGAACTGTTGCAGTCGCTGGGCGCGGAAGTGACCTCGTTGCAAGATGGCAAGGTCATTGCCATGGCAAGTCATGGCGAGATCAACACCCGCGCGGAATATGACATCGTGCGCAAGATGCGCGCGTCGAACCTTGTCCTCGGCCCGCTGCTGGCCCGCGAAGGCCATGCTGAGGTTTCCCTTCCCGGTGGCTGTGCGATTGGTGCACGTCCGATGGACATTCACACCGACGGACTTGCCAAAATGGGCGCCGAAATCGACCTGCGCGATGGCTACCTCTATGCCAAGGCGGCGGGCGGCAAGCTCAAGGGCGCTGTGATCGACTTCCCCTTCGCCTCTGTCGGGGCCACGGAAAACATTCTGATGGCCGCCACGCTGGCCAAAGGCACCACCGTCATCAACAACGCCGCTCGGGAGCCGGAGATCGTTGATCTCGCCGATTGCCTCCGCGCCATGGGCGCACAGATCGAAGGTGACGGCACGTCGAGTATTACGATTCAGGGTGTCGATCGTCTGCATGGTGCGACCCATAAGGTCGTCACCGACCGGATCGAACTTGGCACCTACATGCTCGCCCCCGCCTTTTGCGATGGGGAGGTTGAACTGCTTGGCGGGCGTATCGATCTGCTCGAAGCCTTTTGCGAAAAGCTGGATGCCGCGGGCATTGAGGTCACCGAGACCGAGGCGGGCCTCAAGGTCGCACGGCGCAACGGGCGCATCTCGGCAGTGGATGTCACGACCGAGCCGTTCCCCGGCTTCCCGACCGATCTGCAAGCGCAAATGATGGCGCTGCTCTGCACCGCCGAAGGCACGTCGGTGTTGGAAGAGAAAATTTTTGAAAACCGCTTCATGCACGCGCCGGAACTCATTCGCATGGGCGCACGGATTGACGTTCAGGGCGGCACGGCAACGGTTCAAGGGGTCGAAAAGCTCAAAGGCGCGCCGGTCATGGCGACCGATCTGCGGGCCTCGATCTCGCTCATTCTCGCCGGATTGGCGGCGGAAGGCGAAACCACGGTCAGCCGCGTCTATCACCTTGATCGCGGCTATGAGCATGTCGTGGCCAAACTGCGCGGTGTCGGCGCCCAGATCGAAAGGATCAGCACCAAATGACCGAAGATGCACGTTTCGAAGATGGCCGCGAAGCGCCACTGAACCTTGGCGCATTGGATGCCGAGGATCTCACGGTGATTGCCTCGCTCACCCAAGACGCGGTCTTTCCCGCCTCGGAAATGCGCTGGCACCGCGCCGGCGCCCGTTTCGCGCTGCTGCTGAACCGCCTGCGGCATGAGGATACGGGCGCCGACCGCCATGCGCCGGAACGTGTGCAATCGGTCCTGATGTTCAACAACGTAGAGCGCGTCGCCAGCCAAGGGGTGCCAAAGGGCGACGCCGACACGATTCTGGCGCTGCTCGACATCAGCTTCGAGCAGACCGACGCGCCTTCGGGCCAAGTCACCCTCACGCTTGCAGGCGACGGTGCGATCCGGCTCGACGTCGAAGCGCTGGAAGTCACCCTCAAGGATGTGACCCGCCCCTATGTCGCGCCTTCCAAGAAGCGGCCCGTTCACCCCGAATGACGCCCGCTCAAGGGCGCAAGGATCGATCCGATGCCTGAACTGAAGCAAAACCGTTTCACCCGTGGCCGCGTCGCCGCGCTGCTGACCGAAGCCACCGGCTGGGCGCTTCTGCTGCTCGGCGTGGCGCTGGCGGTGCGGCATTTGCTCGGCACAGTCACCCTGCCGGGGCTGCTTGCGCCTGCCGCTGCCATCGCGGGCGGGCTTTTCGCCATTCTCGCCGCCCATGTCGCTCGCGCGGTTTTCGACAACGCCCAAGACACCCGCGCCATGCGGCTCGCGCAGCGCAAACCGCCCGCCGCCGCTGGCCCGACCAACGCGGGCCTGCGCGCCGAACCCAGCCTGCGCCGCCCCGGTTCTTAACCCTTTTCCCGAAAGACCCCCATGCCCGTCACGCTCGATGCCACCGCCGCCGATTTCGAAACCGCGTTCGACAAGCTTCTGAACGCCAAGCGCGAGGACAGCCCCGATGTTGACGCCGTGGTGGCCGAGATCATCGCCGATGTCCGCGCCCGCGGGGACGCCGCCGTGATCGAACTGTCGGAAAAATTCGACCGCGTGACCCTCACCCCCGACACCCTGCGCATCAGCGCCGAGGAGGTCGACGCCGCCGTGGCCGAAGTTTCCGCCGAAGATCGCAAGGCGCTGGAACTCGCCGCCGACCGCATCCGCGCCTACCACGCCCGGCAACTGCCCGAAGACGCCGAATGGACCGACCCCGACGGCGCGACCCTCGGCTGGCGCTGGACGCCGGTCTCCGCCGCTGGCCTCTACGTGCCCGGCGGGCTGGCAAGCTACCCGTCCTCGGTGCTGATGAACGCCATCCCCGCCAAGGTCGCGGGCGTCGCGCGTCTTGCCATGGTCGTGCCAACCCCGGACGGCGTGCTGAACCCGCTGGTCTTGCTCGCCGCCCGCATCGCCGGGGTGGACGAGATCTATCGCATCGGCGGCGCACAGGCCGTCGCTGCACTGGCTTACGGCACCGAGACGATCCCCCCGGTGGACAAAATCACTGGCCCCGGCAACGCCTTTGTCGCCGCCGCCAAACGTCGTGTTTTCGGCAAGGTCGGCATCGACATGATCGCGGGCCCCTCAGAAATCCTCGTCATCGCGGATGGTGACAACGATCCCGACTTCATCGCCCTCGACCTGCTCAGCCAAGCCGAACATGACGAAAGCGCGCAAAGCATCCTGATCACCACGGATGCCGGCTTTGCCCGTGCGGTCCAAGATGCGGTGGAAAAACATCTGTTGACCCTAGAACGCCGCGCCATCGCGGGGGCCAGCTGGCGCGACAATGGCGCGATTATCACGGTGCCAGACCTCGACGCCGCTGCCGCGCTCAGCAACCGCATCGCGCCGGAACACCTCGAACTCTGTGTCGCGGACCCAAAAGCGCTCTCGGCCAAGATCACCCATGCGGGCGCGATCTTCCTCGGCCAGTGGACGCCTGAAGCCATTGGCGACTATGTCGGCGGCCCAAACCACGTGTTGCCCACCGCCCGCTCGGCGCGGTTCTCCTCTGGCCTTTCGGTGCTCGACTTTATGAAGCGCACCACCTTGGCGCAGATGTCGCCGGACGCTTTGCGGGCCATCGGGCCTTCCGCAGAACGGCTGGCGCAATCCGAGAGCCTTGAAGCGCACGGCCTGTCGGTCACTGCACGGCTGCGCAAGCTGAACGGCTAGGGCAGGGGCGCTAACGGGAGCGCTCTCCGTCGTGGGCGCACCGTACATCCCCATAGAAACGGTCGGCGCGCCGTGGGCGAACCGCCCCAATTGGCGAAGCGTCGCAAAACCGCCCTCCGGGGGGAGTGATGTCTGCTGTGTCACCGGGCGGGGCTAACGCTGGCGCACCTTTACGTGAACGGCGCGACAGAACCCAAATTTCATGCTATCCTGAAGACATCCCCGCGTCGGGAAAGGTCTGATTTAGCGGGGTAATTGCCCCTGCGGGCACCCATGAAGGGAGCATAGTCATGGCCAAAGCACGTACCCCAAAGACGATCGGCAATCCGCTGTCCTTCGCGGCCCATACGGCGCAGGGCGGAACCCAATATATCGGCAACGGTCTGCGCGAACTGGGCGCAGCAGATGATGCCCCGGTCGAGTATTACGACCTCTCATTCGCGGACCTCACACAATCCCTGCGCAAAGGCTTCGAAGACTTCGCCGCCATGCGCACGGATGTGATGTTTATCGTGCTGGTCTATCCGGTCATCGGCCTTGCGCTGGTCCTCTTTGCGCTGAACCGAGACTTGATGCCGCTGGTCTTTCCCGCAATCTCTGGCTTTGCCCTGCTGGGTCCAGTGGCCTCCCTTGGCCTTTATGAGATGAGCCGCCGCCGCGAAGCCGGACTGCCCGCGGGCTGGGGGGATGCGTTCAATGTGCTGAAATCACCTTCTTTCACGCCTATCGTGGTGCTGGGCGGCTATTTGTTGATGCTATTTGCCGTCTGGATGTTGGCGGCCTTTGGCCTTTACAACGTGACCCTTGGGCCAGAAGCGCCTGCCTCCTTCACGGCTTTGCTGCGCGATGTCTTTACCACCAGCGCAGGGTTGACGATGCTGATCTTGGGTCTGCTGATCGGCGGGGTCTTTGCCGCTGCGGTGCTGGCCTCCACCGTGGTCTCTTTCCCGATGCTACTTGACCGCCATGTTGGTCTGCCGCGTGCGGTGGCAACCTCCATCGAAGTCACCAGACGCAACCCGCTTGTCGTAATTGCTTGGGGCGCGATCGTGGTGGCGCTGCTTGCTGTTGGCGTGTTGACGCTCTTTATCGGGCTGATCGTCGTGCTGCCCGTGTTGGGCCACGCCACATGGCACCTCTACCGCGAAGCTGTCGTGCCGCGCCACGCCGCAGAGACCGCGTAGCGCCGCCTGCGATCATCCCGCATTGCCCCGCGTCAAACGCTGCGCTATCCACATCAGGTATCGCCAGCAAAAAGGATGCGCCGATGACCCGCATCACCCATATCGCGCTTGATGACGCGAACATGCCGCCCCCCACGCCCGAGATCGATCAGGAGCGTAAAGTGGCCATGTTCGACCTGCTGGAGGAGAACAGCTTTGTCATTCCAGAGCGCGACAAAGGCCCGGTGCCCGAAGGCCCGTACCACCTGTCGCTGTCGATCCGGGACAAGCGGCTGGTCTTTGACGTGCAGACCGAAGCCGCTGAAAAAGCCGCAGAATTCCACCTCTCGCTCGGTCCCTTCCGGCAGGTGGTAAAGGACTATTTCCAAATCTGCGAGAGCTATTTCGAGGCGGTCAAGAAGCTCCCCCCCAGCCAGATTGAGACCATCGACATGGCCCGGCGCGGCATCCACAACGAAGGCTCCCGCGTGCTGCAAGAGCGTCTGTCGGGCAAGGCCGAGATCGACACCGACACGGCGCGGCGGCTCTTTACCCTGATCTGCGTCCTACACTTCGGCGGCTGAATGACGCAAACGCTGCCCCAATCTGTGCTGTTTTGCTGTGACCACAACGCCGTGCGCTCGCCCATGGCCGAGGGGTTGATGAAAAAGTTCTACGGCACCGGCACCTATGTCCAATCCGTAGGCGTTAAAAACGACATGGAGATTGACGGCTTTTCCATCGCCGTCTGCAGCGAGTTGGACGTCGAACTTGACCGCCACCGCAGCCGCAGCTTTGACGAGATGGAGGAATGGGGTGACGATCTTGGCTCATTCGATCTGGTCATCGCGCTCAGCCCCGCCAGCCAACGCCGTGCGCTGGAGCTGACGCGCTTTTACCACCTCGACGTCGAATATTGGCCGATCCTCGATCCAACGGGCCTTGGTGAAAACCGCGAAGCCAAGCTCACCCAGTTCCGCGCCGCCCGCGATCAGATCGTCGGACGGCTGATTGACCGTTTCGGCCCGCCGCTGGAAGAAGGCTAGCCCCGCTCAGGTCCGCGAACAGGCCGCCGCAGCGCTCTGACCAAAGGCCTTCCACGTGCTCCAAAAGGCATTGTCGCGCGCATTGTCCGACTGGCGCATTTCTTGCAACCGATGTGGATCGCGAAAGACTTTGACCCCGGTGCGCTGTTCTGACCACGACAACGTCTGATCCGCCACCGCCTGCACGCAGCCACAACGCGCTTGGCTGGCGCCGCGCCGCCCGTCGGCCAAACAGGCTTTCTGGATCGGCCCGGTGGCAAAAAGCACCGGCGCGGGCGCAAACCGCCCCACGGCCGCATCGCTTGAATAACGTGACCCGCCACAGCCCGCCAAGACGACGAGCGCCATCAAACTCACAACTGTCCGCATTGATTTGCCCTATTGTTCTGGACCATGGGGTTTTCCCCTTGTCGGCCCGGTCTGCTCTGCGCTTCACTATGCCGCAAAATGGGGCTTCGCGCAATTCTAACGTGATCCAACACAACCGCGACGTTGCGATAAAGCGCCCGTCGGGGCGGGCAGGGGGCGCGGGGCGTTTATGACCAATTGACGCAGACGCAGCACTGCGCCATATCCCCTTGCATGACACCGCTTGAAAACATCCGCAATTTCTCCATCGTCGCGCATATCGACCACGGGAAATCCACGCTCGCCGACCGGCTGATCCAATCCACCAAAACAGTGGCCGACCGGGACATGAAAGAACAGATGCTCGATAACATGGATATCGAGCGCGAGCGGGGCATCACGATCAAGGCCCAGACCGTCCGGATCAACTACACCGCTGACGACGGGCAGGACTATGTCCTCAACCTGATCGACACCCCCGGCCACGTCGATTTCGCCTACGAAGTCTCCCGCTCTATGCGCGCGGTCGAAGGCTCGCTGCTGGTGGTCGACAGCACCCAAGGTGTCGAAGCGCAGACCTTGGCCAACGTCTACCACGCCATCGACGCGGACCATGAGATCGTGCCGGTGCTCAACAAGATCGACCTCCCCGCCGCCGATTGTGACCGCGTGGCCGAGCAGATCGAAGACGTCATCGGCATCGACGCCTCCGACGCGATCCAAGTCTCCGCCAAAACCGGCATCGGCATCAAGGAAACGCTTGAGGCCATCGTCACCCGCTTGCCTGCGCCCAAAGGCACGCTCGACGCGCCGCTCAAAGCCATGCTGGTGGATTCGTGGTACGACAGCTACCTCGGCGTCATCGTCCTCGTCCGCATCATGGACGGGCAGTTGCGCAAGGGCGACCGCGTCCGCATGATGCAAAACGGCTCCGTCCACCATGTCGACCGCATCGGCGTCTTCCGCCCCGCGATGACCGAGATCGACGTGCTCGGCCCCGGCGAGCTGGGCTTCCTCACCGCCTCGATCAAACAGGTCCGCGACACCCGCGTGGGCGACACGATCACGCATGAGAAAAAAGGCACCGAAGAGGCGCTGCCGGGCTTCAAACCCTCGCAGCCCGTCGTTTTCTGTGGCCTCTTCCCCGTTGACGCCGCCGAGTTCGAAGACCTGCGCGATTCAATCGAAAAACTCGCCCTCAACGACGCCAGCTTCTCCTATGAGATGGAAACCTCCGCCGCCCTCGGCTTTGGTTTCCGCTGTGGTTTCCTTGGTCTGCTGCACCTCGAAGTGATCCGCGACCGGATCGAGCGCGAATATGACATCGACCTCATCACCACCGCGCCGAGCGTCATCTACGACATCCACATGAAAGACGGCAGCGTCGAGCAGTTGCACAACCCCGCCGACATGCCCGACCTCACCCATGTCGACCATATCGAAGAGCCGCGCATCAAGGCGACGATCCTTGTGCCAGATGAATACCTCGGCGACGTGCTGAAACTCTGCCAGGACCGCCGCGGCATTCAGGAAAACCTCACCTACGCCGGCTCCCGCGCGATGGTGGTCTATGATCTGCCGCTGAACGAAGTGGTCTTCGACTTCTACGACCGGTTGAAATCGGTGACCAAGGGCTACGCCAGCTTTGACTACCAGATGATCGGCTACCGCACCGACGCGCTGGTGAAAATGTCGATCTTGGTGAATGACGAGCCCGTCGACGCGCTGTCGACCATGGTCCACCGAGACCGCGCCGAAATGCGTGGCCGCGCCATGGTCGAAAAGCTCAAAGACCTGATCCCGCGCCATATGTTCAAGATCCCGATCCAGGCGGCCATCGGCGGCAAGGTGATCGCCCGCGAGACGCTCTCGGCGATGCGCAAGGACGTGACCGCGAAGTGCTACGGTGGGGATGCGACGCGGAAGAAGAAACTGCTGGAGAAGCAGAAGGCTGGTAAGAAGAAGATGCGCCAGTTCGGGAAGGTGGATATCCCGCAGGAGGCGTTTATTTCCGCTCTAAAAATGGACAGCTAAAAGCTGGCCGTTTTTAGAGCGCGCGGGAGGCAGCGTATTGCGAAGCAATGCGCGTTCCCGCTCGGTTGTGTTTGGGTGCAGCAATCCTACTATCAAGACGATCATAACTTGGTATGAACTGTCCCCATAGCCGCGACACTTATCAATCGGAGCGCGGAAGTGAAGTATGACTACTAGGACCCACGATGAAATTGCGGCGGAATACGCAAAAGATTTTGGCGAGGCTGATGGTTTTTTGGTTCACAGACTCACAAATTCTGTATCTCAGTTAATTTTGCAGTGGAGAATGTTCCTTTTCTTCTACTGTGGGCCGCTGGAAAGGATCGAAGTCTTAAACGAAGCCTCCGGTTTAACCGCTCGAACTTTTCAAAATTTACTTTGGGACAATACAATACTTAACGTTCGGCGATTAACGGATCGGGAAAAATCACGAGGTGAAATCAACGTTTCGCTTGCGCATTTGCTGCGTATCTCCCGCGAGAAGGGAATTGCATGTTTGGACGTTCCTTATGAGGAACTGCTTTCATCGTGTGAAACGACTAGGCGTTATGCAGACAAGCATATCGCTCATTCAGACTTTGACCACGCAGCGGGACGGAAGATATCTTCGACAAATCGAGGCGAAACCACAAAGGCGATCAAAGAGATTTCAAGCTTCGTTCAGCTGTTTCACAAGAAAATTACAGATGTTTCTTATGAGTTGGTGCCCAGAACATCCGTGTCAGACGAGCAGCAATTTTTGAAACGGCTTTATCTCGGCAATCAAAGTTCTGTAGAGCAAACATCAGAGAAAATTAGGCAGGCAGAAGCCGGAGATTGGGATTCCGCATTTCAGTCAATTTACCCAGATTGGCTTTCGGATGACCACTTTCGAGATAATCCGTTCTAGTTGCCAAAATCGACTTGGGCTCTCTTGGGGTTTGCCAGAGCCCGAACCGCCCCTCGGTTCGGGCGCTTCGCTTTTCCCCGCCCCTCGGTTCGGACGCGGCGGTCCCAATCAACCACACCCAATGTATCCCCGGCCCAATTCTCGCGAAATATGCGTTCGGCATTTTAAGCAGCCCCCCCGGACTGTTCAATCCGGCTGCACCACCCTAAACCACCCCCATGACATGCCCCCTCTGCGCCACCTGCGCCGAGCAGACCGCCAGCGACACGCCAGATCCGGCCCGCTTCCGCGCCTTGGCCTCCACCATGTGGTCCGAAGACCCCGCCATTCAGGTCTTGGCCGCCCGCACCCTCGCCAAAATCCCCGAGCCTTGGGCCCGCGACCTCGCCGAGCAACTCTACCTCGACGACGAAACCAGAGCTTGGGCCGAGAACGTCCCCCAGCCCTCCGCCCACCGCGACAGCAACGGCGTGCCGCTCACGTCGGGCGATACCGTGGTGCTGATCAAAGACCTCACCGTCAAAGGCGCGGGCTTCACCGCCAAACGCGGCACCGCCGTGCACCGCATCTCGCTGGTCGCCGACAACCCCGCCCATATCGAAGGTCGGGTCGAGGGCCAGCGCATCGTGCTCCTGACCGAATTCGTGAAAAAACGCTGACGCAAATCCCGCGACGCGCATATGCACGCCCGGTGTACAGCCGGTGTACAATATGTGACATTTAACCTCTGATTAACAAATCTTCGCGCACCACTTGCACTCTGCGCGCTAAGCCTTTGTCACCACAGGAAGATCGGCCATGACCACCCCCTGCATCCTTTGCGTCGCCATCACCGGCTCTGTCCCCACGAAATCGGCCAATCCTGCGGTGCCGATCTCAATCTCCGAGCAGGTCGAATCCACCCACGAGGCCTATGAAGCAGGCGCCAGCATCTGCCATGCCCATGTCCGCAACGACGACGAAACCCCATCCTCCGACCCCGAAAAATTCGCCCGGTTGATGGAGGGGGTCAAGGCGCATTGCCCTGATATGATTATACAATTTTCCACCGGAGGCCGCTCCGGCGCGGGCAAAGAGCGCGGCGGCATGTTGTCCCTGCGCCCCGATATGGCCTCCCTGTCGGTCGGCTCTAACAACTTCCCCACCCGCGTCTACGAAAACCCGCCGCAACTGGTCGACTGGCTGGCGAGTGAGATGAAAGCCTTTGAAATCAAACCAGAAATTGAAGCCTTCGACCTATCCCACATCCACAAAGCCGCCGAAATGAACCGCGACGGTCGCATCCCCGGCCAGCTTTACGTGCAATTCGTTATGGGCGTCAAAAATGCCATGCCAGTGGACCGCGAAACCTTTGATTTTTATATCAAAACCCTAAACCGGCTCGCCCCCGACGCCCAATGGTGCGCCGCTGGAATCGGGCCGGGTCAGATCATCCTCAACGAATGGGCCATCGCTGCCGGGGGCCACACGCGGGCGGGGCTAGAAGACAACGTCCGTCTTGACCGCGAGACCCTCGCACCCTCCAACGCCGCGCTGATCGCCCGCGCCGCAAGTCTTTGTGATAAATACGAAAGACCGATAGCCAGCCCGCAACAAGCCCGCGAAATCCTCGGCCTTCGCCCGGCATAAGACCGCCCGCTTACAGGGGCTGCGTTGAAACCCGGCGTGGCCCCGCTACCTCCTGCGTATCAACACAGGAGTTCGAGATGACACACTCACGCCGCCATTTCCTCGCCGCCAGTGCCGCCGCAGGGGCCGTAACCTTGCTCCCCTTCGCCGCCCGCGCCGCCGCGCATAGTGGCGACAGTTTCGATACAAACGCCGGGCCGATCACCGTGCATCCTATTGAACACGCGTCATTTCTCATGGAAACACCGGCGGGCGTGATCTATGTCGACCCGGTCGGTGACGCGGGGCTTTACAGCGATTTTGCCAAGCCCGATTTGATCCTCATCACCCATGAACACGGCGATCATTACAACGCCGATACGCTCAAAGCACTCGCGGGCGATGAGACCCAGATCATCACCAATCCGGCAGTTTACGACATGCTGCCCGAAGAGCTCAAAGCTAAGGCCAGCCCCCTCGCTAACGGCGAAAGCACCGACTTTAAAGGCCTGCCTATCAACGTGATCCCCGCCTATAACATCACGGAAGATCGCAAGAAATTCCATCCCGAAGGCCGCGACAACGGCTATATTCTCGGCTTTGACGGCTTCCGCGTCTATATTTCCGGCGATACCGAAGACACCCCCGAAATGCGCGAGTTGACGGACATCTCATTGGCCTTTGTCTGCATGAACCTACCCTTCACCATGGATTCCAACGCCGCAGCCTCCGCAGTGGCGGAATTCAAACCGACCTACGTCTACCCCTACCACTACCGCGGCAAGGACGGGGGAACGCAGGACCCCGAAGAATTCGCCAAACGCGTGGGCACAGATGTAGAGGTCAAAATGGGTGGCTGGTACGAAGGCTAACGCTTTCAATCTGCTAGCAAATCCGCGTGGTGTGTCATCGTACCGTCACCAAGAATTGACTGCTGCATAGGCACGTCCCACGGCATGGGAAAGATCGTGTCTATGCGGCAGAAATCATGCCCCACGCCGATCACCTGCGGCATTCGGGGCAGGGCGGCCAGCGTGCGGTCATAGTAGCCGCCGCCATTGCCCAGACGGTAGCCAGCCGCATCAATGCCCAGCAAAGGGGCGATCACCACGTCCGGGGTCAAGGCTTCTGAGGACTGCGGCACCGGGATGTTCCAGACCCCACGGGTCATCGCGCAACCCGGTTCCCAACGATGAAAGGCAACCGGGGCGTCTTTCTCAACCACCATCGGCAAAGCGATCTGTGCGCCCCGTTCATGTGCCGCTGTCATCCACGGGCGCAGGTCCAACTCGCCTCGGATCGGCCAATAAACAGCGATGGTCTGGTCTGTCGGCGATGAAAGCACGCCATTAAGCAGGTCGCCGACGACGTTTGATTGTGCTTTCAGCTGATCCGGCGACAGCGCCCGCCGTGCTGCCATAAGCCGCGCACGCTCTGCCTTGCGAAAGCGTGCCACATCGCGGCGGGTGTCGGGATCGACGGGCTGACCGGCGACCAGCAGATGGGCAAAACAAGGACTACTGTCATCTGTCATGCAGAGAGTGTGGCAAGACCGCCTGCGCTGTGCAAGCGCGATCTATTAACCTATTGGCCGAATTTCCCCGTTAGATACCAGCGCCTTAGACCCGTTCTCGGCGCCATCACGGAAGTTCTGCTTGATTGGTGCAAAGGCTCAGACTAGCGTGACCTGCGACAAATGCGAAACTCCGGTTCGCATTGTGAAACAAGTCTCTGGGAGGAGCCTATATATGACACTTTTGAAATCCTTCGGCTGCGCAGCCACATTGGCGCTGGCAGGCGGTGCGTTGAGCGCTGAAACCGTGCTGATTCATGGCGAGGCAGGGCCAAACCGCGGTGCGCGCGCCGATGCCCTGCAGTGGTTCGCCGATCAAGTGGCCGAGCGCTCGGACGGTGATATGCGAATCGACATTCAGTGGGGTGGGGCACTGTTCAAAGCCAACGCTGCCGTGCAATCCATCGCCGACGGTGTGGCCGACACCGGTTCCGTCATCGCGGTCTATTACCCGCAGGAAATGGCGGGCTACGGCATCGCAGACCTGCCCGTAAACAACCCCGACGCTTGGGTTGGCATGCGTGCCACGGATGAGCTGATGCGCAGCAGCGACGCCATTCAAGAAGACCTTGCGGATAAAAACCTCGTCTATATCGGCACGTGGACCACGTCTCAGGTGAACATCGGCTGCAAGGGCGGCGCGATCAAATCTGTCGAAGACATCGCAGGCAAAAAAGTCCGCGGCGTGGGCGCCTATGGCAAGGTCTTTGGCGAGCAGGGCGCGAATATGGTCAACATGTCGATCTACGACGCTTACCAAGGTCTCGACACCGGGCTGATCGATTGTTCGCAGGGCTACAGCTATGCGGTTGCGGCGCTCAAGCAGGCCGAGGTGATGGACAGCTACACGATCCTCGATTGGGGTCAGGTCGGGGGCTTGGGCATCTTTATGAACAAGGACATGCACGACAGCCTAACGCCTGAGCAGCAAGAAACGCTGGCCGAGGTCGGCTCGGAAATGGCCGATGAGTTTGGCCGTATGATCACCACCGCCAACGAAAAAGCCATCGCCTCGATGAAAGAGCAGGGCGTCGAAGTCATCACCCTGCCCGAAGAGGACCGCGCGCAGCTGGTGAAAGCCGGTGAGAAGTTCCTCGACGAATGGCAGCAGACTGCCGAGTCCACCGGCCTGCCGGGGACGCAACTGCTCGAAGAGTACAAGGGTCTGATCGCCAAATACACCGAAGAGCGCGATGCAAACGGCTATCCTTGGGAAGCCGAAAGCAACTGATCGCTGAAATTGGGGAGGGGCAGCTATGTTGGTAAATCTGGAGAAAATCCTGTTGGGCTTGGGCGCTTTGGCGGTGATTGCATTGGGGGTGTTGATCACCTCCAACGTGATCGCCCGCGCGCTCTTTGCCAGTCAGGTGCCGGATTCGGTGACCATGGTGCGTGAGCTCATGGTTGCCGCCATCCTGCTGCCCCTTGCCGCTGCCACCGCGGCGCGTGCGCATGTCTCGGTCGCTTTCGTGTCGGACCGTTTTCCGGCGCGGGCGCGGTCTTGTCTGATCGTGGCGGGTTCTGTCATCGGAATGCTGGCATTGGGCCCGCTGATCTATTCCGGCGGGCGCGAGTTTTTCGCTGTCGTCGAAAAGGGCAGCTTCTTTTATGGCGATTTGAACCTGCCGAAATGGCCGGGGCGGTTGCTGTTTCTCATTGGGATGATTGCCACCTTCCTGCGGCTGGCTGAGCTTACGTGGCGCGACAGCCGGACCATTCTCGCGGGCGGAATCGTCTCGGACGAACAACAACATGCTGCTGACCTGATGGTCGAAAAGGACGTGCTGTAATGGATGCTTCGACCATCGGAATGATCGCTTTTGCTGCGGTCCTGATCCTGCTCGCCCTGCGGGTGCCAATCGCCTTTACGCTGGCCGCTGTGGCGACCGTTGCCACCTTCTTTATCTTCGCCTTCCGCACTGGCACTTTCATGCCCGAACGCGCGATCAAGGCGACCACTTCGATGGTGTTTTCCAACTCCTTCGACCTCATTCACTCCTACGATCTGTCGATGATCCCGCTCTTTGTGGCGCTTGGTCACATTGCTTACCGCGCAGATATTACGACTAAAATCTATCACGCGGCCAAGGTCTGGCTGACACGCCTGCCGGGTGGTGTTGCGATGGCGAGTGTCATGGGCTGCGGCGGCTTTTCCGCGATCACCGGCTCGTCCATTGCCTGCGCCTCGACCATGGGCAAGATTTGCACGCCCGAGATGCTGCGGATGGGCTATGACCCGCGTCTGGCGACAGCCAGCGTTGCGGCGGGCGGCACATTGGGCTCGCTGATCCCACCCTCGGTCCTGTTCATCATCTACGGCATCTTTACCGAAACCTCGATCTCCTCGCTCTTCCTCGCGGGCGTTCTGCCGGGGCTGCTGACGCTGGCGGGTTTTGTGCTGGTCATCGCGGTCTGGGTCTGGCGCGATCCGGCGGTGGCGCCCTCGACCGACCAACGCTACAGCGCGGGTGAGCGGTGGCAGGCGGCCCTCGAAAGCTGGCCTGCGGTCCTGCTTTTCGTGCTCATCATCGGCGGCATTTACGGCGGCATCTTCACCGCGACTGAGGCTGCTGCGGTCTGCGTTGTCTCGGCCACGCTGATCGGCTTCGTGCAGGGCAAGCTCAACTGGTCGGGCCTGTGGGAAGCGGTGAAAGAGACCTGCGTTCAGACCTCCGCCATTTTCCTCATCGCCGCTAGCGCTAAGATTTTTGTTGCCTTCGTGGCCCTCACTGGCGTTGCAGGCACCATCGTGGGCTTCGTGTCCGACGCGCAGATGTCGCTTGTGGTGCTGATGCTCTGCATCGCGCTGATCTATCTCCTGCTGGGTATGTTCCTTGACCCCATCGGCATCATGGTGCTGACCCTGCCGCTGATGATCCCGCTCGTGGAAAGCTATGACCTGAATCTGATCTGGTTCGGGGTGGTGGTCATCAAGCTGCTGGAAATCGGCCTCATCACCCCGCCCGTCGGCCTCAACGTCTTTGTCATTGCCAATGTGGTGGGTCGTGAAGCGCCGATCGACAAGATTTTCGCAGGCATCACCCGCTTCCTCAGCGTCGATGTGATCGTGCTGATCCTCATCATGTCCTTCCCGATGATCTCGCTCCTGATCCCGATGGCGGCCCGATGAACGAGCAGTCGAACAGCGTCACAGATCGCAAGTTCGCCAATACGCTGGCGCGGGGCCTCGGGATTCTACGTGCTTTCCGTGCCAGTGACAGCGGGCTGTCGCATGCCCAGATTGCGGAGCGGACGGGGCTGCCCAAGCCCACCGTGTCGCGGCTGACCTATACGCTGTGCGAGTTGGGCTATCTGGCGCATGGCGGGCGTAACGACAAGTTTCGCCTCGGGCCTGCCGCGATCGCGCTTGGCTCGGTGGCGTCGGTCGCGGTCAGTTTCGTTGATATGGCGTCTGATGCGATGCAGGAATTGGCGGATGAGACCCGCACGCTGGCGCTGATCGCCGTGCGCGACGGAGACCGGATGATGCTGGTGCGCACCTGGCGGCCGCGCACGGCCTCGACCATCTGGTTGGAGCCGGGACATCGCATTCCGGTCTATGGCTCGTCTTCGGGCATGGCCACGCTGGCGAGCCTCGACGAAGACCGTTTCGAAGCGCTGTCCCCCGACGACCGCCTGCGCGATTTCCGCCGCGATGGCTATGAACAACTGCTCGCGCAGGGCTTTGTCCTCGCCCCCCCAGATACCCGCTATGCCCGGACGATTAATGCCGTGAGCGTACCCTATTATGCCGGCGAGTTTGGCGAGCCGGTGGCTTTCACCTGCGGTGCTTTGCCGGCCGACTTGCCCGACGAGCGCATTCTGTCACAAGTAGGGCCAGCGCTGCGTGACGTGGTCAGCGGCATCGAACAACGCACCGGACGGGCACCCGCCCTGTCACGGCGCGGTTAAGAACAAGGAGTTACTAAAATGACCGACAAGATCGCCTATTCCCGCCATGACGACATCGTTGTGCTGCGCATCGAAAACCCGCCCGTCAACGCACTGAGCCAAGCCGTGCGGCAGGGGCTGGCGGACGGCATGGACCGTGCCGAGGCCGAGGACGGCGTGCGCGCCGTTATGATCGTGGGCGCGGGTCGTGCCTTCATCGCGGGCGCCGACATCACCGAGTTCGGCAAGCCGCCGATGGAGCCGCATCTGCCCAACCTGTGCAACCGGATCGAAGCCTCGCCGCTGCTCGTCGTCGCCTCCATGCATGGCGTGAGCCTCGGCGGCGGTCTGGAAGTCGCCCTTTCAGCGCATTACCGCATCGCCCAGCCTTCGGCGCGTGTAGGCCTGCCCGAAGTACACCTTGGCCTGATCCCCGGCGCAGGCGGCACCCAACGTCTGCCGCGCCTCATCGGCGTGGAGCCCGCCCTCGATGCGATCACCACAGGCCGCCACATCAAGGCGCCACAGGCGTTGGAGATGGGCATCGTCGACCGCGTGGAGGAGGGCGATCCGCAGGAAGTGGGCCTCGCCTACGTCCGCGAATTGCTCAACAACGGTGCCGAGCGGCGTCCGATCTGCGACATGCCCGCCCCCGCACCCATCGACTGGGACGCCGCCTATGAGGCGACGCTGAAAAAGGGCCGCGGCCAGATTTCCCCCGCCGAGGCCGTGCGTGCCGTGCAGGCGGGCGTCGAGAAACCCTTCGAGGAGGGCATGAAAGCCGAACGCCGCATTTTCTCGGAACTGATGAACACCGACCAGCGTCAGGGCATGATCCACGCGTTCTTCTCCGAGCGGGCCGTCAGCAACCTGCCGGAACTCAAGGGCGTCGAGCCGCGGGAGTTGAAAGCCATCGGTGTGATCGGTGGCGGCACTATGGGTGCGGGCATCGCCACCGCAGCGCTGCTGTCGGGTTTCTCGGTCGTACTGATCGAGATGAAGGACGAGGCCGTCAAGGCCGCGCATGAGCGTATCTCCGGCAACCTCCAAGGCGCGCTGAAACGCGGCAAGATTGATCAGGCGAAGTTCGATCATCTGACGGGCGAGGCGCTCACCGTCTCCACCGAATACGACAGCCTGTCGGATGTCGATCTGGTGGTCGAAGCGGTCTTCGAGGACATGGACGTCAAAAAGCAGGTCTTCAGCAAGCTCGACGCGGTCTGCAAACCGGGTTGCGTGCTGGCCTCCAACACCTCCTATCTCGACGTGAACGAGATCGCCGCCAGCACCAAACGCCCTGAGGATGTGATCGGGCTACACTTCTTCTCGCCCGCGCATGTGATGAAACTGCTCGAGGTCGTCGTCGCCGACAAGACCGCGAAAGACGTGGTCGCCACGGGCTTCGCGCTCGGCAAGGCTTTGGGCAAGGTCAGCGTCCGCGCTGGCGTCTGCGACGGCTTCATCGGCAACCGCATCCTCGCCACCTACCGCACGGCGGCGGACCACATGGTGCTCGATGGTGCCAGCCCCTATAAAATCGACGCGGCGCTGGAGAAATTCGGCTTTGCCATGGGCCCCTTTGCGGTCGCCGATCTGGCCGGGCTCGACATCGGCTGGGCCACGCGCAAACGCAAGGCGGCCACGCGCCACCCCGAGGAGCGGGTGCCGACCTATATCGACCGGCTTTGCGAGCAGGGTCACTTTGGCCAGAAGACCGGCCAAGGCTACTACATCTACGAAAAGGGCAAACGCGGCGGCACGCCGAACCCGGAGATCACCCGCCTGATCGAAGAAGAGCAGAAAGAACGCGGCATCACCCCGCGCGACTTCACCGATGCCGAGATCGTGCGCCGCTACATGTGCGCCATGGTCAACGAGGCCGCCAAGGTGCTGGAAGAGGGCATCGCCAAACGCCCGCTCGACATCGATATGACGCTGCTCTTCGGCTACGGTTTCCCGCGCTACTGGGGCGGCCCGATGAAATGGGCCGACATTCAGGGTCTGCCCAATGTACTCGCCGCAATCGAGGGCTTCGCCGAGCAGGACCCGTGGTTCTGGAAGCCCGCGCCCCTGCTAGCCGAACTGGTCAAAACCAACCGCACTTTTGATGATCTGAACAAGGAAGCTGCCAAATGAAACAGGCCGTTATCGTCTCCGCCGTCCGCACCGGGCTGGCCAAATCCTTCCGCGGGTCATTCAACATGACCCACGGTGCCACCATGGGCGGCCATGTCGTCGCGGAAGCTGTGAAACGCTCAGGCGTCGATCCGTCGGCCATCGAAGACGTGATGATCGGCTGCGGCTACCCCGAGGGGGCCACCGGCTCCAACATCGCGCGCCAGATTGCGCTGCGCGCGGGCCTGCCGGTCACCGCCTCGGGCGTCACCGTGAACCGCTTCTGCTCCTCCGGTCTGCAAACCGTCGCCATGGCCGCCAACGCCATCTGCATGGAGGGCGCAGGTCCGATGGTCGCGGGCGGGGTCGAGAGCATCTCACTCATCCAGCCGGATGTGAAATCGGTTAAGGAGCCGTGGCTGAAAGAGCACAAGCCCGAAGTCTACATGGCGATGATCGACACCGCCGACATCGTGGCCAAACGCTATAACATCAGCCGCGAGGATCAGGACGCCTACGGTCTGCGCAGCCAGCAGCTGATCGCCAAAGCGCAGGAGGCCGGTCTTTTCGACGACGAGATCGTGCCGATGCAGACCACCATGGGCGTGCAGGACAAGGAAACCAAAGAGGTCTCCACCCGCGAGGTCACCGTGGACCGCGATGAATGCAACCGCCCGAACACCACGATGGAAGGGCTCGCAGGCCTGACCCCCGTGCGCGGCGAAGGCGCCTTCATCACCGCAGGCAACGCCAGTCAGCTTTCCGACGGTGCCGCAGCCCTCGTGCTGATGGACAGCAAGGAAGCCGAGCAGCAGGGCCTTCAGGCCATGGGCGCCTTCAAAGGCTTCGCCGTTGCGGGTTGCGAGCCTGACGAGATGGGCATCGGCCCGGTCTTCGCCGTGCCGCGCTTGCTGGAGCGTCATGGGCTGACCGTTGACGACATTGACCTGTGGGAATTGAACGAAGCTTTCGCCAGCCAAGCGCTCTACTGCCGCGACAAGCTGGGCATCGACCCCGACAAATGCAACGTGAACGGCGGCTCCATCGCCATCGGCCACCCCTTCGGCATGACCGGGGCGCGGATGACCGGCCACATCCTGCGCGAAGGTCACCGCCGCGGCGCGAAACTGGGCGTCGTGACGATGTGCATCGGCGGCGGCATGGGGGCGGCTGGCCTCTTCGAAATCTACTAAAGGGGGCCGACATGGACCTGAGCTATACAGACGAAGAACGCGCCTTCCGCGAGGAGGTGCGTCAATTCCTCGCCGAGAAACTGCCCAAGGAACTCTCCGAAAAGGTGCGCCGTGGGCAGGAGTTGACCAAGGACGACCACGAACGCTGGCACGCGATCCTGAACGAACAGGGCTGGCAGGCCACCAACTGGCCGAAAGAGTTCGGCGGTGCCGCGTGGAACGCCGTGCAGCGGCATATCTTCGAGGAAGAAGCCGCCGCACACCACGCGCCGCGCATCGTGCCCTTTGGCCTGTCGATGCTGGCCCCGGTGCTGCAGAAATTCGGCTCGAAAGAGCAGCAGGACTACTGGCTGCCGCGCATCCTCTCGGGTGAAGACTGGTGGTGTCAGGGCTATTCCGAGCCGGGCGCCGGGTCGGACCTCGCCTCGCTGAAAACCACAGCGGTCAAGGACGGCGACCATTACATCGTCAACGGTCAAAAGACTTGGACGACGCTGGGCCAGCACGCCAACATGATCTTCTGCCTTGTGCGGACGAACAAAGACGTGAAGCAGCAAGAGGGCATCTCCTTCCTGCTGATCGACATGGAAACCCCCGGCATCACCGTGCGCCCGATCATCCTGCTGGATGGCGGCGCCGAGGTGAACGAGGTCTTCTTCGACAACGTCAAGGTGCCTGCCGAGAACCTAGTCGGCGAGGAGGACAAGGGCTGGACCTACGCCAAGTACCTGCTGACCCATGAGCGCACCAACATCGCGGGGGTGGGCTTCTCCCAAGCCGGTCTTCAGGCCGTCAAACGCATTGCCAAGTCCGAGATGGCCGGGGGCCGCCCGCTGATCGAGAACCCGCATTTCGCCGCCCGCGTGGCGCAGGCCGAGATCGACCTGATGGCGATGGCGACGACCAATCTGCGGATCATTTCCAAGGCCGCCGCAGGACAAGCGCCGGGGGTGGAAAGCTCGATGCTCAAAGTCAAAGGCACGATCATCCGGCAGGAGATCAACGACCTCGCGCGCCGTGCGGCTGGCGTCTACGCGATGCCCTTTGCCTCGGAAGCGGTAGCAGGCAGCAATGATGCGCTGCCCGATCCCAATGACGCAGGCCCCGTGGCCGCGCAGTATTTCAACAACCGTAAACTGTCGATCTTCGGCGGCTCCAACGAGATCCAGCGCCAGATCATCGCCAAGACCATGCTGGGAGGTGGCAAATGAATTTCGACCTGACCGAAGAACGCCAGATGCTGCAGGACAGCCTGCGGCGGTTCCTGCGCGACAAATACGACACCGAGACCCGCAACCGCATCCTCGAAAGCGAGACTGGCTATTCGACCGAGATCTGGGAGGGTCTGGCCGAACTGGGCGTGATCGGTGCGCTCTTCACCGAAGAGCAGGGCGGTTTCGGCGGCGCGGGCTTTGACGTGACCACCGTCTTCGAAGAACTGGGCCGGGCTGGCGTGGTCGAGCCCTTGCTTGACAGCGCCGTGCTGGCGGGGGGGCTGATTGCCGACCTCGGGACCGAAGCGCAGCAGGAGCATATCGAGCAACTGATCGGCGGCGGGTTGCAACTGGCCTTTGCCCATGGCGAGCCGGGTAGCCGCTATGACCTGAACCGCGTCACCACCACCGCTGCGCAAAACGGTGGCGACATTGTGCTGAATGGCCGCAAGGCTGTCGTCGCCAACGCCGAGGCCGCGGACATGCTCGTCGTCTCCGCCCGCGAAAGCGGGGAGGCCGGGGATGAGACAGGTATCTCGCTCTTCCTCGTGCCATCCGATACCAAAGGGCTGACCGTCACTGGCTATGCATTGCTCGCCGGGGGCCGCGCCGCTGAAGTGACGTTGGACGATGTGACTCTGCCGGACAGCGCCCGTCTTGGCGCCGCAGGCAAGGCGTACGACGCCATCGAGGCCCGCACTGCCGTGGCCACAACCGCGCTGTGCGCCGAAACACTGGGCGCCATGGAAACTGCCTGCGCGCTGACCCGCGAATACCTCGGCACGCGCAAGCAGTTTGGCCGCCCGATCGGCAGCTTCCAAGCCTTGGCGCACCGGATGTCTGACCTGCTTATCGATCTGGAACAGGCCCGCTCTGCCGTGATCAACGCCGCTGGTCATCTGGCGAACGACCGCGTCAGCCGCGAGCGTCACGTCTCGGCGGCGAAAAACCTGATGGGCCGTGTCGGGCGTCTGGTGGCCGAGGACACGATCCAGATGCACGGCGGCATTGCGATGACGCAGGAATACGAACTCGCGCATATCGCCAAACGCATCACCATGGCGGACCACCGCTTTGGCGACACTGACCATCATCTGGAGCGGTTCATTGCACTATCCGCCGCATGAGGCACCGACCACCGGGGTTCAGCAGCTTATCGGGTTTCAGCCCGACCTGTCGAACCCCGATGGCAGCACCCGCGTTACACTTGATATTGGCCCGCAGCATCTGAATGTTTCAGGCGTGCTGCATGGTGGGCTGCATACGCTGATGCTTGACGTCGCCGCTGGTTTCTCCTGCGCACGGCACTGTGCGATGAGCGGGCCGTTTGTGCCGATGCTGACCCTGTCGCTCACGACCGATTACATCTCTGGGGTGCGCGAAGGGCAGGTTGTGGCAACGGGGCGCGTGACGGGCGGCGGGTACAAGATCCTCTATGCCGAAGCACAGCTGCACGACGCGGACGGTAAGCTGCTGTCGCGGGCGACAGGCGTATTCAAAAGGGCCAAGACATGAGTGCAAGGATCGAAGACCAAGGCGACCGTCTGATCGTCTGGAACGGCAATGCCGTAAAGCGCGGGGCACTTACGCCCGCGCTTTACGACGCCATTGCCGACGCCATGACGCTGGCGCAAGAGCCGCGCATCCGTGCGGTAATCCTCACCTCCGAGGGGCGGTTCTTCTGTGCGGGGGGCGATCTAAATGTCCTGATCGAACGCCGCAAAATGACCGAGCCGGAACGCCGCGAGCGGGTCGATGCGCTGCATGATTTGGTCCGTGCGATACGTGCCTGCCCGGTCCCTGTGATCGCCGCGGTGGAGGGGGGCGCTGCCGGGGCGGGGCTTTCTCTGGCGCTGGCCTGTGACATGATCGTCGCCTGCGAAGACGCGCAATTCACCGCCGCCTACGTCAAGGCCGGTCTGGTGCCTGATGCAGGTCTTACCGCGTCGCTGGCACGGCTTTTGTCGCGTCCGCTTGCAATGGAAATGTGCCTGCTGGGCCGCCCGGTGATGGCCATGCGCTTTGCCGAGTTGGGCGCGGTGAACCGTATCTGCCCCAATGGCAAAGCCTTGGAAGAAGCGCAGATGCTGGCCGATACGCTGGCCGCAGGACCCCGCGTCGCCCAAGGCACGATCCGGCAGTTGGTGGCGCAGGCCTATGAGACCGACGAGGCTGACCAACTCAACGCTGAGCGCAACGCCATGGCGCATGCCGCAGGCGGGGACGAGGCTGCCGAAGGCATCGCGGCCTTTTTAGAAAAACGAAAGCCCCGGTTTTAAACCGGGCAGCGGCCGTCAGAGGAGGGGGCCGCTTACAGGCAGGAGGAGACACCCATGAATGCCAAAGTACAGGATTTTCTAATCGAGCAATTGGCGACCCGGCCAGAGGCAGCAGCACTCAGCGACGCCGGTGGAGCCGCGTGGAGCTTTGCGGATTTAGACCGCGCACGCGTCGCCCTCGCTGCTGAGCTTAGTCGCGCAGGTGTGCAGGCGGGTGATCGCGTGTTGCTGATGGTGGAAAACTGCGTCTCTGCGGTGGCGTCGCTCTATGCCTGCTGGGAGTTGGGCGCCGTGGCGATCCCCGTCAATGCGCGTCAGACCGAGGCCGAAGTCGCCCGGATCATCGACCATGCGACCCCGGCGGCAGCTCTGCTGACCTGCGATGTCTCCCCCGACGCGGCAGCTCATGCCGAACGGCTGGGCGCAGATGAAA
The DNA here is from genome assembly GCF_013346665.1 of Sulfitobacter maritimus. GTDB lineage: Bacteria > Pseudomonadota > Alphaproteobacteria > Rhodobacterales > Rhodobacteraceae > Sulfitobacter > Sulfitobacter maritimus. The sequence continues at coordinate 113,045 of NZ_JABVBB010000037.1, forward strand.
TCTCGGGGTCTTTTGGCAGTCTGCACCTTGCGACCCCCCGGCCAAGCAGCCCGGACGCGGACCTGCACGATGTGGCCGTCCTGCTTTATACCACTGGCACAACGGGGGACCCCAAAGGGGTGATGCTTACGCATGGCAACCTGCGTTTTGGTGCGCGGGCGTCGGCGGATTTGCGGCAGATGAGGCCCGGCGATGTGGTCTATGGCGTGCTGCCGATGACCCACGTCTTTGGCCTTGTATCGGTGCTTATGGCGTCGGTCAGCGCTGGCGCACAGGTGCGGCAAGAGGCGCGTTTCTCTGCTGCGAAACTGCACGCGGCGACCCATGACAACGTGACCATCCTGCCTGCCGTGCCGCAGATGCACGCGCTGGTGATGCAATACTCCCGCGAACGCGGGATGCCCAAGTTGGAAAGCCCCTGTCTGCGCTATGTCTCCTCAGGTGGGGCGCCGCTTGATCCCGCATGGAAGCGCAAAGCCGAAGCCTTCTACGAACTGCCGCTGCAAAACGGGTTCGGCATGACCGAGACGACCTCCGGCGCATCTGCGACCAACAACCCCATCGGCTCACCCGATACGTCTGTCGGGCCTGTAACGCCGGGAACCGAATGCAAGATTGACGACCAAGCCCCCGGCGGCAACGGCGCGGGCGAAGGCGAAGTGCTGGTGCGCGGCCCGCATGTGATGAAGGGCTACTACCGCAACCCAACCGAAACTGACAAAGCGATTGACGCGGAGGGCTGGCTCCACACTGGCGATCTCGGCAAGCTCGACGAAAACGGGCGGCTACATATCCTTGGCCGCAGCAAAGAATTGATCATCCACGGCGGCTTTAACGTCTATCCGCCCGAAGTCGAAGCTGCGCTGAACGATCACCCTCGCGTGGTGCAGTCTGCCGTCGTGGGGCGGGTGAAAGGCGGCGACGAGGAGGTTCTGGCCTTCGTGCAAGTCGCCCCCGGCGACGATGTTACGGCTGAGGAGTTGCGCGGTTTCGTCAAAGAGCGTCTGACCGGCTACAAACGCCCATCACAGATCATCGTCGCAACGGACCTGCCCGCAGCGCCCACGGGCAAGATCTTGAAACACCGCCTGCTCACCGCATTTGCCGATCAGTTGGAGGGCTAAGGTCAGCCATCACCGCCCCCTCTTATCGGACGATAATACTTCCGCCTGCGGCATCGCGCCCCCCTCAAGGGGGCGCCAGAACGCCCCTGCACACAGTTAGCTTAGATACGTTCCGGCGAGATCAGACATAGGTGCCTTCAGCCGCTGCCCGAATGGCGCGGATGTTCTCACCATAGGGTGCCGGGTTGCTGACCGATCCGCCCTTGAAGGCCGCTGAGCCTGCCACCAACACATCGGCCCCCGCCTGTGCAACCAGTGGCGCGGTCTTGGGGTCAACGCCGCCGTCGATCTCAATATGGATGGGACGGTCGCCAATCATCTCGCGCAATGTGCGGATCTTGGCGGTCATGTCGATGAACTTTTGCCCGCCGAAGCCGGGGTTCACGGTCATCACGCAGATCAGGTCGGTCATGTCCAGAATGTCCGCCACAGCGCTCGCCGGGGTGCCGGGGTTCAGCGCCACGCCTGCTTTTGCGCCCGCATTGCGGATCGCTTGCAGGGTCCGGTGGATATGCGGCCCTGCTTCAACATGGGCGGTAATGACATCGGCTCCGGCTTTGGCAAAAGCCTCGATATAGGGATCGACGGGCGAGATCATCAGATGCACGTCCATCACGCCCTTGATATGGGGCCGGATCGCCGCGCACATCGCGGGGCCGAAGGTGATGTTGGGCACGAAATGCCCGTCCATCACATCCACATGCACCCAATCCGCGCCTTGCGCCTCAATGGCTTCGCATTCGGCTCCGAAATTGGCGAAATCGGCGGCGAGGATGGAGGGGGCGATCTTGATCGAACGGTCGAATGTCATGGGGCAGCCCTTTGTTGCAGAGGTTGGCCCCTCATAGCCCCTACGCACTTTTTGCGAAAGGGGCTAGAGGTCGAGTTCCAGCACTCCGCCGGGCTGTGCCGCCCGGGACTGGCAGAGGATGATTGCGCTGTTGCGCTGCTTGGCCGAGAGCACAAAGTCGCGGTGTTCGACCTCGCCCCCGCGCAGCCCGCATTTGCACACGCCGCAGATGCCATCGCTGCATTTCAGGTCCACCGGCACGCCTGCTTTGATCAGTGCGTCCGCGGCGGTTTCCTCGGCGCTCACAGCGATCTCGCGGCCCGAAGCGAGCTTGAGCGTGAACGGGTGGTTGACGTAATCCGGCGCTTCGGGTGTCGAGAAATATTCCAGATGCCGCGCGTCCTCGGGAATGCCTGCGGCCTCGGCGGCGGTCATGACCGCTTGCATGTAGGCGTCCGCCCCGCAGGTGTAGACATGGGTGCCGGGTGCGGCACGGTCCATGATGGCAGGCAGGTCGGCGCGGGTGTCCTCGGATGAGATATGCAGATGCACGCGGTCGGCCCATGGCGCTTGCGAGAGTTCGTCAGCAAAGGCCGCGGCCTCGCGCGTTGAGGCTGAGTAATGCAGATCAAAGGGGCGACCAATCGCGTGCAGACGATGGGCGAAGGCGATCATTGGGGTGATGCCGATGCCGCCGCCCATGAGCAGGCTATGCGGCGCGTCCTCGACCAGTTCAAAATGGTTCACCGGCTTTCCGACAAAGATACGCCGCCCTTTGGTGAACACCCGGTGCAGCAGCGCCGAGCCGCCCCGGCCCCCGTCTTCGCGCAGCACTGCGATGCGGTAGCGCTTGCGGTCGGTGGGATCGCTCAGCAGCGAATAGGGGCGCAGGAATTCGGGGGCGACGACCAGATCAAGATGTGCGCCTGCACTCCATGCAGGCAGGTCGTGGCCTTCGGGGTGGGCAATGTCATAAAACGCTGTGGTTGCGTTCAGGCGGGTGACCTCAGTGATGCGCAAGTCGAGTACCGGGGTGTCGCTGCCGACTTTATAAAGATGCAGATGATCGGTCTCGCCTGCTGCCGTCTTGCGGCGGTGTTCGTCGGCGCTTAGGAGCGCCGCGTGGGCCGCGATCCCCGCCTCGCGGTTCATCGGATCGGGGTAGGGCCAAGGGTGCGGGGCCAGAGGAGCAGGGTAGACGGCGAGGGTCTGGTCCTCGAACTTGAGGGCAAGATCGGGTTGCAGGTCGCGGGCGTTCACAGGCTGGGCTGGCGTGTCGAACCTACCCGAAGGATCACGCTCAATGTCCCACCACCATTTTTTCACCGGGTTCAGGCGGCCTTTGCCGACCTTGTCGTCGAGTTTGGCCAAGAGCGGTGCAGCGGCGGGCATATTGGACGCCGCCCAGCGAAAGGGCGCTTCGGCGAACAACCCTTCGAGGTTCCACGGGCAAGTCTTCATGCAGCGCCCGCACATCGCGCCGCCTTGGTTGGTGATCCGGTAGGTGGCGCATTTCTGGCTGTCGGATTTCCAAATTTCATAGCCGTTGAACATGCGCTTCGGCCCGGCTGTGATCGCGCCCGAGGGGCATTCGCGGGCGCATTTGTTGCAGGCTTCGCAGAACCTTTGCAGGCCGAAGTCGATGGGTTTGTCGTGGGAAATGGGCAGGGTGGTGGTCACCACGCCGGATTTCAGGCGCGGGCCGAGGAATGGGTTCAGGATCACCTCCCCGATGCGGCTGACCTCGCCGAGGCCCGCCAGCAGCAGAAGCGGCGGTTGCAGCACGTCGCCGTCCATCACCGTATGCGCCTTCGCAGCATGGCCAAGGTTGCGCAGATGTTGCGCCAGCACGCCGCCCAGCATCGAAAACCGCAGATAGGCGCGCATGGATTGCGACACGGCGATCCAGTCATCGCCCGAGGAACCTTCCATCGTGTCAAAGCCTTGGTCGATGATGAGGCTTAGCGCTTGGTCATGCGGCGGGGTGATCGGGGTGCCGGTGGCGTCGTGGCTGTACCACGTCCAGTCAGGGCAGGCCGAGAGACCGGCAGCATCAGCGCCCAGAAAATAGCTCGCCGCTTTAAGGTTCGCGGCGTTGCGGGCGGCGTTTGTCATAGCAGGCGCCGCGTCGTTTACCGGACCGTCTTGCAACAGGATCAGTGCGCCCAGCAGGCGGCGCTGCGCGGCGGAGGGGGCGGATTTCACCACATGATGCCCGCCCTTCATGGCGTTTTGCACCTTTGGCCCCATGTCGCCGAACTGACCGCGGGCAAAAAGATCACCGCGTTTTGGCACGCGCGGCACATTGGCAGCGTCGATATAGGTGGTCGGTTCGTCCACCCGTTTCAGCGTCTCAAACGGATGCGGCCCTGCGGCATAGTCGCGTCGCGCGTATGGGTCGACATCGCGGGCGCTGACACCACCATGGGTGCCCAACTGCCAATGCGGGCCTTTCAGCACCGACCACGGCTGCTCGCAGTCCCGCGCAGGCAGGCGCGTTCGGCTTGCGCGTCCATGATCCAATCGCTGCCCGGCTCATCTTCACGCGGGTCGCGGGGGTAGGCGGTGAGGATGACCAGCGCGTGGCTGTGGCTGTCGATCGACGTTTCCGGCGCATCCACCGTATCGCGCAGGTTCGCCATAATGACATCGACCCCGGCGGCCAGCGTCTTGGTCTGGCGGCTGCGCAGGTCTTGGGCGAGTTCTGCGCTGCCTTCGTTACGGCGAGGCGTTGGGAGGCGCGCGGCCTTTGGCAAAGCGCCGATGCCCATCATCGAGGCGTCATTGTAATAGCCGAAGGCTTTGAGGTGATTGGCCCGCTCCAACGGGCAGTCTGGAATTACCGCTCCTGCTGCATTGACCGGCCCGTCGCGCAGCAGGTCCATCATCGCCTGAAACGGTGCCATTGCGTTGCAGATGCTTTCCGGAGCGTCAGGCCGAACAAACCGCAGCGCGGGCAACGGCGCATCAGGCAGGCGAGCGAGGGCTGCAGGCAGGCGGTGCAGGCGTTCCAAAGGGAAGGGGCCAAGGTGCAGGGGGCGGGTTTTCGATGAAAAGAGCTTCATGGCAAATCGATGCCACGGGTCACCGCGAAACACCAGTGCGGCTTGGGGCGGTTCGCGGTGCTCTCGCTTGACTTTGCGGGCTGCGCCCGACCATGCTGCGCAAAAATGAGGAGTGAGACTATGACCCTGTTTACCCGCCGTCAGGCCATCGCAACCATGGGCGCCGCCACCGCTGTGGGCCTTGCGGCGCCCGCGCTTGCGCAGAACCGCAAGATCACCGTTGGCGCGCTGCGGTTCACCAGCCACGCGGGCAGCTTTGTCGCCTTTGAGCGGGACTATTTCAAAGACGCCGGGCTGGACGTGGAGCTACGCTTTTTTGAGGCCGCGCAACCGATGGCCGTAGCGATTGCCAGCGGTGATGTGGACTATGCCGTTGCGGCGATCTCTGGCGGTCTGGTGTCACTGGCGCAAAAGGGCGCGGTCAAAGTCATCGGCGGCGGGTTGCAAGAAGAGCCGGGCATTGATGGTCAAAAGTTCCTCGTGTCGGACGCGGCCTATCAGGCGGGCATTACTGAGCCGGGCATGTTGGACGGCAAAAGCTATGGCATGACCCAGGCCGGGTCGTCCTTTCACTACATGGGCTCCAAAATGGCCGAGGCAGAGGGCATCTCGCTCAAGTTCAAGCCGCTGCAAAAGGTCGGCGCGGTGATCGGCGCGTTAAAGTCGGGGCAGATTGATGCATGGTCCATCGTGCCGCATATCGCCAAGCCGCTGGCCGGGTCGGGTGCCGTGCATATCATCGGGGATGTGGCGACCTATCTGCCTGATTATCAGGTCACCACAATCTGCACCTCGGTCAGCAATGCCGAAGGGGAGCGCGAGATGACGGAGAACTTCCTCGCGGGCTATTCCAAAGGTGTGGCCGACTACAACGCGGCATTGATTGCCAAGGACGGCGGCGAAGACGGCGTGAATGAGATGGTCGATCTGATCCACAAACATGTCTACACCGACCGCCCGCGCGAGAAAGCTGCACCCTCGATCATTAACGGCACAATGCGGTTGAACGAAGGGGCCAAATTGAACGTCGCCTCGGTGCGCGATCAGTTGGAGTGGTTCCAGTCTGAAGGGTTGGTCGATAGCGATATCAGCTTGGAAACGCTGGTCGACACCTCCTATGTCGAGACGATGGGCAGCTAAGCAGCCAGCCGTTTAACCAAAGGGCGCATCGCGAAAGCGGTGCGCCTTTTTTGTTGCACGGGAGGAAAAGTCACGCTTTGACGGCGCTTATTGCGATTTATGGCAACCCGAAGGGGATGCGCGGCGTTGTCTTGTGACTGGCAAATTTGCATGGGCGCTGCATCCATGAATGGACACCCTCTATGAGCGATGGCACCTTTTTCGGGTTCGACAGCTACCATATCGCGCTTGGGGCGGTTGGCGCGAGTGTGATCCTCGCCAATTGGTTGCCGCGTTTCATCACCCGCCGCGAGCCTGCGTCCTCTGGCCTGTTGATCCTCTTCGGCATGGGCGTCTTTGCCTTTCTGCCCGGAATGCCGCAAGTGCCCGACCCGCGAACCCATCCGCATATCTGGGAGGTCGTTGCCGAGCTTTGCGTCATTGTTGCATTATTCGCCACCGGATTGCGGATCGACAGCCTGTCGAGCTTCAGCCGTTGGGGGCCTACGATCCGGCTGTTGGCGCTGACCATGCCGATCACCATTCTGGCAGTCGCGCTTTTGGGCTATGGTCTGGCCGGGATGACCATCGGCGGGGCGATCCTCCTGGGGGCGGTCATGGCGCCGACCGATCCGGTCTTGGCGGGCGATGTGCAGGTCGGACCACCCCAGGAAGGGGGCGAGCATCCGGTGCGCTTTGCGCTGACGACCGAGGCTGCGCTGAACGATGGGTTGGCGTTTCCTTTCGTGTACCTTGGCTTGCTGGTCGCGGCAGAAGGTCTGGCGCCGGGGGCGTGGGGCTTTGAATGGTTGGCGAGAGATGTGTTTTGGCGGATAGCGGTTGGCGCGGCGATGGGCGCTGCCGGGGGCTGGGCCTTGGGGCAGGTTCTCTTCAACGTCCCGCGCAACGCTGCCTTGGCCGAAACCTCTTCAGGCGTTGTCGCTCTGGCCGGGGTGCTCTTGTGCTATGGTACCACGGAACTGGTCGAAGGTTATGGTTTTATCGCTGTTGCCGTGGCGGGGCTGGTGATCCGCCGGATCGAGGGCGACCATGCATTCCACCGCCGCTTGCATGATTTTGTCTCTGCCGTGGAACATGCGCTGACTGCTTTGCTGCTGATCGCTTTGGGAGCAGTGTTGCCGATGCTACTGACGTCCCTCACCTGGACGGGCGCTGTGATCGTTGTGGTGCTACTGCTCGTCGTGCGCCCGCTTGGCGGCTGGCTATCCTTGGCTCGCACCCCGCTCACGGCACGCGACCGCTGGGTGGTGGCGCTGTTCGGTATTCGCGGCATCGGGTCGATCTACTATCTCGCCTATGCTGCTGCGAAGGTGGAATTTTGGGATGAGGAAAAGATTTGGGCCATCGTTGGATTTGCCATTCTTCTATCGGCGTTAATCCATGGGTTTACCGCAGGCATTGCGGTTGAAGGGCTCAGAACGCCCAAGGAGGGAGAGCGCAGCTAACTGCAATCTTTACGGTTGCGCATTGCACCCGCGTGCCTTTTGCCGGAAAAGAGCGCCATGGATCTCAAGCTCTCCTCTGTCAGCCATTATTACGGTGAAACGCAAGTGTTGCGGGACATCACGCTCGATATACCTTCGGGTCAGATCGTCTGCATAGTCGGCCCTTCAGGGTGTGGAAAATCCACGCTGTTGCGGATGCTCGGCGGGTTGGAGCGACCAACGACGGGGCGGGTGTTGCAACTGGGCGACGCGCCCGAAAACTGCTTAAATCCGCTGACCTATATCTTTCAAGATTTCGCGCTGCTGCCTTGGCGTACCGTGCGCGGCAATGTGGGTTTGGTGCTCGAAGATCATGGTTTAAGCAAGGCCGAGCGCGCGGCGATCATTGATGACGTGCTGGCCCGGACCAAGCTGACCGATTTTGCCGATGCGCTGCCAAAGCAACTGTCGGGCGGGATGAAGCAGCGCGTGGCGATTGCCCGCGCGCTGGCGGTGAACCCGGCGGTGATGTTGATGGACGAGCCGCTCAGCGCGCTGGACAGCCAGACCCGCGAATTGTTGATGGACGACCTCGTGGCGCTTTGGACGCGGCAACCTTTCACGGCGGTCTATGTGACCCACAACCTCGCTGAGGCGGTACGTCTGGGACATAAGATCGTGGTGCTGTCGCGCCGCCCGGGAGAGCTGCGTGAAGTGGTGAGTTTGGACATGCCTCTGGCGGAGCGCCGTCACGGTGATCCGGTGTTAGAAGCCCAACAGCAGCACCTCTGGAGCCTGATGCGCGACGAGGCTGCAGCGGCGGATGCGGAGTTGATTAATGGCTGACCTTACCGAAAGCACAGCACGCGAAGTGACTTTTCGCGGGGGCGGGTTTCAGCCCGGTCATCGTCGGGGAGTAGGGCTGGCCGTTTTCGTGGTGCTGATCCTGCTGGCCGAATGGGGCACGCGGAGCGGGTTTATCTCGCCGCTGACTTTGCCAAGGCCCAGTGATGTGCTGCTGACCTTTCAAGAGCTTTATCAGTCACGGATGCTGTTTAAACATCTTGTCCCATCGGTGACCCGTCTCGCGATTGGTGCTTTGATCGGCGCGTCGCTTGGCGTGGGCATCGGCGTCTTAATCGGGCTTTTTTCGCTGGTGCGCGCGGGGCTGGTGCCTCTGGTCGCGGCGATTTTCCCGATCCCCAAGATCGCGCTTTTGCCGCTCTTTGTCATTTGGTTCGGGATTGATGAGGCCAGCAAATACGCCCTGATCGCCTTTGGCACCTTCACGCCGACCGTTGTCGCCACCTATGCCGCGGTGGATAATGTGGACCGGGTGTTGATCCGCATGGGACAGAGTTTTGGCCTTGGCTGGTGGTCCATCGTGTCTAAGATTGTCGTGCCGGGGGCCATGCCGGGGATCCTGTCAGGCCTGCGCATTTCGCTGACGATTGCGATTATCTTGCTCGTCGCAGCCGAGATGCTGGGCGCGGAATATGGCATCGGTGCATATATCTTGCAGGCCGGCAGCCTTTACGATCTGGAGCGTTTGTTTGCGGGGGTTGTGATCCTGTCGCTGCTGGGCGTGGCCGTGTCGGCAGCCGTGGCGGCGGTGGAGCGGCGGGTGTTGAACTGGCGCGTTTGATGGCAAATTATGCGCCCGGTGCGGGGCAGCGAGAGTGGCCGTGCGCCGGATGCGTCTGCACAGGCTGAAATGCAAACACCGGCACAGCAGAGTGCCGGTGTTCATTGGTTGGGTGACAATTAGTCTTTCATGTCGTGGTGGGAGTGATCCATTTCGTCCCCATGCGCGGCGCGGCGGCTTTCGACGTTGAATGTAACATCAAGCGTGCCTGCTTTTTCAAAGGTCAGGGTCGCGGGGATCTTTTCGCCAATCTCAAACGGATCGCCGTTCAGCCCCATGAACATCACATGCAGACCGCCCGGCTTAAGCATCACCGTTTCGCCAGCGGGCAGGTCAATCCCCTCGACCGGCTGCATGCGGGCCACCCCCATGTCATCGGTCGTGCTTTCGTGAAGCGTCACGTCGTCGAAACCGTCGGCGCTTACACTCAGCAAGCGGTCTGCTGTCTCGGCAGTGTTGGTGATGCTTAGGTAACCACCGCCGACCTGTGCCGATTTAGGGGTTTCAAAGGCCATCGGGTGGGTCACGACAATATCGCCCAGCTTATAATCATGCGCGGCGGCGGGCAGGGCGAAGCAAGCGACGAGAGCCGCAGTGAAGAGGTTTTTCATTTGTTTATCCGTGGTTTGATTGAACTGTTTGAGTGAGGTTTCAATCAACCCACAGGCGGCCCACGAGCGGGTGGGGGGCCTGCTGATCTGCTGGTCCTTTGCACGGTGTGGTGCAGGCGCGGCTCGGTTTTGAGGGTGCACTGCGGGGCAATTAACATTTGCACGGGGGACGGAAGGATAAAGCCAGCCACAAGTCGGCAGGCTTCACATACCGGCGTGCCCAGTTCGTGGTCCAATGCCGATCCGGTGCAAAGATCGCTTAGATCACCGCCCGCCTGAACAAAGGCGATAAAGGCCGGGTCTTGCAGCCGTTCAGCCTGCCCGCGATGGGCAAAGGGAATGCTGGCCAGCGCAAGCGCGAGCAGGGCGGTCACCATGACCCGACGAAGATGAACGCGCGTTACAGACTGCATAGCCCCTGTTAGCCCGCACTCATGCCGATGACCAGCAACCGGCGCAGTGCTGCGACCCTATGTCGTCCTGCCCTTCCCACGATAGGTTGTCCAAAAATTTTAATTGACAAGAAATTGGTATGCTGGTCTGGTCAACGTACCAGTGTGCGGGGGGGATGCATGGGAGACGTGACATTGCTGGATATGGGCAACTCCTCCTTAGACAAGGTGGCGCATCGGTCTGTTAAGGATGAGGTGGCCGAGCGGATTGCGACCCTGATCGCGTCTGGCGTGCTGAGCGTTGGGGATGCGCTGCCCAGTGAACGCGACTTGGCGGCGACGATGGGCGTCAGTCGTGAGACGGTTCGGGGCGCGTTGCTGATCCTGTCGACCAAAGGGATAGTCTCTATCGTACAGGGCGCGCGGACAAAAGTAGTCTCCGACGATGTGGGGGATCTGGGTCTCTCTGCGCTGTCAAATGGCCGTGTCACGGATTATTCGCTCAAGGATGTCCATGAGGGACGGCTGATGGTCGAGGCGCGTTTGTCAGAACTCGCCGCCGCCCGCATCGATGGCAAAGCGCTGGACACACTGTCTGACTTGATCGAGATGCAGGAGAAAGCAACGGATGACCCGGTGAACTTCTTGATCGCGGACCGCGCGTTTCACATTGCGATTTACCAGTCCTGCGGCAATGCGCTTTTGTCCGATCTGGCAGCGACCCTTTATTCCTATCAGTTGAATGACCGTCGCCGCGCCATCGGCAAACCGGGCGCCATAGCGCAGAGCATCGCAGACCACCGCCTGATCCTCGCCGCGCTTGTGGCGCGCGATGCGCAAGCGCTGGCCACGGCCCTAGGCGTCCATGAGCGCCGTATTTACGACAGCACCCGAGAGTTGCTGGCAAACCCTACAAAAGAGGCGAATATATGAGAGTTGCCATCCTTGGCGCGGCCGGCATGATTGGGCGCAAACTGACCGACCGTATTGCGGCGACAAGCGAAATCGGCGGGCAGGCGGTTGATGCGTTGACATTGATCGATGTGATCGCCCCGGAAACAGTCGCGGGTTTTGCAGGCGCACAGGACGCTTTTGCCGCCGATCTATCTGCGCCAGACGTCGCGGCACGCGTGATTGCGGACCGCCCTGACGTGATCGTGCATCTTGCAGCCATCGTTTCGGGTGAAGCCGAGGCGGATATGGAAAAGGGTTACCGCGTTAATCTTGACGGAACACGGGCGCTGTTGGAGGCGATTGCTAGCGTCGAAGGCTACTGCCCCCGCGTGATCTTTGCTTCATCGCTGGCCGTGTTCGGCGCACCGTTCCCCGATCAGATCCCCGATGACTATCACCTGACGCCGCTCACCAGCTATGGCACGCAAAAGGCGATGGGGGAGTTGTTGTTGAACGACTATTCGCGGCGTGGCCTGGTCGACGGTGTGGGCATCCGCTTTCCCACCATCTGCATTCGGCCCGGCAAGCCGAACAAGGCGGCCTCCAGCTTCTTCTCAGGCATTCTGCGTGAGCCACTGAACGGCCAAGAGGCGATCTTGCCTGTCGGTGACGATGTGCGCCATTGGTTTGCAAGCCCGCGGGCGGCCGTGGGTTATATCGAACATGCCGCCACGATGGACACCGCATCAATGGGCGCGCAGCGCTGCTTGACCATGCCGGGCGTCAGCGCCACCGTGGGCGAACAGATCGAAGCGTTGGGGGCCGTTGCTGGTGACAGCGCTGTGGCCTTGATCCGCCGTGCGCCTGATCCTGCTGTGGCTAATATCGTCGCAGGTTGGCCGCGCGATTTTGATACGGCACGCGCCTTGTCATTGGGCTTTCGGGCCGAGCAAACATTCGGAGAGATCATTGCGGTCTATCTGGAGGACGAAATGGGCCAGAAGGCTCAGATCAGTGCCTGAACGGGCACATTTATCACCTTGGGAGGAACTTACATGAAACATACAATCTTTGCCTTTGCGAGCACGATCGCCGCTCTGGCCGCAACCACAGCCTATGCCGAACGCAATATCGTCGTCGGCCATTCCCTGTCCGAAGGCTCGCATTACGGCATCGGCGCGCAGGCGTTCATTGACACGTTGACCGAGCTTTCGGGCGGTGAATTCACCGGCTCTCAGGCGCCCGCAGGCCAATTAGGCGGCGAGCGGGACATGATCGAAGGGCTGCAGATCGGCTCGATGGATGTGGTAATCACATCGACCGGCCCCTTGGGCAACTTCGTGCCAGAGGTCTATGCCCTCGACCTGCCTTTCCTGTTCCGGGACTATGACCATGCCCGCAACGTGCTGGACGGCGAGATCGGTCAGGAACTGCTGGAGAAGATCGGCGAGAACCAGTTGGTCGGTCTGGCATGGTCCGAAAACGGTTTCCGCCATGTGACCAACTCGCAGCGCCCCGTGCGTGCGCCGGATGATCTGGATGGGCTGAAACTGCGCACGATGGAAAACAAGGTCCATATGGAAGCGTTCTCGCTGATGGGTGCCGCGCCGACGCCAATGGCGTTCCCTGAGTTGTTCACAGCCTTGCAGCAGGGTGTTGTTGATGGTCAAGAAAACCCGGTCACCGTGATCACCGCCTCCAAGTTCTGGGAAGTGCAGGACCACGTCTCGCTGACCGGTCACGTCTATTCGCCCGCGGTTGTGCTGGGCTCGCCCATTCTGCTCGACGGCCTGACAGATGAAGAGCGCGGCTGGTTCATGGAAGCGGCCAAAGCCTCCGCTGCGGCGACCCGCGCAGAGGTGAACCGTCTCGAAGAATCCGGTGTGGCGCTTCTGATTGAAAACGGCATGGAAGTCATCACCGACGTCGACAAGGCACCTTTCGCCGATTTGGCGCAGGCCTCCTACACGATCTACACCGATCAGTACGGTCCTGAACTGGTCGAGCGCATTCAAGCGGTCGAGTAAGGCTTAAAGTGGTAGGCGCGGATATCCCCGCGCCTGCTGCTGACTTTTCCCATCACCATAAGGACGTTTCATGCGCTATTTCCTGCGTCTCGAAGACTTCACCACTGGCGTAGCGCAACGCCTGTCCATCGCCTTTTTGGTTATTGCCGCCGGGTTGGCGCTCTATCAGGTGATTACGCGCTTTGCCTTTGGCGCGCCTTCCACTTGGTCTGAAGTCATCACCCGCTCTGCAATGATCTGGTCAGTGTTTCTGGGCGTGGCCGTTGCGTTTCGGCACGGGGCCATGATTTCGGTCGATGTGATCCAGAACGCGCTGCCCCCGCGCCTTGGGATTGGCGTCTATCTATTCGCCAATGTTGGCTCTCTGATCTTTTTTTCGGTCCTGCTGTGGCAGGGCTATCTGATGACGCTGCGGGTGATCCCGCAAAGCCTGTCAGCCCTCAATATCTCAATCGCTTGGGTCTATGCGGCCTTGCCTGTTGGGTCGGGCTTTATCCTGATCGCTGTTGCCGCGTCGATGGTGCGCGCGGTTCAGGGTGATTGGCTGATCGCACGCAATGCGGAGGACGTCGCATGAACAGCGCACTTGGTTTCTCGCTGGCAATCCTGTTCGTCCTTGGCGTGCCGATTGCCGTGGCTATTGGCCTCGCCTCTGTCATTGGCATTGAGGCGCAGGGCCGTCTGCCGCTGCTGCTTGTTGCCCAGCGGATGTTCACCGGGATCGACAGCTTTCCGCTCATGGCCATCCCGCTGTTTATCCTTGCTGGCAATCTGATGTCGGCGGGCGGCATTTCCCAGCGACTTGTTGATCTTGCCAAATCGCTGGTTGGTGGCATTCAAGGCGGGCTGGCTTGTACCTGCGTGCTGACCTGTATGCTTTTCGCATCGGTCTCCGGCTCCTCTGTCGCGACCACCTTTGCTATTGGTGCGATCCTCATTCCGGCCATGGTCAAACATAACTACCCCAAACCGCTGGCCGCCTCTATTCAGGCGTCCTCTGCCGAACTGGGTGTTCTGATCCCCCCGTCCATTCCGCTGATCCTTTATGGCGTCTCTACCGACACGTCGATCGGCAAGCTCTTCGTGGCGGGCCTTGGCCCCGGCGTGGTCGTGGCAGGTTCGCTCATGGCGCTTGTGCTGGTGATCTGCCGGGTGCGTGGCATTGGCAAGGATGACGGGATGGACCGTGCGGCTCCCGGCTCGGCGCTTAAGTCGGCCTTACCGGCACTGCTGGTCCCTGTGGTCATTCTGGGCGGCATCTATTCGGGCATCTTCACGCCGACTGAGGCCAGTGCCGCAGCCGTGGCCGCCGCGCTGATCGTGGGGATGTTGCTTTACAAAGAGCTAAAGGTCAGCGACCTGCCGGACATCCTGAAAAGCACGATCATCTCCACCTCAGCGATTATGATCATCATCTCGGCGGCAGCGCTGTTTTCGTTCCTGATCACCCGCTCCGGCCTGCCCAATGAAATCGCCGCATGGTTCAAGGACATCTTCGAGAGCCGCATCGCCTTTCTGCTGGCAGTGAACATCCTGTTGCTGATCGTGGGCATGTTTATCGAAACCTCGGCGGCGATCCTCGTCTTGGCACCGATCTTGACGCCCATCGCGATAAGCTATGGCGTTGATCCGATCCACTTTGGCCTGATCATCGTGGTGAACCTCGCGCTTGGGATGATCACGCCGCCCTTGGGGGTTAACCTGTTTGCCGCCTGCTCGGTGGCGAACCTGCGGGTGGAAAAGATCATCCCGCAGTTGGTGTGGTTCGTCCTTACGGTCTTTGCCGCCCTGATGGTCATCACCTACGTCCCTGCCATTACGCTCTGGCCGGTCGAATGGATCTTTGGAGGGTAAGCGATGTTGATTGATTTTGTGGGCCTCGGCTCAATGGGGCTGGGCATGGCGGTGAGCCTTGTCAAAGCGGGCCATACTGTGCGCGGCTTTGATCCGGCGGTGGCGCGGGTCGAAATGCTGATCGCTGCGGGCGGCGCTGCGTTCAAAGAGGACGACCAGCCAGCCGATGCGCTGGTCAGTGCGGTGCTCAACGCCGATCAAACGCGGGCGGTCTTGTTTGGAGAGCGGGGCGCGGCCAAGCGCCTTCGGCCCGGCGGGGTGATCCTGTCCTGTGCGACCGTCTCGCCCGCCTTCGCGGCAGAGATGGAGGCGCAGGCAGATGAAGCGGGCTTGCTCTACCTCGATGCGCCGATTTCGGGCGGCGCGATCAAGGCGGCTGCGGGGCAACTGTCGATCATGGCGGCAGGTCGTAGCGCGGCCTTTGACGCAGCAGCGCCGGTGTTGGATGCGATGGCAGAGACCGTTCATCGTTTGGGCGATCACGCAGGGCCGGGCTCGGCTATGAAAGCGGTGAACCAGTTGCTCGCTGGCGTTCACATCGCGGCGATGGGCGAAGCGCTGGCCTTCGGCGCATCCCAAGGGCTGACGCCTGCGCAGGTGGTTGATGTGGTCTCGGTCTCTGCCGGGACGTCGTGGATGTTTGAAAACCGCGCGCCTCATGTTGTAGAAGGCAACTATACGCCAAAGTCTAAGCTAGACATCTGGCTCAAAGACCTCGGTATCGTGACAGATATCGCTGCATCCGCAGACTTGCCGGTGCCGGTCTCCTCCAACGCGCTGGAACAATTTCGCGCCGCGTCAGAAGCAGGCTTGGGCGATGAGGACGACGCTGCCATCGCCAAATACTTCGCCCGCGCAGGCGGTGTTTCTTTGCCGGGAGATCGCTGATGTTGCTGGGCTGTATCGGGGACGACTTCACCGGGTCCAGCGACTTGGCCAATACCTTGGCCAAGGGCGGCATGCGCACGGTTCAATACAGCGGCGTGCCGGACCATCCGGCGGATGCCGACGTGCAGGCAGGTGTGGTCGCGCTCAAGACACGATCCATCCCCGCAGCGGATGCAGTAGCGCAATCGCTCAAGGCGCTCGACTGGTTGCGGGCGCAGGGGTGTGAGCAGATTTATTTCAAATACTGCTCGACCTTCGACAGCACGGCACAAGGCAACATCGGCCCTGTCGCCGAAGCCTTGGCCGATGCCTTGGATGCGCGCGCTGTGATCGTTTGTCCGGCTTTTCCGGGAACGGGGCGGTCGATCTATCAGGGGCATTTGTTCGTAAACGATGTCTTGCTGAACGAAAGCGGGATGCAGAACCACCCGCTAACACCAATGACCGACCCTGACATCAGACGGGTTTTGCAAGCGCAATCAACTGGCCCTGTGGGCCATGTCGGGGCAGCTACGGTGCTATCAGGGGCATCTGCCATTCGCGCCCGGCTTGACCAAGAGGCCGACGATGGCAAGCGGTTGATCGTTGTCGACGCATTGCAAGATGCAGACCTCATTGAGATCGGCCGCGCGGCCAAGGGGCTCAAACTCGTCACCGGGGGATCGGGCGCTGCCCTTGGCTTGCCTGCGAATTTTGACATCACGGCGCATGACCGGGCGCCATGGGCGGGGGCGAACGGAAAATGCGTCATCCTGTCGGGGTCTTGTTCCATCGCAACGCGGGGCCAGATCGCGCATCACAAGACGTCACACCCGTCGCTCGAAGTCAGCGCGGATATGCTGTTCGGGGCAGAGATCACCGCACAATCTGCTGCGGATTGGGCAATGCGTAGCGAAGGGTTGCCGCTGATATACAGTTCTGCCGATCCAGACCGGGTGGTCGCCGCACAAGACAAATACGGGCGCGAGGAAAGCGCCGAAAAATTCGAACAGTTCTTTGCCGAAGTCGCCCGGATTGTGACAGCAAACGGGGTCGGAAAATTGCTGACCGCGGGGGGGGAGACTTCGGGCGCTGTGGTCGAAGGGCTGGCTCTCACCCAACTTGAGATCGGGCCGGAGATTGATCCGGGTGTGCCTGCGTTGCGGGCCGGCGGGGGCCTCGTCTTGGCGTTGAAGTCAGGCAACTTCGGCAGCGTCGATTATTTCGAAAAAGCGGCCCGCATTCTGGATGGAACTTCACCATGACGACCGCACTGCGCGAACAGATATGTCTTTTGGCAAAGTCGATGTTTGACCGGGGTCTGACTGGAGGTAGCACGGGCAACATCTCTGCGAGGACCGACGACGGAGGTCTTTTGGTCTCGCCCACAGGTACCAGTTTCGGCAGGCTGGACCCGGCGCGGCTGTCGCATTTCGATGCCAGCTGCAGGCTGGTGGACGGCGACCCGCCGACCAAGGAAATGCCCCTGCACACGGCCTTTTATGACACGCGCAGCGCGGCTGGTGCCGTTGTGCATCTGCATTCGTGCCATTCTGTTGCATGGTCGATGATGCCAGATGTCGATCCCGACAACTTTCTGCCCCCCATGACGCCCTATGCGATTATGAAATTGGGCCGTGTCAAATTGCTGCCGTTCTATCGACCCGGCGATCCTGCGATGGGGGAGGCCGTGCGCGGCCTGGCGGGCAAGAGGTCTGCAGTGATGCTAGCCAATCATGGCCCCGTGGTTGCTGGCAAGGACATAGAGGCCGCCTGCAACGCCATAGAAGAGCTTGAAGACACGGCGCGCCTTGCGATGATGATGCACGGCATCCCGGCCCGCATGTTGGACGCGACGCAGGTGCGCGATCTCGTGACGCATTTTGATATTGAGTGGGACGATTGATGCAATTCTCCGCCAACTTGGGGTTCCTTTGGACAGAATTGCCCCTGCCAGAAGCAATCCGCGCGGCAAAAGCCGCTGGGTTCGATGCTGTCGAATGTCATTGGCCCTATGAGGTCGATAGCGCAGAGGTCAAAGCGGCTCTGGGCGAGACCGGGCTGACCATGCTTGGGCTCAACACCTCACGCGGCGACGTCGCTGCGGGCGACAACGGGTTGTCCGCCCTGCCAGACCGCACCGCCGAAGCCCGCGCCGCGATTGATCAAGCCATAGCCTATGCCCAAGACATTAATGCGCGAAATATCCATGTCATGGCCGGATTTTCGCAGGGTGCGGAGGCGCATGGGGTCTTTGTCGAAAATCTAAAATACGCCTGTGCTCGCGCGGCGCCCTTGGGCATCTCTATCTTGATCGAACCGCTCAACCACTATGACGCGCCTGGATATTTCCTGCAAACCACGGAGCAAGCGGCCGCGCTCATCGCCGAGGTCGGCGCGTCAAACCTCAGGCTTATGTTTGATTGCTACCACGTGCAATTGATGGAGGGCGATCTCAGCAACAAGCTGAGACAGTTGCAAACACAGATCGGCCATATCCAATTCGCCAGCGTTCCGGATCGGGGAGCGCCAGACCACGGCGAGATCAACTTTGACTATGTCTTTCGGGTGATTAAGGGGTTGGGTTTCGCCATGCCGCTTGGTGCGGAGTATAAGCCCCAAGGTGCTACTTGTGAGACGTTGCGCTGGTTGAAGAAAGCGCAGCAGATCTAGCAGCGTGGATAGTGCTGCTCGCATGGCGATCGGGTTTCAGGTCGAAATTTCGCATTTAAAACGCTCAGGCGTGACGGCGTGATCTTCCTACGCGGCAGAAGGGGCCGCTTTGCGTTCCGGTAAACCGGCGTTATGACCGGAGCTGAGGCTGTAGATCACTATCGGAGGAAAGTGTTGGCTGGGATGGTAGGAATCCTTGCATATCGTTGTTTTCAAGGGGCTTTTTCTCAAACTAAACTAGGACGAAAGGTGAAGCGGTTTGAATATGGGTGACTGAAACTGCTGACATTGCTAATGCCCGCCGCCACGATCAGTCTCGTACGGCGGCGGACTTCTACTGTGCCTAACCACATGGTCCACGGTAACAGTCGCGGCTACGATCAGCTGGCTTTGAAGCACTAGAACTCGGAAGCTTAGACGAAGTATGCGACCTATGGGGACGCATGCGAAGCCTCCCTTTACGTCGGAGCCGGTGGGGTTTCCCACGCGAACCCTCTGCCTTTTTCAGCGTACGCTGCCTTAGCGCCTCATTAGCACCTGCCTTCGATGCTGCATCTCTCAGTGTTTACAGGAGGCCGCGATGCCCATTCTCGACATTTTCCAAAATCACCATGATGGACTGACCGGTCCTATCAGCGGCGGCTTTGATATCTCGCCTCATGATGGGGCTGACCTTGTGCAGATGACGCGCGGCGTGATGGTGGCCTCTGGGGGTGATCTGGCGGTAATCCTCAGGAATGGGGATGCGCTCACCCTGCCGGGCCTTGCACCGGGCGTGATCTATCCGATCCGCGTCTCAAGGGTGCTTTCCACAGGGACAACGGCAACAGGCATCAAGGGGTTAATCTGATGTTGGGCGTCGGCTTGCAGGTGTTTGCGCCATACCGTAACCGGGTACCTATCGCTTTTCCGGCGGGGTTTAACTGGGATCGGACCCGCTTTGATTTCGATATTGAGCAGGTCGGCGGGATCTACCGCGCAGATGTGGCGCCGCGGGATTTGGTTGACCCCGCGATTTGGAACGGCGCGGCTTTCCATGTTGATGGCGTGACTGGAGATGATGGCAACAGTGGCTTGGGCGCGACGGATGGTGACTTTGCCAATGCCAAGCGGACCATTCACGCGGCCTTTGTGGCGGGCAATGCAACCGGTGCGGCCTACCGTGTTTTGGTGAAGCCCGGCACCTATGCCGAGGCGGCCTTTACCCGCAACGGAAAGGATGAACCAAACCAACCGGTCGCCGTGATCGGCTGGGGCGGCGCGGTGCGCTATCGCGCGGGGCCATTTTCGGTGGTCTGGAGCGATGCGGGCGGGACATTTACGGCGAGTGAGAGCTCCGTCCGACGGGTGTTTCGCTGCGACGTGCTAACCGAAGAGGGGCTTTATACCGAGTTGACTGAGGCCGCCGATGTGGCCAGTTGCAGCGCGACGGTGAACACCTGGGTGCATGACGGCACCCTGCTGCATGTCAACGTGGGCGGCACGCCGGGCGCCGAGGATATTGCGGTGATCCGGTCTTTTCACGGTGCGCGTTTCATGACCCATGACAAGGATTTCTACCTTGAGAATATCCATTGCGAGGGCGGGATCAGCGGGGCGTTGCATTTTGACGCGGTAGCTGCGCGCAACATCGTCGGGGTCAACTGTTCCTTCCGTTATTCGGCTCCGTCGAGCCCAACAGCCTTGCAGGATGCGGCGCGCGTGCGGCGGACCGATGGGCTGGTGGCCTTTTTTGAGTGCGACGCTTCGGGCGGGGCCAAGGACGGCTGGTCATTCCATGAGGACGGTACCGCGGGGATGCATGTGCTGTTGCAGGGCTGCACGGGTTGGGGAAATGGGTTCAGTACGGCGACGTCTTGCAATGGGTTCACCAGCCATGACGGGGTGCGGGCGATCCTGTTGGGGGGCGCATTTGGCCTGTCGCGGAACGGGACCGAGGTGCATGTGATCCAATCGACGGAGACCTGGGCGGCGGGGTGTCGGGCGGTGGCGCGGGATATTGATGGCACCTCGGTTGCGTTCAAATGCTCGAACGGCGCGCTAATGTGGTTGCAGGAATGTTCCGGCGATGCAGCGGGGCAAGCGGAAAACTATGCTTTGCAGGCGAACGCGGGCACAGTATTCACGCGCGGTTTTGTGGCTTTGTCGGGCGGGGTGGATGTGGCCTCTGGCGGCTCTGTAACGCCATTTTGAGCCAGTCTTTGAGCCAGTTCTTTCCAATCCGGTACGACCTCGGGGGCGCGTCTCCAAGTTTCGCAACGCTCCAGCGCGTTGGGACTATTGTACCCGATAATCGAGGGCAAGGTCGGGTGGCAGAGCCGATCTGGCCCGAGGGTCGGCAGCCCATGGTGGCGGTAGAGCAAGATGCGATTGGAGTTGGTCGACTGATACTCAACGCCCGGTTCATCGCGATAGGGGGCCAGGCCGATGTCGGCGTGGGCGATATGGGCCAGGGTGGTGTTGAAATCCTGCTCTCCATGCCACGCGATATTGCGCCGCGCGGGCGGCGTTTGGCGCAAACGACCGAGGACGTGGATTTGCCAGTTTGGGCGCAGGTCGGCCAAACGGATGAGAGCGGGGATATCCAGTAGCGTGGTGCCAGCGCAGACGGCAATGGGGCCGGGACGAGGCCTGGGATAAGGGTCATCCGTGCTGACCCTTATGTCTTGATGGGGGATGCCGATGGGGTCGATCGTGACATTCGCATGGTCTGCAAAACGCGCGGCGATATGGGGGCTGGCCGTGCTGATGCGGGTGAACGGGCGGTGATCCCGCTCGGAGCGAAGGAGGATATCCGGGGCGTTTAGCAGGCGGATGTCGTCTGAGACGCGGTAAATGCGGGCGGCCTGTGGGGCCTGTTCGGCGAGCAACGGCCCGAGCAGGACCGGCGGGCCGCTTTCGCATATGACGAGATCAGCACGCGACAGCGGCACGCGGAGGAGGCGGCTCCAGTGGTTGGTGAAGAGCTTGAAGGCAGGTTCTAGGAGCCTGTTGAGCGGGGCGCTTCGCGTCTTGACCGGGTGAATGGGCGGTAGGCTGTAGATCGACGTGAACTGCGGATCGTGGTGGTGAATGCCGTAATGCGGTGGGCTGTCGAGCGCGGTCAGGCGGACGTCACCAAACACTTTAGACAACCAGCTATAGCCGACCGTTACATGGGTCATGCGCCAGCCTTCGGCGCGGAGATGATGGGAAACCCAAAGCATGCTCGGGCGGCGTTTCTGAAAGGGGAAATGACCTGTCAGGAGAACCACGCGCTTCAAGTCACTATCCTTCGGTAGGGGATCAGCAGGAGCCCGCCGTAGAGAGCGCTTCCAAGGGTGAGTTGGACCGGGACGGGCAAGGGTGGGAGCAGGGCAAAGAGCGCGGCAACCGTAGCAGCGGCGCAGAGGGGCGCGATGAGGGGGGAAAGGGCTGCGAGCGAGAGGCCAAGGCGCGGCAGGGCGCGGGGGAGGAGCCATAGGGCGGTTAAGAGCGCCGCGAGGCTGATGGCGGCGGAGAGAGCGGTCGGGGATTGCCCGAAGGGGGTGAGGGCGCAGGTTAGGCCCACGAGAAGCAGCGCGCGGTGGAGCATCAGGCGGGTGTGGCCAGCAGCGATGAGGGCTTGATTGATCGGCATGAGCAGGGCCGATAGCAGACCAAACCCTGCGAGGGCGGTAAGGATCGGTATGGCCGCCTCTGCTGGGGAGGGGCCGATGAGCAGGGGCAGAGTGTGAGGGGCGGCAAGGAGGGTTGCGCTCCAGACCCAGAGGGAGAACGCGGCGGTGAGGCGGAGGTGGTCGGGCAGGGCGGCTGCTCTTTGGCGAACCGAGAGCCGGCGCAACTGGGGGAGGGCGAGGAAACGCAGAGGCGAGAGGGTCAGCGCTTCAATGAGACTGAGCATCCGGGCCGCGATTTGGAAAGCGCCGGCTGCAGGGAGGCCGAAGATGAGGGCGGTGAGGAGTTGCATGAGCGGGAAAAGGGCGGTGTTAAGGAGATCTCGGGCAGCGATTTCTATCACCAACCCGCTCAATAATCTCTGATACTGCCAGTTGGGACGGCTTTTCGGGCGCCATGCGGCCGAGTGCCATGACAGAGCC
The DNA here is from genome assembly GCF_013346665.1 of Sulfitobacter maritimus. Classification (GTDB taxonomy): domain Bacteria; phylum Pseudomonadota; class Alphaproteobacteria; order Rhodobacterales; family Rhodobacteraceae; genus Sulfitobacter; species Sulfitobacter maritimus. Next base: position 135,630 of record NZ_JABVBB010000037.1, read on the forward strand.
GTGGTTAGGGCAGCGTGACAGAGGGTGAAGCCCACCAATGCCCATGCGCCGCTCTCATTTGATAACAGCCAAAGGGCAAGGGATGCGGCGAGGGACTGGCTTATCATGGTGCGCAACGCGAGGGCGCGGAGGTGGAGGCGCTTGCGGAGGATGCCTTCGGAGACCGCACTGATGCCGTGGAGGAGGGGGACGGCGCTAAGGGCGATGAGCAGCGGGGCGTTGAAGACGAAGCCTATGCCCGCGAAGCAGCACGTCAGGGCCGTGCCGCTGCCGAGTGACAGGGCAAAGAGGGCGTCTTGGCGCAGTTGGCGGGGGGCGAGGATGATCACGCTTTCACCGATCCCGGCTTTGTGTAGTCCTTGGGTGAGACGGATGGGGGCGTAGGCGGTGGCGAAAGCGCCGATCTCGGCCAAGGTGAGGAAACGCGCGGCGATGAGGAAGAGGCCCGCGTTGATGCCGACGCGGGACCATTGCAGGGCGAAAGACCAAAACCGTGGGCTCATGCGGGGACGACCTTTTGGGATTGGCGGCTGCGCAAAAATGGGCGCTCTAAGAACAGATGGGTGAGGGTCCCAAGGCAGAGCGCAAAGAAGCAGGTCATGACGACATAGGCCCACGCGCCAAGTGGCGTTGCGGGGAGCAGCGGCAGGAGCAAAAGGGTCGCCGCGCGCAGGGCGAAGCGGTGCGATAGGTAGAAGGCGTAGGAAGCATCTCCGAGCAACTGTCCGGGGACTGCGCACTTGGGGCAGAAAAGCGTGGCTGCTGCGACGATCAGGGCGGCGGGGAGGCCGGCGGCGAGGAAGCGGGGCAGGGGCAGCGGATCAAGCACAACGAGGAGCGCGAAGCCGAAAGCTAGGGTCAGCGTGCAGAGGATCGGGTTGGGGCATGTCTTTCCGCTTTGCCAAAGGCGGGCGAGGGCGATGCCGAAGAGGAATTCGAGGATCAGGGGGTTTGTCCAAAAGACGACTTGCGGGAGGTGAAACTCGACCGTCAGCCCGAGCGTGGCGAGGACGAGTAGCAGGCCCGAAACTGTCACGAGCGGACGACGCAGCGCGAGGCAGAGGGCCATCACTGCATAGAAGAAGATTTCGTAATTGAGCGTCCAGCCCAGCGACAGCACGGGCGCGATGCGGCCATCGGGGCGGGCGTGGGGGAAAAAAGCGTAGGAACTGACAATCTGCACAAAATCGAGCGGGGTGTCTTTGACAGCGCCGGGAAGCAGCAGCAAGGCCGCGACCATGAGCGTGGTGAAGAAGTAGTAGAGTGGTGCGACGCGCAGCAAGCGCCGCCAGAGGAAAGATCGGGGGCGGCCAAGGTAACGCTGCGCGGAAAGGGTGATGACGAAACCGGAAACGACGAAGAAGATATCAACGCCTCGGGTCCACGGAACGGCGTCTCCGGGCAGGGGGAGGGCGAAGTAGTGTTCGGCCTCGGCCAAGACATGGCCGATCAACACCATTACGGCGGCGAGCCCGCGGAGGGCCTGGAGGCCAGGGAGTTTAGACGCCTTCATGCTGGGGCGTCTTTTCAGCAGGACCGTGTCTTTGGGACGTGAAGAGTATCATTTGGCGGACCAGAGTGTCAGGCAAAGGCGGGGGCTGCTTCTGTGGTTTTCGCCGGGAGCGAAACAGCGGGAGCACAGGTTGCGGCTGCAAGGCTGGCCGCTGCGTTGCCAATTTCAAAAGCCCTGCGATAAGAGCGAGTGAAAACAGCAGGTTCTGATGTGTGAAATAGACGGAATGGTTGGAAAACATAAGCGACGCGCCGATTTGCGCATAGGCCACGGCAAAACCAAGCGACTGCTGCGCCCGCAGGAAAATACGCCGGATCACAAAGCCGACGAGGGCAAGGAACAGCGCCCCCAGCAGCGGTCCGAAATCCACATAGGCGGCAGTCAGAAGCGGAAATTTGCCTCCGCCCAGCACAGCCTGTAGCGCCTCGGCGCGGGGGGCGAGGATACGGGCAAAATAACCGTCGGTGAAGGTGAGGAACATCACGCCCTCAAGGTTCAATGCGCCCCAAGTGTGTGGGATTTCGACAGCGAGCGGTGCAAAACCGTTCCACATGTCGTTCACAAGATAGAAGGCCAGCTTTTGCGTGCCTATGTCGAGGGTTGACCGGTCAATCATCGGATTGGTGATCGCCTCGCGGGCCATCCAGAGGCCGAGAAAGAGCGCCACGGCCAGCAAGCTCCAGATCCAGCCGATCAGGCGCCGCCGGATCAGGCAGGCGACGAGGTAACACGACAGGAGCAGTTGCAGCAGCAGCAGGCGTTGGCTCATGACAATCGGCAGCACGAAGAGCGCCAGCGTGTTGCCGATCAGGGTGGCGAGAAGCAGGCCACGGATTTGTCGGGGCAGGGGGCCGAGGCACAAGATCGCCGTCGCCAGACAGGCCGTGGCGGGCAGGGCGGCATAGAATAGGCGCATGCCGGTGAAAAGTTTGTTCTCTAGCAACAGGTCGCGGGTGGTCAGACTGTCGATATAGACGGAGGCCGCGAGGTTGATGAGGCCGCCGGCCTTGGTAGCTGCGGTCGCGATCCAAAGGGCGGTGACGCCAAGCAGCACGAGGTTAACAACGATTGTAAGATAGCCCGCGCGGACCAGCCTGATTTGCACCGTGCTAGGGCGGTTGCGGCGGCGCGAGAAATGCCCGGCCATATCGCCCACCGCATAGGCCAGCAGGGCCAACAGCACCCATGCCAGCCCGGTGGCAGTGAAAACAGAAAGGCTCAAATGTTCGCGGCGCATGAAGATTTGCACCAGATCGAGATGGTCAAGATAGGTGAGCGTAAGGGCAACGCCGGCACCCGAAAGGCTCCAACAGATAAGCAGCAGCGCAAGAGGGGAGAGCGCCCGTCTCATGCCGCAATGCCTGCGGTTTGAACCGCTTGGTAAACCGCGATGTCAGCTGCACAGAGTGCTTCGATCAGAGGGCGGAGGTCGGCGGGGATTTTCGTGGGCACGGGGGCCCCGTTGCGCCGCCAGCGCGGCAGGGGGGTGCCAATATGGCGCCGCAACTGATCCGCGAAAGTGCGGGGTTGAGACAGGTCACCAACGATGTCGAACCGGGCAAGCGCGGCACCTGCACGGGCGATCAGAGGGGTGGGGTCTTTGCCCGGCTGAAGGCTCTGACTTGCGAAATAAAAGCGGTATTGCGAGGCCAACCGCGCGGCATCAGGCGTGTCAAGGAAGGCCGCTAAAGTCGCTGGTCGCAATGGATCGGGGTGGCGGCGCTTTAAATAGTTATAATGCGATACGAACCGCGCCACCGGATCGCGCAGCAGCGTGACGAAACGATAGTGCCGCGCAGCGCCATCGTGGAGCTGCGGGTCATATTGCACATGGCCGGAGATCATCCGGGTGCCTTGGGCGACCAGTTCGTGCAGTTGCACCCGGCGGCGCGCGTAATCTGCCCGCAATCGAGGCGCGGCAGGCAGCGCGGGATCGCCGGGGTTTAGGTCAATCCCCGCTTGCGACAGAAAATAGCGCAACCGCAGCGCCGCGCCAAAGCTGGAGCCGCCGCACTTCGGAACGTGGATGTAGATGATCCGGGGCATGGGGCGTCCTTCGGCTGGGCGAGCGGTGCCGCGTTAGGGGTTTAGAAAGGATTGCAGCGGTTTGGTTAACGCGCGCTTAACGGCGGTGAGATGCGGCGCGTGCAGCGCTATCTTGAAAATTGGCGGGGGAAGTAATACCTTCAATTAGGCATTCCTTACTGAGGCGATTCCGATGCAGACCACCGTGACATCCAAGGGCCAAGTCACCATCCCCAAGGCCGTGCGTGACCTATTGGGTCTGCATGCGGGCAGCAAAGTCAGCTTCCGCCGGACCGATGATGGGCGGGTGGAGCTTGTCCCGCAGGAAGAGGGGCCTGCCAAGAGCAGCTTTGCCCAGTTTCGCGGCCATGCGGGGGCTGGAATGGATACCGCCGCGATTATGGCGCTGACCCGAGATTTGCCAGCGGAGCCAGATGCTTGACGCTGGTTGATACCAATGTGCTGCTGGATTTGGTCACCGACGATCCGCAGTTTGCGGACTGGTCGATTGCGCAACTCGAAGCCGCCTCGTTGGTCGGTCCGCTGCTGATTGATGATGTGATCTATGCGGAACTGTCGGTGCGTTATGAGAGCAAGGAACAGCTTGATACCTTCATCGATGGCATCGGGTTGAAGCGCGAGCCTATTCCAGATGCGGCGCTGTTTCTCGCCGCGAAAGTCTTTCGCACATATCGCAAGGCGGGCGGTACGCGCAGCGGTGTTTTGCCCGATTTCTTTATCGGCGCCCATGCTGCAGTGCGGGCCGTGCCGCTGCTAACCCGCGATCAGGGGCGTTACCGAAGCTACTATCCGACCGTCGAGCTGATCGCGCCGGTTAAAGATAAATTATAAGAAAATCGCGTCTGTTAAGCATCTGGTAAGACCTTAAGCGCGAAGTTGGCGGTGTCGAACTGGGTGGGAGCCTGAGTTTCGAGGGCTGCCGATGCATATTGTTCACCTGCTCACCCGCCTTTTGCGGGCCGGATCCGAAGAGAATACGCTTGAGACCTGTCGTTGGCAGATTGCACAGGGACATAGGGTGTCCCTCATCCACGGGGCCGCGCCGGACCCCTATTGGCAAGATCATCTGCCAAGCGGCCTTCATCGGATCGCCCTGCCAGAAATGGTGCATCCGGTCCATCCGCTCCAAGACATGCGGGCCATCCTGCGCCTGCGCCAGCTTTACCGCGCGATGCAGCCAGATGTGATCCATACCCATCAAAGCAAAGCGGGTGTTCTTGGCCGTCTTGCTGCACGGGCTGTACCGGAGGCGGTGGTGGCACATGGGGTTCACATCATCCCATTCGAAGGGGTTACCCCGGCCAAACGCGCGCTTTACCTCGCCGCAGAGCGGTTGGCCGCGCGACAGACGGATGTGTTTATTGGCGTTTCCGAAGCGGTGGGCCGGGCCTATGTCAGCGCGGGGATCGCCCGACGGGGGCGGGTGCATTGTGTCCGCTCGGGCATGGACATCGCACGCTTTCGCAGACCCGCGCTGCCAGCCGATTGGCGTGACCTGTTAGGGGTGACGGGCGGAAATGCGCGTCCGCGCGTGGTGCTGATGATGGCGGCTTTCGAACGGCGCAAACGTCACGTGCCATTCCTGCGCGCCTTTGCGCGGGTGGCGGATACGCTGCCGGATCTGAAGCTGCTTTTGGCTGGCGCCGGACCAGAAGAGACGCGTGTGCGCGCAGAGGTGGCGCGTCTGGGACTACAGGACAAAGTCGTCTTTTGCGGTCATCGGCCTGATCCGGAGGCCCTGTTCGCACTTGCCGATCTGTCAATACTCACCTCCGCGCGGGAAGGTCTGCCACGCGTTGCCGTGCAATCTATGGCGGCGGGTTGTCCGATGGTGGTGCAGGACCTGCCGGGGATTGATGAGATTATCGACCATGGACGTAACGGTTTGGTCGCGGATGGCGGCGATATGGACGATGCGGTGCGGCTGATGTCGGATTTGTTGTATGACGACCAGCGCTTAAATCGCCTGCGGAAGGGCGCGCTTACTACGGACGTAAGTGCTTGGGCGCTTGATGCGCTTGGCCGCCGTACAACCGCGCTCTACGGCTTGCCGGTCCGCCGATCGCGTTTTGCGGGGGCGAGTCACGAATTGGAACTGGCATGACGATTTATGTAAATGGTCGGTTTCTGACGCAGCCTCTCTCTGGCGTTCAGCGTTACGCCCACGAGATACTGGGGGCGTTGGATCAAAAGCTTTGTCAGTCGCCTCATCTGACTGAACGGCTCGGTCCTATAGAGGTGTTGGTGCCAGAGCAGGTCGAGGCGCCCGATTGGCAAATGCTGCGCCTGCGCCATGTGCCGGGCGGGGGCGGGCACCTGTGGGAGCAGGGTGCGCTGTGGCGGGCCAGCCGAGACGGCGTTCTGATCAGCCTCGGCAATAGCGGCCCTTTGATGCACCGCGCCCATGTGTTGTGCTTGCACGACGCTAACCTGTGGGAGATTCCGGAAGCCTATGCCCTGCGGTACCGTCTGTGGCACCGCTTCCTGCGCCCCCGCCTTGCCCGCCGGGCGGCGGCGCTGCTTACGGTAAGCCGACATTCGGCCAAGGCGCTCGCGCGAAGGTTAAAGGTTGCCGAAGACCGCTTTCGCATCCTGCCCAATAGCGCAGACCATATGCTGCGCTTGCCGCCCGCGCCCGATGTTCCGGCACGCTATGGGTTGACGCGGGGCGGCTACCTGTTGAGTGTTGGCAACCACAGCCCCAACAAGAACCTGCGGGCGTTGATCGCCGCGCATGCCGCCTGCGGGGCGGAGGTGCCGCCGTTGGCGCTTGTCGGAGGTGACGTGCCGGGCCTTGTCGCCGAGGCGGCAGGCAGAAATGGCCGGGTCACCGCGCTCGGTCGGGTGCCGGACCGTGATCTGCGCGGGCTCTATGAGGGGGCGGCCGGGTTTGTCTTTGCGGCATTGCACGAGGGCTTTGGAATCCCGCCGCTTGAAGCGATGCGGCTAAACGTTCCGGTGGTCTGCGCGCGCAGCGGGGCGATGCCGGAAGTTCTGGGGGACGCACCGCTTTGGTTTGATCCGCGAGATGTTGATGATCTGGCGCGCGTGCTAAGGTATTTTGCGGAGATGAGCGGCGAGCAGGTGACAAGTATGATTGGCCGTGGGTATGCGGTCGCTGAGAAGCATTGTTGGCGGGAGAGTGCCGCGGAACTTGCAGCAATGCTCGTCACCGCCCTTGAAACGTTAGCCCTGCGGCAATCTGCGCTTCCGGTTTCATCTGAGCTTCGAGCCTAATACCGTGGCGCGGTTATTAGACGGTTTTGAAATTAGCCTGCCCGTCGGTTACCCATGCAGCCGTCAATCGGCCCGTTGCATAGGCGCCGGTGTCAATCGATATACGCCCTTGATCCGCGATAGGTGTGTCAACGATGGTGTGACCGTGCAGCACCCAGATACCGTCTTGTCGGGGGTGTTTGCCAAACTCTGCATGACCCCAGTGCAGCGTTTCGGGTGTCTGCTCTTCTATCGAAACATTCGGATCTGCGCCCGCATGGGCCACCACGACGTTTCCCGACCGCCACAGGGTCGGGCGACTGCGGAGCCATTGGATTAATTCCTCTCCCATCGCAGCTTTGAGTTTATCTGCGAGGGCGTCCAATCCCGCCCCGCTTGTCCCCTCGCTGGCACCTGCCACGTCGAAGCTGGCCAAGGTTTGCAGCCCGCCATAGCGCAGCCAACGCGGCCCATGTTTCTGCGGATGATCCAAAAAATTGAGCATCATTTCTTCATGGTTGCCGGAAATGCAAACCACGTCTGGACGCGCTTGCAACATGCGCAGAGCCTCGGCGCTCTCATCGCCGCGGTCAACATAATCTCCGACGCAAACGATTTGCACATCGGTCATGCTATCAAGCGCGCGTGCCAGCAGATCCGCCCGACCGTGAATGTCACCAAGCGCCACAAAGGCCGCATCCGGCGCGATCGGCGGGAAGGGCGTTTTCGGTGCGAATAGCCCCTTGATCCAATTGCCAAGCATATATGATGTGTCGTCCTTTAGGGTGTTGCAACAGGACCGCCGTGCAGGCCTATTTTTTAGGCGGTTTGCTGGCCATTGTGAAGTCTCCGCAGGGGTCTGCTAAGTGGTCTTGAGAAGTTTAAGTTTTTATCTCCATGCGTTTTAGCAAGTTAATTGGTTGTGTCGCTTTGCTGGCATTGGGGTCTGATGGTATTGCTGGCGGGTATCTGGAGAATATGTACGGCGGTGTGTCGGGCGAGTTGCTTTGGTATCCTGTCGCCAGCCGCTTCGCGCTTGGGGTTGAGGTTAACCACGCCAAACAGCGGGATTTCGATATGCTGTTCGGCTTTCAAGACTACGATGTCGTGACCGGCCATGCCTCGGCTTACTATGACCTTGGCAACGGGCTTACCACGCAGGTGGATGTGGGCCGCTATCTGGCGAAAGACTGAGGTGCGACCTTTGGGTTGGACCGAGAGTTCAACAACGGTTTCAAGATCGGCGGGTATTTCACACTTACAGACGTAAGCTTTGACGACTTCGGTGAGGGGATCACATTGCCACGTGGCGCGACAAACCTGATCGCAAATAAAAAACGGGGCCAAAGCCCTATCCTTTAATTCGTATAGTACTTCGCGCCATACCCCGAATAGGCCCCATAGGTCCCGTCATATCCGTAGCGTTTCATCCCCTTCGGGCTGATTTGGCTTAGAACAAGGCCAGTGACCCGCTGGCCCGAGTTATGGAACATGCGCAGAGATTCTTCGACCTGGGTTTTGCTCGTCTTATCCCAATGCACCGTAAAGATAATCGCGTCCGCCTGATCGGCGATGATACGGGCGTCGGGGACCACAAGCACCGGCGGCGTATCGATAATCACCATATCATAGGCAGCGCGGGCTTCTTCGATCAGTGCGCGGAACCGGTCGGAGGCGAATAGGTCCGCGGCGTTGATGCTCGACTTTTCGCCACCCAAGATATCAGCGCCGAAACCCGACGTTCGATGCACGGCCTCCTCCAGCGTCAACTCGCCGCTCAGAACCGAAACAATGCCTTTGTCGGGCATGTCTTTAAAATACTGATGCAACGTCCGCCGGCGAATATCACCCTCGACCAAGAGCACACGCTTGCCCAAACCCAACAGGTTCTGTGCCAGTGCAAGGGAGTTGGTAGTTTTACCCTCACCCGGTACGGAGGAGGTCGAAATAACAACCTTTGGCGGATTGTCGACATTGGACAACCTGAGCGAGGTACGCGGGTTCCGCACTGCTTCAGCCGCCGCCGAGGTCGGTTTGTCGGAAAGATATTGCAAAACCTTCGCCCGTGAAGCCGCTGGCATTGCCGGGATCTGACCCAGAACCGTGTAGCCTGTGGTGCTCTCAAGCTCCCGTGCCGTGCGGAAGCTGTTGTTGCGCATTTCGCGCAACAGAATGAGGCCGGCGCTTAACATCAGCCCAAGGATCGCTGACATCGCCAGGATGAGGGATTTGCGCGGCGCGGATGGCGCGTTCGGCACCACGGCATCAGACAAGATACGGCTGTCAGCTTGCTGGATCCCCCGCTGGGCTGATGTTTCGTTCAACCGCGATAGAAAGTATTCGTAGAGCACGCGCGTTGCTTCTGCTTCGCGAGTGAGCTGTTGTAACGTGATCAGGTCTTCGTTCTGGCGGGAGACTTGACCGCTCAACACAGTTTCAGAGGCCTGCAAAGCGGCAAGCTGTTGGTCGGCCCGCGCCAAATCTTGTCGGCTACGCTGCAAAACGATTTGAAACCGCGTGTCGAAGGCCTCAGCGATTTCGGGATCGTTTTCCACATGCGACAGGAAACGTTCAAGCTGGGCGTCATTTGAAACCTCCACCTGTTCCGCGCGCGTCGTTGCAGCCTCCAACGCTTCGATACGGCTGGCCTGCGCATTGCGGTTGACCTGTGCTGTAGCAATGCGATCGCGGAAATCCTTAATCTGTCGCTCAAGTGCGCGCAGCGCTTCCACAGATACCAGTTCCGTGGCCGCGCTGAATTCAGATGCTTTGGCCTCAGCCTCTTCAAGCTTAGATTGCAGTGCCGACACCCGTTCACTCAGCCACAGGGTCGCCTGTTCGGTCGCCTCGAACTTCACTTCGATTTGGTTGAGGATATAGAGGTCAGCGATGGTATCTGCGATCAGCGCCGACTTGCGGGCATCCTCGGTCTCAACGGTAACTTGAAAAACGAGGCTGAGCGGCACGTTGTGAACTGTCACCGCCTCAAGCAGTTTAGAGATCACCGCATCGCGAATGCGCTGTGCTTCCTGTTCTGGCGGAAGCTCCACCGCTAGCGCCCCAAGACCGATCATCGATTTGATCCGGCTTACCAACCCTTCCGGCTGCAGTTCGGTGTTGAATTCAGGGTCCGTTGTGAGGTCAAGGCGGTCCACCACTTCACGCATCAGACTCCGCGCGCGAAGCACTTCTACTTCGGAGTTAACCTCAGAAGTATCGCCAGAAAGCCCCCCAACAACGCTTTGGAGATCGACAATCTGATCTTGTTTTGTCTTAAGAATCACCACAGCGGTCGAACGATAGAGCGGAGTCGCAACGATATAGGCGTAATAGCCGCCGATCAGCAGCGCGACGAGCACACCAAGGCCAATCAGCCATTTCTCACGCCAAAGCGTCGAAAACAAAGCGCCAAGATCGGTGACATTTTCGTCTGCGGAGGCCGCTGTAGAGGGTACCTGATGCCCGGGGTCTCGCCCTATGGTGCGTGAAATTTCCATAATAACAAAACCTTGAAACAATATACCTGCTAAGCACTCCGCCGCAGTGCAGCGCCTAATTCGGCCACCCGGCCATGTGATCCAACAATCTCAGGCAACTAAGGTCCTTTCCTTAACACTCTGACGTGTGATTGTCGGAGTGTATTCAACGTATAAGCGACTTGTGTGATACCGGAAACAGATTTATTTCTACGCTATTATACCAATCATAAATTTGTTGACGGCTGCAGCCATACCCTTGACCATCCGCATGCGATGCACCGATGCCACGCAACGGGCGAGCTCAGCCTTGAAAAAGGCGACACATCTGCTGGTCAGTTGCACGCATAACCTAGTCGCTGCCGAGTGATCCGTCGTCCCCAAGGAGAACATCACGGGCATATTATATGTGGAAAACTGGGGGATCCGCCGGCGGAAGTAGAATCGCCCGCTTCTTGTGCAGAGGTAGGGAATAGTGACTATGACGACCGCTTTTCGAGTCGGTCATCGCCCCGAATGGCGTAGCGGACTACCCGCGCGGTCTGTGCGACCACGTGTATAAACGCCGGTGTAACCTACTTTTCAGCCCTACTGAGCTGATGAAGCCAAGTCTCTGAAACATTCTGGATTTTCGGATGTATTGGCTGGGATGGTAGGATTCGAACCTACGGTACACTGTACCAAAAACAGTTGCCTTACCACTTGGCTACATCCCAACACAGGGCGCTAACTAAAGTCCTCTGGCGCGGTGTGCAAGACCGTTTTTTAAAATTTAGCGTATTCTTTGCATCCGACAAAGCAGGGCCGCGCGCGGATGGGCAATTCGGCGGCTTTTTGCGAGCGGACAGGGGGGTAAATCCCCGTGTCTCTTAACCGCCGCGCGTTTTGAATGGCGCGTCCGAGCCGAGGCGCCAGCCTGCCGAAAAATCATTATCCCTGACAGTCGAGCAGAACCGCGCCGTTGCGTTGGCCTGCTTCGACTCGTTCATGCGCCTGTGCGGCTTCTGACAGCGGCAGGATGCGGTCGACGGGGCAGTGAAGAGCGCCGTCTTCGAGCGCGTGATGCAGCCTTGTGATGGTCTGCTCACGTGGTCCCGCGGGCAGCAGGTAGATCAGCAGGATGTCGATTGTCACCGCTTTGAACAAAAGCGGATAGAACGGCAGGGTGGGGGTCATCTCGCGTGCGGAGCCATAGGCGGCAATGCGGCCATTGGGGGCGATGCAATGGGTGTCAGTGTCGATGTTCAGGCCGAATTCCGTTTCGACGATGGTCTCCACCGGCTTGCCATGATTGGCGTCCAAAACCTGTTGCGCCAGATCGGGGGCGGTATAGTCCAGCACCGCATCCGCGCCGCAGTCGCGCAGCAAAGCAAAGTCGCGTGGGCTGGCGGTGGCGATCACCCGCGCGCCGCCCCATTTCGCCAGTTGCACGGCAAGATAACCCACGGTGCCAGCGCCACCCTGCACCAATACAGTCTCACCAGCCACCGCACCGGCACCAAAGACCGCATGACAGGCGGTGAGACCGGGTATGCCCAGTTGCGCACCGGTTTCAAAGGACACGTCCTTGGGCAGCGGTACGGCCTGATGGGCCGGCAGGGTGATATGTGTGGCGGCGGTGCCAAAGGCCCGTTGCCATTGCCCGTTCCAGATCCAGACTTTCTGTCCAATGCGGCTGGGATCGACGCCTGCGCCCACGGCGGTGATCTCACCCGCGCCGTCGCTATGGGGAATCACTTGGGCAAAGGGCGGCTTGGTCACGCCAGGGCGGCTGCCGGCTCGCGCTTTGACATCCGAAGGGTTCACGCCGGAATAACGCAGCGTCACACAAACCTCACCGGGCTGGGGGGCCGGGGTTTCGAGTTCTGTCAGGCGCAGCACATCTGCGGCGGCGCCGAATCTGTCATAGGTGATCGCGTGCATGTGGGTCTCCCGGGCTTGCTGACTGCTTTGGTGGCAGAGTGGCGCAAGCGGGCGGACCTTGCAATCGAGCGTGGCCTAGTCGCGCAGTTCTTCGGCCTCAACGCCCCACAGCCGAACCTTGGGCGCCCAACCGGCGTAGCCACCCGAGCGCAGTTCGCACCATTCCAACGTACATTCGCCAAGCCGTGCCACCACGCCCAGTTCCAACCGCGCCACAACAGGGGCTTTGGGGTCAGGTTTGCTATGCAGCGGCAGCATGTCTTGCTCAACCAAAACGGTGCGCACGCCGGAGAGAAGGGAGTAATGCACCCAGCCGCCCATGCCGTCGCGGTCCTCGACCCGGCGCCAGTGGCCGTGTTCGGCGGTGATGCGCAGGGGCAGGTCGCGGCGTTTGTAGACCCAGTCGATCCGGTGCGACAGCGAGGGGCCGCGGCGAACGTTCCCCTCGGAGGCTTTCATCGACACGAAACGCGGCAGCGGCAGATTGGTCACCTGCCCACGCTTTTCGCCAGCGCTGAGCGGCGCGGCGGGGGCCAAAAGCAGCATGCCCAGTATCAGGGCGCTGCGGAGGAAAGCGGTTCTCATGGGGCTGCCTGCAAGTCGGATCATTGCGGTGGTTGTCTGTGCAATTCTGCGGGGTCGTTGCTCTTTTTGCCGTGCGAGTTCTTGTGCCTCGTCGCTGCATGGGACACCATGCCCCTGAATTGAGGCGACGCCAAGACCGGGAGAGCAGGCATGTCAAAGAAGCGGTTGAGTGTTGTAGTGACGCGACGGTTGCCGGAGGCGGTGGAGACACGCCTGTCGGAACTGTTCGACGTCACCCTACGAGAAGACGACCGCCCCATGACCCGAGAGGAATTGGGCGCGGCGATGCGGCAGGCGGATGTGCTGGTCCCGACGATTACCGATGACATCGACGCTGCGTTGATCACGCAGGCTGGCGAGCGGTTAAAGCTGATTGCCAACTACGGCGCCGGGGTTGATCACATTGACGTGGCCACGGCGCGGCAGCGCGGGGTGCTGGTGTCCAACACGCCCGGCGTGTTGACCGATGATACCGCCGATATGACCATGGCGCTGATTCTTGCCGTGACCCGCCGCATGCCCGAGGGTATGGCGGTGATGCAGTCGGGCAATTGGGACGGCTGGGCGCCGACGGCGCTGCTTGGCGGGCGCGTCGGGGGGCGGCGTTTGGGTATTTTGGGCATGGGCCGTATTGGTCAGGCCGTGGCCCGCCGGGCGCGGGCCTTTGGTATGCAGGTGCATTACCACAACCGCAAACGTCTGCGCGAAGAGGTCGAGGGCGCGTTGGAGGCGACCTATTGGGACAGTCTGGACCAGATGGTCAGTCGCATGGATGTGATCAGCGTCAACTGTCCGCATACGCCCAGCACCTTCCATCTGATGAATGCGCGGCGTCTTGGGCTGATGAAGCCGGATGCTGTGATCGTGAACACATCGCGGGGCGAGGTGATTGATGAAAACGCGCTTACGCGGATGCTGCGGGCGGGCGACATCAAAGGCGCAGGGCTGGATGTGTATGAGCATGGGCGCGAAATCAACCCGCGTCTGCGTGAGCTCAAGAATGTTGTGCTGTTGCCGCATATGGGGTCGGCCACGCTCGAAGGCCGGATCGAGATGGGCGAGAAAGTCCTGATCAACATCAAGACCTTTGACGACGGGCATCGCCCGCCAGATCAGGTCGTGCCATCGATGTTGTAACGGTCCGGCAGTATTGCGGCGCGTCTGTGCCGCCGAGGTTCTATTGGGGGTTGAGGGGCGCGCTTCTCATCCTTCCCGAATATGTACTGTCAGAAACAGGGGGATCCGATGCGTTTCATTGCGATAATTTGCGGGGTGTTGTTGGGCGGAGCGGCCACAGCACAGCAAGCAGCAGATGCGGTGGCCCCCGAAGCCGCAAGCGCAGGGCGGTTTGAGGCCATTTCACCTCCGGTCGCGGCGGCGCTTGAAGCCAAGGCAGCCGGGCGCCCTGTTAAAGCGCAGAAATGGATGGTTGCAGCCGCCAATCCCCATGCCGTGCAGGCCGGGGCCGATGTGCTGGCGCGGGGCGGCACGGCGGCGGATGCTTTGGTAGCGGTTCAGGCGATGTTGGGGCTGGTTGAGCCGCAGTCCTCTGGCCTTGGCGGCGGTGCCTTTCTGGTTTGGTATGACGCCGCCACTGGCAAGGTCACAACATTGGATGGACGCGAAACCGCGCCGCTGGCTGCAACGCCGCGCCTGTTTCAGGATGCAGATGGGGAGCCGCTGAAGTTCTTTGACGCCGTCGTGGGCGGGCTTTCCGTCGGCACGCCCGGCACGCCAGCTTTGATGGCGGAGGTCCATGCCCGCTGGGGCAATCAGGACTGGCAATCACTTTTGACCCCAGCCGCAGAGCTTGCAGAGGCTGGGTTCCCGGTATCTCCGCGTCTGGCGGAATTGGTTGCTGGAGATGTGGAGCGTTTGTCTCGGGCTGCGGATACGGCGGCCTATTTCCTGCCGGAGGGCGCGCCGATTGCAGCGGCGGCAGTGCTGCGCAACCCCGCCTATGCCAACACCCTACGCGCCTTTGCCAAGGAGGGCGCCGCTGCCTTCTACGGCGGGGAGATTGGCAAGCAGATCGTGGCGGCTGTGCAGGGGGCGTCGCAGCCGGGCGTGTTATCTGAGATGGATCTGGCAATTTACCGCGTCAAAGAGCGTGCGCCAGTCTGCGCGCCTTACCGGGGGCATGAGGTCTGCGGTATGGGGCCACCGTCTTCGGGCGCTGTTGCGGTGGGGCAAATCTTGGGGATGTTGGAGCGGTTTGATCTGGCAGCCGGGCCGCAGGATGCGGAGGTATTGCGTCTGATCGGTGACGCCTCGCGGCTCGCCTTTGCTGATCGCGGGCGCTATCTGGCGGACAGCGACTTTGTCCCTGTTCCGGTCAAAGGGTTGTTGGATCGCGCGTATCTGAAAAGCCGCTCTGACTTGCTTACAGGCGATGATGCGCTGCCCGAGGTGGCGCCGGGTGCGCCCGCCTTTGACCATGCGCTGAACTGGGCGGATGATCAGTCGATTGAACTGCCTTCAACCTCGCATGTCTCGATCGTGGATCCGATGGGCAATGTGGCCAGCATGACGACCACCATCGAAAACGGCTTTGGCAGCCGGGTCATGGCGGCGGGATTCTTGCTCAACAACGAGCTTACCGATTTCTCCTTTCGCAGCCATGTGGATGGGGTGCCGGTGGCCAACCGGGTAGAGCCCGGCAAACGGCCCCGTTCCTCTATGGCGCCGACCATCGTGCTAAAGGATGGTGCGCCTGTCTTGGCTGTGGGCAGTCCCGGTGGCAGCCGGATTATTGGCTATGTCGCCGGCGCGATTATCGCGCATCTCGATTGGGGGATGGACGTGCAGCAGGCAGTGGCCGCGCCCCATGCGGTGAACCGGTTTGGCACTTTTGATTTGGAAGAAGGCAGCGCGATAGAGCCGATGGCCGGGCCGCTGCAAGAGCTGGGGTTTGAGACCAATCTGCGGGCACTCACCTCGGGGCTGCATATGGTTGCGATTGGCGAAAATCTAAGCGGCGGGGCCGACCCGCGCCGCGAGGGGATCGCGTTGGGAGATTGAAAGTGACGAAAATTGCAGACCTGCCGCGGAATGAAGCTGGCATCTTGGCGGCTTTAGACGCGTTGGCAGAGACCTTTGGCGATCGGTTGTTGACCGGGCAGGCCATCCGCGAACAGCACGGCCATACGACCACATGGATTGATACCCAAGCACCCGATGGGGTGGTCATGGTGGAATCGACCGAGGAAGTGGCGCAGGTGGTGCGTATCTGTGCCGCGCAGCGTGTGCCGATCATCGCCTTCGGCACGGGCACGTCGCTTGAGGGCCACGTAAACGCACCGGCGGGGGGGATTTGCATCGATATGATGCAGATGAACCGCGTGCTGGAGGTCAACGCAGGTGATCTGGATTGCCGGGTGCAGCCGGGCGTGACCCGCGAGGCGCTCAACACCCATCTGCGCGATCAGGGGCTATTTTTCCCGATCGACCCCGGTGCCAATGCTTCGCTCGGTGGGATGACAGCCACGCGGGCCAGCGGCACCAATGCGGTGCGCTATGGCACGATGAAAGACAATGTGCTGAGCCTTGAGGTGGTGATGGCCGATGGCCGGGTCATCCGCACCGGGGGACGGGCGCGGAAGTCGTCGGCGGGCTATGATCTGACGCGGTTGATGGTGGGCTCGGAAGGCACGCTGGGGATCATCACCGAGATTACCTTGCGCTTGCAGGGGATTCCTGAGGCGATCTCTTCCGCACGCTGTTCTTTCCCGACGGTGCAGGCGGCCTGTGAGACCGTCATGGCCGTGATCCAATATGGGCTGCCTGTGGCACGGATTGAGCTTTTGGACGCCGATGTGGTCAAGGCGGTAAACGCCTATTCCAAACTGACCTTGCCTGAGACACCGCTGTTGCTGCTGGAGTTCCACGGCTCAGAGGCCGGGGTGGTCGAACAGGCCGAGACCTTTGGCATGTTGGCCGAAGAATATGGCGGCAACGGCTATGCGGCAACCACCACGCCCGAAGAACGTAGCAAGCTATGGCAGGCGCGACATGATGGCTATTGGGCCGTGCTGGCGTTGCGCCCGGGATGCAAGGCTGTGGCAACGGATGTCTGCGTGCCGATCTCGCGACTCGCCGATGCCGTGGTCGCGGCACAGGCGCGGGCGGCGGAGTTGCAGTTGGTTGCCCCTATCGTGGGTCATGCGGGGGACGGGAACTTCCACGCCTCGCTGCTAATCGACATGGCGAACGCCGACGAGGTCGCGCGGGGCGAGGAATTTGTGAGTTGGCTGGCGGAACTGGCGATCTCCATGGATGGGACCTGCACGGGAGAACACGGGATCGGACAGGGCAAGCGGCCTTATCTGCGCAAGGAATTGGGCGCGGCGGTGGATGTGATGACCACGGTGAAGGCGGCATTGGACCCAGACAATATCCTGAACCCGGGCAAGATTTTTCCGGAATGAGGGGCGGGGCTCTGCCCTGATGCTGCGTGTGTGGAAATGTGGTGCTCGGTATTTAAGAAAGGATGAAGTTAAAGGGAGGCGGTCTGAACCGGGGCTGGTGAAGGGCTGAGGTCGGTTTCTGGCGATGTTAAGTCGGCTGTTGCCTGCGCGGCGCGGCGCTGCTGCGTAAAACGGGAATGGGCCTAGCGCAGAGGGATTGGCAGATGAAAACGCAAGTCAAAGCATTGGTTGTCGGGGGCGGCGCGGTTGGCACGTCGATTGCCTATCATCTGGCGAAGGCCGGCTGGGACGATGTGATGCTGCTGGAGCGGGACGAGTTGACGAGCGGCTCGACCTGGCATGCGGCGGGGCTTTTGCCGCTGTTTAACATGTCCTTTGCCACGACGCATATTCATCAGTATTCCGTTGAGTTTTATAAAACGCTTGAAGCAGAGACCGGGTTGAACGCAGGCTTTGCCGTGGTGGGCAATCTGCGCATGGCGCAGACGGACGAGCGTATGGATGAGTATATGCTCTATGCCTCGACCGCCGAGACTTGCGGTGTGCCTTATGAGTTTCTGACACCTGATGAGATCAAGGCGAAATGGCCTTTGATTGAGACGTCGGACCTGAAAGGCGCGCTCTATCACCAGACCGATGGGTATATTAATCCTGCTGATGTGACGATGGCGATGGCCAAGGGAGCGCGGCAGCGTGGGGTGGCGATCGAGCGCAAATGGCAGGCGGATGGGTTTCATTGGAACGGCACCCATTGGGAAGTGACCTGCACCAAGATGGTGGAGAAGGGTGGCAACCTTGTGCCGTCGGACGAGCAGCTTGTCATCACGGCGGAGCATGTGGTCACCGCCTCGGGCAACCATGCGCAGCGTACGGCGCGGATGTTGGGGATCAAGATGCCCGCGATCCCGGTGGAGCACCAGTTCATCGTTATGGATCGCGATCCGGCTTTGGTTGATTTTCGGGCGGCGGGGCATGGGGAGCACCCGGTGATCCGGGATGCCGATGCGCAGAGCTATGTGCGTGAAGAGCGGGGCGGCTGGATCCTTGGTGTTTACGAAAAACACGCGCCGGCACGGTTTGAATATGGCGTGCCGGACAGTTTCCGCGCGGATCTATTTCAACTGGATCTTGAGCGGATTGAGGACGAATACGCGGCGATGATCCACCGGATTCCGTCTTGTGAGGAATCGGGGCTGAAGGACGATTTTAACGGGCCGATTTGCTACACGCCGGACGGCAACCCGCTGGTTGGGCCTGCGCCGGGGCTGCGCAATATGTGGCTGGCGGAGGGGTTCTCCTTTGGCATCACAGCAGCGGGCGGCACGGGCTATTACCTTGCGCAGATGATGGTTGAGGGCGAGGCCGAGATCGATATGGCGAGCCTTGATCCCAAACGCTACGGCGATTGGATGACCACGGAATATGCCGCGCGCAAGAATGAGGAGGCCTACGAACACGTCTACATTCTGCACCACCCCGATGAGGAGCGCCCAGCGTGCCGTCCATTGCGGACCTCTCCGGCGTATGACCGGCAGGCAGCGCGGGGGGCGCAGTTTGGGCAGGTGAATGGCTGGGAGCGGCCGAATTACTATGCGCCTGCGGGGTTTAGTGACCACGACAGCCGCTCGTTCCGGCGCGGGGGCTGGTGGCAATATGCGGTGGAAGAGGCGCGGGCGATCCGTGAGGGCGTGGGACTGATTGATGCCACGGCCTTTACCAAACATCTGGTGCGCGGGCCGGGGGCGACGGCGTTTCTGGATTGGTTTACCTGCAACAAGTTGCCCTCGGTGGGGCGGATCAACTTGACCTATGCGCTGACTGGCGCGGGGACGACGCGGACGGAATATACCATCGTGCGACTGGCGCAGGACGAATATTATCTGGTCTCTGCGGGGGCGTGGTCTGCCTACGACAGTGATTATCTGCGCAAGGCGATTGCCGATAAGATGCCTGAGGTGGGCTATGTCGAGTGCCATGACGTGACGACGCAGTGGGGTGTTTTTGCGATTGCGGGGCCAAAGTCGCGCGGTGTGTTGCAGGGTTTGGTGCGGGACGCGGAGCCAGAAACGGTGCTGAGCAACAAGCGGTTTCCTTGGCTGACCATGCGCAACATTGAGCTTGGGATGGTGCCGGTGCGGGCGATCCGGGTGGCTTATACAGGCGAGTTGGGCTGGGAGTTGCACCATCCGATTGAGATGCAGAACCATCTGTTTGATGCGCTGGAAAAGGCGGGAGAACCGCATGGGATGAAGTTGGTCGGTGCGCGGGCACAGAACTGGCTTAGGCAGGAGAAGAGCTACCGCGCCTTTGGCAATGAGCTGGGCCGGGATGCGACGCCGCTGGAGGCGGATCTGCCGCGATTCGTGGACCTGAACAAAGAGTTTTATGGTAAGCAGGCGATGGTCGATCATGGCATCCGCGCGAAATGTGTGACGCTGCTGATCGATGGGCCTGAGGATGCGGACCCTTGGGGCCGGGAGGTGCTGTATAATGGCGAGCGGCGTACCGGGCGTCTGACCTCGGGGGGGTATTCGGTCGCATTCGGCAAGAGCATTGGCATGGGCTATGTGCAAGTCGAGGACGCGGTGGTAGGCACAAAGCTGAAGGTAAAGATGCTTGACCAGATGTGGGAGGCCGAGGTGGTCGAAGCCAGCCCCTATGATCCGAAGAACCAGCGCATCCGGGCGGACGCTTGATCCGGCGGGGACTGCTTGCTTTTTTCTGTGTGCTGGCGCTGACAGCGGCGCTGTTGCGGGACAATCCTGTGGTCAGCGCGGCACAGGGCTATGCCGCTGATGTGGCGACCACGGCGGCGGCGAGTTATGTCACGCTGCGCACGCTAAACGCCTTTTTGTCCACCGCGCAGGAGATTGAGGTAGGGCTGTCTTTCATCGCCTCCGGCTCGGCGCGGCCCCTTAAGGTGCTTGAGCCGATTGACGATACCGTGGAGCGGATCGCAGGGTTGGTTTTTGGCGTCATGGTGGCGACGGGGGTGATTGCCGTGGCCTTGGGGCCGGTCAGTTCGATCGGTTTGGGGCTCTTGGCCGCAGCATTGGCGGTTTGGGCGTTTAGCAAGCGCGGTCATGCGGGGCTCCCCCGTCGGCTGGCGTGGTATGGCGGGTTTTTAGGTCTTGCCTTGCCTTTGGCTTTGGTGGTGTCCGAGCCTCTGGCTGGGCGGCTGACCGAAGGGGTCTATCTGCGCAATATGGAGGTGATTGAGCAGATCACCGCCCGCGTCGGCGGCAGTGAGGCTTTGGGAGAAGAAGAGCCGGGATTGACCGAATACAGGCAGCTTGCCAGCAACCTTTGGAGCCGGGCGGATGAGTTGATCGGCGCCTTGCTGGCAGTGTTGAGCGTACATGTGTTTCGGATCTTTTTGTTGCCGCTTTTGCTGGTAGGCGGGCTTTTTGTTGTGGCACGGCATTACGCGCGGAATTGAGCGATTGCGTTTCGGGGAAGGCAGGCGGCGCGCAGCGGTATTTGGGAAAGGATGAAGGGAGGGGCGGGTCTTCACGCGCTGCTGTTTAGTGGGTAGCACCGGGTTAGAGGTGCACTCTTGTGTTGCGGGCAGGGCGGACGTCGCGCAGCGGTATTTAAGAAAGGATGAAGGAGGGGAGAAGGGGTTCCCCCGCTTGGTTTAGCGTGCGGCGCGGGTGGCGAGCCAGTCTTGCCAATCGGCGCGGCTGCCGGAGAAAGCGTTGAGGTCCACGTCGCCGCCGATGCCGGGGACGATGCCGGTGGCGCTATATTGCCAGAAGCGCCAAGGTTGGCCGGGATAGGCCTCAGCCGGTGTTTTCGCGGTGGTGCGCAACCAAAAGTCGTATCCGCGTAAGTTGCCGAGGTCGTTCTCGCGGTAGAACTTGGGCGTGGTGTAGATGATGGGGCGTTGGCCGTAGTGGTGCTCAACCACCGCCAGCCAGCGGCGCATTTGATCGCGGACCTCGGCCGCTGGGGGGCGGATATGGGCGCAGGTGGGGGAGAACGGGTTCCATTCCATGTCGAGCACCGGGGGCAGCATGCCGCGTGTCTTAGGTACGTTGCGGATGAACCAGCCGGCCTGATCTTCGGGCGACGTGCAGAAATAGTAGAAGTGATAGGCGCCGCGGGCCACGGCAGCTTGGCCTGCGCCGCGCCAGTGTGCGTCGAAGTTGATGTCTTTTAGATCGCCGCCTTCGGTGGCTTTAATGAAGGCAAAGTTCACGCCGTTTTGGCGCGCGGTGTTCCAATCGATATTGTTTTGAAAGCGTGCCACGTCGATGCCGTGGACCGGATAGGATTGTGGTTTGCGTCCGTTGAAATCGACCGGGTCACTGTCACTGAAGCGAGCGGTGAAGAGCACGCCGGGGTCGGCTGGTGGTGTTGTGGTTGAAGTGCCGCAGGCGGCAACGGCAAGGAAGGACAGGATCAGAGCGCGTCGGAGGTTCATAGGCTGGGCTTTCCGGCGATAAAGGCGAGGTTATTGGCGGGCATGTCGATCTGGTCTATCGGGCTTAGGCCAGCATCGCTGAGCCAGCGGGCCATGTCGATATCATCTTTGTAGCCGATCGTGGGATCAGCGCTGCGCAATTCGCTATCAAAGCGGATGTCGCCGGGGGAGGTGAGTTCGCCTGCGCGTTTGAAGGGGCCGTAGAGGATCAGCTTGCCCTCAGGGGCGAGGGCTGCGGCGGCCTCGGTAATGAGACATCGTGTGGCGGGGGTGCAAATCAAATGCAGTAGGTTGACCAGCATGATCAGGTCGAAAGGGTCATGCTCGGCTGCCCAGCCGGGAAGGGTGGCGTCGAGCGGCAGGGCTGGGGCGATGTTGGGCAAGGCCGCCTCGGCAGCATAGGCGTTGATGCTGGCGCGGCGCGTGGTGTCGATGTCGCTGGGATGCCATGTAAGGCCGGACAGGCGTTTGGCAAAGCCCACGACATGCTGGCCGGTGCCGCTGGCGATTTCCAAGGCGCGCCCTGACGCCGGGGCGTGATCCGCCAACAGGTTGCAAAGCGGCTCAAGGTTGCGGGCGGCGGCGGGGGCGAAGAGCCGGTCACCGCCTGCGGGTTCGGCCACACTCGCAGTGGGGGGCAGGCGCGGGGTCATCCCTGCTCTTCCAGCCGGTCGGTGGCCGGGGGCGGCGTCGGAGAGAGCGCGGTGATCGCGGCATAGGTCTGCGGCGACATCACGTAGTTCAACGCGGCCAGCGAGGGGGCGAGTTGCTCGGCGGAGCGGGCGGATATGATGGGGGTCGGTTTCGTCGGATGTGACGCGGCCCATGCTACCGCCAAAGTGGCCGGGTGGGTCTTGAGATCCTGCGCGAGCGCGGCCAGTCCCGCGGCAGTGCCGTGCATCTCCTCCTTGCCGTAGCGTTTGGCGTAATCTTCGACCTCGCTCAATCTCCCTGTGCAACCCTGCGCATATTTGCCGGTGAGCAGTCCGCCGCCCAAAGGTGAATAGGGGGCGACATGGATGCCAAGGTCGGCGGCCATCGGCAGGATTTCCACTTCGGCCTGACGTTTGACGAGGTTGTACATAGGTTGGATCATCGCGATCTCCAGCCCAAAGCCTGCCGCTACATGGGCGGCTTTGACCACCTGCCAAGCGGCAAAATTTGACAGGCCGATGTAGCGAATGTGGCCTTTCTGTTTTAGCTCAGCCAAGGCGCTGAAACTCTCGCTGAAGGGCGTATGCGGATCGAAACGGTGGATATAGAGCACGTCCAGCGTGTCTATCTGTAGCCGTTGGCGCGAGGTCTCGGCAGAGGCGAGGATATTGGCGCGGCCCGCGCCGCCGGTAAAGGCGGCCTTGGTCGCGATGATCAGGCTGTCGCGGCGGGCGTCCAAAAAACTGCCCAAGAGTGTCTCAGACGCCCCATTGGTATAGACATGCGCTGTATCGAAATGGGTGATCCCGGCCTCAATGCAAGCGTCAAACATGGCGCGCGAAGCTTTCGCATCAGCGTGGCCGCCGAATTGCATCGTGCCAAAGGCGAGGCGGCTTGCTGGTGTGCCGTCGGGGCTGGTGAGGGGCTGTGTCATGGCTGATTGGTGGCATGACACAACGCCCTGCGCAATGGGGTGCTTTGTGGGATCAGCCCTCTTGCGGTTCGCCCTTCTCAAGCGCGCGCTGATAGGCCGGGCGGCTTTGGATCATCTCGACGAAGCCCTTCAGCGCCGGGTAATCGTCGGCGCGGCCTTGGCGCATGGCGATCTCGGCGGGGAAACTGAGCATGATGTCGGCAGCAGAAAGGCTGTCTTGCACGAAATGACCGGAGGGGCGTAGCTGGCTGTTCATATAGCTGTAGTGGTTGTTTAATTCAGACGTGATCCGTGGGTGCAGCGGGGCCGCCGCGTCGCCAAGGCGCGAGACATAGAGGTTAAGCAGGATTGGCGTCATGGCGGAGCCTTCGGCGAAATGCATCAACTCCATATGGCGTAAATAGGCAGCCGTACCGGGCTCGGGGATCATCTCGGGTGCGAAACGGGTGCAGAGCAGGTCGACGATGGCCGCGCTTTCGACCACCAGTTGGCCGTCGATTTCGATCATCGGCGATTTGCCCAAGGGATGCACCAGCTTTAACTCTGGCGGGGCGAGATTGGTCTCGGCGTCGCGCTGGTAGCGGATGACCTCGTAGGGTTGGTCCAACTCCTCCAACAGCCAAAGGATACGGTGTGAACGCGAGCGGTTGAGGTGGTGAACGGTGATCATGCGAAGAGCCTTTCAAAGGGGCGGGCACCGTTGAGCCTAGCGCAACGCAAACCCTTCGCAACGAAAAAGGGCGCCAGTTGCCCGGCGCCCCTGTGGTAGCGATGGCCAGTCCCACTTACTCGGGGATCGAACCTTCGATGCCTTCGACGTAGAAGTTCATCTCAAGCAGAGCTTTGTCGTCCGCTGTTTCACCCTCTGCCAGCCAGTCAGAACCGTCCTGCTTTTTGATCGGGCCGGTGAAGGGGTGGTATTCGCCATTGGCCATCTTGTCCTTCAGCGCCAGAGCCTCTTCTTTGACCTCAGCAGGCACCGCGTCAGAGATTTCACCGATGCCGACCATGCCGGAGTCGATGCCACCCCATGTGTCTTGGCTTTCCCATGTACCGTCCATCACAGCTTTGACGCGGTCGATGTAGTAGGGCGCCCAATTGTCAATAATCGAGGACACGCGCGGTTTGGGGGCGTATTGCGCCATGTCAGAAGCCTGACCAAAGGTGATGACGTTGCCAGCTTCCTGTGCGGCGGCCTGCGGCGCGGTGGAATCGGTGTGTTGCAAGATCACATCGGCGCCCTGTTCGATCAGCACCTTGGCCGCGTCTGCTTCTTTGGCGGGGTCAAACCATGTGTAGGCCCAGACGATTTTGAACTGAACGTCAGGGTTCACTTTCTTGGCGTGGATATAGGCGGAGTTGATGCCGCGGATCACTTCGGGGATCGGGAAGGAGCCGATGTAGCCCACGATGTTGCTCTCGGTCATATGACCCGCGATCGTGCCTTGAACTGCGCGGCCTTCGTAGAAACGTGCGCCATAGGTCGAGACGTTGTCGGCACGTTTGTAGCCAGTGGCGTGCTCGAACTTCACATTCGGGAATTTCTTGGCGACGTTGATCGTCGGGTCCATATAGCCAAAGGAGGTGGTGAAGATCAGGTCCGCGCCATCAAGCGCCATTTGCGTCATGACCCGCTCAGAGTCAGGGCCTTCGGCAACGCTTTCCACGTAGACCGTTTCGACCTTGTCGCCGAACTCTTCTTCGACGGCGAGACGGCCTTCGTTATGCTCATAGGTCCAGCCGCCGTCACCCACGGGGCCGACAAAGACGAAGCCAACCTTGGTTTTGTCCTGTGCCATCGCGCTGGTCGCGAGGCCAAGCACCATTGCGGCGCTGGTCATGAGGGTGGTTAATTTCATTTGGTTTCCCCTGTTGCTGGCCCCCTGCGTGGGGCTTAAAATGCGGTTTTGGCCGCGTGACGTGATGCCCCTAGTTCGAGGCGTGGAAGGTTCGGCCCAGTGACGCCGGCGCGGCGCTTTTGTCAGCCGAGAGCACCACCAGAACGATGATGGTGATGATATACGGCGACATTGCCAGATACTCCACAGGAATGGCAACGCCCGCGCCCTGCAAGTTCAACTGCAACTGGGTGATGCCGCCGAAAAGATAGGCCCCCAGCAGCGCACGCCATGGTTTCCACGAGGCAAAGACCACGAGGGCGAGAGCGATCCAGCCGATCCCGGCGGTCATGCCTTCGGTCCATTGTGGCACGCGGATCAGGCTGATGTAAGCGCCGCCCAGCCCCGCACAGGCACCGCCAAAAAGGATCGCGGTCGTGCGGATGTGCTTGACCTTATAGCCGAGCGCGTGGGCCGCATCATGGCTCTCGCCCACCGCGCGCAGGATCAGCCCCGCGCGGGTGAACTTCAGCACTGCCCAGACCCCGGCGACCAGCGCGATGCCGAGGTAGAGGATGATGTCATGGGTAAAGAAGATCGGGCCGATGACGGGGATGTCGGCCAGCAGGCCAAAGTCGATGTCGCCGAGCCGCGGCGGTTTGATCCCGACGTAGCTCTGCCCGATCAGGGCTGAAAGGCCGAGGCCGAAGAGGGTGAGCGACAGACCGGAGGCCACTTGATTGGCCAGCGCCACTTGCGTGAGAAAGGCGAACAGCAGGCTAAGCACAGCTCCGCCCACGGCAGCGGCAGCAAAGCCCAAGAGCGGTGAGCCGGTTTCGACCGCGGTGGCAAAGCCGCAGATCGCGCCGGTGATCATCATGCCTTCGACGCCGAGGTTCAGCACGCCGGATTTCTCGACCACCAGTTCGCCGATGGCGGCGAAGATGAGCGGCGTCGCGGCGACGAGGAAACCTGCGACGAACAAAAGTGGGTTGATTGCGGAAAGATCCATCAGGCAGCCTCCGCCGCGCCAAAGCGCAGCCGGTAATGAGTGAAAACGTCCAGAGCGAGCAGGAAGAACAGCAGCATGCCTTGGAAGACCTGAATGGCAGCGGCAGGCAGGCCAAGGTTCGATTGCGCAATGTCCCCGCCGATATAGGTCAGCGCCATCAGCCCACCTGCGAGCAGGATGCCAATGGGGTGCAACCGGCCCAGAAAGGCTACGATGATCGCGGTGAAGCCGTAGCCCACGTTGAAATCGATGGTAATCTGACCCGAGGGGCCGGAGACTTCGAACATCCCCGCAAGCCCTGCGAGCAGGCCCGAGGTGCCTAGGCAGAACAGCACAAGCCGCGCCGGGTTCACGCCTGAGAACCGCGCTGCGCGGGGTGCTTCGCCGGTGACGCGGATGGCAAAGCCAAGCCGATGTTTGGCGAGCAGCACATAGGCGAAGATCACCGCAATCAACGCCGCGATCACACCCCAATGCATACCGGACCCGGCCAGCAGCTCTGCATTATGCGCTGGCGCATAATGTTGCAGATTCCGCGAGCCGGGAAAACCGAACCCCTCAGGGTTCTTGAGCAATCCCAATGACATAGAGGCCAAGAATTGCTCGGCCACATAGACCAACATAAGCGATACGAGGATCTCATTGGTGCCGAAACGCACTTTAAGAAACGCCGGGATCATCGCCCATGCCCAACCGCCCAGAGCGCCCGCGATGACCATCAGCGGGAAGATGTACCAGCCCTCAGCCGGGTAGAAAGCCAGCCCCACAGCCGCGCCAAAGATCGCGCCCATAATGTACTGGCCCTCGGCCCCGATGTTCCAGATGCCCGCTTTGAACCCAAGGCTCAGACCAATGGCGATCAACACCAGTGGCGCGCCTTTGATCAGCAGTTGTGGGCGGTAGTAGAAAGCATATTCGCCAAAGATCGGCTGCCAAAAGATGGTTTGCAGCGCTTCCACCGGGTCTTTGCCCAGCACAACAAAGAGCAGCCCACCGAAAAAGAACGTGGCCAAGACCGCCATGATTGGCGTCGACAGCGAGAGAGCCCGGCTGGGCTGCGGGCGCTTTTCAAGGCGGATCACTGATCACCCCCAATGGTCAAAGTGAATATTGTGGGGTCTGCCTCAAACATGCGCCACCTCCATGCCATGCGCACCGCCCATCATCAGGCCAATCTCATTAACCGTCAGCCCCTGCGCGGGGCGCGTCGGTGACAGGCGGCCTTCGTTCAGGGCGGCGAAATTGTCAGAAATCTCCATCAGTTCATCAAGGTCTTGGCTGATGACAATGACGGCGGTGCCGTTTGACGCCAGATCGAGCAGGGCTTGTCGGATCGCAGCGGCGGCAGAGGCGTCGACCCCCCATGTCGGCTGGTTCACCACCAAAAGCTCAGGCCGTTGCAGCACCTCGCGGCCAATGACGAACTTTTGCAGGTTCCCGCCGGACAGCGAGCGCGCCGCATTACCGGGGCCGGGGGTCCGCACGTCAAAGGCCTTGATAATCTTTTCGGCAAAATCGCGAGCCTTGGCCCAATCCAGCATACCGCTCCGCTCCAGCCCTTCGCGGGCGGCCCCGGTCAGCATGGCGTTTTCCGTCAGTGACATATCCGGGACCGCCGCATGGCCCAACCGTTCTTCGGGCGCGGCTAAGACGCCAAGCTCTCGGCGCGCGGTGGGGCCAAGCAGGCTAATGTCGCGCCCGTCAAAGGTCAGCATTCCGGGGCTGACCAATGTCTCGCCCGAGAGCGCGTTGAGCAACTCATCCTGCCCATTGCCCGCAACACCGCCGATGCCCAGCACCTCACCGCGCCGCACCTCGACCGAGATTTCGCGCAGCGGCATGCCAAAGGCATGGGCCGACCGTGCGGACAGGTTGTTGAGCGTCAGGACCACTTTGCCCGGTTCCTTACTGTCACGCGTTGGTGTTTTCAGCGCGGAGCCGACCATCATCTCCGCCATGTCACGGGCCGAGGTCTCGCGCGGGGTGCAATGGCCCACGACCTTGCCCAAGCGCAGGATCGTCGCGCTGTCACAAAGGCTGCGGATCTCTTCGAGCTTGTGAGAGATGTAAAGGATCGCCGTGCCTTCCGCGCTGAGTTTGCGCAGGGTTTTGAACAGGATTTCAACCTCTTGGGGCGTCAGCACCGAGGTCGGCTCATCCATGATCAGAAGTTTGGGCTCTTGTAGTAAGCAGCGAATGATCTCGACCCGCTGGCGTTCCCCAGCCGAAAGATCACCAACAGTGCGATCGGGCGAAAGCGGCAGGCCATAGGTGTCCGACACATCGCGGATCTGCTGGCTCAACGCGCGCATTTTAGGCGGGTTTTCCATTCCGAGCGCAATGTTCTCCGCCACGCTGAGCGCGTCAAAGAGCGAAAAGTGCTGGAACACCATGCCAACCCCCGCTTGGCGCGCGGCATGGGGGTTCGCGGGGGCAAAAGCCTCCCCACGCATCTGCATCTGACCGGCATCTGGCTTGACCAGCCCGTAGATCATTTTCACCAGCGTCGATTTCCCGGCACCGTTTTCGCCCAGGAGGGCATGTACTTCACCGGGGGCAATGCGCAAAGACACATCATCATTCGCGACAACGCCGGGATAGGCTTTGGTCACACCGGAGAGGTCGAGAAGGGGCTGTGTCATGCGGAAACCTTTGTCTGGGTCCGGGCGATAAGAGCGGTCAATGTTCCATGGGCGATCTGCGCCGGAAGCTTGCCCAGCGATTTTTCGCCAATAGGGCAGATGATGCCGGAGGGGTCCAGCCCCATGTTGCTCAAACGTCGGGAAAAACGGGCCTTTTTGGTGTCGGATCCAATCAAACCGATGCTGGCCGCGCCGCGCCGCAGCAAAGCGGCGCAAAGGGCGAGGTCGATGTCATGGGAGTAGGTGAAGATCAGGTGGTGCGCGTCCTGCGGTGCATGAGCAGCCAGACGCGGCATTTCCGCCGCAGGGGTGACGGTCACATGTTCGGGCACATCGGTCGGAAACCGGTCAGGCGCGCTGTCGATCCATGTTACGTCAAACGCGGCGGGCGGGCAGGCGGCGACCACAGCGCGGCCCACATGCCCCGCGCCCCAAAGCCAGAGCGGGACATTGCTTTTCAGTTCGGTATCAATCGGCAGGGGGGCTGAATTGTCGAGCGGGCGCGGGGTGGCGGTGTAGTGCAGGCTCACCGCGCCGCCGCAGCATTGACCCAGACCGGGACCAAGCGGGATGGTCTGGCTGTCCTCACGCTGACCTTTCGCCAAGAGGTGCCGCGCATGGGCAATCGCCTTATGCTCCAACGCGCCGCCGCCGATGGTGCCCTCGATATTGTCGGCTGTGACCTTCATCGCCGTGCCCGCATCGCGCGGGGCCGAGCCGCGCGTGGCGGTGATTTCGACGTAGATCGCGGTCATTTCCGCGCCCGTCCCACGGCGGCGAGGACGGCCTCGGCGGTGGCGGGCGCTTGTAGGTCGCCGTAGCTGTCGCCGCAGGCTGACACCGCATCCGACAGCGCCATGAAGGCCGAGATGCCCAACATAAACGGTGGCTCACCCACGGCTTTGGAGCGGTAGACAGTCTGCGCCGGGTTCGGCTGGTCCCAAAGCGCCACATTAAAGACCGGCGGGCGGTCCGAACAGGCGGGGATTTTATAGGTTGAAGGCGCATGAGTGCGCAGGGTGCCGGTCTCGTCCCAGACCAGTTCCTCGGTGGTGAGCCAGCCCGCACCTTGCACATAGCCGCCTTCAATCTGGCCGATGTCGAGCGCGGGGTTCAGCGACGCGCCCGCGTCATGCAGGATATCCGTCCGCAGAATCCGGTTTTCTCCGGTGAGCGTGTCAATCACCACCTCGGTACAGGCGGCGCCATAGGCGAAGTAATAAAACGGTTTCCCGCGTCCGGCGATACGGTCCCATTCGATCTCTGGCGTTTTGTAAAAGCCAGCGGCAGATAGGCTGACGCGGTTTTCATAGGCCGAAGCGGCGGCGGCGCCGAAGGTGATCTCTTCTCCGCCGATCCGCACCATGCCATCGGCAAAGGTCACCTGATCTGGCGTGGTCTGATAGCGTTCGGCCAGATGGACGGCCATGCGGTCGCGGATCGTGTCACAGGCGTTTTGCGCAGCCATGCCATTGAGGTCCGAGCCCGACGATGCCGCCGTGGCCGACGTATTAGGCACCTTGGCCGTATCGGTGGCGGTAATCTTGACCATTTCAGGCGAGACGCCAAAGCGCGACGCGGCAACCTGCGCGACCTTTTGGAACAGCCCCTGGCCCATCTCGGTCCCGCCATGGTTCAGGTGGATCGAGCCGTCTTGATAGACATGCACCAAGGCTCCGGCTTGGTTGAGATGGGTGAGGGTGAAGGAAATACCAAACTTGACCGGGGTGATCGCGATGCCGCGTTTCAGCAGCGGGTTCTGCGCGTTCCATTCCGCGATGGCGGCGCGGCGGGCCTCGTAATCGCAGGTTTCGGCCAAACGGTCGGTGAGCGTGTTAATGATGCAATCGGTGACCGGCTGATGGTAGGGTGTTGTCTGCGCGTCCGTTGGAGCGGTGGGGACGGTTTTCGCCTCCGTCGGCGCGGGCGGTGCGCCGCGCGACGAAAGATCGGCCTCCGCTTCCGGCGGGGTGCGGTTGTCAATGGCGGTGCCGGTGTTCTCGACCTCCGTCGCCTCATGCGCGTTGTCGCTGTAGTAATTCACCCGACGCACAGCGAGCGGGTCGCGGCCCAACTCATGCGCGATATGATCCATCACCCGCTCAATGCCCACAATTCCCTGCGGCCCACCAAACCCGCGGAAGGCCGTGGCACTGGCCATATTGGTGCGCAGCCGGTGCGAGGTGATGCGGATGTCGCTGAGGTGATAGGCGTTGTCGGCATGGAGCATGGCGCGGTCCGCCACCGGCAGCGACAGGTCCATCGACCAGCCACAGCGGGTGTAATGTGTCACGTCCAGCGCGGTGATGCGGCCCGTCTCGTCAAAGCCCACGTCATAGTTGATGCGGAAGTCATGCCGCTTGCCAGTGATGATCATGTCGTCATCACGGTCATAGCGCATTTTGCAGGGCTTGCCGGTGAGCGATGCTGCAACCGCACAGGCCACCGCCAAAGCGTTGCCTTGGCTTTCCTTGCCGCCAAAGCCGCCGCCCATGCGGCGCGTCTCGACCCGCACGGCATGCATCGGGCGGCCAATGGCATGGGCCACTTTATGCTGAATTTCTGTCGGGTGCTGGGTCGAGGAATGCACCAGCATATCGCCGTTGTCTTGTGGCAGGGCGAGGGCGGCTTGGCCTTCGAGGTAGAAGTGTTCCTGTCCGCCCATCTCGATCTGGCCGGAGAGGCGGCGGCTGGCTTTCGACAGCGCGGCTTCGGCGTTGCCTTTTTGATAGATGCGTGGCCCGTCTTCAAACCGGCTGTCAGCGGCAAGCGCCTGTTCGATGGTTAGGATCGGTTCACGCGGAGCGATTTGTGGCTTACCCAATTGTGCGGCGCGACGAGCAGCGAGATGGCTCGTGGCCACGACGAGATAGAGCGGTTGGCCCGCGTAATGGACCTGATCGGTCGCCAAGAGCGGCTCGTCATGGTTCGAGGGGGAGGTGTCGCAATCATGTTTGAGGTCCGCAGCCGTCAGCACCGCGACGACACCGGGGGCTTCGCGCACAGCGGAAAGGTCGAGCCCGGTCAGATCGCCCGCCGCGACGGGGCTGAGGCCAAAGACCAGATGCAGCGTATCGCGTGGAGTCGGAATGTCATCGACGTAACGCGCGGCTCCGGTGACATGGAGGGTCGCGGCGTCATGGGGGAGGGGTTTTGCAACGCTCATGCCGAGACCTCCTGCACATTGGTGGATGCACCGTTGGCGTCATGGAAATAGCGCAGCAGCATGTTTCGCGCTGACTCCATACGGTAAGCCGCAGAGGCGCGCATGTCTGACAGCGGAGTGAAATCCTGGGTCATCGCCTCCATGGCGGCGCGGATGGACTCTTCGCTCCACAGTTGGCCAACCAGCGCGGCCTCTGCCGCCGCTGCGCGTTTGGGGGTGGCGGCCATGCCACCGAAGGCGATACGGGCGGTGAGGATTTCGGTGCCGTTGCCGGTGATCGAGATGCAGCCGCAGACCGCCGAAATGTCCTGATCAAAACGTTTTGACAGTTTGTAGCAGCGCAGTGTGTCGTGCTGGCGCGGGATGGTGATGGCCTCGACGAATTCCCCCGGCGCGCGGTCTTGCTTGCCGTAGTCGAGGAAGAAATCCTCCAGCGCGATCTCGCGTCGCGTGTCGCCACGGCGCAAATGCAGCGTGGCCCCAAGGGCGATCAGCGCGGGCGGGCCGTCTCCGATGGGGGAGCCATTGGCAATATTGCCACCCAAAGTCGCGGCGTTGCGCACTTGGGTCGAGCCATAGCGGCGCAGCATGGTGCCGAGACTGGGGTGCAGGGGCGCGAGCTTTGCTTCGACCTCGGTGAGCGTCGTCATCGCACCGATGCGCAGGCCGGTCTCATCCTCGGTAATCCCGCGCAGATCGGCGCAATGGTTGAGAAAGGCGACAGGGCCAAGATCGCGGAACCCCTTGGTGACCCAGAGGCCTACATCGGTGGCCCCGGCGATCAGCGTGGCTTCGGGATTGTCGAGATACCATGCCGCCAGTTCGTCGCTGTTTGCAGGCTGCACATGCGGCGTGCCCTCGGCTTTGGCAGGGGCAGGGATGTCCTGCGCCAGCTTGCCTGACAGATTGCGCAGATGTGCCGGTACGGGCTTATCCTCGGCTGCTTCCGCCGCGCGGATGATCGGCGCATAGCCGGTGCAACGGCAGAGGTTGCCCGACAGTTGCACATCATGGTTGGTGGCCCCGTTCAGATGCGCCGTGGCCATCGAGACAACAAAGCCCGGCGTGCAGAAGCCACATTGGCTGCCGTGATGCGCGACCATGGTCTCTTGCACAGGGTGCAGCGTGCCGTCGGGGCTCGCCATGCCTTCGACCGTAGTAACAGCTTTGCCGTTCACTTGCGGCAAAAACAGGATGCAGCCATTGAGCGCACGGCTGCCGTTCTCGTCGGTGATCATGACTGAACAGGCTCCGCAGTCGCCCTCGTTGCAGCCCTCTTTGGTCCCCGTCAGCCCGCGCTCTTCGCGCAGCCAGTCCAGCAGTGTCGTCGTCGGGGATACGTTGGAGAGCGACACGACTTCTCCGTTAAGAAGAAAAGTGATGTCCATCGGTTTTCATCCGCCGCGGTACTCGGTGCCCATAAAGTTGCGCGGGGTTCGATGCGGCGTAGAACCGGGCGCGGGCAAGGTGGAGGTCAGGCTAGCGGGGGGAAGGGGCGCTTGGCAAGAAAAAATGCGTTGGGGGTAAAAATGCGTTGGAGGTAAAAATGCTTGGGGGGCGATCCGGCGCTGGTGCCTTCGGAATGGCTGGCGTAACTTGCGGCCATGTCCAATGCTCCCCGATTCATTCACCTGCGCAGCCATTCCGAGTATTCCTTGTTGGAAGGCGCGCTGCGGCTGAAAAAGCTGCCCGGCATGTGCCGCGATGCGGGCATGCCCGCGCTGGCGCTGACCGATACCAACAACATGTTCGCCGCGCTTGAGTTTTCCGTCGCGATGGCGGGTGCCGGGGTGCAGCCGATCATCGGCTGTCAGGTTGATGTCGCCTATGTCGAGGTGCAGCCGGGCGAGAAGCCGCGCCCGCCCGCGCCGGTGGTGCTGCTAGCGCAGAGCGAGTTGGGTTATGAGAACCTGATGAAGCTGAACTCCTGCCTGTACCTTGATAAAGGCGGGGCGGTGGCCGAGGTGACGCTGGCCGAGTTGGAAGCGCTGAGCGCGGATATCATCTGCCTGACCGGGGGGCCGATGGGGCCAGTGGGGATGCTCCTGCAAGGTGGGCAGCGCCCGGCTGCAGAGGCGTTGATGGCGCGGTTAAAGGCTGCCTTTGGCGACCGGCTTTATGTCGAGTTGCAGCGCCACCCCGAAGACGGCGGCCAGCCGGAGGCTGAACGTCTGACCGAGCGCGGCTTTGTCGAGATGGCCTATGCGATGGACATCCCGCTGGTTGCCACGAACGATGTCTATTTCCCCAAGCCGGACATGTATGAGGCGCATGATGCGCTGATCTGTATCTCTGAGGGCGCCTATGTCGACCAGCAACAGCCGCGCCGCCGCTTGACCGCACAGCATTACTTCAAGTCGCAGGCCGAGATGGCGACGCTCTTTGCCGATCTGCCAGAGGCGCTCAGCAACACTGTCGAGATCGCCAAGCGCTGCGCCTTCATGGCCTATCGCCGCGATCCGATCTTGCCGAAGTTTGCCGATGATGAGGTCGCGGAACTGCGCCGCATGGCCAACGAAGGGCTTCAAGCCCGTCTCGCGGTGATCCCCCATGCGGTGAGCGTCGAGGAATACCAGAAACGGCTGGATTTTGAGCTTGGCATCATCGAAGGCATGGGCTTTCCGGGCTACTTCCTGATCGTTGCCGACTTTATCCAATGGGCCAAGGACAACAACATCCCGGTGGGGCCGGGGCGGGGCTCGGGCGCGGGGTCGCTGGTGGCCTATGCGCTGACGGTGACGGACCTCGACCCGCTGCGTTATTCTCTGCTGTTCGAGCGCTTCCTCAACCCCGAACGGGTGTCGATGCCCGACTTCGACATCGACTTCTGCATGGACCGCCGCGAAGAGGTGATCCGCTATGTGCAGGAGAAATATGGCCGCGACAAGGTGGGCCAGATCATCACTTTTGGCGCGCTTTTGTCCAAGGCTGCGGTGCGTGACATCGGGCGCGTGTTGCAGATGCCCTATGGGCAGGTCGACCGTCTGTCCAAGATGATCCCCGTCGAGGGGGTAAAACCCGTCTCCATCGAAAAGGCGCTGGCGGATGAGCCGCGTTTGCGGGAAGAGGCGAAGAACGAGGAGGTCGTGGCGCGGCTTCTTGACTACGGCCAACAGGTCGAAGGGCTGCTGAGAAACGCATCGACCCACGCGGCGGGCGTCGTGATCGGGGACCGTCCGCTCGATCAGCTTGTGCCACTTTACCAAGACCCGCGTTCCGACATGCCGGCGACGCAGTTCAACATGAAATGGGTTGAACAGGCCGGGCTGGTGAAGTTTGACTTTCTGGGCCTGAAGACGCTCACAGTGATCCAGAACGCGGTGGATCAGATCAAGGCAGGCGGGCGCCACCTGCACATCGCCGCCGACGGGCGCGAGCTTTACCAGCCGCCTGAGGGGCATATCGACGACATCGCCACCATCCCGCTCGACGACAAGGCCACCTATAAGCTTTATTCCAGCGCCAAGACCGTGGCCGTGTTCCAGGTGGAATCCAGCGGCATGATGGATGCGCTCAAGCGCATGAAGCCCACCTGTATCGAGGATATCGTCGCCCTCGTGGCGCTCTACCGTCCCGGCCCGATGGAGAACATCCCGGTTTATTGCGAGGTCAAGAACGGCCAGCGCGAATTGGAATCGGTGCACCCGTCGATCGACTACATCCTTGAGGAGACCCAAGGCATCATCGTCTATCAGGAACAGGTGATGCAGATCGCGCAGGTCATGGCGGGCTATTCACTCGGCGGCGCCGACCTGTTGCGCCGTGCGATGGGTAAGAAGATCGCCGAGGAAATGGCCAAGGAACGTCCCAAGTTCGAAAAGGGCGCGATGGCCAATGGGGTCGACAAGAAGAAAGCGGCGGAGGTCTTCGACCTTCTGGAAAAATTCGCCAACTATGGTTTCAACAAATCCCACGCCGCGGCCTATGCGGTGGTCAGCTACCAGACGGCTTGGCTGAAGGCGAACCACCCTGTTGAGTTCATGGCCGGGGTGATGAACTGCGATATTCACCTGACCGATAAACTGGCGGTGTACTTTGAAGAGGTGCGCAAACGGCTGGAACTGCCTTGGGTGCCGCCCTGCGTGAACCGCTCGGATGCGACGTTCAAAGTGGTCGATGGGGCACTGGTCTATGCGCTGGGGGCTTTGAAGAACGTCGGGCTCGAAGCGATGAAACTCGTGACCGAGGGCCGCAAGGTGGATGGGGTCGATAAGCCTTTTGCCACGCTTTTTGACCTCGCGCGGCGGGTGGACCTGAAGCGCGTCGGCAAGCGGCCTTTGGAAATGCTGGTGCGCTCGGGCGCATTCGATCAACTCGACAGCAACCGGCGGCGGGTGTTCCAATCGCTTGACGGGCTGGTCAGCTATTCCGCAGCGATCCATGAGCAGAAGGCCAGCAACCAAGTCTCGCTCTTTGGCGAAGCGGGCGACGACCTGCCGGAGCCGCGTATCTTGCCCTGCGATGATTGGCAGTCAGCGGAACGACTGGCCGAGGAGTTCAAAGCGGTGGGCTTCTATCTGTCCGGTCACCCGCTGGACGACTACATGGCCCCGTTGCGCCGCAAATGGGCGCGGGAGACGGGGCTGCCGTTCCTGACGCTTGACGAATTGACCGAGAAGGTCAGTACCCGCGGCGCGATGAACGCGCGGTTGGCCGGGGTGGTCGCAGGACGGCAAGAGCGCAAATCGGCGCGGGGCAACCGCTTTGCCTTTGCACAGCTGTCGGACACCACGGGCGGCTATGAGGTGACGCTCTTCTCGGACACGCTGGAACTGGCGCGCGAACATCTCGAAGTCGGCTCGAAGATCGTCATCACTGTTGAGGCGACGATGGAGAGCGACCAGCTTAAGCTGCTTGGCCGTTCGGTCGCGCCGATCGACGCGGCGGTGGCAGATGCGGGCAGCATGGGGTTGCGGGTCTTTATCGATGCGCCGGGCGCTATACAAGCGGTGGCCGATGTGCTCGACGGGGCGCGCCAAGCGGTCAAGGCGGCGGGCAAGGGACCGGTGCAGTTCTGCTTGATGCACCCCGATCTGCCCGGTGAGGTTGAGGTTGATCTTGGTCGCGAATTCCCGGTGACGCCGCAGATCAAAGGCGCGATCCGCTCGCTTGATGGGGTGATGGAGGTTGAAGAAATCTGATCCGCGCGACGACGGGCGGATTCTCCGCCGCGCCGGTGGACGATCAGCCCCCTCCGCGCTACCTCCGCCCAAACCAACGGGAGCGGACCATGAACCGAGCAGCGAGCCTTTTTATCCTTCTGGCACTCTTGGGCGCTTGTGGCGCTTTGCCGGGCGGGGGCAGCTTTTCGGGTGACAGTGTAGCGGACGTCCGCGATGCCGATTTTGGCGCGGTGCAGCATTTTGGCGAGGTTGCGCGTGTTTGCGAAGCCAAAGGACGCGATCTGGGGCAGCAGGTTAATGAAACCGCGGCCAGGGGCTATCACCTTTACGATTCCGAACCCAGCTCATCGGGAGCGCGTAAATATTACATCACCGGCTTTGCGGACGGCTGTCCGCGTCAAATAACAGCGGCAAATGTGCTGCTCGCGGGCGCGTCGGACTATGAGCAGTTTCGCTTTGGCCCAGCCGGAGAAAACCTCCCCTATGGCGAGACCGATGCGGTCTATGAGAAAATCAAAGGACAGGTCTGCGGCACGCGGCGGGGACAGCCCTGCGGTCGGCGTGTGGCGGCGCTCGACAAGAACACCTTTTTCGTCAGCGCTTATGAACGCTTTGGCGAGACGTCGCGCTGGTCAGAGATATTGGTGCATGATGGCGCCGTCATGGCCATCGCGATGAAATCCGCGCAATAACACGCAGGTTCAGTAGTGCGGTGGTCGTTCGTCGCCCAGCAACACAGCGCCGCCGCCCGACGCATCCCGCTCGCCTTCGCGTTGCATGAGCATATGGACGCGGCGGTTGAGGGTGACGATTTCTTCTTCCTGACGTGCGACAACTTCAGAGAGGTCTTCGACGCTGCGCGTCAGATGGGCGATCTGTTCTTCGAGGCGGTCGGTGGTGTCTGACATGGGGGCATCCTTTTTGTCGGGCTTAGCATGACTTGGCGGACCGGGACAGGGGGCGCTGCGTGCCGCACTGCTTGCCGACCATGTTTCGCTTAGAACAAGCGGGTTGGGACTCCGCGTGCCTTTACTTGCCCTTGCGGGGGGCTTGAG
Organism: Sulfitobacter maritimus; assembly: GCF_013346665.1. Lineage (GTDB taxonomy): Bacteria > Pseudomonadota > Alphaproteobacteria > Rhodobacterales > Rhodobacteraceae > Sulfitobacter > Sulfitobacter maritimus. Next base: position 173,666 of record NZ_JABVBB010000037.1, read on the forward strand.
CTAGACGCGAGGCCAATTGATGCACCGAGGAACCTTGCCATGGCAAAGCCCAAGAAAAACCCCCGTCCCAAGGCGCAGACCCCAAAGGGGTTTCGCGATTACTTCGGGGCTGAGGTGACCCATCGGGCCGAGATGCTCTCCAAGATCGCAGCAGTCTATCAGCGCTATGGGTTTGACGCGCTGGAAAGCTCGGGCGTAGAGACGGTTGAGGCGCTTGGCAAGTTCCTGCCCGATGTGGACCGCCCGAACGAGGGTGTCTTTGCGTGGCAGGAGGACGCAGAGGGCGACAAGCCCGGCGATTGGCTGGCGCTGCGCTATGATTTGACAGCACCCTTGGCGCGGGTCTACGCGCAGCACCGCAATGATTTGCCGCTGCCTTACCGCCGCTATGCGATGGGGCCGGTGTGGCGCAACGAAAAGCCCGGTCCGGGGCGGTTTCGGCAGTTTTATCAGTGTGATGCGGATACGGTCGGCGCGCCTTCGGTGGCGGCGGATGCTGAGATTTGTGCGATGTTGGCGGATTGTTTGGAAGAGGTCGGGATCGCACGCGGCGACTATGTCGTGCGCGTGAACAACCGCAAGGTGCTCAATGGGGTGCTTGAAGTTGCGGGTCTTTCGGGTGACGACAAAGAGACCGAGCGTGGCATCGTGCTGCGGGCGATTGATAAGCTGGACCGGCTGGGGCCGGATGGTGTCCGTGCGCTTCTAGGCGAGGGCCGCAAAGACGACAGTGGTGATTTCACCAAGGGCGCGGGGCTGGCGGAGGCGCAGGCCGACGTGGTCATGGGCTTCATGCAGGCGAAACGCGACAGCGGGGCCGAGACGGTGGCGCGGTTGCGGGAGTTAGTGACAGGTTCCGATGTCGGCGTGCAGGGCGTGGATGAGTTAAAATTGATCTCGGACCTGTTGGCAGCGGGGGGCTATGGCCCGGACCGGGTTGAAATCGACCCCTCAGTGGTGCGCGGGCTTGGCTATTACACCGGGCCGGTGTTTGAAGCCGAACTGACCTTTGAGATCAAAGACGAAAAGGGCCGCGCGCGGAACTTTGGCTCTGTCGCGGGCGGCGGGCGCTATGACGATCTGGTCAAACGTTTCACCGGGCAGGAAGTGCCTGCGACCGGCGTCTCAATCGGGGTGGACCGTCTGTTGGCGGCGCTTGCCGCGAAGGGGCGTTTGGCGAAGGAGGCCACCGGCCCGGTCGTCGTCACCGTGATGGACCGAGACCGCATGGCCGATTATCAGGCGATGGTGGCCGAGCTGCGGCAGGCGGGCATTCGGGCAGAGGTTTATCTGGGCAACCCCAAAAACTTCGGCAACCAAATGAAATACGCCGACAAACGCCAAAGCCCGGTGGTGGTCATCGAAGGCGGCGACGAGCAAGCACGCGGCGTTGTGCAGATCAAGGATATGGTTTTGGGCGCGCAGATGGCGCAGGACGCCAGCCATGACGAGTGGAAAGAACGCAAGAACCAGTATGAGGTGCCGCGCGGCGAATTGGTGCAGGCGGTGCGCGATATTCTGGATCGGACAAGCTGATGCACACACGCTCTGACACGCTGGCCCGCGCGGCCAGCCTGCGCGCGATTTTTGAGCGGCAGGGCGCCGCTTTGGTTGAGCCGCCAATCTTGCAGCCTGCAGACACGCTGCTGGACCTTTACGGCGAGGACATTCGGGCGCGGGCCTATGTCACTTCGGACGCGCTGCGCGGCGAGCAGATGTTGCGACCTGACTATACCGTGCCGGTGGTGCAGATGCATATGGCACATGGCGCGGAGCCGGCGCGTTATACCTATTCCGGCGAGGTGTTTCGCCGCCAGGAGCATGATCCGAACCGGCCCAATGAGTATATTCAGGTGGGCTATGAGGTCTTTGACCGCGTTGATCCGGCAGCGGCGGATGCGGAAGTTTTCGCGCTGATCGCCGAGGCGCTGGCCGGGCTTCCGGTGCGTCCAGTGACGGGTGACATTGGCGTTTTGATGGCAGCGGTGCAGGGGCTTGAGACCTCCCCCGCACGCAAACAGGCCCTGATGCGGCATATCTGGCGTCCGCGCAGGTTCCGCGCTTTGCTGGATCGCTATGCAGGCCGCAGTGCCGTGCCGGTTTCGCGTCAGACCCTGCTGGCCCCAGACGGGGCCGCTTGTGACGCGCCGATGGTCGGGCTGCGCACGCGCGCGGAAATTGATGCGCGGGTAGAGGCGCTGCGAGAGGATGCCAAAACGCCACCGATCTCAGCGCAACAGGTCGATCTTTTCGATGCGCTTTTGGAAGTGCGCGAAACCCTGCCAAATGCGCTGAGCCGCTTGCGTGATTTGATGGTGGATATGCCCGCGATTGCCGATGCGGTGACCCGCGTGGCCAACCGGGCCGATGCGATGCGCGCGCGGGGGATCGACACAGATGCGCTGATCTTTGAAGCCAACCATGGGCGGTCCTCGATGGAATATTACGACGGTTTCGTCTTTGCCTTCCGCGCTGAGACACGGCCCGATCTGCCCAATATCGCAAGCGGCGGGCGCTATGACGCGCTGACCCGGCGCTTGGGGCAGGGCGGAGAAATCCCGGCGGTGGGCGGTGTCATGCGCCCCGGCCTGATGCTGGAATTGGAGGCCGCGCAATGACGTTAAAACTCGGCGTGCCGTCCAAGGGGCGGCTGATGGAAAAGACCTTTGAATGGTTCGGCGCACGCGGCGTAACCCTGCAACGCACCGGGTCGGATCGTGAATATGCGGGCAAGGTCGAAGGGATTGAGGATGTGTCGCTGGTGCTGCTCTCAGCCGGGGAAATCCCGCGTGAGCTGTCGGCAGGGCGCATCCACTTGGGCGTGACCGGCACCGATTTGGTGCAGGAAAAGCTAGCGCTTTGGGATCAGTTGGTTGAGCCGGTGGAGGAGTTGAACTTTGGCCACGCCGATCTGATTATCGCGGTGCCGCAGGCTTGGGTTGACGTCGATACGCTGGACGATCTGGACGCAGCCGCAGCTGCCTTCCGTGCCGAACACGGGTTCCGTCTGCGGATTGCCACGAAATATCACCGGCTGGTGCGTGAATTTCTGCGCACCCATGGGGTTGCCGATTATGCGCTGGTCGATAGCCAAGGCGCGACGGAAGGCACTGTGCTCAATGAGACCGCCGAGGCGATTGCCGATATCACCTCAAGCGGAGAGACCCTGCGTGCCAACCACCTGAAGATCCTCAGCGACGGGTTGATCTTGCAATCGCAGGCGACGCTCTGGCGCTCGCGCATGGCGCCTTTGGAGGATCACAGCCGAAAAGCCCTGAAAACACTGGTCGCGCAATTGACCTGACGTAGCGTTATACCGCTGACTAATTCTTTGCTTTCCAATGTATTGCAACCCCCGGCGCCGCGCGGTTTGGGGTTGTTTCACGATGCGGATCATCAAGACCCTTGCGGGATGTCGTCACTCGGATAGGGTGAAGGGATCAACAGGCCCAATGCTGAAGCCCCGCCAAAAGGGGTGCAGCGTGGGACATAGGGAGGATCCGTCGATGATCGGATGTCGTCTGCCCCTCGCGCGGGGCCGAAGCAGTTGCTGCACGGGGGTGGGCGATTGCTAAAAATCGAAGATCTCCATCTGTCCTTTGGCGGGATCAAAGCGCTACAGGGCGTGAATTTCGAAGCGAACGCGGGTGAGATCACCGGCGTCATAGGCCCGAACGGTGCGGGCAAGACCTCTCTTTTTAATGCGATATCAGGCTTCTACAAACCTGACCGGGGGCGTGTGTCTTTTGAGGGGCAGGACATCACAACGCTGAGCCCTGACAAACGCGCGGCGCTTGGACTGGCGCGGACCTTTCAGAACATCGCGCTCTTTCGCGGCATGACCGTGCTCGACAATATCAAGCTGGGCGGTCACACGCGGCTCAATACCAACGTCTGGCAGGCGCTGCGGTACTTCGGGGCGGCGCAGAAGGCGGAGTTGGAGCTGCGCCGCGAGATCGAAGAACAGGTTATCGACTTTCTTGAGATCGACCACATTCGAAAATACCCGATCACCATGCTGCCCTATGGTCTGCAAAAGCGGGTTGAGTTGGGCCGGGCGCTGGCAATGCGGCCCCGCGTCTTGCTGTTGGATGAGCCTGTGGCGGGCATGAACCGCGAAGAGACCGCCGATATGGCGCGGTTCATTCTGGATGTGCAAGAGCAGTTCGGCACCACGATCCTGCTGGTGGAACACGACATGCACATGGTGATGGACATCTGCAGCCGCATCGTTGTGCTGAACTTTGGCCAGCAGATCGCCAGCGGCACACCGGAGGAGGTGTCGAAAAACCCGGCGGTTATCGAAGCCTATCTGGGGGCAGCGGCATGACGATTTCCTTCAAAGAAATCGGGGCTGAATTTTCTCAATATTCAGCACGGCGCAGGGGGGCGTTCTAATGGGGCAGTTTGTTCAATTTGCGATCAACGGGTTGATGGCGGGTGCGATTTACGCCCTGATCGCCGTTGGGATCGTGAGCGTTTACAAGGCCACGAAGGTGGTTAACTTTGCCCATGGCTACCTCATCATGTTCGGGGCCTATTTCTATTTTACCTTTGCGGTGATCGTCCCGGGCCAACCTTGGGCGCCCGCGTGGTTGGCCTCGTGGCAGCCCGGCTGGATGGTTGAGATGCGGGGCGAGTTGCCGATGTTCTCGCCAGTGGCCGCGGTGCTGGACTGGGTGGCGAACCTGCCGCGTATCCTGCTGGGGTTGTTTGGCGCATTGGTCTGCAACGCCATTCTAGGGCGGATTATCGAGCGGGTGTTGATGCGACCGCTGATGGGGCAATCGATCTTTGCGATGATCATGGTGACGGTTGGGCTGATCTCGATCCTGTCGGGGGCGGCGCAGTTGATTTGGACAGCGGATGCAGCGAGCGTGCCCTATATCGCGCCCAATATGCCGATCCGTTTTGAGTTGTTCGGCACGATGATCTTCCTCTTTGGCACCGATCTGGTGAACATGGCTGTTGCGCTGCTCTTGTTTGGCGGGATCGTGGCCTTCGTGAAATTTACCAAGGGCGGCATCGCCATTCGCGCCACGGCAGAGGACCAGTCGACCGCCTATTCCATGGGCATCTCGGTGCCAAAGGTCTTCTCCCGCGCTTGGGTGCTGGCCAGCACGACAGGCGCTATTGCCGGCGCGATTTTGGCCACACGCAATGGGATTTCGCCCAGCCTCGGGCTGTTTGGTTTTTCGGTGCTCGCAATCGTGCTTATGGGCGGGCTCGACAGCTATGTCGGCGTGTTGATCGCAGCGATGGTTGTCGGTGTGCTTGAGGCGATGACCCAATGGAAAATGGGCGGCGGCTGGGCCGAGATTGTCCCCTATGTTACCGTGCTGGTCGTACTGGTTTGGCGACCGCATGGGCTGATGGGCCAGAAAGAGGTTGAGCGGATATGATCAACGCGAACCTTAAATCCAGCTATGCCGCCGATGAGCGGGTGCTGAACAACCGTTACAAGCAAGCCTTTGTCTATGCGACGATTCTGGGGTTGGCACTGTTTACCTTGTTTGGCAATGACTACCTGATCCTCATCGCCAGCCAAATGGGAATCCTGCTGATCGCCGTGGTGGGGATCAATATCCTGACCGGCTACACCGGGCTGGTGTCACTGGGCCACGGCGCTTTTGTTGCCATCGGTGCTTATGCGGTCACGATCTTTGGCAATCTCGGGGCCGGGGTGATCCCGGCAGGGCTGATGCCTTTCATTTCCGTGCCATTGGCGGTGGCCTTGGCGGCGGCGGTGGGGGTCTTGGTTGGACTGCCGAGCTTACGGGTTAAAGGGCTTTATCTAGCGGTGGCGACGCTGGCGGCTAATTTCATCGTGATTTTTCTGATCGAAGAGGACCTCTTTGCCCCCTGGACCGGTGGCATGGTGGGGATCAACACCAACGTGCCAAACCTGCTGGGCTGGGAGTTGGACACCAAGCGCGAGATGTTCGGGTTGATTGCTGTCGTGGGGCTTGTGTCGCTGCTCGCAGCGCAGAACCTGATCCGAACCCGTATCGGACGGGCCTTTATCGCCATCCGAGACCGTGACTATTCTGCTGAAATACTCGGCATCTCGCTCCTGCGCTACAAGCTGATGAGCTTTGCCCTTTCAGCAGCCTATTGCGGGCTGGCGGGCGCGCTTTTTGCCTATTTCTACGCCCGTATCCTGCCGGAACAGTTTGAGCTGGCGCTGTCTCTGAACCTCGTGGCGGCGCTGATTATCGGCGGCATGGGGCGCACGATGGGGCCGGTGTTTGGTGTCATTATCGTGGTGATGGTGCCGGAGGTGATCAAGGTGCTCTTTGGCGCACTGGCAGGGGATTCCGCCGGGGCCGGGCAGCTGCGCGCCCCGCTGCAACAGATCGCCTTTGGGGTCTTGCTGGTGCTGTTCCTGCTGAAAGAACCGCTGGGCATCAACCAGATTGTCGACCGCATATTACGCGCTGCAAACAGATGGCCCTTTGCGCGCGGATAATAACAACAGGCCACTTTAGGGAGAAGATAAGATGACAATGAACCGCCGATCCTTCCTCGCCACCACTGCTGCTGCCACCGCGGCCACCGGCACGCCGATGATCCTGCGCGCGCAGCCCAAGGAATATGTGTTGGGCGCCTCGCTGCCGCTCACGGGGCCTTTCGCCACGGCAGGCCAGCTTGTTGCGCCAGCCTTTGCCATGGCGGCGAAGCTCTTTAACGACGAAGGCGGCATTGCAGGTACGCCGATCCGGTTTGTTACCGAAGACTCGGGATACGTGCCGCAGAACGCGCTGAACAACTACCAGCGCGCGCTGGCGTCCGAAGGCAAGAACATGATCGGCTACTTTGCCGACAGCACCGGGGCGATGAAGCTGATTGCGCCTGAGTTGAAGGGCGAGAACGCGCGGATCATGGGGTCGACATCTTTCGCCTCGGAACTGGCCGATCCGGCGACGCACCCCTACCAGTATCTTTCAGGGCCGACCTACCAAAGCCAGTTCGACATCCTGCTGCAGAACATCAAGAACGAGGGCGGGCAGAAGGTGGCCTTTATCTTCTCCAACACTGAGTTCGGGCGCGACCCCATCGAGCATGGCCGCAAGACCGCTGAGGAGTTGGGGCTGGAAGTCGTGCTGGAGGAAAGCACCAAGGCTGAGGGTGCCGACATTCCGACCCATGTGACCAAGCTGGCGCAGTCGGGCGCGGATCATTGCATTTTGCAGGGCTATGTCACCGGCGTCTGGCCGCAACTCATCGGCGGGGCGCGGCAGTTCGGCCTACCGGTCAAGTTTAAAGGCACCTTCTGGGGCATGGAAAAGCTGATCGCCGATCGCATTACCGCCGAGGCGGGGCCGTTCCTTGAGGGCTATGAAGGCGTCATGCCCTACCGCTATTTCTACGACCGCGAAGACGCGCCGCGCTACCAGCAGTACGCCGAACTCAGCAAGGCGATGTTCGCCGGCACGCCGCTGGAGAACTACATGTCGACCTGGGCGATCCAGACCATGTGCGGGCTGGAGATTGCTATGAAGGCCTTCCGCGACACCGCTGAGGCGGGCCAAGAACTGACGGCGGATAACATCGCCGAGACTCTCGCGAATATCTCTGACTGGGATTCCGGTGGTTTCTTTGGCGGACCGGTGAGCATGGAGAACAACGCAATCGGGACCGGGCGTGTCTATGGCTACAACCCCGAAGACGGGCTGTTCACGCCGAAATCGGACTGGTTCACCGTTTAACCGGATGGCGGGGCGTCCGGCGGGCGCCCCAAACCCCATAGAAAGAGAGAGCGCCCGTGCTAACCATCGAAAACATCGAAGTGACCTACCATCACACGGTGCAGGCGCTGCGCGGGCTGTCTTTGGAGGTGCCAGACGGCAAGATCGTCACGCTTTTGGGCACCAATGGCGCGGGCAAGACGACGACGCTGAAGGCGGCGAGCAACCTGCTGGCGCTTGAGAATGGTGAGGTCGGCGAGGGACGGATTTCCTTCAAGGGCCAGTCGATCATGACGATTCAGCCGGACCGCTTGGTGCAACAGGGGCTGTTCCATGTGCGTGAGGGGCGGCGGATCTTCAGCGAGATGACGGTGGAGGACAATCTGATCGCGGCATCTTATGCATTGGATCAACGCAAGGCGAAGCCGGACTATGATAAGGTCTATGCGTTTTTCCCCCGGTTGAAGGAGCGGCGTAAGCAGATCGCGGGCTACCTGTCGGGTGGCGAACAGCAGATGCTGGCTTTTGGCCGCGCGATGATCGCGCGGCCTGAGTTGATCCTGATGGACGAGCCATCCTTGGGCCTCGCGCCCAAGGTGGTGGCAGAGATTTTCGACACGATCAAACGGCTGAACCAAGAGGACGGCACCGCAATCCTATTGGTGGAGCAGAACGCCGGCGTGGCCTTCTCCGTCGCTGACTACGGCTACATCATGGAAAGCGGCCAGATCGTCATGGAAGGTGATGTGGAAAAGCTGCGCGGCGATAAAGACATCCAGTCTTTCTACCTCGGCATGGGCGAGGAGGGCGGCGCGCGGCAGTCCTTCCGTGATGTGAAACACTACAAGCGCCGCAAACGCTGGCTCAGCTAGGGAGGCCCGTGATGGCATTCGACGAGTTCAAGGGCGATTTCGCGCCGCTGGTGCGTATGGTGCACAACCATGCGAAGAACCGCCCCGACGGCGTGGCGATGCGGCAAAAGGAATTCGGCATCTGGAACGAGATCACCTGGGCGGGCCTGCAAGAGATCATGCAGGCCGCGGCGGCGGGTCTGGTCGATCTGGGGCTGAACGCGGGCGATCACGTCGGCATCCTCAGTGAAAACCGCAGCGAATGGGTGCAGGCGCAGTTTGGCATCAACGCAGCGGCGGGGGTTGTGGTGGGCATGTATCCCACCAGTCCGGCGGCGGAGTTGGAGCATCTGGTGAATGCCTCGGATACCACGGTGCTGTTCATCGAAGATCAGGAGCAATTGGACAAGATCAAGGAGTTGCAGGGCCGGGTGCCAAAACTACGGCAGTTGGTGATCTTCAACCCCAAAGGCACGCGGGGCGAAGACCTAATGGGGCTGATCAGCTTTGATGACCTGTTGGCGCGGGGGCGGGCGCGGATCGCTGATCTGGCCGACGACCTGCGCGCACGGCAGGCAGGAATCGAGCCGGATGATACCGCGATGATGGTCTTTACCTCAGGCTCTACCGGTCTGCCGAAGGCGGCGGAGATTTCCTATGGCAACATCCACGCGGGCGTGGCCGTGGCGCGGGACGTCTTTGGCGATTACCCGGCGGGGACCGATGTGCTGAGCTATTTGCCGCTGTGCCACATTGCCGAGCAGGCGGTGACGGTGATCAACGGGTTGGCGCAGCAGTTCGTGATGAATTTCGGCGAAAGCCTGCGGACCATCACCCTCGACCTGCGCGAAGTGGCACCGCAGGTGTTTTTCGGCGTGCCGCGCATCTGGGAAAAGATGCAGGCGGGCGTGTTGGTGCAGGCCCAGACCGCGGGCCGGATCAAAGGGCCAATGACACTCATGGCGCTGAAAGGCGCACAGCGCCGCGGGATGATCCGGCGAGATAAGTGGCGGGCGCAGGACCGAATAGCACATGCCTTCTGGGACACGCTCGTTTACCGCCATATCCGCAGCTATCTGGGGCTGGGGCGCACGACATTCGCGATCTCCGCCGCCGCGCCGATCAGCGCTGAGCTGCTGGGCTTCATGCGCGGCATCGGCGTCAATATACGCGAGGCTTGGGGGATGTCCGAGACCTCGGGCGTGGGGACGATCCAGCGCGCATGGGGGCAGTGCGACGGGCGCATCGGTTTCCCCGTTAGCGGGGTGCGGACCAAGATCGCGGAGGATGGTGAGGTGCTCTTCGCAGGCGGCACGATCTTCAAAGGCTACTACAAAAACCCAAAAGCCACCGCCGAGGCCATTCAGGACGGCTGGCTACACACCGGCGATATAGGACGGGAGGAAGCCGATGGGTCGATCACCCTAATCGACCGCAAGAAAGACATCATGATCAACGCGGCGGGCAAGAACCTAGCGCCCGCGCATATCGAGAACGTCATCAAGGCCAGCCCCTTTATCAAAGAGGTCATCGCCGTGGCCGACAAGCGACCCTATGTGACGGCGCTGGTGCAGATCGACATGGATACCGTGCGGCTTTGGGCCGAAGGGCAGGGGATCGCCTATACGACTTTCCGATCCCTTGCTGAGCATCCGAAGGTGCAAGCGTTGATTGAGGCAGAGGTCGAACGCCACAACCGCGATCTGGCGCGGGTTGAGCAGGTCAAGAAAGTCTGGCTGATGCGCAAGGAGTTGGACCATGACGATGGAGAGGTCACAGCAACGATGAAAGTGCGCCGTGCCAAGGTTTATGAGGTCTACGCCAAGGAGATTGATGCGCTCTACGCCTGAGCCAGGTCAGAGCACGCCAATCTCGGCCAGCGCACGGTTTAGCTCAACCGGTAGCTCAGTCTCATCCTCGCGGCCCTCAGGCAGGTCAGGGGGCGCGTCTTCGGGTTTGAGGTAGCGCCAGCCTTGAAAGGCGCGGCGCAGGCTGTTCTGGGTGCGGATGATCTCGGGGTCGAGCACGATGGCGCAGCGGCGGATGCCGTCGGCGCGGGTGATCTCCTCCAGCCGGACGATGCGCTGGCGGGCTTGGATCACGCCCTTGATAACCCAATAGATTGACCCGCCGTTAAGAATCTCGGCTTCACGCTTGGGCCACATGCGAGTCACATGGCGGGGCAGGCCATCTTTGGTCCGCACGTCCTTGCGCGCTTGCCACTTAGCAAGGCTCTCGACCCCTTCGGTGCCGACCGAAAGTTTGATTAGATTGATGTAGTTATCCAAAAGTTCCCCCGCACAGTCGCCCGAGAATGAGCCTTTATATAGTAGTTCCGCCCTCGGAGCTAGCAAGGTATTGTGGTACAATGAGGAATAATTTCTCACCCAAATGCGAATTGACCGTTGAGAAATCTGCCCACCATGTAGTATCGATGCCGCCTCTTAAGTCGCATTCGTGCTGCCTCACGACTCAAAGGAATCGTTATATGTCCCGCTTTACCGCCCCGATCGCCGAACAAATCTGGGATATGAAATACCGTTTTAAAGGGGCCGATGGCACCCCGAAGGACGTCACGGTAGAGGACACATGGCGCCGTATCGCGCGTGACCTCGCGCAGGTCGAATCGGATGCCGAAGTTTGGGAGGACAAGTTCTTCACCGCGCTGGAGGATTTCAAATACCTCCCCGCGGGCCGTATCACCGCAGGCGCGGGCACCGCGCGCCGGGTGACCCTGTTCAACTGCTTCGTCATGGGCACTGTGCCTGACAGCATGTCCGGCATTTTCGACATGCTGAAAGAGGCCGCGCTCACCATGCAGCAGGGCGGGGGAATCGGCTATGACTTCTCCACCATCCGTCCGCGTGGCGCTGATGTGCTGGGCGTCTCGGCAGATGCCTCCGGTCCGCTGTCCTTCATGGATGTCTGGGACGCCATGTGCCGCACGATCATGTCCGCAGGCAGCCGCCGTGGCGCGATGATGGCGACCATGCGCTGCGACCACCCTGATGTCGAAGATTTCATCTCGGCCAAGTCCGACCCGGCGCGTCTGCGCATGTTCAACATGTCCGTACTGGTCACCGATCCCTTCATGGAGGCCGTGAAGGCTGACGGCTCGTGGGACCTCGTCTTTGGCGATAAGGTCTACAAGACTGTGCAAGCGCGCGACTTGTGGAACAAGATCATGCAGGCGACCTATGACTACGCCGAGCCGGGCGTCATCTTCATCGACCGGATCAACGCCGCCAACAACCTGAACTATTGCGAGACCATCGCCGCGACGAACCCTTGCGGCGAGCAGCCGCTGCCGCCCTACGGCGCCTGTCTGCTTGGTTCGATCAACCTCGCGCGGCTTGTCGCACAGCCTTTCGAGGACGACGCCCATCTGGACCAAGACGCGATGAGCGAGCTGGTCGCCACCGCCGTGCGCATGATGGACAACGTGGTCGATGTCTCGAACTTCCCGCTGCCCGAACAGGCCGCCGAGGCGCAAAACAAGCGCCGCATCGGTCTGGGCGTCACAGGCCTTGCCGATGCGCTCCTGATGGTCGGCCTGCGCTATGGCTCCGATGAAGCGGCGGCACAGACCGAAGCCTGGCTCAAGGCCATCGCGCGTGCCTCCTATCTTGCCTCCGTCGATCTCGCGAAAGAGAAGGGTGCCTTCCCGCTCTTCGACGCGGAGAAATTCCTCGCCTCCGGCACCATGATGCAGATGGACGACGACGTGCGCGATGCGATCCGCGAACACGGTATCCGCAACGCACTTCTGACCTCCATCGCACCCACCGGCACGATCAGCCTCTATGCGGGCAATGTGTCTTCGGGCATCGAGCCGGTCTTTGCCTATGCCTACACCCGCAAGGTGCTGCAAAAAGACGGCAGCCGGACCGAAGAAGAGGTCGTCGATTACGCCGTGCAAATGTGGCGCGAGCTCAAAGGCGACGCCCCGCTGCCCGACTATTTCGTCAACGCCCAGACCCTCCCGCCCGCTGATCACGTCAAGATGCAGGCCGCGGCGCAGAAGTGGATCGACAGCTCGATATCCAAGACCATCAACTGCCCTGAGGATATCTCCTTTGACGACTTCAAGGACGTCTATATGCAGGCTTGGGATATGGGTTGCAAAGGCTGCACCACCTACCGCCCGAACGACGTGACCGGCTCGGTCCTGAGCGTGTCTTCGGAAAAGACCGACAAGGCCCCCGCCGACAGCCCCGATCAGGTCAGCGAAGGCGGCGAGATCGTCTATATGTCCGACCCGCTGGACCGCCCGGCGGAGTTGGAGGGCAATACCTACAAGGTCAAATGGCCCGATAGTGAGCACGCGCTTTACATCACGATCAACGACATCGTGCTGAACGGCCACCGCCGCCCATTTGAGGTGTTCATTAACTCTAAGAACATGGAGCATTTCGCCTGGACCGTGGCGCTGACGCGCATGGTCTCCGCCGTGTTCCGGCGTGGGGGTGACGTGTCCTTCGTGGTGGAAGAGCTCAAAGCCGTCTTCGACCCGCGCGGCGGGGCATGGATGCAGGGCAAATACATCCCCTCCATCCTCGCAGCCATCGGCGGCGTGATCGAGCAGCACATGATCGCCACTGGCTTTATCGCGGGCGAAGGCATGGGACTGAAGACCGATCCGCAGGCGAAGGTCGTGGGCTTGGATGCGCCGCGCGGGAAGTCATGCCCGTCTTGCGGTCAGTTTGATATGCGGATGGTTGAAGGGTGCATGACTTGTGGGAGTTGTGGGCATAGTAAGTGCGGGTGATTTAGGGGTGGCTTCTTGTTGATCTGACCACCAATAAATAGCCATCGGCCGGGCTGAAATGTCCATTTCGCAAGCAAAATAAGTCAATCGGGCGGAAACGCCCGATTTTCGCGTTTCAGGCCCCCTTATGGGCTAAATGGGGGGCGAGCCTGTTAGCGGGGATATTGGGCTGCGTTTGGGCGACCAAAAACAATTTTTCAGTTTTTTATCCACCACAGCTATCCGAATATGTCGCTGCACAGCCAGACAGATCAATCTATGGCGAGTGCTTGGTGAAAGCTCTGCGGAGTATCCCAAGGAGTTTCAGCACATCACTATGTCCAGAGATTGCGCCCTGAACCCAGTCCCCGTGTTTCAACAAAAAAAGGGCGGCTCGCGGCGCCCTTTGATACCATTTTCCAGTGTTTCTACCGTGATCGCTGAGCGCGTAGCGCGCTTTCGATGCGTGCGAAGGCTTTGATTGCTTCATGCTTTGAGTGATGCCCAAAACAAGAGGGGCATCGATAGCTATCTCCGCTCGCATCCTGGACCGAATACCCCAAGGCCAGAAACGCCTCCAAGGCGATTGGGGTGATCGACAAGGATTGTGAGACCATTCCGGCAACCGAAAGGCCGACGATCTCGCGGCTGCGTTGGGTGTAAAGCCGATCAACCAGTAGACGCGCCTTTGATACGGAGAACTTTTGGTTCAGCCAGAGCGTGATATCGCATATATCTTGCTCTGGTCCAAACGTGTCGGGGTAATCTCCCAGACGCTTTTCCTTGATGATCTGTAACACACAACGCAGATCATCGGGCATGGCGAAACTTGCCGTAGATTTCGCTGATCCTGGCGCCATGCCACCGCGCCATATCGGACGCAGCAAAGTTGCGCTCGGTCCCTATCCGGTCGAGCGAGGATGGCGACTGATCCGCAAGAAAGCGAATGATATCATGCACGGCATCTTCGACGGCATCCGCGTCCGGGAACGGGTAACTGAAGGCGCTATGCAAACGGCACAACGCCTCGAAGCCCGCCGGATCGTCGAGCGCGTCGAGCAGATCGCACAAACTGGCGCCATTTCGACGCAGATGTTTCTGGGTCGCGGCAACCGCATCATAGCGGGCCTGGCTGATATTTGCGGTGTTGGTATTGAGCATGACTGTCTCCCTTGCATGCGTGAACGGTGCTGGCGGTGCCTATTCATCGGCGTCATCATCGCTGCGTTCTGGAGATCTCTGGCGGCATGTGCCTTTCAGTTGGTTACGGTCGCTGGTGCTGGTGCTGGTGCTGGTAAAGAGAACATTGGTCGTTCTTTTGAGAGACGAAGAAAAAATCTGCCGTGCAGGGCAGTTAATTTTTAATGGCGCTGCATGGAAGATGCTTTTGTCCGCTTGGGCATCCTGCGCTGTGGCTCCAAAAGAGTGTCACCGGCCGCGCGCATTACGCGGCCGATTTTGCATGTCAGGCGGCCTTCTGCGCTGGGAGATTGAGCGCCTGTTGATCCCACCCCGCATCCAGATCGCTGATGGCGATCAAAAGATCATAAAGCCGATCGGTGAGCAGGCAGAGGTCTTCGACTTCCTGGCTGGCTGGGTCGAGGAAGTCCCAAGCCGGAAGATCGGGTTCGTAGGCCTCAATGACAGGGTCCAAAGAAAGGAGGCGGTGGAGATCGACCAACCTGCGCTGTATTGTGCGGTCAAGGCGTGGTGCCTCGCGCAGCATCGACATAAGCCGTAATACGCGAGCTGTTCCGGCCTCGCCGTCAATCAGACCTGCGGCATTACAAAGCGCGTTTCCCTGCTCGGCGAAGAATGCGCGGACGATGGCAATCTGCGGTTCTGTGGACAGGGTTTTCGTGGGGAGTGTGCGCAGCATGATAGTCCTCCTATTTATTGCGCGTCTGCCGTTCGTGGCAGCATCAAGCTTGACCCTGTTTGAGCTGCGTGCTTGCGTTCTGGCCTCTTTGCTTTTGCTTCTCGAAATGAACATTGGCCAATCATGCAATGCACGAAGAAGAAACTGAGATTTTTTTGGGGAATCCCGTTTCCGAAGGTCTCGAACCATACCATCCCGGTTTAAGCTGGCGCCCTGCTTCGACCGCTGGCTGTCTCCAGGGCGATGGAGGTCCAAAGATGTGCCGAGGCCGGTATGTCGACGTTTTTTTTAGTTTTGGCCAGAAAAATGCTTCCGTCTGACCGCGACCATTCCATTTCCTCTGTATGACGGACGGGCATGGAGATGCCCTCGATGACCACACGGTGAGCGAAGAGAAAGGAGAAGGCACAAATTCCAGATGATCTGGACGCTCTTGAAGATTGTACATCACTGAAGAAGCAGCGCGCTGCTGGGAATTGATCATTCCCCAGAGATGTTGGCATTCACTTGAGTGGTCGCCCTAACGTGCATGCGAGACGCTATCCCATTTCGTCTGTCAAAGAAGGCTGACCTTGGCGGCCTTCGAATTCCCGGCCACCGACGGGAGACGACCACGAGCGCGGTGGCGCTCGTTCTAACTGCAGCGGAAAACCGATTACTTTGACAGTGCAAACTTTGAACTCCAACTTACTATGACCGAGCGGCCTGGGTTGCCGATGCGGACACGCTGACGCGTGTAGCGCTGCGGTCGCAGGTTGCTTGGCGGGTTGCCTCGCGGCACCCGCATGCTTCTGCATCAAGCGGCCAGTGGAGCAGTTGCTACGTGCATTTTCGGCCAGCGTGACTGATTGAAGCTACGTTGGAATTAACTGCTTCATTGCTTGTTCCAAAAACGTAGTGTACTCCCTCTCGAGAGTGTCGCCCCCCCCCAAAAAAAAATAGGGGAACTGTGCGATTAAAACGCGCCTGCCTGACATCGAACGGTAGGTGTAAGCCCTGGCCCGTTGAGCTCACCGTATCCCGCATGACTGCCAAGGACTAAAGTCACGAGGTCAAACGGCCCAAAGCCGCCTTTCGAGAACACGGCACGCTGCAATGCAGCTTCCGCATCGCGGACGCTGACGGTAGGGTGGCCGAAAGTTAGGTGATGCGATGAGAAATCGAGTAATGGGCAGCCTTGTCGGGGGAGCTATCGGCTTCCTTCTGGGGGCAGGTACCGGCATCGTTGGCGGAGCGTTCGGCGCGATTGCTGGCGTATCAGTGTTCACAGTAATTGGAGCCGGCTGGGGATGGAGCGCGGGGCCTGATCTCGCTCAATCCGTTCGACGTTGGCGCAGGAAGTGACGGCCCTCAACCAACCTTCGTGACAGGCGCGGCAGACGGCCGGTCCCATCCCTTTCAAGACATTCATATCTGACGCAGAACACCCACTGTTGCAGGCGCAAAACTTTCAGGGGTGCCATCCTGGAAGCGGACATAGCTGTACCAGCCTCTCCCGGCCCCATTGCCAACATGCGTGGATTGTGTGACGATTGGCCTGATACGCGTTGCATGCAAGTGCTCATTGTGCTCGAGGCCAACACAACAAGGCTGGGCGAGAAGTTTAATATTGAAAAGCAGGAGGCAATGGCTAACTTGTTTTCGAGTGTCACTCCTAAAGCTGCAAAATCCATTGCGAGTGCAGCTCAGGTATCATCGGGAGTGCCGATACCGCCACAAAGCTTGCTTCCTATTCTGTCGGCAGCTGACTGGGAGCAATTTACCCACGAATGGCTCTGGTTCTACAAGAACAATGGCACATATCACGATGTAAACAAATATTCCGGAGCCGGCGACCTCGGCCTCGATCTTGTAGCCTTCACATCGGCAAAGGGTTTTGATGAGGCTTGGGATAGCTTCCAGTGTAAGCAATACGGTCACGCACTTCAGCCAACCGACATCTATCCAGAAATAGGAAAGATTATTTATCATTCGTTTCGGAAGACGCCGCCCTTCAATCAGAGCGCGCGCGTCCCTCGTCGCCATGTATTTATATGCCCGCATGGCGTCGGAATCACAGTCGGACGCTGGCTGAAAGACCCGCAACGCTTCAAGGACGAAGTGCGAAAAGTCTGGGAAACGCATTGTGTTCCCAAAATCGCTAAAGAGCTGACGGCTCCTCTCGAAGGAGAGTTGCTGGCTTACTTCGATGCATTTGATTTTTCAATATTCGATGATGAAGCGGCGGTCGATTTGATAGCAATCCACGAACTGACACCGTTTCACCGGCCACGCTTTGGTGGCGGCCTGCCGCCCGTCTCTCCGGCATCTCCGCCGCCGGATGAACCGGCAGAGCATGAGAGCGTTTACCTAAAAAAGCTCATGGATGCCTATGGTGACCATCTTGGAGCGCCGGTAAGCAACCACTCAGAGCTGAATGAAACGCTGGGCGGGCACTACAAAAGACAGCGCGTATTCTTCTATCATGCTGAGTCGCTGTGGACCTGTCCCGCTTTCGTGCCGCCCCAAGTGCTCGTTTAAGCCACTTTCCGTTCGAAGGCGACGGGGCTTTTCCAGCCCAGTGCTGAGTGGCGTCGCCGTGGGTTGTAGAAGCCGTTGATGTATTCAAAGATCGCCATCTCAGCTTGCCGCCGTGTTTCCCATGACCTGCGCCAAATGAGTTCAGCTTTGATGGTTTTGAAGAAGGTCTCGACGACAGCATTGTCGTAACAATTGCCCTTGCCAGACATCGACACCTTGAAGCCTTGCTGGCGCAGAAGTTTCTGGTAGTCGTGCGAACAATATTGCGACCCGCGATCCGTATGGTGGATGCAGCTCTTGGGCGGTGCCCTGAACGCAATTGCCATCTTCAAAGCCCGTATTGCCAAGTCTCGTTTCATACGGTTGCTGACCGCCCAGCCGATCACGCGCCTTGAATGCAGGTCGAGGATGACAGCCAAATACAGCCATCCCTCACGCGTCCAGACATAGCTGATGTCACCGGCCCATTTCTGGTTCGGTTGGTCAGCCATAAAATCCCGGTCCAGCAGGTTTGGCGCAATATTGAACTTGTGATCACTGTCTGTCGTCACCTTGTGTTTACGGGTTCGCACCACGGATATGCCGTTCTGGCGCATCAAACGACCCACACGGCGGTGACCGATATTCAGGCCGATCTCCTTCAGTTCTTCTGTCATGCGCGGCCTGCCATAGCTGCCCAGGCTGAGACGGGATTGTTCTTTGATGTGCGCCAAGGTGACCAGATCAGACCGCTGTCTGCGGCTGGCAGGACGGCTTCGGAATGCTCGCAAACCGCGCGAACTGACACCGACAACGTGACACAAGCGGTTCACGGGGAAGTGGCTCCGGTGTTCCTCGACAAACCTAAATCTCATTGCTTTAGGCCCGCAAAGAACTGGGTGGCCTTTTTTAGGATTTCCCTCTCCTCCTTGAGAAGACGGTTCTCGCGCCGAAGTCGCTCATTCTCTTGGGCGAGGCTCAAATCCTCTTTCGACACCACGTCTGTGCCTCGGTGCGCGGTGATCCATTTGTTAAGCGTCGACATGCCAACACCCAGATCGTCAGCCACCTGCTTGCGCGTCAGCCCACTCGTCAGTGCGATACGCACCGCATCCTGGCGGAATTCGTCCGTCCGTTTCAGTCCCATAGTTCATCTCCTTTGTTGCAGTAAATGCTATCAAAGGAGCGGCATCAAACTGCGACAGGTCCA
>NZ_JABVBB010000038.1:0-591163 GCF_013346665.1 Sulfitobacter maritimus
CGCAGGCCGTTTTCCATGGCGATCGGTGCGATCAGCTCAACGCCGAAGGACACGTTGTCGCCGGGCATGACCATCTCGGTGCCTTCTGCCAGCTGAACGGTGCCGGTCACGTCAGTTGTACGGAAGTAGAACTGCGGACGGTAGTTCGCGAAGAACGGCGTGTGACGGCCACCTTCCTCTTTGGTGAGGATGTAGGCTTCGGCTTCGAACTTGGTGTGCGGTGTCACGGAGCCGGGCTTGCAGAGAACCTGACCACGCTCAACGCCGTCACGCTCAACGCCGCGCAGCAGGGCGCCGATGTTGTCGCCAGCTTCACCACGGTCCAGCAGCTTGCGGAACATTTCCACACCGGTGCAGGTGGTTTTCTTGGTGTCGCGGATGCCGACGATTTCAATTTCGTCACCAACGTTGATCACGCCACGCTCAACACGGCCTGTCACAACGGTACCGCGACCGGAGATCGAGAACACGTCTTCGACGGGCATCAGGAAGGGCTGGTCCACGGCGCGCTCAGGCGTCGGGATGTACTCGTCCACAGCAGCCATCAGCTTCTTGATCGCTTCTTCGCCGATCTCGGGCTTGTTGCCTTCCATCGCCGCCAGAGCGGAACCTGCAACAACAGGGATGTCGTCGCCGGGGTAGTCGTAGGAGGACAGCAGCTCGCGGATTTCCATTTCCACCAGCTCAAGCAGCTCTTCGTCGTCGACTTGGTCAACTTTGTTCATGAAGACGACCATGGCAGGGATGCCAACCTGACGGCCGAGCAGGATGTGCTCGCGGGTCTGGGGCATCGGGCCGTCGGCCGCGTTCACAACCAGGATCGCGCCGTCCATCTGCGCGGCACCGGTGATCATGTTCTTCACATAGTCAGCGTGGCCAGGGCAGTCGACGTGAGCGTAGTGACGGTTCTCGGTCTCATACTCGACGTGCGCGGTCGAGATGGTGATGCCGCGGGCCTTCTCTTCGGGCGCGCCGTCGATCTGGTCATACGCTTGGAAGTCACCGAAATACTTGGTGATCGCCGCGGTCAGCGTGGTTTTACCGTGGTCAACGTGGCCGATTGTGCCGATGTTGACGTGTGGCTTGTTACGTTCAAACTTTGCCTTTGCCATGGTGGCGCCCTTTTAATTGAGGGGCCCCAACGGGGACCCGAACCCTATCTGGCGGGCGATGTATTGGGTCTGGCAGGTAAAATCAAGCAGGACTTGCACCTGTTGTCCTTTTTAAACCCCGCTCTGCACGGTGCCGCGCCCGACGTTCGGCGTTACCTTTCGTCCGAACTGCTTGCCGAGGCTGTCCCGACACCGCCGTTGAACCAGCCCTGCTCGCGGTTTTGCTTCACGAGATAGGTCTCAATCGCCTTAGCGGCGTTCTGGCTGAGGTTTTTCAACTGCTCCTCGGCGGATTTAGTATAGCCCGAGCCGACCACCGGACCTTGGTCAAAGGACTCAAAGACAGTGATCTGATGCGGCTCAGGGTTCAGCTTTTTGTTCTTCGCATCATCCCAGACGGTTAGGTTCAGGATCAGGATCGACTTCGGCGCAAAGACCAGCGGGATGCCGGGTTGCGCCAGCACATAGCCTTCGACGCTGATGCCAAAGTGATAGAAGCGCTCCCCGTCATAGCGATCAAACCGTTCTGCCGTTGCGGCCTGCACGGCGGCGGCCAGTTCATCCTTGCTGACCTCGCGACTGAGCGGGCCTTTCTGTGCTTTCGGTGCCACGACGATATTGTGATGCAGGTTAAAATCCCCCAGCGGCGTCGGCGCATCGCCCAGATCGGAGGCGCCGTTGCAGGCGGCCAAACTCAAAACAGTCATCAGCACGGCAAGAACACGGATCATCAGCACATCCTTTGGGGCGTTAATAATTGCAAAAGGCGTAGCCGATGGGCGCAAGCGGCGCAATCAGTTGCCGCAGTTGCATGGCCGGGGTGTGGCCCTATCTTACCTGAAACTGAGGATAGCATCATGACCCAGCCAGACCGCCTGCCCGTGCGCGTGCCGCTTGTGACCGAACCTGTCGGCCTTTGGGGCAGTCTGCAAATGGCGCGGCGCAATGTGCTGAGCATTATTCCGAAAATCGCCACCACCCAGCCGATGGTTTCGGGCAAGACCGGCAAGCGCTGGCATATGGTCATGGACCCCGGTGCGATCCGACAGATCTTGCTTGATCGGTTGGAGGATTATCCGAAGTCCGACGTCACCAAGAACCTGCTGCGCCCAGCCATCGGGGAGTCGCTCTTTATCGCTGAAGGTGCGCATTGGCGCTGGCAACGCCGTGCCGCAGCGCCTGTGTTCTCCCAGCGTAATGTGCGCAATCTTGCCCCGGTGATGACTGGCGCCGCGAGCCGCGCCACTGACCGGATCGCCGCCGCTGGCCCACGCGCGGTGAATATGCTGGACGAGATGGTGACCACCACCTTTGACGTGATTGGCGATGTGACCTTTTCGGGCGATGGCACCTTTGACCGTGACAAGGTGCATGGTGCGATTGACGACTATATTGCCGAGGCTGGCAAGATCAGCCTGTTCGACATCTTGGGCTTTCCCGACTGGCTGCCGCGTCCGGGGCGGATGATGTCCGGCCAAGCGTTGAAACAGATGAAAGCCATGGCGGATCAGGCTATTGAAGCCCGCGTGGCACGTGGCCATGACGGCACGCCTGACCTGCTGGACCTTCTGCTCGACGGCGTTGACCCCAAGACAAAGCGCAAGATGAACACCGGCGAGCTGCGCGACAATCTGCTGACTTTCATTGTCGCGGGGCATGAGACAACGGCGCTGACGCTGGCGTGGTCAATGTATCTGATGGGATTTGACCAAGAGATGCAGGCCCGCGCCCGCGCCGAGGTGCAGTCAGTTCTGGGCAACCGCCCCTGCACCGGACGGGACGTCGACCAACTGCCACTGGTGCGGATGATCGTGGACGAGGCGCTGCGGCTTTACCCCGCTGCCGGGATCATTTCGCGCACGGCATTGAAGAAGGACACCCTCTGCGACCGCGATATTCTACCCGGCGATACAGTTATGATCCCGATCTATGCGCTCGGTCGCAGCGAACTCCTGTGGGACGAGCCGGATGCCTTTCGCCCTGAGCGGTTTGCTGACCGTAAGGCGATTGATCGCTATGCCTATCTGCCCTTCGGCGATGGGCCGCGCATCTGCATCGGGGCGAGTTTCGCGCTGCAGGAAGCGGTGATCATCCTTGCGACGCTCTTGGGGCGCTTCAAGTTCACCCCGGTGCCGGGCAAAGACCCGGAGCCGGTAATGATCCTCACCCTGCGGCCCGAAGGCGGCGTCTGGATGACCGCAGAACCGCTAGGCTGACCCCGCCCTACGGCGGCGCCTGCCAAATCAGTTGAACTTATTGTCGCGCGGGAAGCCACGGGGTGCCATGCGGCCTGAACTGGCGCGTTTGCCGGTCCATTCCGCCAGATCGACCTCGGTGCGCGTGCGGCCCGCCGGGTCTTGCCAACTGATACCCGCCGCCCGTTCAAAGGTGGTGGCATCCGACAGCCCGCCGTCCTTGTACTTTTGCAACCGCACACCTTTGCCCCGCCCCATTTCGGGCAGTTCATCAAGGCCAAAGACCAGCACCTTGCGGTTCTCGCCCACGGTGGCCACGCTGTCGCCAGACACCGGATGGCACACCAGCGCCACGACACCTTCGCCGCGCACATTTAACACCTGTTTCCCGCTGCGGGTCTGCGCCACAACCTC
Source organism: Sulfitobacter maritimus (assembly GCF_013346665.1). GTDB lineage: Bacteria > Pseudomonadota > Alphaproteobacteria > Rhodobacterales > Rhodobacteraceae > Sulfitobacter > Sulfitobacter maritimus. The sequence continues at coordinate 3,722 of NZ_JABVBB010000038.1, forward strand.
ATCTTCAGGCACGATGAAACCATCCCCAGCCGAAGACGCCACCAGCAGCTTGCGCCCCGGTTGGTGAATAAAGAGCGAGACGATCTGCACCTCATTCGGCAGATCAACCATCAGCCGCAGCGGTTCACCCATGCCCCGCCCACCGGGCAGGTTGGCAGCGGACACGGTGTAGAAACGCCCGTTCGAGCCAAAGACCAGCAAACGATCCGTGGTTTCCGCATGGAAGATAAAACGCGGCCCGTCGCCGTCTTTGAACTTCAACTCGCGGTTCAGGTCGATATGGCCGGTCATGGCGCGGATCCAGCCCATCTGCGAGCAGACCACGGTGATCGGCTCACGATCGATCATCGCCTCGATCGGCACGTCTTCGACCTCGCCCGCGGTTTCAAAGGTGCTGAGACGCTGGCCGCGTTTGACGCCGTCGATGACCCAGTCCTTGCCGAACTGCTTTTTCGTCGCGCGCAACTGGTCGGCGATGGTGGTCCACTGCAACTCTTCGTTCTCAAGCAAGTCCTCTAGACCCGCCCGTTCCGACATCAGCGCATCGCGTTCGCGCACCAACGCGTCTTCTTCCAACCGCCGCAAAGACCGCAGACGCATGTTAAGAATCGCTTCGGCCTGCACATCGGACAGCCCATTCTCGCGGCCCGCATAGCTGTGCGGCACGGCGCGTGTGTCGCCGCTCTCGGCCAATACACCCGTCGCCTGCGCCTCGGCATCGGCGATCATGGCGAGTTTAGAGACATCGACACCGGCGAGCGGGGAGACATAGGCGGCCTCATCCATCGCGCGGGTCAGCGTGTCCTGATGCGTCCGGCTCCAATCCTCATACATCAAGGCGGCTTTGGGGTCGTCATCATAGCGGATGATCTCGATCACCCGGTCGAGGTTCAGGAATGCCGTAATAAGCCCCTGCAAAACCTCCAGCCGGTGGTCGATCTTGTCCATCCGGTGCCGCGAACGGCGTTGCAGCACCTCGCGCCGGTGGTCGAGGAAGGCACGCAGCACCTCTTTGAGCGAGCAGACTTTGGGCGTCTGCCCGTCGATCAACACGTTCATGTTAAGCGAGAACCGCACCTCAAGGTCAGAGTTGCGGAACAGCATCCCCATGAGCACAGCCGGATCAACGTTCTTCGAACGCGGTTCGATGATCATGCGGATGTCGTCAGCAGACTCATCGCGAATGTCGGCGAGAATCGGGATTTTCTTGGTCTGGATCAGCTCCGCGATCTTCTCAATCAGCTTGGATTTCTGAACCTGATAGGGAATTTCGGTGACCACAATCTGCCACGCACCTCGGCCAAGGTCTTCAACCTCCCAACGGCAGCGCAGACGGAAGGAGCCGCGGCCTGTGCGGTAGGCGTTTGCAATGTTCTCAGCCGGTTCAACAATTACGCCGCCTGTGGGGAAATCCGGGCCGGGGACGTAGTTCAGCAGCGTGTCGTCACGGGCATCGGGCGTTTTGATGAGGTGGATACAGGCGTCACAAAGCTCGGCAATGTTATGCGGTGGGATATTGGTGGCCATGCCCACAGCGATCCCCGATGACCCGTTGGCCAGCAGATTCGGGAACTGCGCGGGCAGCACGACCGGCTCGGTCAGCGTGCCGTCATAGTTCTCGCGGAAGTCGACAGCGTTCTCGTTCAGCCCTTCCAGCATCGCCTCAGCGACAGCAGTCATCCGCGCTTCTGTATAGCGCGAAGCGGCGGGGTTATCGCCATCGATATTGCCGAAGTTGCCCTGCCCGTCGACCAGCGGATAACGCACGTTAAAATCCTGCGCCAAACGCGCCATCGCGTCATAGATCGCGGCGTCGCCGTGCGGGTGGTAGTTACCCATCACATCGCCCGAAATCTTGGCCGATTTACGGAAACCGCCGGTGGAGGACAGCTTCAACTCGCGCATTGCAAAAAGAATGCGGCGGTGGACCGGCTTCAGACCATCGCGGGCATCGGGCAAGGCGCGGTGCATGATCGTGCTGAGCGCATAGGTCAGGTAACGCTCCCCCAAGGCGCGGCGCAGCGGCTCAGAAAGATCATTCGGGTCGCGTTCAGGGGGGGTAATTACGTCAGACATGACGGGTCTTTTAGCCAAGCACCTGCGGACGGGCAAGCATCGGTTTCATAAAGACGCGGCTCAGATCACCAAGCATATCACTGTCAAGGGAGGGCAAAGCGCAAAAATTAACCATCCGCGATTTTTTGCCAAAAGGATTTGAACCATCGGCGTAGCTTCGCGTTGGGTCGATGAGAAAACAGTGATGTTCACAGACTTGAGGTATGGCGCAATGAAACGGTTCATTTTTTTGACATTCGGCTTCATGGGCTGGGCTTTCTACGAAATGAGCGGCGGTGCCAGTTTCGACCCTGCAGGCCAGCGCACAGCGCACCTGTCCGACAGCGAGACCGCGCCAATTGCGCAGGCAAAGACAGAGACCGGCAAGCTCGTTACCGCCGCTGCAGAGGAAGCTGCCCGCAAGCGCATCCTGCGTGAACAGCGGATCGCTTCGAAAGACACGAACGTCGACAGAATCGACGATGCAAACGTCACCCGCGTGGCCCTGAACCTCACCACATTAAGCGATCTGCCACGTGCCGGGGATATGCCTATCGTCGAAAAGGCCGTTGCAAAACCCGCCGTGAATAAGGGGGTCGCAACCACCACCGCGTCTATCAGCGACACAGGCGCGAAGGTTATCAAGGCTTCTGCCACTGTTCCGCAGACCGCTGGCTACACCGTGACCTCCACCCAGACACCAGCCATCATCCCCAGCCTGATCGACCCAAACGACGACGGTAAGATCGACGCAAGCACCACAACTCACGTCAGCACATCGCAGCAGGACATCCGCACCGTGAGCGGCAACCGCGTGAACGTGCGCCGTGGGCCGGGGACGAACTTTGGTATCGTTGGCAAACTGAACGCCGGCACTGCGGTAAAGGTAATCGAAGACAATGGCGCCGGCTGGGTACGTTTGCGGGCATTGGACAGCAACGAAATGGGTTGGATGGCTGAATTTCTGCTCTCCGCTGGCTAACTTGCTAATTCGCGAACATCACGCGATGAAGGGCCTTTCACTTGAAAGGCCCTTTTCATGTCTGCCACGCGTTCGATCCTGATTACCGGTTGCTCCAGCGGGATCGGCTATGCCGCTGCACATGGGATGCGCGCCCGCGGCTGGCGCGTTTTTGCAGCCTGCCGCCAGCAAGAAGATTGCAATCGACTCGCAGCAGAGGGTTTTGACGCACCTCGACTGGATTACACCGACGAGGCCAGCATCCACTCTGCACTCGCGCATGTGCTGGATCAAACGGGCGGGACTTTGGACGCACTGTTCAACAATGGCGCCCATGCCACGCCCGGCCTTGTCGAAGACCTGCCCACAAACGCGCTGCGCGAAATATTTGAAGCGAATTTCTTTGGCTGGCACAGTCTGACCCGCGCGGTCATCCCGGTAATGCGCGCGCAGGGTCATGGGCGGATTGTGCAATGTTCCTCGGTGCTTGGCATGGTCGCAATGCCGTGGCGGGGGGCGTATAACGCTACCAAATTCGCGCTCGAAGGCCTGACGGATACCCTACGGCTTGAGATGCGCGGCACCGGGGTGCGCCTGATCCTGATCGAACCCGGCCCTGTCACGTCCAAGCTGCGAACCAAAGCGATCCCACGGTTTGAACGTTGGATCGACTGGAAGAACAGTCCCCGCGCGACGGAGTATGAAACCACCATGCGCCCTCGGCTCTATGATGACAGCGGCAAGGACCGCTTTGAATTGCCCCCTGAGGCGGTGGTCGAGAAGCTCGCCCATGCTGTCGAATCTCGTCGCCCCCACCCGCGCTATTTCGTCACAACCCCCACCCATATCGCCGGTATTTTACGCCGTATTCTGCCGACACGGGCCTTGGATTGGGTCACCAGCCGTTGATTTTTGTTGCGCGGCGGTCTGCTGCCGCTACATCTCGAACCAACGAAAGGACAGCCCATGCCAAATGATCCGTTTTTCGTGATCGTCCTGCTTGCCGTGGTCGCGGTCGCCGTCGTGCTCCTGATGGGGTTGGGCGGCTTTGCCACAGGCGGCAAGTTCAACAAACGCAACGCCAACAAGCTGATGCGCTGGCGGATTATCGCACAGTTTATCGCCGTGCTGCTGATCCTCGCCTATGTTTATTTCCGTGGAGGGACGATTTAATGGTGGTGCTGAACAAGATTTACACCCGCACTGGCGACAAGGGCACAACTGCACTTGGCAATGGGGAGCGCGTGGCGAAACACGACGCGCGGGTCGAAGCCTATGGCACGTCAGATGAATTGAACTGCTTTGTCGGCGTTGCACGGCTTGAGGCCACGGACGCCACGGACGAAGCGTTGGCCCGCATCCAGAACGACCTTTTCGATCTTGGCGCAGACCTCTGCCGCCCGGACATGGAAGCCGACCGCGACGCGGAGTACCCTCCCCTGCGCGTGACGCAGGAGCAAGTTGACCGGCTTGAGCGCGAGATCGACGTGATGAACGCCGAGTTGGAACCGCTACGCAGCTTTATCCTGCCCGGTGGCCGCGCGCTGGCGGCGCATCTGCATGTCTGCCGCACCGTGGCGCGCCGTGCCGAGCGACTGGCAGTGCTGCTGTCCGAACAGACCGACATTAACCCCGCCACCGTCACCTACCTGAACCGCCTGAGCGATTGGTTCTTCGTCGCGGCCCGCATGGCAAATAACGCGGGTAAGGAAGATGTGCTCTGGGTACCGGGCGCGAACCGCTAGATTATTAGCGCTAACAAAGAAAAACCGAGGAAACGCCGCGTTCAAAACAGTCAGAAATCCGATTTTGGCCTGTTTTGTCCTGATTTGCTTCGTTACACCCATCTTGAGAATTAGGGAGACCGGGCCAAGCCCGCGTCACAAACTGAGGAGAGAGACCGCATGAAGGTACTGGTACCTGTCAAACGCGTGATCGACTATAACGTGAAAGTTCGCGTCAAAGCGGACGGATCGGGTGTCGATCTTGCCAACGTAAAAATGTCGATGAACCCTTTCGATGAGATCGCCGTCGAGCAGGCGATCCGCCTGAAAGAAGCCGGTCAGGCCGAGGAAATCGTCGCGGTCTCCATCGGTGTGAAGCAGGCGCAGGAAACTCTGCGCACGGCGCTGGCAATGGGCGCAGACCGCGCGATTCTGGTTGTCGCATCGGACGATGTCCACAAGGACATCGAGCCGCTGGCCGTGGCCAAGATCCTGAAAGCGATTGTCGATGAAGAGCAGCCGGGCCTCGTGCTCTGCGGCAAGCAAGCGATCGACAATGACATGAACGCCACCGGGCAGATGCTTTCGGCGCTGATGGGCTGGTCGCAGGCAACATTCGCCTCTGACATTGCCATCGAAGGCGACAAGGCCAAGGTCACCCGCGAAGTTGACGGCGGCTTGCAGACCATTGAAGTCACCATGCCGACAGTCGTCACCGTGGACCTGCGGCTTAACGAGCCGCGCTATGCCTCGCTGCCTAACATCATGAAGGCCAAGAAAAAGCCGTTGGATGAGAAAACCGCCGAAGACTACGGCGTCGATGTCTCCAACCGGTTGGAAATCGTCAAAACCGTCGAGCCTGCTGAGCGTGCCGCTGGCATCAAGGTCGGTTCGGTTGACGAGCTTGTGGCGAAACTCAAAGAAGCGGGGGCTGTGTAATGGCTGTTCTTCTGATTGCCGAAATTTCCGATGGCGAATTGTCCATGGACGCAACCGCCAAGGCCGTGACCGCGGCCAAGGCTCTGGGCGACGTGACCGTTCTAGCGGCTGGCAGTTCTGCTGCGGCGGCGGGCGAAGCAGCCTCCAAGATCGACGGCGTGTCTAAGGTGCTGGTCGCGGAAGACCCGATGTTGGGCCACCGTCTGGCCGAAGCCACAGCGGCGCTGATCGTGTCGCTGGCGGGTGACTATGACCACATCGTGGCCCCTGCCACCACCGACGCTAAGAACGTGATGCCCCGCGTCGCGGCGCTCTTGGATGTCATGGTGATCTCTGACGTCTCCGGTGTTGTCGATGCCGACACATTCGAGCGTCCTATCTATGCCGGTAACGCGGTTCAGACTGTGAAATCCAACGATGCCAAAAAAGTCATCACCTTCCGCACATCGACCTTCGATGCGGCGGGTGAAGGGGGCTCTGCCTCGGTCGAGACCATCTCGGCTGCGGAAAACCCCGGCCTGTCCACATGGGTCGAAGACAAGGTCGCGGAATCCGACCGTCCTGAGCTGACAAGCGCGGGCGTAGTGGTTTCCGGTGGCCGTGGCGTTGGGTCCGAAGAGGACTTCGCGCTGATCGAGAAGCTGGCCGACAAGCTGGGTGCCGCCGTTGGCGCGTCCCGCGCGGCGGTCGACTCGGGTTATGCCCCGAACGACTGGCAAGTTGGTCAGACCGGTAAGGTCGTAGCGCCGGACCTCTATGTTGCGGTTGGCATCTCCGGCGCGATCCAGCACCTTGCGGGCATGAAGGACTCCAAGATCATCGTCGCGATCAACAAAGACGAAGAATCGCCGATCTTCCAAGTCGCGGACTACGGTCTGGTCGCCGACCTCTTCGACGCGGTGCCTGAGCTGATCGAAAAGCTGTAAGGCTCTTCACGTGAAACAATGAAAGGCCCGCCAATTTTGGCGGGCCTTTTCGTTTTGCGCGGTGCTTTCATGCGCCACTTGCCTCGCGATACGTGGGATGCCGCTACAACAGGCCATGCAACACAGTGGAAACTGCCGCCGCCGCATCGCGATGCGCTCGCGGCCCGAGCATCTCGGACGCAGCCAGCGCCTCCATCTGACCAAAGATCATGCCCTCAGCCGGTTCCCTCGTCGCGCCTTTAGGTGCGACCACCTGCACCACGGCTGTGGCATGCTGGGAGACTTCTTTCATCATCTCCTCTGTCACAAACAACGGGTCCGCACCGAGGTTCGTCGCGCCCTTGCGGCCTTCGGGTTGTGGCGCGTGATCGGCAAGCCAAAGCAGAATGGTTTTGCCTTTGATCTGCCCTAGCATCAGCCGCATTCGCGCCTGCCACGCCTGCTGAAGCTCATGCCGTACGGCGTCAAACCGTTCTGGGGACAGCTGCAACAAATGGTTCAGCATGTGGCGGGTAAAGTGGAACTCCGAAAAATCCACCTCCCGGTAAATCGTTTGAAGCAAGGGAGAGGCACCCACGAACCGATCATTGCGGCGCGGGTGGACCGAGTAGAAACGATTTGTCATATTTTGAGCGCCCATGATCTGGACCACAGTCACATCTGCTTCCGATGCTGCCTGTGCGACAAAAGGATCATGGGCAAAAACATCAATACCGGCATTGGGAAAGCCAAAGTTTACGCAAGTCCGCCCGAGCGTTTCCTCGACCAGAGCCGGAAACGGTTTCTCAATAAACTTTCCATAGGTCTCTGTCCCGCCTAGGAAAGCGATATAAGGCGCCTCAAGATTGCGGCGCGGACCGCGGAACATAAGTTTCGACGTACCATATCGGCACGGCAGATAATCCAGAGGCCCCGGCCCCAGTGCATCATAGGTCATAACACCCACCTTTTTCATTCACCCAAAGCCAGATTGCATGGGCGGGGCTGCGATTCTGTTAACGGGTGAATTTTGCGCAAGATTTCCTAAACACCTGCCCTTGCGGCACCCCCGCAACGCACCCTATTGTGCGCCGAAGCAATGCAAAGGACAGGCCATGGACATCCAGACAATCGGTATCGTGGGCGCGGGGCAGATGGGCAACGGCATCGCCCATGTCATGGCGCTGGCGGGCTATGACGTGCTGCTGAACGATGTGAGTGCAGATGCGCTCGCCAGAGCAATGAAGACCATTACCGGCAATCTGGACCGTCAAGTGAGCCGCGAGAAGATTTCGGCTTCTGACCGCGACTCGGCTCTGGCGCGGATCACCACCACAGAGACGCTCAGCGATCTGGGGAAAAGCGATCTGGTGATCGAGGCGGCCACTGAGCGCGAGACCGTAAAACAGGCCATCTTTGAAGACCTGATTCCGCATTTAAAACCGGACACCATTCTCACCTCGAACACCTCGTCGATCTCCATCACCCGTTTGGCCAGCCGCACCGACCGGCCTGAGAAATTCATGGGGTTCCACTTTATGAACCCGGTGCCGGTGATGCAGTTGGTCGAATTGATCCGCGGGATCGCCACGGACCGCGAGACTTATGATGCCTGTAAAGCTGTGGTGGAACGCCTCGGCAAAACAGCCGCTTCAGCAGAGGATTTCCCGGCCTTCATCGTCAACCGGATCCTGATGCCGATGATCAATGAAGCGGTTTATACGCTGTATGAAGGGGTCGGTAATGTGCAGTCGATTGATAGTTCGATGAAACTGGGCGCCAACCATCCGATGGGGCCGTTGGAATTGGCGGATTTCATCGGGTTGGACACCTGTCTTGCTATTATGAACGTCCTGCACGACGGATTGGCAGACACCAAATACCGCCCCTGCCCATTGCTAACCAAATATGTTGAGGCGGGCTGGCTGGGCCGCAAGACGCAGCGTGGGTTCTATGATTATCGCGGGGAAAAGCCGGTGCCGACGCGCTAAGCGATGAGATCTTTGGGGGCGCTGTCCCGCTGTTAAATGCAACCTCCCGAAGCGGTTACGGAAATATAACGTGTTGGCGTTTTTCGCTGACCGAGGTCGTCACCGTATTCTTAGTATGAAGTGGTGACTGCCCGTAATTGTCGAGCGGCTCTGTATGCGTTGGCAGGGGGGCGCCGCCCCCATCGCGCCAAGGCGCGATTCCCCCGCGGGTATTTGTAAAAGGATGAAGTTTAGTCGGTCAGCGCCAGCGTATGAGCGCGCAGCCATGCCATAAAGCCGCGCGGGTCGTCTGCCCAACGGTCAATCTCGGCTTGGCTCAGCGGATGGCCCACGATGGGGGCCTGGGGCTTGCCGCAGGCATGTGCGATTTCATGCAACAGCAGGCCTTGGCGCAGGATGGGGCTAATTTGGTTCGCGATCTGGTAGGCGCGGCTGTTTTGACCGGGAAACCGCATGGGCACCACCTGCGCACCGGAGCGGCGGATCATCTTGGCGGTAAAGACGTTCCATTCCGCCTCGACCGCTGGCCCCCACCATGTTTCCGATGCAGCGACCACGCCGGAAGGAAACAGCGCCACCACGCCGCCGTTTTTCAGATGCGCCATCGCTTTAGCGCGCATTTCCACCCCTTTGCGCTGTGCGTCAGGGTCGTGCGGGAATGGCACCGGGATCATGTAGCTGCCGGCGACCTCGTCAATTGAGGTGAGCAAGGAGCGGGTCAGGATACGGTAGTCAGGGCGGGCGCGGCCGATAAGGTCGGCAAAGATCATGCCGTCGACCATGCCATGCGGGTGATTGGCAACGACCACCACTGGCCCCTCTTTCGGGATGCGGTCAAGTTGGTGCTGCGGGGTTGTCAGGTCAATGCCCATTGTGTCGAGCGCCGCGCGCCAGAAGGCTTGGCCGGACGGCGTGCCGCGGCGCTCAAACTTTCGGGTGAGGCGCAGGATTTTCAGTTTGCCGGTAAAGAGTTCCAGCGCCGAGATGACGCGGGCTTTCCATGGGTCATCGAAAGTTGAGGCATAGGACAGGCTGCGCCGGTCATACTTGGTAAATGTCACCGTGCCATCTGTCGCAGGTCGGCTGTGCGGCTCTGACTGCTCTGTGTCTTCCATGAGATAGGATGATCCTTGTCGTCGCCGGGTGGTTCAGAAACCTTCGCCGAATTTATCGGCCACCAGTGCTGTTAATGCGTCGGCCAAGGCTTCGGCATCCGGACCAGAGGTCTGCACATCAATGGTTGTACCGCGTGCAGCGCCCAGCATGAGAAGCCCCATGATGCTGTCGCCGGAGGCCGACATGCCATCCTTGCTGACTTCGGCACGGGCGTCGAATGCTTCTACCACCTCCACCAGTTTGGCAGAGGCGCGGGCGTGTAGCCCTTTTTCATTTACGATTTTAAGGGAAAATTCGGGCATTCGAACAAGGGCCTTTTAACCTGCACTGATATTCTGACTATCAATATATTTCTTACCCGCTTCGAGTGCTGCACGCACGGCATCGGGGACTTCCATCTGGCGGGATTTTGCGAGCTTGATCAGCATCGGCAAGTTCGCGCCATAGATGATGCGTCGGTTTTCGGGACGGCAGGCCAAAAGGCTGAGGTTCGACGGGGAGCCGCCAAAGAGGTCGGTGACCACGACGACACCAGCACCTTGATCGACTTCGTCAGCGGCGGCGCAGATCTCACGCTCTTTGTCAGCCCGGTCGTGATCAGGCTCGATCGCGATAGCGCGGACGCCGTATTGAGATCCCACGACATGTTCGATGGCGGCAAGATATTCCTGCGCCAATCCCCCATGTGCGACGATCACGATCCCGATCACGGCTTGCTTCCTTCACGCTGCTGGCGGTCCAGTTCCCGGTGCCTAATTGACACCTGCCACCCCTGCTCTGCAAGGCGCAAAGCATGGTTTTCGGCCATGGCAACGGAACGGTGCTGCCCGCCCGTGCAGCCAAAGGCGATGGCGATATGGGATTTGCCCTCCTCGCGGTAGGCGGGCAGCAGCAGCAGGCTGAGATCCAGTACCTTACCCGCGAAGGCGGCGAACCGTTTGTCGCCGGCGACATGGGAGGCCACAGCGGCATCGCGGCCATCGCCGCTGCGCAGTTCCGGGACCCAGTAGGGGTTGCGCAGAAAGCGGCAGTCATGGACGACATCCACCCCGCGCGGCAAGCCGCGTTTGTAGGAGAAGCTCTGCACGGAAACTGTAAGATGGTGCTGGCCACCGGGGGCAAACCACCGTTCCACCTCAGCGCGCAACTCATGTACGTTGAGCGTTGTCGTATCGATCAGAACATCGGCGCGGGCGCGGATCGGGTGTAGCAGGTCCTGCTCGCGGCGGATTCCGTCAGCGGGGCGGTCTTCGGGTGCCAGCGGGTGGCGACGGCGGGTTTCGGAAAACCGTTGCAACAAGACATCCGGGGCACAATCGAGATACAAGACTTCGGTGCTCCAACCGGGCAGCGCAGCCAGACGGCCGAGCAGTTCCAGCACCCCTTCGGTGGAGAAATCCCGGTTGCGCGCATCAATGCCCAGAGCCACTGAATGCGCATCGCCTGGTCGATCCAGTAAGACAGGCAGCAACCGCAAGGGCAGGTTGTCGATCGCCTCAAATCCCGCATCCTCCAGCACATTGAGCGCAGAAGATCGGCCGGCGCCCGAAGGACCGGTTACGAGGACCAAGCGGCGGTGCAGCTGGTCGGGCGTGGGAGGCTGAGAGGTCAAATCCTATGGTCCATACTGCTTGTCATATACAGATGAAGTGCTGCCGGAAAATGAGCGCTATCGCATTTGTGATAACAGGGCAACGCGACACCCTGTATCAGGTGCGTATGCTGCTCCGGCAAACGCTGCTGTTCAGTCTGGTCCAGATCGACAACAAGGGCCAGAGGCACCGGTCCGAAATCCGCAACACGCAGCAGTCCGACAAAACGCGCTTCGATCAGCCCCCTGATGCGGGCGGGCGCGCTGGCGATTACCTGATCCCCGACCCGTTCAACATCCGTGCGATCGTCAGCCACCAGACTGGCGCCAAGCGCCATCAATTGCAGCGCCAAGGCAGATTTCCCCGCGCCTGAGGCGCCCAAGATGAGCACCCCGCGCCCGGCAATGGCCACGCAGCTGGCGTGTAGGTTTTCCGGTTCAACCGTCATATTTGCCCCGGCATTTCAGGCTCTAGGGGGCCGCTCAGGTTGGCAAGCCTACAACGAAACGGGCGCCGAGCGGCTCAGAGGTGATGTCGGCTTCGGTTGGGCGAATGTTTTCAGCCCAGATCACGCCGCCATGTGCTTCCACGATCTGTTTAGAGATCGCCAGACCAAGACCGGAGTTGTTGCCAAAATGCTCTTCAGGACGCTGCGAATAGAACCGTTTGAAGATTTTCCCAAGCGCCTGATCGGGGATGCCGGGGCCGGTGTCTTCGACCACGATCAGCACGCGATTGGCCCGTTTGCGTGCCCACACGCGGATTGCATCGCCATCCTCGCAAAAGGAAATTGCGTTGGTGATGAGGTTGACGAAAACCTGTGCCAAACGCGCTTCAAGCCCATGTACGATAATTGGTGCTGCAGGGAGATCAGTGATGAAGTCAATGCCCTGCGCCTTTGCGTCTTCGCCGAGGTATTGCCCGAGATTGCCCAGCATCTGCAGCAGATCGAAGGGTTCTTCCTCTTCCTTGACCAGTTCTGAATCCAGCCGCGACGCGTTGGAGATATCGCTGACCAACCGGTCCAGACGGCGCACGTCATGTTCAATAACGTCCAGCAGTTTGTCCCGTTGATCGTCACGCTTGACCACGCGCAAAGTGCCGACCGCAGAGCGTAGGGAGGCCAGCGGGTTCTTGATCTCATGCGCCACATCCGCGGCGAATTGTTCGTTACCGTCGATGCGATTGTAAAGCGCCGAGACCATGCCGCGTAACGCACCAGAGAGGCGGCCGATTTCATCGGGACGCGCGGTCAAATCAGGGATGCGAATGCGACCGGGATTCATCTTACGCGCATCCTTGTCGCGGCTCAGTTCGGCAGCGGCAGAGAGATCGGCCAGCGGATTGGCGATGGTGGACGCCAGCACGAGGCTAAGACCAATCGACACCAGCGTGGCGATAACGAACATCTGCAAGACACGCTCACGCTCGCTGCGCACGAGCTTGTCAATTTCGCCCGCCGCAGAGGCCACGGCGACCACCCCCACAGGCTGATCGCCCTGCATGATCGGCGTTGCAACGCTGAACAGCGTGCTGCCAGCCATATCGATATTGTCTCTGAGTTGGGTGCCGTCCTTCAGGCTTTGAGACACCATCGCACGCAACTGATCTTCGAGCGGCGGCGGGGCAACTGCACCTGCGCTGAACGGGGCCGAGACCCGCTCCCACAGCCAGTTCAACCCGTCGTTCAGCAGGGTCCGGTCCTCGGCCTGCGCGGCGGCGAGCGTGTCGGAGATTGTCAGACTGCCCGCGCTGCGCGACACCAGCGTTTCTGCCGGATCATAGACCAAGACCTCAATCCCGCCGCGCAGGTCCAGCCCAGCCAATGTGTCCGCCACATCGATCCCGTCTCCGGTGGTGAGGTTAACAGGTGCGCCGGCAGGCAGTTGCGCTTCAATCACATCAGCGATGAGCTCCGCTTCCGAGATAAGCGCCGCAGCGCGCTGCACCGCGAGACTGTCGCGAGAAGAATTAAGGTAGAGAATACCGGCAACCAGCACATTCAACGCGATTAGGTTAAACGTGATAATCTTGCGTGTCAGCGGTGAAGAGCGCAGCGAGAACAGGCCGCGCCGCTCCCGCTTAACGCGGATTTCATCCGGCGCGGCATTGTCCGGCGTGACCCAATCGTCACCCAGAACAACGTCCCCGTCCCTACCTGCAGCCATGTCCCGCACAAGTGTCCTTTCGACCAGCGTTAACCGCTGTATTTACTCTTCGTTGTATCTGTAGCCGATGCCGTAAAGCGTTTCGATCGCCGAGAATTCATCATCGGCGCTGCGCATCTTTTTGCGCAGGCGTTTGATGTGGCTGTCGATCGTGCGGTCATCCACATAGACCTGATCGTCATAGGCCACGTCCATCAGTTGATCCCGCGATTTTACGAAACCGGGGCGCTGCGCCAGCGCTTGCAGCAGCAGGAATTCGGTGACGGTCAGGGACACGTCCTTGCCCTTCCAGCTTACTGCGTGACGCAGTGGGTCCATCCGCAGATCGCCGCGCTCCATGACTTTGGTCTCTTCGGTGTCGCCGACCTCATCTGTGGCCACTGCGTCCTGACGGCGCAGCAGCGCGCGAATACGCTCAACCAAAAGACGCTGGCTAAAAGGCTTTTTGACGTAGTCGTCAGCCCCCATGCGCAGGCCCAGCACCTCGTCAATCTCGTCATCCTTGGAGGTCAGAAAGATCACCGGCATCGCGGTTTTCTGACGCAGCCGCTGAAGCAGGTCCATCCCGTCCATCCGCGGCATCTTGATATCCAGCACGGCCATATCAGGAAGCTTTTTGTTGAAAGCGTCCAGCGCGGCCTGCCCGTCGTTGTAGGTTTCCACCTCAAAACCTTCGGCTTCAAGAGTCATCGAAACGGATGTCAGGATGTTCCTGTCATCGTCCACCAATGCAATCTTCGACATTGCCTGCTTCCTTATACTGCTCAATTCATTCTTAATTTTTGGAGCCAGTGATCCGCAATATTGCCGATCGAATCAATCCTTAAGTGCGAATCGTGCCTTTGAGATGCGCCAATTCGGTCATAATTTGGTTAGGAATGGCTAAATTGCCGCACATTGGACTGCAAGATTCTCACCGACCGTGGGCGACTGGCTGCGCGTCGGGGGTAGAAAATGGTCAGGTCGAAACAAAGTTTTAGATGGTGGCGCTAACTGTGACAAAGCCGCCTGTTCAAGCTCAAAACCGCCGTGTTAAGAGGCTCGCACGGTCTTAATTGGCCCCGGGCAATACAGCCCAGTCGGATACGTTTTGCGCCTCTCATGCGCCGCTACAGGAGACATCACATGACATTTGGACGGGTAAACCCGCAGTTCAGCCTCGAAGATCAGCAGATCACCGGGCTCGGCGATGTCTATTACAACCTGACCGAACCTGCGCTGGTTGAAACCGCGGTAAAGCGTGGCGAAGGCACCCTGGGCAAAGGCGGCGCGTTTTTGGTCACCACCGGCAAGTTCACGGGCCGCTCGCCCAAGGACAAACATGTTGTCAAGACCGACAGCGTGGCCGACAGCATCTGGTGGGAAAACAACGCCGAGATGTCGCCCGAAGGCTTTGACGCGCTTTACGAAGACATGATCGCCCATATGCAGGGCAAGGACTATTTCGTCCAGGACCTCGTGGGCGGTGCCGACCCCAAACACGCGATCAATGTCCGTATGGTCACCGAACTGGCCTGGCATGGGCTTTTCATCCGCACCATGCTGCGTCGCCCCGACGCGGAGGCCATCAAGGACTTTACCGCTGATTTTACCGTCATCAACTGTCCGAGCTTCCAAGCCGATCCGGCCAAGCACGATTGCCGCAGCGAGACCGTCATCGCGATGAACTTTGACCGCAAGATGATCCTTATCGGCGGCACCGAATACGCAGGCGAGAACAAGAAGTCGGTCTTTACCCTGCTGAACTACCTGCTGCCCGAAAAAGGCATCATGCCGATGCACTGCTCGGCCAACCACGCCACTGGCAACCCGGTCGATACGGCGGTTTTCTTTGGCCTGTCCGGCACCGGCAAGACCACCCTCTCCGCCGACCCTGAGCGGACGCTCATTGGCGATGATGAACACGGCTGGTCCGACAACGGCACCTTCAACTTCGAAGGCGGCTGCTATGCCAAGACGATCAACCTCAGCCCTGAGGCCGAGCCGGAAATTTACGCGACGACATCCAAGTTCGGCACGGTGATTGAGAACATGGTGTTCGACCCCCACACCTTTGAGTTGGACTTTGATGACGACTCACTCACGGCCAACATGCGTGCCGCCTACCCGCTGCACTACATCTCCAACGCCAGCGAGAAGGCCGTCGGCGGTCACCCCAAGAACATCATCATGCTGACTTGCGATGCCTTCGGCGTGCTGCCTCCGATTGCGCGGCTGAGCCCGGCGCAGGCGATGTACCACTTCCTCTCGGGCTTCACCTCCAAAGTGGCGGGCACCGAGCGTGGCGTGACCGAGCCTGAGCCGACCTTCTCCACCTGCTTTGGCGCGCCTTTCATGCCCCGGCGCCCCGAGGTTTACGGCAACCTGCTGCGCGAAAAGATCGCCCAGCACGGTGCAACCTGTTGGCTGGTCAACACGGGCTGGACCGGCGGCGCCCATGGCACTGGCTCGCGTATGCCGATCAAAGCCACACGTGCGCTGCTGAGCGCTGCGCTTGAAGGGCGCTTGGCGGATGTGGAATACCGCAAAGACCCCAACTTCGGCTTTGACGTGCCTGTTTCGGTGAATGGCGTGGCAGACATCCTGCTCGACCCGCGCCGCACTTGGGATAACCCCGAAGCCTATGACCGTCAGGCGGCAAAACTGATCAAGATGTTCTCGGACAACTTTGAACAGTATCTGCCGCACATCGATGATGACGTGAAAGCTGCTGCGATCGGGTAAGACCTAACGGCAACCGGACAGTCAAAAGGGCGGCCAGTTTAGGCCGCCCTTTTTGTATCCAATCTCATGTCTTGGCGGCTACGACCGCAGAGCGCGGCGACCGACCCTCGGACCGATCACCCGTCGAAATTCACCTTGGCATCGGACGGCATCTCATCAAGGAACTGCTGATCGACCCCCTCAATATTCACGGTCGAAGAACGGTCAATCGCGGCAATCAGGGCAAAGCTCTTGTCGGGATACCGCCCAGCCATCAACAACCGCTTATAGGCCAGTGGCATCGCCGCGCCGCCCTCTTCGCGCGGGACACGGGTAACCACTTCATCAAACCTGATCCCCTTGGTCGCCTGTACCTCGCGAAAGGCGTAGTTCAGCATATCTTCAAAATCCGGGCCGCCTGCGAACTGCTTCAGCGGACGGCCAATGCTGCTGCGGGCATTCGCCCAGCCCCACCATCGGGTATAAAAGGACTTCTCACCAACCTCGGTACAGATCCAACCGTTCGGCGAGTCGCGATAGACCAGAACATAGGGCCGGATAACACGAAAAGCCTCGCTTTCAAGCCGCCCTCGGCTGTGGGTCCAGGCATCGAGCGCCGCTTGCAGCATCGGAGACCCGCCATCCCAAAGCAGGGTCAATGGCTGCTGTTGCTGATAAAACGACCAGCCCTTCTGGTCAGCATAAGAAAGCCTCTGCAATCCGTGCGTGTGGCGCGACTTGCCTTCGATCCACAACTTTCCCCGCGCCAGAATATCCCGCGCCGCGGGCAGCGCATCAATCGCGGCAGGGGTGAGGGAGTAGCGACGCGCGTCAATCTCAAACAGCGGCGTTCCCATCGCATCTTCCAACTGCTGGATATGACGCCGCACGGTCTGCCGGGTGCTGTTTAGCTCCAACACGGCATGGCTAAGATTCAACGTGTTTGCCAAAGTGACGAAGGAGCGGATCATCTCGAACAAAAGCGGCGGTGCCGGCTCTTTTAAAGAGAGGGGCGGCACCGGATGTACGGGTTCGTGAAGTGGCAAATGTTGGTTCATAGGGGCCTGATGGTACAGTAATCACCCATCACTGCAACGATTTTCACCTATCAGTTAAATAAAAATGAACGGAAAGCACACATATCTGTGCAATTGAACGCTAACTTCCACTGAGTACTGAATTAAGAAGCACAACTAGAGGTACTCACTTATGGCTCATCCCGTAGATGCACATGTAGGTCTGCGGCTTAAACAAGCGCGCACCCTGCGCCGCATGTCTCAGACTGACGTGGCGCGCAAGCTCGACCTGTCTTTTCAGCAGATCCAAAAATACGAAATCGGTTCCAATCGGGTCGCGGCCAGCCGCTTGTTTGATCTGGCGCAGATATTGGACGTGACCCCCGGATATTTCTTCGAGGGCATGGAAGAAGCCGAAGGCAAAGGCGAGCGCAAAGATCCAACGATGGACATCGTCAACGCTATCGCATCCATCAAGGATGACGGCGTAAAGACCCGTATTCTAACGTTTATCGAAGACGTCGCGGGCGTGACCGTTGCACGTCGTGGCTAGGATAGCTGCTCCCGACGGGGGCGCGCAGCCTCCCCCGGCAACGCGCGGGCTTTAACCCGCATCGGTGATTATCTCCGCCTGATAAGGCGAGAGTTCCCGACCTATATCACGCAACCAGCGTTTCCGCTTTTTTCAAATCGACAGAGACCAGCTGACTGACCCCCTGCTCCGCCATGGTCACGCCAAACAGCCGATCCATACGCGCCATTGTCACCGCGTGGTGGGTGATAATGAGGAATCGCGTGTCCGTCCGGCGGCACATTTCGTCCAGCAGATCACAGAACCGGGTCACATTTGCGTCATCAAGCGGGGCATCGACCTCGTCCAGCACACAAATCGGCGCCGGATTGGCAAGGAATACCGCGAAGATCAGCGCCATTGCGGTCAAGGTCTGCTCACCACCAGACAGCAAGCTCAGGGTGCTGAGCCGTTTGCCCGGCGGCTGACACATGATCTCCAGACCTGCCTCAAGGGGATCGTCGCTTTCGACCATCACCAAATTGGCCTCGCCGCCGCCGAAGAGATGGGTGAACAACATCGAGAAATTGGCGTTCACCTGCTCAAAGGCCGTCAGCAACCGCTCCCGGCCCTCTCGGTTCAGCCCCGCGATCCCGCTGCGCAATGTCTTGATCGCCTCTTCAAGATCGCCCTTTTCGGTAAACAGGTTGTCGTGCTCCTCCTGCACCGCCTTAGCATCATCCTCAGCCCGCAGGTTTACCGCACCCAGTGAATCGCGCTGACGCTTGTGGCGATTCACCTCCTCTTCCAACGTCTCAATGGCGGGAATCTCGGCGGCCTCGATTTTCAGCGACGAAAGAAGTTGCCCTGCGGTCATCTGGCGGTCATCACTGATCCGGCTTTCCGCCAGTTCCACGGTTTCGCGAGCGGCATCGTTGCGGGCCTCTGCCCGCGCACGGGCTTCGCGTGCGTCAGAGGCTTGGCGTTCCGCATCGCGTTCGGCGGCGGTAGCGGCTTTCAGGGCAGTCTCTGCTGCTGCCAAAGTCTCTGTTGCGTGGGCGCGACGGGCTTCAGCGCTGGCAATCGCCTCTGACAGTTCTTCGCGTTTGGCGGCGATCTCGGCGGGCGCGGCGCTGGCTTCGGCCAACTCCGCTTCTGACGCAGTCTTGCGCTCCACCAACTCGGTTGAGCGTTTCTCAGCCGTTTCTAACCGCTGGCGCCAACTGGTGACCTCTTGCGTCACCTCGCCCTGCCGTTTGCGGCGGGCCTCCCCCTCGCGGCGCAGTTCGTCATGCGCGGCGCGGCGGGTCATCATGGTGATGCGCGCGGCTTCGACCGTCATGCGCAGATCGTCCACCGCTGCCCGTGCCGCGGCCAAATCCTCCAACTCTGCCAAAGCCTGCTCTGCCTCTTGAACCTCGGCGCGGGCGGCAGTTGCGGTATCCTCGTGACGCTTTACGGCCAGACCCAGTGATTCGAGTTTGCTTTGCAAAAGGTTGCGATCTGCTTCGGCACGGCTCAGGGCGCGGCCTGCATCAGCCACCTGTCGGTCTGCATCGCGGCGCGCGTCGCGGGCGCGTTTGTCGGCCTCGGCCTGCTCAGCCAATTGTTTTTGCAATGCCTCATGTGCCTCGCGGGCGACATCGGCGCGCTGGCGGGCCTGCGCCAATGCCTGTTTCAAAACCTCAAGCCGGTTAAGCTGCTGCAACCGCAGCGCTGCTGCCGAAGGCGCATCTTCGGCAGCAGCGCGGAATCCGTCCCACCGCCACAGATCGCCATCGACAGACACCAACCGCTGCCCCGGCAACAGCGTGGCCTGCAGGTGGTGTCCTTGGTTCGCATCGACAAGGCCGACTTGGCTCATTCGCCGCGAAAGCACGCCGGGGATCGTCACATGCGCAGTGAGCGGTGTGGCCCCATCTGGCAGCGGCTGCGCCTGCGCGTAGGCGGGCAGCATGGCCCAACCCGACGGTCCCTCCCTGGCCACTTCAGGTGCGCGAAGATCATCGGCCAACGCGGCGCCAAGCGCCTTTTCAAACCCCTGTTCGACTTGCAACTGGTCAAGGATCTGCCCGCCCTCAGCGGCATCCCGCTCAACAAGCTTTGCCAAAGCTGCGGCCTCAGCCCGCAACGCGTTCATCTCGCCCTCCGCCTCAGAACGCTCCGCCCGCGCTTCAGCCTCGCGCATTTGCGTGTCTGTGCGGGCGTCCTCTGCCGCAATAAGGGCCGCGTCCGCAGCAGCGGCGGCAACGATGGCAGCCTGTTCGGCTTGTTGCGCTGCCGCGAAGTCATCCTTCGCCTTGTTCAGCGTGGCTTGGCTCTGTGCCACGGTCTCGCGGGCCTTGCGACCCTCGGCCTCAGCCCTCTCAAGAGTTCGACGGCTGTCCTGCAACAGCCGTTCGGCAGAACTGTGTCGGGCCGCCAGCCGGGCGACGTCTTCGGTCTGCTGGGCCAGCTCACCTTCCCGCGCCTGCAGGACACTTGCGGCGGCCTGTGCGGCTTCGGCAGCGGCTGCAAGCGTAGCCTCATGCCCCTCGTCTGACTGGGCTAAATCCTGCGCTTCGAGTTCTAGGCGATTGATCGTCTCATGGGCGTCGCGGTTCAACTCCCCTTCGCGTTCGATGTCCCTGCTAAGCTGCGCGATGCGGCCATTCAGCACCTCAATCAACGTGCGCGCCCGGTCCTCCTGCTCGGCCAATGTGTCCCGCTGCGTCGTGACGCGTTGCAAAATCGCCGTGGCGATGGCCTCTTCCTCGCGCAAGACGGGCAAGGCATCTTCGGCCTCCATCCGAGCTTTGGCCATGTCGCGCACCGCGGCTTCGGCCTGCGCGGTGGCGGCGACACGGTCGCGCAGCGCTTCCTCTGCTGCGGTGCGGGCCTCATCAGCCTCGCGCCAGCGGCGGTAAAGCAGCATGCCTTCGCCCCGCCGCAACGCATCGCCGATTTCGCGGTAGCGGGCGGCTTGGCGTGCCTGGCGGGCCAAGGTTGCCAGCTGCGCGGCAAGCTGGTCGATGACATCATCAACCCGCGCGAGGTTGGTCTCTGCACTGTTTAATTTGAGTTCGGCCTCATGCCGACGCTGGTAAAGGCCAGAGATGCCCGCCGCTTCTTCCAAGATACGACGGCGGCTTTTCGGCTTGGCGTTGATCAGTTCTGCGATCTGGCCCTGCCGAACCAATGCCGGACTATGCGCCCCCGTCGACGCGTCGGCAAAAAGCATCTGCACATCGCGGGCGCGCACATCTTTGCCGTTCACCTTATAGGCACTGCCCACGTCCCGCGTGATGCGGCGGACGATCTCAAGCGCGTCGTGCTGGTTGAACCCGGCAGGCGCCAGACGGTCGCGATTGTCCAGATGCAGCGACACTTCGGCGAAGTTTCGGGCGGGCCGCGACGCGGCGCCTGCAAAGATCACATCTTCCATCCCGCCGCCGCGCATCGCGGTCGGTCGGTTTTCCCCCATGACCCAGCGAAGCGCTTCGAGCAGGTTGGATTTGCCGCAGCCATTCGGCCCGACGACCCCGGTGAGCCCGTCCGAGATGACAAGGTCTGTCGGGTCGACGAAGCTTTTAAAGCCCGTCAGTCTGAGTTTGGAAAAGCGCAAGTTTGACCTGTCGTATCTGATTCTCGCCTGAGCGGCGAACTTGCCGTTGGGCGGGGGGGCAAGTCAATCAAAAGCCCCAAGGGGAAGGGCTGCGTCGGCGGTTATCCACAAGATATTGTCTGCATTATAATGCCGAGCAGGTGATATCGACATCAATTTGCCTGTCGAGCACGCCCGCGGTTCCCGGCACCGGCGCGCATTCGAGCGCCATGCGCCCTTCCCGCGGTTTCTTTCGACCTTTGCCACAGTCCAGCAGGCCAAGAGCCAGCGCCTGATCCCCTCGCACCTCAGTCACCTCGCAACCGCTGACCAGTGCCATGGCCTTACCCGCGCGGGCGCGGATTGGGCCAAAGCGGGGGGCATATTGCATGTTGATCCGCATCGCCTCCGCCAGTTCGTCACGCACGCGGACGTCAAAGGTCGACCCCTCAACCGTCACCCGTGTGGCGGGGAGGCCACGAAAATGGGGTCCCGCGGTGTTGCAGGCCAAAAGCACACTTAAAAAGAAGAGAGAGGTGATCCATCGCATATCGTGAGGGTGGATCATCGCGGTTAACAAAACCTTACCCGCCAAAGAAAAAGCCCCGGCGGAACCGGGGCTTTCTTAACTCAATATTAAGCAGCTTAGTGCAGCTTGGCTTCGACCTGTGCGATGCCATCGTCGATCAGCTTGTTGCTCTGCGCGGCGGTCATCTGCTTGGCGATCACGTCGCGCGCCGCAGCCACGGCAATGGTCACGGCCTGGTCGCGGACTTCCTTCACAGCGGCGGCCTCGGCCGAGCTGATCTGGTCCTTCGCGGCGGCCATACGACGCTCAAGCGATTTGGCCATATCCGCCCGCGCCTGTTCGGCGGCGAGACGGGCATCTTCCTTAGCGGAAGACACGATGCGGTCCGCTTGGTCCTGCACCTCTTTCTGCTTGCGCTCGTAAGAGGCCAACAGGGTTTGCGCTTCTTCACGCAGAGCGCGGGCTTCTTCAAGCTCGGTCTTGATGCCCTCTGACCGTTTGTCGAGCATACCGACGAGCAGGCTTGGCACCTTGAAGTAGATCAAGATCCCGAGGAACAGCAGGAACGCGAGCAACACGATGAAGTCCGTGTTGCGCAGCGAGAAGAAAGGCCCGGTGGCCGCAAAAGCAGGCGAAGCCACCACGCCAGCGAGCAGGGTCGAAAGTGCCAGGCGCATGGATTTGGTCATGGCTTATCCTTTCATCCGCGCATCGACGGCGGCATCAACAGTGGTTGCATCTGCCGTACCACCCAAAGCGATAACGAGGGCTTCGGCGGTGTCTTTGGCAACGGCTTGTACGTTTTCCATAGCACCGGCGCGGATTTCGGCGATGGCTTTTTCCGACTCTGCCACTTGCGCGGCAATCTCGGCGTCAGCCTTGGCCATTTCGGCATCCAGATCAGCCTGCATGTCCGCTTTTGCTTGGGCCACGATCTGCTGTGCCTCGGCACGGGCGTCGATCAGGGCCTTGTCATAGGCGGCTTCGGCTTCCTGTGCTTTGACCTTGAGGTCTTCGGCAGCCGCGATGTCATTGGTGATGGTCCCCTGGCGTTCCGCCAGAACCG
Organism: Sulfitobacter maritimus; assembly: GCF_013346665.1. Lineage (GTDB taxonomy): Bacteria > Pseudomonadota > Alphaproteobacteria > Rhodobacterales > Rhodobacteraceae > Sulfitobacter > Sulfitobacter maritimus. The sequence goes on from NZ_JABVBB010000038.1 coordinate 26,581, forward strand.
CACCGATACGCGGCAGAGCCACGCGCGACAGGATCAGGTAGGTGGCGATCAGCGCCAGGATCAGCCAGAAAATCTGGTTGCCCCAGTGATCGAAGTTCAGCTGCGGCATGCCCGGCGTTTCGGCGGCATGGGTCGCAATGCCGGTCGCGTCGGCCAGCCCGTCGCTGGTTGTTACAGTTGCCATCGTGGCTTCTCCTTGGAAACTTTGCCGTTACAGCCGGGCAGACACGGCGTTGCGCGCCTGCCCGCTCGTAAGGATTACAGTTCCGAGAGCTTAGACAGCGAACATCAGCAGCAGAGCGACGAGGAACGAGAAGATCCCCAGAGCTTCTGCAAACGCGATGCCGATGAACAGGGTCGCTGTCTGGCTTGCGGCTGCCGATGGGTTGCGCAGTGCGCCGGACAGGAAGTTGGCGGCAACGTTGCCGACACCCAGGGCTGCGATGCCTGTGCCGAGACCTGCAATGCCTGCGCCGATATGTGCGAGTTGACCTTCCATGGGGGTATCTCCTTACGATTGGAAGTTAAAACTTTGGCGGGAAACCCCGCCGTTGTTGGGGTTGTTAGTGTGCGGGGTGCAGCGCGTCCTTGAGGTACACGCATGTCAGGATGGTAAAGACATAGGCCTGAATAAAGGCCACCAGCACTTCGAGACCGTACATCGCGGTGATCGCGACGACCGACACTGGCGAGATCACTGCGATGGCAGCAAAACCAGCGAAAACTTTGATCACCGCGTGGCCCGCCATGACGTTACCCGCCAGACGAATGGAGTGGCTAACAGGGCGCACGAAATAGCTGATCAATTCGATGATCGCCAGCACCGGACGCAGAGCCAGAGGCGCCGAGGACACCCAGAAGAGGCTGAGGAACGCCGCGCCGTTTTTGACAAAGCCGACCACGGTCACGGTGATGAACACCGCCAGTGCCAAGACCACAGTCACAGCGAAGTGGGACGTCGGCGTAAAGGCTGTCGGGATCAGGCCGAGGAAGTTGGCCATTACGATGAACATGAACAAGGTCATGATGTAGGGGAAGAACTTCAGCCCTTCTTTGCCGCAGATGTCTTCGACCATCTTGTGGATGAAGCCATAAGCCAGTTCCGCGACCGATTGCATCCGGCCTGGCACGACAGAGCGACGCGCGCTGCCCAACACCAGCAGGGCGAAGGTCGCCAGAACCGCCAGCGCCATCCAGAAAGTGGCGTTGGTGATGGTGTACCAAGCAACGGAAGCATCGTCACCAAAGAGCGGCGATACGATGAACTGGTCCATCGGGTGGAATTCCAGACCGCCTGTTTCTGCGCCTTCTGTCGTCGTTGCCATCTCAGGCTCCCTCGTCCTTGCCCGAATGGGGCGTATCCTGTTCGGCCGGTTCGGCCTGTTGTTTACCCTGGATTTCCTCAGCGGTGCGGAGCATCGTCTTCACCCCCGCCGCAAGGCCCAGCATTACAAATAGCACCATGAAGATGGGCAGCGTGCCAAAGAGCACATCCAGCCCGTATCCGATGCCGAAACCGATCCCAAGACCGGCCACAAGTTCTATCACCATCCGCCATGCCATATTGGCCTGCGAATAATGCTCATCCGCCCGAGGCTTGGGTGCGCTGCGTTGCTTTGCAGCTGCCAGTTTGGCCTCAAGCTGCTCCATCTGCTGCCGTTGGTCCGGGCTGGTCACACCAAAATCCCCATCGGAATATCTGCTGCGGTGCTAATGTCAGGGGGTGTTAGAGTCAACTGCGATTAGCCTCGCAGAACTCGACGTAAAAACAGTGACTTAAGCACTCGCACCCGGAACGACAGCGGGCGGCGCTCCCGCGAACCGCACTTCATCCTTATTTAACCTGCGGGTTAAGAGACCGCTGGCAGCGCTTCCCCACACCTCCGGTCCGCGCTATGGGAGGGTATGACAAAAGATCTAGATCAGGTGTTCGCCGCCCTCGCTGATCCCACGCGCCGCGCCATTCTTGCGATGCTATTGGAAGACGATATGGCAGTGACGGATGTAGCAGAGCCCTTCGAGATGTCGCTGGTGGCAATCTCAAAGCACCTCGGTGTGCTGACAGCCGCAGGGCTGATCAGTCAAGAAAAACGCGGGCGTGTGAAATGGTGCAAGCTGGAGCCAGATGCGCTGCGGGATGCGTCGATCTGGATGCAGGGGTTCGGGCAGTTCGAGCCGGTGAACCTTGAGGCCTTCGAACGCTTTCTGGAAAGCGAGTTGCCGGATGTGGTGGAAGGCGCCGCGCCACACGCGGAGTAGAGAGTGATCTCCCCTTGCCACGAGGTAAATAAGACAAGGGGAAGATCAATCGGCGATCAGATGACGCCGAATGCAAAACGCAAAATAGCCAAAACCACTACGATCAAACCGATCAGGTATAAAATGCTACGCATGGAGTATCCTTTTACTTTGATTTCACCCCCCAACGCAGCGCCATAGGGCTGGGTTCCAGGAAAACCCAAAAATTCCGCAAATCTATGATTTTTCTCGGCTATCGTCGCGCAAAAGCAGGTAGAGCGCCAAAATCGTGAGGGCAACGCCTCCCCAAACCAGCGTGCCGGGCAAGGCGTTGCCAAAGCCCGCTTCCCATAAGATTACCCAGCTTGGCGTAAGATAGGTATAAGCCATCACCTTGGCAGAGGGCAGCCGCAAAGCGGCAAACTGCAACAGCACCACCGTGGCCGCTGTGGCAAAGACCGCGACATATAGGATCGTGATCCAAACCAACGGCCTTAGCCCGGCCCAATCGGTTTGCACAAGGTCGGACCAACCATAGACCGTGAGCAAAACCGTCCCGGCGAACAACGTGCCAAAGGTAAAGAGCACGGCACTCTCACCGCGGTTCAACCAACGCACCATCGGCGCATAGATGGCATGGCAGATGCAACCGACAAAATAGATCGCCTCACCTCGCCCAACGTCAAACGTCAGAAATGCGGATAGATCACCACGAAAAATCACCCAAAGCGCCCCGGCCCCGCCGATCGCGAGCGCGAGCGCCATGCGCGGTGTCATCACCTGCCGCATCAGCAGCCACGCCACCCCCGCCGACATGACCGGCACAAGCGTAAACACCGCCGCTGCCGAGACCGGGGGCGCCGTCTTCAACCCTTCGAACATCAACACGAAATAAAGCGTAAACAGCCCCGCGAGCACAAAATACCGCCAAGGCGCGGCAAAGCCTGTGCGAAACCGATCCCCACGCGCCCAGGCCAAGCCGCCCACCAAGAGCGTTGCCAAAGCAAAACGGACGGCGTTCAGGACCGTCGGCCCGATCTCGTTCGCCACCTGCGCCCCAAGCGAGAAAGACCCAGCCACCAACGCTGAAAAGCACAGCATTGCCAAATGGCCCTGCGCCGCAGCGCTTAGTCGGGACATGCGACGGCGCCCTCGGCGTGCTCTTTTAGAAAGGCCAGCACCGCTTGCACCTTGCTGGTGCGGTGCAGATCGACATGGGTTACCAGCCAAAGCGCACTGGCCCAATCCGCGCGGGGGGCGTGGATCTCAACAAGATCCGGGTCGCCCCGCCCCTGCGCCGCCGGCAGCGCCCCGATCCCGGCCCCGGCCCGCAGCGCCGCCTCCATTGCGGCACCACTGGAACTGCGCCACGTGATGCTGTCCTCTGGCACCGTCGCCCAGAGCCATTTTTGATAGGGCGCTCGGCTGTCGCGGTTGTCCTCTGCAATGAACCGATGTTTGGCGTAGTCCTCTGGCCCCTGTGGGACGCCGTATTGCTTGACGTAGTCGCGACTCGCATAGGCTCCTACGGCTAGCTGTGCATAGGGCTGCACCACGTTGTCGGGCTGATCCGGCGCGGCCCCGGCACGCACGGCGACATGCGCCTCGCCGTATTCAAGCCGGAACAGGCGATCGCCGATCAGGTAGCGCACCACTAACTCGGGGTTCTGCCGCTGGAACTCGGTCAACAACGGCGCCAGCCGGGGGGCAAGGAAATCCAGTGAGGTGATTACCAACTCGCCTGAAACATCGCTCCCTCGGCCTTTGATCCGCCCGGCCAATTGGCTAAACTGATCGTCGGTCGCCCGCGCCACCCGCAGCAGGTCTTCGCCCGCCTCTGTGGCGGTGTAGCCTCGGGCATGACGTTGAAACAGCTTCACGCCAAGTCGCCCCTCCAAGGCATCGATATGCCGGATCACCGTGGCATGATGTACGCCCAGCACATCCGCCGCACCGCTTACCGTGCCAAGCTGCGCCACCTGATAGGCCGTTCTAATTTCGTCCCAGTTGTCCATTCGGCCCCCTGCCAATCAAATCTGTGCGTCAGTGAACATAGCCACCCGCATTCTGGCAGTTGCGTTCGCGCACGCAATGCCCAATTCCTCGGCAACACTTTTCTTACCCTAGATAAAGAGCCATTCCATGACCGTCCTACGTATCGAAACATCTGTGAACCGCGAAAATTCCGTCACCCGTAAGCTGATGGACCGCATCATTTCCACCCTCGGCGATAGCGAGGTTGTTACCCGAGACATCGCCAGTGATCCGCTGCCGCTGATTGATTCCACATGGGCCAGCGCCCGCGTGAAGTCCGAAGACGAGCGTAGCGCCTTGGATGATGAAGCGCTCGCTTTGTCCAACGCGTTGATTGCCGAAGTGCAAGCCGCCGACACCATCGTCATCGGTGCGCCGATCTACAACTTTACCATTCCGGCCTCGCTCAAGGCGTGGATCGACCTTATTGCCCGCGTCGGTGTGACCTTCCGTTATACTGAGAATGGCCCCGAAGGACTGTTGGAGAACAAGCGGGTCATCGTGGCCTTCGCCTCGGGCGGCACCGGCATTGATTCCACCGCAGATTTCGCCAGCGGCTACCTGCGGTTTGTGCTGGGCTTTTTGGGCATCACGGATGTGACCTTTGTGGCTGCCGACCAATTGGCCGTGGACGCAGAAAGCACCATTGCCCGCGCCAACGCTCAAATCGACGCGCTGAGCGCCGCCTGACCTTTCGCGCGGGGCGTCTTACCGCCCCGCGCCACCGCTGGCTTGACTCGTCCGCCGTCAGCGCGTAAATGCCACCCAATCTCCGGAAGCATTGCCTTCCGGTCCCGGCTTGTGGTCGGGATCGCCCCCAGTCAGCGCGTTGCGCCCACTGGGGCATTTGTGCATTTTCGCGCGCGTCCTTAAATAGGGGCAAGTGCAACCGACCCGAAAGGCCCTGTGCCCATGTTTGAAAATCTTAGCGAACGGCTCTCTGGTGTCTTTGACCGCCTGACCAAGCAAGGCGCGCTCAGCGACGAAGACGTCAAAACCGCCCTGCGCGAAGTGCGCGTCGCCCTGCTGGAGGCCGACGTCTCGCTGCCCGTGGCGCGTGAATTCGTCAAAACGGTTCAGGAAAAGGCCACCGGCCAAGCGGTGACCAAATCGGTCACGCCGGGCCAGCAGGTCGTTAAGATCGTTCATGACGCGCTGATCGACGTGCTGAAAGGCGAAGGCGAACCCGGTTCGCTGAAGATCGACAGCCCGCCCGCGCCGATCCTCATGGTCGGCCTGCAGGGGGGCGGTAAGACCACCACCACAGCAAAACTCGCCAAACGCATGAAAGAGCGTGATGGCAAGCGCGTGCTGATGGCCTCGCTCGACGTGAACCGCCCCGCGGCGATGGAGCAGTTGGCAATCCTCGGCACGCAGATCGGCGTCGACACGCTGCCGATCGTTAAGGGCGAAAGCCCCGTGCAGATTGCCAAGCGCGCCAAAACGCAGGCGGGTCTGGGCGGCTATGACGTCTATATGCTCGACACCGCGGGCCGCCTGTCCATCGACGAAGAGTTGATGCAACAGGTCAAAGCCGTGCGCGACGTGGCCAATCCACGTGAAACATTGCTGGTGGTCGATGGCCTAACGGGCCAAGACGCCGTGCACACCGCCGAGAACTTTGACGAGCGGATCGGCATCACCGGCGTCGTCCTCACCCGGATGGACGGCGACGGCCGTGGCGGTGCCGCGCTGTCGATGCGTGCGGTCACCGGCAAGCCGATCAAATTCGTCGGCCTGGGCGAGAAGATGGACGCGCTCGAGACCTTCGAGCCTGAGCGCATCGCAGGCCGTATCCTTGGCATGGGCGACATCGTCGCGCTGGTCGAGAAGGCCCAAGAAACCATCGAGGCCGAACAGGCCGAGAAGATGATGAAGCGCATGGCCAAGGGTCAGTTCAACATGAACGACCTCAAGATGCAGCTTGAACAGATGATCAAGATGGGCGGCATGCAGGGCATGATGGGCATGATGCCCGGCATGGGGAAAATGGCGAAACAGGTCGAGGACGCCGGTTTCGACGACAAGATCCTCAAGCAACAGATCGCGCTGATCCAGTCCATGACCAAGAAAGAACGCGCCAACCCTGCCCTGCTGCAGGCCAGCCGCAAGAAGCGTATCGCCAAAGGTGCCGGCATGGAGGTCTCTGACCTCAACAAGCTGATGAAGATGCACCGCCAGATGTCCGACATGATGAAGAAGATGGGCAAAATGGGCAAAGGCGGTATGCTCAAGCAGGCCATGAAAGGCATGATGGGCAAAGGCGGTATGCCCGGCGGCATGGACCCGTCGCAGATGGACCCCAAAGCGCTGGAAGCGGCGGCCAAGCAGATGGGCGGCAAGCTGCCCGGTGGTCTGGGCGGCATGGGTGGCGGCATGGGTCTGCCCAGCGGGCTTAGCGGTTTCGGGAAGAAGAAATGACCGACACCACCACAGATACCGCCGCCCGCGCCGCCGAGTTGCTGAAAGAGCACCGCGCCAGCATCGACCGGCTCGACGCGATCCTCGTCTATACGCTGGGCGAGCGGTTCAAACACACACAGGCCGTGGGGAAACTTAAGGCCACACACGACCTTCCCCCGTCCGATCCGGCCCGCGAAGCGGCTCAGATCGAGCGGCTCGAAGATTTGGCGGAAGCAGCGGACCTTGACCCTGTATTCGCCAAGAAGTTCCTGAACTTCATCATCGCCGAAGTCATTCGGCACCACAAAACCCACCAAGAATAGGACGGCCTCCCGTCCCCCCAACCAACCTAAAGGACTACTCACCATGGCCATGAAAATTCGTCTCGCCCGCGGCGGCTCCAAAAAGCGCCCCTTCTACCGTATCGTTGCCGCCGACAGCCGCATGCCACGCGACGGCCGCTTCATCGAGAAGCTGGGCACCTACAACCCGCTGCTGCCGAAAGACAGCGAAGAGCGCGTGAAAATGGACGTTGAAAAGATCCAAGAATGGATCGCCAAAGGCGCCCAGCCCACAGAGCGTGTGACACGCATGTTGGAAGCCGCTGGCGTCAAAGAAAAGACCGAGCGCAACAACCCCAAGAAGGGCACACCGGGCAAGAAAGCCCAAGAGCGCGCTCAGGAAAAAGCCGACAAAGCCGCAGCCGCTGCCGAAGCTGCTAACGCGCCTGCCGAAGAAGCCTCCGCAGAATAATCTGCGAGCGCCCGGCATGGATGAATTCTCTGAAGACTTCCGCGCCGGGCTGCACGACCTGATGCGATGGCGGCGCGATGTGCGCCGCTTTCGCACAGACCCGCTGGACGAGGCGCTGGTGCAAACCTGCCTCGACAGCTTCTCTCTCGCCCCTTCTGTGGGCCTGTCGGAACCGTGGCGGATCATCCGCGTGAGGTCTGACACCGCGCGCCAAGCCGCGCTTGAAAATTTTCAAACAGCCAATGCCCGCGCCCTTGCCGGATACGACGGCGAGAAGGCAGAGCGCTACGCCGGGCTTAAGCTCTCGGGCATGAGCGATGCGCCGGAGCAACTGGCGATTTACTGCGATGACAGCACCGACAAAGGCAGCGGTCTTGGCGCTGGAACCATGTCCGAGATGCGCCGCTATTCCGTGGTCGGTGCGATCAGCCTGATGTGGCTCACCGCCCGCGCCCACGGGCTTGGGCTGGGCTGGGTCTCAGTGCTTGACCCCGCGCGGCTGAACCGCGACCTTGAGGTGCCAAAGGACTGGTCGCTGGTGGCCTATCTCTGCATGGGCTGGCCAGAGGACAACAGCCTGACGCCGGAACTGGAAACCAAGGGTTGGGAGACCCGCGCCCCAAGTCTGAAGATCGAGACCCGTTGATGAGAAAATTGCTGTTCCTTCTGGCCGTGCTGGTGCTCGGCTTTGTCCTTGGCATCCGCTATGATCGGCAGTTAATGCAGGACGAATGCAAAGCCGGTGCCGGGGAATGGACCGGGACGATCTGTGTGAATTCGGAGTTGTTGCAATGAGTGACCAAGACCTGATCTGCGTCGGTGCCATCGCCGGCGCCTACGGCGTGCGCGGCGAAGTGCGCGTGAAAAGCTATTGCGCCGAGCCGGAGGATATCGAGACCTACCGCCCCCTTTACACCGAAGACGGCAGCCGGACCTTTAACCTCGCGCTGCTGCATCCGGTCAAAAACGGATTTGCGGCGCGGGTTACTGAGATTGCGACGAAGGAAGAAGCCGATGCGTTGCGCGGCGTCTCGCTCTTTGCCGCGCGCGACCAACTGCCCGGCCTGCCGGATGATGAATTTTACCACGCCGATCTGATCGGGCTTGAGGTCTATGACACTGGCGGCGTGCTCTTGGGCCGTGTGAAGACGGTTCAGAACCACGGAGCAGACGACTTGCTGGAACTGCAATTGGCCGGCACGTCGGCCACCACCTTCCTGCCCTTTACCAAGGCCGCAGTGCCGACGGTCGATCTTGCATCAGGCCGTATCGTCGCCGACCCGCCCTTGGGTGTGCTGCCGGATAGCACAGACGACTAACAAAGGTGCCGAAGGATGCCAGCGGATCAGTTTCAGGCTTTGCTTGACGTCAACCGCGAACACGCCGATGACCCTGTCGCGCGCCGCCGCGCCGAGACCGCCCTACACAAACAGGCAGGAACCGCATGAAACCGACCCGCTCTCACGGACGCCAAAGCGCACGGCCTAGCCTAAAACCTCGCGCCTTGATGCAAGATGCGCCAGACTACGCCGATGTTTGGCAAGCGCGGATCGTGACATTGTTTCCTGATCTCTTCCCTGGCGTATTGGGGGCGAGCCTGACCGGGAAGGCGCTGCAAGACGGGCGCTGGCAGTTGCACACCCATGACCTGCGCGAATTCGGGATCGGCAAACACCGCAACGTTGATGATACGCCCGCGGGCGGTGGCGCGGGAATGGTGATACGGGCCGATGTGGTTGGCCCGGCCCTTGCCAAGGCGCAGAGCCATGCGCGGGGGCGCTGGCCGATCCTCTATATGTCACCGCGCGGGCGGCGGTTCGATCAGGCGATGGCCCGCGATCTGGCAGATTGCGCGGGGGTCACCATGCTCTGTGGCCGGTTTGAGGGTGTAGATGAGCGCGTGATAGAGCATTTCGGCATCACCGAAGTGAGCTTGGGTGATTTCGTCATGACCGGGGGCGAGTTGGCCGCGCAGGCGATGATCGATGCGACTGTGCGCTTGCTGCCCGGCGTGCTGGGCAACGCTGAAAGCATCGAAGAAGAAAGCCATGCCTCTGGCCTGTTAGAGCATCCGCAATACACCCGCCCCGCCGAATGGGAGGGACGCGAAATTCCTCCCGTTCTGATGTCGGGCAACCACGGTGAGATTGCCAAATGGCGGCAGGCGCAGGCCGAGGATCTTACCCGCAGGCGCCGCCCCGATATGTGGGCCAAACATCAAGAGAAGGGCTAAGACAGGCGGCTTAAGGAACCGCTGCTCTTAACCTCGCGTTGATCCTTCACATTGGAGGGAGACAACACATGCTAGAGATTATTCTTATTTTGCTCATCGTCGCCGCCGTGGCGGCACTCTTGGGTTTTGGCCGGGTATCCGGTGCCGCGATGACGGGGGCGAAGGTGCTTATCGGCATTGTGCTGGTGCTGTTTTTGCTCGTTGTCTTGGGCGTGATCGCGCTGGCCTAGCCTTATGCGGGATCAAGGCAGGCAACAGCCCCTTGATCCTGCAATCCCTTGCCCCTATACCCCGATCATCCGGAATCGCTTTGGCGGCTCCGGTGCTTTGCGTTTACGCAAAAGACTAAGGAATGACGACGATACCTCCGGCGGGGGCCTTGCGGTCTGAACAGATCACGGCGCTGCCCGACAGAACCCGAAGCTCTGGGTCGCAACATAATTTCGTGGAATACCGCGAACATCATAGGAGAATGGTCAGATGAACCTGATCGCAGAGATCGAGGCGGAACAAGTCGCCGAACTGGGGAAAGAAATCCCCGACTTCCGTGCCGGTGACACCATTCGTGTTGGCTTTAAAGTCACCGAAGGCACCCGCACCCGTGTGCAGAACTACGAAGGCGTTTGCATTTCGCGCAAGAACGGCCATGGCATTGCCGGGTCCTTCACCGTGCGCAAAATTTCCTTCGGCGAAGGTGTGGAACGTGTGTTCCCGCTGCACTCGACCAACATCGACAGCATCACCGTTGTGCGCCGTGGCCGCGTTCGTCGCGCCAAGCTGTACTACCTGCGCAGCCGTCGCGGTAAATCCGCACGGATCGTCGAAAACGCCCACTACAAGCCTCGCGCGAACGCATAAAGGACTGATCGATGAAAACCGATACACATCCCGATTACCACATCATCAACGTCAAAATGACCGATGGTACCGTTGTGGAAATGAAATCGACGTGGGGCAAAGAGGGCGACCAGCTGGCGCTCGACATCGACCCCTCCGTACACCCCGCGTGGACCGGCGGCACTGGCCGTATCATGGACACCGGCGGCCGCGTGTCGAAGTTCAAGAACAAATACGCAGGTCTGGGCTTCTAAGCCTTTACCCTATGCGAGAGTTGGAAGGCGCGGCCCATGGGCTGCGCCTTTTGCGTTTGGGGGCCGGAGCGTTCACACCGCGAACCCTCTGCGCGTTGGGCCGTTGTGCACGGTATTTAACAAAGGATGAAGAGAAGGGGGAGGTGGCCGTTAGCTGCGGTGCTCTTGGAGCGGGGCGTGGGCACCATAGCGGTGTAGATGAGACAGCACTGCGCCATAGGCGATCAGCAGATAGGCCAATAGTTCCGTGCCCTCCTGCACAGTGGTTTTGACCTGCGGCATATAGGCTGCACCCATTACGGCCTCCCAAAGAGCGCTGGTTCCGAAGGTGCGCGAGAAGAACAGCAAGAGTACGATGCCGATATAGACGAAGGTGGCAGATCGTGTGGAGAGGTGATGCAGCAATGGCAGGCGGGTTGTGCCTCTATTGCGCCATGCGATCCATATGCCGATGAAGAATACCGCCAGCGCCGGATAGATCCAGAAACCATGCTGAATACGGTCTAAGGCAGCATCATATTCGCGCAGGAACATACAGGTGAACAGGGTTGCCGCGAGGGTTAAATAGCCGCGCAACTCAGTGAGCTGATAGGCGCCCAAGGCAAAGAGCGCGGCGGCGATTGCCAAAAGCGTGTTGTGCAGATGTTCGGTGATCGAGTCTTCGGACACGCCGTCACCCCAGACGGCGGTATCAAGATAGACAGTGACCGGCACGAGCGCCACGAACAGGCAGAAGAGCAGCAATTCGGCGAACACGGTCTTAAGTGTCGGCAACCCTTGAGGGTGCTCCGCGGCGGGCCTGTCGCCTATATGCTGTGTTGTCTTTGACACCTTGCTACCCTTCAAACCTGTGCATCACCTTGTGCGGGGCGAATTTGATTTTGGACTTAGCACCATAATGCGCATTGCACGCTCTGCAAAGATGCCACAGCACTCCACCCTCTGACCGTGGCAATAGGGCCTCGCCACTTTCCAAAGCTGCAAACCCTACATATAGTGCGGTTCAACAATATCTTGCTGAAACAGCAGGCGCGAAGGGACAGCAGCATGGCGCATATTATCGTCGTCGGTAACGAAAAAGGCGGCGCGGGAAAATCGACCGTTTCGATGCATGTGGCGACAGCCTTGGCGCGTTTGGGGCATAAGGTCAGCGGGCTCGATCTGGACCTGCGCCAGCGCACCTTTGCCCGCTATATAGAGAACCGGAAGAACTTTACCCGCGAGGCTGGGCTGGAGCTGGCCAGCCCCTCGCTGTGTGAGTTGCCCGACGTCGAGGCGAGCAGCCTGCGGCCGGGTGAGAATATGTACGACCATCGGCTCAGCGCGGCGGTGGCGGCACTTGAGCCTGACAATGACTTTATCCTGATCGACTGCCCCGGCTCGCATACCCGGCTTAGTCAGGTGGCGCATTCGCTGGCTGACACCTTGATCACCCCGCTTAACGACAGTTTTATCGATTTCGATCTTCTGGCGCATATCGATGCCAATGGGGAAAAGATCACCGGGCCTTCGGTCTATTCAGAGATGGTTTGGAACGCGCGGCAGTTGCGAGCGCAGGCGGGGCTTTCTGCCATTGACTGGATCGTGGTGCGCAACCGCTTGGGTGCGCAGCGTATGGTGAACAAAGAAAAGATGGAACGTGCCATCGGCAACCTCAGCAAGCGCATTGGCTTTCGCCCGGCACCGGGGTTCAATGAGCGGGTGATTTTCCGCGAGTTGTTCCCGCGCGGGCTGACCTTGCTTGACCTTAAGGATATTGGGGTGAAGCAGTTGAACATCTCTAATATCGCCGCCCGGCAAGAGCTGCGTGAGTTGATCAAAGCGCTTGAATTGCCCGGTGTAACGCCAGACTTTTAAGGTCAGTGGCGCGGCATCGGTGGCACTACGCGGCGGCGCCGTGACAGGGCGATGAGGTTCGACAGGAACAGCGCGCCTAGCACAATGCCCCCGCCGATCAGTGCATAGATGCCCGGATCTTCGCCTAACACAGCCCAGACCAGCAGCGGCGCCAGCACGGATTCCAGCAAGACCAGCAACCCCACTTCGGCGCTGCTGATATAGCGCGGGCCCAAAGAGATCAGCCCGGTACTGAGCCCGATAAACAACGCATAGAGCGCCAGCTGAGGCATTTCGCTGGCGGGCATGGCGAGAGGGTCTGCAATGGGCAGCACGGCAATTGCGGCGATCAAATAGGCCAGTGCCACCGCCGGCACCATCGAGATCGCCCGCGCGTGGCGCGCCGCCGTAAGAGCGGCCGCGAAAATAGCCGAAATGGCTAGAGCTACGAGATCGCCTGCCAGCGAAGCGTTCTCGGATGTGCCTGAACCATAGGCAATAACGGCGAGCCCCAAGAGCACAGCCGCGATGGTAAAGAGCATCCGTCGGCTGATCGCTTCGCCCAGAAACACCCGGCTATAGAGCGCGGCAAAGACCGGCAGGGACGCGAGGATAAAGACCACATTGGCCACTGAAGTCAGCCGCACCGCCAACACAAAGCCCACACCGGCGCAGGCCGCGCCGCCGACATAGATCGCGCTGGCCCAGCCCCCTTGGCGCAGGGCTCGGAACGGCGCTGTGCCTTGTATGACCAAGAGGCCCACACTAATGGCGACACCGACCAAAGCCACCTTCCAAAAGGCCAGCGTCAGTGTTGGCGCGTCGATCACCCGCACGAAAAGCGCTTCTGGGACGATGCATATCACGCCTAGAAAGGTGAGCAGGAGGCCTTTGGTTTGATCTGTCATGGCGCATCGGTGACGCTTTGAGGGGGTTAAGTAAAGCCCCCCGGTCGGGCCTCGGATAATTTCCTGAGCACACGGCGCAGCAGCTCAGCCTCTGCCGGGTCGAGCGCATTTAAAAGTTCGGCGTCATAGCGTTGTGCGACGTCACGCAATTCGGCATAGGCCGCCAGCCCTTGGCGGGTAAGCGCCAGATGTTCAACACGCCGGTCGTCTTCATCCCGGCGGCGGGTGACGAAGCGGCGTTCCGTCAGGCGATGCACGGCGCGACTAATCTTGGTCTTATGCATCCTCGCGCGCTGGCCAATTTCGCTTGCCGTTAGTTGCCCATAAAGACCCAAGTGAAACAGCACGCGCCATTCGGTGCGCAGCATCCCGTAGCGGTTTTTGTAGTATTTCTGAAACTCCAGTGACGAGGCCTCTGCTGCTTGGTTCAGCAGGTAAGGCAAGAAGTCTTGTAAGTCGAAATTGTCGGTTTCCATGCGGGATCGCTTGTTAGTTACAAAACCAACTATTACAAACGCAACAGATTCCGCAAGGGGACCGAGATGACCAGCGAGACCACGGCATTGACGATCAACAACAGGCCACCTGCTGCGCTTGTGGGGGTGTCCTTCATGTTCGAGGCGTGCATGACCATATCGACAGCTGGGAAAGCCTTGAGAAAAATTTGACGGCCCGCCGGGAAAGAAGTGACCCGGCAGCCCCCGAAAGGACCGATATGACTCTGATGACCTCTTGGGTGGAGAGCGCCAACTCAGCTTCCACTGACTTTCCGCTGAACAACCTGCCCTACGGCGTGTTTTCCACCAACAGGCTAGAGGCGCGCTGCGGCGTGGCGGTTGGGGATCAGATCCTCGACATCGCCGCGCTTGAGGAAGACGGGTTGATCACTCTTGCCGAAGAGCCGGTGTTTGACGTGCCTTATTGGAACGATGTGATGGAGCTTGGGCCAGACGCTTGGACCGTCCTGCGCACCCGGCTGATTGACCTGCTCAGCACCGACGCCCCTGACCAAGCCAGTGTTGCGCCGCATCTCGTGCCGATGGCCGAGGCGCGGTTGCATATGCCGATGGTGGTGTCGGAATATACTGATTTCTACGCCGGGAAGCATCACGCCACCAATGTCGGCACGATGTTCCGCGGGGCTGAGAATGCGCTGCCGCCGAACTGGCTGCACATTCCTATTGGCTATAATGGCCGCGCCTCGACCGTCGTTGTCTCGGGCACGGATATCACGCGGCCCAACGGCCAATTGAAAGCCCCCGACGCCGACGCGCCGCATTTTCGCCCCTGCCAAAAGCTCGACATCGAGTTGGAGATGGGCGCGATCGTCGGCACCTCGACCGAGATGGGCCAGCCGATCGACATTGAAGAAGCGGATGAGATGATCTTTGGCTACGTGCTGCTTAACGATTGGTCAGCGCGGGACATTCAGGCGTGGGAATACCAGCCACTGGGGCCGTTTCAGGCCAAAGCCTTTGCCACGTCGATCTCCCCCTGGATCGTGACCCGTGCCGCGCTTGAGCCGTTTCGCACCTCGACCCCTGAGCGGGAGAAAGAGCTGCTGCCCTATCTGCGTGAGAGCAAACCCGGCCTTTACGACATCGACCTGTCGGTGCTGCTCCAACCCGAAGGCGGCGAGGCTGAGGAAATTGCCCGCACCAATTACCGCGAGATGTATTACTCCGCCGCGCAGCAACTCACGCATCACGCTTCCTCCGGCTGCGCGATGAACGCAGGCGATCTTTTAGGTTCCGGCACGATCTCCGGCCCCGAGAAATCGCAGCGCGGGTCGCTGCTGGAACTATCATGGGGCGGCAAGGAGCCGATCACCCTCGCAGACGGCAGCACTCGCAGCTTTGTCGAAGACGGCGACACGCTGACCCTTACCGGGCACGCGCAGGGCGATGGCTTCCGCGTGGGTTTTGGCAGCTGCTCCGGCAAAATCCGTCCAGCAATCGACTTTTCATGAACAAGCCGCGCTTCCGCGCTGGCAAAACAAGACAGAAGGACATCACATGGCCAAGCAATTCGCATCACAAGGCGATATGACCGAAAAGGAAATCTCCTTCACCGAGGTGGGCGAGGGTCTTTACGCCTTCACCGCCGAGGGAGACCCGAACTCCGGCGTGATCATCGGCGACGATAGCGTGATGATTATCGAAGCACAGGCCACGCCCCGGTTGGCGAACAAGGTTATCGAATGCGTCCGCTCGGTCACCGACAAGCCGATCAGCCATGTGGTGCTGACCCATTACCATGCGGTGCGTGTCTTGGGGGCGTCGGCGTTCGGCGCGCAGCAGATCATCATGTCCGAGAAAGCCCGCGCCATGGTGGCCGAACGGGGGCAAGAGGACTGGGACAGCGAGTTCGAACGCTTCCCCCGCCTGTTCGAAGGCCATGAAAGCATCCCCGGCCTGACATGGCCCACCACCACCTTTAACGGGCGGATGAGCGTTTACCTTGGCAAGCGTCGGGTCGACATCATGCAGTTGGGTCGCGCCCATACGGCGGGTGATGCGGTGATCTATGTGCCGGATCAGAACGTCATGTTCACCGGCGATATCGTCGAATACCACTCCGCCTGCTATTGCGGCGACGGGCATTTCCACGACTGGCCCGGCACGCTGGAACGCATCCGCGCCTTTGACCTTGACGCCATCGCACCGGGGCGGGGTGATGCGCTCGTTGGGCGCGAGATGGTCAATGCCGCAATCGACAGCACCGCCGACTTCGTCCGTTCTACCTACCGTCCCGCAGCCCGCGTGGCTTTGCGCGGCGGCACGTTGAAAGAGGCATGGGACGCCGTGCGCGCTGAATGTGATCCCAAGTTCGGCGACTACGCGATCTATGAGCATTGCCTGCCCTTCAACGTCGCCCGCGCCTATGACGAAGCGCTCGACATTGACACGCCGCGCATCTGGACCGCCAAACGTGACAAGGAGATGTGGGAGGCACTGTCGGACTGATCCCCGACGCCTGCTTTCTGACGATAAGGATGCCGCCATGGCCTATGCCTACACGCCTTTCCCCTACAGCCCGCCGCTCGGTCTAACCACGCCCGAGCCGCGGCACCCGGTGGTGATCGTCGGCGCTGGCCCCATTGGCCTGTCGATGGCGGTGGATCTTGCCCTGCGCGGCGTAAAATCCGTGGTGCTGGACGACAACAACGTCGTCTCCCTCGGCTCTCGCGCGATCTGCTGGGCCAAACGAACGCTGGAGATTTTCGACAGGCTCGGCATCGGGGAGCGGATGCTGGACAAGGGTGTCACGTGGAAAGTGGGCCGCCAGTTTCACGGCGAGCAGGAGGTTTACAACTTCGACCTCCTGCCAGAGCCGGGGCATAAATACCCGGCTTTCGTGAACCTTCAGCAGTATTACGTCGAAGAATACCTCGTTGAACGTGCGCAGGACTTCCCCGAACTGATCGACCTGCGCTTCCTGAATAAGGTCATCGATCACAAAGGCCATGCCGATCACGTCGAACTGACGGTTGAGACACCCGACGGCCCCTACCGGCTGGAGGCAGACTGGTACATCGCCTGCGACGGCGCGGGCTCCGCCACCCGTAAACGTATGAACCTGCCTTTCGAGGGCCAGACCTTCGACGAACACTTTCTGATCGCTGATGTGGAGATGGAGACCTCCCCCTTTGGCGACCACGATACGCCCGAGCGCTGGTTCTGGTTCGCCCCGCCCTTTCACAACGGCCAATCCGCGCTGCTGCACAAACAGCCGGACAATATCTACCGCATCGACCTGCAACTCGGGCCAGAGACCGACCCAAAGGCCGAAGCGACCGAGGAAAAGGTCGTCCCGCGTCTGAAACAAATGCTCGGCGATGCGCCTTTCCGACTAGATTGGATGAGCGTTTACAAATTTCGCTGTGCGCGGCTGGAGAAGTTCGTCCATGACCGCGTGATTTTTGTCGGCGACAGCGCCCATGTGGTCAGCCCCTTTGGCGCGCGGGGCGGCAATGGCGGGGTGCAGGATGTCGATAACCTCGGCTGGAAGCTCGCCGCCGTGGTGCAGGGTAAGGCACAGCCCAGCTTGATCGAGACCTACGACATCGAGCGCGGTCACGGCGCAGAAGAGAACATGCGCAACTCGGCCCGCGCGACCAATTTCATGACGCCAAAATCGCCCATCGAAGCGCTGTTTCGCGATGAGGTGCTAAAGCTTGCAGGCAAACACCCTTTCGCCCGCAAACTGATCAACTCAGGCCGTCTTTCCCGGCCCTGTTCGCTTGGCGAGAGCCCTTTGCAAAGCGCGGCAGATGCCCCCCTGAAACCGGGAGAAGCCTTATTAGACGCGCCTTTGGTCGGTGCTGCGGGTCAGACATGGCTGATCCGCGAGGCACAGGGGCGTTTTGCGCTCTTGGCGATTGGTGACATCACCGCGCCTGAGTTGCCGAACATTGCCCGTATCGGCATCAATCAAGACGCGGCGGACTACCCCTGTTTTACCGATGCGGAAGGTCACGCTGTGCAACGCTATGGCAGCGAACGCCTCTACCTGCTGCGCCCCGACGGCCATGTCTGCGCCTGTTTCACCCAGCCCGACAGCGCGGCGATCCAAGCCGCCCATACACGCGCCTTAGGAGCCAGCACATGACCAGTTTAACATTAGAAGACCGCCTTGGCTCCGAAGGCGATGCTGTCTACGCCGCGCTCATGACCGCACATGCGGGGCTGACCGAAGAGCAAAGCCATGCGCTCAATGCCCGGCTGGTGTTAATGCTGGCGAATGAGATCGGGGACCGCGACCGGCTTGAAGCCCTGTTCAGCGCCGCTCGCGAGATTGAGTGATTTCGTTTCTCTGAGGCTGCAAGCTTGCCCGCCTTCGCCGCGACGCTACCTCCGATGCTATATAACCAAGACCAGCTTGACCTAAGTAGCCTGATCGTCAGACTGACAGGACACAGCCCGTCAAAACGGTGAGACAAGCAGGTCAACTGGTGCACCTGACCCAAGCCCCAAAGGGGGTCTTCGCAATCGCTTCGGCATGCGCGACAACAGAGAGGAAAATCATGGAGTTCTTCACCCGCACAGGAAAGCCACTGCCGCAATCTGTGTTGAGGTCGGCCAATCGAGCCAAGAGCGATCCTGTCAGTCGACGTGAATTCTTAGCCGTTGCCAGTGCCTTTGGTGCGACCTCTGCCACGGCCTATGCGATGCTCGGCATGTCCCGCCCCGCCCAGGCCGAAACCCCGTCCAATCTGCAACAGGGCGGCACCGTGCGGATGCAGATGGAAGTGCGCGCGTTGAAAGACCCTCGGGCGTTTGATTGGTCGCAGATCGCCAATTTCACGCGCGGCTGGCTGGAATACCTCGCAATCTGGGAGAACGACGGCACCTTCACCCCTGCCCTGCTGGAAAGCTGGGAGATCAACGACGACGCAACAGAATACCTGCTGCACGTCCGCAAAGGTGTCAAATGGAACGACGGCAGCGATTTCACCGCGCAGGACGTGGCACGCAATATCGAAGGCTGGTGCGACAAGTCGGTGGAGGGCAACTCCATGGCGGGGCGTTTCGCCACGCTGGTGGATGACGAGACCGGCAAAGCCATTGAGGGCGCGATTGAGGTTGTGGATGATCACACCGTAAAACTGACGCTACCCAAATCCGATATCACGTTGATCCCCGGCATGGCCGACTACCCCGCCGCGATTACGCCCGAAGGATTTGATCCAGACAACATGCTGGAAAACCCAATCGGCACAGGCCCCTACCTGCCAGAGTCGCTTGAAGTGGGCATCAAGAGCGTGTTGGTCAAAAACCCGGACCATACATGGTGGGGGACCGAGGTCTTTGGTGGCCCCTATATCGACCGGCTAGAATACATCGACTATGGCACCGATCCCTCCACTTGGATCGACGCGGCCAAGGCCGAAGAGGTCGATGCGCTCTATTCCATGGAAGGCGAGTATATCGACATTATGAACGCGCTAGAGGGTTGGGTCGAAAACGAGATCACAACCGCCGCGACCATTGTCATCCGCCCGAACCAATTGGCCGAGGTTGATGGCAAAAAGCCCTATGCGGACAAGCGTGTGCGCCAAGCACTGGCGCTGGCGGTGGACAATGCGGTGCTGCTTGAGCTTGGCTATGCCGGGCGCGGGATCATGGCAGAGAACCACCACGTCGGCCCCATGCACCCGGAATATGCCAAGATCGACCCACCCAAAGCCGACCCCGCCGCCGCCCGAGCGATGATGGAAGAGGCGGGCATGGCCGATTACGAACACCAGCTTTTCTCCATCGACGACGCTTGGCGCAAGGACACCACCGATGCGGTCGCCGCGCAGTTGCGTGATGCAGGTATTTTGGTGAAACGCACGATCTTACCCGGCTCAACCTTTTGGAACGACTGGAATAACTACCCTTTCTCCTCGACCGACTGGAACGCGCGCCCCTTGGGCGTGCAAATCTGGGCGCTGGCCTATCGGTCGAATGAGGCATGGAATGAGTTTGGCTATTCGAATCCAGAGTTTGATGCGCTGGTATCCAAGGCGTTGGCCACCGCAGATGTCGATGCCCGGCGCAAGATCATGGCCAAGGGTGAAAAGATGTTGCAAGAGGACGGCGTGACAATCCAGCCCTACTGGCGGTCGCTTTATAACCATACCCGCGAGGGGCTGGTCGGCGCGGGCCATCATATCGGGTTTGAATATCACCCCGCGCGCATGGCGTGGACAAAGTGATTTAGTCAAAGGGCCGCAGCTATGTCGGCCCTTTGCTGTTCAAGGGCTTAGCCGCCGATCAACGCCTTGGCCATCATCATATGCACGCCTTTTTCGCGGTTCACCGTTTGGGTCACGCGCAAATCCCCGGCCAAACTGCACAGAACATAGGCGTCTTCGCGGCTGATCCCGGCCCGCTCTGAGACCAGCGCGATCATGTCGCGCAGCGCCATTTCCGCACAGAGGTCGAGGCTCGGAGCCATGCCCATCGTGATCACATGCGTCGGCGTTTCGGCCTGCGGATAGGAAAGCGGTTTGTCTTTCATCACGGTCAAACGGAACCGCCCCTGCAAGGCGGTCTCAATGGCGGTGACGCAGACCTCGCCATCCCCCTGCGCACCATGTCCATCGCCGCAAGAAAACAGCGCACCTTCGGCATGGACCGGCAGATAAAGCGTGGTCCCGGCCACCAGTTCCTTGTTGTCGATATTGCCCCCATGTTTGCGCGGCTCAATTGTCGCGATCCGGCCCCATTCAGGCGGCGGAGCAACCGCCATAACGCCAAAGAACGGCGCAAGAGGCAGTTCCAACCCCCAAGGCAAACGGGCGATGCCGCGTTCTGTATCCAGCGGGATATGGCTGTGATAGGTTTCGTTGAAATCCTGAGGCAACGTGCCGGCCAAGGGGCGGATAAAGTTGTAGCCCCAATCCTGCCGCAGCGTGACGTCTAGGATATCTACTTGCAGCACATCCCCCGGCATCGCGCCTTCGACAGCCACCGGCCCGGTCAATATATGGCCGGGCATCGGTGGCGGGCCAGCAGCGTGGATCTCGTATAGCTCGGGCGGTACGTGAAACCCTTCGGGCGGCAGGCAGTTCGGTGCGCCGGAAACGGTATTGATGATGACCTCTTCCCCGCTTTGGATCGTCAACGCCGCGGGGCGTGCGGCTTCGAAATAGCCCCAGTGACAGGTCTCGGGCGAAGCGTTTAGCGTTGCAGTCATGGGTGCGTCCTTTTCTGGCCCAAGATCCCTTCAATCAGGATTTGCACCCGCAGCGCCTCTTGCGGGGTGGCCAAACGGCTGGGGTCGCCCACCATCAATCGCGCCATATCGTCAAGCTGCGCCTTCAGGCTGGTGGCGCGGGTATCGGCAAGGGCGTCGCTAGTTGGGGCGAAAGCGCCCCCCGTTGAAACGGTATCGATCGAGAATTCGGATATACGACGACTGGCTTTTTCGCCCTTCACCGTCACTTCTTGACGATCCGGCTGCGCGCCGCCGACACTACCAAGGACCGACACGGGCAGACCGTCACGGTTCACAAGCCGGGCGGCGACGTGGGTCTCGCAAAGCGTGTCATCGGGATATTCGGCATGGGCCCAAGACAGGCTCAACGGTCCCAGCACCCGTTCGCTCAGGAATAGGAAATGCGAGATGACTTCGCGGGTCATGCCCCCTTCGGCGGCAAAGCGCAGCCAGTCTGCATCCTTTTGCCACGCGCGTGGCCAAGCCGAATAAGTGACGATGATATCGATACCGCAGAGCGGGCCAAGGGCGCCCGCGTCGATAGAGCGGCGCAGATCGGTCAGCGCTGCCCCTGCGGCTTGGGTAAAGTTCACCGCCGCCGGGACGCCTGCGGCCTCCAGTTCGGCCACCAAAGCGCGGCTTTCGTCAATGTCCACACCAAGCGGCTTTTCCAGAAAGATCGCTTTCCCAGTGGCCGCAGCCTCTAACGCATAGGCTTTGCGCGGGGCGGGTGGACAGGCGAGATAGACCAGATCGACATCGGCCATGGCCTCCGACGCAGAAGCGGCCAGAACCGCATCCGGGGCCACTGCCTGTGCCGCCGCGCAGGCCTTCGGGTCTGGATCCCACATAGTGGCTACGGTGAAGTCCGGGTGCAGCACCATATGTTCGGCCATCCGCCGCCCCATAATGCCCAAACCAATTACCGCAGTCCTGATCGCCATATGTCTCTCCCTCACGTTGCCGCGCGATAAGACGCCGCAACGCGAAGGACTGCAACCGTTCGCCGCGAAAAAGCGGGGTCAGCCCTCGGCGCGGACTAGAGGTTCGATCACTTTGCGCAGTTCTTCGGGGGCCGGTTGGCTTTCAAACACATCCGCGCGGGTAAAGACACAGGTGAACGACCCTTCGAAACACAAAACGCCGTTCTGCCGGGCCTTCATGCCAAAGGTGATGGACTTATTGCCAAGCCGCGTCGGATAGGTCTCGCACAGGAGTTTATGGCGAGGGGTGACCGGGCTGCGGAAGTCCATCGCAAGGTTCACGAAGGGCGTGCCGATGTTGCGGTCAAGCTCAAGCTGAAACCAACCGTCTCCGTCAAAATGCGCCTCCCACCACGCGTTGATCGCATCCAGCGCGAAATAAGGCAGCCGCGCGGTATAGGCGATTTTCGCCGGGTCGCAATCGCCCCAAGTGACGTTGATCTCATGCACGAAGTTTTCGGAGGTCATAGCAGGTTCCATTGGTCAGGGCCGCAAGGCAGGGCCAAACACTTCTAGCCCTTCCTGCGCCATGCGCAACCTGCCCTACCCAGGCAAGAGAAACAGCGTGATCGCCGGGAAAGCCACCAAGAGGATGACGCGCACAATGTCGGAGCCAACAAAGTACATGACCGCCCGGTAGGTTTCGCGCATCGGAGTATCACGGTCCATCGCGTTGATGATGAACAGGTTCATCCCCACTGGCGGCGTGATCAGCCCGACCTCTACCACGATCAGCACCAAGATACCAAACCAGATCGCCAGATGCTCCGCGCTCATCCCGAAATCCATGGCCGAGATGACAGGAAAGAAGATTGGCACAGTCAGCAGGATCATCGACAGGCTGTCCATCAGACAGCCGAAGATCAGGTAGAACAGGAGGATAACTAGCAAGACCGTTAGGGGCGCATAGCCCTGTGTTGTGACCCATTCCGCCATGAACTGCGGCACGCCCGAAAGCGCCAGAAAACCGTTGTAAAATCCGGCCCCCAAGACGATGAAAAAGATCATCGCCGTGGTCTTGGCCGTGCCAAGTAGGCTGTCGCGCAGCACCGCCCAATTCAGCGAACCGGCGAGCAAAGCAGCAAGCCCGGTGCCAGCCGCACCGATGGCCGACCCTTCGGTCGGGGTGAACCAGCCTGCATAGATGCCGCCAACCACGACGACAAAGATCACAAGCACCGGCCAGGTGTCCGCCAAAGCGCCAAAGCGTTCGCGCATCGGCACCGGCGCGCGGGTCCCCGCACTTTCGGGGTTAAGCCGGACGTAGAGCGAAATCGTAGCGATATAGCCAAGCGCCGCGAGGATACCGGGGATAAAGGCAGCGAGGAACAGTTTGGCGATATTCTGTTCAGTCAAAATGGCGTAGATCACCAAGATCACCGAGGGCGGGATCAGGATGCCCAAAGTCCCGCCAGCGGCCAGTGTGGCCGTGGAAAAGCCCCCCGAATACCCGTAGCGCCGCAGCTCTGGCAGCGCGACCTTGGACATGGTGGCCGCCGTCGCCAGAGAGGAGCCACAGATCGCGCCAAAGCCCGCACAAGCCCCCACAGCGGCCATGGCAACACCGCCACGCCGGTGGCCAAGAAAGCTCTCTGCCGCGCGGAACAGTTTGGAGGACATGCCCGACAGCGTGGCGAACTGCCCCATCAGCAGAAACATCGGGATGATGCTCAGCGAATAGCTTGAAAAGGTCGTGTAGGTCTCAGACTTCAGCTTGGCCAGCAGCGGCGTGGGGTTGCCGCCCATCGCGAAGTACCAACCGCCGAAACCGCAGAGCAGCATCGCCAACCCAATTGGGGCGCGCAGAAACACCATGATCAGCAACACAGGGAAGGACCAAAAGCCCAGTTCGAGGTTGGTCATTTCAATGCCCCCCGTGATCGCGTGGCAAAAGCGGCTTGCCGACAAGCGCTTCGCCCACCCGCATCACCGCGCAATAGACCGCTGTAAGGCAAGCCACCACACCGGCAGCAAAGCTTGCCGCATAGGCCCACCAGACCGGGAACTGTAGAAAGAGCGTCGTCTCCCCATTGCCGATGTAGCGCTGCATCCCTTCGTAAAGCCGCCAGATCAGCAGCAGAATGACCAAGGTCAGCACGATCTCCCAAAAGGCGGCGATCCAAACGGTGATCCGGTCCGGCAACATCGCCGTGAAGATATCAACGCTGGCATGGGCGCCATAAAGCTGGCAGATCGGCAGGAAAGCAAAGATCGCAAAGGCGACCCCGGCTTCCAGAATTTCGTAATTGCCGTTGATCTCTCCCACACCGAGGTCCAGCACGAATTGGGCAAGGCCGGTCAGCGTGCTGTCAAAGAAATCATTGTGCAGGGTTTTGTTGATCGTCCGTCCGATGATCGACAGGGTCGTGAGCAGCACAAGAGCCATCAGCGCCAGACCACCAGCAAGCGCGGCACCTCGGGCAAGAAAGAAGATCGTTCGGTGCATGGGACGCCTTTGCTCCGGGTAGAAAACGATCTGCGACGGGTGGTGCCGTCGCAGATCATGGTCGTGGACGGAGCTTACTTGTCGTAATCGGCCATCAAGGCACGGGCTTCGTCGATGAGCGCTTGCCCATCAATGTCTTTTTCCTTCATCTCAGCGATCCATTCGTCATAGATCGGCTGTGCAGCCTCACGCCAGACCTCGGCTTCTTCTTCGGTCAGGGTGACGATGTTATTGCCCAGATCAACCGCCACTTGACGCGCCGGACCATCCGCATCCGCTTGGGTGCCGCCAGCAAAGATCGAGAATTCGAGACCGGAATTATCATCCACGACCTTTTTCAGATCATCGGGCAGGCTCTCATATTTGTCTTTGTTCATCGCTAGGACAAAGGTCAGAACGTAGAGCGCATTGCCGCTGAATTCGGTGTGATTATCGACCAGTTCGGAAATTTTGAGTGCGGGGGTGACCTCCCATGGAATGGTGGTGCCGTCGATCACCCCCTTGGACAGGCCTTCGGGGATCGCCGGGACTGGCATGCCCACAGGGGTCGCGCCGACCTTTTCCAGCAGTTTGTTGGCCAAACGCGACCCGCCGCGGATCTTCATTCCCTGTAGGTCGTCTGGCGTACGCACTTCTTTGTTGGTGTGGAGCATACCGGGGCCATGCACCCAAGCGCCAAGGATATGCACGTCCTTAAACTCGGTATCCTTCATGTGTTTTTCGAACATCTGCCAATAGGCCGAAGACGCCGCGCGGGCGTTGGTCATCATGAAGGGCAGTTCGAAAACTTCGGTGCTGGGATAGCGGCCGGGAGTATAGCCGACCACGGTCCAAACCACATCGGCCACACCGTCAATCGCTTGGTCGATAAGCTCCGGCGGGGTGCCGCCCAATTGCATTGAGGGGTAGCGCTCGACCTTGATGCGGCCTTCGCTCGCCTCTTCGACATTGTCGGCCCAGACGTCGAGGATCAGCTTTGGCACATTGGCCTGCGGCGGCAGGAATTGGTGCAGGCGCAATGTCACCTCCTGCGCCAGGGCCGACGTGGCCCCCAACCCCATCGCAAGGGCCGTGGCACCTGCAAGTTTCAAGAATCCGTGACGTGTGAAATTCATCTCTCTCTCTCCCTGTCGACGCGCGTCCGGTTTGCCCGGCCTGCTGCGTTTTCTTTCTGTAGGCTGACGCTAAGCGACCCGTTGTTTCTTGTCACGACGAATATGACGTGAGAGCGGCCCACGCGATGCAGGGAGGCAGCAATTTGTCGGAGACTGACAGGAGGGAGGTGGTGGCGTTACCTGGATTTGAACCAGGGACCTAACGATTATGAGTCGTTCGCTCTAACCAACTGAGCTATAACGCCGTAGGCGCGGGAGGTACCGCCGCATCGCCAAGTCGTCAAGGGCGAAAAATGCCGATTGATGGAATTTTTGGATAAAAATGCCGATGCGGGGGGAGGCGCGGCGTTTGCAAGACGGCTGCAGTAGGCACATGTCGTGCAGCCGGGGGCGCCGCCCCCATCGCGCTTACTGCGCGATTCCCCCGCGGGTATTTTTCAAAGGATGAAGGGGGCCGTATGCCTGCACTAGTGAGCGGGGGCGGAAACAACGTCCAGAAGGGTGCGCCCGCCGTCGATGGTCATGATCTCACCTGTCATAAAACCGGAGCTTTCCGCAGCGAGGAATTGCACCGCCTCGCACAACTCATTCGGCCCTGCGATCCGGCCCAACGGTGTGTGGGCGCGGATATCGTCGCGCCAATCGCGGTTCTCGGCCACGGCGGCGCGCAGGGAAGCACTCATCACGGAGCCGAAGGAAATTGCGTTTACGCGAATCCTGTGCGGCGCCAGAACGAGGGCCAGCGAGCGCGTCATCTGTTGCACGGCAGCTGAGGCAATGGAGTAGCCCATAAGATCCGGCTGATGCTGACGAGCGGCGATGGAACTTAGGTTGATGATCGACCCGACCTGCCCTTCGGTTTGTCCCTCGGCCTGTTTCATCATCCGCCTTGCGACCTGTTGCGACAGTTGCAAGGCGGTGATTAGGTTTTGCTGCAGGAGCATTTCGACAGAGGAGTCTTCAACGTCCAATGGATCGGTCGTCATGACTTGCCGCGAGGCGTTGACCAGAATGTCGACCTGATCATAGGCGTCGATGGTTGCAGAGACGAGGTTGGCGATGGTCAGACGCTGGCGGAGGTCTCCGGCAAAGACGCGGATATTGCCCTCATCCGGGGTGTCGCCCAGCTCTTCCATCAGTTTTTTTTCATTCGAGTCGGCGCACATGACATTGGCGCCCCGGTCAGCGAGATGCCGGGCGATGGCAAGGCCAATGCCGTCTGCAGCGCCGGTGATGATTGCTGTCTTGCCGGAGATTGAGAAGGACATCGGGAAGCTCCCTTTTGGCTCAGCGGCGGCGGGCGAGCGGACGCGTGGCGTGGAATAGCTTGAACCGCGCGTCGCCCCCTAGTTCGGCCACCTGAGCAAAGCGTTTTTTCAGTTCCGCCTCATAGGGCAGATGCCGGTTCGCGACCATCCAAAGGTCGCCTTGGCTCGACAGGATGCGCGCGGCAGCGGCGACGAAGGCTTGGCCGATCTGCGGCTCTGCGGCGCGCCCTGTGTGGAAGGGCGGGTTCATCACCACCGTGTCCATCCGGTGCGGTGGCTGCCATTTAGTGGCATCCTCCCAGTGGAACACGGCGCGGTCGTCGGTGACATTGTGGCGCGCGCATTCCAGCGCGAGATGTCCCGCCTCGACCAGATGCACGGTTTTTACCTTGGGCCGGGTCAGCACATGAGCCGAAAGGAACCCCCAGCCAGCGCCAAGGTCAGCGACTTCAGCGCCGAGGTTATCAGGCAGGATATCGACCAGTAGCGCCGAGGCGAGATCGACACCATCGGCTGAAAACACCCCCGGCGCAGTCCAAAAGCCGCCATCGGTCTGAGCGGGGCCAGCTTGCCAATCGGTGAAAAAATCACTCGCGCCTGCGTCGATCCAATAGAGCTTGCCATGCGCTTTGGAAATTGGCCCATGAACAGTGACCCGCGCGCGCATCTCGCGTAGGATTGAATCTGCGCCATCGGTTTTCTGGCCATCCACCACGACCGGCCCGTCACTTACCGCACAGGCTTGAGCGATCAGCGCGCGGGCCTCATGTTTGGCGCGGGGCAGACAGACGATGGCGGCGGCATAGTGCCCCTCGACTGAATGGCTCGCCTCATAGCCTCGGGCGGCCCAAGCGTCATAGGCTGGCTTATAGTCGTGGATGATCTTGCAGCGCTCTGGCGGAAAATCAGCCAAATCAGCCTCTACCGGGGGCTGGAACACAGCGATCACGCCCTCGTCAGGTAGGTCCAGCCCACCGCCGTTCAGGGCCAGTTCCAATCGCGGGTCAATCACGTGTTATTCTTCTTTTTCCATAGTGCATTGCAGCGGGTGCTGGTGCCGCCGGGCGAAATCCATCACCTGCGCGACCTTGGTCTCGGCGATTTCGTGGCTAAAGACACCCACAACCGCCAGACCTTTTTTATGTACGGTCAGCATGATCTCGAAGGCTTGCGCATGGTTGAGGCCAAAGAACCGCTCTAGCACATGCACAACGAACTCCATCGGGGTGAAGTCATCGTTAAGTAGCATCACCTTATACATGGGCGGGCGTTTGGTCTTTGGCCGGGTTTTGGTCAACAGTTCGGTGTCGTCACCGTCCTGCGGTCCGCCCGCCATCATCCACGCTCCCCGCTGGCGGGGGTCGGCTGTCGGATTTGTCCAAGTTGCCTTTGGGTCGTCACGGTGCATTGCTGCTCCTGCCGCTGAGGGATGTCGCTTCTTTAATGTGCAGGCGTCTATATAACCCCTAAACCGTTTAAGGAAAGAGGCAGTACATATGGCACCGGCACTCACCACGATCGGCTTCGATGCGGATGACACATTGTGGCATAATGAACGCTACTTTGCACTGTCACATGATCGTTTTGCCGCGTTATTAGCAGAACATAGTGAACGCGGCCATTTAATGGCGCGTTTGCTAGAGGCTGAGCGGCGCAATTTGCCGCATTATGGCTATGGCATTAAAGGGTTCACCCTTTCCATGATCGAAACCGCAATTGAAGTGACTGAGGGCGAGGTTCCAGCTTCTGTCATTGCGGAGTTATTGGCAGCGGGCCGCGATATGTTGGCTCATCCTATTGAGTTGCTACCGCATGTTGAGGATGTGTTGGACGCTTTGGCAGGGCGTTTCCGTTTGTTGGTCGTCACCAAGGGCGATCTGCTGGATCAGGAGCGCAAGCTGGCGCAATCGGGGCTGCGGGGGCGTTTCGACGCGGTCGAAATCGTATCTCACAAAACCGAAGCAGCCTACCGCGAGATATTTGCCCGCCATGGTGACGGTGCGGCGCGCGGACTGATGGTGGGCAATTCCATGGCCTCGGACGTGCGTCCAATGATCAAGGCGGGGGGCTGGGGCGTTTATGTACCGCATGATCTGACCTGGGCGATGGAACAGGCAGAGCCGCCTGAAAACGCAGAGCGATTCGCTGAAATTAGCGATCTTTCGGACTTGCCGGCCTTAATCCGCGATATTGACGTGGAGTGACTCGCGCTGAAAAAACCAATTGCGGCGAAAACGCCCAGTTGTCGCCCAGCTCTTGCCACATTTACCGTCGATAGTGGGTAAGCGCGGATTAACCTCTACATATGGGAGGAGAATTTCGCCCCTTTTACCCTCCTCGTTAGATTCGCAGCCTTCCGCGATCCCCCTGATTGTGTTAGCCTATAACCAATCAACAAATGGTCAGCCGAAGAAATCGGCGATCCCGAGGCAGTAAAAGGCAGGACACTATGAAGGCTTGGCGCCATCAGCCGGCCCATTACGGGCTATCTTTCTTCGCAGCACTCTGGCTTTTGATGATTGTACCGCTCAGCGCGGTTGCAGCGCCCTATGCGGCCTATGTCATTGATGCGCGCACGGGCAAAGAGTTGCATTCCGAAAATGCCGACACCCGTTTGCATCCCGCCTCGCTGACCAAAATGATGACCCTTTATATTGCGTTTCAGGCCGTAGAGCGCGGTGAAATTTCCCTCGATACGCAGGTCACTATTTCCAAGAACGCCGCCTCTGAACCGCCAAGCAAACTCGGCATGCGCCCGGGTCAGAAAATCGCCCTGCGCTACCTCATTCGTGCCGCTGCGGTGAAGTCTGCCAATGATGCCGCCACGGCCATTGGGGAGGCCATTGAGGGTTCTGAAGCCGCTTTTGCCCGCCGGATGAACCGCACGGCCCAGCAGTTGGGCATGACGCGCACGACCTTCAAGAACATGCACGGTCTGACGGAAAACGGTCACCTGTCCACGGCGCGGGACATGACCCGTATGGGGCGGCATCTGCTCTATGATTATCCGCAGTATTACAACCTGTTCTCCCGGATTACCGCCGATGCCGGCGTGCGCAAGGTCTCCCATACCAACCGCCGCTTTCTGGGGTCCTACAAAGGTGCCGACGGGATTAAGACAGGCTACACCCGCGCGGCTGGTTTTAACCTTACGGCATCCGCCGAA
The DNA here is from genome assembly GCF_013346665.1 of Sulfitobacter maritimus. Lineage (GTDB taxonomy): Bacteria > Pseudomonadota > Alphaproteobacteria > Rhodobacterales > Rhodobacteraceae > Sulfitobacter > Sulfitobacter maritimus. The sequence continues at coordinate 56,762 of NZ_JABVBB010000038.1, forward strand.
CGCGGTAACGAGCGTATTATCGTAACAGTCTTCGGCGGCAAATCCACCGCGTCGCGCAACGCGAAGGTTGCTGAACTAATGGATCTCGGCTTCCGCCGGGCGCCTTCGAGCGCCCCGCTGTTGAAACCCGCACCCCCGGTCTATGCTGATGTGGAAAGCACCCCCGGCACGACAGCAGGCGCGGCTGGCAAGACCATCCGCCTCGTGGGTGCCGTCACCACGTCAAAACGCCCAAATCTTCGCCCGCGGAGCGAAGAGGTTCTGGTCGCCACCGCAGTCGCACCTGAAGCAACCAGCGTCGTGTCCAACAGCGATATCACTGCCGCCCTGCGCGAAGCGGTCGCGACGGTGCCTGTCGCACCTGAAGTGAGCGCACCTGAGGTTCAAGAGCAGGAAACAATGACGCTCGCCTCGGCCAATGTATCTGTCCGCCCCGAGCCACGACCAGAGGAGGTCGAAGTGGCTGTGGCACAGGCTGTGGAACAGGAAATCGTCACCCGGATCTCCACTTCTGGCAGCCGCCATTGGGGGGTCAACGTGGGCCGCTACCCCAGCCGCTATGCCGCCGAGAAGGTGCTTTTGAAGACAGCCTTGGCCGAAATGTCGACGCTGGACGGCACATTGCGCAAAGTCGTGCGTCGCCCTCAGGGGTTTGAGGCGAACTTCCTTGGCATGTCGCGCGAGAGCGCTGATCTGGCCTGCCGCCGCCTCGCCGCGCGCAATGTCAGCTGCTTTATGATCGGGCCGAGCGAAGGCTAAAGCGCCGCGCCCCCGCGCGCCGCTCACCCTTCTTCATCCTTTAAAAATACCCGCGGGGGAATCGCGCCCTTGGCGCGATGGGGGCAGCGCCCCCGCCGTCCCCTCCCCCAATCGCGAAGCCAGCCTATCCAGCTGCCTGCAACAACGTCCGCGTGTACTCGGTCTGCGGGTTGTCATAAAGCGCATCAACATCGCCATATTCCACCACATCACCGCGTTTCATCACCATCACCTTATGCGACATCGCCCGCACGACCTTCAGGTCATGGCTGATGAAGAGATAGGCCAGCCCGTACTTCACCTGCAAACGCCGCAGCAGATCGACGATTTGCACCTGCACGGTCATATCCAGTGCCGAGGTGGGCTCGTCCAACACCAGCAGCTTAGGCCGCAGCACCATGGCGCGGGCAATTGCAATTCGCTGGCGCTGGCCGCCTGAGAACTCATGCGGGTAGCGGTCCATCGTCGCCGGGTCGAGACCAACCTCCTGCATGACTTCTGCCACCACTTCGCGCCGGTCGCGCCCCTTGTCCACCTTATGGATCGCCAGCCCTTCGGAGATGATCTGAAAGCAAGTCATACGCGGGCTGAGCGAGCCGAAGGGATCTTGGAACACAATCTGCATATCGGCGCGTAGCTTGCGCAACTGCCGGGTGGACCACTTCCGCACATCCTCGCCACGAAAGATCACCTGCCCTTCCGAGGCGATGAGCCGCATGATCGCCAGCGCCGCGGTGGTCTTCCCAGAGCCGCTTTCGCCTACGATGCCGAGCGTCTCTCCCGCGCGGATTGAAAGGCTCGTGTCATTGACAGCTTTCACATGGCCCACCGTACGGCGCAGCAGACCTTTTTGGATCGGAAACCAGACCTTAAGGTTATCGGTGCGCAACACTTCGAGCGCATCGTCGGCCACAGGCGCGGGCGCGCCGGTAGGTTCGGCGCCCAGAAGCTTTTGCGTGTAGGGATGCTGGGGATTGTCGAAAATCTCGCCCGTTGGCCCCTCTTCGACGACCACGCCCTTTTGCATCACGAAGACCCGGTCAGCGATGCGCCGGACGATCCCGAGGTCATGGGTAATGAATAGAAGCCCCATGCCCATCTCGTCCTTGAGGTCTTTGAGCAGGTCAAGGATCTGCGCCTGAATGGTCACGTCGAGCGCAGTGGTCGGCTCATCCGCGATTAGGATGTCAGGCTTGTTCGCCAGCGCCATGGCGATCATCACACGCTGCCGTTGCCCGCCTGAAAGCTGGTGCGGATAGGCACCCATGCGGCTTTCTGCTTCATTGATGCCGACCTGCTCCAACAGGCTCAACACACGGGCGCGGGCCTCGGCGCCCTGCAAACCTTGGTGAAGGGCCAGCGACTCGGCCAGCTGCTTTTCAATCGTGTGCAGCGGGTTAAGCGAGGTCATCGGCTCTTGGAAAATGAAGGAGATGTCATTGCCGCGCACCTTGTGCAGCAGTTTATCATCCGCGCCGATCATCTGCTGCCCATCATAGGTGACCGAACCGCTGACCTGCGCAGAGTCGCCCAGCAGCGACACGGTGGAGAGCGCCGAAACCGACTTGCCTGAACCGCTTTCGCCCACCAGCGCCACGGTCTCACCCCGGTTCACCGCAAAGCTCACCCCGCGCACAGCGGGGATTAACTGCCCGTCCTGCCGAAAGGAAACTTGCAGGTCTTTAACGTCCAAAAGCGCAGTCACGAAAAGGTCTTTCTAGGGTCGAATGCATCGCGGATGCCTTCAAAGATGAAGACGAGCAGCGACAGCATGATGGCAAAGGTAAAGAAGGCCGAGAAGGCCAGCCAAGGCGCTTGCAGGTTCTGTTTGGCTTGCAGCGTCAACTCCCCCAGAGACGGGGCCGAGGACGGCAGGCCGAAACCGAGGAAGTCGAGCGTCGCCAGCGTGGAGATCGTGCCAGTGATGATAAACGGCAGCATGGTGAGCGTCGCCACCATCGCATTGGGCAGCATGTGACGCAGCATGATCGTGCCGTTGCCCACACCGAGCGCACGGGCGGCGCGGACGTATTCGAGGTTACGCGCCCGCAGGAACTCGGCACGGACCACCCCCACCAGCGCGGTCCAAGAGAAGAGAACGAGTAGGATTACCAAGAGCCAGAAACTTCGCCCCAAAATGGCGAACATGATGATGATGACATAGAGCGACGGGGTTGAGGACCATATCTCAATAATCCGTTGAAAGATCAGGTCGAGCCACCCGCCAAAGAAACCCTGCACGGCGCCCGCCAGAATGCCGATAATCGACGCCGCGCCGGTGACGATCAGGGTAAAGACCACCGACAAACGGAAACCGTGGATCACCCGCGCCATGACATCGCGTTTGGTGCCATCGGTGCCGAGCCAGTTCTGTCCGTTGGGCGGCAGCGGAGCAGCACCCGGGCGGTCCACTGCGGTGTTAAAGGAATAGGGAATGACCGGCCAGATCGCCCATCCCTTGTCGATCGCTTCGCCCGCAATCTCACCATCCTCCGCATCAAGGATATAGCCTTCGGGATCGTCGAAACAGGCCTCCAGCCCGCCGGTGGCGATGAGACATTGCACCTCCGGATCACGGTAGGCGGCTTCGGTCTGGAAATCGCCACCAAAGGCGGTCTCTGGGTAGAAGTTAAAGATCGGCGTAAAATACTCACCCCGATAATTCACCAAGATCGGTTTGTCGTTGGCGACAAACTCAGCAAAGAGCGAAATGCCAAACAGGATCGCGAAAATCCACAGCGACCAATAGGCGCGGCGGTTCGCGGTGAAATTGCGCCAACGGCGTTGGTTCAGCGGGGACAGCGCCATCAGCCTTCCCTTTTCTCAAAGTCGATGCGGGGATCGACGAGCACGTACATCAGGTCCGACAGGATGCCGACGACAAGGCCGATGAGACCGAAGATAAAAAGCGTGCCGAAGACGATGGGGTAGTCCCGCGCCACAGCGGCTTCAAAGCCCAAACGCCCCAGCCCATCGAGGCTAAAGATCGTCTCGATGATGATCGACCCGCCGAAAAAGACCGAGATGAACACCGCCGGGAAGCTGGCGATCACGATTAGCATCGCGTTGCGGAAGACGTGGCCGTAAAGCACCTTCCGCTCGGACAACCCCTTGGCGCGGGCGGTGATGACGTACTGCTTTTTGATTTCGTCCAGAAAGCTGTTCTTGGTCAGCAGCGTGAGCGTGGCAAAGGCCGAAATGGTTGAGGCCAGCACCGGCAGGGTGATGTGCCAGAAGTAATCGGCCACCTTGGCCAAGGGGCTGAGGCTGTCGAAATTGTCGGACGTCAGGCCGCGCAGGGGGAATATCTGCCAGTAAGACCCACCCGCGAACAAGACCAGCAGCAGGATCGCGAAGAGAAAGCCGGGGATCGCATAGGCCGCGATGATCGCGCCGGAGGTCCAAGTGTCAAACCGGCTGCCATCCCGCACCGCTTTGCGGATACCGAGCGGGATGGAGATCAGATGGGCGATTAATGTCGACCATAACCCCAGCGTTATAGACACCGGCAGCTTTTCCTTAATCAGATCAATCACCCCGATCGAGCGGAAGTAACTCTCGCCAAAATCAAGCCGCATATAATTCCACAGCATATGAAAGAAACGCTCGACCGGCGGCTTGTCGAAGCCGAACTCCTTCTCCAACTCTTCGATCAACTCAGGCGGCAGCCCACGCGCGCCCACATAGGTGCTGTCGGACCCTCGTGCCATCGTGTCGACGCCCGCATCGTTATTGCCCCCAGCAAAGCCGCCAAAGACATCGCCACCGCCCTGAATACGCGCGATAGCCTGCTCCACCGGGCCACCGGGGACGAATTGAACCAAGGCAAAGTTCACCAGCATGATCCCGAACAAGGTCGGGATAACCAGCAACAGCCGTCTGAGAATATAGGAACCCATTTGGTCGCTTTACCGCAAGGCACCGGAGGCACGCAATTGCTCTGCGGCCTCTTCGTCGTACCACCAAAAATCGAGGTAGCCCAAGGCATAGGGCGGGATGGTCTCGGGGTGGTCGTATTGGTTGTAATAGGCAACCCAATAGCTGTCGTTGTACCACGTCGGGATCATGAAGAACTCATGCCGCAGGGCCCGGTCGAGCGCCATGAGAGCGGCGTCTTCTTCCTCGGCGGTTTCAGCGTTAAGCGATGCGTCGATGATTGCGTCGACCAGCGGGCTGGCGAGACCTGCGGGGTTGAAAAGCGAAAACTCAGCCGCCTCCGACCCGTAGCGCTGTGTCAAGCCGGTGCCGGTGCCAAGGAATGCGGCGTAGGCGTCATAGATCATGTCATAGTCGCGGTCCCGCTCGCGGGCGGTATATTGCGAACTGTCCACCTTCTCCAACCGCGCATCGATCCCGATGGCGGTCAAATTGTTCACGAAGTTCTCGATCACCGCCGAAATCGTGGGGGAGCCCGAAGAGTTCATCAGGAAGTTCAAGCGCAGCGGCTCACCCGCTTCATTGACCCGCATACCGTTTTGCACGGTCCAGCCTGCTTCTTCGAGCAGCTTGGATGCGCGGCGTGCATTGCGGCGATCGAGCAAGCGGCTCGGGTCAGAAGTATGCGGCACAACAGCAGGCGCGTTCAGCATCTCGGCAGGGACCAGATCACCAAGGCTTTCCAGCAGAGCAAGCTCCGCCCCTTCGGGCGCACCCTGCGCCATCAGCGGCGTGTCTTGAGTAAAGGAGGCGCGGTGGTTGAACAGCCCGTATTGCAGCGACTCGTTCGTCCACTCGAAATTGAACATCAGCGCCACGGCCTCGCGCACCCGGCGGTCTTGCAGCGCTTCGCGACCAAGGTTGAAGATGATACCGGAGGGTGTCGGGGGCGATCCGTCGGGCAGTTCGGCCTTTACGATATTGCCGTCGGTCACCTTGGAAAAGTCATAACCTGTCGCCCATTTCTTTGAATCGCCTTCGGCGCGGAACGTGTATTCGCCCGCTTTGAACGCCTCAAAGGCCGAGGTGTCATCGCTAAAGATCTCCAACCGGATGCGGTCAAAGTTCATGCGACCTCGGTTGATCGGCAGATCTTTACCCCAATAGTCCGGATTGCGTTTCAACACGATCCGCTTGGTCAGATCGATGCTATCGATCATATAGGCACCCGAACCGGGAGGCGGGTCCATCCAGCTGTCTTTCAACCCATTGCCGGTTTCCTCGAACCACTTCTTTGGCCAAGCGGGCACGCCACCCACGGTCTCAATCAGGCTACGGCGCGAGATCCCGTCGGCGAAGGTGAATTTGACGGTGTGATCGTCCAGCGCCTCGACTTTAGGAATACGTTTGCGCACCGCATCGGCGTAGGATTTCAGCCCCTCGTCCAGCAGCAGATTGTGCGAGAAAACAATGTCATGCGCTGTCACCGGCGTGCCATCGGAAAACCGTGCCTCAGGACGCATGTTAAAGATCACCCATGATTTGTCCTCTGGGTACTCAAGGCTTTCACAAAGCAGACAATAGCTTTCGCCATAGGCATCTGCGGGAAGCGGCTCGCCACTTGGCGCTTCGCCCAGCAGGCTCTCAAACCCAAAGATCGAAAACAGATGCGCCCGGCCCTTGCCCGAATAGGGGTTCATCGAATCGAGCGTGCCGACAAAGGGCAGCGAAATCTCACCGCCTTTGGGGGCGTCCGGGTTAACGTAATCAAAATGCTCGAAATCCGCCGGATAGGTCAGATCGCCGTAGAAGGAATAGCCATGGCTCTTGATGATTTTTTGCTCCTGAGCGGAGGCCGCCCCCGCAAGCAGAACAAGCACCGTCAGCATCATCGTCGCCATCCAAAGCGGCATGCTATGGTCCGACTGACGGGTCGCGACGCGGGTCTGGGCTCTGGGCATAGGTCACTCCTTGGCGGGGCATAGTCCGGATCATTGCGTCATGTAGGCTAACGCTGTGAAGCGCCAAGATACAAGTTGCGAATATGTTATCTAAGCAGCCTGGGCGGTGGATTGCGAAAGCGAGGTCAATGCGAAGCCGTTGACCGTTCCGATCAAGGTATTGCGCCGCCCCACAAACGCAAAAGCCGCCCCAAAGGGCGGCCTCACATACGCAATATCGCGTTCTATCAGTTCGAAACGCTTTGCAGATAAGCGATCACGTCCGCCCGGTCTTCAACCTTGCGCAGACCCGCGAAGCCCATTGTGGTGCCGGGGGCGTAGCCTTTGGGGCTTTCGAGGAAAGCGCTCAGTTCTTCCGGGGTCCAGTCGCCTTCAAGCGAGGTCAGCGCGCCGGAGTAGCCAAAGCCATCCACCGCTGCAATGTCGCGGCCAACCACACCGTCCAGATGAGGGCCGGTGGCGTCGGTGCCGTCAACTTTGTGGCAGGCGGCGCATTTGCGGAAGACTTTGGAGCCGCTGTCGGCATCGGCTTCGGCCATAATGGCAGAGAAATCCACCTCTTCAGCGGCTTCGTCACCGCCGGCATCAGCCACTTCGATCACATAGGATGGCTCGCCATGCGCGTCGGCGTGGTAAATCTCTTCACCCGCCCATTTGCCCAGCAGAAGTACCAACCAGGCGCCAAACACGCCGGCTGCGATTTTGGTCAGGGTCATTGTATCGAACATGCGTCAGGGTCCATCACTTGGTATTGGCACCATGGCCGGGCCACGGTTCTTGGCGTCGTTGCAGGCGTATCTATTGCTTTCCCTTGGCGCAGGCAAGGTGTAGTTACCGCGACCAATTGACCAATCCCGCACCGTTGCTATCAGGATGCTGCCCATGACCCGCCAGACCACCCCGCGCATCGCCTTTCAAGGAGCGCTTGGCGCCTATAGTCACGAGGCTTGCTTGCAGGCTGCGCCCGACATGGAACCGGTGCCGTGTCAGTCGTTCGAAGGGGTCATCCGCGCTGTCCGCGAAGGCCGCGCTGATCTGGCGATGCTGCCGGTAGAGAACACAACCTATGGCCGCGTGGCCGACATCCACCGGCTTTTGCCCGAAAGCGGGCTGCATATAATTGGTGAGGCTTTCGTGCGGGTCCGCATTGCCCTTATGGCGCGTCCTGGCGTTGCCCTGTCTGACATTCAGCATGTGCGCGCTCATCTGGTGTTGCTCCCACAGGCACGTAGCTTCTTGCAAAAACATGGCATTACCTCTGAACCGGCGGCTGATTCTGCGGGCGCGGCGGCGGAACTGGCTGTCTCGGACAGCCTGACAGATGGGGTCTTGGCCAGTGAGGTCGCCGCTGAGATCCATGGGCTGGACGTGTTGGCGCGCGATATCGAAGACCTTGACCACAACACCACCCGCTTTTTGTTAATGGCGCCCGAGATCGACCTGAGCCGCCGCGCAGAGCGAATGCTGACCACCTTCGTATTCGAAGTGCGTAACATTCCAGCAGCGCTTTACAAAGCGATGGGCGGCTTTGCCACGAACGGCGTAAACATGACCAAGCTGGAAAGCTACATGGTCGGCGGATCGTTCACCGCCACGCAGTTCTACGCAGATATCGAAGGCCATCCCGATGACCCGGCGGTGAAACGCGCGCTCGATGAACTGGGGTATTTCACCAATATGCTTGAGATCCTCGGCGTCTATCCCGCTCACCCTGATCGGGGGGCGTCCGGGGGGATGTAACCCGCGGGCGGAAATTCCGCCCCGCAGCGCGTTTAGGCCTGAAGCCTGCGGGCGTGGCGCTCTTCCATGCTGCGGGCATATTCCGCGACGCGCTGCTTGTATTTCTTGGTCAGATTGGTCTTGGCCAGCTTCAGCGATTGCACCCAAAGCCGCGCGGACAGGGTCAGCGGTTTGACCTCAAGCGCCACCAGAATCCGCGTACGGTTGCGCGAAAGAGCCATCAACTCAAACGACATCTGCGCCGCCATCCCGGCAGAGATACTGTCGAGCGCCATTTCATCTGGGCGGTCAAAGGTGACCATCTCGACCGTCATTTCGCGTTTCTTGCCACGCAGGGGGAAAACGGCTTTCCACGTCATGCCCACACCAGGCGTGTGCAAGCTGTCTACCCGTTGCACCTCGGCACCGCGGCGCATGGCAGAACGCTCAAAGCTCTCAAAGTCGCACAACATGGCGAAAACCGCCTCAATAGGCGCTTCGATGTCTTCCTTGGTGGAAAATTTCATGCCGCTCGGTCCAATTCTTCTGCTCTCAATCAACGATTTTCTATCGTTATGTCACGCTATGTTAAAGCAATGTATCCGCAAGCCAGTTTTCCAGCAAGAAATGTGCAATCGCGCCACTTCGGGCCGGCAGCAGGCGCGGATGCGCGCCGGCAAAGACCTCCATCATCTCTTCACGGCTGACCCAAAGCGCATCTTCGATTTCCACCGGGTCGATGGTGATCTCGTGGCTCAGCGCTTCGCCTGCGCAGCCCAACATCAGTGAGGACGGGAAGGGCCAAGGTTGGCTTGCGAGATACTGCACGGCGCCCACCTGCACCCCGGCTTCTTCAAAGACTTCGCGGCGTACGGCAGCTTCCATGGTTTCACCGGGTTCGACAAAACCGGCAAGGAGGGAATACATGCCCTCCGGCCAACCGGGAGAGCGCCCCATCAACACCGAATTGCGATGGGTGATCAGCATAATAACAACCGGATCAGTGCGCGGAAAATGGGCACCGCCGCAGGCGGGACATTGGCGCTGCCAGCCGCCTTGGGTCACGTCGGTTGCCGCCCCGCAGCGGGCGCAATGGCCGTGGGTTTCATGCCAGCCAAGGATCGCCTTGCCGCTGGCCGCCAATTCTGCATCGCGCGGCGACAGCCATGTCATCACGCGCCGCAATTCAGCAAAGACCATGTCATCGCCCAACAACGGATGCCGCTGCTCGCTCGGGTCGAGAAAAGCGCCAAGCTGACCTTGGTCCAGATGTTCGGGCGCCCAGTTGGACAGATCAACGGCAAAGCGTCCGGCCCCATCCTCCCGACCCAGCAAGATCGGCGCGGCGCGCGCCTCGGCAAGAGCGGGGTGGTCCATCGGCAGCCGCACCAGCGCCGCAGGGCGTTCGGGCTGGATGAGGGGCTTGCCGCGCCAAAAGACAATCGCCCGCGCTGCAGGATCAGCCGCAAGTGCGGCCATTGCCGCAGGATCGCCACGCAATTCTCCGGCGCGGTCCAACGCCGATCCTCCAAAGGTGACCGTTTCCGCGTGACGCATGTTTCACCGCCCTCCCGCCGTTATTTGGCTTTAGAATGAAGGCTTGTCACGACCGCTGACCCATAGCAACGCAACGCGGACGCAAATTTCTGATGGTTGCACATCGGTCAGAGGCGTCCTATATGGGGCTTGAGAGGTTGGTGCGGGCAGGCGCCTCGCCAACCCGGTCAGATCCGGAAGGAAGCAGCCGTAACGAGCCCCGCTTGGGTCGTTATCAGCCTCTCACCAACGTCGTATCGCGCAGCGATGCGACGCCCCCGGCAGTCGTTTCGAAGAAACGATGAGAGGGGCGCCCTCCAATTATTCACATAACTTTCCCCGAGATGCCCGCCCGCGGGAACCACGGGCAACGTGCTCCCTCCCCCCTGAGGCGATTTTGCAACGCTTAAGGTAAATGCATCGCTTGCTTATCCTGGGACGCAATGGCGGCTATCGACGGCAGCCTCGCCCCCCAGGGAGGGCGCCCACCTCATCCATTCATTACTCTGCCTTACAACCGATCCGCCTCAAACGTATCGCAAGCGGCGACCTGCCCTGTGTCAAACCCGCGCTCAAACCAACGCGCGCGCTGCTCGGACGTCCCATGGGTGAAAGTATGCGGCTGCGGTACCTGCCCTGCTTGACGCTGTAGATGATCATCGCCAATCATCCGCGCCGCGTTCAGCGCTTCTTGCAGATCGCCCTTCTCCATCAAGCCTTCGACATTCGACGCCCAGATTCCGGAAAAACAATCGGCCATCAACTCCAGCCGCACCGTCAGAGCGTTGGCCTCAACTTCCGACGACTGCTGCCGCATTTGGCTTACCTGCGGCAGCACGCCGATCTCATTCTGTACATGATGCGCAACTTCGTGTGCGATCACATAGGCCGCCGCGAAATCGCCCCCGGCCCCCAGCCGCTGCTCCATCGTGCGAAAGAAGGCAACGTCGAGATAGGCCATCCGGTCCGCCGGGCAGTAGAACGGCCCGGTCGCGCCAGAGGCACCGCCACAGGCGCTTTGGGTCACGCTGTCGAACACCACCAGTTTCGGCGGGGTGTAGGTCTCGCCCAATTGCTCTTGGAAAATGCGGCTCCAAACCTGCTCAGTCGTGGTCAAGACGCGAGCGGCAAAATCAACCTGCGGATCTTCATTCTCGGACAGCGGGCGCGACTGCTGAACCTGTCCGCCGCCCTGCCCGGTCAGCAGCGGGCTCACATCAATCCCGGTGAAATAACCGATCGCCATGACCGCCAGCACGCCAACAAGCCCAAGCCCCCCGGCCTTGCCCGCCCCCCCGCTGCGCCGAATGATATTCTTGCTTCGTCCGATCCCCCGCAAGCGCATGGGCAGCCTCCCGCTATGTCATAGTTTGTTGCCATATGAACGCGCAGGCCGCTAAATGGTTCAATGAGCGATAAAAATGATCTTGCCAAAGACCGCACCGATTGGGCCGAGGACCGCACGATCCTCGCCAATGAGCGCACTTTTGCAGGCTGGATGCGCACCGGCATGGCAGCCGTCGCTGTGGCAATCGGCCTGCGCGCCGTGTTTCGCGAGTTCGAACCGACATGGGTGGCCAAAGCGGTCTCGTCGGTTTTCATCGCCGCTGCGCTCTATGTCTATTGGGCCGCGCAGGCCTCCGCCGCAGAGACCCAAAAGCGGTTGAGCGACCATCATGCCAATGCCCAGCCCAACGGGCGGCTGAAGATCTTGGCCATCATCCTCGCCGTCGCCTCTGCCGGGACCGGAGTGATCCTCTGGATGCTCTGACCTCGGCAAGCCCGGTGGACGCCACGAGCCGGAACGCCTAGTTTGCAGCCTTAACCGAATCCGATCTGGGGCATCATGACAGATACATCCGCCTACCGCGTGCTGGCCCGTAAATACCGGCCCGAGACCTTTGCCGATCTTGTCGGGCAGGACGCCATGGTGCGCACGCTGAAAAACGCATTCGCTGCCGACCGGATCGCGCAGGCTTTCGTGATGACCGGCATTCGTGGCACTGGCAAGACAACCACGGCGCGGATCATCGCTAAAGGGATGAACTGTATCGGACCAGACGGCAACGGCGGGCCGACGACCGATCCCTGCGGCGTGTGTGAGCATTGCACCGCCATCATGGAAGGCCGCCATGTCGACGTGATGGAGATGGACGCCGCGTCAAACACCGGGGTCGCCAACATTCGAGAGATCATCGATTCGGTGCACTACCGTGCGGCTTCGGCCCGCTACAAAGTCTATATCATCGACGAAGTGCACATGCTCTCGACTGGCGCTTTCAACGCGCTGTTGAAAACATTGGAAGAGCCGCCGGAGCACGTCAAATTCATCTTTGCCACCACCGAGATCCGCAAAGTGCCGGTGACGGTGCTTTCGCGCTGCCAGCGCTTTGACCTGCGCCGGATCGAGCCGGAGGTGATGATCGCCTTGCTGCGCAAGATCGCCACCGCCGAGGGGGCCGAGATTACCGATGACGCGCTGGCATTGATCACCCGCGCCGCCGAAGGCTCGGCCCGTGATGCGACCTCGTTGTTGGATCAGGCGATCAGCCACGGCGCGGGCGAGACCGGGGCCGAACAGGTCCGCGCGATGCTGGGTCTGGCCGACCGGGGCAGGGTGCTGGACCTCTTCGACATGGTGCTGCGCGGCGATGCGGGGGCCGCGCTGACCGAGCTTTCGGCGCAATACGCCGACGGGGCAGACCCGATGGCGGTGCTGCGCGATTTGGCTGAGATCACGCATTGGGTCTCAGTCGTGAAAATCACGCCCGACGCCGCCGAAGACCCCACCATCGCCCCCGAAGAACGCGCCCGTGGCCAGCAAATGGCAGAGACCATCCCGATGCGCGTGCTGACCCGCCTGTGGCAGATGCTACTTAAAGCCCTGGATGAGGTCGCCGCCGCGCCCAATGCGATGATGGCAGCCGAAATGGCCGTGATCCGCCTCACGCATGTGGCCGACCTGCCCTCTCCCGAGGAACTGGTACGCAAGCTGCAAAACAGCAGCCCGCCCTCTACTCCAATCGGTGGCGGCGGCGGCAATGGAGCCGCGCAGGGCAACCCCGGCGCACAGGCGGTGCATCAGGCCCAACAGCGCATGGCGTCCAACCCCGGCCCGCAGGGGCAGACCACAGCGCTGGCGCAAGACCTCGACGCCGCCCTGGCCCGTTTCCCGACCTTCGAACATGTGGTCGAGCTGATCCGCGTGAACCGCGATGTGAAACTGCTGGTCGAGGTCGAGACCTGCGTGCAACTCGCCGCCTATCAACCGGGCCGTATCGAATTTGTCCCCACCGACGACGCGCCCCGCGATCTTGCGCAGCGGCTGGGACAAAAGCTGCAACTCTGGACCGGCAACCGCTGGGCGGTGTCGCTGGTCAACGAAGGCGGTGCGCAAACCATCGCGCAAATCCGTGATGCCCGCGAATTAGCGCTGAAAGCCAAGGCCGAAGACCACCCGATGATGCAGGCCGTGCTGGCGCAATTCCCTAAGGCCCGGATCACCGCGATCCGCACGCCCGAAGACCTCGCCGCCGCCGCCACCGCCGAAGCGCTGCCGGAGGTCGAAGACGAATGGGATCCGTTCGAGGACGGTTGATCCCTACCCCCTCACGCCACATATAAACGACAATGCAACAAGGAGACCCCAGATGCTCAAGGGATTAGGCGGCCTCGGCGATATGGCCGGGATGATGAAAAAAGCGCAGGAAATGCAGGGCAAAATGGCCGAACTGCAAGAGGAGATGCACAACATCACCGTCGAAGGTGAATCCGGTGCGGGCCTCGTCAAAGCGACCTGTAGCGCCAAGGGTGAGTTGAAGGGCCTCGATATCGACCCATCGATCTTTAACAAGGACGAGAAAGAAGTCGTCGAAGACTTGATCCTCGCCGCGATCAAAGACGCCCAGAGCAAAGCTTCGGAGCGTGCGCAGGCCGAGATGAGTAAGCTGACCGAAGGCATGGGTCTGCCCGCAGGTATGAAACTGCCTTTCTAAACGGTTGGGGCGGAAACGCCCCTTCCCCTTTCCCGAATAGGTGCCATCCTTGAGCTCTACCCGCGACATTGACGCCCTGATCGAGCTTATGGCGAAACTGCCCGGCCTCGGCCCTCGTTCGGCCCGGCGCGCGGTGCTGCACCTGATCCGCAAGCGCGCGCTGCTGCTGACGCCTTTGTCCGACCTGATGCAGACCGTCGCTGCCACGGCGCGGGAATGTCTCAACTGCGGCAATGTCGGTACCGCTGATATTTGCGACATCTGCACATCGGAAAAACGTGCCAATGGCGAGCTTTGCGTGGTTGAAGACGTCGCCGACCTCTGGGCGATGGAACGTTCGGGTGTGTTTAAGGGACGGTATCATGTGCTCGGCGGCACGCTCTCGGCGCTTGATGCGATTGGCCCGCAAGAATTGCGTATTCCGCGACTGGTGGACCGGATCGATACCGAAGGGGTGACCGAAGTGATCCTCGCTTTGAACGCCACCATCGACGGACAAACCACGGCGCATTACATCGCGGATCAGTTGGAGGGCCGGGTGCGGCTCACGTCGCTCGCGCAGGGCGTTCCGATTGGCGGTGAGTTGGACTACCTCGACGACGGCACAATCACTGCCGCTATGCAGGCCCGCAAGTCGCTTTGACCCCCTGGAATCAAAGCGGGCCGCCTGCCCCTCCCAAAGCTGGCGGCCCTTTTCCCGGCGACGCTAATCGGCTTTCAGAGCACGATCACATCAAGCGGCGGAAATCCGTTAAATCCAACCGAACTGTACGAGCTTGTGTAGGCACCGCAAGCGCGAATCATCACTTTATCGCCATCTTTTAGCGCCAAAGGCAGGTGGATCGGGCGTTTTTCATAAAGAATATCCGCTGAATCGCAGGAGGGGCCGGCCAAAACGCAGGGTCCGGTCTCTTCGCCGTCATGCGGCGTGACGATCTGATAACGAATCGCCTCGCCTTCAGTCTCAGCCAGACCCGAAAAACGCCCGATATCAAGATAGACCCAGCGGTGCAGATCATCGGCGGATTTGCGGCTGACCAGCATGACTTCGGCGGCGATATGCCCCGCCTCGGCCACCAGCCCCCGGCCCGGCTCTGCCATCACTTGCGGCACATCGCCAAAGCGAGCTTTGACGGCATCCATCACAGCCTCCGCATAAGCGCGGGGTGCCTCGATGCTTTCGCCATAGAAAGCCGGGAAGCCACCACCGAGGTTCAGCAATTGCAGGTCATGCCCATCCGCACGGGCGGCGTGCCAAAGCGGCGCCACCTGATCTAATACGGGGTTCCAGAACTCGGCCTTGCGGGTTTGCGAGCCGACGTGAAAGGACAGGCCATATGGCACGAGGCCCACCGCAACCGCATGGTTCAGCAGCGCAGGCAGCGCCGAACCGGCACAGCCGAACTTCCGGCTAAGCGGCCAGTCAGCCATGGAATTTTCGACGATCAGACGCAGGTAGACCCGCGCCCCCGGCGCATGGGTGGCGATCTTGTCCAACTCGGCTTCGCTGTCAGCCGCGAACAGGGTCACGCCTGCCGAATGGGCAAAGGCGATGTCGGAGGCGCGTTTGATGGTGTTGCCGAAAGAGATGTTCTCAGGCTTAGCCCCTTGGCTAAGGCAAAGCTCAATCTCGGCACGCGATGCCGCGTCAAAGCCGGAGCCTTTTTTGACCAGCAGACGAATGATCTCCGGGGCCGGGTTCGCCTTCACCGCATAGTGGATATGAGCCGCGCCCAGACCCTTGTGCAACGCGTTATATTGCGCGGCGACACGATCACGGCTGATGACCAGCGTGGGTTTGTCAAAGCTGTTGGCAGCGATATAGGCCGCGGCCGGATCGGAAAAGGCGGGGGATGCGGCGCGCAAGGCGCCGGGGACGGTAGCGTTCATGGTCATCTCCAAAGAGCAGGTGGGGCTGGTTCCCCGCGTGTCGTTTCAAGAGACGTTACCGTCGCTACATAAACGCGGGTCAGTCAGGGTAGGAACTGACCGGCCAGAGGCGCGTGCGTTGGCGTCTGTAAGGCGCCATGTACGCCGTTCTAGGATTCGTACAAGGGGTAAAATCGGGCTTTGCGGAAATAGTTAGTCATCTTTGTCTTCCCAGTCTTCGCCGATGGGGTCGCGATCTCTTTTGCGTTCCTCTTTGATCATATCTTTGGTCTCTTGTTCCTCTTCTGGATCGCTCTCCTCAGGGTCGCTTTCAGCGGCTTCGGTCTTGGCCAAGGCCAGCACGAACCACATGGGGAAGTGATCCGATCCAATCTTATCCAGCCGGTCCATTTCCAGCAGGCGGAACTGCGGGTCGTGGAACAGGTGGTCCAGCGGCCAGCGCATCCATGGCATTGTCGCGCTGAACGTGTTGTACATGCCGCGCCCCACGCGCGGGTCCAACAGGCCAGAGAGCCGCTGAAAACGCCGGGTCGTGGTTGACCAAGCCACATCGTTCAAATCGCCCGACACCACGGCAGGCAGCGGATCCTTTTCAGCCTCTATGCCGACCAAGGCGATCTCGCTGTCGCGTCCCTTTGTATCATGTTCGATAACAGGCGGTTCGGGATGGACCACATACAAGCGGAAATCCTCGCCCACTGGCAGATGCACCCGTGCGCGGATCGAAGGCACCTCGCGGGTCACGAGTTCGCGCACCTCCACCTCCGACAGCGGCAGTTTGGACATGACGCAAAGCCCATAGCCGTTATCAAGCGGCACATCGATGCGCTGCGCGTAATTCTTGCCCAAGCTCTCATCCAGCGCGTCGATCCAATCCTGATCCACCTCAATCGCCATGAAAATATCCGGCACCCGCGCCTCCACGAGGGCGATGAGCTTGCCGTAGTCGCGGTTGGACTTTTTCACGTTCGCGGCCAGCAGGCTAAAGTGACGGTCTGTCTCTCGACGTAGGTCTGGCGAGGCGGCGAGCGATTGCTTGCGCCAGAGCGGGGTGAATTTGGTGATATAAAGCGCCTGAAGTGCTGCAACGCCAAGCATCAGCGCGATGCCGATCATCCCAGAGGTCGTCGTCGGTCCCTGTATTGACGCAAAGGCCACGGCCAACAGCAGAGCCAGACCGAGGAATTGCTCACGTGGGAAAGCCAGCCCCCGGATCGCGCCGAAAGGCACTTTGCTCAGCGGCAGCAGGGTGCAAAGTATCAGCACCCCCGCCACTCCCCAGATCATCCAGCTCAATGCCGTTTCCAAACCATCCCCCGATGCGACACAGCTTTTCATCAAAACAAAACAGGGCGCCGGAAAAACCGACGCCCTGTCACTTTAACACATCCTTGTGGCGAAAGTTCCTTTCGCCGTAATGCCTGAAGCGGCTTAGCCTTTGTCCTTATCCTCAGCGTCGTCATCTTCATCAGAGCTGTCGGGCAGCGAGAAGAAGCTGTCGGCGTCAGAGTAATCGCCTTTTGCGTGGTCGTCTTCGTCCTCATCATCCGCGCTGTTGCCGGAGAGGGTGAAGGTTTCCAGCCCTTCGATGGCCGTGGGTATTTTCGGCTCATTATCCATGCCAAGGCTCTGCTCGGTCGACACCAGCTTGCGGCGCTCGTCGTCGTTCATCACTTCGCCCGCAGCGGCCTTTTTCGCGGCAGCCTTTTGCACGGCGGCGTCAAGCTCGGACTGTTTGCACAGGCCCAAAGCAACCGGATCAATCGGCTGGATATTGGCGATGTTCCAATGCGTGCGCTCGCGAATCGCTTGAATCGTTGGCTTGGTGGTGCCCACCAGTTTGCTGATCTGACCATCGCTGAGTTCGGGGTGGAATTTGACCAACCACAGGATCGAGGCCGGACGGTCCTGACGTTTGCTGAGCGGTGTATAGCGCGGGCCACGGCGTTTCTCTTCGCCCTCGGCGGCAGCGTTGAACTTAAGCTTCAGCTTGTGCAGCGGATTGTTTTGCGCCGCGTCAATTTCTTCTTGCGTCAACTGGTTGTTGGCAACCGGATCAAAACCCTTCACGCCCTGCGCCACATCACCATCGGCGATGCCCTGCACTTCCAACTCATGCATGCCGACGAAATCGGCGATCTGCTTGAAGCTGATGGTGGTGTTGTCCACGAGCCAGACGGCGGTGGCTTTGGCCATAATCGGTTTTGCCATGTCACTCTCCTAAAAACGCAATTTTCCCGTCGCCTGAAAGGCTGTCCTGCTTGGCAGAACGGTCTTCATTGTCGGGGAAGTTGGCGGCTGTATACTGGCTCAAACATCATAAGGAAAGACAAAATGCAGTTCCTGCGCGCCTGCCTGCTGATCCTCGGGCTGCTTGCCCCGACTGCCGCACTGACTGACGGGGAGCGCGCAGGCGTGTTTGACTACTACGTTATGTCGCTGTCGTGGTCACCCAATTGGTGCGAATTGACAGGCGATGCACGCCAATCCCCGCAATGCGATGCGGACAAAAATCACGGTTGGACCCTGCACGGCCTCTGGCCGCAGTTCACGCGTGGCTACCCGTCATACTGTCAAAGCGGACAGCGCCCGCCCAGCCGCAGCCAGACCAGCGCAATGGCTGATATCATGGGCACCGGCGGCTTGGCGTGGCACCAATGGAAGAAACACGGCTCTTGCAGCGGTCTGAACCCGGCGGACTATTTCGCCCTGTCGCGAAAGGCTTATGCTCGCATCAACCGGCCCGAGGTTTTTCGCAAACTAGACCGCACGGTTAGCCTACCGGCTTCCGTGGTCGAGGATGCGTTCTTGAAAGCGAACCCTGACCTGACTGCCCAAGGCATTACGATCACCTGCAAGCAAGGCCATATTCAAGAGACGCGTATCTGCCTGTCACGTGACCTCAATTTCATTCCCTGTGGCCCGGACGTGCAGCGCGATTGCAGCCTTGATGACGCTCTGCTCACGCCGCTGCGCTAAAGCGTTCGTGTGAAAACGGGAGAGGCGTAATTTCCTCTCCCGCAATCAATGCCTTTCGGCTCTCCAGCACGGCGACCGGCGTCCCGTTCGACCGCGCCTTAAGTTAACAAAGTGTTGGTTAACAATTCGTTACTGTCAAATTTTTATTGATCGCCCCCAGCGCCCGGCTCGCCGCCAACCTTCAACACGATTTTGCCGATATGGCCGCTGGCCTCCATCCGGCGATGCGCATCATTCGCTTGCTCATAATCATAGGTGCTGTCCATCACCGGGGCGATACGGCCAGAATCCAGCAGCGGCCAAACGTTTTGCAGCAGTTCCTCGGCGATCCGCGCTTTGGCGAGGTCGCTCTGGGGCCGCAGGGTTGAGCCTGTCATGGTCAGACGGCGGGTCATCAACGTGGCGAAATTCACCTCTTTCTTGGCTCCTTGCAGGAACGCGATTTGCACCAGCCTGCCGTCCTCGGCCAAGGCCTTGAAGTTCCGGTCAATATAGCTGCCGCCGACCATATCAAGGACGACATCCGCCCCGCCTTCGGCCTGCATGACATCCACGAAATCCGTATCCCGGTAATTGATCGCCACCTCGGCTCCGAGCTTCATACAGGCCGCGCATTTGCTGTCTGTCCCGGCGGTCACAAAGACCCGCGCGCCCAAAACGCGGGCCAGTTGGATCGCGGTTGTCCCGATGCCGGAAGAGCCGCCATGGATCAGCACCTTTTCCCCGGCCTTAAGCCCGCCTCGCATAAATAGGTTGGACCATACGGTGAAGAATGTCTCAGGCAGACAGGCCGCCTCTTTCAGCCCCATCCCACTGGGGATCGGCAGGCAATGTGCCGCGGGCGTGGCCACATATTCTGCATAGCCACCACCGGGCAGCAATGCGCAGACCAGATCACCCGGTGCGAGTGTGGTCACCCCCGGTCCGACCTCAACCACTTCGCCCGACGCCTCCAACCCAGGCAGATCGCTGGCCGTAGCGGGCGGCGCATATTTGCCGGCACGTTGCAGTGCGTCGGGACGGTTCACCCCGGCGTAGGCGACCTTGATAACGATTTGTCCGTGTTTCGCTTGGGGACGCGGGCGAGTGGTGCTTTGAAGAACATCTGGCCCGCCGGGTTCCGTGATTTCGATTGCGCGCATGGTCTCTGTCATGTCTGAAGTATCCTCGGGTCTGGTTTTGCCGCAGCCTAACGGCGCGTCTCAGAGCATGCACCCGGAATTTCCACACCCGCGACAAAGGGAGGGGCGGATGGGCGTGCAGGATAGGTTTGTATGGCACGACGCGGCGCGGCTTTTTCACGGCACGCAGGAAGTGCCTCGTGCACCAATGTCGCATGGCACGCTGTTCCGCCCCCTGCCCGCGACCCCCGCGGCTGAGGCTTTGCCAGCCCTGACTGCCGCCCTTGCGGCATGTGCGCCCTTCTGCCTGAGCGACCACGCCCTGCCCGCCAACCTCACCTGTCCCCTGGGGGGTTTCCTGACCCTCACCGGCGGCGCATCAGGCCAGCCCAAAGCGGTGCGGCGCAGTCAATCGTCGTGGATCGCCAGTTTCGACGTCAACGCCGCCCGGTTCTCCCTCCGCCCCGCTGACAGCGTTGCTGTGTTAGGTCAGCTTAGTCACTCGCTATCGCTCTATGCTGTGTTAGAGGCGCTGCACCTTGGGCTTGATGCGCATTTCTTAGCCGATCAATCCCCCCGCAGCCAGGCAGCACTTATTGCGCAAGCGGGCGCCACGATCCTCTACGCCACGCCGACGCAGTTGCGTTTGCTGGCACGCGGGGCGCGGGGGCCGCTTTCTTCGTTGCGGCTGGTGCTTTGTGGTGGCGGCGCATTGGATCCGGCGACGCGCACGGCGGTTGAAGCGCTTTGTCCGAATGCCGCACTGCATGTGTTCTATGGCGCGGCAGAGACAAGCTTTATCACCTTGGCCGATGCGCAGACCCCCGCCGGATCGGTGGGCCGCCCCTACCCCGGCGTTGCGCTGCGTCTTCTGGATGAGGCCGGAGACCCCACTTCAGGTGTCGGCGAAATTTGGGTCCGCAGCCCCTACCTTTTCAAAGGATACGCGATGGGGAGCAGCGCCGACACCCGCTGGCGCGATGGTTTTGTCAGCGTGGGTGAGATGGGCAAACTGGACGCCGAAGGCAATTTGTGGATCAGCGGGCGCCGGCAGCGCATGGTACAAATCGCCGATCAACTGGTCTTTCCCGAGGTGATTGAGGCGCTGATCGCTTCAAAGGCAAGCGTTGCCTGTGCCGTCCTACCGCGCGAGGATGCCCTGCGCGGGCATCATCTTGTGGGCGTGGTCGAAGGCACAGAAAGCGCGGCGCTCGCAGACCGGATTATCGCAGACTGTCGCGCCGCGGTTGGCAGGCTCGTCGCGCCACGGCGCGTCTATTTCACCCAAAGCCTGCCGCTGCTTCCCTCGGGCAAGATCGACCTACGCGCCCTGTCCGACTGGTTGGAGGCGCAGCCGTGAGCGGTGCTTTTGTCATCTCAGCCTGTCGCAGCGCGGTTGCCCCACGCGGGGGCGCCTTGGCGCATTTGGCGCTGCCAGACCTCGCCGCCCCCGTGCTGCGTGGTGCATTGACCCGCGCCGGTCTTGCGGTTGAGCAGGTGGACGAAGTGATCTGTAGCACCGCCATTGGCCCCGGTGGCAACCCGGCGCGGAGCATCGCCCTCGCGGCGGGACTGCCGGAACATATCGCGGGGCTCAGCATCGATCGGCAATGCGCGGGGGGCTTGGATGCGCTGGCGCTGGCCGGGCAGATGATCCTAAGCGGCGCGGCGGATGTTGTCGTGGCAGGCGGCGCTGAAAGCTATTCGCGCCAACCTTTGCGCTATAAAACCTTTGCCGATGGCCGACCGCCCGAACCCTATCGGCAAGCCCCCTTCACCCCTTGGCCCGACCGCGACCCAGATATGACCGAAGCCGCAGCGGCGCTTGCTCAGTCATTGGGGATCGACCGCGCGGCGCAGGACGCATGGGCGGTGGAGAGCCACGCAAAAGCCCGTGCACATCCGCCGCGGGACGCGGAAATCCTGCCCCTTGCGGGGCTGACGCAAGATGCATTTACACGCCGATTGACGCCCGCGCTGTGCCAACGCGCCAAGGTGCTCGCCGGAGACATCACCGCTGCCAATGCCGCTGTCGCAGCGGACGCTGCGGCCTTTTGCGTGGTGGTCTCAGAGCGTGTCGCCGCGTCCCTCCCGACGCCCAAAGTTGCCCTTTTGGCGACGGCCACGAAAGGCGGCAGACCAGAAGAGCCGGGGCTGGCGCCGCTGGTGGCAATTGAAGACGTGTTGCGGCGCGGCGCATTAACAGCGTCTGACCTCGACCTTGCAGAGATTATGGAAGCCTATGCCGTACAGGCCATCGCCTGTGTCACCGGAGCCGGGATCGTGCCGGAGATCGTGAACCTCGGTGGCGGGGCGCTGGCACGGGGGCATCCGATCGGCGCTTCGGGGGCGATCAATGCGGTCCGGCTGTGGCATGAATTGGTCGCGCGGGGCGCTGGCACCGGGCTGGCGGCAATCGCGGCAGCGGGAGGGATCGGCTCGGCCGCGTTGATGCGATTGTGAGGGCCCGCCCCGAAACAGGGCGGGCCGATAGGGTCAGGCGCGCGACAGCAGGCTCGCCGGGCGTGCCTTTGCCAAGCCGGAGGTGATGAAACCTGCCAGAACGGCTTTGATCAGATCGCCGGGGATGAAGGCCTGTACCAGCAGCGTTGCTTCGACCACGGTCTTATTCAAGGTCATCATCATCCCGAAAATGCCAAAGATATAGACCACCAGCGTGCCGCCGATCACCGAAGCGACCCCAGCGGCGAGGCCAACTGGTGCGCTGCGCCACTGGTCCATGATGAAACCGGTCACAAAAGCGCCGATTGGAAAGCCGACAAGGAAGCCCACTGTGGGCGAGGCAAAGACGCCCAAACCACCACGACCCCCGGCCAGAAGCGGCAAGCCAAGGGCCACCAGCCCAACAAACAGCAGAGCCGCCAGCCCGCCGCGCCATGCGCCCAGCACGGTGCCGCAGAGCATAACGCCCAGCGTCTGTGCGGTGATGGGTACGCCAAAGCCAAGCGTGAATTTCGGGATCAGGCCCAGAGCCGCGATAAGAGCGGCGAAAAGGGCGATCATGGTCAGGTTGCGTTCCATGGGGGGTGTCCTCGGTTTGATTTTAGCATTTGGGTAAGCCAGCCCCTCGCCCCGGTCAAGCGCTCAGAGGCCACCGCGCGCCCGCAGGGCTTCGGCCACATGTTCGGCGTCATCGATGGCCAAGACGGTGAAGGGCATGATGATCCGCCACCCCGCCCGCCGACGCGACCGCGCCCGCCACGCGAGGGACAGCATCTGCCCCTTTGACGCTAAAACCGGCGTGAAACGCACCACCAGTGCCACGGCGAGCTCAAGGCTACGGGTGCGCACGCCAAACCGGCGGAGCGGCGCTGCAAGCCAGCGCACTACACCCATCATATCGCTGAGCTTGGTCGTCATGGTAACGAGGTTCGCCAAGCCCACGGCGGTCCCCATACGCAATGCGATGACCATCCCCACCCCGAAATCGTCGGTCAGCAGGTGCCATAGCAGAATAAGCGCGACAAAGGGCCAAAGCATCCGCAGCCGCCCCAAACCGACCCGCAGAAAGGCCCGCCCCGGCAAGGCATAGAGCAGCAACATTCCGGCGCAGAAAGCGAACTGCCATGCTGGGTCCTCCACCGCGAAAAGCACAAGTGTCGCGGCACAAAGCGCGGCGAGCTTGGCACCCGCCGGCCAGTGATGGGCGCGGGTCTCAACCGGCGAGGTCAGAGAGATCATCTCGCGCCCCCAATTCCCGCATCCGCGTTTCAAAGTTGCGCAACACCGGACGGGCGGCGCCTTGTTCTGCGACCTCGCCCTGCTCCAACCACAGGATATGATCGTAATCGGCCACCGCTGCCGGATCATGGGTGATATGAACCAGCGTAAGGACCAGCCCAGCCAACACCCGCTCCAGATGCAGCCGCGTTGGAATGTCGAGCCCGGCAAAGGGCTCATCCAGCACCAGCACCCGAGGTTGCATCGCCAGTACCGCCATCAGACAGACCAACTGCCGCTGCCCTTGGGAAAGCTGGTGGATCGAAGCCTGCGCCCAATGCCGCCGGTCAAACTGATTAAGGATCGCGGTGACACCCCGCGCCGCTTCAGCCTTGGACTGGCCCATTTGGTGCAACCCAAAGGCGAGCTCCTCTTCCACAGTCGGAAAGATGATCTGATGGTCCGGGTTCTGAAATAGGATGCCAATGGCCCCAAGTGCGCGGCGGCGGTCACGCGCCACATCGACGCCGTTGATCCGCACTTGCCCTTGATCGGCAGTCACAAGCCCCGACAACACCCGCGCAAAAGAGGTCTTGCCAGAACCATTGCGCCCGACAATCCCAACCCGCGCCGCGTCGGATTGCAGGCTCACATCTCTCAGCACCGGCACGCCGCCGGGGGTGTAACTGATTTTATCAATGTCGATGAGCGGAAGGGTCGGGCTGGTCATCGCGCGCCTGTGTGAAACCAAGTGCCCTGCCCTAACATCTGCTGCGCGGACGGGAAAGCCCACCGTGTCTTTTGCTTAGCGCGGTGGGGTCCAGCGGCCCGGCAGGTCTGCATCACGCGTGGAGCGTGGTGCCTTGATATGACTCAAGAACCAATTCGGCCCTGCCATCAAACGGCTGAGCGTCGGGCTTTCGCGGACCTGCGCTTTGAGCTTTTCGATCTGCATCACATCGTCGATCCGGCGATCAAGGAAGGACCATGTGGCACCATGCCCCTCGCTGCTGTCGCCCAGCCAATAAAGCAATGTCGCGGAATAGACGCCAGCCAGTGTGGCCCGTTTGCTGTACCAATTCACATCATCCGAAGTGTCGCCCAAGGCGGTCCAAATCGCGTCACAGGTCTCCCAGATCAGCCGCGCCCCTTCGGGTGCGTGATGTGGCAGCGCAAAAAGCGTGCTGCCCCGGCGAATGATCTCGCGGTCACCCGCCTCTAGCCGCAGGCGTAGCGCTTTGGCGATCCGGTCGCGAAACCGCAAGTTAGACAGGTCTGCATCGGCCAAACCTTTTAGCATCTGGGCGTCGCCGCGCTTGTGATAGGCCACGGCAAGATCCACCGCACCGCGCGGGCAGATTGCGCGGGCCACAGCAGGGTCCAGCCCGCTGTCTTTTACCGCAGCGTTGAACGTAGCGGACGACCAGCCGTCAAACGGCACATGCATCAACGCGGCATCAAGCAATTGGTCTTTGGGGTCTGCTTTCGGCGGGGTCATGAGACGCTCCTTTCGGGGCCGTATGGGGTGGACAAACAGGATATAGCTTGCTATAGGCCCATTTCCTGCAATTCCTTGCAACTTTATCCTAGAAAGGTGGTGACAACCACATGCAGGTTAGTGTTCGCGACAACAACGTCGATCAGGCCCTTCGGGCTCTGAAGAAAAAGCTACAGCGCGAAGGCGTTTTCCGTGAAATGAAGCTCAAGCAACATTTCGAGAAACCGTCCGAGAAAAAAGCGCGCGAGAAAGCTGAAGCGATCCGCCGTGCCCGTAAGCTGGCACGCAAAAAAGCGCAACGCGAAGGTATGATGTAAATCATTCCCGCGACACGCGACAGATATAGAACCCCCGGTGCCTGACGGCAGCGGGGGTTTTGTTTATGGGGGAGAGCAGTTGGAGCCGGGCAGCGCCAGACCGCGGGGTGGCGCTCGAAACTTCAGCAATTGGGCAGTTTATGGCAGCGGCAATAGCCCTGAGACCGCGGGACGGCACTACCCTAGCAAAAGCGCCAGCTCCCCGCACCAGAGATGCGCATTCGAATGATGGCACGCCTCTGGCGTGACGGGCGGTCTGGCGCTGCCCAGCGGGCATACGCCCTTGATTCCGGGCTGATGTGCTACGGTCGGCCGATGTGCCTTCTAGCTACACCGGCAGCGCCGTGGTCTTACACACTGTCCTAAGCGCGAAACTCGATTGCATCTGCGCTACCCCTGGCAGCCGCGCCAGATGCTGACGGTGTATCCGCGCAAAATCTTCGGTGTTCTCGGCCACAATCTTCAACAGATAATCCGCTGTCCCCGCCATCAGATGGCACTCCAATACATCGGGAATCCGCGACACAGACTTCTCGAAGGCCTCCAACACCTCCTCGGCCTGCGCCTGCAGGGTAATCTCGACAAAGACCGTCGTCGGCATATCCAGCTTGCGCGGGTCCAGCAGGGCGACATAGTCACGGATATAGCCCTCCTTCTCCAACCGTTGCACACGTCGGTGGCAGGCAGAGGGCGACAAATGCACCACGTCTGACAGGTCGGAATTGGACATCCGTCCATCGCGCTGTAAGGCGCGCAAGACACGTCGATCGATCTCATCCAAGGGCATATCCGCAATACTTTCGCGTCAGACTTCAGTAATACGAAATACTATTCGAAGATAGCGCAGATTGGCGACCCTAATTTCGCAGGGATATGCAGAGATATTGTGATATTTCTGTTCCCCTACGGAGGAGGAGGAACCCCCAATGAAAATCGGATGCCCGACAGAAATCAAACCGCAGGAATTCCGCGTCGGCCTCACGCCAAACGCCGCACAGGAGGCTATCGCCCACGGGCATGACGTCTATGTGCAGGCGGGCGCCGGGGTCGGCGCGGGATTTGAAGATGCGGATTATACCGCCGCTGGCGCGACCATCATCGACACGGCAGAGGAAATCTTTGCCAAAGCCGATATGATCGTGAAGGTCAAAGAACCGCAGGCCGGAGAGCGCAAGATGCTGCGCGAAGGGCAGTTGCTCTTTACCTACCTGCACCTTGCGCCAGACCCGGACCAGACCCATGATCTGCTGGCTTCCGGCTGTACGGCCATCGCCTATGAAACTGTGACCGACCGCAATGGCGGTCTGCCTCTGCTGGCCCCGATGTCCGAAGTCGCGGGCCGCTTGGCGCCTCAGATGGGTGCCTGGACCTTACAAAAGGCCAATGGTGGCCGGGGTGTGCTGATGGGCGGTGTTCCCGGTGTTGGTCCGGCCCGCGTTATGGTGATCGGTGGCGGCGTTGTGGGCATCAACGCGGCACGTGTGGCGGCTGGCATGGGTGCTGATGTTACGGTTCTGGACCGCTCCCTGCC
The DNA here is from genome assembly GCF_013346665.1 of Sulfitobacter maritimus. Taxonomy (GTDB): domain Bacteria; phylum Pseudomonadota; class Alphaproteobacteria; order Rhodobacterales; family Rhodobacteraceae; genus Sulfitobacter; species Sulfitobacter maritimus. The sequence goes on from NZ_JABVBB010000038.1 coordinate 83,625, forward strand.
CCGCCTCAGCCTGCTGGACGATCTGTTTCAGGGGCGGCTCAAAACGGGCTATTCCTCTACCGGCTTGGTGGAACAACTGCTGCCAGAAGTCGATATGGTGGTCGGCGCAGTGTTGATCCCCGGAGCCGCGGCGCCCAAGCTGGTCAGCCGCAAGCAGATGGCGATGATGAAACCGGGCGCGGTGCTGGTGGACGTCGCCATTGATCAGGGCGGCTGCTTTGAGACCTCCAAAGCCACGACCCACCAAGACCCGATTTATGAGGTCGACGGCATCATGCACTATTGCGTTGCCAATATGCCCGGCGCCGTTGCCCGCACCGCCACCATGGCGCTGAGCAACGCCACCATGCCCTTCATGCTGGCGCTGGCCAACAAAGGCTGGAAACAAGCTTGCGCCGATGATCCGCATCTGAAAGCGGGCTTGAACGTCCACGCGGGCAAGCTCACCTATGCCGCCGTGGGTGAAGCGCTCAGCATCGACAGTATTTCTGCGGATGACGCCATCGCGGCCTAATACCGTCTGCGCCTAAAACCAAAAGGCCCGCCGCGAGGACGGGCCTTTTCCAGGGGTCTTTGGTGTCTGTCACCGGTTTTTCAGCGCGTCTCTGATTTCGAGCAAAACATCGACTTGCGAAGGGGCGGTTTGCACTTCGGGTGCGACCTCATCCGGCTTTTCCGCCGCAGATTTCACCTTGTTGACCATCTTGACCAAGATAAAAACGACAAAGGCGATGATGAAGAAATTGATCACCGCCATAAGAAATGAGCCATAGGCAAAGACCGATGCCCCCGCCTCCCGCGCCTGTTCGAGCGAGGCATTTGGCGGCACGTCACCCGAGAGCACTGCGTAGTTATTGGTGAAATCCACCCCGCCGGTGAACAGCCCGATGATGGGGTTAATCAAATCCGCCACAAGCGACGACACAATGGCCGTAAAGGCCGCACCGACGATAATCCCCACAGCCATGTCCATGACATTGCCCTTGGCGATGAAGTCCTTAAATTCCTGAATCATTGCTTCGTCCCTCCGATATGACGCGGACCTTTTTGGTCTTTCCGGGAAATAGTGGAGAGCGAAAGCCGTTCGGGTCAATCTTTGTTTACGCTGTGCCGCGCATTTAGGCGGGCGAACCCAGCGGTTTAGCGGGAGAAGGACACCTTCATCACCGCCCCGCCAGCCCCAAAATCGGCCTCCAACCGGCCATTCAATTGCTCAGCAGCGGAGGTCATTAGCATTTTGCCAAGACCGGTGCTGTCAGCGCCCGATACCTGCCCGCAATGACCGCCGCCGCTGTCGCGACATTCAAGCAGCCAGCAGTCTTCGCCCCGGGCACGGAGCGAGAGCGTGATCTCCCCCGCTTGATCATTGGGGAACGCATGTTTGATTGAATTGGCGACGAATTCACTGACGATCATACCGATGGCCGAAGCCTGCATGACGTCCAGTTCCCCCTCATCCGCGCTGGTCATGATAGCGACGCTCTCCGGCGCACCCGCCGCCAACAGCTTGCCCAATTGCGTGAGAAATGAAACCGTCTGCACCGTGCCTTCGCCATCGCGGGTCATCAATTCGCTGTGCAGGGAAGCCACCGCGCCGAAGCGCCGTTCAACCAGCGCCAAGACATCCTTGGCATCAGGATCGTCCACCTTGCGCGTGGCCATGCGCAGCAAAGACGCGATGGTTTGAAAGGAGTTTTTAACCCGGTGGTCCATCTCGGCCCGCAGAGCGGCTTCAAGCCGGATTTTCTTGCGCAACTCCAGTTGCATCATCACATGCCGCGAAAGAGTCTGAAGCGCCTGTTTCTGAAAATCGTTGAGATGGCGCGGCTTGGTGTCCAGCACACAGAGTGTCCCGATCACCTGCCCATTGGGCGCGACAAGGTTTGCCCCGGCATAAAACTGAACTTTGGGATCGCCAACAAAAAGCGGATTATCGACGGTGCGAGGGTCCGCGCCCATATCAGAAATTTCCGTGAATTCCGTGCTCAGGATCGCATGGGAGCAGACCGATTGATCCAAGGTCGTCTCCTGAGGCTCAAACCCGACCCGCGCCTTGAACCACTGCCGCCCCTCATCAACCAAGCTGATCAGCGAGACCGGCGTATCGCAGATTTTCGAAGCAAGCTCGACAATATCGTCGAAATCAGCCTCCGCTTCGGTGTCCAGAACATTATAGGAATGCAACGTCTTAAGACGCTCATCCTGTTTGGGGGGCGTGTCGGCTAAAATGAACCTTGTCCTTTTCGTCTTGGCGCGCTGCAATCCGCGCGCAATCGAGTGACGTCTGTAGCCGCTGATCCGACAGAGGCTCGCATAGGCATTATTTTAGTCTGCGCCTTCGCAGCGTCCAGCCCGGGATCGAGGCGATTCGCTCTGGGGGACTTGATTAATGTTAACAACCGCCCTTTTGCCAGATCATCACCCCGGCAAAGCACCAGTCAACACATAGCGCAGAATTTCTACCACCTGTGCTGGCTCGGAGGCAACAGCCAGAGCTGCCGCATCTACTTCCTTAAGCGCATGGGCGTGATCGGCGCCGTGCAGGACGATCAGCGACTTGCCAAGCGCCGCCGCATAGCCCGCGTCAAAGGCTGCGTTCCATTGCTTGTATTCATCGCCAAAGCGCACCACGACCACATCTGCCTCGGCGATCGCCTTGCGGGTGCGGATCGCATTGATTTGTGCGCCCTTGCGGTCGTGCCAGAACTTGTCATCCTCGGCCCCAAGGATCGCCACGCCGCAATCATCGCTGGCGGCGTGGTCGGTGACCGGCGCGGTGAAGGTCACGTCGAGCCCTTCGGCTCCTGTGATAATCTGTTCGCGCCAGTCGGTATGAATTTCACCAGAGAGATAGACTTTCATCGTTCCGCCCTTTCGTTCAGCCGCGCAGCACGCCGCCTGTGGCTTTGGTGACTTTTTCGACAACCTTAGCGCCAACCGCTTCGATATCGACATCTTTCAGCGTCTTGTCAGAGGGCTGCAAGCGCACTGTGATGGCAAGGGATTTCTTACCTTCGCCAAGGCTGCCGCCGATGAATTCGTCAAACACGCGGACATCTTCGATGAGATTTTTATCCGCGCCCTTGGCCGCGTTCACCAGCGTCAGTGCCTCGACATCAGCATCGACGACAAAGGCAAAGTCACGCTCGACCGCCTGAAAATCGCTGATCTGCAGGGCCGGGCGCGTGGCACCGGATTTGCGGGGCAGCGGCACTTCGGCGGGGTAAATGGTGAAAGCCATCGCCGGGCCTTTGACATCCATCGCGGCGAGCACGCGCGGGTGCACTTCGCCAAAGACACCGAGCACCTTTTTCGGGCCGAGGCAGATTTTGCCATGACGGCCCGGATGCCACCACTCCGCCGCGCCGCGCAGGATTTGCACCTTGGCGGGCGCACCGATGGCCGCAAGCACGGCTTCGGCGTCGGCTTTGGCGTCAAACACATCCACTGCCCGCGCAGCACCATGCACGTCACGTGGCCCAGTGCGGCCTACGAGCAGGCCGCTCACCATCATCTGCTCTTCGCCCGGCTCACCACCGGAGAAGGCCGGACCCACCTCAAACAGCGCCATATCGGCAAAGCCGCGTGCCCGATTGCGGGCGGCGGCCTGCAACAGGCCGGGCAGCAGATCGGGGCGCATGTGGCTCATGTCCGACGAGATCGGGTTTTCGAGGCGAGTCTCCTCTGTGCCGCCGCCAAAGAGCGCGGCAGAGGCTTGGTCGATGAAGCTGTAGGTTACACATTCGTTGTAGCCGAGCGCCGCCGCCGTGCGCCGTGCGGTCACCACGCGGCGTTGCATGGGCGAGAGTACAGGGCGCGGCACGCCTGCGGTCAGACGCGGCAGCGGCTTGCCTTCCAGCTTGGTGAGCGAGGCGATCCGCGCCACTTCCTCAACCAGATCAGCTTCACCCTGCACATCGGGCCGCCAGCTTGGCACCTGCGCCATGTCGCCGTCGAGTTGGAAACCAAGCGCGGTCAGCGTCTGGCGCTGGTCGCTTTCGGGGATCGTCATGCCGACGAGCGATTGCACCTTTGCCGCGTCCAGCTTGTAAGCGCGGCGGGTGTCCGGCACTTGGCCGGCAACCACAACCTCAGACGCCTCACCGCCCGCGTGATCCAAGATCATCCGCGTCGCGTGTTCGATGCCATAAGGCGTCCACGCCGGGTCCACACCGCGCTCGAAACGGTAACGCGCGTCCGAGTTGATCTTGAGCGCACGGCCTGCATAGGCGATCTGCACCGGGTCCCAGTAAGCGCTTTCGACAAAGACGTTCACCGTGTCTTCGGTCACGCCTGTCGCTTCGCCGCCCATGATGCCCGCGATGCTTTCGACACCATTATCATCGGAAATGACCATCTGCCCCGCTTGCAGGGTGTAGGTCTTTTCATCCAGCGCCGCGATCTCTTCGCCGCCCTTGGCACGGTGAACGCGCAGGTTGCCCTTGACCTTATCAGCGTCAAAGACATGCAGCGGGCGGTTGCGGTCAAAGGTGAAGAAGTTGGTCACATCGACGAGGAAGGAGATCGGACGCAGCCCAATCGCACGCAGACAATCCTGCAACCACTGCGGGCTGGGGCCGTTCTTCACGCCCCGGATCACGCGGCCATAGAAGACCGGGCAGCCGTCCAGCGTGTCTTCGTCAATGCTGACGTTAATGGGCGAGGCAAAGCTGCCTTCGACCGCATCACAATCACGCGGTTTCAACTTGCCCAAGCCCCGCGCCGCGAGGTCCCGCGCAATGCCCCGCACGCCGAGCGCATCGGGGCGGTTGGGGGTGATGGCGATCTCGATCACCGGGTCGACCTTCGCGGGGTCATTCTCGGCCAGCCAATCAATGAAACGGTCGCCGGGCTTGCCCGAGGGCAATTCGATGATGCCGTCGTGCTCTTCGCTGAGCTCCATCTCGCGTTCGGAGGCCATCATGCCGAAGCTCTCCACGCCGCGAATTTTGCCGACGCCGATGGTCGTGTCGATCCCCGACACATAGACGCCCGGCTTGGCCACGACGACGGTGATCCCCGCCCGCGCGTTCGGCGCGCCGCAGATGATCTGCATGACGCCTTCGTCGGTTTCCACCTGACAGACGTTCAGCCGGTCGGCATCGGGGTGTTTCTCGGCCGATTGCACATAGCCGAGGGTAAAGTCAGCCAGCTTCGCCGCCGGGTTCTCGACGCCTTCAACTTCGAGGCCGAGGTCGGTCAGGGCATAGGTGATCTCATCAATCGACGCCGTGGTGTCGAGATGGTCCTTGAGCCAGGAGAGAGTGAATTTCATGTTATCTCTTTCTTCGTCATTCGCCTTCTCGGCATTGTCTCATTTTAGTGCCTGGACGATAATATCGGATGTCAGGCCACTAATTAGGTATGGTACCGAGACCGCGCAAAAACCGGTTACTAAGCGAAAGACAACCCGCACTAGTTTTCTATCATTCCGCCAATTGTAACGATCAAACAGCATCGCGATCACGTAGTTACTTCCAGTCAAAATATACACGCCCAAGGCTATGAAGCCCGAAAGCCAAAGGAGGAGTAATAAATCTGATTCGAATTTGAACATCCCCGCTTTCAGCAAACCGAGGACAAGACCTGCTTGAATGACTGAGAACACGAAACCGAAAATCGTAGACGCTCTTTTCCACGCAATTTCGTTTGATTCTACATCTAGATTATCAGAACCAAACAACGGCCCCATTGTTCTCTTCATTTCACCTCCGCTGGGATAGGTTTGCTTACCTACTCAACCCACCATGCAAATTCGGCTGATCCAAGCTCGCGAACCCATAATGCCGCAGCCAGCGCAGGTCTGAGTCAAAGAACGCCCGCAGATCCGGAATCCCGTATTTCAGCATCGCGATCCGGTCGATCCCCATGCCGAAGGCAAAACCCTGCCACTCATTCGGGTCGATCCCGCCCGCGGCCAGCACCTTGGGATGCACCATGCCGGAGCCCAAGACTTCCAACCAGCCATCACCCTCGCCAATGCGCAACTGCCCGTCGACCCAAGAACACTGGATGTCGACTTCTGCCGAAGGCTCGGTGAAGGGGAAGTGCGACGCGCGGAAGCGGGTTTTGATACCGTCGATCTCGAAAAATGCGGCAAAGAATTCCTCAAGCGTCCACTTGAGGTTCGCCATGGAGATATCCTTGTCGATCGCCAGCCCTTCGACCTGATGGAACATCGGCGTGTGCGTCTGGTCGTAGTCGGCGCGATACACACCGCCGGGGCAGATGATGCGCAAAGGCGCGCCTTCGGCCTCCATCGTGCGGATCTGTACCGGGGAGGTGTGGGTGCGCAGCACATGCGGCGGGCGCTCGTCGCCCTCGGCGCGGTGCATGTAGAAGGTGTCCATCTCGGCCCGCGCGGGGTGGTGGCCGGGGATGTTCAGCGCATCAAAGTTGTACCAATCCGTGTCGATGCGCGGGCCTTCGGCGACGGAAAAACCCATCTCGGCAAAGATCGCGGTCAACTCCTCGGTCACTTGGCTGACCGGGTGGATGCTGCCCTGACGCTGGTGCCGGGTTGGCAAGGTCACGTCGAGCCATTCGCTGCGCAGGCGCTCGTCCAACGCAGCATCGCCCAAAGCGGCCTTCTTGGCAGCAAGGGCGGAGTTGATTTCATCCTTCAGCGCGTTCAGCGCGGGGCCAGCGACCTGCCGCTCTTCGGGGGTCATCTTGCCCAGCTCGCGCATTTTCAGCGCGACTTCGCCCTTTTTGCCCACGGCGGCCAGCCGGATGTCTTCCAGCGCGGATTCGTCGCCAGCATCGGCGATTTGGCTCAGGTACTTTTGCTTCAGATCGTCCATGACAGGCCCTTGGAATAATACCCCGTCCTGCTAGCCCCCCCGCCCCGTGAATGCAAGCCGTAGGGGTTGCGGCACTATGGCGGAACTACCACCTCTGCGAAGCGTTAGCCCGCATCCCCTGGCGCGCCCTCATTGCAGCGGCGCGCCCAAACTCCCCCGAAAGGAGAGACCTATGAAAATCCTGATGGTTCTGACGTCCCATGATGAACTGGGCGACACCGGCAACAAGACCGGCTTCTGGCTCGAAGAATTCGCGGCCCCCTATTACGTCTTCAAAGACGCCGGCGCAGATGTGACCCTCGCCTCGCCCAAAGGCGGGCAGCCGCCGCTTGACCCCAACAGCGACAGCGACGACGCGCAGACCGACGCCACGCGCCGCTTCAAAGGCGACGATGCCGCGCAGAAAGACCTCGCCTCGACCAAAGTGCTGGGCGAAGTGGATGCTGACGATTTCGATGCGATCTTCTACCCCGGCGGCCACGGCCCGCTGTGGGACTTGGCCACCGACCCCGACAGCAAGCGCCTGATTGAGACCTTCTGGGCCTCCGACCGCCCTGTCGGTGCCGTCTGTCACGCCCCGGCGGTGCTCAAAAACACGCAACACGACGGCAAGCCGCTGGTCTCCGGCAAACGCGTCACTGGCTTTACCAACACCGAGGAAGAGGGCGTTGGCCTCACCGATGTGGTGCCCTTCCTGGTTGAGGACATGCTGAAGGAAAACGGCGGCGACTACAGCAAAGGCGACGACTGGGCGTCTTATGTGCTGGTCGACGGCAAGCTGGTCACCGGCCAGAACCCCGCCTCTTCCGAGGAAGCAGCCAAAGAATTGCTGGCGCTGTTGAAATAACCGGCATGGGGCGCAATCAGCGCCCCCTTTCCCTTTTGGAACTGCGGGGCCAATCGGATCGTTTTGCTCCTGAAAGGAACCCCGATATGACTGAATATGATCGCACCACTGGCGAGCCGTGGAATGACGCTGACCTCGACCAGCTTCGCATTCTGGCAGCTGAGGATAAGGCGCTCGGCGTTATTGCTGTGCAACTGGGCCGAACTGAACGAGCCGTTTTGCACAAGGCCAAGGCGGAGGGGATCAGCCTGATGGGCGCCTAGCCCATTAGAAGCCGCGCCCCACGATCCAAATGTCGGTCGATGAGTTTCTTTTGACGGGCAAGCGGCGGGATTTCATGCACCGGAACCTCGATATCTCGGTCTCTCATCGCGGCGGGGAACAGGGTCTCAAGTTCGTCGCGCTGCGCCTTGCTCAGGCTGCGCTGTGCAGCGCTGTTGAGCAAAAAGCTCTCTGTCGGCGCGCCTTCGGCAAAGATCACCTCATGCCGCGCAAAAACGAGGTGGTAATATGTCACCTGTTCGACCCCCCGTTCGACATAGATCCCCGGCATTTCCGTCAGCCGGGCTGCGGCGACCAAGACCGACGCCGTGCCGAGCATCCTGCGCACAACGTTGGACTGGGCAACCATCCGGTGTTGGCGCGACACGCAAAGATCGCGTTTCGGCAGCCCCGCCCCCAAAGCCCCGGCGATAATCCGAACCGGATAGAGCCTCGGGTTCTTGCGCAACTCTCTCGCCCCCACGCGACGGCAGAGTACGGTGACAAGCCGTTGGTAGCCTCCGTCCTGGGTTAGCACCTGATCGCCGGGCTGCAACGCCTCTACCGGGACCTCTCCGCGCACGGTCGCGATCAGGGTGCCGCGCGTGAAACAGGTAACGCTGGCAGGCTTCAAGTCGCTCTCTTCCCGCATTGTATCAATGTCAGAATTCCACCGCAGGTCACCCAAAAGCCCGCCTTCTGGCAGGCCAGAGAAATCGATCCGCATCGTGGTATAGAGATCGCCAACCGCAGGGCTTTCCGCGAGGTTAACGACCCCCGAATAGGTGGCGGTCAGTTCGCCGGGCTTGTCCGCGTGTTCAGGCGCGACCCTGAAGGGGAACCCTTGCAAGGAGCCCGGCGTCGATGCGCCGCCGTGGTACTCGTGCGCTGTGGTCGTATCGAAAACCGAACTCGCAGGCTGGAGGTCAAGCTCCAACGAGGTCAGCAGTTTGGTCGTTTTCAGGTCATGCCACTCATAGCCATAAAACATCTCAATGTTTTCGCCCGCAGCTCCGCCGTTGGTATAGGGATCAAGCGCTTTCCAGACGAGCGTTTCTGTCGTGCCGTCGGCATAGGTGGCGGTCACAACCGCGCCTTCCAGATCGACACCCCGAGAGCTCGTGTCCTCTCGGATGCCATGCATGGACTCGTGCGGGTCTTCGTCCAGCCGGACGACGTCAATGGTGGGCATTGCGCAGACCACCAATTCCAAAAATCACTGCGTTATAAATCCGTCTCACCTGCGAATCCTGCCTGAAATGCACCCTGTTTTTCCGGCGCGTGTTCAGGCTCCATTATGCGCAGTGCTGTGCAAAGCGCGTGACCAAAACAAGGGATTGTTAAGGCAACTTCGAGACCGCAGCAGTCCGCCGTGAAAAGCAAAAAGCCCCGCCAAATGGCAGGGCTTTCGCAAATTCAAAGCAATGTCAGCTTAGGCTGCCAGTGCGTCCTGCGCCTGCTTGACGATCGCGCCAAAGGCTTCGGGCTCATGCACGGCCAGATCGGCCAGAACCTTACGGTCCACTTCGACGCCGGCCAGTGTCAGACCGTTGATGAAGCGGCTGTATGTCAGCGCTTCGTCGTGGCTGCGCACGGCGGCGTTGATCCGCTGGATCCACAGGGCGCGGAAGTTGCGCTTGCGGTTCTTACGGTCACGCGTTGCATATTGGTTGGCCTTGTCGACCGCCTGCGTGGCGACCTTGAAGACGTTCTTGCGCCGACCATAGTAGCCTTTTGCGGCTTTGATGATCTTCTTGTGACGCGCGTGGGTGACTGTACCACCTTTTACTCGGGACATCTCGGTACTCCTATATCAGCGGGCGTAGGGCATGAAGCCCTTGATGATCTTTGCATCGGGCTCGGACAAAGCTGTCGTGCCGCGTGCGTTACGGATGAACTTGTTGGTCCGCTTGATCATACCGTGCTGTTTACCAGCTTGGCTGCCGATGACCTTACCAGTCGCCGAGACCTTGAAGCGCTTTTTGGCGCTCGATTTCGTCTTCATCTTGGGCATTTCCGTCTCCGTCTTTTGAGTTCGGTATAAACACGACTCGGCATGCCACTTGAGGCCGGTCGTGCAGGCTAAGATGCGCCGTATAGGCGGGCGCGGGTGCGGATGCAAGAGGTTTCGATGCAGTTTAGGGCAGGATGTCAGCCGCCACGGAAACAAAGACATTCGGCAACTTAGCAAAGCTGTAGCCGCCCGGATTTTTCTGCAGGGCATAGAGGATCAGCCCCCCGGAGATTAGCACCGTCAATGCCGAGGCGCGCGGGGAACGCCGGTCACTCACAGCCGATAGGATAGAGGGGACGGACAGAACCGCCAAAAGGCAACCTATGACCAAGGCCAGATCGGTATCCATATCGCCCCTTCTTTCGCGTTCGGCTCAGGCTACTCCGGATCAGAGGCGTAAATCAAACGTTCATCGCAGGGGGCCACACGTAGGATATTGGTGCTGCCCGGCACGTTGAACGGCACGCCCGCCGTTACCACCACATGATCCTCCGGCCCGGCATAGCCTTCGGCCAAGGCCGCTTTGGCTGCGCTAATCACAGCGAGTTTGAACCGGTCATGCCCATCGGTGATGATGCAATTCGTCCCCCAGCTGAGCGCAAGGCGACGGGCTGTCCCCACCAGGGGCGAGAGCGCAATGATCGGCACGCGGGGCCGTTCGCGGGCGGTCAGCAGCGCGGTGGTGCCGGATTGGGTGAAACAACAGATCGCCTTGATGTCCGTCGTCTCGGCAATCTCCCGTGCGGCGGCGACGATACCATCAGCGACAGTCATCCGGTCCGCCTTGCGCGAGGATTCGATGATCTGTGTATAGGTCGGATCGGCCTCCACCTCTTGGGCGACATTGTCCATCGTGGTGACGGCTTCGATCGGATAATCCCCAGCGGCGGATTCAGCGCTGAGCATCACGGCGTCTGCCCCCTCATAGATCGCGGTGGCGACATCCGACACTTCGGCGCGGGTGGGCATCGGGCTTTCGATCATCGATTCCAGCATCTGTGTCGCCACGATCACCGGCTTCGCCGCTGCGCGGCATTTGCGCACCAGACGTTTCTGGATCGGCGGCACGTTCTGCACTGGCAGTTCGACGCCCAGATCGCCCCGCGCTACCATAATGCCATCGCTGACCTCCAGAATATCCTCAAAGCGCTTTACCGCGGCGGGCTTTTCGATCTTTGACAGGATCGCGGCTCGGCCTTTGACCAACTCACGCGCTTCCGTCACATCCTCCGCCCGCTGCACAAAGCTCAGCGCCAGCCAATCAACGCCCAACTCGCAGACGAACTCCAGATCAGCGCGGTCTTTGTCGGACAGCGCCGCCAGCGGCAGCAGCACATCTGGCACGTTCACGCCCTTGCGGTTGGAAATCACCCCGCCGGTGATCACTTCGCAATTGGCGTAATCAGCGCCGCAGTCGCGCACCTTGAGCCGGATTTTCCCATCGTTGACCAGCAGGCTCGCCCCCGGCTCCAAGGCCGCGAAAATCTCGGGATGTGGCAGGCAGACGCGGCTTGCATCGCCGGGGGTCTCATCCAAATCGAGCCGGAAATCCGCGCCTTCTTCGAGCGCTGGCCCCTCGCCCTCAAACACACCCACGCGCAGCTTCGGCCCTTGCAGGTCGGCCAAGATGCCAATCGCCCCACCGGTCTCCTCCTCTACCTCTCGGATGATCCGGTGCTTTTTGCGGATCTCCTCATGGCTGCCGTGGCTCATGTTCAGCCGAAAGACATCCGCGCCCGCTTTATGCAAAGCACCGATCATCTCGCGGGTCTCAGAGGCAGGCCCCAGCGTGGCCACGATCTTTACATTGCGCAAACGTCTCATAACTCTTCCTTCGTATCCCAAGTCGCCCTCCGGGCGATGTTACCGGTAACATCGGTTGCCTTGCGGGGTATCGACCCTATGCTTGCCTGTCAAAGGTTTCATTAGAATGACGGGCCACAGCGGCGCCGTCCAGCGCTATGAAAAGGAAAGCCCATGCCCAGCCAACAAGAGATTGAACTTCAGGCCGCCGCCTTTCGCCGGTTGCAGAAACATCTGATGGAAGATCGGACCGATGTGCAGAACATCGATTTGATGAACCTCGCCGGCTTTTGCCGCAACTGCCTGTCGCGCTGGTATCAAGAGGCCGCTAATGAGCGCGGGATTGAGATGGATAAGTCGGAAGCGCGGGAGTTGTTCTACGGGATGACGATGGATGAGTGGAAAGCCAACTATCAGACCGAGGCGAACGACAATCAGAAAGAGGCATTCAAAACCGCTTTTGCTGAAAATGTGGGGAAAGACTGACATTGCCCACCGACGGGCGGCAATGCGCCCTTTGATGGCGCAACCCCCCAAGGCAATCACAACGATGACCCCCGCGGCGGGGCGGGGGCGATCCGATCGGCAGGCGCGGCTGGCGCGGACAGCGCCCCATCCTCATCGGTCTCAACCCCGCTACCGCCGCCTGTCGTCTAAAAAAGGTAAAGCACGAGCCAATCGGCCTTCAATGCAGGACGCGGGCCGCCTTCGATCTCGACCGTGGCGGCAAAGGTGGTCATCAGATCGCCCCGCCCGCGCAGCTTGGCTTCGGTCAAGGTGAACCGGCCCCGAATTCGCTTGCCCGCATGCACCGGCGCGATAAAGCGCACCCCGTCAAACCCATAGTTCACCGAGGCCTTTGCCTCTGCCACCTTGGGCAGCGCGCCATAGGCCATGCCTGACATCATCGAAAGCGTCAGCATCCCATGCGCCACCGTGCCGCCAAAGTCGGTCTGGGCTGCGCGGATGGGGTCGACGTGGATAAACTGATGGTCCTCGGTCACATCGGCAAAAGCATCGATCCGCGCCTGATCCATCCTGAACCACGGCGAGACGCCCAGCTCACGCCACACGGCCTGTTGCATCTGCTCTTTGCTGATCTCGCTTTGCATCGCCCCTCCTGCCTAGGCCCAGCTTAGCGGGATTTACCTCTTGGCCGAAAGGGCTTTGCATCCGTCACGGCTTCTCGCATCCTGTCCCAAACAGGAACGGAGCCTTTATGAACACCCCCCTTCTCGCCCTAGTGGTAGTGGCAATCGCAGGTGGCGCAGTCGCATTGCAAACCCCGATCAATGCCGCCTTGGGCCGCAACATAGGCAGCGGCGTGGCAGCTGCGGCGGTGTCCTTTGGCGTTGGGTTTGCCATTTTGCTGGCGGTGTTGCTGTTGCGCGGCGAATTGAGCGCCTTGCCCCGTATTATCGCGACGCCACCGGTCTTGCTTTTGGGCGGCGTGCTGGGGGCGTTCTATGTCTGGGCTGTGCTCTGGGCGATTCCGACGTTGGGGGCGTTGACGGTGATTTCAGCGCTGATCCTTGGCCAGTTGAGCGCGGCACTGGTGATCGATGCGACGGGGCTTTTGGGCCTGACGGTGCAGGCGATCACCCCTACCCGCATTGCCGCCGCCGCGCTGGTGGCGGCGGGGCTGGTGTTGTCGCGGTTCTGAGGGTCAGATCGCAGTTTTGCGCATTTCCGCGATGTAAATTTCACGCAAGCGCGGCGCCAGTTTACCCGGCGTGCCGCTGCCGATCTTGGCGCCGTCAATCTCAACCACTGGCGTCACGAAAGCACTGGCGGAGGTCACAAACGCCTCATCTGCCTGCTGCGCCTCTTCAATGGTGAAGTTGCGCTCTTCCACCTGCATCTGCGCCTCACGAGCCAGTTCCAACACCGCCTTGCGGGTGATGCCGTGCAGGATGTCGTTAGAGGTTTCGCGCGTGATGATCTTGCCGTCTTTCACGATATAAGCGTTGTTCGACGTGCCTTCGGTGACGAAACCATCCTCGACCATCCAAGCGTCTTCGACACCGGCTTTCTTGGCCATCATCTTGCCCATCGAGGGGTAGAGCAGCTGCACTGTTTTGATATCGCGGCGGCCCCAGCGGATGTCTTCGATGCTGATCACACGGATACCGTCACGGGCGGCAGGGTTGTCGGCCAGCCCCGGTTTGGATTGGGTGAACAGCACCAGCGATGGCGCGGTGGTGTCGGGGTTAGGGAAAGCAAAATCGCGGTCGCCATCCGACCCACGCGTGACCTGAAGGTAAATGAGACCATCCTTGATGTCGTTCAACCGCACCAACTCGCGGTGAATTTCCAACAACTCTTCGGTGGTGGCAGGCGCGCGCATATCCAACTCGTTCATCGAGCGGGTTAGCCGTTCGGCATGGCCGTCGAAAGCGATGAGCTTGCCATCCAACACGCTCGTCACCTCATAGACCCCATCGGCCATCAGAAAACCCCGGTCAAAAATCGAGACCTTGGCCTGATCCTCGGGCAGATATTCGCCGTTTACATAGACAGTTCGCATGGTCACCCCCAAAGCGCAGCAACGGGGGGATGCACGCCCGCGCCGTCGAATTTCAAAGCATTGTCGCGGTCTTCTGCCAGAAGCAGCGGGCCGTCAAGGTCCACGACCTTTGCCCCTTGCGCGACCAGCGTCGCCGGAGCCATGGCCAACGATGAGCCGACCATGCAGCCGACCATGACGTCAAACCCTTCGGCCCGCGCCGCATCGCGCAACGCCAGCGCTTCGGTCAGCCCGCCGGTTTTGTCGAGCTTGATGTTCACCACATCGTATTTGCCCTTGAGGCCCGGCAGACTGGCCCGGTCATGGCAGCTCTCATCCGCACAGACGGGCACCGGGCGCTCCATGCCCAGCAGCGCCTCATCTTCACCTGCGGGTAGAGGTTGTTCGACCAGCGCCACACCAAGACGAACCAGATGTGGCGCAAGGTCGGCGTAGACCTCTGCCGACCAACCTTCATTGGCGTCGATGATGATGGTGGCGTCGGGCGCTCCGGCGCGGACCGCTTCAAGACGCGGCATGTCGTCGGGCGTGCCGAGCTTGATTTTCAGCAGCGGCCGCTGCGCATGTTTCGCCGCCTGTGCGCGCATTGCTTCGGGGTCGTCTAACGAGAGGGTATAGGCCGTCACCTCCGGCCCCGGCGCGGTCAACCCGGCCAGTTCCCATACCCGCTTGCCTGCGCGTTTGGCTTCCAGATCCCAAAGGGCGCAATCGACCGCATTGCGCGCGGCTCCGGCGGGCAGCAGATCGTAGAGCGCTTGCCGCGTGATATCACCGGGCAAGCCGTTGATCTCTGCCGTGACCGATTCGAGGGTTTCGTCGTAGCGAGCGTAAGGCACACACTCGCCCCAGCCGGTCACGCCGCCCTCCGTCACGCGGACGGTGAGCACCTTGGCCTCGGTCCGCGAACCGCGACTGATGGTAAAGACCTGCGCCAGTTTGAAGGTATCTGCGGTAACGTCGATCTGCATGGTCACAGCGCCGCCAATGCGTCAGCCAGTCGGGCGCCACCTTGGCGGAAGGGATCGACTGCGGGCAGGCCAAGCCGCTCTTCGACCTCGGCCAGATAGGCCTCAGCCTCGGCTTCGGACATGTGGTAGGTGTTGACCGAAATACCGACGACCTTGCAGTTGGGGTTCGGCACCTGCGCCAGCGTCAGCGCCATGTCACGCACCGCTTCCAAACTGGGCAAGGAGTATTCTGGCAGCCCGCGCATATGGGTCCGGGTCGGCTCGTGGCAGAGGATCAGCGCATCGGGCTGGCCGCCGTGGATCAGCGCCATGGTCACGCCGGAGTAGGAGACGTGGAACAGGCTGCCCTGCCCTTCGATAATGTCCCAGTGATCATCGTCATTGTCGGGCGTCAGATATTCCACCGCGCCCGCCATAAAGTCCGCAATCACCGCATCCAGCGGCACACCGTCACCAGTGATCAGAATGCCGGTCTGGCCGGTGGCGCGGAAGGTGCTCTTCATGCCCTTTTCGCGCATCGCCTCATCTAGCGCGAGCGCCGTGTACATCTTGCCGACCGAGCAATCGGTGCCTACAGCCAAGACCCGCTTGCCGCTGCGCTTCTTGCCATCGGCAATCGGGTATTCAACACTGGGCACGCGCACGTCATGTAGGGTGGTGCCATTGGCTTTGGCAGCGGCCACCAGATCGGCCTCATCACGCAGCAGGTTGTGCAGGCCAGAGGCGATGTCGAAACCCATGTTCAGCGCCTCGATCAGCACCTCTTTCCACGCCGCGCTGATCTTGCCGCCCCGATTGGCCACGCCGATGACCAATGTCTCTGCTCCGGCCTCGCGCGCTTCGGCCAATGTCATGTCCTTCAGACCGAGGTCGGCCTTGCAGCCCTCCATGCGGAACTGGCCGACGGCATTGTCAGGCCGCCAGTCTTTGATGCCTTGGGCAACCTTGGCAGAAAGGGAGTCGGGCGCGTCACCCAGAAAGAGCAGATAGGGGGTTTTGATCATGGCAGGCCTCCGGCGTTAAATTTGTGCGCATATTGCGCGTGAGAATACGCAAGTGCGTGGCGTTGTCGACGCATCAACAGGTAAATGCGCTGCAATTTTCGCGGAAAGTTACCGTCTGCGCAAAAATCGTGCGTTGGCCTTGCTCAGATCCCTCAGCGTGAAAATGCTGCAACTGCGAAATCCGCTTGCGATTGGGGACGCAATTTCCTACCAGAAAGCAGAACCCATATGAAACAATATTACCTATAGGTGCCCTATGAGCTTCCGCATTCAGCCCGCCGCCCCTGCCCGCCCGAACCGCTGCCAATTGTTCGGCCCCGGCTCCCGCCCGGCGATTTTCGAGAAGATGGCAGCCTCGGATGCCGATGTGATTAACCTTGACCTTGAGGACAGCGTTGCACCGTCCGACAAAGACAGCGCGCGTGCCAATATTATCAAGGCGATTTCGGACATCGACTGGGGCAACAAGACTCTTTCGGTGCGGATCAACGGGTTGGACACGCCCTACTGGTACCGTGATGTGGTGGAATTGCTGGAACAGGCCGGACCGCGGCTCGATCAGATTATGATTCCCAAAGTTGGCTGCGCCGCAGATGTCTATGCCGTGGATGCGCTGGTGACTGCCGTGGAGACCGCCAAGGGCCGCGAGAAGAAGATCAGCTTTGAAGTCATCATCGAATCCGCCGCCGGTATCGCCCATGTGGAAGAAATCGCCGCCTCCTCGCCGCGCTTGCAGGCGATGTCGCTCGGGGCTGCCGATTTTGCTGCGTCGATGGGCATGCAGACCACCGGCATCGGCGGCACGCAGGAAAACTATTACATGCAGCGCGGCGATCAGAAGCACTGGTCCGACCCCTGGCACTGGGCGCAGGCGGCAATCGTAGCGGCCTGCCGGACGCATGGGGTGCTGCCGGTTGACGGGCCATTCGGTGACTTCTCTGACGACGAAGGCTTCCGCGCGCAGGCGCGGCGCTCGGCGACACTGGGGATGGTAGGCAAGTGGGCGATCCACCCCAAACAGGTGGCGCTGAGCAATGAGGTATTCACCCCCTCTGAAGAAGCCGTGGCCGAAGCGCGTGAGATTCTGGCAGCGATGGAAGAGGCCAAGGCAAAGGGCGAGGGCGCGACCGTTTATAAGGGGCGTTTGGTGGATATTGCCAGTATTAAACAGGCTGAGGTGATTGTGCGGCAGTCTGAGATGATTGCCCAACGCTGAGCGCTTTTGGCAAGCCGCCGGGGGCGCTGCCCCCGGACCCCCGCGGGTATTTAAAAAAGGATGAAGGTGAAGAGGTGCTACGCGCCTTGGCCAAACCCGCGTTGCAAACCGGCGCGTTGCGCTCCATATACACAGGCAACAAGCCGGAGCATGCAATGACCCAATATCTGGATTTCGAAAAACCACTGGCCGAGATCGAAGGCAAGGCGGAAGAGCTGCGGGCGCTGGCCCGGTCCAACGAAGAGATGGACATCACCGCCGAGGCTCAGGCGCTGGACAAGAAAGCCGCCGTGATGCTGGAGGACCTTTATGGGTCGCTCACGCCTTGGCGCAAATGTCAGGTGGCGCGTCATCCGGAACGGCCGCATTGCAAAGACTATATCGAGGCGCTGTTTACCGAGTTCACGCCACTGGCGGGAGACCGGAACTTTGCCGACGACCATGCTGTTATGGGCGGCTTGGCGCGGTTCAATGACACGCCGGTGGTGGTGATTGGCCATGAGAAAGGCAATGACACCAAGAGCCGGATTGAGCGCAATTTTGGCATGGCGCGGCCTGAAGGTTATCGTAAGGCGGTGCGGTTGATGGAACTGGCGGATAAGTTCAATCTGCCGGTGGTGACCATTGTTGACACGCCCGGCGCCTACCCCGGCAAGGGGGCCGAAGAGCGCGGACAGTCCGAGGCGATTGCGCGTTCGACGGAGAAATGTTTGCAGATCGGTGTGCCGCTTATCAGCGTAATCGTTGGCGAAGGCGGGTCTGGCGGGGCGGTGGCTTTTGCCACGGCGAACCGTGTCGCGATGCTGGAACATTCGGTTTATTCGGTCATCACACCCGAGGGCTGCGCGTCGATCCTGTGGAAAGACAGCGAGAAAATGCGCGAAGCTGCTGAGCAGATGCGTTTGACGGCGGATGAGCTTAAGACGCTTGGGGTGATTGATCAGATTATTCCGGAGCCCATGGGCGGCGCGCACCGTCATGCCGATGAGACGATCAAGGCCGTAGGCAAAGCGCTTGCCGACATGCTGAAAGAGCTGGACGGCAAAGGCGGCGAAGCGCTGATCAAAGACCGTCGCACCAAGTTTCTTGAAATGGGCCGCAAGGGGCTGGCGGCTTAAGCCAGCTTTGCCTTGAAGCGCGGATCGGGTGTGATCTGATCAAAGCCAGCGCGGCGGTAAAACGTCTGCACGCGCTGGTTGCGTGGATCTGTGCCGACCGTGACATAGGTACAGCCCCGCTGCTGTGCGTGATCCAGCGCGGCCTGCACCAATGCGCGCCCCAGACCTTTGCCTCGCGCTGTGTCGCAGACGAACAAATGGTGTAGATCCATCCCGCGTGCGCCGAATTGCAATTGCATTTGCGGGGTGAGTGCCGCATAGCCGCGCAGCCCTGTAGTGCCTTCGGCCACCAGCAATGTAATCCATGGGGCGGGGCCGAGGCTGTCGCGTTCGAGTGCTGCAAGCGTGAGCGTGGCCGTGTCGCCATGGTAGGCGGCCAGCGCATGGGCGAGGTCGAGAACCATTGGTAGGTCAGATTTTTCAGCAGGGCGAATTACAGGCATGTCGTCTCTTTCTGTGATCACCACAGGGAGACAAGCAAAGCCGCGCTGTGGCGGCTTGTGGATATGGAAATGGTGCCGCGCCGGTTAGGAGCGGGGGTAATAGACTGTTGTGAAGCAGATCATTTCCATGAAGCGTAGATGCGCCTCTGCCGCGCGCCTGTCAAGCGCCGCTTTCGTGAGCGGCTGTGATTTGCAAACGGCCCCCACGGACCCGATATTTGTAGTACAGGGCGTCTGCGACACCCCTGTGCCGCCCGACTGCCCTTTTTCGTCACCGTACAAGGGAGTCTGTCATGTATAAACGTATCCTCACTGCCGCCCTGCTCTTTGGCATGGCCTGCACCGGGCCACCGGCTTGGGCACAAGCCTGCGCCCCGCGCGCGGCGCTCACCGCAAAATTGGAAGCCGCCTATGGCGAGACCCTTTCGGCGCGGGGGCTTCAAAACCCGACCGCGCTGATCGAAGTCTTTGCTTCTGCTGAAAGCGGCAGCTTCACCGTCTTGATGAGCCGGCCCGATGGCATCAGTTGCATCCTATCCACTGGCACGCATTGGATGGTCGAACCGGCCCCACCGCGCAAGAAGGGCGCGGCAAGTTGAGCTTGGGATCGGCTGTTAACTCGCCAGCATCCGCAGGCCTTGGGTGACATCGGAGCGCACGGCCAGCCGCAGACCGGGCTCGTCCCCGGCGCGGAGGGCCGCGATAATCAGCCGGTGGAAATGCGGTGGCTCCGTCCGCCGCAGGCGACCATAGAGCGCGCGCATCGTTGGCCCCATCTGAAGCCAAACTGTTTCAGCCATAGCCAGCATCGCGGGTGCCTGAGCGCGCAGGTAGAGCGTGCGGTGAAATTCGAGGTTGGTGCGGATGTAGCTAACCGCATCGCGATGTGCGACCGCTTCGGCGATATTGGTGTTGATTGTCTGCATCCGTTCGATCAGCGCCATATGGGCGCGCGGCAGGGCGCGTGAGGCCAATTCGACTTCTAACAGAGCCCGCAGCGCCGCCAATTCCTCAATCCGTTCGTTGCTTAACTCAGGCGTGGAGATGCGGCCTGAGGTCGACATGGTCAGCGCGCCTTCGGCTGCCAGACGCCGCACCGCTTCGCGGGCGGGGGTCATCGACACGTCGTATTCTCGCCCCACGCCGCGCAGGGTAAGCGCGTGGCCGGGGGGCAGATCGCCGTGCATGATACGCGAGCGCAACCCGCGATAAACGCGGTCATGGGCCAGCGGCGTGGCCTCAACGGGGCGGGGGCTTAGGTTCATAGGAGGGTTGTGATCACAAGCCGCTCCAAGGTCAAGCGCGGGGTTTTAGGCGACGGGCGAAACAGCCGTTGCCCTACGCCGCGCTGCGCTCTATCGGGGGGCCAAATCGTTATAGGAGCCGCACCGTGAGCCAACGAAACTTCATTCGCCATGTGGTCTTTTTCTCTGCCAAGGACCCGAAAGACATTCCTGCGATCGTAGCGGGGCTTTGGAAACTCGCCGATATCCCTTATTCGACGACCTTCGAGATTTGCGAAAACACCCGCGTCGACGCGCTTTCAGGCGATGTGGATGTGGTGGTCTATGCCGAGTTCCCCGATGCCGAGGCGCTCGCCGCATATAAGGCGCATCCGATTTACCAAGAGGCCATCGATATCGTGCGGCCTTTGCGCGATATGCGTGTGCCTGCGGATTTTTAAGTCGCGCTATGGCTGGCCATTGCGTTCTTTTTGACACTGGCCCGCTGGGGCGTGGCACGGGATTTCGCGCGCCACAGCGGATCATCAGCGCAGCAACCCCGGCGGAGGTGCCGGCAGCCTTTGCGGCGCTTGAGGCGGCGCAGGCGAGTGGTGCTTGGCTGGCGGGGTATGCGAGTTATGAGTTGGGCTACCTCGGCTCTCGTAAGCTGTGCGATCTAATGCCTGCTGAACGTGGCCTACCCTTGCTGCATTTCGGGGTGTTTGATGCCCCTCAAGCGCATCGTTTCGAGGACGCAGCGGGGGATGCAAGCCTGTCTGACCTTACCCCGGATTGGGATTTCGCCCAATATGAAGCCGCCTTTGCGCAGGTGCAGGATTTCATCACGGCCGGTGACATTTATCAGGCCAATCTGACCTTTGGGATGGAGGGCCGCCATACCGGCACGCCCGCCGCGCTTTACGCCCGGTTGCGCCAGCGTCAGAAGGTGGAACATGGCGCCTTTGTTGATTTGGGCGGCCCAGTGCTACTCTCGCGCTCGCCTGAGTTGTTCTTTGCGCTGTCGGCCGACGGACATCTAACCGCGCGCCCGATGAAAGGCACGGCACGGCGCGGGCTGGATGCTGTCGAAGATGCCGAACTGCGTGCCGAACTCGCTGCCTCGGAAAAGAACATGGCCGAGAACCTGATGATCGTGGATCTGCTGCGCAACGACATCAGCCGGATCGCTGAACTTGGCAGTGTTAAAGTGCCGGAGCTTTTCGAGATCGAAACCTATGAGACGCTGCATCAAATGACCTCGCGCGTCACGGCGCAGATCTTGCCGGGCAAGCGTCTGGCCGACATCTTTCATGCGCTTTTCCCCTGTGGGTCGATCACCGGTGCGCCCAAAATCCGCGCCATGCAGATTCTGCGCGCGCTAGAGCTCGCCCCACGCGATGCCTATTGCGGCGCGGTGGGCTGGATTGCGCCCTCTGGTGCGATGCAGTTCAACGTGGCGATCCGCACGGCGACCTGCCATGCCGATGGGCGGCTGCGGCTAAATGTTGGTGGTGGCGTGGTGCATGACAGCACAGCTGAGGATGAATATGCTGAAGCGCTGCTGAAAGCACGTTTCGCAACCCTGCCTCAAAACCGATAGCGGTGCAGCCCGCCACCGTGGTCACGCAGCCATTGGCGGGGGGCTTGATAATCACCGTAAATCCGCGTGACTTCGGCCCAGAAGGCAGGCGAGTGGTTCATCTGCGCCAGATGCGCGACCTCATGTGCGGCAACGTAATTGAGCACCTCCGGTGGGGTCATGATCAGCCGCCAAGAGAACATCAGCCCGCCGTCGCTGGTGCAAGACCCCCAGCGAGACCGCGTGTCGCGCAGGGTGAGGCGGTGGTAGGGGCGGCCCAGCCGTTCGGCATAGTCATCACAAGCCCCCGCGAGCCTGTCTCGGGCCACTTCCCGCAGATGCGCGGCCAAACGTTTGCCGATGCTCTCTTCAGCCCCCGGCACAGTGATTTCGGCCTCCCCGATCCGCACGCCGCGCCCCTGCCCTGCGGTAACACGCAGCATCTTACCGCCGACCGGAATCTCCGCACCGGGGGCGACGACGACATCCGCGCCGCGGGCGGCAAGATGCTGGCGAATCCAGTCTTCCTTAGCTTCGGCAAAGTCCAAAGCCTCGCGCTTGGCCAGCCGTTTGGGCATGGTCAGCGTGACCCGTCCGTCCAACTGCGAGATTCGCAACGAGATGCGCCGCGCACGCGCTGAACGGCGCAGAGTGAGGGGAATCGGCGGGTTGCCGGGCAGCACATGGTCTTTCATTACCGGGGCAACGTCCCTAGATAGAGGCCAAAGCCTTTGACAGTGCCCCCCTCATATGGCACTTGGCCGGAATCATCTACACGCAACAGCAATATTATAAAGGGGTGTTTCATGCCCAACGAAGAATGGGGAACCAAGCGCCTGTGCCCCACTACGGGCAAGCGCTTCTATGACCTCAACAAAAATCCGATCATCAGCCCCTACACGGGCGAAGAGGTCGAGGTCGACAACGCCAAGTCGCGCATGATTGCGGCGGATGCCGAGGATGCGGTCACAGCAAAAGCCAAGAAGGGCGACAAAGTTGACGACGAGTCGCTCGTCGATGACGATGATGCCGTAGACGTTGATCTGGACGATGATCTGCTGGACGACGATGACGACGACACGGATACTGTCCCGCTCGACGATCTGGCCGAAGTCGCCACAGACGACGAAGATTAATTAATCGGCGGCGGGGTCAATTTTCCGCTTGATCCCGCCTCCACCAGCGCCTAGACAGCGGCGCATGACGACCCGGATCGCACGATCCACGATGGGGCCTTAGCTCAGCTGGGAGAGCGCCTGCATGGCATGCAGGAGGTCAGCGGTTCGATCCCGCTAGGCTCCACCATCACCACTCCTTCGCAAATTCAGATATGGCTCGCCCGTTAATGGGGCTGACTGACGCGCATCCGCTTCGCGGCTACTCTGAGTCAGCGGTTCGATCCCGCTAGGCTCCACCCAACGCCTTACTAGCTTTAACGGTCGGCAACCGCGTTGAAAAAGCGGTGAGGGAGGCAGCGCCCCACAATCGGCTCAACGCTATCTGGTGGCTACAAAGACGCCTTGCGCCTGCAATCAAGGTCCGGTGCCTAAGGCCTGATTCCCGATCTTTAAAACACCGCCCGGCGAATCAAGTTCAGTCCCGCGACCAGCAGCACCACCAAGGTCATCTTTCGAAACAGCACCGGATCGACCCGGTCCATCACCTTGCCGCCGAGCCACACCCCAAGCATCACCGGGGCGAGCAGCAGCGCAGAGAACGGCCATGTTTGCGCATTGAGCACCCCCGACCCCACATGCGCGCCGAGCAGCGCCACAGCACCCAACCCGTAGATCACCCCCTGTATGCGCATTTGGTCGTGCTTATCTGTGCCGAGCGCGGTCAGATAGGCCACTGTTGGCGGCCCCCAGACACCCGACATACCGCCAATCGCTCCGGCAAAACTGCCCACTGCGGCCTCCACCCGCGCGGAGCGGCGGGGCAGGTGGAATTTGTATTTCGACAGTTGCAGCAAGGTGAAAAACACCACCGGGCCACCGATCAGCAAGAGCAGGGTCGATTGCGGCACTGATTGCACCAGCTGCGCTGTGATCGTCATAGCGACCGCGCCGAACAGCAGGAAAATCCAGAACAAGCGAATGGTCCGCAGCGCCGCCTTTGGCCCCTGCCGCAACGCTTGAAACGCATTTGCCAAGACAGTGGGCAGGATCAAACCAGCAAGCGCCAGTTCCGGCGCCATAAAGGTGGTCAGCCCGGAAATTAAGATAAGCGGCAACGCAAAGCCGACCACGCCTTTAACGAATCCGGCACAGAGCCCAATGACCAATGCGGCGTAAAACTCGAACGGGGTGAGAAAGGGGAAAATACTGTCCATGCCGCTACATAGCAGGCTATTTCGCCGCTGCACGACGAAAATCACCACGCAAGAATAGAACAAAACGCCGCAGCGAAACGTATCTTTGTTGTGCTGCAACTGCGAAGGCGCTATGTCTGCCTGCAAGCAAGAAAGGACAGCCCATGGCACATGACGGTCAGGACATGATGATGCAAAGCGTAATTCTCGACGATCTGACGGGGCTGACCGGCGCAGCCCTTCCGCCGCTAGACCGGCTGCTCGATACCGCCATCGCCGCCGTGCGCGCTCAGGTGAGCGATGGCGACCGCGTATCGGCCAAGTTAATTGAGGCTAACCAAACAGCAGCGCATGGCCTTGCCTGGCTCGCCACCTATGTGCAGGCGCTGCGCCAGATGCAGCTTTGGGCCGAACGCTTGCAGGAGGACGGACGCTTTGGCGAAGTGGAGCAATTGCTGCACCAGATCGCTTTTGGCGAATACCTCTGCCAGATCAGCGGCGGCATTCAGATGAACCAAGGCGAAATGCTGCGCCTGCAAGATTTGGGGTTGAGCGCCGAAGATAGCGCTGCGCTGGATAACCCAGCCATCACTACCCTGACCCGCTCTGGCAACACGCAGGCCGCGCGCAGCCGTTTGGTCGAACTGATGCAGGAACGCAATGCCGACGTCACCTTTGGCGTCAGTGGTCTGGATGAAGAGCTTGAGATGATCCGCGACCAATTCCGCCGCTACGCGGTGGAGAAGGTCGAACCCTACGCCCATGACTGGCACCTTAAGGATGAATTGATCCCGATGGAGGTGATCGAGGAACTGGCCGAAATGGGTGTCTTCGGCCTGACCATCCCCGAGGAATACGGCGGGCTGGGCCTGACCAAAGCCTCAATGTGCGTGGTCAGCGAGGAACTGTCGCGCGGCTATATCGGGGTCGGCTCGCTCGGCACCCGGTCTGAGATCGCGGCGGAACTGATCCTCTGTGGCGGCACCGACGCCCAGAAAGAGAAATGGCTCCCCCGCATCGCCAGCGCCGAAACCTTGCCCACGGCGGTCTTTACCGAGCCGAACACTGGCTCTGACCTTGGCAGCCTGCGCACACGCGCGGTGAAGGACGGGGACGATTACAAGGTGACTGGCAACAAGACATGGATCACCCATGCCGCCCGCACCCATGTGATGACCCTGCTGGCGCGCACCGACCCTGAGACCACCGACCACCGGGGCCTGTCGATGTTTCTGGCCGAAAAGACCCCCGGCGACAACGCCACCCCCTTCCCCACCCCCGGCATGACCGGCGGGGAGATCGAGGTTCTGGGCTATCGCGGCATGAAGGAATATGAGCTTGGTTTCGATGGCTTCGAGGTGAAAGGTGAGAACCTTCTGGGCGGCGAAGAGGGGCGCGGCTTTAAACAGTTGATGGAGACATTCGAGTCCGCCCGCATCCAGACCGCCGCCCGCGCCATCGGCGTGGCGCAATCGGCGCTGGATATCTCGATGCAATACGCACAAGACCGCAAGCAATTCGGCAAAGCGCTCATCAACTTCCCCCGCGTGTCGGGCAAGCTGGCGATGATGGCGGTGGAACTGATGGTAGCGCGGCAGCTGACCTACTACAGCGCCTTTGAGAAAGACGCCGGACGCCGCTGCGACGTAGAAGCGGGCATGGCGAAACTGCTCGGTGCGCGGGTCGCTTGGGCGGCGGCGGATAATGGCCTACAAATCCACGGCGGCAACGGCTTTGCGCTGGAGTATAAGATCAGCCGGGTGCTTTGCGATGCCCGAATTCTCAACATCTTTGAGGGCGCAGCGGAGATCCAAGCGCAGGTCATCGCGCGGCGTTTGCTTGGCTAAGCGCAGCGGGGGTTGAACCTGCCGCCGCTGTCAGGGACATAGGCGGCAGTTCACCTGAAAGGATGCCCAATGCGCATGTTTCTGATCCTCGCCAGCCTTGTCGTTCTGCCCCAATGCCAAAGCGACAGCACGCCTGACGTCTATGGCGATGGCAGCACGACTTGGCAGCTTACGACGCTGAATGGCAATCCGGTCACTGCCCGTGCCACGCTGATGTTCCCCGAGGCAGGTCAGATCGCTGGCAAAGCGCCCTGCAACAACTACAGCGGACCAATGACAGCCGAATTCCCGGCGTTTGAGACAGGCCCGATCGCCGCCACCCGCATGGCATGCCCGGATTTGGCGGTGGAAACCGAATTCCTGAACGCACTGGATCAAGCCACGACCGCCACGGTCGACGATGGCATGTTGACGCTATCAAACGGTAACGCTGCGACGCTGGTGTTCAGAGCCGCCGACTAAAGGCATCGATAAAGCGCGCGCGGGCTTCTGGCAGCGGTTTACCGCCCAGATCCCGCGCCAGATGGGCGGAGAGGAAGTGGCCGGTGGTGGTCAACCCCTGCGCCACTTCAGCGTCACTCCCCGCCCCGCCGCGCAGCACCGGGGGCAGCGGCAGCAGACGGTCGGCCCAATCGCCTGCGCCCTTGGCTGAGACTGCCCTGCCGGATTTGGGCGAGACATAGATCAGCCCTTCATGCGCCCCGGTGACCGCGCAGGTGTCGAGGTCGAGCGCATAGCCCATTTCTTCGAGCAGCCGCAGTTCCCATTTGAGATAGGCCAGCGGCCAGATCTCGCCCTGCCCCAGCATGTCCAAGAGCGCTTCAGTGCGTTGGTAAAGCGCGGGGTGCGGCTCGCGTTCGGGCAGGCAAAAGGACAGCAGCGCCGTTACTGCGTTCAACCCCGCCAGCGCCAGTCGGTCTTGCATTGCTACAGCGGCACGGCTGCGCAGCGGTTCCACGGTAAAGGCGCCAATATGGTCCTCCAACCGCGCCCGCCACGCCAAATCAAGCTGGGCGCCGGGCTGGAGGCTGGGCGCGATCTTGCGGCTGGTGCCGCCACGCACAACGCCCGCATGGCGGCCCTGTTCGGGGGTGAAGACTTCGATAATCGCAGAGGTTTCGCCATGTCGCCGCGCGCTGAGCAAGATGCCTTGATCGCGCCACTCCATCAACTGAACCCCGGCTCGTCCAACAGGTGGCGACCCTGACGGTCCTCCACCTCAATCACCCAAAGGTCCGGATCAAAACTGCGCTGGCGGGTGACGGTGGCATCGACTTCAGGCTCCGCGCCGGAGGCCAGTTCAATCCACTTCCGATCTCCGGTCATCAGATCAAAGGAGCGCTGGAACAGCACCGCGTTGCCATCCAGCGTGGCCAGTTTCACCAGCACCGCGCCACCGGTGTCATCGCCATGGGCTACCACGAAAGCGGGGATATCCTGCAACCGCAGCCGGGTCAGATAGGCATCCACCCAGAAGCGCGCGGTCAGACGGGGCATGTTCGGTTCTTAGTCGTTGCCATCTTTGAAATCCAAGCCCATCTCGGAATAACGCTCGGCCTCTTCCAGCCAGTTGGCGCGGACCTTGACCTGCAAGAACAGATGCACCTTGCGGCCAAGGAACTCTTCAAGCTCCTCCCGCGCGGCCTTGCCCACGGCCTTGATCGTCTCACCCTTGTTGCCCAGCACAATGCCCTTGTGACCGTCGCGCACGACATAGACCAACTGGTCGATCCGGGCGGAGCCGTCTTTGCGCTCTTCCCAATTCTCGGTCTCGACCGTGAGCTGATAAGGCAATTCCTGATGCAGACGCAGGGTCAGCTTTTCGCGGGTGATCTCGGCCGCGATATTGCGCATTGGCAGGTCAGCGATCTGGTCTTCGGGGTAGAGCCACGGCCCTTCCGGCACCTCGCCCGCCAGCCATTCGCGCAGCGTGTCGACGCCATGGCCGCGCTCGGCAGAGATCATAAAGGTCTCGGTAAAGTCGAAAGCCGCGTTCATCTTCTCAGTGAGGCCCAGCAGGACCGGCGCCTCGACGCGGTCAATCTTGTTGATCGCCAGCGCCACACGACGTCCCTTGGCGATGTTGCCAAGCTCTTCGAGGATGCGTTCCACGCCCTCGGTCATGCCGCGATGCGCTTCGATCAGCAGGACGATCACATCCGCATCCGCAGCCCCGCCCCAAGCGGCGGCAACCATCGCGCGGTCCAAACGGCGGCGCGGCTGGAACAGTCCGGGCGTATCGACGAAGACAAGTTGCGAGTCACCCTCCATCGCGACGCCGCGGATGCGGGCGCGGGTGGTCTGAACCTTATGGGTCACGATCGAGACCTTGGCTCCCACCATGCGGTTCAGCAGCGTGGATTTGCCCGCGTTGGGCTCTCCGATCAGGGCGACGAATCCGGCGCGGGTGGTCATGAGTTACTCTCCAATTGCCGCAGCAGCGTGGTGGCGGCGGCCTGTTCAGCGGCGCGTTTCGAAGGCGCGGTGGCAGCGGCTTCGGCACCATTGTCGAGCCGCGCTGTAATGGTAAAGACCGGCGCGTGGTCTGGCCCGCTGCGCCCGGTCTGGACATAGCGCGGCGGATTGAACCCGCGCGCTTGCGCCCATTCCTGCAAGGCGGTCTTGGCGTCGCGGGCGTCTTCCTTGACGGTCTTGAGGCGATCACCCCAAAGCCGCAGCACCAAATCCTTGGCCGCGTCAAAGCCGGCATCAAGATAGACCGCTGCGATCACCGCTTCAATTGCATCGCCCAAAAGCGCCTGCTTGCGCCGCCCGCCCGAAATCATCTCAGAGCGACCCAGCTTAAGCACCTTGCCCAGATCAATTTCACGCGCCACATCGGCGCAGGTTTCTTTGCGCACCAATGCGTTGAAACGCGGGGCCAACTGGCCCTCGGTGGCACCGGGATCCAGCGCCAGCAACGCTTCGGCCATGACAAGGCCCAAGACCCGGTCGCCCAGAAACTCCAACCGCTGGTTGTCGTCCCGGTTGGCCGAGGACATCGACGCGTGGGTCACCGCTCGGCCCAGCAGTTCCGGCTTGCCAAAGCTGTGACCGATCCGCGCCTCGAAGGCTTTAAGATCCCCGCTCAGCTTCATCTGACCGCTTCAAAGAAACGGTCGCCGCGCCATGTCCAGAAGAACAGCATCGAGCGGCCCGCAGAGCTGAACATGATCCGGTCCGCACGGCCAATGAGGTTCTCAAACGGCACGAAGCCCACGCCCCCCGCCCGCTGCGCCAGACGGCTGTCGGCAGAGTTGTCGCGGTTGTCGCCCATGAAGAAGTAATGCCCCTCGGGCACGGTATAGACACCGGTGTTGTCCGACTGCTGGTCGCCGATGTTCAGCACCGGATAAGAGACGCCATTGGGCAGGGTTTCGATCTGGCGGCTCTTTTTGCACACGCCGCCTTGGCCCACGGGACCATTTTCGCAGCGCGGGCGCAGGCGTTGTGGACCCTGCGGGGCCATAACCTCTTCAAACACGCCATCGTCTTCATGCTTAACCGGGGTGCCATTCAGGCTGATCACGCCATTGCGGATCTGCACCTTATCGCCGGGCAGGCCAATCAGACGTTTAATATAGTCGCGCCCCGACACCGGGTGACGGAAAACGACCACATCGCCGCGCTCAGGTTCCGATCCAAAGAGCCGCTCGTTGTCCCCATCAAAGACCCCGCAAACATCCTTGGCGTCGATCTCAATCCCCATGCCGGGCAGCATCAGGCTGGGGCAGGAAGCATAGGAGTAGCCATAGGCCATCTTGTTCACAAAGAGGAAATCACCAATCAGCAGGGTCTCTTTCATCGAGCCGGACGGAATCCAAAAGGGCTGGAAAAAGAGCGTCCGAAAGACACCGGCGATCAGCAGCGCCCAGAAGATGGTCTTGATGGTTTCGACAAAGGCGTTGCCGGTTTTTTCCTTGGCGGCCATGCGGCGCTCCTGACATATCGGTTTGGCGTTACATGCTTGGCGCTGTCGGGCAAGTCAAGAGAAGCGGCAAGCCTCAGCCACCGGGGGCCGGGAATTGGCCGATAACGCGGCGTTCAGGACCGGGGCCGCGCCTCAATCACCACGAATGCCTGCGCCCAAG
Organism: Sulfitobacter maritimus; assembly: GCF_013346665.1. GTDB lineage: Bacteria > Pseudomonadota > Alphaproteobacteria > Rhodobacterales > Rhodobacteraceae > Sulfitobacter > Sulfitobacter maritimus. The sequence continues at coordinate 113,680 of NZ_JABVBB010000038.1, forward strand.
GGTGATCGTCGGTCAGGGTGACATGGATGATGGCCTCATGGCCCGGCGGCGTCATCTCGGCCAAACGCTCAGCGGCCCAGCCTGTTACCTCCATCACCGGCTGCCCGGTGCGCAGGTTGCTGACAGCCATGTCGCGCCATGCGATCCCCATGCGCAGCCCGGTGCCGAGCGCTTTGGAACAGGCCTCTTTCGCGGCCCAGCGTTTGGCATAGGTGCCAGCGACATCGCGGCGACGCTCAGCCTTGCGCTGTTCGACTTCGGTGAACACGCGGTTGCGAAAACGGTCACCGAAACGGTCTAGCGTGCCTTGGATACGGTCGATATTTGCCAAGTCGGTGCCGATGCCAAGGATCATTGCGTGCCAATCTCTTCTGCGGGGTTCCGGCCAATAGACCATGGCCTGCGCTCAAGGAAAAGCCGAATGCGGCGCGGGATCTGTGCGTGGGAACGCAAAACGCCGCCCCGAAAGGAGCGGCGTTCACTGTAGTCAAATTCGGTTCGCTTTATGCGGCAGCGTGGCGGGCCTTCTCGGCCTTTGCCTCATCAATCGCACGCTGCACATCGGCACGTTGCTGGGTCAGGAACTCGTAGCCCGGACGACCAGCAGTAGCTTTGATCGCGTCATCATAGTTTTCGATCAAAGCGGATTCACCGTTGATGATCTCGTCATAGACCGCTTCGTCGTCACCGGTCACGGCATCGCGCAGCTTGAGCCAACCACGGTGTGCGGTTGCGGCAGCGGAGCCTTCTTCGGACACGTCGACGCCTTCAACGCCCAACTGGCGGTGCAGCTCGGTGTGGAATTTCTCACGCTCAGCAATGCGCTTGTCGAAAAAGCCAACAAAGCTCGCCTCATCCGAGACCTGTTTGCGGGATTCACGGTAGCCATCGCGGCTGTCGATCAGGCGGGTGTGCAGTTTCTTCAATGTGTCGATATGGTCGCTCATTATTGCCTCCTAGCTATGTTACCAGTCTGCCGTCCCAACGCGGCAGCGCGGCAATAGGTCCATAGCATTCGCAGCAATGAGTGGTTTTTCGCCGCGCCCCGATCAGCCCTCTCGCGCTTTGTCCATCAGACGGCGCATCTCGGCAATCGCAGGTTCCAGCCCGAGGAAGATCGCCTCACCGATCAGAAAATGTCCGATGTTCAACTCGCGCACCTCTGGGAATGCCGCGACGGGGGTGACGGTGTCATAGGTCAGTCCGTGGCCCGCATGAACCTCTAGCCCCAGCGAGGCGGCGAAAACCGACATATCGCGCAGTTTGGACAGTTCGGCATCCGCTTCCTCCCAACGGCCCTCGGCATAGGCATCGCAATAGGCGCCGGTGTGCAGTTCAATCACCTCGGCCCCGATCCGGTTTGCGGCTTCGATCTGCGCGCGCTCGGCGGCGATAAAGATCGACACGCGGCTGCCCGCTTCGCGCAGAGGGGCGATGAAATGGGCGAGTTTGTTCTCTTCCCGCGCAACCTCCAGCCCCCCTTCGGTGGTGCGTTCCTCGCGCTTTTCGGGGACGATGCACACGGCGTGGGGCTTATGACGCAAGGCGATCTGCTGCATCTCATCGGTGGCCGCCATCTCGAAGTTCAGCGGCACCGAAAGCACATCCATCAGCCCTTCAATGTCAGCGTCCGAGATATGGCGCCGGTCTTCGCGTAGATGGGCGGTAATCCCATCAGCGCCGGCTTTCTCGGCAATCTTGGCAGCGCGCAGCGGGTCCGGATAGGCCCCACCCCGCGCGTTGCGCACGGTTGCCACATGGTCGATGTTCACGCCCAATCTCAGCTTTGGTTGGTCAGCCATGGTCGTCCCTTTCGCATTTCTTGAGCCGACCATAGGTCGGAATTTTGGGCAACCCCATAGGCAGATCGCGAATTTTCAAAAATTTGTCGGCATCGGGCGACAAGGGCCGCTTTCGGGCAGCGTTGCGCCTGAGGGCCGGACTAATCCGCGTGGCGCTTAGCGTCGGCCTTTTGCGCGGCCTTATGCTTAAGTGCCTCAAACTTAGCCTTAATCATCCCACGCCGCCGCTTTTGATAGGCGCGCAGCACCGGGACCGATACGTAATAGGCAATAGAGGCGCAGATCATCCCCGGCAGCACGCCCCCGATCAGATAGGGGTAGAACACCTGGTGGAAGAAAACGGTCAAACCGCTCCAATCCATCGTGGCATCAGTAAAAATCGCCACGAAGTTTTCCTGCAAGTCCCGCCCGGCGTCGAGAAATTTGCCCCCAAAAGAGCGGTGTTCGGTCGCAGAGACAGGCGCACCCAGAAGCCAGTGACCAGTTTGCAAAGCCGCGATGCCAATCGGCACGTAGGTCAACGGGTTGCCAAAGAAGGTCGCCATCAGCGCCGCCAGCATGTTGCCGCGCATCAGCCGTGAGATCAGGGCCGCGACGACGAAATGCATCCCGTAAAAAGGGGTGAAGGTGGTGAACACCCCTGCCCAAATCCCCCGCGCAATGCGTTCAGGACTGTCCGGCAGGCGGCGCATCCGATGTTTGACATAGTGAAACGCACGCGTCCAACCACCGCGCGGCCACAGAAACTCGGCCAGCGCGCGCAGGGTCGGTTTCGGGTCGCGGCGTTTGAAAATCAAATCTTTCGTCCAGTCTCGGCGTTACGTTTGCCCGGATCAGGCGGGTTCTTCAGCACTCTTCCCCGCGCTCATGTTACGGTGTCTACTGACATCGGCAACTTCGCTCTCGGCTTCAAGGGTGGACATCAGCGAATGTAGATGCGTCACGTCCCGCAGGTCCACATAGATCAGCAAACGGTAAAAGTCAGGTTTGCGTTCTACGAACTCAAGATTGGAGATATTGGCCGAGGCCTCCCCAATCAAGGTGCAAACCCGGCCCAACACCCCTGCCCCATTGCCAATCGTGATGTCGAGCCCGCTGGTATAGACCGCCGGATGGCTGCCATCATGCCAGCGCAGGTCAAGCCAACGGTCCGGCTGGTCTTCGTATTCCGACAGGCGGTCACAGTCGATGGCGTGAACGGTCACCCCTTTGCCGCGAAAGGTGATGCCAACGATCCGCTCACCGGGCAGCGGCGTGCAGCAGGGGGCGCGGTCAAAGCTCTGGCCCGGCTCCAGCCCCACCACCGCGCGGCGCACATCAATCTGATCGCCTTTCTGCGGGGCAAGGTCAGGATAAACAGATTCGACCACTTCACGCCCGGTCAGTTCAGAACTGCCCAACCGCGCCAAGACTTCGTCCGGACCATTCAGCCGCATGTTTTTGGCCACTGTGCGCAGCACCTTGTCTGTCGCCGTCTTGCCGACCTGGCTAAAGGCAGAACGCGCCAACTCACGGCCCAGTTTGACGAAACGCTCCCGATCGACTTCGCGCAGCGAGCGTCGGATCGCGGATTTGGCCTTGCCGGTGGTGGCAATGTCGAGCCATGTCGCCTGCGGGGTCTGGCCCTGCGCGGTGGTGATCTCAATCGACTGGCCGTTCTTGATCCGGGTCCAAAGCGGCACGCGCATCCCGTCGATCTTGGCCCCGACGCAGGCATTGCCGATCCGCGTGTGGATCGCATAGGCGAAATCAATCGGCGTCGCCCCGCGCGGCAGTTTCACCACATCGCCCTTGGGCGTGAAGCAGAACACTTGGTCGGCGTACATCTCAAGCTTTACGGCTTCGAGGAAATCCTGATGGTCGGTCTCTGCGTCGAATTGTTCGGTAAGCTGGCTGATCCACTTCGCGGGATCGACAGCAAAGGGGTTCCGGCTGCGCACACCATCGCGATAAGACCAATGCGCGGCAACGCCGGTCTCGGCCACGTCATTCATCTGCCGCGTGCGAATTTGCACCTCAACCCGCTTGCCATCACGGCCCGACACGGTGGTGTGGATTGAGCGGTAGCCGTTGGTCTTGGGCTGGCTGATGTAATCCTTGAACCGCCCCGGCACGGCCCGCCAGCGACGGTGGATCGTGCCAAGGGTGCGGTAGCAATCCTCCTCAGACGCCGTGATCACGCGAAAGCCGTAGATGTCGGACAGGCGCGAAAAGCTCTGCTCCTTTTCCTCCATCTTGCGCCAAATCGAATAGGGCTTTTTGGCGCGGCCAAAGACCTCGGCTTCAATCCCGGCCTTCTCCAACTCGACCCGCATATCGCCGGTGATCCGCTGGATCACGTCGCCGGTATCGCGTTGCAAGGTGATGAAACGGCGGATGATCGACGCGCGGGCATCAGGGTTGAGCACGCGAAAGGCGAGGTCTTCAAGCTCTTCGCGCATCCACTGCATACCCATACGGCCCGCCAGCGGCGCGTAAATATCCATCGTCTCGCGGGCTTTTTTAATCTGCTTATCCGGGCGCATCGACTTGATCGTGCGCATATTATGCAGACGGTCTGCGAGTTTGACCAAGATCACCCGCAGGTCCTTGGACATCGCCATAAACAGCTTGCGGAAGTTCTCCGCCTGTTTGGTCTCGGTCGAGTTGAGCTGAAGATTGGTCAGCTTGGTGACACCATCGACCAGCTCGGCCACTTCACCGCCAAAGAGGCTCTGCACCTCGGCATAAGACGCCTTGGTGTCTTCAATCGTGTCGTGCAGCAGAGCGGTGATGATCGTTGCGTCATCCAACTGTTGCTCGGTCAGGATCGCGGCAACGGCAACAGGATGGGTAAAATAGGCCTCGCCAGAATGGCGGAACTGGCCATCGTGCATCTGCGCGCCGTAGTCAAACGCCGCGCGGATCAATGCTTCATTGGTTCGGGGATTGTAGCCCTGAACGAGGGCGATCAAGTCGTCGGCAGTGATGTCGGCGCTGTTCATGCCATCTGCCTCTCGGCCCCGGCTGGGGCGCGGGGGTTAACCCTGCCCTTGCGCGGCCATCAACTGGCGCAGCAACATTTCTTCGGACATGCTGTCTTCTTCTGGCTTGTCCTGCTCGGCACCCATCAGAAGCGCCATGGCGTCGTCTTCAGGCTCATCAACCTCGATCTGGCTCTGGTTGCTCTCGATCAGACGCTCGCGCAGATCGTCGGCGGACTGCGTTTCTTCAGCAATTTCGCGCAGGGACACGACAGGGTTCTTGTCGTTGTCGCGGTCAACGGTGAGCGGCGATCCGGCAGAAATCTCGCGGGCGCGGTGCGCGGCCAGCATAACGAGTTCGAAACGGTTCGGAACCTTATCCACACAATCTTCGACGGTGACGCGGGCCATGAAGCCTCCAATATCTCATTTGCTGCCAGAAGTGCGTTATTTAGGCCTCTTCTGGCAGATTTACAAGTCACTATTACATGCGGCGCACAGCAGCCCTATCGCGCTCCGGCAGGGCGTCGAGCATCGCGCGCACCGGCATTTTCAGCAGCGGATGCACCCAATCGGGCGCGACGTCTGCGAGCGGCACCAAGACAAAGGCGCGGTCCTGAAGCCGGGGATGCGGCAAGATAAGTTGATCCGGCGTCCGGCCAATCTGTGCCTCAAGCGGCAGATCACGCCATATCTTGTGTGTGTTACGGTCTGGCATCACGATACCATCAACCGCCAGCAAATCCAGATCCAGCGTGCGCTGCCCCCAACGCTGGGTCCGCTCGCGGCCAAACTTAGCCTCGATACGGTGTAACACGGCCAAGGCCTGCGCCGGGGTCCAAGGCGCCTCAATCCGCACGGCGCCATTCACATAATCCGGACCAGCACCTGCGGGAAAGGCCGGAGTGTGGTAGAATGGGCTTATGGCGCGAATCACTGCGCCAGATGTTTGCATAAATTTCAACGCGGCCGTTAGTGTTTCCCGAGGCGTCCCTACGGAAGATGTAAGGTTTCCGCCAAGCGCTATAAGCATGCTGCGCACAGGAATGTGCGTATTATTGCCGAGTTCTCCGCTTGTTAACCCTTGCGACATGTCGTGAAAACCTTAGTTAGGAAAAACGCCTGCGTTTAGCTGTGGTTATCTGACTTGTGTCAAACAGTGGCAAGCAGTGATAATATTGGGAAGTGCGGCGACGTGAGCCGAAAGGATAATTGAATGTTCTACAAAGATGAGCGTCTGGCGCTGTTTATTGATGGCTCCAACCTCTACGCCGCGGCAAAATCGTTAGGTTTTGACATTGATTATAAACTACTGCGACAAGAGTTTATGCGACGTGGAAAGCTCTTAAGGGCGTTTTATTACACCGCACTTCTTGAAAACGACGAATATTCCCCGATTCGCCCGCTCGTCGACTGGCTGAACTACAACGGCTTTAGCATGGTCACCAAACCAGCCAAAGAATACACCGACAGCATGGGCCGCCGAAAGGTGAAGGGCGACATGGACATCGAACTGGCCGTGGACGCCATGGAACTGGCCCCCCGCGTTGATCATATCGTCATCTTTTCCGGCGATGGGGACTTCCGCCCCTTAGTCGAAAGCCTGCAACGCCAGGGTGTGCGCGTGTCGGTTGTGTCGACCATCCGCAGCCAACCCCCCATGATCTCGGATGATCTGCGCCGCCAAGCGGACAACTTCATCGATCTAGACGACCTGCGCGATGTCATTGGCCGCCCGCCACGCGAACCAATGGAACCCGCCGCCAGCTGATTTTACAGCGCACGATCGCTTTCGTTCAAAGATCTAAAATCGCTTCGCCGGGGCCGCGACCCGAACAACAATCCGCCGACTGACCTGCAAATAACAGGTCAGCGACGCTAGGCGTCCCTGACCTGTGAAATGATTCAAATACCCCAGGGAAGATACAATACAGCACATGTTCCCATGCGTTCCCCTTGATTTGAATATAGCATATCTGCCTAATGGCAGGCGACCCCCCGATAAAGGGGGGCCAAAGGAGCCCCAATGCTGGTCGACGCCGCTGTAAAGCTTGAGCAGATAGAGGATATCGACAGACTCTGGCAGGGATTGGTTGCCACCTTGCGAGATTTGGGCTTTGCCCATGCTGTTCATATCAGCGTCGATGCGAATTTTAGCGCGCCCCAGTTGCGCTGCACGATTCCCGATCTCTACAGCCAATTGCCACCGGAACAGGACCCGTTTTTGCACCATCTGTGCAACCGCTATGAGGTCCTGACGATCGGCAATGCCTTCGTTCATCACTACCCTGAGGTGACAGAAGCAGAACATAAATTCATCACGCATGCCGCCCACCATGGGTTGAATGCCGCCTTTGCCGTGCCGATGCGCCTGCAAGGGTCAGAGCGTTTTGGCGGATTTATTATCGGCAATGACATGGATGCGGAGACCTTTGAGCAGAGCTTTCATGACATGGCCGAGGAATTGCGTCTGTTCTGCCTGCTGATGCACCGGCGGATCGAAGACCTCACCAACACCTTCCCGCTGCCTCTGCCGGTTCGCCCTGCTGCCTTTGACAGCCTCAGCCCCCGCGAAGCGGAGGTGGTGAACTTGCTCGCCCATGGCTACAGCCGACAGGAAACCGCTGATCTGTGCGGCCTGTCGGTGCATACGGTTTCTGATTATGCGAAATCAGGTTACCGCAAGCTGGGCATCCGCAACCGCGCCCAAGCGGCAGCGCTTGTGCATAGCGCACCGCAGAAAGGCGCTGGCGCCCCGTCAGACGGGTAGACGAACAGCCCTCAAGCCCTTACCTCTGCGCCAAGCCACCCGGAGACCTGCCATGACCAAGCCGCCGCTAACCCTTTACCTCGCTGCCCCGCGCGGTTTCTGCGCAGGCGTGGACCGGGCGATCAAGATCGTTGAGATGGCGCTCGAAAAATGGGGGGCGCCGGTCTATGTGCGCCATGAGATCGTTCACAACAAGTTCGTCGTGGACGGGCTGCGCGACAAGGGTGCGATCTTTGTCGAAGAACTGACCGAATGTCCCGATGACCGTCCGGTAATTTTCTCGGCCCATGGCGTGCCGAAATCGGTGCCTAGCGCGGCGCAGGCACGCAATATGATTTATGTCGATGCCACCTGCCCCTTGGTTAGCAAAGTGCATATCGAAGCGCAGCGCCACGCCGATGCCGGCCTGCAAATCATCATGATCGGCCATGCGGGTCACCCCGAGACGATCGGCACCATGGGGCAGTTGCCCGAAGGCGATGTCCTTCTGGTCGAAACTCCGGAAGATGTCGCAACGGTTAACGTACGCGACGAGACACGCCTCGCCTATGTCACCCAGACCACGCTGAGCGTCGATGACACCGCGGATATCGTGGCCGCGCTGCAAGCCCGCTTTCCCGCCATCATCGGCCCCCACAAGGAAGACATCTGCTACGCCACCACCAACCGCCAAGAAGCGGTCAAAGCGATGGCGCCCAAATGCGATGCCATGCTGGTGGTGGGCGCGCCGAATTCGTCAAACTCCAAACGTCTGGTCGAGGTCGGCGCCCGTGCAGGCTGCGCCTATGCGCAACTGGTGCAGCGGGCTGACGACATCGACTGGCGCGCACTCGAAGGCATCAGCAGCATCGGCATCACCGCAGGTGCCTCGGCCCCCGAAGTGTTGATTAACGAGGTGATCGACGCCTTCAAAACCCGCTATGACGTGACCAGTGAACTGATTGAGACCGCGCAGGAAAACGTTGAATTCAAAGTACCTCGCGTCCTGCGCCAGCCCGCCTGATTGACCCGCGCGCCCGCCGCGCCTAAACCGCATCGAAACCGCGACGGGAGCCGACATGCCAGACCTTTATGCCTACACAGACGGAGCCTGCTCCGGCAATCCCGGCCCCGGCGGCTGGGGGGTGTTGATGCGCGCCATGGAGGGCGACAAGGTCGTCAAAGAGCGTGAGCTAAAGGGCGGCGAGGCGCAGACCACCAACAACCGCATGGAACTGATGGCCGCGATCTCGGCGCTGGAATCGCTCAGCCGCCCGACCGAGATCACGCTGGTGACCGACAGCAACTACGTCAAGAACGGCATCACCGGCTGGATTTACGGCTGGAAGAAAAACGGCTGGAAGAATGCGGCAAAAAAGCCTGTTAAAAACGCCGAGCTTTGGCAGCGGCTCGACGCGGCCAATGCGCGGCACAATGTGACCTGGAAATGGGTCAAGGGCCATGCCGGCCACCCCGAGAACGAGCGTGCGGATGAGCTGGCCCGCGCGGGCATGGCGCCTTTCAAACCGGGCGCGCGCAAGTGACGCTGCTGGCCCTGCTCGACTATGCCGCCGTCTTGGTCTTTGCCATCACCGGCGCATTGGTCGCGAGCCGGGCGCAACTTGATATCGTGGGCTTTGCCTTTATCGCCTCCCTCACTGCCGTGGGCGGTGGCACGATCCGCGACCTCCTGCTCAACCGCAACACGATTTTCTGGATCGAAACCCCCAGCATGCTCGGCGTCGCCATCCTCGCCGCGCTGGTGGTCTTTTTCACCGCCCACCTACTTGAAAGCCGTTATCGTGCATTGATCTGGCTTGATAGTTTCGCGCTTGCCGTCGCCGTGGCCGCGGGGGTGGGCGTTGCCATGTCCCAAGACCAATCCGCAGCGATCATCATCGTCATGGGCATGATCACCGGCTGCATGGGTGGCCTGATGCGCGATGTGGTCGTTGGCCAACTGCCGCTGGTTTTGACCCAAGGCGAACTCTACGCCTCCGCCGCCCTTTCGGGTGCCGCTATGGCCGTGCTGCTCGCGCCTCATACCGATGGGACGCTCTACCCGCTCCTCGCCTGCGCCATCACCACATGGGTCCTCCGCGCCGGCTCACTCTATTTTGGATGGCACCTTCCGGTGTATAAAAGCACCCCGCCCAAAAGCTAGACCCTCTCTTTTAGGCTCAAAATACTTCCGCCGAAGGCAACGCGTCCCCTTGAGGATGCGATAAAGACTCCGGCCTAAGCCTCTCCCAAACGCGCCCCAACCGGGATCTGCGCACCGCGCTGAAACACATCCGCCTTCTGCGCGCCCTTACCCGCTTTCTGCAAATGTGTCAGCCGCACCGCTCCAGCGCCACAGGCCACCCGCAAATCTTCTGACAGCACTTCACCCGGCGCGCCCTCTCCCTCATCCAGCACCGAACCCAGCACCTTCACCCGTTGGCCGTCGATCTCAAACCACGCGCCGGGAAAGGGCGACAGGCCCCGGATCAGTCGATCAACTTCGACCGCTGGACGGGTCCAGTCGATCCGCGCTTCAGCCTTGTCGATCTTGGCGGCATAGGTCACGCCCTCCTCCGGCTGCGGCTTTGGGGTAAGGTCCGCCAACTGCGCCAGCGCCTTGTTGATCGCCAGCGCCCCCATGCCGCTGAGCCGATCGTGCAGTTCGGCTGTGGTCTCCGCCGCGCCGATCTCTGTCTCTTCGCAAAGCAGCACCGGCCCGGTGTCGAGCCCCGCTTCCATCTGCATGATGCATACGCCGGTCTTCTCATCCCCCGCCATGATCGACCGATGGATCGGCGCGGCCCCCCGCCAGCGTGGCAAAAGGCTGGCATGAATGTTCAAACAGCCATGTTTCGGCGCATCCAAAATCGCTTGCGGCAGGATCAGCCCATAAGCGACCACCACTGCCGCCTCGGCCTCAAGCTCGGCGAATTCTTCTTGGGTGTCTGGATGTTTGAGCGAAATTGGATGCCGCACCAACAGGCCCAGAGCCTCCGCCCGCTGCTGGACCGGGCTGGGGCGGGGTTTCTTGCCGCGCCCTGCCGGACGTGGTGGCTGGCAATAGACGGCGCTAATGTCGTGCCCGGCCTGCACCAGCGCATCCAGAACCGGCACCGAGAACTCCGGCGTACCCATAAAGATCAGTCGCATCGCGTTCCTCCTGACGGTCCGGCCCCTGCGGGCGGTCAGCCGTTTGCCTTGCGGGCCTTGCGCAACAGCATGTCGCGCTTTGTTTTGCTGAGGTTGTCGAAATACATCTTGCCCGCCAGATGGTCGATCTGGTGCTGCACGCTCACGGCTTCAAGCCCAACAAAATCACGCTCGACCTCCGCGCCCGTCTCATCAAGGAACCGCACCTTCACCCCACGTGGGCGACGGATCACAGCACTAAATCCGGGCAGGTTGGGGCTGGCTTCTTCGTAAGGGTGCAGCACGGCAGAGGCGTCGACGATGACCGGGTTCGCCAGCCGGATGCGCTTGTTGCGCGCCTTGGAAGCATCAACCACGGCGACCTGCAACATCACGCCAATCTGCGGCGCGGCAAGGCCGACGCCGGGCATCGCGTCCATCGTTTCGATCATGTCATCCCAAAGGGTGCGGATTTCGTCCGTCACCGCCTCAATGGGTGCTGCGGGGCTGCGCAAGCGTTTGTCGGGCCAAGGGACATAGCGGCGTAGGGTCATTGGGCGTTAAACTCCGCAATCTTGGCGGCGCGGGTGTCCGCGTCCAGATGATCGAAGGTCACCACGCCATCAAGGTGATCCATCTCATGCTGCGCGATCAGCGCGGCGGCACCCTCAAGGCTTTGCACATAACGGCCGCCGTTTACCCCGGTCCAGACCATCTGCACCTGCGACGGGCGCGAAATGTCGGTGCTGATACCGGGGATGCTGAGGCAGCCTTCGGTATTGGTGACGCGCTCTTCGCCGATCTCCTGAAACATCGGGTTGATACAGACCAGCGGGTCGGACTTACCCTCTTTCCAGCTCGCGTCCATCACGAAAATCCGCAACATCGCCCCGACCTGCGGCCCGGCGAGACCTCGGCCCGGCGCGGCATACATGGTTTCCAGCATCTCAGCAGCAAGCTGCTTAATCTTTGGCGTGATCTCTTCAATCGGCGCACAGATCTCAGCCAGACGCGGATCGGGCCAACGGACGATCTCCAGAACGCTCATCCTCGGGCCAACTCGCGTTTCAGCTTCACCATTTTGCGGGTGATCATCTGACGTTTCAGCGGTTTGAGGTAGTCGATAAAGAGCTTCCCATCGAGGTGGTCGATCTCATGCTGAACACAGGTCGCCCAAAGCCCATCAAAGGCCTCCTGCTGCTCGTTCCCATCCCGGTCCAGCCAGCGGACTTCAACTTCCGCCGGGCGGGTCACATCGGCGAATTGCTCGGGGATGCTCAGGCAGCCTTCCTCATAGGTGTTCAGCTCCTCCGATGCGGCCACGATCTCGGGGTTGAACATCAAGAGCGGGCGCGGTGCCTCGCGCTCTTCCTTGACACAATCCAGCACAATCACGCGGCTCAGCACACCGACCTGCGGCGCGGCAAGGCCGATGCCCGGCGCGTCATACATGGTGGCCAGCATGTCATCGCCCAACACGCGCAACTCGTCGCTGAGGTCAGCGACAGGGGCTGCGGTTTTCTTGAGCCGTGGGTCGGGGTGCAAAAGGATTGGGCGTTTCATCCCGATCATTTAGGCCATGCCCGTGCATCGCGCAACCGGGGGCTTGCAGCGCCTGCGGCAGCCGTTAGCTTGGCTGCAACATCAGGAGTGATCAGCATGAGTTTTGACGAGATCGAAGCGACCAGCACGAGTTTTGACGAGATCATCGAGCGGCGCGGGACGCATTGCGCGAAATGGGACAAGATGGAAGCGGTCTATGGCGTGCCTGCGGATAAGGGCATCGCCATGTGGGTGGCCGATATGGATTTCCGCCCGCCGCAGGTGGTGCAAGACGCGCTTCAAGCGCAGATCGACCATGGCGTTCACGGCTATTTCGGCGACGACAGCAAATACCTCGCGGCGATCCAGTGGTGGATGGAGCACCGTCACGGCTGGAAGGTCGAGGCGGATGCGATTTTTACCACCAATGGTTTGGTGAACGGCACCGCGATGTGTGTCGACGCCTTTACCGCGCCGGGGGACGGCGTGGTGCTGTTTACCCCTGTCTATCACGCCTTTGCCCGCGTGATTAACGCCGCCAAGCGGCGCGTGGTGGAATGTCCCCTGACCAATGTGTCGGGCCGCTATGAGATGGATTTCGACGCCTATGACGCGATGATGTCGGGCGATGAGAAAATGGTCATCCTCTGTTCTCCGCATAACCCCGGCGGTCGGGTCTGGACCCGCGAAGAGTTGCAAGGCGTGGCGGATTTCGCAAAGCGGCATGATCTGGTGCTGGTGTCGGATGAAATTCACCATGATCTGGTGATGCCGAACAACACGCATATCCCCATGGCCCATATCGACGGGATCGAAGACCGCTTGGTCATGATGTCCGCCACGACCAAGACCTTCAATATGGCGGGTGGCCATGTGGGCAACGTTATCATCCACGACCCCGAACTGCGCGCGCGATTTGCACAGCGTATGGCAGCATTGGGCAATTCGCCCAACTCATACGGGTTGATTATGGCGACGGCGGCCTATTCCCCCGAAGGGGCGGCTTGGCTGGACGCGCTGATAGACTACCTCGACGGGAACCGCAGGCTCTTTGACGCGCAGGTGAACGCGATCCCCGGGCTTAAATCCATGCCGCTAGAGGCTACCTATCTCGCTTGGGTGGACTTCTCGGGCACTGGGATGGAACCGACAGAGTTTATCGACCGGGTCGAGAAAACAGCGGCCATCGCGGCCAATCACGGGGATACCTTTGGCACAGGGGGCGAGAGCTTCTTGCGCTTTAACCTCGCCACGCCCCGCGCGCGGGTGGAGGAAGCCTGCAACCGGCTCACCCAAGCCTTTGGCGATTTACAGTAGAGAAAAGTCGCGCAGGGCAAAACATCAAGCCCTGCGCGATGTCATCAGGCCTGACGGCCATCCTCGATCAACGCGGTCGGCGCATCAGAGGCGAGTTCAAAGTCCAGCGCCGCCCGGTCAGCCACAGCGGTGGCGCGTTTGAACTCATAGCGCATTTCGCCATCTTCCTCTTCGCCCGCGACGATCAAACACTGAAACAGATGCACACCCCCGTCATAGAGGTCTACCAAACCGCGCAGGTGCGGCGCATCTTCGGCAGCGATCGAAAACCCGGTCTTCCACAGTGCCAGCACGCGATACACATCGCCATCAACCTCAAGCCGCAAACGCGAGGCTTTGCGCAGGCTCGCCCGCCGCGCCGCTGCAAGTCCGGCTTGTATTTCTTTGGACAGAAATTCTTCCATGAGTAGCCCCCCAATGATGCCTATAGGCTGACACTAACGGTGGGATTTTCAAGTTAATATTAGATGACATGGCGGCACCCTGCATCTGCGCAGGGGCCCTGCGCGCCGGTGAAGATTGGCGGCTCTAGCGCAACGCCCTAGATTTACCGTCAAACGTGAAAAGGAGAACAACATGGGCCTTCTGGTCGACGGAAAATGGCAGGACAAATGGTATGACACCGAGTCCACAGGCGGCAAATTCGAACGCAGCGAAGCGCAGTTTCGCAACTGGGTGACCGCCGATGGCAGCGCCGGACCCAGCGGCAAGGACGGTTTCAAAGCAGAATCAGGCCGCTATCACCTCTATGTCAGCCTCGCTTGCCCATGGGCGCACCGCGCCCTGATCTTCCGCCGGTTGAAGGGCTTGGCGGATCACATTGACGTGTCGGTTGTGCATCCTGACATGATGGGTGAAGGCTGGACCTTTGACGCAGATTTCCCCGCCGCCACAGGTGACCGGCTTTTCAGCCTGCCCTATGCCCGCGACATCTACACCCGCGCCGATCCAAAGTTTACCGGCCGCGTCACTGTTCCCATCCTGTGGGACAAAGAGCGCGAGACCATCGTCAGCAACGAGAGCGCCGAGATCATCCGCATGTTCAACAGCGCCTTTAACGAGGTGACCGGCAATACCGACGATTATTATCCCGCCGAGTTGTATGACCGGATCGAAGAGATCAACGCCCGCGTCTATGACGAAATCAACAATGGCGTTTACAAAGCCGGTTTCGCCACCTCGCAAGAGGCCTATGACGCCGCTGTCCATCCGCTTTTTGACGCGCTGGACTGGGTCGAAGACATCCTGTCGCAGAACCGCTATCTCGCAGGCGATAGGATGACCGAAGCCGACTGGCGGCTTTTCACCACGCTTGTGCGTTTCGACAAAGTCTATCACCTGCATTTCAAATGTAACCGAAAGCGGATCGTGGAATACCCGAACATCTGGGCCTATACGCGGGAGCTTTATCAGGTGCCGGGCGTGGCCGAGACGGTGAACTTTGACCACATCGTGCGCCACTACCACTACAGCCACGCCACCATTAATCCGAACCGGATCATCCCGATCAACCCGGTGCTGGATTTCGACGCCCCGCACGGGCGCGGCTAATCCACTCCCCCTGCTGTCTTGCTGCTTGATTGCGCTGGCCTTTTGCGCTTTCACCGCAGCAAGAATGGCAGGGGGATGATAATGCAACAGCCAGACCAGCGCGACCACGGCGGCGGTGTCGATGCGGCGGCGGCGCGTTTTGGCGGGCAGCGGGCGGATTGGATTGACCTATCCACCGGGATCAATCCGCAGCCCTATCCCACCCCCGATCTGCCAGCGGATGCGTGGAGCGCCCTTCCCGATGCCGGTGCGCAAACGGCGCTTGAAGAGGCTGCCCGCGCCTTTTGGCAGGTGCCTGCCGGGGCTGCGCTCCTCGCGGTGCCGGGCGCGTCCGCAGCCATCGCCCGAATCCCGGCGCTGGCACCACGCGGCACCGTGCGCATTCCCGGTCCGACCTATAACGAACATGCCGCCAGTTTCGCGGAAAGCGGTTGGCAGGTGGTCAAAGGCGGCAAGACAGAGGCCACCGTCCATGTCCACCCCAACAACCCCGACGGGCGGCTTTGGCCAGCAGCAGAAACCATCGCCCCCCTTAGCATTATTGACGAAAGCTTTTGCGACATCACTCCTGATGCCACCCTTATGGCTGAAGCCACGCGGCCCGGCACGCTGATCCTGAAAAGCTTTGGCAAATTCTGGGGGCTGGCCGGGCTGCGGCTGGGGTTTGTCATCGGTGATCCGGCTTTGGTGGCCGAGCTTCGGCGGATGCTCGGCCCATGGCCGGTGAGCGGCCCGGCGCTGCATATCGGCGCGGCAGCGCTGCGGGATAGGGATTGGGCCCACGTCACACGAATCCGGCTCGCCGCAGATGCGGACCGCATCGACAAGCTGATGACCGGCGCGAGCGCGCAAATTGTCGGCGGCACGCCGCTTTTCCGGCTCTATGAAGTCAACGACGCGCAGGCTTGGCAAACCCGCCTCGCCCAGAACCACATCTGGACCCGCATCTTCCCCTACAACCCGCGCTGGCTGCGGCTCGGCCTGCCCCCGACAAGGGGTTGGGCGCGGCTGGAGCAGGCGCTAGCATGAGCACCGCTGCGATCCTCGTCCTCGCCATGCTGCTCGACGCGGCCTTTGGTGAACCGGATTGGCTCTGGCGGCGCCTGCCGCACCCGGCGGTGCTGATGGGGCGGCTGATCGGCTGGGGGGATCGGCGGTTCAACAATGGCCAAGCCCGTCGCGCCAAAGGCGTGGCGTTGCTGCTGGCGCTCATGACCGGAATGGCGTGCCTCGGTTGGGCGCTGAGCCTCTTCGGCCCAATCATTGAGATCATCATCGCCGCGATTCTGCTCGCGCAACGCTCGCTCGTCGAACATCTGCGGGCGGTGGCGGACGGCCTGCGTCAATCGCTGCCCGCAGGCCGTCGCGCGGTGGCGATGATCGTCAGCCGCGACACTGCCGAGATGACCGAAGACGCCGTGGCGCGCTCTGCCATCGAAAGCGGTGCGGAAAACCTTAGCGACGGGATCATTGCACCTGCCCTGTGGTTCCTGCTGGCTGGGCTGCCGGGGCTGCTGGTCTATAAAATCGTCAATACCGCCGACAGTATGATCGGCTACCGCACCCCGCGCTATGCGGATTTCGGCTGGGCCGCGGCGCGGATGGACGACCTGCTCAACCTCATCCCTGCTCGGCTGACCGCGCTGCTCATCGCCCTGCCCGGCGGGGTGCTGCACAGCTTGCGCGACATCCGAGCAGATGCGGCGCTGCACCGTTCGCCCAACGCCGGTTGGCCGGAAGCCGCCATGGCGCGGGCCATCGGTGTGGCACTCGCAGGTCCACGCGCCTATGATGGGCAATTGCAGCAGTTCGCTTGGGTTCACGGCGCGGGGGCGCGCGTCATCGGACCACGGGCGATCGATGCGGCCATCACCCGCCTCTGGCAGGCATGGTTGGTGATGTGGGCAATCGCCCTAGTTCTGGCCTGTCTGTGACCAAGAGGATATCCATGCGCCCCTATTTTCTAGCCGCCGCCTTTGCGGCCCTCACCCTCCCCGCCACCGCCTATGCCGAAACCGCTTGTGGCGGCGACTTCTCCAGCTTTCTTGCGGATGCCAAGGCCGAAGCCGTGGCCAATGGCGCGGACCCTGCTAAGGCTGACCGCTTCTTTTCCGGCCTGCGCCAAGACCCCGCCGTGCTGCGCGCCGATCAAGCGCAAGGGGTGTTCCAAAAGCCCTTCATCGAATTCTCGCGCCACCTGATTTCCAACGACCGGATCAACCGCGGTCGCGCCATGGCCGAGAAATACGACGCAATCTTTGACCGGGTTGAATCCGAATACGGCGTAAGCCGCGGCGTGCTGCTGGCCTTTTGGGCCTTCGAGACGGACTACGGCGCGATCCAAGGTGATTTTAACACCGCCAACGCGCTGGCCACGCTGGCTCATGACTGCCGCCGCCCCGAATTGTTCCGCCCGCAGCTTTTCGCAGCTCTGGAGCTTTTCGAGCGCGGCGAATTTGACCCCGCCACCACCACCGGCGCTTGGGCCGGAGAGATCGGCATGGTGCAAATGCTACCGCGCGACATCATCGAAAACGGTGTCGACGGCGATGGCGACGGCGAAGTCTCGCTGAAAACATCTGCGCCCGATGCGCTGCTCTCGGGCGCCAAAATGCTGCAAAGCCTCGGCTGGCGCGCGGGGGAGCCTTGGTTGGCCGAAGTCACCCTGCCGGAGGATTTCGATTGGTCGCAAACCGGGTTGGAGACCAGCAAACCCATCAGCGAATGGCAGGCAATGGGCGTGACCCCGCGCAACGGTCCACTGGCCGAAGGGCTGACCGCCTCCGTCCTGCTCCCGCAAGGGCGCGGCGGACCGGCCTTTATCGCCTATCCGAACTTCCGTGTTTATTTTGAGTGGAACCAGAGCTTTACCTACGTCATGACCGCCGCCTATTTCGCCACACGGCTGGAAGGCGCGCAGATCTTTGACGCGGGCAACCCGGCGCCGGGGCTGGGCGGCGAGGCGATGAAGTCCTTGCAAAGAAAACTGGAATCCAAGGGCTATGATGTGGGCGATGTGGATGGCATCCTCGGCTCTGGCACCCGCGCTGCTGTGCGTGCCGAACAAGCCCGTCTTGGCATCCCCGTCGATGGCTGGCCCACGCCTGACCTGTTGAACCAATTGTAAGGAGAAGACCCGATGGCCCTCAAGAAAACCGCCGCGCAAATGGTCGCAGACGCACGCGCCCGGATCGAAGAGATCGACAGCGCTGAGGCCATCGCCATGTTGGACGACAGGAATGTGCAATTCGTCGACCTGCGTGATCCCCGCGAACGGGAGCGCACCGGGTTCATCCCCGGTGCCTTTCACTGCCCACGCGGCATGTTGGAGTTTTGGGTCGACCCCGACAGCCCCTATTTCAAAGAGGTCTTCGCCCAAGACAAAAAGTTCGTCTTTCACTGCGCCTCGGGCTGGCGCTCGGCCATATCCGTGGCGACGTTGCAAGACATGGGCTTTGACGCGGCCCACCTGAAGGACGGTTTCAGCGGTTGGGAAAAAGCGGGTGGCCCGGTCGAGAAGACTTGATGCGCAGGCTTTGATCTGGCCTCCCCTCTGCAAAGCTGCCACAACCTGTGCGACGTCAAAGGAGAGACAGAATGACCGAGATCAAACGCCACCACACCAACACCCGCATGAGCCAGATCGTCGAACATGGCGAGGTGATTTACCTTGCCGGGCAGGTTGGCACCGCAGGCGCGGATGTGGCCAAGCAAACGCAAGACTGCCTTGATAAGGTCGACGCCCTGCTGGCCGAAGTCGGCAGCGACAAGACCCGCATCCTGCAAAGCACCATCTGGCTGGCCGACATGGCAGACTTCGCCGCGATGAACGCCGTTTGGGACGCATGGGTGCCCGAGGGCCACGCCCCCGCCCGCGCTTGCGGCGAATCCAAACTGGCCACGCCGGAATATCTGGTCGAAGTGCTGGTGATCGCGGCCAAGGCCTAAGCCATGCCCCCGCGCTCAGTCATGGGCGCGGGGCTTTGCCGGAACCCCAGATGACCCCCTACACCCTCACCGCTCTGTCGGACCTCGCAACGCTCAACGTCGATACGATCATCGACGTACGCGCGCCCATGGAGTTTGCCGAGGATCATCTGCCCGGTGCGATCAACCTCCCGGTCCTGTCGGATGATGAGCGTGCTGAGGTCGGCACGATCTACAAACAGACAAGCCCCTTTGACGCCCGCAAGATCGGCGGCGCGCTGGTGGCGCAGAACACAGCGCGACATTTGCAGACGGCACTGGCGGATAAAGACGGCAGTTGGCAACCGCTGGTCTATTGCTGGCGCGGCGGGCAGCGGTCGGGAGCGTTTTCGACGATCCTCGATCAGGTCGGCTGGCGTGTGCAACTCCTGAGCGGCGGCTATCGCAGCTACCGGCGCTTGGTGGTCTCTACCCTCTACGACACGCCTCTACCGCAGCGGCTGATGCTGATTGAAGGCGGCACCGGCACCGCCAAAACGCGGCTGCTGCACCATCTTGCCGAAACAGGCGCGCAGGTGTTGGACCTTGAGGGATTGGCGCAGCATCGCGGCTCCCTCTTTGGCGCAGTGCATGGCGGCCAACCGCATCAAAAGATGTTTGAGTCGCGTCTGGCCCAAGCACTCACCCCGCTCGACCCGACGCGGGTAACTTGGGTCGAAGCTGAAAGCAGCAAGATTGGTGACATCACTCTGCCCCCCGCGCTCTGGGCCGCGATGCTCGCCGCACCTCGGGTCGAGATCGCCGCACCCTTGGCCGCGCGGGCGGACTTCCTCTGTCGCGCCTATGACGACCTGACGGCGGACGTGGTCTTGCTCGAAGACCGTATCGACAAGCTGCGGCCCTATCACAGCACAGAGACAATCGCCGCATGGCAAACCCAGGCGCAGGCGGGCGATTGGGCCACTCTTGCCGAAGATCTGATCGGCCAGCATTACGACCCGCGCTATGCCAAAGCCGCCAGCCGCAATCCCGCGCCGGTAGAACGGTTGGTGCTGGACCGGCTTGATGACACCACCTTGGCCGAGACCGCAATCGCCTTGAGCCGCCGCTTCAGCGCAGGCGTATAGACGGGGCACCAGCCTCTAGGTGTCCGATGATGTGGCCTTCGAGCCCTTCGGTTTCTAACCGTGCTTGCGCCACTTTCGCCGCTGTTTCTGGCAAAGCCGCCAGCAGCCCTCCGGCGGTCTGTGGATCGTGGAAAAGCGGGTTCACCGAACCTTTGGCCTCTATCGGAGCATCCGCTTGATTGACCGACAAGAGCGACGAAGCCACCCCCTGATCCGACAGCGCCTGCGCACCGGGGTAGATCGGCACCGCCTCCCCCCAAAGCTCCGCCGCCAACCCCGAGGCGCGGCAGATCGCTTGCACATGCCCGGCAAGGCCGAAGCCCGTCACATCCGTCATCGCATGGGCCTGACCCAAAATCACCGCCTCCCGCGCCTGCGGTGTGGCCATGACGCCAAGCGCCTCGGCCACCACCCGCCCCTGCGCACTGCCTGCCATATGCCCCGCTAGGATCACGCCAGAGCCAATGGGCCGGGTGAGCATCAGCACATCCCCCGGCTGCGCACCCCCAACGCCGATCGGCATCTCCTCCCGCGTGCCGGTGACGGTGAACCCGATGGTTAGTTCCGCGCCTATGGTGGTGTGACCGCCTACGATCTGCGCGCCAGCGCTCGCCATCACGTCCTGCGCGGCAGCTGCAATCTCTCGCAGGGTCCGAGCCTGCAACTCACGCGACATGCGCGGGATAATGACCGAACTCAGCGCCACCTGCGGTTTCGCCCCCATCGCCCAGACGTCGCCCAAGGCATGAACCGCCGCGATCCGCGTCATCAGCGCCGGGTCTTCGATAAAGCCGCGCAGGTGATCCGTGCTCATCACCTGAAAGCCGCCGCCGGGCTGGCGCAGCACTGCCGCATCGTCACCCGCCCCGGTGACGACATCGCCGGAAACTGATGGCGACACCTGAGCCAAAAGATCGCCCAGCACCGCGCCGCCCACCTTGGCCCCGCAGCCGCCGCAGAGCGGCTTGCCCGCCAACGCCTCCGGCAGACCGGACGCCGTCGGACCCGTCAGCGCTTCGTCCTTCATCTCAGGCAGGTCATCAAGCCGGTCCATGAACTTCCGGTCGATCCGGTCCTTCCACTGCCACAGCAACGCGCCGCCAAGGGCCAGCCCGTTCCGCTCGGCTACGGCGGACTTCCCGCCCAGCGAAATCAGCTTGAGATAATGTTTCTGCGGCTTGAACGCCTGCCGCGTACCACCGCTCAGCGCCGCGCGTAGGTTATCATGCAGCACCGGCGCCGCCCGCACGGCAAAGACCCCGGCCTTGGGGCGCGGCGTGGCCTCCATATGCGCGCAATCGCCCACGGCGAAGAGTGCGTCATCATCCACCACGCCCAGATCGGCCCCAACTCGAATGAACCCCTCATGCAGCGGCAGATCAGTCTGCGCCAACCAGCCATGCGGCACCGCCCCCGCCGCGCCCACGCAAAGCGCGGCAGGGATCGGAGTGGCTCCGTCCAAGATAACCGCCCCCTCAATGATCCGCGTCACTTTGGCATTAAGGGTGAGACCTACCCCCAACTCCGCCATACGCCGCCGCACCATTGCCGCCGTCCGGGGGGCCATACCCGACAACTTCGCCCCATGTTCCACCACCGTCACCGCTGGCTGCACACCCGCTTGGCGTAGGGCAAAGGCCATCGCCAGGGCAAGCTCACAGCCCGCCACGCCGCCGCCGATCACCGCCACTTCGGGCGGCTGGTCGCCCGCGTTCACCGCAGCCAAGAACTCTCGCCAGCGTGCGGCATAGACATCAAGCGGCTTGGCCCCGACAACGTGTTGGGCAAAGCCCGGCAAATCCATCTTGGCCGTGATGCCCACGTCAATCGACGCGACGTCATAGGCCACGGCCCCATGCCCTTCGACCGTGATCTCACGTGCCGCCCGATCAATCCCCGTGGCCGCTCCAAGGATCAACCGCGCCCCGGCGTGGCCGCACAGGCGCATCAAGTCGATCTCTAGCTCATCCCGCCCGTAATGCCCGGCGATATGGCCCGGCAGCATCCCGGTATAGGGCGCAGTAGGGCCGGGGTTGATGACCGTCAGCCGTGCGCCGGGCAGCGGGTCCATCCCCCATTTGCGCAGCACAAGCGCGTGGGCATGTCCGCCCCCCACCAGCACCAGATCCCGTGTCAGGGGCAGATTGCCTTGCACTAGATTACCTCTTTCGCCCTACTTACCTGTTAATATTGCTACCCAACCACGCCCCCGCAGGCCATCGGCATGACCGGGATGTGAAGCGATTGTGCAAGAGTTCAAACGGCATTTCCCCGCCCATTCAGGCCAGCAAAGCCACCAAACCCGTAAAAAGGGTGACATTCCACCGCAAAACCCCCATGTACATTCCAACCCCGACCCTCTACCGACGGTCGGATTCCTTTGCCGTGGCTGGTAGCACCCCACGTGCCCGCCCCCCGCACAAACGTTCAAGACAGGACAACCTTCGTGATCCAGACTATTGCCGATGCCCTTGCCCAACAGGGTTATGAAACACTTACCGCCGTACAAGAAGCCGTAACCGACCCCGCCCTTAATGACGCTGACCTTCTGGTTTCGGCCCAAACCGGTTCGGGCAAGACGGTGGGCTTTGGCCTCGCCATCGCGCCGACACTGTTGGGTGACGACACCCATTTCGGCCAAGCGGGCGCACCGCTGGCCCTGATTATCGCCCCGACGCGCGAATTGGCCATGCAGGTCAGCCGCGAGCTCACATGGCTCTATGGCAAAGCGGGGGCGGTGGTGACCACCTGCGTCGGCGGTATGGACACCCGCACCGAGCGCCGCGCGCTGGACCGCGGCGCGCATATCGTCGTCGCCACGCCGGGCCGCCTGTGTGACCACATCAAACGCAACAACATCAACCTTGACGCGATCCGCGCCGTGGTGCTGGACGAAGCGGATGAGATGCTCGACCTCGGCTTTCGCGAAGACCTTGAGTTCATCCTCTCCGAATCCCCCGAAGAGCGCCGCACTTTGCTGTTCTCGGCCACAGTGCCTGCCGCGATTGCCAAACTGGCGAAATCCTACCAGCGCGACGCGCAGCGCATCACCACCGTGGGCGAGACCAAACAGCACAGCGACATCGAATACCGCGCGCTGAACGTGCACCCGCGCGACACTGAGAACGCAATCATTAACGTGTTGCGTTTCTATGAAGCCAAAAACGCCATCGTCTTCTGCAACACCCGCGCTGCTGTGGCGCGTCTGACCACGCGGTTCACCAACCGCGGCTTCTCGGTCGTGGCACTGTCGGGTGAGCTGACGCAATCCGAACGCACCAACGCCTTGCAAGCGCTGCGCGACGGGCGTGCGCGGGTCTGTATCGCTACGGATGTCGCCGCACGTGGCATCGACCTGCCGAACCTCGAACTGGTGATCCATGCCGATCTGCCCAGCAACTCCGACACGCTGCTCCACCGCTCGGGCCGCACGGGCCGTGCCGGGCGCAAGGGTGTCTCTGCTCTGATCGTGCCTGCGAAACTGCGCAGCAAAGCAAACCGTCTGATTGGTGGCGCAAAGCTGAAAGTGGAATGGGCCGCACCGCCCTCCGCTGCAGAAGTGAACGCCGCTGATGAAGCGCGTCTGCTGGCCGATCCAGCGTGGTCCGACCCGATTCCCGAAGACGCCGAAGGCTTTGTCGCCAGTCTGGTTGAGCAGTTCTCGGCTGAACAACTCGCCACCGCCTTCGTGAACCTCTATCGCGCCCGCCAATCGGCGCCGGAAGAACTGGCCGAACCCAGTGCGCCCGGCGACGACAAGCCACGCCCGGCCTTTGGCAAATCGGTCTGGTTCTCGATCTCGACCGGTCGCAATGACGGGGCCGAGCCGCGCACGTTGCTGCCGATGCTTTGCCGTCGGGGCGATCTGACCAAAGACGACATCGGCGCGATCCGCGTGCAGGGCAGCCATAGCTTTGTCGAAGTGCTGGAGACCTCGGTCCCCGGTCTGCTTGCGGCACTTGGCGGTGACATGAAGCTTGAAGACGGCGCAGTCCTCACGCAACTTGACCGCGCGCCGGATCTGGCCCGTGGCCCGAAACCTGCCGGCAAACGTGGCCCCAAACCCGGTGGCGGCTACAAAGGCGACCGCGATCGTGGCCCGCGCCCGCCGCGCGACAACTACGACCCAGATGCCGCCCCTGCCCCGCGCAAACCCCGCGCTAAAGCGGCGGATGGTCCCGGTGCTGCGTCTTTTGACAAGCCCAAGTTCGACAAGCCGCGCGCGCCCAAGGGTGAGCGTCCGCCAAAGTCGCATAAGACCGAGCGCAGCCCGATGAAACCCGGCGCGACACCGAAGCCCAAGTCGGGCGGAGAGACCTCTGGCAAGCCCAAGGCGAAAGCCGTGTGGAAAAAGGAAAAGCCAGCAGGCGATGCACCCCGCAAAGGCAAGGGCAAGCCGACCACTTCGGCCACCACGCCGGGCGGCGAGAAGTCTTACAAACGCGCGTCCGACCCCTCCAAACGCTTCACCCCGCCGAATAAGATCGGCAAACAGGGTGGCAAGGGCGGCTCGAAATCGAAGTAAAGGAAAACGCCGGGGCATCCCCCCGGCGTTTCTGCACGCGCCCCCGGACTTTTCAATTCACTCTTTTCGAATCGGACTTTTCAAAAAAGTCCGACCTGATTTCTTTAAAAGAAATCAGCACCTCCGGCTGGCCTTAATAACCAATTCAAACTGGCACTACTTGCGGCGCGGCATTTGCGGTGATGTGATAGCTGCACACCCCGCGCTGGCGCGGGCTTCATTCGTGGGTTCGCCCACCCGCATAGAAAGGTCTGCCCCATGGATGGCAATTTCAACGAGAATGACATCTCCCGCGTTGTCGAAGCCGACCGCGCGCATATCTGGCACCACCTGAGCCAGCACAAACCCTATGAAACCACCGATCCGCGCATCATCGTCGAAGGCAAAGGCATTCGGGTCTGGGACCAGAATGGCAAGGAACACCTCGACGCAGTCTCTGGCGGTGTCTGGACGGTCAACGTCGGCTATGGCCGCGAAAGCATCGCCAATGCGGTCCGCGACCAGCTGATCAAGCTGAACTATTTCGCAGGCTCCGCAGGGTCGATCCCCGGTTCGCATTTCGCTGAGAAACTGCTCGACAAGATGCCCGGGCTCGACCGTGTTTACTACTGCAACTCCGGCTCCGAGGCGAATGAGAAAGCCTTCAAGATGGTCCGCCAAATCGCCCATAAGCGCTACGGCGGTAAGAAACACAAAATCCTCTACCGCGACCGTGATTATCACGGCACAACCATCGGCTGCCTGTCGGCAGGCGGCCAGGAGGAGCGCAACGCGCAATACGGCCCCTTCACACCGGGTTTCGTGCGCGTGCCGCATTGCTTGGAATACCGCAGCTTTGAGCAGGACGGTGCGCCGCAGGAGAACTACGGTGTCTGGGCAGCTGACCAAATCGAAAAGGTGATCTTGGCCGAAGGGCCGGAAACCGTCGGCGCGCTCTGCCTTGAGCCCGTGACCGCAGGCGGCGGCGTGATCTGCCCGCCTGATGGCTATTGGGAGCGCGTGCAGGAGATTTGCCGCAAATACGACATCTTGCTGCATATTGATGAGGTCGTCTGCGGCGTTGGGCGCACCGGCACATGGTTCGGCTATCAGCACTACGGCATCCAGCCCGATATGGTGACCATGGCCAAGGGCGTCGCCTCTGGCTATGCCGCCATCGCTTGTCTGGTCACCACCGACGCGGTGTTTGACATGTTCAAAGATGATGCCAGCGATCCGCTGAACTACTTCCGCGACATCTCGACCTTTGGTGGCTGCACCGCCGGGCCAACGGCGGGGATCGAAAACATGCGCATCATCGAAGATGAGGGGCTGCTGGAGAACACCACCAACATGGGCAACTACATGC
Organism: Sulfitobacter maritimus; assembly: GCF_013346665.1. Classification (GTDB taxonomy): domain Bacteria; phylum Pseudomonadota; class Alphaproteobacteria; order Rhodobacterales; family Rhodobacteraceae; genus Sulfitobacter; species Sulfitobacter maritimus. The sequence continues at coordinate 139,663 of NZ_JABVBB010000038.1, forward strand.
TAGAACAGTTGCACGCACTGGCCGACAAGCATGAGATCATCGGTGATGTACGCGGCAAGGGCTTGTTCCTCGGCGCGGAACTGGTGACAGACCGCGACAGCCGCAACCCGGTGGAGGAAAAGCGCATTCAAGCTGTTGTGGGCGACTGTATGGCGCAGGGTGTCATCATCGGGGCGACCAACCGCTCGCTGCCGGGCAAGAACAACACGCTGTGTTTCTCACCCGCGCTCATTGCCACCCGCGATGACATTGACGAAATCATCACGGCAGTGGACAGGGCGCTCGGCCGGGTCTTTACCTCGGCGTAAAACCGCAGGCCCGTTGAAGAAAAGGTCGCATCGGTTGACCCGCTGCGGCCTTCGGCTATCTAACCCCCTGTCTTGCCCGAACATGACACCACGCGCGAAAATGGCCCTCTGAGCTAACGGAGAAAAATTTTCTGAAAATCTAACGCCTTCGCGGGAACCTCTTCCTTTTCCCCTGCGTTGGCAATTGAGTAACTTGGGAGAAAGACATGAAGAAGTTTCTTATCGCAATTCCGATGATCGCTGGTCTGGCCGCTTGTGATGGCACCACTGCAAACCAGGGTGCTTTGACAGGCGCAGCCTTGGGCGCCGCGACAGGCGCTGCCGTATCCGGTGGTGACGACAAGGTGCAAGGCGCAATCATCGGCGGTCTCGCCGGTGCAGCCGCTGGCAACTACATCGGTCAGACCCAGTCTGGCAAATGCGTATATCAGAACTCTGCCGGTCAGCGTTACTACGCAGCCTGCCCATAAGCAGCTGAGTTAACGCGACATCGCGTATCAGGCCTCGACCTTTCGGTCGGGGCCTTTTTCTTTTCCGCGCCCCATCTTGGCAGTCTCAACCTTTGCCCCTAACAGGGGCGCAAGCGTCACCATTGGCGCGGCGAGGGGGATCAATGACGGGCATGGCTTTTACAGATATTATCGTTCTATTGCTGGCGGCTTTTGGCGCGGGCGTGTTGAACACGATTGCAGGCGGCGGGACATTCCTGACCTTCCCGGCGCTTGTGTTTACCGGCATTCCCCCGGTGGCCGCAAATGCGACCAGTGCAGTTGCTGTCTTTCCCGGCTATCTCGCCGGTGCGCTCGGCTTTCGGCGGGAGCTTGGCGTTTTTGACCGGGGGCGGCTGATCCGGATTTGCCTGATCACACTTGCAGGCGGGGCCACTGGTTCGGGTCTGTTACTGATATCCTCCAACGATGCTTTCGCTGCGGTGGTGCCGTTCTTGCTGCTCGCCGCGACGCTCGCTTTCCTATTGGGCGAGCGTATCCGCAACTTTGCCGCCGCCCATGCCCGCGCCGTGACCCCCGAAGGGGCGCTCGGGCTGTTCGCGGTCAGCGTCTATGGCGGCTATTTTAACGGTGGTCTGGGGATCGTCCTGCTGGCGCTTTTTGCGCTTTGGGGGATGACCGATCTGCTCAGCATGAACGGGTTGAAGAACGGGTTGAGCTTTGCGCTTTCGGCCATCTCTGTGGCGATCTTTGCTTTGGCCGGGTTGGTGGCTTGGCCACAAGCGCTCTTGATGATGCTGGCAGCCACGGTGGGCGGGTATGTCGGCGCCCCATTGGCGCGGGCGCTGCCCAAAGAGGCGGTGCGCTGGCTGATTGCGGCCATCGGCTTTGGCATGAGTGGCATCTTCTTTTGGCGGCTGATCTCTGGCTAGCGCAACTCTGTCGCCGTGCCGGTCTCGGGATTGTAGTGCAGCAGCACTTCCGAGGTCTCAATCCTGCCCAACCCGCTTTTCTCGCGCAGCAAAGCCACCGGCCCCGATGTTGCCATGGCCAGAGCCTGCGCAAGCGGTACGGAGGTCGAGTGCAGCAGGGTCCGCACCGCGTGGCCCATTTCCAGATCCGCCCCTGCCAATGTCCCATCAGCCAAGGTCAGCTGCCCCGCGCTGCGATACACATCGCGTCCATTGAGCGAAAAGCTTTGAATATCCGACCCGGCGGTCGCCATAGCGTCACTGACGAGGAATATCCCCGCGCCTTTTGCTGCCAGTGCATTGCGCATGGAAGCCGGATGCACATGGATACTGTCCGCAATCAGCCCGGCGTGTACGTCCCCTCGATCAAGCGCTGCGCCCACCAGTCCGGGCGCACGGTTGCCCATCTGGCTCATCGCGTTGAACAAATGCGTCACGCAGCGCGCCCCGGCGTCAAAAGCCGCGATGCAGGTCTCATAGTCGGCGTCACTATGGCCTAATGATACGATCACCCCTGCCCGCGCCATGGTGCTGATTTGGGCGCATGTCACCGTTTCCGGCGCGACCGTGACCATGAGATTGGGCAAACGGTCCGCTGTTTGCAGGATTAAATCAAGGTCCGCTTGCTCCATCGGGCGGATCAGCGCAGCGTCATGCGCCCCTTTGCGCGCGACGGACAGATGCGGCCCTTCAAGATGTAGTCCGATGATGCCCGGCACCGCTTCGGCAATCGCCTGCGCGACAGCATCAATCGCCGCGGCGGTGACGTGAGGCCGGTCGGTGATCAATGTCGGCAGAAAGCCCGCCACCCCGGTGGCACGATGGGCCTTTGCCATACGGCGCAGAGTGGCCACATTCGGTGCGGCGTTCAGCATCACCCCGCCGCCGCCGTTGACCTGAAGATCAACGAAACCGGGCGTCAACACCCCGCCGTTAAGGTGTTCCGTCGCGCAGTCCCGAGGCAGTTGATCGGGCGCGAGGATACGGCGGCGGCCATTTTGCAACAGCGCCAGCGCGGCTCCTTCATGCAGCTTTTGCCCATCGTGGACGTCCGCACCGGTGAACAGTTTGACGATCTCACTCATAGAACCGCCTCTTGGGCCACCGCATGGCGAGCCGATTCAAATGCCCCGTCAAGTGCGGTGCCTTGGCTCGCGACCCGGCCTGACAGATGGTCCTCCGGCAAGAAGCTGGCGTAATGCGGCCCGATACCGCCAAGCAGGCAGAGCCGATCACCCGGCGTGAACCCCAAAGCTTTCAGCCCGCGAGCATAATAGGCCGCACCCTCTTGCATCAAGGCGGTAGCCAAAGGGTCTGACTGCGCGGCGGCCATTAAAACATCTGGCGCGAGGGCCGCGTAATCCCCCGGCTGGGCGGTCAGGCTGAAGGCGGTGATGGCAAAAGGATCATCGCCGAAATGGCGCAGCAGGCCGCGGGTCAGATCAGTATGCGGCAACAACCCGTCATAGCATTGCAACGCCCGGTCCAACGCCGCCCGCCCCAGCCATGCGCCAGAGCCCTGATCCGCCAGATGAAACCCCCAGCCGCCCACATAGCGGCAGGTCGCTCCATCGGTGGCTGCAATAATCGTACCTGTTCCAATCGCCAGAACCCAGCCTGCCACCCCCGTGCCCAAAGCCCCAAGCACGCAGGCCGGGCGGTCGTCATCGGCGATGATCCGGCGATAGGGAAGCGCGTTGCGCAGTTTGGCAGCATCCCGCGCGACATTCATGCCCGCCAAACCGACATAGGCCGTCGCATGGCCAAGCGCGTTCAGCGGCAGGCCCGCATCAACGGCGGCGCCCTCAATCGCGGCGCGCACATGGATCAGCGACTGCTCGGGGGCGTTGCCGATATTCGCCCGCCCGCCCTCGGCCCGGCCTAAGATGCCTGCCGCAACAGTCCCCACGGCGGCGCGGCACCCGGTGCCACCCCCATCGACGGCGATCAGAATATCTTGCGCTGCTATGCTCATGCAGCACTTCTAAGCGAGCCGCCGGAGGAACGAAAGTACGCAGCGCTCCGCCATCGATAATGCCAGATTGCGCTCTTGCTAAGTCCAACCTAGGCTTCATCCTATGGCGCTCCCTGTTGAAACCTTCTTTTTGCGCCCCGATGCGCAGGGCACTCTGCAACAGCAGATTCAGCAGATGATCGCCCAAGGCATCCTTGCAGGTCGCTATCAGCGGGGCGAGAAACTGCCCTCGACCCGCAAACTCGCTGCGCATCTGGGCGTCAGCCGCATCACCGTGACCATCGCCTATACCGAGCTTTTGGCGAATGACTACCTTACCTCTCGCGGGCGCTCGGGGTATTTCGTCTCGGACAACGCCCCGGCACCGCCTGCCTTTGCCCCCAAGGATCACGCAGAGGACGCCATCGACTGGACCCGCGCCATCGGCCAGCGGTTCAGCAGCAACGCCCAACCGCCCAAGCCGCAAAACTGGGCCAGCTATCGCTACCCATTCATCTACGGGCAGGCTGATCCGACATTGTTTGACCATACGAATTGGCGGCTCTGCGCCTTGCAAGCGCTTGGGCAACGCGACTTCACCTCGATGACCACGGACTACTACGACCAAGACGACCCGCAATTGGTCGAGTTCATCGCCCGCCACATCCTGCCCCGACGCGGGATCTCGGCGCGGCCTGAGCAAATCCTGATCACCATGGGCGCACAGAACGCGCTGTGGCTGACGGCGCAGGTGCTGCTGACCCAACGCCGCCGCGCCGTGCTGGAAGACCCATGTTACCCGGCCCTCAGCGGCATCCTCAGCCAATCGCGCTGCCATATCAGCCCTGTGGCTGTGGACCACGATGGCCTCCCGCCCGAGGCGATCCCGCCGGATACGGATGTGATCTTTACCACGCCCAGCCATCAATGCCCGACGAACGCGACCATGCCGATGGCGCGCCGCCGCAGCTTGCTGGCCCGCGCGCAGGAGTTGGGGGCTTTGATCGTTGAGGACGACTATGAATTCGAGATGTCCTTCCTCAAGCCGCCCTCTCCGGCGTTGAAATCGCTCGATGACGAGGGGCGGGTGATCTATGTCGGCAGCTTTTCAAAATCGCTCTTTCCCGGTCTGCGGTTAGGTTATCTGGTCGGGTCTGAGCCGTTCATCCGCGAGACCCGTGCGCTGCGCACCAGCGTGTTGCGCCACGCGCCCGGACATATCCAGCGCACAGCGGCCTATTTCCTGTCGCTTGGTCATTACGATGCATTGGTGCGCCGCATGGGGATCGCGCTGCACGAACGCCGCCGTGTCGTCGAGCAGGCGCTGGAGACCCATGGATTGACGGTGTCGGGGCGCGGGGCTTATGGCGGTTCATCCTTTTGGATGCGCGCGCCCGAGACGGTGGACACCGCCGATCTGGCCGAAAACCTACGGGCACAAGATGTGCTGATCGAACCCGGCCATGCCTTTTTCGCCGGGGCGGACCGGGCCACGAACTACTACCGGCTGGCCTATTCCTCCATCCCGAGCCCCCGGATCGCCGAAGGGGTCGGATTAATCGCTGATGAGATCGCCAAATTGACCTAGCCTCTCCTATGCTAGGGCCAAACGGACCTTCTGCGCCAATAGGATTTGATGATGAGGGAAAAGGTTCTTGCAAACCTAAGCGGGGCGGGAAATATTCCCAACGGGATCACTCCCCACCGCCAAAGAAAAACACATCGCGCGCCGACCGCGCCCTGCTGAAAGACCCCGCCCGCCCATGACGCATTCCCAGCCGCCGCTTGATCTGTCGCCAAAGGTCTCGGACGAGGTCCGCAAGACCACCTGCTACATGTGCGCCTGCCGCTGTGGCATCAATGTGCATATGAAAAAGGGCAAGGTCGCCTATATCGAAGGCAACCGCGATCATCCGGTCAACCAAGGTGTGCTCTGCGCCAAGGGCTCTGCGGGGATCATGCAGCACAACTCCCCCGCGCGGCTGCGCAACCCGATGAAACGGGTCGGCCCGCGCGGCTCGGGCGCGTTCGAAAGCATCAGTTGGAACGAAGCGCTCCAAATCGCCACCGACTGGCTGGAACCGCTGCGCCGCGAAGCGCCTGAGAAGCTCGCCTTTTTCACCGGGCGGGATCAGTCGCAGAGCTTTACCTCTCTTTGGGCGCAGGCCTTCGGCACGCCGAACTACGCGGCCCACGGCGGCTTCTGCTCGGTCAATATGGCGACAGCGGGTATTTACACGATGGGCGGTGCCTTTTGGGAGTTTGGCCAGCCCGATTGGGACCATACCAAGCTGTTCATGCTTTTTGGTGTCGCCGAGGACCATGACAGCAACCCGATCAAGATGGGTCTGGGCAAGCTTAAGAAACGCGGTGCGCGGGTCATCGGGGTGAACCCGATCCGCACCGGGTATAACGCCATTGCCGACGATTGGGTCGGCATCACGCCCGGCACCGATGGGCTGTTTATCCTGTCGCTGATCCACTGTCTGATGAAAGCCGGACGCATCGATCTGGACTACCTCGCCCGCTATACTGACGCCCCGGTGCTGCTGAACAGCGACCCCAAATCGCCCGAGTACGGGCTGCAACTGCGAGACGAAAACGGCAAAGCGCTGGTGATCGACCGCAAGACCCGCAAGCTCACGCCCTTTGACCAACCCGGCGTGCGCCCTGACCTAGCCGCCACCTACCGCTCGGGCGGGATCACGCACCGCCCGGTGTTCCATCAGATGGCTGAGCAATACCTTGGTGAGGACTACAGCCCCGAAGCCGTGGCCGAGCGCTGCGGCATCCCCGCGCCGCGCATCCGCGCCATCGCCAGCGAACTGGCCCGCGTCGCCTTTGACGAAGCCTTTGAGCTAGACCACGAATGGACCGATTTCCGGGGCGAACACCATAAGACGATGACGGGCCGCCCGGTCTCCTTCCACGCCATGCGCGGCATCTCTGCCCATGCCAACGGCTTCCAGACCTGCCGCGCGCTGCATGTGTTGCAGATCATCCTCGGCACCGTCGAAGTGCCGGGCGGCTTTCGCTTTAAACCGCCCTACCCCAAACCTGCCACCGCGCACCCCAAACCGCATTGCAAGGCCACCCCCGATGCACCGCTCGACGGGCCGCATCTGGGGTTCGTGCATGGCCCCGACGATCTGGCGCTGAAAGCCGATGGCAGCCCGGCGCGGATCGACAAGGCGTTTACATGGGAAAACCCGATGTCGGCCCATGGGCTGATGCATATGGTGATCTCCAATGCCCATGCGGGCGATCCCTATAAGATCGACACGCTGTTTCTCTATATGGCCAATATGTCGTGGAACTCCTCCATGAACCCCGGCGGGGTGATGGAGATGCTGACCGATACGGACGAGAACGGCGACTACGTCATCCCGCGCATCATCTATTCCGACGCCTATTCTTCGGAAATGGTCGCCTATGCCGATCTGATCCTGCCGGACACGACCTATCTGGAGCGGCACGACTGTATCTCGCTTCTCGACCGTCCGATTAGCGAAGCCGATGCCGCTGCGGACGCGATCCGCTGGCCGGTGGTAGAGCCCAACCGCGATGTGCGGGGCTTTCAGTCTGCGCTCTGTGATCTGGGGGCCAAGCTGGGGCTGCCGGGGTTCGTGAACGAAGACGGCAGCCAGAAATACAAAGACTACGCCGATTACATCACCCGTCACGAACGCCGACCGGGCATCGGCCCTCTGGCCGGGTTCCGGGGCGAGGATGGTAAAGATGTCGGGCGCGGGGCGCCGAACCCCGAGCAAATTGACCGCTACATTGAGAACGGCGGCTTCTTTGTTAACCACATCCCGGAGGGCGCGACCTACTATAAACCGTGGAACGCCGCCTATCAGGATTGGGCTGTGGGCATGGGCATCTATGACGCGCCGCAGCCCTATCTATTTTCGCTCTACGTCGAGCCGCTGCGGCGTTTCCAACTGGCTGCCGAAGGCCACGGCGACCGCCAACCGCCGGACCATCTGCGCGACCGCATTAAGCAGACCATGTCGCCCCTGCCAATCTGGTATGAAAGCGACCCCGAAGGCACGCAGGGCTATGACGTCCACGCGCTGACCCAACGCCCGATGGCGATGTACCACTCTTGGGGCAGCCAAAACGCTTGGCTGCGGCAATTGCACGGGCACAACCCGCTCTACCTGCCCACCGCGATCATGCGCGAGAAAGGCCTGCGCGACGGAGACTGGGCGCGTGTCACGTCCCCCCATGGGGGGATCACCGTGCCAGTGATGGAGATGGCCGCGCTCAACCCCAAGACGGTCTGGACATGGAACGCCATCGGCAAACGCAAAGGCGCATGGGCGCTGGACAAGGACGCGCCGGAGGCAACCAAGGGTTTCTTACTCAACCACCTGATCCACGAGTTGCTGCCGCCCAAGGGGGACGGTTTGCGGTGGTCGAATTCCGATCCGATCACCGGGCAGGCCGCGTGGTTCGACCTGAAGGTGCATATCGAAAAGACCAACGCCCCCGCCGAGGCGCAGCCGGAAATCCCGCCGCAACGCTCCCCCGTCCCGCCCGCGCCGCGCGACGTTGCATGGAAGGTTGGAAAATGACTCTCTCGCTCTTTTTGACCTTAAATACTTTCGGGGGACTGGGGGCTGACCCCCAGCCAACCCTCGCAACGCAGGACCGCCACCGATGACGACCCTTCCACAACAGACCGACCGCAAACTCGGCCTTGTGATCGACCTCGATACCTGTGTCGGCTGCCATGCCTGCGTGATCTCCTGCAAAGGCTGGAACACCGAGAACTACGGCGCGCCGCTGTCAGATCAAGACGCCTATGGCAGCGATCCGTCAGGCACCTTCCTCAACCGCGTGCACAGCTACGAAGTGCAGCCAGAAGCGGGCGCTGCGCAACTCGTCCACTTCCCGAAATCCTGCCTGCACTGCGATGACGCGCCTTGCGTCACCGTCTGCCCCACTGGGGCGAGCTACAAACGCGTCGAAGACGGGATCGTGCTGGTGAATGAAAGCGATTGCATCGGTTGTGGCCTCTGCGCTTGGGCCTGCCCCTACGGCGCGCGTGAGATGGATCAGGCCGCAGGTGTGATGAAGAAATGCACCCTTTGTGTTGACCGCATCTACAACGAAAACCTGCCCGAAGAAGACCGCCAGCCCGCCTGCGTGCGCACCTGCCCTGCGGGCGCACGACACTTTGGCGATCTCAGTGACCCCGACAGCGCGGTGAGCCAACTGGTTGCCGAGCGCGGCGGGGTGGACCTGATGCCCGAACAAGGCACCAAACCGGTCAACAAATACCTGCCGCCCCGCCCCCGCGACCAACTACAGACGCCAGACGACAGCGGCGAGATCGACGTGCTGGCGCCCTTTCTTGAGCCGATCGACAATGGGCCAAAGGGGTTCCTCGGCTGGCTCGACCGCACATTGGAGAAACTCTGATGCATCCCGCGCCGTCTGTGATTCTTTTCAGCAGCCTGTCAGGGCTTGGTTTCGGCCTGCTTGTCTGGCTCGGCATTGGCCTGCCTGCGGTCACTGGCTGGGTCGCTTTTGTTTTCTTCGCGCTGGCTTATCTTCTGGCGGTGGGGGGGCTAATTGCCTCTATGTTCCACCTTGGTCATCCAGAGCGCGCGCTTAAAGCGTTTACGCAATGGCGCAGCAGTTGGCTCAGTCGCGAGGCTTGGGCTTCGGTCACTGCCTTGTTGGTCATGGCGGCCTATGGCGCGGGGCTGGTGTTTTTCGACACGCGCTGGTGGCCGCTTGGGCTGATCGGCGCAGCGCTGTCTCTGTTGACGGTCCTGACCACCTCGATGATCTACACCCAGATGAAAACCGTGCCGCGGTGGCACAGCCTGTCGACCCCCGCAAACTTTCTGTCGCTTAGCATCGCGGGCGGCGCGCTACTGGCCGGGCAAGTGACCGAGGCGATGGTGCTCATCGCGCTGGCCGGAGCGGTGCAGATTGTGACTTGGTGGCAGGGGGACAAAGCGCTGGCGACCTCTGGTACCGACCTTAGCACAGCCACGCGGTTGGGTGAGATCGGCAACCCCCGCGCCTTTGAGCCGCCGCATACGGGCAGCAATTACCTGCTGCGGGAGTTCGTCTATGTGCTGGGACGCAAACATGCGGCGAAGCTGCGGATCATTGCGATTGTCTTGATGATGGTCTTGCCGCTGTTGCTGCTGCTCTCACCGGTCTGGCATCACCTTGCAGCCGCGCTGGCGGTGCTGAGCCATGCGGCCGGTGTGCTGACAGCCCGCTGGCTGTTCTTTGCGCAGGCAGAGCATGTGGTCGGGATTTACTACGGCAAAAGGTGACCGACGGCACTGCCGGAACGAGGGGGTGTGACCCCCTCGCTACCGTTGCAGGCATTTCGGTCTGTCAAAAATAGTGGCTTAGTTCATCAGCCCAGCGTGGCGCAGAGCGTCGTCGACCAGCTTTTTCGTGGGATCGGTCAGCGCTGTCAGCGGCAGGCGCACCTCATCTGAACACAGGTCGAGCTGCGCCATCGCGTATTTTACGCCCACAAGGCCCGGCTCGGCAAAGATCGCCTTGTGCAGCGGCATCAGGCGGTCTTGCAGTTCCAACGCTTTGGCATAGTCGCCTTCCGCACAGGCGGCTTGCATATCGGCCAACATGCGCGGCGCGACATTGGCGGTAACAGAGATGCAGCCGACCCCGCCTTGGGCGTTGAACCCATGGGCCGTCGCATCTTCACCCGACAGTTGGACAAAGTCCTTCCCGCAGGTGATCCGCTGGTCGCTGACACGTGCCAGATCGCCTGTGGCATCCTTAACGCCGACAATGCGTGGCAGCTTGGCCAACTCGCCCATGGTCTCGGGCAGCATATCCACGACCGAGCGGCCGGGGATGTTGTAGATAATGATCGGCAGGTCGCAGCAGTCATGAACCGCGGTAAAATGCGCGATCAGCCCGGTTTGGGTTGGTTTGTTGTAATAGGGCGTGACCAACAAAATACCGTCCGCACCGACCTTTTCCGCATGACGGGCGAGCCGGATGCTTTCAACCGTGTTGTTCGACCCGGCCCCGGCAATAACAGGAATACGGCCACGGGCGGCTTTGACGACCTCCTCGACAACCGTTTCATGCTCGGCGTGGCTAAGCGTGGGGGATTCGCCGGTGGTGCCAACAGGAACCAAACCGCTCGACCCTTCGCCAATGTGCCATTCGACAAGTTTCTTCAGCGTATCCAGATCCAGCGCGCCGTTGCGAAACGGCGTGACGAGGGCAGGCAGAGAGCCTTTGAACATATGCACGCTCCTTTTTGTGCTGGCCGGCAAAAAACCGGACTGGATGAAGGCCTTGTCAGCAGGACGGGTTTGATAAACGCTGCCAACGCCATATGTTGCAAGGCTCTAGCCCCGGAGTTGTATGAAATGCAAGTGATGACGCGCGTCTTCGCGATCCTGACGATTGTTTTTGCCATGACCGTGCCCGCCGAAGCGCAACGTCCCCGCCCCTTGGGGTGGGCGATGGATGCAGTCCGTGCGGGCGATTGGGACGCTGCCGCGCGACTGGCAGAGCGCGATGGCCCTGTGGCCGCGGATGTGGTGGAGTGGCACCGCCTGCGCGCAGGACGGGGCAGCTTTGCCGAGGCGCAGGAATTCCTTAGCCGCCGCCCCGACTGGCCGGGCGAGGCCTATCTGCGCAAGCAAACTGAGGAGGCGGTGATCGGTCGGCCCGCTGCTGACGTTCTGGCGTTCTTTGAAAAAATGGCCCCACAGACGCCGCGCGGTGTGCTGGCCCATGCAGCGGCATTGATCAACAATGGTCAACTGGGCGAGGCGCAGGCGAATCTCGTGCTGGCATGGCGCACGATGCCGATGAGCGAGACCAGTCAGAACCTCTTTACCAAAGCGCATGGCAAGCTTTTGGTCCCGCATCACGCGGCCCGGCTAGAGGAAATGCTCTGGCAGCGCGAACACGCCGAAGCGCGGCAGATGTTTGGTCTGGTCACCAAGGCGGAGCGCGATCTTGCCGAGACGCGTATCGCCCTGCAAAAGCTCGACAGCGATGTGAACGTCAAGATCGATGCGCTGCCAGCTTCGAAAAAGGACGATCCCGGACTGGCTCATGATCGGTTCGAGTGGCGTATGCGCAAGGGACTGCGCGACAGTGCCAAAGAGTTGATGCTGGCGCGGTCGGCCTCGGCTGAGGCTTTGGGTCAGCCCCCCAAATGGGCCAACCGTCGTCGCGCCTTGGCGCGGGATGAGATGCGCAATGGGGATGCGAAAACCGCCTATCGCATCGCCTCGCAGCATTTTTTGATGGAAGGGTCCAATTATGCGGACCTTGAATGGCTGTCGGGCTATATCGCCCTGCGGTTTCTTGACGATCCCAAGACCGCGCTGACGCATTTTCAGAACCATGACAGGGCTGTTGAATCCCCCATCAGCCAAGGCCGTGCTGGCTATTGGCAGGGCCGCGCATTGGAAGCGATGGGCGATGCCGAAGGGGCCAAGAAAGCCTATGCGATGGGCGCCAAGTATCAGACGTCCTTCTATGGTTTGCTCGCTGCAGAGCGGGGCGGCATTGCATTTGATGCCAAGCTGAAGGGCGCTGCTCCCTCGCAGGATTGGCGCAGTTCGCCGCTCGCCCGCGCCCCGTTGTTTGAGGCAGGATTGCTCTTGCAGGCCTCGGGTGAAGTAAGCTTGGCCGAACGGTTCTGGACCCATCTAGCAGAGCAGTTGGTGCCAGAAGATATCGCACTTTTGGGACAAGCCGCGATTGATGTGCAGCAGCCGCATCTCGCGGTGATGATCGGCAAACGTGCCGCTCAGCGGGGATTAGAAATCGCTGCCCCCTATTACCCGTTGCACAGACTTGTGCAGATGGACCTGCCAATGGCGCCCGAAATGACCCTCGCCATCGCGCGGCGCGAGAGTGAATTTGACCCATGGGTGCAAAGTGGCGTCGGTGCGCGCGGTCTGATGCAGATCATGCCGGCGACTGCCCGCGATGTGGCGCGTGATCTGGGGCTGTCGCAGTTGCACACCACCGATCGTTTGAACGCGGACCCGGACTACAACGCGCGGTTGGGGGCGACCTATCTCTCGCAGATGGCGGGGATGTTTGACGGCAATGTTGCGATGATGTCGGCGGCTTATAATGCTGGCCCCAGCCGCCCGCGCCGCTGGATGAACACCTATGGCGACCCCCGCAAAGGCGAGATCGACATCGTGGATTGGGTCGAGATGATCCCCTTCCGCGAAACGCAGAACTACGTCATGCGGGTGACAGAAAGCCTGCCCGTTTACCGGGCGCGACTGGGTAAAGACCCGTTGCCGATCCCCTTTAGTGAAGAGTTAATCGGGTCGACGCTGAAGGCGTTCGCGCCATAGGGTAAAGAGCCCCGCCGCCACGATCACGCCCGCGCCAATCACCACATTGGCGCGGAGCGTTTCGCCAAAGATTGACAGTCCAATAATGACGGTAAAGATCAACTGGGTATAGGCAAAGGGCTGCACGGCGCTGGCCTCGGCGACCTCATAGCAGCGGATCAGCAGCCAATGCCCCGTCACCCCGGTGATGCAAAGGGTGCCCATCAATAGCCAATTCGCAGTCGTCATCGGCTCCCAAAACCAGACCCCCACAGCAGTCATTACCACCGCCCCGGTGACACCCGTCCAGAAAAAGCTCGTCGCCGTATTATCGCGCCGCGCGACATAGCGGGTCAGCAAGCCGTAAACCGCAAACATCGCCGCCCCCAGCAGCGGGATTGCGGCGGCAGGATCGACCACCCGGTATCCCGGTTGCAGGATGATCAGAACGCCAATGAAGCCCACGCCAATCGCAGCCCAGCGCCGCCAGCCGACCTTCTCTCCCAAGATCGGGCCAGAAAGCGCGGCCACCAACAGCGGATAGCAGGTAAAAACGGCATGGCTTTCCACCAACCCAAGGATCGTGAAGCCCAGAACCATCGTGCAAATCTGCGCTGACAGCAGCACGCCGCGCAGGATTTGCACAGCAGGTTGCGTGGTCGCCGCCGCTTTGCGTATGCCGCCCGCCTTGCGCAGCGCAAGGGTGATGACGAAAGCGGCAAAGAACCAATAGCGGATCATCACCACCATCAGCACATTGTAGTTCTCGGCCAAATGGCGCGACAGACCATCTTGGACCGCGAAGACCATCGTCGTGGCAACCATGAGCATGATGCCCAAGGGAATGTTGTTAGACTGGGGGGCGGGTGTCGCGCTCATAGCGGCATCTGGGCGCGGGTCATATGGCGTTTGCGGCCATAACCGGGGATGCGGGTGACATCAAAACCGCCCTCTGCCAGCGCACGGCGGACAAAGCCGGCGGCGGTATAGGTCGCGGCTGTCCCGCCGGGAGCCGTATGGCGTGCGACGTCGGCCATCAAAGCATCCCCCCAAAGCTCAGGGTTTTTCGCGGGGGAGAATCCGTCGAGAAACCATGCATCCGCCTGACCCTGCCACGCGGGCAAACTCTCTCGCGCATCGCCGATGATGATCTCAGCCCGCAGGCCGGGAAGCTCAATCACACCGCCTGCCCCCTCCCAAGCCTCGGTCAGCGCGTCGCGCCGCCCGTCGAGGTCTGCGAAAGCACTATGGGCCTGGGCCATATCGTCAGGGCGCATTGGGTAGGCTTCAAAGCTGGTGAAATGCAAAGGGCCGTCTATGCCTGCCCGCATCCACGCATCCCATGCCAGCAGCAGGTTCAACCCGGTGCCAAACCCCAGTTCAGCGATGTGAAATTTGGGGCGGAAACGCTGCGGCAGATCATTGCCCGCCAGAAAGACATAGGCCGTTTCCGCAGCACCATCTTCAAGGCTGAAATAGGGATCATCGAACTGGGTTGAGACCGGCACATGGCCCTCTCGCCAGCTGATCTGGGCATTCTGGTCTGACACGCTGCGTCCTGCTAGAGGGGTTAGGAATTTGCGCCGACACTGCGCAAGCTGGCAGGGAATGGCAATGGTAGATGTGACCGTAAGAGGGGCCGGGATTTTCGGGCTATCCGTGGCTTGGGCCTGTGTTCAACGGGGTGCGCGGGTGCAGGTGGTCGACCCCGCCGGCCCCGCTGCCGGTGCTTCGGGCGGGATTGTCGGCGCGCTGGCCCCGCATGTGCCAGAGAACTGGAACACTAAGAAAGCCTTCCAACTCGACAGCCTGCTTAGCGCCGAGGCTTTTTGGGCCGAGGTCGCATCAGTTGGTGGTGCCGCACCGGGTTATATCCGCAGCGGGCGTGTGCAGCCGGTGGCGGATGAGGCGGCGCTTGCATTGGCACGGCAACGTGAGCAGTCGGCAGCCGCGCTTTGGCAAGACCATGCGCGGTGGGAGGTGATCCGCGATGAAGGCAGCGATTGGTCGCCCAGAAGCCCCAGCGGCTGGCTGATCCGCGATACGTTAAGCGCTTTGATCCATCCGCGTCAGGCCTGCGGCGCGCTGGTGGCGGCGCTGGCGGCGAAGGGGGTGCAGGTCATGGCAGAAGCACCTGATCGGGGCAAAGTTCTCTGGGCCACCGGGGTCGCTGGGTTAGAGGCGCTCAACACCGAACATCCGCGACTGGTGGGCGCCGGAATCAAGGGGCAAGCGGCGTTGTTGCGGCTGGACCGAGGCGGCACGGCGCAGCTTTTTGCCGATGGCGTGCATGTAATCCCGCATCTGGATGGCACGGTGGCGGTCGGTGGCACGACCGAGCGGGCGTTCGACAACCCCGAGAGCACCGACAGACAGCTCGACGCCGTGATCGCCAAGGCCCGCGCCGCCGTGCCAGCATTGGCCGATGCACCGGTGATCCAACGCTGGGCCGGGTTGCGCCCGCGCAGCCGAAGCCGTGCGCCGATGTTGGGGGAATGGCCGGGCAGGCCGGGTCATTTCATCGCCAATGGCGGGTTCAAGATCGGCTTTGGCATGGCCCCAAAAGTGTCAGAGGTGATGGCCGATCTACTGCTAGAAGAGCGCGATGTGATCCCAGAGGGTTTCCGGGTGGAAGATAACCTGTAGCGCCAAAGAAAAACCCCGACCATTGGCCGGGGTTTAATTTTCTTAAAACGACGCGGTTTAGCGTGCGTTGGGCAGGATAACGATCTCAACCCGGCGGTTTTGCGCCTTGCCAGCAGCGCTCAGGTTGCTTGCGATGGGCTGGCTTTCGCCGCGACCGAATGTCTGCAAACGCGACTGCGGCACGCCATTGGCCATCAGGATGCTGCCAACTGCACGCGCCCGACGCTCGGAAAGCTGCTGGTTATAAGCCGCTTCGCCGTCGCTGTCGGTGTGGCCGATAACCTGCAAGGTCGAGTTCTTGTAGATGTTCACGTTCTGCGCCAGCGCGGCAAGGTCGTCACGCAGAGCGGGGGCAACGCTTGTGCTGTCCGTCGCGAACAGAATGTCCTGCGGCAGGGTTACGATCAGGCGGTCGCCGGTGTTGGTGATAACCACACGGCTGTCCATTGCAGCGCGCAGTTCGGCTTCTTGCTTGTCGAGCGAATAGCCAACGCCTGCGCCGATGGTCCCACCGATCAAGGCGCCTTTCAGCGCACCTTTGCCGTCACCTTCGGAAATCGCACCAGCAAGGGCCCCGACGCCCGCGCCGATCAATGCGCCGCTTTTCGTCCGTTGGTTCGGATCGCCGTTACCCGGCTGCATGGGCTGCGTACAAGCACCCAGTGTCATCGCGCCGGCAAGAGCGGCGGCCAAAGTCATCTTCGAAGAAATCATGTCTACTGCCTTCATATTTCACGGACCCCGTTCGGGCGGGGCATCTAAACGTGAACGTAATATAGGCACTTCAGGTTCCCGCGAACATTAAACTTTTCCGCAGATCAGCGACATCTCGCCAAACTAAGCCGGATTATGCCTCTGCGCGGGCGGATTCAAAGGCCAGCATGGCGCGTTTGACCGGCAGCCCCCAATGATAGCCGCCAAGCGCTCCGCTCTTGCGTAGGGCGCGGTGACAGGGGATCAACCAACTCACCGGATTACGCCCTACCGCCGTGCCAACAGCGCGGACCGCGCGGGGGCTGCCGATGGCCTCGGCAATCTCGGAATAGGTGGTGACATGGCCTGAAGGGATGCGCAGCAGGGCCTCCCAGACCTTAATCTGAAAAGGCGCACCAATGAGGTAGAGCGGCGCTTTTGCTTTCGGATCACCCTGCATGCCAAAGGCGGTCATGACCCAGGGGCGCAGCTTGTCCGGGTTCTCCACAAAATCAGCAAGTGGCCAGCGACTGGTGAGATCCTCCATCGCGGCCGCCTCCCCCACCTCAGCGGAAAGCGCCAATCCGCAGAGCCCTTTGTCGGTTCCCATGACCAAGGTCGGGCCAAAGGGGCTGTCAAACCATCCCCAATAGATCGTGAGCCCCGCCCCCTTGCGGGCGAACTCACCGGGGCTCATCGCCTCCCACCGCAGAAAGAGGTCATGCAACCGCCCGCTGCCTGACAGGCCCAACTCATGCGCGGCGCGTAGTGTGGTGAACCGTTCGCGCAGCATGACTTTGGCCTGATCGAGCATCAGATATTGCTGGTAACGCTTGGGGGATACACCCACCCAACGTGAAAACAGTCGTTGGAAATGTGCCGGGGACATGCCCATCTCGCCCGCGATCCGGTCCAGCTGCATCGGGTCTTCGGCCTCATCAATCAGCGCAATGGCGCGGCGCATCACTTGGTAGTGGTAGCCTTGATCTTCGGGCGCGGGGGATATGTGGGCGATCTCTGTCATGGCTTAAGATTAGCCGCACCCCTGCCCCCAAGCGACCCGAATCTTGCGCCTTCTCCTTTGCTTGCCCTGCCGCGCCATTCATCGCATACCCGATGCCATGGCACGCCAACTTGATTACCACACGATCCGCGAGATTTTCGCCCGCTTTCAGGAGGCCGAGCCTGAGCCGAAAGGCGAGCTTGAGCATGTCAACGTCTATACGCTGGTGGTCGCCGTGGCGCTGAGCGCGCAATCGACGGATGCGGGTGTGAACAAAGCCACGCGCGAGCTGTTCAAGATCGCGGATACGCCGCAGAAAATGCTCGATCTGGGCATCGACGGGCTGATTGAACATATCAAAACCATCGGCCTTTACCGCCAGAAGGCCAAAAATGTCATCAAGTTGAGCCAAATCCTTGTTGATGACTATGGCGGCGAAGTACCGAACTCCCGCGCCGCGTTGCAATCGCTGCCCGGGGTGGGGCGCAAAACAGCGAATGTCGTGCTGAATATGTGGTGGCAACAGCCGGCGCAGGCGGTCGACACCCATATCTTCCGCGTTGGCAACCGCACCGGCATCGCGCCCGGCAAGACGGTGGACGCAGTCGAACGCGCCATCGAGGACAACATCCCCGCCGATTTCCAGCGCCATGCTCACCATTGGCTGATCCTGCATGGCCGCTACCATTGCAAAGCGCGCAAACCATTGTGCCGCACCTGTATCATCCGTGACCTGTGCCAATACGAGGACAAGACAGAATGACCCAATACGAAGTGGTTGGCATCGGCAACGCCGTCGTCGACGTGATTTCTCATGCCGATGACGCTTTCCTTGCCGAGAATGGCATCGAAAAAGGCATCATGCAGCTGATCGAACGTGACCGCGCCGAAGAGCTTTACGGCAAGATGCAAGACCGTCTGCAAACGCCCGGCGGCTCGGTGGCCAATACGGTTGCGGGCGCGGGGGCGCTTGGGATGAAAACCGCCTTTATCGGCCGCGTGCATGACGACGAACTGGGGCGCTTCTATGCGAAGGCGATGACCGACATCGGCATTGATTTCGTTAACGATCCGGTGCCGGGCGGGGAGACGCCAACCTCGCGTTGCATGATCTTTGTCACCCCGGATGGAGAGCGGTCGCTGAACACCTATCTCGGCATTTCCACCGGCCTTACGTCGGATGACGTGTCGCAAGCGGTGACGTCAAAGGCCAAGCTCATGTTCCTTGAGGGCTATCTCTTTGACCACGACGCCGGCAAAACCGCCTTTCGCGAGGCCGCACGTGCGGCGACGGCGGGCGGCGGTATGGCGGGCATTGCGATTTCCGATCCCTTCTGTGTCGAACGCCACCGCGCTGATTTTCTGGACCTGATCGAGAACGATCTGGGCTATGTCATCGGCAACGAAGCCGAAATCCGCGCCCTGTGGGAGACAGACGATACCGAGACCGCCATCGCCAAAACCGCCGAGATTTGCCCGCTGGTGGTCTGCACCCGCTCGGGCGATGGGGTCACGCTGATCCGTGGCGACGAACGCGTCGATGTGCCGGTCAAAAAGGTTGTGCCGGTCGATGCCACAGGTGCAGGCGATCAATTTGCGGCTGGGTTCCTCTATGGGCTGGCCAATGGCCGCGATCTGGAGACTTGCGGGCGCATGGGCAACATCTGCGCGGGGGAAGTGATCTCGCACATCGGGCCACGGCCCGAGACGGACATCATGGCGCTTTTTAAGGCCGAAGGATTGGTCTGATCATGCCAGACAACGGGTTTCACGACATTCCTGCAGGCAAGTTTGCAGTGGTGGTAACACATCTCGAAATGCGCAGCCCACCGCCTGCCCGCGCGGTCAACGTGCCAGAGGGTGTGATCTTTCGCCAAGTGTTGCCAAAGTTGGATTGGTACCGCGATATCTTTCGACGGGTCGGGGCGGAGTGGCTCTGGTTCGGGCGGCTCAAGCTGGATGACGCAGCACTGGCGGCAATGCTGCAAGACCCGGCACGACAGTTCTACACCCTAACGCGCGACGGGACGGATGAGGCGCTGTTAGAGCTTTATTTCAAACCGGATGGCGATTGCGAATTGGCCTATTTCGGCCTCACCGCCAAGCTGATCGGCAGCGGTGCGGGGCGGTATCTGATGAACCAAGCGATCCGGCTTGCTTGGGAAAAACCGATCAATCGGCTGCATCTGAACACCTGCACCCATGACAGCCCGCAGGCGCTTGAGTTCTACAAGCGCTCAGGTTTCACACCCTATGCGCGACAGATTGAGGTGGATGACGATCCGCGCTTGACCGGGCTGCTACCCCGCGATGCCGCGCCCCGGATACCTTTGCTCACCTAGCTCAGCGCGTGGGCGTACAGGCCCCGCCCGCAAAGCAGCTTTGCACCTGATCGATCATTGCCGGTTTCGGCGCTGTGAACAGATCACCCCCGCAGGGGTTGCTCTCTAACACATATCCGTCTTGCGGCGTCCGCTCGACAAAGGTGAGCACATCGCCTTCCTCAGCCGAGCCGCACCAAGGGCCGTAGCAGGCCACCTCAAGGGTCAAGGGCTGCTCAAAGGGGACGTCAAAACCACCTTTGGACAGGGCCATGCCGCTGATCTTTGCTGGTACACGGGTGAGTTTAGGCGGGCTTTGCGTGCCATTCCCGTTGTCGGGCAGCGCCTTGGCGTCGAACGTCAGCCGCCCCTGCACAACCACATAGCTTTCCTCTGCCTTATTGGCGCGTTGATAGGTGGCTTCAACCGAATGTGGCAGGCAGGTGAGGGCCATAGCCGGAAGCGGCGCGAGCGCGGCGAGAGTGAAGGCGATGAAACGTATCATAACTTCTCCTCGAATTCCTCCAGAACGGCCGCGTAGACCGCACGCTTGAATGGCACGATCCCGGCGACAAGATGGTCGGCAGGCAACCAGCGCCATTCAGAGAACTCAGGCTCAGCCGTCTGGATGTTGACTTGATCGTCCTGCCCCAGAAAACGCATGAGGAACCACTTCTGTTCCTGCCCGCGAAAGCGGCCTTTCCAGATGTTCGGCACCAATTCCTGTGGCAGATCATAGGGCAACCAGCCTTCAGTTTCCGCCTCGATCTTGACCAGATCGCGGGGGATGCCGGTCTCTTCCTCCAACTCCCGCAGCGCCGCTTCTCGCGGGGTCTCGCCCGGATCGATCCCGCCTTGAGGCATCTGCCAAGCCTCCTGATCCCGGTCGCGCCGCTGGCCGACAAAGACATGGCCCTCAGCATTGACCAGCATCACACCGACACAAGCGCGGTAGGGCAGTTTGGCGATCTCTTCGGGTGTCATGTCAGCGTTTTCTCCATTTCAAAGCGGTCCAGAATGGCCCCGGCCCGCGCCACGCGCTCTGCTGCGATAACATGAAAGCCCATGGCCTCAAAGGCGGGCCGGGCCATCAGGCTGGCGTGGACACGCAGCGCGGTCAGCCCCGCCGCGCGGGCCTCGGCCTCGACCCTGCCATAAAGCGCCCGAAATACCCCTTGCCGCTGGGCCGAGGCGGCAACAAAGGCCAGATCGATATAGCCGCCAGCCCATGCCATGAAACCAAGCATCTGACCTGCCCGCTCTGCCAAGATCACATCTTGCGGCGCCAGCTTCGCGGCCCATCTCTCGCCCTCTGGCGGGGTGGGCAACCACGCTACCCGTTGCGCGGTGTCATAGGCGCCTGGCCCATTATGGATCGCATCGAACATCACCACGCCCAGCCGATCATAATCCGCCGCAGTCGCCCGGCGTAGCGTCGCTTCCTCTTCGCTCACTCTGCCCCTCCTGCTTTGACGTTTCGGCATCTGCAGCGTTGACGCGGCGTTTTGCGTGACTTGTCCTGCCGTTTGCGATGGTGTCACAGTGACCCCGCCCGACCAGAAAGGTAAAGCCATGTCCGATTACCCCCATCTCCTCGCTCCGCTCGACCTTGGTTTCACCACGCTGAAGAACCGCCTGCTGATGGGGTCGATGCACACTGGGCTGGAGGAAACTGGCGATTGGAACCGCGTGGCGGAGTTCTATGCCACCCGCGCACGCGGCGAGGTCGGGCTGATGGTGACGGGTGGCATCGGGCCGAACCGCGAAGGTGCAGTGGCGCATGGGGCGGCGATGATGGTCAGCCAGAAGGACGTCGACAACCACAGCATCATCACCCAGCGGGTGCATGAGGCGGGCGGCAAGATTGCGATGCAGATCCTGCACGCCGGGCGCTATGCCTTTACCCCCGAATGTGTGGCCCCGAGCGCGATCAAATCCCCAATCTCCATGTTCGCGCCTAAGGAGTTGGATGAAGAAGGCATCGAGAAACAGATCAGCGACATCGCCGCCTGTGCTTTGCGTGCACGTGAAGCGGGCTATGACGGGGTCGAGATCATGGGGTCAGAGGGCTATTTCCTGAACCAGTTCCTTGTCACCCATACCAACAAACGCGAGGACCGCTGGGGCGGCTCTTACGAGAACCGCATGCGCCTGCCCATCGAAGTGGTGCGCCGCGTGCGCGAGACGGTGGGCGAGGATTTTATCCTGATTTACCGCCTGTCGATGATCGACCTCATTCCCAATGGCTCGACGTTTGATGAAGTCGTGCAACTGGCGCAGGAGATCGAAAAAGCGGGTGCGAATATCATCAACACCGGCATTGGCTGGCACGAGGCGCGCATCCCAACGATTGCCACCTCCGTCCCGCGTGCGGCTTTTGCGTGGGTCACCAAAAAGCTAATGGGCAAGGTGGGCGTCCCGCTGATCACCTCGAACCGCATCAACACGCCCGAAGTGGCCGAAGAGGTGCTGGCCGAAGGCTGCGCCGATATGGTCAGCCTTGCCCGCCCGATGCTGGCGGATGCCGATTTCCTCGCCAAGGCCAAAGCGGGCAAGTCCGATCAGATCGCACCTTGCATCGCCTGCAACCAAGCCTGTCTGGACCACACTTTCGGCGGCAAGATTTCCACCTGCCTCGTGAACCCCCGCGCTTGTTATGAGACCGAGTTGCCGATTGAACCGGTGGCCGCCGCGAAATCCGTCGCGGTCGTTGGTGCTGGCCCTGCGGGGTTGTCTGCTGCGATCACGGCCGCCGAGCGGGGGCATAATGTCACCCTGATGGACCGCGCCAGCGAAATCGGGGGACAGCTGAACCTTGCCAAACAGGTGGCGGGGAAAGAGGAGTTTTGGGGGCTGGTCGATTGGTATCGCACCATGCTCAAGGCCCATAATGTGACCGTGCAGCTAGAGACCGAAGCCACCGCCGATGCGCTCAGTGGCTTTGACGAGGTCATCATCGCCACCGGCGTCGTCCCGCGCGATCCGCAAATTCCGGGGCAGGACGGCGGCAATGTCGTTAGCTACATCGACGTGCTGAACGGCACGGCAAAGGTCGGCCAGCGTGTCGCTGTGATCGGCGCAGGCGGCATTGGCTTTGATGTGTCTGAGCATCTTGTCCATGACGGTGAGAGCAGCACCCTGAACCTCCCCGAATGGATGCGCGAATGGGGTGTCACCGACCCCGGCGAGCATCGCAGCGGTCTGGCGCCCGAAGGGCCGCAGCCGCCCGCGCCTGCACGGCAGATCACCATGCTGCAACGCAAGACCAGCAAACCCGGTAAGGGTTTGGGCAAGACCACAGGCTGGATTCACCGCGCCTCGCTCACCATGCGCAACGTCAAGATGATCGCGGGGGTGAACTACGAGAAAATCGACGATCAAGGGCTTCACATCACCTTTGGCGAAGCCCGCGAGAACCCGACGCTGATCGAGGCCGACACCATCGTGCTCTGCGCCGGGCAGCTTTCCGACCGCAGCTTGGCCGACACGCTGGAGGCCCGCGGCGTGACCTGCCATGTTATCGGCGGCGCGGATGTGGCGGCGGAGTTGGATGCCAAGCGAGCAATCAACCAAGGCACCCGGCTGGCCGCAGCGCTTTGACCGCAAAGGGCGGCGCTGGCTGCCCTTGCACCCGGCCCTAGATAGCCGCAGGATTGCTGAAACAGCCCTAAGGTCGCCATGCCCCTCTGCGTTTTCGATATTTACGAAGACGGCACCGCTCAGGTGCCGGATGATGACCATCTCACCGGGCCGGGGCGCTACCGTTGGTGGCATTATGATCTGGCCGACCCGACGCTCGCGCCGTGGTTGGCGACCCATCTGCCTGACATCCCAGCGGGCGCATTGCTGCAACCCGAAACGCGGCCCCGCTGTGATGAATATGACGACGGGCTGATCCTGAACCTGCGCGGCATTAACCTCAACGAAGGGCAGCAGACCGATCAGATGGTCTCGGTCCGGATGTGGGTCACGGATGCGGTGGTGGTTACGGTGCGGATGCGCCGGATCTTTGCGATTGATGAGTTGCGCGAATTGGCCAGCCAGAACGCCGCGCCTCCCCGGCCCTCGACATTCCTCGAAGCGCTGGTGTCGCGGCTGACCGCAAGGGTGCAGATCGAAGTGGCACGGTTGGCAGAGCGCACGGCTTTCTATGAGAGCGACCTCGAAGACCTCAGCACACCGCCGCCCAAGGAACTGCCCGTCACCCGGCGTAGCACGATCAAACTGGAACGCTACCTTGCCCCGCAGCGCAGCGCTTTAGAACGGCTGGCGGAACTGGACCTGCCGCTGGTGCCGGATGTCGATTCGATGAAGCTGCGCGAATTGGCCAACCGCACCGCCATCGTGGTGGAGGAGTTGGACGCGCTGCAAGAACGCATCGTCACCGTGCAGGACGAACACGACAACCAAGTCGCCCAACGCCAAGCCCGACACGGCTATGTGCTGTCATTGGCCGCTGCCGTCTTCCTGCCGCTAAGCTTTCTGACCGGTCTTTTTGGCGTGAATGTGGGCGGGATGCCGGGGGTGGACGACCCCCGCGCTTTTGCCATCCTCTGTCTCGCGATGGTGGGCCTTGCCGCGATCATGCTGGCGATCCTGAGGTGGTTTCGCTGGCTGTGACCGCCGGGAAACGCATTGTTGCCGCGTTTCCATGCCATGAACGATCCTCGCAAAGACCACGGGACTGTCTTGTCCCTGCCCCGTTCCTGCCCGAATTGCCCGTCATGTCTCCTTGCAAGGTTATTTAAGCGAAGGGACAGGCAATGGACCGCCTTACGGAAATGGAAGCGTTTGCCACAGTGGTGGATCAGGGTGGTTTTACCGATGCTGCCAAGAAGATGGGGATTTCAAAATCCGCTGTCTCAAAGCATGTGTCATCGCTGGAGGCCCGCCTTGGCGCGCGGTTGCTGAACCGCACCACGCGGCGTGTCAGCCCGACCGAGATCGGCCTTGCCTATTACGACCGCGCCCGCCGGGTGCTGAATGACGCAGGCGAAGCCGATGCGTTGGTCACGTCAATGCAATCTGCGCCCTCCGGCCTGCTGCGCATTTCGGTGGCGACGGATTTTGGCGTGAATCATCTGTCGCCCGCGCTGTCGGAGTTCCTCTCAGACTTCCCCGACATCACCGTGAACATGGTGCTCAACAACCGCTACGTAGAACTGATTTCCGAAGGCTTCGACATGGCCGTGCGCATTGGGGAGCTGGAAGACAGCACCCTGCGCGCCCGCAAGCTGACCGAGACCACCAAACGCATGATCGCCAGCCCGAAGTATTTCGAGCAATACGGGCGGCCCGAAAAGATCGACGATCTGAACAACCACAAGCTCTTGCATTACTCGAACCAATCTTCAGGCAATGTCTGGAAACTGACCGCGCCTTCGGGCGAGAAACGACAGGTGCGCACGGCGGGCTGGCTTTCGGTCAATGACGGGCAAAGCCTATTGAATGCCGCGATTTCGGGGCTGGGCATCGCCTATCTGCCGAGCTTTCTTTATGCCGATGCGATGGAGAAGGGGTTGGTTGAGGACGCTATTCCCGACCTGCCGCTGGAGACGCAGGGCATCTACGCCGTCTATCCGCCGGGACGGTTCACACAGCCTAAGGTGCGGGCGTTCATCGACTTTCTGGTGCATGAGTTTGCCGAGAAGGGGCCGACGGACTGGTAAGGCGCGAAAGCGGCACTCGGCCCAGACTCGAACCGCAGGCCAGGGCCATCGTCTGCCCGCACTGGCCGACATAGCCACCCGGCCCGGAATCAAGCCGCACGCGCCGGGGGCCATCGTCTGCCGGTATCTAAGCAATCAGGGCGATGCTACTTCAACGCGGCAGACTGCCCCCGGTCGATTTTCTTACCCAGCCCGGAACCAAGCCGCAGGCGCCGGGCCATCGCCTGCCCGCCCGTCACGCCAGAGGCGTGCCAGAATATGCTGGGCGCACCTTTGGTGCGACCGGGTAGGCGATTTGGTGAGGCTTGGCACAACGTCGCGAAGGTGCGCCAAGGTTGAGCCATAAAGTGGCAAAAGGCACCCGTGGATCGCCGACCCGCGCGCAGGCGCTAGCCCTCCCCCTCACAGACCACCTTTCCTATCCCCCACCGGCACGCTATCTCTCCCGCCATGAGCAATATGCGCGAGACCTATGCCCAGCTAGTCGCTGAGGGCAAACTCAAAGCCGACCCGGCCCAAGAGACCGTGATGGCGGAGTTTGACCGCATCCGCGCCGCGCTGGCGAACCCGCCCAAGAAAAGCCTGTTCCGCAAAGCCCCGCCGCCGCCCAAAGGACTTTACCTTTGGGGTGGTGTTGGGCGCGGCAAGTCGATGCTGATGGATATGTTCGTGGCGCATCTGCCCGATATCCCGTCGCGTCGCGTGCATTTCCATGCCTTCATGCAAGAAATTCACAACGCCATGCATGAGGTCCGCAAAACCGGCGTGGACGATGCCATCGCTCCCGTCGCCCGTGACGTGGCCGGCAGCGTCCGCCTGCTCGCCTTTGACGAAATGCAGATCACCGACATCACCGACGCGATGATCGTAGGCCGCCTGTTCGAAGCGCTCTTTGCTGCCGGGGTGGTCGTGGTCACAACGTCAAACCGCCTGCCCGACGACCTTTATAAAAACGGCATCAACCGAGAAGTCTTTGTCCCCTTCATCGACCTGATCAAAGAGCGCATGGTCGTGCATGAGCTTGTCAGCCCGACCGACTACCGGCAAGACCGGCTGGCAGGCTCGCAGGTCTATTTCACCCCCGTCAACGCCGAAAGCCGCGCCGCGATGGATGCGGTCTGGGATGATCTGGCAGGGGCCAAGGGCGAGCCGCTCACTCTGCACGTCAAAGGTCGCGAAGTTGTCATCCCCGCCTTTCATAACGGCATGGCCCGCGCGGGCTTTCACGCGCTGTGCGGCCAGCCGTTAGGGGCCGCAGATTACCTCGCGCTGGCACAGGCCGTGCGGGTGCTGCTGCTGGATGATATTCCCAGCCTTGGCCGGTCGAACTTCAATGAGGCAAAGCGCTTCGTCACGCTGATCGACGCGCTCTATGAGGCGAAGGTGCGGCTGATCTGCTCCGCGGCAGCGCCGCCCGAAATGCTCTATCTCGAAGGCGAAGGCACCTTTGAATTCGAACGCACCGCCTCGCGCCTGCGTGAAATGCAGGGCGAGGACTGGGGTCGCTGACAAAGCGCTGCGGCGTTTCAGGAATCGCTGATCTGCTGCATATGCAGGTCATTGCCCTGCAAGACCGGATGGTAGGGGCGTTCCACTTCGTAAAGCCACCACAGGCCACCCGCGATAATTGCGATACCTATGGCCATGAAGATAAATTGATATTTCCGCGTTGCGTCCTGCGGTTGACGCGCCGGGTCGATGGAATTGGACATGAATGGCACCTCGGTCGAGATCGAGTTAAATTTCTAACGACCAAGGTACACCATATCTGCATCGCAAATCAGGTGGCGCACCCAAATATGGTTAATAGACGCTTTCGCGCAACACGCTCCCGGCAAGGTAGAGCGAGCCGCAGATCAACACACGCGCTTGGGGTTCTTTGGCCACAATCGCGGCAAGCGCGGCGCTGACATTTTCTGCTTCCGAAGTTTCAAACCCCACGTCTCGCGCAGTTTTGGCCGTGGCGTCGGCAGGCAAGGTCGCCGCCTCTCCGGGGATTGATACCGCCGTCAGACTGGCGGCCTGAGCCGCCAAGGGGCGCAGGTAGCCTGCAATGTCTTTGGTGTTCAACATACCGCAAATCAAATGGGTCGGGCGTTTTGGCAGGGCAGCCAACGCAGCGGCAAGCGCCTGCCCCGCGGCGGGGTTATGCCCGCCATCCAGCCAAAGCTCCGCCTTTGATGCCTGTTGCACAAGTGGGCCATGCGACAGGCGTTGCATCCGTGCAGGCCATTGCGCCTGCGTTACGGCGGCTTCGCAGGCCTGCGCATCAACACCCAGATGCCGAAGCGCCGCCAGTGCCGCGCCTGCGTTCATGATCTGGTGACCGCCCAGCAGATTGGGGCGCGGCAAATCCAAAAGCCCCCGGTCATCTTGATAGACCATTCGCCCAGCCTCTGGCCCGACATGCCACTGCTGACCATAGGCCAATAGCGGCGCGCCGAGTTTGGCGGCGCGGTCTTCGATCACCTCAAGCGCGGCGTCTTCTTGAGGGCCGACAACGCAGGGCACCAACCGCTTGATGATACCGGCCTTTTCGCCCGCAATCTCGGCCAAAGTCTCGCCCAGATACTGCTGGTGATCGACCGAAACCGGCGTGATGACCGTCAGCGCAGGGTTGACCACATTGGTCGCATCCAAACGGCCACCGAGACCCACTTCCAACAGGGTGTAGTCCGCCTTGACCCGCGAAAAGGCGAGGATCGCGGCGCAGGTCGTGATCTCGAAATAGGTGATCTCTTCGCCACCGTTTGCCGCATGACATTCGTCCAGCACAGCGGCAAGATCAGGCTCAGAGATCAACGCCCCCGCCACCCGGATACGCTCGTGAAAGCGCGCCAGATGCGGCGAAGTATAGGCGTGAACCGTCTTGCCCGCCGCTTCCAACCCCGCGCGGATCATCGCTTGGGTCGAGCCTTTGCCATTGGTCCCGGCGATATGGATCACCGGCGGCAGGTCGTTCTGCGGGTTGCCCAAGGCCTTTAGCAGCCGCCACATGCGGTCGAGCGTCAGGTCGATGATCTTTGGGTGCAACGCCATCATCCGCTCAAGGATGATGTCCGATGAGGGCGTGCTCATTTCTGGTCGGCGGTGTCAGCGGGCAGGTCGGCCGAGGCTTGAACCGCAGCGGCGGCTTCGGCCACTTCGGACTCTTTCGGCGCGGGCAGATCGCCGCGCACAGCAGGGGTCAGCCCCATCAGCATCCGCGTGATGGTGATCAATTCATCGCGCATCTCGGTGCGTTTGGTCACACGGTCGAGCATCCCGTGGTCGAGCAGATATTCCGCTCGCTGGAAGCCCTCTGGCAGCTTTTCCCGGATCGTTTGCTCAATAACACGCGGCCCGGCAAAGCAGATCAGGGCGTTCGGCTCGGCAATCTGGACATCGCCCAGCATTGCATAAGAGGCCGTTACGCCCCCGGTGGTCGGATGGGTCAGCACAACGATATAGGGCAGCCCGGCTTCTTTCAGCATCTGGATCGCCACTGTGGTGCGGGGCATCTGCATCAAGCTAAGGATACCTTCTTGCATCCGTGCGCCCCCGGCGGCGGAGAACAGCACCAGCGGCCGCTTCATCTTCACCGCTTCCTCGGCAGCGGCGATGATCGCATTGCCGACATACATGCCCATGGAGCCGCCCATGAAGGAGAAATCCTGTGCGCAGGCCACGATGGGCGTGCGCCCCATTTCGCCGGTCACGACAAGCATCGCCTCATGCTCTCCCGTCTGCTTTTGCGCAGCCTTCAGGCGGTCAGGATAGCGTTTTTGGTCTTTGAAATGCAATGGATCAGGCGTCGGCGCAGGCACCTTAATCTCAGTAAAGATACCGCCATCGAACAACGCCTTAAACCGCTCACGCGGGCTGATGTGCATGTGGTGGCCGCAGTTGGTGCAGACGTTGAGATTGTCCGCCAGCTCGCGGTGAAACAGCATGGTGCCGCATTCGTTACACTTGGTCCACAGGTTGTCCGGCGTCTCGCGGCGCGAGAAGATCGAGTTGATACGCGGACGGACGTAGTTGGTGATCCAGTTCATTGGCAGGCCCCTGCTGTAGTTCCGTTCCAGATAATCCCCGAGCCGGGAAATTGCAATCAGCGGCGTATCGCCAGTCTTGCCGCAAGCCAAGACACCAGCATCATCGCGAAATCCACCGGCAACCATGTGCGCATCGCCGCCGGGTCGTCCATCGAGAAGGGCGCGAGGTAAAGCGCGAGCCCCGAGAGATCATCCGGCAGAGAGATAATCAAAATCGCCGAGACATTGTTCCACAGATGCACTGCGATGGCTGGCCCCAGCGAGCCGGATCGCGCGGTCAGATCGGCCATCAAGATGCCAAAGATCCCGGCCCAAAGCGCGACCATCGCCGCATTCTCCCCCGCCTCGGCGGGCAGGTAGTGGCCAAGTGCGAAGAGCGCAGAGGGCAGCACCATCCAGATCAGCGGCGAATTGAACCGTGCTGCAAGCTGTTGCTGCACATAGCCGCGAAAGACGATTTCTTCGGCGCTGACCTGCACCAAGACCGCCAGCAGCGACAGCGGCAACAGGAGCAGCCAACGTCCTAAGGGCAGGTTCGGCGTAAGTTCACCGCCCATGTCCCAAGGCGGCAAGATCAGCAGCACCGCGCCAAGGGCCAGCATGGCGATCGAGACAGCGCGAAAACTCG
Source organism: Sulfitobacter maritimus (assembly GCF_013346665.1). Taxonomy (GTDB): domain Bacteria; phylum Pseudomonadota; class Alphaproteobacteria; order Rhodobacterales; family Rhodobacteraceae; genus Sulfitobacter; species Sulfitobacter maritimus. Next base: position 169,668 of record NZ_JABVBB010000038.1, read on the forward strand.
GCCAGAGCCGCTCCGGCGCGCCCAACAGGCTGCGCGTATTGCGGCGGTGGACAACGCGAACCGTGACTCCCACCGCCATCGCCATGGTCGCAAAGCTAAAGAGCAGCAGATACATCGCCTGCGGCGTAGCACCTTGCAGCAAGGTGCCATGAAATGCGGTCGCAGCCGACCCCATCAGCGCATAGATCGACTGGAAATAGAATTCATTCAGCGCGACATAGGCGATCACCGCGACAAAGAGACCCAGCAAGAACCGCCAGAGCGCCGAAGAAGACCGTGCCGGCGCTACAAAGGCTGCATGAGCGCTATAATCAGGCCGCCAAGTCATTATTGGGCCAGACCGTAATGGCGGAACAGGGACTTGGATAGCATATGCCGAGCTTTCACGCGTGAGGGCAGGCCAGAATGACCGGGCTAGAAGGTCAGAACCTATGCCCTAACACGCTGCAATACAACAGTTCCCCCGTGCCAAATCACGCCAAAGCCTTGCAGCACCGCCCCTCCCCCTCTATTCCATCCAAGACGTTTCAAGGAGCTCACCGATGTCCACCACCCCACGCTTCGACAAATCCCGGCTGCCCAGCCGCCACGTGACCGAAGGCCCGGCCCGTGCGCCGCACCGGTCCTACTACTATGCCATGGGCATGACCGAAGAAGAGATTCACCAGCCGCTGGTGGGCGTCGCCACCTGTTGGAACGAAGCGGCCCCCTGTAACATCGCTCTGAACCGTCAGGCGCAGGCGGTGAAGATCGGGGTCCATTCCGAACAGGGCACCCCGCGCGAATTCACCACCATCACCGTTACCGATGGCATCGCGATGGGCCATGAGGGGATGCGTTCCTCGCTCGCGTCCCGCGAAGCGATTGCCGACACGGTTGAGCTGACCATGCGCGGCCACTGTTATGACGCGATTGTGGGTCTGGCGGGCTGCGACAAATCCCTGCCGGGCATGATGATGGCGATGCTGCGGCTGAACGTGCCGTCGGTCTTCCTTTACGGTGGGTCGATCCTGCCGGGCAAAGCGCCTGCCGGAGCCGACGTGCCAGAAGATTTCGCCACCCGCGATCTGACCGTGCAGGATATGTTCGAAGCCGTGGGCCGCTTCCAGAACGGTTCCATGTCGCAGGCCGCCCTCGACGTGCTCGAACGTGTCGCCTGCCCCTCGGCGGGCGCCTGCGGCGGCCAGTTCACCGCCAATACCATGGCCTGTGTGTCGGAAGCCATCGGCCTCGCGCTGCCTAACTCCTCGGGCATGCCGGCGCCCTATGAGAGCCGCGACGCCTATGCCGAAGCCTCCGGCGCGGCGGTGATGAACCTGATCGAAAAGAACATCCGCGCCCGCGACATCTGCACCCGCGAAGCCTTTGAGAACGCAGCGCGCATCGTGGCTTGCACCGGTGGCTCGACCAACGCCGGCTTGCACCTGCCCGCCATGGCCCATGAAGCTGGGATCGAGTTCTACCTCGAAGACGTTTGCGAAATTTTCCGCGACACGCCTTACTTCGTCGATATGAAGCCGGGCGGCGCTTATGTGGCGAAAGACCTCTACGACGCGGGCGGCGTCCCGGTTGTGATGAAGGAACTGCGCAAAGCGGGCCTGCTGCACACCGACTGCCTGACCGCCACAGGCCGCTCCATCGGCGAAGAATTGGACCGCATCGACCGCGAAGCAGACGGCAAGGTGATCCACTCGGTCGCCAACCCGATCAGCAAGACCGGCGGCGTTGTGGGGCTGAAGGGCAACTTGGCCCCCGAAGGCGCCATCGTGAAAATTGCAGGCATGTCCGAAGACGACATCGTCTTCACCGGCCCGGCGCTGGTGTTCGAATGCGAGCAGGACGCCTTTGAAGCCGTGCAAAACCGCGCCTACAAGGAAGGCGATGTGTTCGTCATCCGCAACGAAGGCCCCGCGGGCGGCCCCGGCATGCGCGAAATGCTGGCGACCACAGCGGCGCTTTCCGGTCAGGGCATGGGCAAGAAGGTGGCGCTGATCACCGATGGTCGTTTCTCGGGTGCCACCCGTGGCTTCTGCGTCGGTCACGTTGGCCCCGAAGCCGCACATGGCGGACCGATTGCGCTGCTGAAAAACGGCGACATGATTACGCTCGACGCGATCAAAGGCAGCATCACCGTTGATCTGTCGGACGAGGAACTGGCCGAGCGCCGCAAGGCTTGGACTGGCCCGCGTGCCACGAACTACGAAAGCGGCGCGTTGTGGAAATACGCGAAACTCGTTGGCCCAACCTACCTTGGCGCGGTGACACATCCGGGTGCCAAGGCGGAGACCCATGATTACATGGACCTCTAAAAGCCCCTTTGCGGCGCTTGCGTTGCTGACCCTGTCCGCCTGCGAAGGCGGTCAGGGTTTCTCTTTTGCCCGCAACACCGCAAGCACGAGCACGCCCCTCCTCAGCGCCAGCTTGGCGGGCGGAGCAGTGGATGTGGTGCCGCCGCAGGGCTATTGCATTGACCGTGAAAGTCTCAAACGCCATTTCGCTTTGATGGCCCGCTGCGATGCTCTCGGCCTGCCCGATCAAGCGAGCGGTGCGCCCAAGGGGATTTTGACCCTTTCGCTGATCGAAGCTACGCCTGACCAGCCGCTCCCCACCCCGCAGGACGTAGCCAGCGCGGCAGGGCTCACGCAGGTCAGAGAGACCGACAGTGGCGACGGCCTTACGCTTTTTATAGCAGAAGGACCGGCGCCCACCGACGGCATGTCGGGCCGCCATTGGCGCGGCATGGCACAGATCGGCGGTCATATCGCCAGCGTGACCCTTTATGGCGCACCGCAAAGCCCCGCGATCTCGGACGCGGGCCGCGCCTTGGTAACGGACCTGATCCGCCGAACCCGCGCTAAGACCGGCGACCAGCCCAGCGTCTGACCGCTCGCCCGCTGGACCTGCGGCGAGCCAATTTATTTGAATGAAACCTTCCTGTTGCATAGAATGCGGGAAACAAGGGGCGCTTGATGGTCAAATTCAATAGCGGCATTCTGGAGGGCAAGCTCTATGCCCGCGCCGTGCAACGCTGGGCGCGGGCGGCGCGGCGTGCTTCACTTGCTGATCTGGCAACCTTGCGCCGCCAGCGCACCCGCGCCCGACTGTTGCGCGCCCAATTGGATCAACTAATCCACACCGCCGACGAACGCCTCGCCCTGCCTGTTGTCGGGGCCACCGGATTCCCCAAACCTCATAACGCAGACTGGGCTTGGCGACCCGAACTTTGGCGCGGCCCCTTGGCCGGGCCGGGGATTGCAGCGGTTGAGACAAAATCCATGCTGGGCAATGAAGCGACCCTGTTCCACGATTGCAGCCGCTCGGAACTGAGCCTGCGTCAGTTGCGCAACACGCGGGAGTCTGACCTGGCTCCCTATGGCTTGCAGATGGATGTGTTCAAGTTCGACGGCTCGTTTCTGTCTTTGGTCATCGACCTGCCGCAAGAGGCCGCGGCGGGGTTGAAACGGCGGCATATCATTCGCATGGACAGCATCGTGCAGATGGAACACCCGCTCGATATTTTCGCCCGGCTCAATATTCGCCACGGCCCCAACACCGAACAAGTGGTGCGAGAACTGCCGACAGGGGCGGAACAGGCCAGTATCGAGTTTGATCTCGCCTATACCAAGCTCAATGAAAAGCGCATCGAACGCGCATGGATCGATCTGATCTTTGAAGGGCCGAACATGAACCAAGTCGTTTTGCGCGACCTCACCTTCTCGCGCCGCCCCCGCGCCCAGATTTAGGACCAGCCATGAGCCGATTTGACCTGACAAAGACCGTCATGCGCCAAGGGGTCTGGCAAGGCGTGCTGACCGCCCGCTCTGGGGAAGGGGACGCGCCGCAGATCGCGGTGACCCATCTTGGCAAAGCGGTTGAAGGGGTCAGTGTAACGGCGCAGGCCGGGCCGGGCCGTTGGGAACTGCGCGTGCCGATCCCGGTTGAGGCTGTGGCCGACGGGGTGCAGACCTTGATCATCACGGATCAAGCCAGCGGCGACCAATTGGGCAATGTCACCCTGATCGCAGGCGAGGCGCTAGGCGACGACATTCGCGCCGAGATGGACCTGCTTCGGGCGGAGTTGGACATGCTCAAACGCGCGTTTCGGCGCCATTGTCGCGAGACGGGGTGAGGCCACGAGCGGTGAGACCGCGAAAGTGGCTCATTCACTCAGCCTCAAGGCGCATCAGAATTTCATCATAGAAAACCCCATCTACGCATAGGGCCGCACGATCTATGGCCCATTCGGCAAATCCGGCCCGCTGGTACAACCGACGCGCGGCGCTATTCGTCGAGACAACAGACAAACGTATGGAACGGCAATCGCGAAACCCTTCGTTGATAGCGGCATTCAGTAGGTGCGACGAAAGCCCGGTGCCCCTCGCGTTTGGCCGCACAAACATGCCCCAGATCGTGGCGATATGGCGGACCTTTTCGGATTGACCCTTCAAGATGCCAATAACCCCTTCCAAAGCCTGACTGTCGTTGAAACCGCCAAACACTGCGGCAGACACTATGCGTTCTGATACGAGCGAAAGTGGCAAGTTGGCTTCATCCTTATAAGAAGCACCAAAGGCTTCGGGATGGCGTTGCAAGCCTTCGAGCCGAATGGCCTGAAACGCGGCGGCGTCTTCTCCGGTGAGTTTTCGAATATGCATGTGGGTCATTCTACATATGCGGCGACAAGCTCCAAGCAAAGTGGGCCCCTGCCCCTTACTGATTTAAAACCCGTCCCATAAATGCAAAAAGGCCCCGCTGCCGCCAGCGAGGCCTTCATAATTCACGCAATGGGCAAACTTACTCTTCGGATCCTAGCGCCGACAGCCCTTTCAGAATGTCGATGGCATAGGCCAATTGGTAATCCTCTTCACGCAGCTCTGCCGCCTTACGGGCCTTTTCGCGGTCCTCTTCGATCTGTTTGATCTGATCTTCGCTCAGGCTGTCGTTGTTCAGGCTGCCGCGCAAATCGGCCTCGGAGCGCAGCGGACGGGCGGGCAGGTTCTCGTCCTCTTCGCTCTCCGGCTTGCGCGGGGGCTGGGCCACCACGATGTCAGGCGAGACGCCAAGCGCTTGGATCGACCGGCCAGAAGGCGTGTAGTACCGCGCAGTGGTCAGGCGCATCGCGCCGTCACCGCGTAGGGGCATGACCGTCTGCACCGAGCCTTTGCCAAAGCTCTTGGTCCCGATCACGATGGCGCGGCGATGGTCTTGCAAGGCACCGGCGACAATCTCGGACGCAGAGGCCGAACCACCGTTGATCAGCACCACAATCGGCTTGCCCATCGACAGATCGCCCGGCGTCGCGTTCACGCGGTCGCCGTCTTCCAGATCACGGCCACGGGTGCTGACGATCTCGCCTTCTTCGAGGAAGGCATCCGACACAGCAATCGCCTGATTGAGCAGCCCGCCGGGGTTGTTGCGCATGTCGAGCACGATGCCATTGATATTCTCAATGCCGCCCGCGGCTTCGATCTGCTTTTCAAGACCCTCTTTCATCTTGGGATAGGTCTGCTCATTGAAAGTGGTCAAGCGCAGCACAGCGGTCTCACCCACGGTCCGTGCCTTGACGGCGGTCAACTGGATGGTGTCGCGCACGATGGAAACGTCGAAAGGCTCCGGCTCGCCTTCGCGCACCACGGTGATCATGATCTCTGACCCCACCGGCCCGCGCATCATCTCAACCGCGTCATCGAGTTGCAGGCCCAGCAGGCTTTCGCCATCGACATGGGTGATAAAATCACCCGCCTCAATCCCGGCCTCGGCAGCAGGGGTGCCATCGATGGGAGAGACGACTTTGACGAAACCCTCTTCCTGCGTGACCTCAATCCCCAGCCCGCCAAACTCACCGCGGGTCTGTTCGCGCATCTTGGCGGCATCTTTTGGCGACAGGTAGGATGAATGGGGATCAAGCGAGGTCAACATGCCGTTGATCGCCGCTTCGATCAGGTCACCGGGATCGGATTCTTCGACATATTGGGCGCGGATGCGTTCAAAGATATCGCCGAACAGGTCAAGCTGCTCATAGACATTGCTGGTTTTCTCGGCCTCTTGCGCCAGCAGTGGGCCTGCGACTTGTGTCGTCGCTACAACACCCGCCACCGTGCCTGCCACGGCTGCCATCACGAATTTCTTCATCTGCTATCCATCCTTGTCGGTGCGGAACCAATCTGCCGGGTCCTGCGGTATGTTCTCTTGTCTGACTTCTATATAGAGCGTTTCCGTTCGGTCAGCGCCAGTATCTTCACCATTTGGTGACATGGCCGAAGTTGTGCCGTTTTCCGGCCCGCCCATCAACCCGATGGGTGTGCCTCCGGCGATCACCTGCCCGGCTTGGCCGTAAACGACGTCTAACCCCGCCAGCACAAAGAGCGTGTTTACCTGCGGCTCAAGGATCACCACATTGCCCAGATCCAGCAGCGGCCCGACATAGCGGATCGTGGCGGCAGAGGGGCTGGTGACAATGGCGCGGGGGCGCGTGGCGAGGATCATGCCGGGGCGGGTGACACCGGCGGAATCGGTCTCGCCCGCCGCGCGCAGCACTAGGCCTTGGGCGGGCAGCGGCAGTTCCCCGACCCGCCCGTCAAGATTGACCGGCGCCGGCTCCACCGCGCCGGTGGCGATTTCCGACAGCCCGCTGGCAAAGCCTTCGAGCGTTTCGGTGGAGGCGATGAGGATCGCCGTGCGCACCGGGTCTTCGGTAAAGCGCATCGGCAGATCGGTGCGGTTGGCCATGGCTTGATTGAGCGCGGTTCGCGCGGCCTGCACCTCGGTCAGCCCCTCTTGCAGACGCTGTGCTGCATCGGTTTGCAGCGCCCGCAGGGTTTTAATGTCCTCGTAGTCTTGCCGCAGCGCATCGGCGCGGGCGTTGAGCGCGGGCGTCAGTTCCGCCAGCAACATCCCGGCGCGGGCGGTCCCCATCGGCCCGTCAGGGTGCAGCAGCACGACCGGCGACGGGTCGCCGCCGATGCTTTGCAAGACGCCCAGAAACTGCGCCACCTCGCCTTCGCGGGCCTGTAGCTTACGGCTAAGCTGCGCCTCATTGATCGCGGCCTGCCGCAGCCCGGCCCGCATGGCAGCGAGCCCGCTTTCAAACGCCTGAATGGTCTCGGTCAGCGCCTTGACCCGGTCCCGCGCCCCATCGGCTTGGTCAAGCTTGGTCGAGGCTGCCTCAAGCGCCGCCGAAGCCGCGCGCGCCTCTGCCGCGGCTTCCTCAGCCTGCGCTTGCGCCATCAGGGGGAGGCAGGCAAAAAGGACTGCCGCAGCGAAATGCTTCATGTCAGCAGGCTTTTTCCGGTCATTTCCTCGGGCTGCGGCAGGTCCATAAGGTCCAGCACCGTCGGCGCCAGATCGGCCAACCGCCCGTCGCGCAGGCTGGCCCCTTCGGGCGCCCCCACTGCCACCATCGGCACAGAGTTAAGCGTATGCGCGGTATGCGCACCACCGGTTTCAGGGTCGATCATCATCTCGCAATTGCCATGATCCGCCGTGACGATCATCGCGCCGCCGGCTTTCTCCAACGCGGTCAGCACGCGCCCCAGCCCTGCATCCACTGCTTCGCAGGCCGCAATGGCTGCGTTCAGATCGCCGGTATGGCCGACCATATCTGGGTTGGCGTAATTCACCACGATCAAATCATAGCCTGCCTCAATCGCCTGCACGAATTGATCCGTCACCTCGCCGCAGGACATTTCAGGCTGCATGTCATAGGTCGCCACATTAGGCGACTTGGGCATGTTGCGGTCCTCACCCTCGGCCGGGATTTCGACTCCGCCGTTAAGGAAAAAGGTGACATGGGGATATTTCTCGGTCTCGGCCAGCCGGAACTGCCGCAGCCCATGCTGGGCCACCCAATCGCCCAGCGTGTTCTTGATGTCCGGCTTGGGGTACATCGTGGTCATATAGGCGGCGTGGTCCTTGGAATATTCCGCCATGCCCATCAGTGCCGCCCAGTCAGGGCGCGGGCCGGTGTCATAGGCGTCAAACTCCGGATCGCCCAAGGCCGCCATGATCTCCCGCGCGCGGTCGGCGCGGAAGTTGAGGCAGAAAAGCCCGTCGCCCGTGGCCGCCCCTGTGTAGCCGTCAATCACCGTGGCGGCGAAAAACTCATCCGTTTCGCCACGGTCATAGGCCGCTTGCACCGCGCTACGGGCATCAGAGGCCGTGCCACCCTCGCCTCGCAGGATCGCGGCGGTGGCCTGTGCCACACGGTCCCAGCGGTTGTCGCGGTCCATCGCGAAATAGCGCCCGGTGACGGTGACGATTTTCACCCCCTCTGGCAGCGCCTTTTCCAAGCTCTCGAAATAGCCAAGCGCCGAAGACGGCGCCACATCGCGCCCATCGGTCACCGCATGGATCACCACCGGCACCCCCGCCGCAACCAGCGCGCGGGCGGCGGCGATCATATGGCTCAGATGCCCATGCACCCCACCGTCCGAGACGACGCCCATCAGATGCGCCGTGCCACCGGTTTCCTTAAGCTTGGCGATGAACGCCCGCAGCCGCTCATTCTCGGCAAAGCTGCCTTCTTCAATCGCGAGATCAATCTGACCCAGATCCATCGCCACCACCCGACCTGCACCGATATTGGTATGGCCGACCTCGGAATTGCCCATCTGACCACGCGGCAGGCCAACGTCAGGGCCGTGGGTGATCAACTGCGCGTTGGGACACTCCTGCATGATCCGGTCGAAATTCGGCGTCTTGGCCAGCAAGGGCGCATTGCCGTCGCGGGTCTCGCTTAGCCCCCAGCCGTCAAGAATGCACAATACCACGGGTTTGGGGGCGCTCATTAGGATGTCTCTTCCGGCTGCTTTACTTTGCGGGTCTTTTACCCCTTGTGGGCTGGCACTTGAACCACTTTTCGCAGCCCCGCCCCATTCCCGCGCAGAGCCCTTGCCCCGCGCGGCGGCTTTGGTCATAACGAGGGGCAACTTTTGCCTGATCCGAGGACCCGCCCATGACCCTGCCAGCGCCCGAAACCCGCATCGTGAACACTTGGCGTGTGGCCTGTGACGGCAGCGAAGGCCCGCTTGGTCACCCCCGCGTCTGGCTGCAAATCCCCCGCGATCTGGGCTATGTGGAATGCGGCTATTGCGACTGCAAATTCGTCCATGCGGAGTTTGAAGGCAAAGTCTGAGCCTTCCCGACCGACAGTAGCGACAACCGAACCGACGGCACGAAGCTGCCCGCGCGGCGCATTGGCGTCTGGCCGTGGCGTGTGCTTCGTGGCAAAAGGAACGCCAACCGAAGCGGAGCATCCCCATGACATTTGGCAAAGGCCACCACCTGCATCTGATCGACGGCTCGGCCTTCATCTTTCGCGCCTATCACGCCCTGCCGCCGTTGACGCGCAAGTCTGACGGCATGCCGATCGGCGCGGTCGCCGGCTTCTGCAACATGCTGCACCGCTATGTGGAGGGCAATACCGGCCCCAATGCGCCGACCCATGTGGCGGTGATTTTCGACAAGGGCAGCCACACCTTTCGTAACGACATGTACGACCAGTACAAGGCCAACCGCGATGCCATGCCCGAAGACCTGCGTCCGCAAATCCCCCTGACCCGCACCGCAACGGCGGCGTTTAACATCGCTTGCAAGGAACTTGAGGGCTATGAGGCCGATGACATTATCGCCACCCTCGCCGTGCAGGCCCGCGCCGCCGGGGGCCGCTGCACCATCATTAGCTCCGATAAGGACTTGATGCAGTTGGTTGGCGACGGGGTCGAAATGCTGGACGCGATGAAGAACAAGACCATCGACCGCGATGGGGTGTTCGAGAAGTTCGGCGTCTACCCGGACCGCGTGGTCGATGTGCAGGCGCTGGCGGGCGATTCGGTCGACAACATCCCCGGTGCACCGGGCATCGGGATCAAGACAGCAGCCTTGTTGATCAATGAGTTCGGCGATCTGGACGCCCTCTTGGAGCGTGCGGAGGAGATCAAGCAACCCAAGCGCCGCCAGACGCTGATTGACCACGCCGAGCAAATCCGCCTGAGCCGCAGCCTTGTCCTGCTGGACGAAAACACGCCGATCGACTTCACCATCGACGATCTCGAAGTGCGCGACCCCGATCCTGACCAATTGCTCGGCTTCCTGTCGGAAATGGAGTTCCGCACCCTGTCGAAACGCGTGGCCGAGGTGCTGGGCCGCGAAGCCCCCGCTATTCCCGAAGCGCCCGCCCCCGCTGTCGCCGATCCGCCGCAGGTCGCGGATGTGTCCTTTGACCACAGCACATACGAGCAGGTCAGCGACGCCGAAGCGCTGCGCGTCTGGCTCGACCGGATTTATGAGCGTGGTTATGTGGCGGTAGATACTGAAACGACCGGCCTTGATGAGTTGACGGCGGAATTGGTCGGCGTTTCGCTCGCTGTGGAGGCCGGGCAGGCCAGCTACATTCCGCTGACCCATAAGGCCAGCCGCAGCGAAGACCTTTTCGGCTCGGATGACCTCGCCCCCGGCCAGATGCCTGTCGAAGAAGCGTTGCAACTGCTGACCCCGATGCTGGAGGACCCTGCGATCCTCAAGGTCGGGCAGAACATGAAATACGACAGCAAGATTTTTGCGCAGCTTGGCATCACCGTCGCCCCCATCGACGATACCATGCTGATGTCCTACGCGATGCACGCGGGTCTGCATGGTCATGGCATGGACACGCTGTCTGAGCGTTATCTCGGCCATACACCGATGCCCATAAAACCGCTTCTGGGCAGCGGCAAATCCGCCGTGACCTTTGACAAAGTGCCGATGGAAGAGGCCGTGGCCTATGCCGCCGAAGATGCGGATATCACCCTGCGGCTGTGGCAACTCTTTAAGCCGCAGTTGCACCGCGCTGAGGTGACGAAGGTTTACGAGACCTTGGAACGCCCGCTGGTGCCAGTGCTCGCACAGATGGAACGCGCGGGTATTCAGGTCGACCGCGACACGCTCAGCCGCATGTCCAACGCCTTTGCCCAGAAGATGGCGGGGCTGGAAGCGGACATTCACGCGCTGGCAGGTGAGAGCTTCAACGTGGGCTCGCCGGCGCAGCTTGGCGAAATCCTCTTTGGCAAAATGGGACTGCCGGGCGGCAAGAAGGGCAAGACCGGCAAATACTCCACCGGCGCGGATGTGCTAGAGGATCTGGCGACTGAGCACGACCTCGCCCGCCGGGTGCTAGACTGGCGGCAGCTGTCCAAGTTGAAATCGACCTATACCGACGCTTTGCAGGACCATGTGAACGCCGACACAGGCCGGGTGCACACGTGCTATTCCATCGCCGGGGCGGCGACGGGGCGGCTGGCCTCAACCGATCCAAACCTGCAGAATATCCCGATCCGCTCCGAAGAAGGCCGCCGTATCAGGGAAGCCTTTGTCGCGCCCGAAGGCAAGGTGCTGGTGGCACTGGACTACAGCCAGATTGAGCTGCGGATACTGGCGCATATCGCTCAGATCGACGCGTTGAAAGAAGCGTTCCAACGGGGCGACGACATCCACGCCATGACCGCGTCCGAGATGTTCGACGTGCCGATGGACCAGATGACCCCCGAAATCCGCCGCAATGCCAAGGCGATCAACTTCGGCGTGATCTATGGCATTTCCGGCTTCGGCCTTGCCCGCAACCTGCGCATTCCGAGAGCCGAGGCGCAGGGCTTCATCGACCGTTATTTCGAGCGTTTCCCCGGAATCCGCAGCTATATGGATGACACTAAGGCTTTCGCCAAAGAGCATGGCTATGTGCAGACGCTCTTTGGCCGCAAGATCAATACGCCCAATATCGGCGCCAAGGGGCCGCAGGCCGGTTTCGCCGCCCGCGCCGCGATCAACGCGCCGATCCAAGGCACCGCCGCCGATGTGATCCGTCGCGCGATGATCCGTATGCCCGACGCCATTGCCGACCTGCCCGCGACGATGCTGTTGCAGGTGCATGACGAACTGTTGTTCGAGGTCGAAAAAGGGGCCGAAAATGCGCTGATCGCTGCGGCCCGTGAAGTGATGGAGAACGCCAATGATCCGGTGGTGAAGCTGGATGTAAAACTGATCGTCGACGCCGGTGTGGGCGCTAATTGGGCGGAGGCGCATTGATGGCGGGCGCGGAGCTTCCCGAAGACCTTGCCCAAGCGCTGGAAGAGACCGGCGCGCAGGCGGGCTGGGACGGTTATAGTGCCGAATTGCGTGCCGATGCGCTGGCGTGGATCGACGCGGCGCGGACTACGACGGCGCGGTCAAAGCGCGTGGATGACGTGGCACGCTTTGCCGGCAAGGGGCTCCCGCCGACGCCGTTTCAGTGAGGTCTCCCCCCAGCCCGGAATCAAGCCGCAGGCGCCGGGCCATCGCCTGCCCGTCCCGGCGGGCTGGCGATTTGGTGAGGCTGGGCGCAAATCGGATGGGTCACGCCAAGGTTGATCCATAAAGTGGCACGAAGCGACCATTCGGTCGCTATCCCACGGGCAGGCACTGGCCCTTTGTACTTCGATCACTTTCTACCTAGATATGCTCCATGACCCCAATCCTCTACTCCTTCCGCCGCTGCCCCTACGCCATGCGGGCGCGCCTTGCTCTCGCCGTCGCGCAAACACCCGTCCAACTGCGCGAGATCGTGCTGCGGGACAAACCTCAAGATTTCCTCGACGCTTCCCCCACCGGTACGGTCCCCTGCCTCGTCACGCAAACCGGCCCCATTGACGAAAGCCTCGACATCATGAAATGGGCGCTGGCGCAAAACGACCCCGATGGCTGGCTTGACATGCCCCCCGAAGGCCACGACTGGATCGCCCGCGCCGACGGCCCGTTCAAAGATGCGCTGGACCGGACCAAATACGCCACACGCTACCCCGACGAAGACCCTGCCGAGCAACGCAGCAAAGCAGCCGACTTTCTGCACGACTTGGACGCGCAACTAAACGACTGGATTTTCGACCGTCCCACGCTGGCAGATTACGCGATCCTGCCCTTCGTGCGGCAATTCGCCTTTATCGACCGTGCATGGTTCGACGCGCAGGATTGGCCCAGCCTGCAGGCATGGCTCGACCGCTTTCTTGCGTCCCCACGGTTTGAAGCGATTATGACGAAATACGCCCAGTGGCAGCCCGAGGATGCGCCTGTGCGCTTTCCCTGACGGCTGTCAGCCGTCTTGCGGCAGGTCCTCTGACGGGATGATGCCAAAGAACTCCCCGCCCGACCAGACGCCAAACCAGCCATCACGATGTGCGCCCAGATCCACCAAGCGGTAGAAGCTCTTGCGGTCAATCAACGCCTCAAGGTTACGCCGCACCAGCACATAGGGCGAGGGCTCGCCCGTCTCCTCATCGCGCACCACGCGGATCGGATGCTCTGGCCCTGCCTCAGCCACATCGCCCAGATTGGTGAGAAACCGCAACGTCTGCGACTCGCCGATCCCTTCGACCTCAAAGTCAACGGCTACGAAAGGCGCGTCTTCGACCGTAATACCGACCTTCTCCACCGGAGACTTGAGAAAATAGTCATCCCCCTCGCGCCAGAGAATCGATGCGAACAATTTGACCAGTTCGATCCGCCCGATGGGTGTGCCTTGGTAAAACCACGTCCCGTCACGCTTGATCTGCATGTCCAGATCGCCGCAAAATTCGGGGTTCCACTTCTCCAGCGGCGGGGTTCCGCGCGTTTTTGCAGCCTTGGCGGCTTCGATCAGACCCTCTGTGGTGGGTGTCACGGTATTTTGTCCGCTCATTGGTTTTGCCATTCCCTTTGGTCGCGATACACTTACACCTAGAAGATATAACTCCGGGGAAAGAAATGTCATGGCCGAAGCGGATGATCTGATCGCGCATATCGAAGCGCTGACCGAAAAGCTGGCTGAAGCCAAGCAGTCGATCACCGGGCGGTTTGTCGGGCAGGCGCAGGTTGTTGACCTTGCGCTGACCGCGTTGCTCTGCGGTGGTCATGGGTTGCTGATCGGCCTGCCGGGTCTGGGCAAGACGCGGCTGGTGGAAACGCTCGGCACCGTCATGGGCCTGCACGGCAACCGTGTGCAATTTACGCCCGACCTGATGCCCGCCGACATCCTCGGTTCCGAAGTGCTCGACACCGCGCCCGACGGCAGCCGCGCCTTTCGCTTTGTCGAAGGGCCAATTTTCTGCCAGCTTTTGATGGCAGATGAGATCAACCGCGCCAGCCCACGCACACAGTCGGCGCTTTTGCAGGCGATGCAGGAAAAGACAGTGACAGTGGCCGGCCAAGACCGCGCCCTGGGTCAGCCCTTCCATGTGCTCGCAACCCAAAACCCAATTGAGCAAGAAGGCACCTACCCGCTGCCCGAAGCGCAGCTTGACCGATTCCTCGTACAGATTGACGTGGCCTATCCTGACCGCGCCACGGAACGTGATATTCTCATCGCCACCACTGGTGTGGAGGAAGGCGCGGTTCGTCCTGTCTTTACTGCCCAAAACCTGCTCGCCGCGCAGAGCTTGCTGCGGCGGATGCCAGTGGGCGACAGTGTCGTGGAACTGATCCTTGATCTGGTCCGCGCCTTCCGCCCGGATGAGCCCGAAGCCGCCCCCGCCGTGCGCGAAAGTGTCGCTTGGGGGCCGGGGCCGCGTGCGGCGCAGGCGTTGATGCTGACGGTGCGCGCACGGGCGTTGCTGGACGGACGGCTCGCCCCCTCAGCCGAAGACGTGTTGGCCATGGCCCGCCCCGTATTGAGCCACCGTATGGCGCTGAACTTTGCAGCCCGCGCGCGGGGCGAGAGCTTGCAGGCGCTGATTGACGACACCGCCACCCGACTGATCGGCCAACAGGCCGCCGCGTGACCCATTCCCCCCTGTCCCTCAGGGCCGACGCCGAAGGCGAAGCGGCCCGGTTGCCCGCGCTCTTGGCCCGCGCCGAGCATCTGGCGGGCGCCGTGCTGCCGGGTGCGCATGGGCGCCGTCGTGCGGGGTCGGGGGATGATTTCTGGCAATACCGCCCGGCGCAGATTGGAGACAGCCGCCGCATGGTCGACCACCGCCGCTCGGCGCGAGGCGATCAGGAGTTCGTGCGCGAACGCGAATGGCAGATCGCCCAGTCGGTGATGCTTTGGGTCGATCAGGGAGCGTCAATGCGCTTTGCCTCTGACAAAGGCCTGCCGGACAAGGCCGACCGCGCCCGCCTTCTCGGCCTCGCGTTGGCGATCCTTCTGCTGCGCGGGGGTGAGCGTGTGGGTCTTACAGGCACCGCCCTGCCGCCCCGGCGCGGCAATCCACAGATTTTGCGGCTGGCCGAGATGCTCTGCCGCGAAGACACCCGCGAGTATGCCCCGCCTGAACACCGTGGCATGATCCCCCATGCGCGGGCGATTTTCATCTCAGACTTCATGGGCGACCTCGCCCCGGTGCAGACCGCGCTGACCAAAGCCGCCGACCGCGGCGTGCGCGGTGTGCTTTATCATCTGCTCGACCCGGCAGAAGAAGCTTTCCCCTTCACAGGTCGCACTATTTTCGAAAGCGTCGGCGGCACCCTGCGCCATGAGACGTTAAAAGCGAACGACCTGCGCGACCGTTATCTTGACCGGCTGGCCGCGCGTAAAGACGAGCTGCAACAACTCTGCGCCCGCACTGGCTGGCGCTATGGGTTGCACCATACGGATGCTTCGGCGCAATCCGCGCTGCTCTGGCTCTATGGCGCACTGGATGCGCGGCAGGGGAGCACGGCATGAGCGTTTTCGGCGGCATCGGCTTCACCGCGCCCTGGCTGCTGCTGGCCTTGCTGGCGCTGCCAATCCTCTGGCTGATCTTGCGGGCCGTGCCGCCTGCGCCCATCCGCCGCCGCTTTCCTGGTGTCGCGCTGCTCTTGGGGCTTACGGACGACGAAAGTACGACGGACCGCACGCCGTGGTGGCTGCTTTTGCTGCGGATGTTGGCCGTGGCTGCGATTATCGTGGGCCTCGCCGGGCCGGTGCTGAACCCGCAGGCC
The DNA here is from genome assembly GCF_013346665.1 of Sulfitobacter maritimus. Taxonomy (GTDB): domain Bacteria; phylum Pseudomonadota; class Alphaproteobacteria; order Rhodobacterales; family Rhodobacteraceae; genus Sulfitobacter; species Sulfitobacter maritimus. The sequence goes on from NZ_JABVBB010000038.1 coordinate 185,568, forward strand.
GAGCCGGAACAAGGCAACGGACCTCTCTTGATGGTGCTTGATAGCTCTTGGGCCGGAGCCAGCGGTTGGGATCGACAATTGGCCGCCGTCGAGGCGCAACTCACCCGCGCGGGGCGGGCCGAGCGGACCGTGGGCATCCTGACGCTGACCGACCCGCAGGTGCCGACCTTTCAATCCGCTGACGCTTGGCGCAGCCGCCTTGCCGGGCTCACGCCCGCGCCGTGGCAACCATCCCCGGCAGAGATCGCCCGTGCGGCTGAAATCATGGCAGACTTGCCGACCTTCGACACGATGTGGTTCAGCGATGGTCTGGACTATGCAGGCCGCAACGACCTGCTTGAAACACTGCAAGCCAAAGGCGCGGTTGAGGTGCATCAGTCTGCCAGCAACGTCATCGGCATCGCTCCTGCGGTCTATCAAGATGGCGCGATCGACCTGACCCTGCGCCGCGCCACCCCCGGCCCTGAGCGTAAGGCCGTGGTGCAGGCCCAAGGCCGCGACCCGGCAGGCAATGCCCGCGTGCTCGCCACCGCCACTGCCACCTTCGAAGCGGGGGCGACAGAGGCTACAACGTCCCTGTCACTACCCGCCGAATTGCGCGCCCGTTTGACCTCCTTCGACATCGCGGGGCAACGTTCCGCCGGGGCGCGTACCTTGGTCGATGACGGGCTGCGCCGCCGGGAGGTCGCGCTGATCGGCGGACGCGGGGCGCAGGAGGGGCTGCAACTGCTCTCGCCGCTGCATTACATCGAACAGGCGCTCGCCCCGAACGCGGACCTGATCGACGGCACGCTGACCGATGTGCTGCCCGCCAACCCTGATGTGATCGTGCTTGCTGATGTCGCCACCCTCGCCCCCGCTGAGGCAGAGCCGCTGCAAGAATGGATCGGCGCCGGCGGTATGCTCATTCGCTTCGCCGGACCGCGCATCGCGGCGAGCGACGTGAGCCGTATGGACGAAGACCCGCTGATGCCCGTGCGCCTGCGTGCCGGGGGCCGCAGCGTCGGCGGCGCGATGTCTTGGGGAGAGCCGAAAGCCTTGGCTCCGTTCCGCAACGGCTCGCCCTTCTTTGGCCTGCCGGTGCCGGATGATGTGACCGTCTCGGCGCAAGTCGTGGCCCAACCCGACCCAACCTTGGCCGACCGTGTGATCGCATCGCTCAGCGACGGCACGCCATTGGTCACACGCAAGGCGGTCGGTCAGGGGCAGATCGTGCTTTTCCATGTCACCGCCACGGCGGAATGGTCCACCTTGCCGCTGTCGGGGCTTTTCGTGCAGATGATGGAACGGCTGGCCGTGTCGTCGGGGGCCAGCACGCCTGAGGCAGACAGCCTTGATGGCACCACATGGACACCGCTGCGGGTGATGGATGGCTATGGTACCTTGGCGGACGCGGGCAATCTGCCCGGTGTCGCGGGGCCAGACCTGATCTCGGCCCCCGCAGGCCCGGCCCTGCCAACCGGCATCTATGGGTCAGAGGATCGGCGGCTTGCGCGCAATGTGCTGACGCAAGAGACCGCTCTCACGCCGGCAAGCTGGCCCGCTGACGTGCCGCTGCGTGGCCTTGCTCTGCCCGCGGAACAGCCGCTGGCCGGGGCGTTGCTGTCTCTCGCGATCATTCTGCTGGTGGCTGACGTGTTGGCATCGCTTGCACTGTCGGGTTTGCTCTTGCGGCGGTCGAGCGGCACCTTAGCTTTGCTCATCGTCATCGGCCTCGCACCGCAGGGGGCCAAGGCGCAGGACAGCGACCGCGAAAGCTTTGCCGTACGCGCCGCGTCCGAAGTCACGCTTGCTCATGTCCTGACCGGCAACCGAGAGGTCGACGAGATCGCCCGCGCCGGACTGACCGGCCTGTCCGATACGCTCTACTTCCGCACGTCAGTTGAACCCGCATTGCCCACCGGGGTCGATCTTGAGCAGGACGAACTGGCGTTCTTTCCGATCCTTTATTGGCCGATCACTCCGGACCAACCGCAACCCTCGACAGAGGCTTACGGCAAGCTGAATGACTATTTGCGCTCTGGCGGGTTGATCCTGTTCGACACCCGCGACGCTGATATCGCGTCCTACGGTGCCTCCAGCCCCAACGGGCGCAAGCTGCAGGAACTGGCTGCCCCGCTCGACATCCCGCCGCTGGAGCCACTGCCGGGCGACCATGTGCTGACCCGGACGTTCTACCTGCTGCAAGACTATCCTGGCCGTTACAGCAGCCGCGATGTCTGGGTCGAAGCCGCGCCGCCGGATGCCGAGAAGATCGAAGGCATGCCGTTTCGTAACCTCAATGATGGTGTGACGCCTGTGGTGATTGGCGGCAACGACTGGGCTGCTGCTTGGGCCGTGCGCCGCGATGGGGGGCCGCTCTTGCCGATTGGGCGCGGGTTTGCCGGTGAGCGACAGCGCGAGTTGGCATACCGCTTTGGCGTGAACCTCGTGATGCATGTGCTGACGGGCAATTATAAATCCGATCAGGTCCATGTGCCTGCACTGCTCGATAGGTTGGGACAATGACCGCATCTGTGATCTTTGACCCGCTAATCCCGCTGCCGCTGCTGCTGGGGCTGGCCGTGTTGGCATTGCTTGGTGTTGCTTTGGCCGTGTGGCGGGGGCTGACGGGCTGGGCCTTGCGCGGCCTTGCCGCTACGGTGGTGCTGGCCGCGCTCGCCGGACCGTCTTATCAGACTGAAGACCGCGCACCGCTGAGCGATATTGTCCTGCTGGTCGAAGATCAAAGCGCCAGCCAGCGGCTCAGCGACCGCGAGGCGCAATCAGCGGAAGCGGCCGAGGCCATGGCAGCCCGCATCACCGCCCGCCCCAACACCGAGCTTCGCCGCATCACTGTGCCGGATGGGGCCGAAGATGCAGGCACGCGCCTTATGACCACGCTGGCCGATGCGCTGGCCGAAGAACCCCGCGCCCGCATCGCAGGCATTTTGGCGATCAGCGATGGCCGCGTGCATGACGCCGATCTGCCGCTTGACCTGCCCGCCCCGCTGCATCTGCTGCAAACAGGGAAAGAAAGCGACTGGGACCGCCGCCTGACCGTGCGCAATGCCCCCGCCTTTGCCATTATTGGCGAGCCGGTCACCCTGACCCTGCGCATTGACGATCTCGGCGCCGCACCCGAAGGGAACGGACTGACGCGGCTTGATATCTCGGTCGATGGCGAGGAACCGCAAAGTTTCAATGTGCCGGTTGGCCGAGACATCGACTTGCCCGTTACCCTGCCCCATGGCGGACGCAATGTGATCCGTTTCTCCCTGCCCGAAGCCGAGGGCGAATTGACGGATCGCAACAATGCCGCGCTGATCCAGATGAACGGCGTGCGCGATCGGCTCAGTGTGCTGCTGGTCTCGGGCGAGCCGCACGCGGGCGGGCGCACATGGCGCAATCTGCTGAAGTCTGACAGCTCTGTCGATCTGGTGCATTTCACCATCCTGCGCCCGCCTGACAAACAAGACGGCGTCCCGGTCAATGAACTGTCGCTTATCGCCTTTCCGACGCGTGAGTTGTTCATGGACAAGATCGACGACTTCGATCTGATCATCTTTGACCGCTACCAGCGGCGCGGTATCTTGCCTGCGCTCTACCTCGATAACGTTGCGCAATATGTGCGCAATGGTGGCGCGGTGCTTGTGGCTGCGGGGCCGGATTTTGCCAGCGCTGACAGTCTTTACCGCTCCCCGCTTGGCACCGTACTGCCAGCGACCCCCACGGCGCGGGTGCTTGAAGAGCCCTACGCGCCTCTGGTTACGGATATTGGCGAACGCCACCCGGTCACATCGGACCTGCCCGGCAAAGGCGATTGGGGCCGTTGGCTGCGCCAGATCGACGTGACCGCTGACAATGGCAATGTGGTGATGCATGGCATAGACGACCGACCACTGCTGGTGCTGGACCGCGTTGGTGAGGGCCGTGTCGCGCTGCTGGCGTCGGACCACGCTTGGCTTTGGAACAGAGGCTATGAGGGTGGTGGCCCGCAGTTGGAACTGCTGCGCCGTTTGGCCCATTGGATGATGAAAGAGCCCGAGCTTGAAGAAGAAGCGCTGACTGCTGACGCCCAAGGACGAACCATGCGGATCACCCGCCGCACGCTGGATGACAGCGTTCCGCCTTTGACCATCACCGCCCCCGATGGCAGCACCACCGAGTTGACCCTAGCCCCCGCTGGTCCGGGGCGTTTTGAGGCGGAATACACCGGCGAGGAGATCGGCCTCTACCGTCTTGAAAACGGCGAAGAGGTCACCGTGATCGGCCTTGGACCCGCAGCGCCGCGTGAGTTTGTCGAAACCATTGCGAGCGATACGGCTCTGCGCCCGGTGATTGATGGCCTGCGCGGCGGCGTGGCGCGGCTGGAGGACGGTCTGCCCCGCCTGCGCAACGTGGGTCTGGGACGGCCCGCTGCCGGACGCGGTTGGCTTGGGCTCACGCCACGCGGTGCCTATGAGACCCGCGACCTGCGCCAAACGCCGCTGTTGCCAAGCTGGCTTGTCCTGCTGCTTTCCGCGCTGTTCATCACGGCCGCTTGGCTCCGCGAAGGGCGGCGTTAAAGGGCCCGCAGTAATAGGCCGCTTGCCAGTACCAGAACGGTCATGCCTGCAGTCAGTTCAGCCAATGCCGCCGCCTGCGCCAGCCGAGGTGAGCCGGAAAGCCCGCCGAGCAGTCCGGCCCGCAATCCCGATGCTGCAAGTCCCGTTGCGATGGTGACCAAACCAGTGCCAATGGCCATGGCAAAAGCCCCCAGCACACCGACAGCGCCAATCCCCATATGCCATGTGATCACCAGCACAAAAAGCGCTCCGGTACAGGGTCTTACGGCGATCCCGGCGATTAAAAGCAGCGCGTCGCGCAGGTTTCCGGCTTGTTGTACCGCTTCTATGCTCGGCCCGTGGGCATGGCCGCAGTGACTGCAATGCGCGTCAGGAGCAGCAGGGCCGGTCCGCCGGGCATGGCGCAGCCCGCGCCAGATCAGCCAAAGACCAATCAGCGCAATCGCCCCATAGCTGACCGGCGCCATAATGCTCTCCGTCACGCCGACCAACGTCTCGCGCCCCAGCCCCAGCAGCAGAATCCCGGCATAGACCAGCGCCACGGCCGTCACCGCCTGCCCCAAGGAAGCCGCCAGCGCGATCAGCGACAGGCGCAGCATCGGCACTTGCCGCGCCAGCCCGTAGCCGCCGATGACGATCTTGCCGTGGCCTGGCCCTGCGGCATGAACAACGCCATAAGCAAAAGACGCCAGCAGCACTGTCCAGAACGCCGCCGTGTCGCCGCCGCGCGTGGCCCGCAGACCGCCAGCGATGCTGTTCTGGAACCCGCGCTGTTGGCCTGCCGCCCATTGGGATAGAGCCGCAAAGCCGCCTGTCCACCAGAGCGCGGCGAGGGTTAAAAGGGTGACGAGCACCGCAAGTGCTATGAGCTTTCGCATGTGACGACCACCTCATTTGCAAGCGCCTCGCCCAGATTGGGCAGGCCCACATCCTTTGGATCAGTCTGCATATCCAATTCGCTTAGATCCGCCTGAAGCGCCCGCAGATCGGCTGTGATATTTGGCATTTTCACCCGCGCCCGGCAGGCGTCATTCCCGGTGACAGTCACACGGCCTTTGATCTCATAAGCGGTGTAATAGGTGGGGTCATAGGGTTTGATGACCGCCCCGCTGGCCTTGGGCGGTGTGCCTTCGACAGCGCGCAGATGGGTTGTGACGATGCGGCCTTCGGCAAACGTTGTCTCAATCTCTTGCGGGGCTGAAAGGGCAAGTTCTGCGCCTTCTTTTTGCAGCACGGTATCGCCGTTGAAACCTTCGATCCATTGCATGTCGAACCCGTTGAGCGATGCGATTTCCGCCTCAGTCAGCACGCCGTCATAGTCCGGATCAAGACCACGATCTTCGGTTACCAGCAAGGAATAGAATTCGTCATAGGCCCATGTGATCCTAAGATGCGTCAAACGCCCCTGTGCATCAATGATCACCTCCAATCCGGTATCGACAAAGATATGCGGATGGGCGCCGAGCGGCGGGGTGAAGGCAAGGCAGAACACTGTGGCAAGCGCGTATTTCATACCCAATGCTCTAGCCGCCTTCGCTGCGTTCGGCAATTGTCACGCGCCCCGCTGAGCGGCGGGAATATGCCCGCAAGGCTGCGGAAAACCTGCCCTCGTTCAAGAGTTGTTTACCAAGCCCGGCGAGATTGCAGCGCAAAGACCTGCCACGTCGGAGCCGCCATGAGCCTTGCCCAAATGCTGACCGAAGAGCGCCGCAGCCGATTGGCGGCGGAGCGGATGCTGGAGTTGAAACAGGCCGAACTTTTCGCAGCCAACCGCAAGCTCGGAGAACACGCGCAACAACTGACTGAGGAAATTGTTGAGACCCGCGCGGAGGTTGAAACGATCCGCGGTGAAAATCAACGCGTGAAATCGGACCTGTCGGCAGCCAACCAGCGCATCGCGCTGACCGAACGGCGGCTGTGGCAATCTATCGACGCGATCAAGGATGGGTTTGCATTGTTCAACGCGGACAACAACCTGATCATGGCGAACCGAAGCTACCTGCATATCTTTGACGGGCTGGAAATGGTGAAGCCCGGGATCAGCATCGTCTCTATCATTCAGATTTTGACCGACGAAGGCATCGTCGATACCGCCGATCTATCCCCGCATGAGTGGCGGCAACAACTCATCGAACGGCTGCATCAGACCAACCCTGAGCCCACTGTGATCCGCCTTTGGAACGGTAAGTATATCAAATTGGTCAACCAAAGAGGCGCGGGGGGGGATCTGGTGTCGCTTTGTCTCGATATCACCGCGACGGTGGAATACGAGCAGCAGCTTAAGGAAGCCCGCAGCGTGGCAGAGAGCGCGAACCGGGCGAAATCTTCGTTCCTTGCCAATATGAGCCATGAAATCCGCACCCCCATGAACGGCGTAGTCGGCATGGCAGATGTACTGACAGACACCGGATTGACCCCCGAACAAGCGCTTTACGTGGATACGATTAAGAACTCCGGCGAAGCGCTGTTGGTGATCATTAATGACGTGCTCGACTACTCGAAAATCGAAGCGCGCAAACTAGAGCTACACCCCGAACCCTTTGATCTGGAACGGATGATTCAGGAAATCCTCATGCTGCTTCAGCCTTCGGCGCGCAGCAAAGGGCTCGATCTGCTGCTTGATTACGATCTGTTCCTGCCCACGCAACTGATTGGCGATCCGGGGCGTCTGCGGCAGGTGCTCACGAACCTCATTGGCAATGCGGTTAAGTTCACCGCGCAGGGCTATGTGCTGGTACGGGTGACGGGTGTGCCGGGCGATGCGCAGGGGCCGACAGATGTGCATGTTAGCATCGAAGACACCGGAATCGGCATCCCAGCCGATATGGTCGACCATATTTTTGAAGAGTTTAATCAGGTCGAAAACGAACGAAACCGCCAGTTTGACGGCACCGGACTGGGCTTGGCGATCTCTCAACGGTTAATTGACCTGATGGGCGGCACCATCTGGGTCACCTCCGAAGAGGGCGTGGGGTCGAACTTTGGCTTTCAGGTTGCGCTTAGCCCCAGCGGCGCGGCCCCGCTGCCCCGCCCGATCCTGCCCGAAGGGTTGAAACATGTGATGGTGGTGGACGACATTGAGGCAAACCGCACCATTCTTGACCGCCAAATCCGGCATCTCGGGGTGAAAGTGACCTGCTGCGAGAGCGGCGCGCAGGCGTTAGGGCGGCTTGATCCGTCGGTCGATCTGATCCTCACGGACCACCATATGCCCGGCATGGACGGGTTGGAAATGACCGCCCAACTACGAGCGCGCGGCGACGCCACCCCGGTTATTATGCTCAGCTCCAATCTCAGCACGGTAGAAGGGAACCCGGCGCGGCAGCATTTGCTCGGTTTGATGCAAAAACCTGTGCCGCGACAAACTCTTATGGCCCGGCTCGGAGCGCTGACGATGGAGCCTGTTACGCCGACTGCCAGTGATGCGGCAGCCCCATCGCCCCCCGCCCCTCGGCAGCGGGCGATGCGTATTTTGGCGGCAGAGGATAACAAAACCAATCAGTTGGTGTTTCGCAAAATGATTAAGGATTTGGACGTGGACCTGACATTCGCCAACAACGGTGAGGAGGCCATTGCCCGGTTCCGCACGGTAAATCCCGATTTGATATTCATGGATATTTCGATGCCCCGGATGGATGGCAAACAGGCCACCACGGCGATCCGAGCGCTTGAAGCCAAATCAGGGCGGCATGTGCCGATCGTGGCCTTAACCGCTCATGCGATGGACGGCGATGACAAGAGCATTCTTGCGGCGGGTCTGGATCACTATCTGACCAAACCTCTGCGCAAACCTCAGATCATTGAACGCATCCTTGCCGCGCAACCAGCCGACACCCGCCCGCCCTTGCCGCCAGAGCCGGAGGCCACTGAATAGCAAGCCGCCGATCAGTTAGATGGATAGGGGCGCACAAAAACAGGACGCTCTGGGGTTGAGGCGTCGGGCTGATAGGCATAGCCGCCGCTGTCAAAGTCCTTTAACCCGTCGGCATTGGTCAGCCTGTGCTGGACGATATATCGCGCCATGGCCCCGCGTGCCTTCTTGGCAAAAAAGCTGACGATTTTTGGCCCTTTGCCGTCGCCCTTGTCTTCCATGAACTGCGGTGTAATTACCTGCAGTTTCAGAGCCTTGAGGTCAACCGCGCCAAAGTATTCCTGACTTGCGCAGTTCACCAGAACGTCGCTGCCCGTCACCTCGGCCTGCGCATTGAGCGCTTTCGACAGCCCATCGCGCCAATAATCATAGAGGTTGCCGCCGCGTCTTGTTTTCAGCTTGCTCCCCATCTCTAGCCGGTAGGGTTGGATCGCGTCCAACGGGCGCAACAGGCCGTAAAGACCCGACAGGATGCGCAGATGGTCTTGGGCGTAGGTCAATTCGTCCGTATCAAGGCTCGCCGCCTCTAGCCCTTGATAGGTATCCCCCGCAAAGGCGAGCGCTGCGGGGCGGGTGGTGCCCGCAGTGGGCTCGGCCTCGAACGCCTGAAATCGGTCGCGGTTAAGCCGCGCCAGATCGTCGCTGAGCCCCATGAGTTTTTTCAGATCGCCCAACGTCAGCCCGCGCGCGGCTTTCGCCAGCCGCAGGGCGTCCTCCTGAAAATCCGGCTGTGTCACCGCAACGTCGCGTTCGGCCCAATCGAGCCGTTTGGCGGGGGAAATAACGACGAGCATGGCAGTCTCCTTGGCGCGTGTCGGATTGGTCTAGCCCGCGTCGCGCAGAACGTCCAGAAAGGCGGGGCCAAAGCGTTCGGCGCGTTTGTCGCCCAACAGCCGTTCAATGGCAGAACTGTCTGCGCTGCGCAGTTGCGCGACCTTGGCGAGCGTCGCGGCAGAGCAGCTTAACGGTTTTTCCGTGCCGGCCTCACCACGCGCCAAATCGGCCTGCACCTGCAACAACTGGTCATAGACATTGCCCGCCTCGCGCCCAGCCAGCTTGCGCCGCACTTTGTGCATTGGCTGCGCTTCGCCGTTGATCACCTCAAGGAACGCCGCGCCGTAATTTTCCAACTTCTTCGCGCCGACGCCCCCGATACGCGCCATGGCGTCAAGGTCTTGCGGGCGGGCCTCGGCCATTTCGATCAGGGTGCGGTCGGTAAAGATGATATAGGCTGGCACCCGCGCCGCTTCGGCCAATGCACGACGCTTGGCTTTTAGCGCCGAAAGCAACGGCGCGTCTTCGTCGCTGACCATCGCCTTTACCGCGGGCCGCCGTGTTGCTCCCGCCGCTTTAATACTGTCGCGCCGTAGGTTAATCGACGCCTCCCCCCGCAGGATCGGCAGCGCCGCATCCGTCATGCGCAGCGCACCATGACGTTCGGCATCAGGGCGCACGAGGTCATGGCCCATCATCTGCCGGAACACCGCCTGCCATTCATTGCGGCTGTATTCGCCGCCCACGCCGTAGGTCGGTAAGGACTGGTGGCCGCGCTGGCGGACCTTTTCGGTCTCGTTGCCCAGCAGAATATCGATTAGATGGCCCGCGCCGAACCATTCATCGGTGCGCAGCATGGCCGAAAGCGCTTTGCGGACCGCCGTGGTGCCGTCGAAGACTTCCGCCGGATTGTCGCAGAGGTCGCAGCGGCCGCAGGTGATCTCGGTCTCGTCGAAGTATCCCAGCAGCGTCTTGCGGCGACACTCCAGCGCCTCGGCCAGTCCGAGCAGCGCGTTCAGCCGCCCGTGATCCGCAGCGCGCCGTTCGGGTGGGGCAAGTCCCTCGTCAATCTGGGATCGGCGCAGGCGAATGTCATCAGGGCCGAACAGTGTTAGCGTTTCCGCCGGTGCGCCGTCACGCCCGGCCCGGCCAATTTCTTGGTAGTAGGCCTCGATCGATTTGGGCAGGTCCGCATGAGCGACCCAGCGGATGTCGGGCTTGTCGACGCCCAAGCCAAAGGCCACTGTAGCGCAGACGATTAACCCATCTTCTTGCTGAAACCGTCGCTCAGCGATGCGGCGGTCTTCGGCCTCCATCCCGCCGTGGTAGTGCAGCGCGGTCTGGCCCTGATCGCGCAGGGCTTTCGCCAATCCTTCGGTCTTGGCCCGCGTGCCACAATAGACGATGCCAGACTGGCCCTTCCGGGCGGCGGCGAAGTTCAAGATCTGGTCGCGGGGCTTGTTCTTGGCCGCAAAGGCGAGGTGGATGTTGGGCCGATCAAACCCGCGCAAGAAGGCGCGCGGCGGGGTGCCGTCAAAGAGCTTCTCGACAATCTCGACCTGCGTTTCGGCATCTGCCGTAGCGGTGAAGGCGGCCAGCGGCACATTGAGCGTGCGGCGCAATTCACCGATGCGCAGATAATCGGGGCGAAAGTCATGGCCCCATTGGCTGACGCAATGCGCCTCGTCCACGGCGATGAGATTGACGCCGACACGGCGCAACATCCCCATGGCCGAGCCCGCGGCGAGCCGTTCAGGCGCCATATAGAGCAGTTTAAGTGTGCCAGCCTCCAGCGCCTCCCAAACCGCGTCAGTCTCCTCTGGCGTGTTGCCAGAGGTCAGCGCACCCGCCGCGACGCCCGCTTCTTGCAGACTGCGGACCTGATCGCGCATCAGAGCGATGAGCGGGCTGATGACCACGGTCACCCCCTCCCGCATCAGGGCAGGCAGTTGGAAGCACAAGGATTTGCCACCGCCAGTGGGCATAATGGCAAGCACATTCTCGCCTTGGGTGACCGCCTCGACGATCTCTTGTTGGCCGGGGCGGAACCCGTCAAAACCAAATACATCACGAAGAAGCGTGGCAGCGCCTGTCATGGGGAACCTGTAAAATTGTCTGCTCTTTTCATGCAGACTCACACACTAACAAATCGTGAACAAGGCCCGATACAGGCGACATAGGCGCGCAGGCGGGATCAGTAAAATGCCGCTGCGTTGTTGGTCAGCACGATCCGCGCGATAGCGACCGCGATCAGCACGATCAAGGGTGCCAAGTCCAGCCCGCCCATCGGGGGGATAACACTGCGCACACGGCTATAGACCGGCTCTAGGATACGGTTCAGCCCGTCCCAAATCTGCGCGACCAAGGGCTGACGCAGGTTCAGCACCTGAAAGTTAATCAGCCAAGACATGATGACATGGGCGATGACGATGAACCAAACGATGTTCAAAAGCAGCATCAGGATTTGGAACAGTGACGTCATGGAATACCCCCTTGGTGTGACGCAAGACAGTTAAGCGCCCTGCCCTCAAAGGGCAAGAGTGCCGCGACGTATATGCTTGACCCCGCAGCTATTCCCCCGCAAATCCCCCGCTGGTCTTAGAAAGGAAAGCCTCATGTTCCCGATCGTCCGCATGGCCAAAGATCTCGTCGTCGCTGCGCGACAGGCACCACTGGAAAACCTGACAGACACCCATGTCAGCCATCATATCTGCTGGCCGCATGATCTCGACATCTGGATGGAGTTGAACAACGGGCGGGCCTTGTCGCTCTATGATCTGGGCCGCACGGCGATGGCGCAGCGGGCCGGGTTGATCGCCCTGCTGCGGCAGAACAAATGGGCGATCACCATTGCAGGCTCCAGCACGCGCTTTCGTCGCCGTATCCGTATGTTCGAGAAGTTCGAGATGCGCAGCCGGACGCTGTGCTGGGATGACAAGTTCATCTACCTTGAGCAATCCATGTGGAAGACGAACGGTGAATGCGCAAGCCATGTGCTTTACCGCTCTGCCGTGACGGATAAAAACGGGCTGATCCCGCCAGAAAAGGTGTTGAGCGCGATGGGGCGGCAACAACCGTCGCCCGCGATACCTGATTGGGTCGCTCAGTGGATCAGCGCGGACAGCCACCGCCCCTGGCCGCCCATGCAAGACAACGTATCAACCACCGCTGCGACCCAGAACTCTGCGGCCTGACCAAGCCCCAATGATATACCTGTAGTTGCGTGTCTACAGGCGCTTGCGCGTTGCCGCGCGCCCTGCTCTAACCTGAACGGAGGCAGGCGACAAAGGGGCGCGACATGACACAGATCACGCAGCGCAAGCGCATCTGGGGGTGGTATTTTTTCGATTGGGCAAGCCAGCCTTATAATACCCTGCTGCTGACGTTTATCTTTGGTCCCTATTTCGCTCAGACCGCAACCAATGCGCTGGTCGAGGGAGGGATGGACCTGAGCGCTGCCAAGGCTCAGGCGCAGGCGTATTGGGGCTACGGGCTGGCGCTTGCTGGCATTGCAATTGCGATACTGGCTCCGATCCTCGGGGCGGTGGCGGACAGCTCTGGGCGGCGGATGCCGTGGATCTGGTTGTTTTCGGCCATGTATGTGACCGGCGCAGGGGCGCTATGGTGGACCGCCCCGGCAGACTTCTCCATGCTCTGGGCGCTGTTCTTCTTTGGCATTGGGTTGATCGGGATGGAATTTGCCACGATCTTTACCAATGCCTATCTACCCGAACTGCACCCGGACGCGGACGAGCGCGGACGCATTTCGGGCGATGGCTGGGCCTTTGGCTATGCGGGCGGCGTGCTGGCGCTGATCGCAATGATTGCGCTGTTTCAAAGCGGTCCGAACGGGCGCACGATGGCCGGGCTAGCGCCGCTTTTCGGGCTTGATCCGGCAACCAAGGCTGACACCCGTATCGTTGGCCCTTTGGTGGCCATTTGGTTCGTGGTCTTTATGGTTCCGTTCTTTCTTTACATGCGTGATACGCCCAAGCCGGGGGCGGTGCGCTACCAGGTCGGCGCGGGGCTGTCGGACCTTATGCGCACGCTGCGCAACCTGCCGAACCACCCCTCGCTGCTGGCTTACCTCGGCTCGTCAATGTTTTACCGCGACGCGCTGAATGGCATGTACACTTTCGGTGGAGTCTATGCGCTCGGCGTGTTGGACTGGTCGATCCAAGAGATTGGTATCTTTGGGATTTTGGCTGCCATTTCGGGCGCTGTGTTCTGCGTTTTAGGCGGGCGTATTGACCGGCGCTATGGGCCGATGCCGGTGATCGTTGCCTGCTGTCTCATCCTTGTGGCAACAGCCTGCCTGATCATCTCGTTGGGGCCGAATTCCGTCATGGGCGTTTCTTTGCCGGAGGGGTCGGCGCTACCTGATATCCTGTTCTATGTAGCCGGCGCATCGATCGGCGCGGCGGGGGGTGCTTTGCAGGCATCCTCGCGTAACATGCTGACGCGGCAAGGAAACCCAGAGCGGATGACCGAGGCTTTCGGGCTCTACGCGCTGTCGGGCAAAGCCACCTCTTTTCTCGCCCCTGCGCTGATCGGCATCACGAGCGACCTCACTGGCAGCCAGAGGCTTGGCATTACCCCTGTCGTGGGGCTGTTCATCATCGGGTTGATCCTGTTAGCATGGGTGAAACCCAAGGGAGATTTTGCCTCATGATGCTGCACCGTGTCTTCGCTTCGGCAGCTCTGATCCTCGCTCTCGCCTCTTGCGGCGACGGCAAGACAGAGACCGATATCAGCGGCGAAAAAGTGACCCTACCCACGATCGGGTCCTCCGGCGGGGCGCTGAACAATATGGAGGCCAAGCGGCTTTTCGGTGCCAAGAGCTTTGCCTCCAGTCAAACGCCCGCCGCCTTTGGCAGCTATTCGAAAGGCTGTCTCGCTGGTGGCGTGCAATTGCCGGAAACCGGGCCGACATGGCAGGCCATGCGACTGTCGCGCAACCGCAATTGGGCGCATCCTGAAACCATCGACATGGTAAAGAAACTCAGCCGCAAGGCCGCGCAGCAACCGGGCTGGGCTGGCATCTATGTGGGCGACATGAGCCAAGCGCGGGGTGGGCCGATGCTCACCGGTCACCGCAGCCATCAGATCGGTCTGGATGCCGACATCTGGATGCTGCCGCCCAAGTCGCTAAACCTGACGCGCGCAGAACGTGAGAACATCTCTTCGATCTCCATGCGCCGGGCCAAAGGGGCTTACGTCAACAAATCGTGGACCCGTGCGCATCATGAGGTCATCAAAGCAGCCGCCCAAGACCCGCGTACCGCGCGTATCTTTGTCTTCCCCGGTGCCAAGGTGCAGATGTGCACGGATGAGAAAGGCGACCGCAGTTGGCTGCGCAAAGTACGGCCTTGGTACGGGCATCACTACCATTTCCATGTGCGCCTGAAATGCCCCAGCGGCGCACGCGGCTGTGTTGATCAGGCACCGCCACCTCCGGGGGACGGCTGTGCGGATGCGCGGCAATGGCAGAGCAATATCCTGAACCCCCCGCCGCCAGACCCCAACGCGCCCAAACCCAAACCGCGGCGCGAACTGCTGCTTGCTGATCTTCCGGCCCAATGCAACGCCGTATTAAACGCAAACTAACGCGCGCCCTACTGCCGCTATGTATCTTGATGTCTTGCGCCGCTCCGGCTGCGCAGACTGAACCCGTGGTGCAGTCCCAGTCCCGCATAACATGGCACCATCCAGCGCCATGGTTCGGGGGTTTTTCGGGGGTGGAAATCTCTGCGGATGGCAATCATCTAATTACCGTTTCGGATCGGGGCCGCCTTGTCCATGCGCGGCTGACGCGAGAAGACGGCCAGTTGGTCGGTTTAGCGGTTGAAAAACAGGTGCCGCTGAAAGGTCCAGACGGCGCTCCGCTGCGCAAGGTGGACAATGATCCGGAGTCGTTGGCACGGGATAAAACGGGTGCGCTCTATATCTCATTTGAACACAACCACCGCGTTGCCCGGCTGGACCCCGAAAGTGGCATCACCACCCCACTGCCCAAACACGCGGACTTTGCCCGGCTAGAGGCCAATGCAGGGATCGAAGCCTTGGCGGCCCATCCTGACGGACGCCTCTTTGCGCTGCCCGAAAAGCCTGTGTCCGCGGGGCGCGATTTCCCGCTTTATACCTTCGACGGCAAGACATGGAGCACCGCCGGGTCCATCCCCCGACGCGGGCCATTCTTGCCCGTTGGTGCAGATTTTGCCGCCGATGGCACGTTCTACCTGTTGGAGCGGACCGTGACACCATTGGGCTTTCGCAGCCGCATTCGCAGCTTTGACCTCTCTGCACCAGACTTGGATGAGACCATCCTTTTGACCAGCGGTCCCGGCGAATACGACAATCTCGAAGCGCTTGGCACATGGCAGGACGCCGCCGGGCACACCCGGCTGATCCTGCTGTCTGATGACAATTTCTTTTTGATGCAGCGCA
The DNA here is from genome assembly GCF_013346665.1 of Sulfitobacter maritimus. GTDB lineage: Bacteria > Pseudomonadota > Alphaproteobacteria > Rhodobacterales > Rhodobacteraceae > Sulfitobacter > Sulfitobacter maritimus. The sequence continues at coordinate 201,207 of NZ_JABVBB010000038.1, forward strand.
ACGAGGTTGTTGAGCTGACCCTTGCCAAGCCGGACCTGCGCAACTAAAGCCCGCCTGTCTGCGATCCCCGCAGGCCAAGTCGCCGCACCCTTGCACAAAACGGTTTACATATGACACGCACCTATCTCCCCGGCATTCTTGCCATGGCCGCCATTGTTGTGGCCTCGAATATCCTCGTCCAGTTTCTGTTCGGCCAATGGCTAACTTGGGGCGCTTTTACCTATCCGCTGGCCTTTCTTGTGACCGATGTGATGAACCGCCTCTACGGCGCCTCTGCCGCGCGGCGGGTGGTACTGGTGGGTTTCGTTGTCGGGTTGATTTGTTCGCTGATCGGGACGCAGATTATGGGCGAGTTCGGCCCCTTGGTCACCCTGCGGATCGCCCTCGCCTCAGGCACGGCCTTTTTGGTCGCGCAATTGTTCGACGTCACGATCTTTAACCGCTTTCGCAGCGGCCCGTGGTGGCGCGCACCGCTGGTCAGCACTTTGATCAGCAGCGCCATCGACACGGCGCTTTTCTTCTCGATCGCCTTTTCCGCTACGCTGTCCTTCCTCCACCCAGCCACGGATGTCGCTTGGGCGGGGGAAACCCTGCCGCTTCTGGGGGCCGGACCCCTCGCCCCGCTCTGGGTTTCACTAGCGGTGGCGGATTGGTCGGTGAAACTGGCCATCGCCCTGATCGCGCTGATCCCCTTCCGCCTGATCACCGCGCGATTGACTGCGCGCGGCTGACGTTCCGATAGCCGCAAGCCATTTGCGTGGGTGGCCGTGGGGGAAGGTCGCCCCCGCGCGCGACCAGCGCATTCTTGCCGCAACGTCAACTTGAAAAAAATGCTTTGTGAAACGCATAACCTGTGCCACGCTCAGGGTGAGTTCAACAAATGTAAAGGAGGTGATCCAGTGTCAAGAACGGTATTGGAGCGAGGTGTCGGAACAGTCAGAGAGGTTTCGCGCTAGGGCAGCCCCTGGCAGTCGCAACCACCTGGTGGATAACGGTCTAACCGATCCCCCTCCTGAAACCATTCGATTGGGCCGCTCCGCAAGGGGCGGCCCATTTCGCATTGCCTCTTCACCCTTTTGCGTGCCGCTGCCATGATATGCACAAGGAGACCCCATGCTGTATATCAACGATGACATCGCCATTCAGGATTGGGAGCTGACCGAAAGCTTCATGCGCGCCTCCGGGCCCGGCGGGCAGAATGTGAACAAAGTCTCCTCCGCCGTTGAACTGCGATTTGAAGCGGCGACCTCGCCCTCCCTGCCCCAGCCTGTTAAGAACCGCCTGCGCAGGCTCGCCGGACGTCGCTGGACGACTGAGGGTGCTTTGGTTTTGCAATGCGACGAGACCCGCAGTCAGGCCCGTAACCGTGAGATTGTGCGCGAACGGTTGGCCGAATTGATCCGCCAAGCGCTGACCCCGCCAAAGCGGCGGATCGCCACCCGACCCACGCTCGGATCAAAGAAGCGTAGGCTGAAGGCGAAGAAGGTCCGTGGCGAGGTTAAAGCGATGCGCGGTAAAGTAGACCCTGACACCTAGATTCCCGCGCAGGTATTAACAAATGTTCAATATCCGCAGTTCGCCTTGCGCAAGCTACGGCCCCCCTTGACCTCGCTTCCACCGATAAGGCACATAGAACGCACTTTTCTTGATGGGGCGAAGAACAGCGGATGAGCGATACAACTGCGGCCCCGGTCCGGCCCATCCCCCACGAAGATATTCTTGGCAAGGCCGTCCGCCATGCGCGGCTGCCCCTGTGTATCACCGACCCCAAACTGCCTGATAACCCCATCGTTTATGCCAATGCCGCCTTTACCGAACTGACAGGCTATGCGTTGGACGAAATCGTTGGCAAGAATTGCCGTTTCCTGCAGGGTCCGGAAACCACGCGGGACAGCATCAATGCGGTTCGAAAGATCTTGCTAGAGCGGCGCGTGGATACCGTTGAAATTTTGAACTACCGCAAGGACGGCAGCTCATTTCTCAATGCCTTGCAACTTGGCCCGATCAACGACGAGGACGGCAATCTGGCCTTTTTCTTTGGCTCGCAGATGGATGTCTCTGCACGGCGACGGGCGGAGCGTGAACATCGCGAGTTGGCAGATAATGAACTGCTGCACCGGCTGCGCAATATCGTCAATGTAATGACCGCCATGGTCCGCATGACCGCGCGCGAGGAATCCGACCCGGATGAATTTGCCGAAAAGGTGATGAACCGACTGTCGGCCCTTGGTGCTGCGCATTTTGAGACCATTGGTCGTAGCGATCAATCGGCCATTGATTTTGCGACCCTGATGAAGCCCATTTCGCAGGCCTATACCTCGGGAGCCGCCGACCAAATCCGTCTGAGCGGCAAGAACCCGGTGATCTCCCATCAACTGATCTCGCCCTTGACGCTCGCCCTACACGAACTGGCGACGAATGCCGTCAAACACGGTGCATTGAGCACGCCGCGGGGCATTGTTGATCTTGATGTATCCCTGCTGAAATCGCCCGCGCGGATGCGCTTTACTTGGCAGGAAACGGGCGGTCCTGAGGTTGCCAAACCCAGCCGCAACAGCGGGTCCAAGATCATCCAATCCCTGACCCGTGCAGCTGGTGGCACGCTCACCTATGAGTGGCGCCGCGAAGGGCTGAAGGCGACGGCCGAATTTCCGCTGAGCGCCTTTCAGCAGGGTTAAGGCTTAGACGATCACCTGCTGGGCGATCTGATCCCCTACCCCGAACACACGCTTATACCGCGCGACCTCCTCTGCCGGCCCCATCGCCTTATTCGGATTGTCCGACAGTTTCACCGTGGGTCGCCCGTTTGCGCTGACCGCTTTGCAGACCAAACTAAAGGGCGCCAGCGCATCATCTGGCACCAAGCCGCGAAAGTCGTTGGTCAGCAATGTGCCCCAGCCGAAGGAGATCTTGGCCTTGCCCGCGAACTGCGCGTGTAGCTCTTTGATCTTTCCGACGTCTAGACCATCGCTAAAGATCACCCGTTTGCGTGTCGGGTCTTCGCCGCGCTCGCGCCACCAGTCGATGGCCGTTTGCGCGGCAGTCGCTGGATCGCCGCTGTCGACGCGAATGCCGGTCCAGCCTGCCAGCCAATCGGGCGCGTTGTCTAAGAAGCCTTTGGTGCCATAGGTGTCGGGCAGAATGATCCGCAGGTTGCCTTCGTGTTCGTCGTGCCAGTCTTGCAAGACGTCATAGGGGGCTTGGGCCAGCGCCGCGTCATCCTCAGCCAAGGCAGCATAGATCATCGGCAGTTCATGGGCGTTGGTGCCGATCGCTTCGACCTCACGGCCCATGGCGATCTTGCAATTGGAGGTGCCGGTAAAGGCATCGCCCAGCCCTTCGCGCATCGCCTGCACGCACCAGTCCTGCCAGAGATAGGAATGCCGCCGCCTTGTGCCGAAATCGGCAATGGAGAGCCCGTCAATCTCGCGCAATTCCTCGATCTTTTCCCAGACGCGCGTCATGGCGCGGGCATAGAGGATTTGCAGTTCAAACCGGTCCATCCGGTTGAGCACCGCGCGGCTGCGCAGCTCCATCAAGACCGCCAGCGCAGGCACTTCCCATAGCATGACCTCTGGCCAACTGCCCTCAAAGGTCAGCTCATATTGGTCACCCTTACGCTCCAGATGGTAGGGCGGCAGGCGCAGGTTTTCGAACCATTCCATAAAGTCTGAACGGAACATCTGCCGTTTGCCGTAAAAGGTATTGCCGCGCAGCCAAGTGCTTTCCCCGCGTCCAAGGCTGAGTGAGCGGATGTGGTCCAGTTGCTCGCGCAGCTCGCCTTCGTCGATCAGATCGGCCAATGGAATGTGGGTGGAGCGGTTGATCAGGCTAAAGGTGACCTGCGTGTCCGGCTTGTTGCGAAACACCGACTGGCACATCAACAGCTTGTAGAAATCCGTGTCGATCAGGGACCGCACGATGGGGTCGATCTTCCACTTGTGGTTATAGACGCGGGTGGCGATGTCGACCATGGGAGGTTCCTTGTTGCTTGCACCCTTCATGCCAAGGGCGCAGGGCGGGGGGCAAGCCGAAAGCGGCGGATTAGGTGAGGGTGACCCCCGCAGTCCGCATCCCTTCGCGGGCTTTGGCAAGCGATCCATCCAGATCAATCGCGCGGCAAAGGTCTTCGCGCACGTCCACCTCAAACCCCAGTTTGGCCGCATCCACGGCGGAGAAGTTGACGCAGAAGTCCAGCGCCAGCCCCACCATGGTCAGCCGCTCGATGCCCCGCGTGCGCAGATAGCCTTCGAGCCCAGTTGGGGTGCTGTGGTCATTCTCGAAAAAGGCGGAGTAGCTATCGATGTCGGGGTTAAAGCCCTTGCGGATGATCAGATCAGCGCGGTCGGTTTGCAGATCAGGGTGGAACTGCGCGCCGATGCTGCCTTGGATGCAATGGTCAGGCCAGAGCACCTGCGGACCGTAGGGCATGGAGATCAACTCATAGGGGGTTTTATCTTCATGCGAGGAGGCGAAAGACGAATGCCCCGCCGGGTGCCAGTCCTGCGTCAGCACCACCGCATCGAAATCCGGCATCAGGGCGTTGATCCCTTTCAAAACCGCATCCCCCTGTGGCACGCCGAGCGCACCTCCGGGGAGGAAATCGTTTTGGACGTCGATCACGATCAGGGCATGGGTCATGGGCGTTCTCCTTCCGTCAAAGGGGTAGGGCTGTGGGTGGGATAGGTCAATGGCACGCCCCGGATTGAGCTTTGCGCCCGAAGCGCTTATTTGACGCTTATGTACACTATTGCTGCGCTATACCACTTCACCCGTTTCGACGACCCCACCGCCCTCAAACCTGCGCTGCTGGCGCTTTGCGAGGCGCAATCGGTCAAAGGAACGCTGCTGTTGGCCCCCGAAGGGGTGAACGGCACCATCGCCGGGCCACGTGCCGGGATCGACGCGGTGATCGCCCATCTGCGCGCCCTGCCCGGCTGCGCTGATCTGGAGTGGAAGGAAGCGACGAGCGACAAGCCACCTTTTGGCAAGATGAAGGTGCGCATCAAGCGTGAGATCGTGACGATGGGCCAGCCCAACGTCGATCCGCGTGCGGCGGTGGGGCATTACGTTGATCCGAAGGATTGGAACGACTTGATCCGTTCACCCGATGTGGCGGTGATCGACACGCGCAACAGCTACGAAGTGGCGATTGGCACCTTTGAAGGCGCGGTTGATCCGCAGACCGAAAGCTTTGGTGAATTCCCTGAATGGTGGGAGGCCAACAAGGACCGCTTTCACAACAAGAAGATCGCGATGTTCTGCACCGGTGGCATCCGCTGCGAGAAGTCGACGAACTACCTGTTGGGCCAGGGCGTGAACGATGTGTTCCACCTCAAGGGCGGTATCCTCAAGTATCTTGAAGAGGTACCAGAGCAGGAAAGCACGTGGGAAGGCGACTGCTTTGTCTTCGACAACCGCGTCAGCGTGGGCCACGGGCTGCGCGAGGGGCCGCATATGCTCTGCCACGGCTGCCGCCGGCCGATCTTGCCAGAGGACACGAAACATCCCGCCTATGAGGCTGGCGTCTCGTGCCATCAGTGCATTGATGAAACGACGGACGCCGACAAAGAGCGCTTCCGCGAACGCCAGCGCCAGATCACATTGGCGCGGGAACGGGCGGCCCAAGATCAGGGCTAGGCTTGCGCGGGGGCCGCGGCGTGCTGCGCCACAGCAGCCATAGCATAATCGCGATGTTCAGCCCGTTCCAAATGATGCCATTGATAAAGGCCAGCGCATAAGAACCGCTGAGGTCATAAATCTGCCCCGACAGCCAGCCACCCAATGCCATGCCAAGGATCGTCGCCATCATCACGAAACCGACCCGCGCCCCAGCTTCGCGGGCGGGCATGTATTCGCGCACGATCAACGCGTAGCTGGGCACGATGCCCCCTTGGCTCAGGCCAAAGATCAAGCTCACGATATAAAGCGAGGTCAGCCCCCCGCTGGGTAAGTAAAGGAACAGCGCGAGACATTGCAGCGCCGAGCCGATCAGCAGCGTGCGCACGCCGCCCAAACGGTCCGCCAGTAGCCCCGACAGGATGCGCGAGCCAACACCGCCCAAGAGCATCAGCGACAGCATCTCGGCCCCCACGGCCGGGCCAAAGCCGAGATCGACGCAATAAGACACGATATGCACCTGCGGCATCGACATCGCGACGCAGCAGCCAATCCCCGCCAGCCCCAGTAGATATTGCAGGCTGCGCGGGCTCAGCCCGGCAGAACGTGCAAAGCGGGTGGAGGCTTGCTCTGCCGCATCACGGGTGCTGTCACTCACCTTGCGGCGCAGGGCAAAGGCCAAGGGGATCACCCCCACCAGCGTCACCCCGGCCAGAGCAAGATAGACGGATCGCCAGCCGCTCTCGGCCAAGACACCCGCCAAGAGCATCGGCCAGATCGCGCCGGAGAGGTAATTCCCACTCGCCGCAATCGCCACAGCGATGCCCCGCCGCCGGACGAACCAATGGGAAATATCAGCAATCAGCGGCCCGAAACCCACGGCAGAAGCAAAACCGACCAGAAGCTGGGCGAGCGACAGCATGGCGATGCTTTGCGAAAGGGTCGCGAGCCCATAGCCGGCAGCGGTCGCCAAAGCGGCGGCGATCAGCGCGCGGGTGATGCCAAAACGGTCCACTGCATGGCCGATGAGGTAATTGCCAAGCCCAAAGCCAACCATCGTCAGCGTATAAGGCAAGGCCGCGCCAGCGCGGCTGCTGCCAAATTCAGCTTCAACAGCGGGCATGATGACGATGATCGCCCACATCCCCGCATTGACCGTCAGCGCAATCAGCAAGGTCAGAGCCAGCCGCCCCCAAGCATAACCGCCGTCTGTCTCCTCCACCGCCATCTGACCGTCTCCCTTAATGCGTGTATCTGGCGCCAGTGCTGCACAAAGTGCAAGAGCCACCGGAATTTAGCGACAGTTGAAGATGTTAAGCCTCCGGTAAACCCGCCGCGCTAGACCTGACCTTGGGTGAAAAATGGGTGAGTGATATGGGTGCACAGGCAAATGTGGCACCAGTCATCATCAAACGTAAGAAGGTCGTCGGCGGCGGCGGGCATCATGGTGGTGCCTGGAAAGTTGCCTATGCGGATTTTGTAACCGCGATGATGGCCTTCTTCATGTTGATGTGGCTGCTGAATGCAACAACCGAACAACAACGCAAAGGGATCGCGGATTACTTTTCTCCGACGATTCCGATCAACCGGATCTCCGGCGGCGGCAATGGCTCTTTTGGCGGCGACAGCATCTTTTCGGAACAAACGTTGCCACGCAATGGCACCGGCGCCACGTCTCCGGGTGAGCCACGTGAGGCAAAGTCCAACAGCGGCGATGGCGAGGGGGATGATGGCGCGCAGGATGAGGTCTTTAAAGAAGTCGACGCCATGTTGATGGGCCGTGGCGGTGAGACCATGGTGATGGAAAACGAACTGCGCCATATCGTAACGCGGATCACCGACGAAGGGCTGGTTATTGAACTGTTCGATCTCGACGGTATTCCATTGTTTGAGGAAAACAGCGATACGCCGACGCAACTGCTGCGGGATCTGGCAACCATTATCGCGCAGACCACCAAGGCGGTGACCAATGGCATTGCGATCGGTGGCCATGTGCGGGCCAATCCGGTGGTGCTGAATCACAGCCCGGTGTGGGAGCTTTCTGCCGCTCGCGCCACCAAAATGCGGCTTCTGCTCGGCGATGTCGGGGTTGCGCCACGCCGGGTGCAGCGCGTTACCGGCCATGCGGATCGTGAGCCGGTGACTGCCGACCGGATGGACCGACGCAACAACAGGCTTGAAATCGTGCTGCTGCGCGAGGGCCGTTAATCGGCGCGCCCGGGCGCAGAGCTCGGGCGCGGCACCGCGCGGCAGCGAATGTCGCGCATTTTATCTGTTAGCGCGACGTTAAGCACGCACCGTCTATTGCTGCTGCATCAGATTGATACAGCAGAAAGGCGTGTCCATGACAATTTCTTCTTCGCTCAACGCGGGTGTGGCGGGGCTGCGCAGCAATGCGACACGGCTCGCTTCGATCTCCGACAACATCGCGAATGCCTCTACCTTTGGCTACAAACGCGTGGTGACGGATTTCAATTCGCTGGTGCTTTCCTCTGGCTCGCGCACTTATACGGCGGGCGGGGTCGGCGCCTCGACCCAGCGGCTCATCAGCGAAGGCGGCTCTCTGGTTAGCACCTCCAACTCGACCGACCTCGCGGTGCGCGGGCGCGGCATGTTGCCAGTGGCGAGCCGGGCGGAGTTCTTGTCAGGCAGCGGACAGCCGCAGATGATGCTGGCCACGACCGGTTCGTTCCGTATTGACGCCGACGGGCTTTTGGCGAATGAATCTGGGCAGCTGCTGATGGGCTGGCCCGCCGCGCAGGATGGCACCGTCCCCTCCTACCCGCGCGACACCAGCGATGGGCTAGAGCCTATCCAGTTTGCGCTGAACCTCAGCGGCGACCCGACCACGTCTATCGACATGAGCCTCAACCTTCCCGCCACTGCGACCATCGCAGGCGCGCCCGGCGATGCGCAGGATTTGTCGATTGAATATTACGACAACCTCGGCACCTCTCAAAGCATCTCTATGTCCTTCACGCCAACGGTTCCGGCCAGCGGCTCTTCGAATGAATGGACGATCGTCCTGCGCGATTCTGCGTCTAATGACGCGGTGATCGGTGAATATGTGGTCACTTTCGACGATGGCCGCGCCTCTGGCGGAACAATCGCTTCGGTCTCGACGGTTTCGGGCGGCGGCTATGATCCCGTGACAGGAGAAATGGTTGTTGATGTCGCCAGCGGTCCGATCGCGTTCAACATCGGCTCTATCGGCGATAACTATGGGATTTCACAGCTTTCCGACAGTTTCGCGCCGATCTCTATCGACAAGGATGGCTCTCCCATTGGGAACATGATCTCTGTCGAAATCGACGAAAACGGCTTTGTGCAATCGGTCTATGATTCAGGCGTAACCCGCACCATTTATCAGGTGCCGCTGGTCGATATGTCCAATCCCGAAGGGTTGATCCCGATGGACGGGCAAACCTATCGCAGTTCGCCAGACAGCGGGGCGTTCTTCCTTTGGGATGCCGGTGACGGGCCGACGGGCGACATCAAATCATACGCTCGCGAGGAATCGGCAACAGATGTTGCCACCGAACTCACCTCAATGATCCAGACGCAACGGGCCTATTCGACCAACGCCAAGGTGATCCAGACGGTGGATGAGATGTTGCAAGAAACGACCAACATCAAACGCTAAACCGTCAAAATTTCCTGTCAGTAAAGCGAGTATCAGATGACCATATCCGGGGCATTGTCCAATGCGATGACCGGTCTGCGCGCCGCCGGGCGCGGGGCCGAGATCGTTTCTTCGAATATCTCCAACGCATTGACTCCCGGCTATGGGCGCCGGGTGCTGGAACTCTCCGCCGCTTCCGTTGGGGGCACCGGGGGCGTGCGGATCGACGGCGTGAACCGCGCTGTCAATGAGGGCATTGCTTCGGACAAACGCCTGGCTGATGCCGAGCAAAGCCATGCGCAGACGACCGCCGCCTTTTATTCGAAACTGGAAACGCTGATGGGGACCCCGGATGACCCAAATTCAGTCTCCGCGCGCGTTGCCCAGTTTGAAACCGCGCTCATCACCGCCGCCAGTCGCCCCGAAGCGCCCGAACGGCTGAGCCAAGCCGTCACCGATGCCCGCGGCCTTGCCAGCAGCATCTCTACTGTATCAAGTGGTTTGCAAGAGGCGCGAAGCCTTGCAGATCGCACCATCGGAGAGCAGGTCGCGAGCCTAAACACTGCGCTAAAACAGGTTGAGGCCCTGAACGCACAAATCACCGCCGCGCAGGTCCAAAGTCAGGACGCGACCGCTTTGCAAGACCACCGTCAGCGGTTGGTCGATGACATCAGCGCGCTAGTCCCGGTTCGCTCCGTCCCTCGCAACCATGGTCAGATCGCGCTTTATTCCACGGGCGGCGCGATCCTGCTTGACGGCAGCGCAAGCGAGATAGGGTTTGAGCGAGTTAACCTCGTCACGCCCTATATGTCGGTTGAAGCGGGCACGCTGTCCGGGTTGACCTTAAATGGCAACCCGCTGCGCACAGGAAGTGAAAGCGGCGCCCTGCGGGGCGGGGCGATTGGTGCGCAGTTTGCGATCCGTGATGAATTGGCGGTCACTGCACAAGGCGAGCTTGACGCTTTGGCACGAGATCTAATTACCCGGTTCCAAGACCCGGCTGTCGACCCGACGCTATCGGTTGGTGATGCCGGTCTTTTCACCGATGAAGGCAATGCATTCGCCCCCGCAGATGAGTTGGGGCTGGCCTTGCGACTCGCGGTGCATAGCGCGGTCGATCCCGCACAGGGCGGTGAGACCTGGCGCATGCGGGACGGGATCGGTGCGACCGTTCCAGGAAATACCGGAGATGGCAGCCTGCTGCAAAGCCTGGCCGCCGCACTGAACCAAGGGCAAACGCCCGCCAGCGGCAGCTTTGGCGGTGGCAGCTATGCCCTGATCGAACTGGTTTCCACCCTCTCCGCCGACATTGGCGCGGATCGTGGCAACGCAGATCAAATGCTGAGCTTTGCGACCACCCGGCTGAACGAGCTGACCCAGCAACAGCTCGCCGATGGGGTCGACAGTGATGACGAGATTCAGCGGCTGATGATCATCGAACAAACCTATGCCGCCAATGCTCGGGTGATCGAAGCGGTGGACGAAATGATGCAAACGATCATGAGGCTTTGACCATGAGCAGTACCTCCATCGGTGACCTTGCCCAGTCCTTTATGCTGCGCAATCGCAATACAGCCCTAAAACAAGAGATGACGCGGCTGACGACCGAACTGTCGACGGGACAGGTGGCCGACACCCGCGCAGTTCTGGGCGGCAACTATAGTTACCTGACCGAGATTGAGCGCAAACTCGAAACCCTCACCGGCTATGATGTCGCCACCACCGAAGCCAACCATATGGCCGGTGCCATGCAATCCGCGTTGGAACGGATCGAGAGTCTTGGCACGGATCTGTCTTTAAGCCTGATCGCCGCCGGCACCAGTGCCGTCGGCACCTCCAAATCCGTGGTGGCAGCAGATGCGCGAAATGCGATGGCGGCCCTTGTTGGTACGATGAATTCCAACATCGCCGGGCGCAGCATGTTCAGCGGCACGGCAACAGACCGCGCGCCCTTGCCCGATGACACCGCGCTGCTCGACGCGCTGAAAACTGCGATCACCAGCGCCGGGGCCACATCCCCAACAGACATCATGGCAGCCGCAACAAATTGGTTCAACGATCCCGCAGGCTTCGCCGCCACGGCCTATCAAGGCTCTGACAACGCGTTGGCCCCGATGACTCTATCGGAAACGGAAAGCGTCCGGCTCGATATTCGCGCTACGGATCCGGATTTGAAAACCATGCTACGCCTCAGCGCTGTTGCCGCCTTGGCCGAAGACCCGGCCCTTGCCCTGACCGAGCCTGAGCAGACCGAGCTTTTTGAGATGACCGGCCAGCAGATGCTCGCCGGACGCGACGGGATCACGTCGCTACGCGCCAAGGTGGGCTTTGCCGAAGCGCGGATCGAGCAGGTCAGCAGCCGCAACGCAGCCGAGAAAACCAGTCTCGATTACGCCAAGGCCAACTTGCTCGCCTCGGACCCGTACGATGCCGCCACCAAGCTGGAGGAAGTCCAATTTCAATTGCAAAGCCTGTATTCCGTCACAGTGCGCATGTCGCAGCTGTCTTTGGTCAATTTCCTATGATCCGTTTTCTCGCGATGCTGGCCGCATGCCTGACTATGGTCCTGCCCGCAGCCGCCGGGCCGGTTCGGATCAAGGATTTGGTAAATTTTGATGGGGTTCGGGGGAATGATCTTGTCGGCTACGGCTTGGTCGTTGGGCTGGACGGCAGCGGTGATGGTCTGCGCAACGCCCCCTTCACCGAAGACATCATGACCAACATTCTCGAACGGCTCGGCGTTAACGTTACTGGAGAGCAGTTTCGCCCCAAAAACGTTGCCGCCGTATTGGTCACTGCGACATTGCCACCCTTCGCACGCGCCGGTGGGCAAATTGATGTTACCGTCTCGGCTATTGGCGATGCGAAAAGCCTGATGGGCGGCACGCTGATTATGACCCCGATGAATGCAGCAGACGGGCAAATCTATGCCGTGGCCCAAGGGACGATCATCGCTGGCGGGGCCAAGGCCGAGGGGGATGCAGGTAGTGTGACGCAGGGGGTGCCAACATCGGGCACGATCCCTTCAGGCGCGCGGGTGGAACGCGAACTTAAGTTTGAGCTGTCTGCGCTAGAGGAACTGCGCCTTGCGCTGCGGGAGGCCGACTTCACGACAGCAGGGCGGATCGAACAGGCGATTAACCGCGATTTCGGTCGACGAGTCGCGGTCATGCTCGATAGCGGAACCGTCCAATTGGATGTGCCGGCCACGCGCATGGCCTCTGTCGCCCACGCGTTGGGCCGGATCGAAAACATCAAGGTCGAGCCTGAACGTAAAGCTAGGGTGGTGGTCGATCAGCGCTCAGGCACCATCGTGATGGGCGAAGATGTGCGTATTTCGCGCGTTGCCGTTTCACAGGGGAACCTGACGCTGCGCATTCAAGAAACACCTTTGGTTTCTCAACCCAACCCTTTTTCCGAAGGAGAGACGATCGTCGTTCCGCGCACCAACGCCGCGATTCAAGAAGAACCGGGCATCGGTCTTGCCGAAGTTCCAAATGGGACCTCCCTGTCCGAGGTGATCGCGGGGCTCAATGCCCTTGGCGTATCCCCGCGCGATATGATCGATATTCTAAAAAGCATTAAAGCAGCGGGGGCGCTCCATGCTGAGTTTGTTGTAAGGTAACTGTCCTTCTGATCGGTCACAGCAAACGAATACGGCGGAACATCAGCGCTGTCAGACCGGGCCAAACCCCGCGTTTTTGTCCGATCACAGCGGCCGCACTTCCGAATGCGGCCAGTTGTACCGCCGCGTAGATTTGTGCGAGTTCCGCAGGGGTGTTGATCCGCAAACCGTATGCCACACCGGCCATTAAAAAAGCGCACAACAGGCTGATAAGCGCCCACTCTCGGCGATGGCCGGTGATCGCCAGAAACATGGGGCCCGCTCCAAATAAGGCGGGTGCTGCTGCCCCGAACATCAGCCAGAGCAGCGCCGCTCTTTCTGTTTCAAACGAAGGCACGACGAGTGGTGACAGCACCGGAAAGAGCACCAAAACGCCCACACAGGTTCCGCCGCCGATAAGCAGCAGACCAAGATTGAGACGCGCGGCATTGGCGACAAAGGTTGAGGATTGGCCGTGCGCGTTAGCTGCCTGAAGCCGACTTTGTGCTGCGATTTGTACGACTTGCATCACCGTGACAGCTGCAAATCCACCCGCGCGCAGGATCAGATACCCTGCGGCTGTGCTGGACGAGAAAACCAAATACGCAATGAATACATCCATTGTCACGAACAATGCAGGGCCGAATGATAGCAACGTCTCACGCAGGTGATTTCGCCGCGACTTCCCACGCTCGTCGAATGGGGAGGGTAGGCCCTGCAACTGGATGATCGTCCATAGGAGCCAAAGCAATAGCAATGCCGCTAACAGCAACTCGGGCGTGGTTTCGGCGATTTGATCCAAGCTCCAGACAAGCCCAGCGGCAGGGAACATAGGCAGGAATTGGCATAGGATACTAGACCACCGTATCGCGCCGGGGAACTTAGCTGCAAAATGCCGCAATGCCAAAAGCAGACTGGCACCTGACAGGAACAGCGCGATCACCGGTCGGCCCTCCAGGAGAGGCATCGCACCGCCAGTTGCAAGCCCCCCTAAGACAGCCACTAAGAAGACCCATCGCGTGAGGATCGCGCCTAGCGCCTCTGACCAACGAAAGTTCTGGCTGCCATCCTCGCTCTCAAACTGCGTCAGCCCAATGATTAAAAAACGCGCAAGAATTTCAGCCAAGACCAAAGCGCCCAGAACTTCTGCAAAACCATCCGCCGACAAGACACCGCCTGCCATCCCGGCGAATAAAAGCCACCCGCTTCCCACCAGCAAACCGCGCCAAATTATTCCGGACAAACCCTGCCCGTTTCTCTGTGATAGCCTCACCAAACGTCTCCCCACATTCACGCTGCGTTAGCGCAACGCGAACATGTCGGGCCGGTCTTTCACCTAGATTAACAGGCAGCGTCCTTTACAAACGCTTTGTCTTAAGATGAGGGGATTGCGTCTAAAAATAACTGCGCACGAGACTGCCTGCAATTAAGCTCCACCCATCAGCGACAACGAAAAAGGCGAGCTTGAAAGGAAGTGAAACCACCGCGGGCGGCACCATCATCATCCCCATCGACATGAGGATCGCGGCAACGACGAGGTCAATGATCAGGAACGGCAGGTAAATCAGAAAGCCAATTTGGAACGCGCGCGCGATCTCAGACAGGAGGAACGAGGGGATTAGCACCGATAGGGGGGCATCAGCCGTTGGCTCTGCTGAAAGGGTCCCGGGGCGCAACTCAGCCATGGCGAAAAACGTATCGGGATCCAGCCGTGCCGCCATAAAACTGCGAAAGGGGGCCAAGGTGCGCGCGAATGCTGTCTCTATATCGATTTGCTCGTTGGTAAGTGGCTCGATACCATTCTCCCAAGCCGCTGTAAAAACAGGTTCCATGATAAAATAGGAAAGGAAGAGCGCGAGGCTGACAATGAGCATATTCGGCGGGGACTGTTGCAGGCCGATCGCTTGTCGCAAAATAGACAGAACCGTGACAATAAACGGAAAACAGGTCACCATAATGGCCAGCCCGGGCGCAAGGCTGAGCACTGTGATCAATGCGAACAGCTGGATCGTTCGCGCACTAATAGATCCATCATTCCCCAGAGATAGCGAAAACTCCTGCGCGGTCGCCATGGCAGGAAGAGCAAGGAACGTGACGACAAAAAGCGTGCGGATATGAAGGCGCGGACCGGTCACGGACTTTTCTGAAGGTCCACGATTTCAGTCAGTCTCACCACAAGCT
The DNA here is from genome assembly GCF_013346665.1 of Sulfitobacter maritimus. Lineage (GTDB taxonomy): Bacteria > Pseudomonadota > Alphaproteobacteria > Rhodobacterales > Rhodobacteraceae > Sulfitobacter > Sulfitobacter maritimus. Next base: position 216,233 of record NZ_JABVBB010000038.1, read on the forward strand.
GCCCGGAGGGATCACCTTCTTGCTCTTCCAATAGGCCGCGGGCGATAAGACGGTCCCCTACGTAAAGTTCAACCGGATCATCCATACGGCTGTCCAGCGTCAGCACTGCGTTTTCGCCCAACATGACCAAATCACGGATCAGGGGCCGGGCTTTGCCCACGCAAACATTCACCTCAATCGGGACAGAAGTGAAAGGGTTTGAGATGTCAGCGGCGGGGGTACTATCCACGGGGAGTCTCCTGTCGGGATTGAAGGAAGAAAGCGTCAAGGGCATCGGCCAGGCCGGCGAGAACGGTATCGAGATTAACCTCCCGCTCTTCCGTATTTGCGCGCAGGTAGACCTGTCCGGGGCTTAATGTTGGCTCAGCGGTTAGCACGAAAGGGAGTTTAATTTTCTGGCTCAGCGTTTCTTGCATCGCATCTATCTGCTGCGGGGCCACGGCAATCTCGATGCCACCTTCCGCATTGTCCGCGAGGGTTTTCTCCAGTAGCTCGACCATCTGTTCGGCCAGCGTGGCATGGGCGGCAACGGGCAGGACCTTGGTTACGATGCTGCGTAGCAGCGGGCGCATGGCAGCAAAGAGCTTCGTATTTGCTTCGTGAAAGGTGAAGGACATATCCTGAAGGCTTTGCGCGGTTTCAGACGCGATGCGATCACGCTCTGTCGTATGCGCTTTTACGGCATCGTCCCATCCTGCCTGATAGCCTGCTTCAAAAGACTGTAGCTTTTCGTCTTGCACGGCTTCAGCCATAGCGCCATCGGCGTCCCCGGCAACGCCGGTTCCGAAGTCATGGTAGCGGTGGGATAAAGAGGTCATGCGCTTTCCTCTTTATCTTCAAGCCAACTGCGCAGTATTTCGACGGTCTCTTCCTTGCGATCACCGATCATAGCGCGCAATCGGTCGACAGGTTCATCGCCGCCCCCCAGAGAAGGCAGGCCCGCCAGCGCCGGTAGCTCTGCATCAGCGGTCCCTAATTCGCTAAGGTCAGGCAGATCGAAACTATTTGACGCGATATCTCCGGAAAGACCGCTTGTATTTGCTGTCTCATCGGTCGGATCTATCATCGAAGGTGGCAAGGCGGGGACATCGCCTGCTTGCTTGTCCGGCGCGCGCGACAGCACAGGACGCACGACGAAAAGTCCGAGAATAAGAGTAACAATCGCCAGCACGGCCATTTGAATGGCAGCCATTAAGTCGAGATCAAGACGATCCAGAAGCGAAGTCCCCGCAGCGGTGCCACTGGGTGCAATATTTTGCAAGGGCATCGATTTGATCGTGATGATGTCCCCGCGCGCTTCGTCATAACCCACCGCAGAGGAGACGAGTTCACGCAGGGCTGAAAGTTCCGCTTCATCGCGGGGCTGCGCCACCATTTCCCCGGCTTCATTCGTTACCATGGGTTCGTTTACCAGCACGGCGACTGTTACACGTTTGATGGCACCGGGCGCGCGGATGATTTCACGCTCGGTTTCTGACACTTCGTAGTTAATGCGTTCGCGCGTTTCGTTGTTTTGCGATGAAGACCCCTCCCCGCCGCCGCCTTCTTGATCGGGTAAGTTGCTGGCCACTGTGACATCACCACCGCCCGCATCGCTCGACGTGTTGGTGCGCTCTTCTGTATCAGTGCTGATCGCCACCCGGCTTTCCGGATCAAAGCGAGTCTCACGGATGGCTTCACTCTCGGTGACGGTGTCAACGCTCACTTCAACAACTGCATTCCCGAAGCCCACTCGAGCCTCAAGCAAACGCTGCACCCGATCCCGCAGGACCTGCGCCTTGTCGTCACCACCGATCGCCGGAACAGCATCTTCCGTTTGCCCGATCAAGGCGCCGTTGGAGTCAATCACCGCCACATCTTCAGGCGACAACCCGGCGACCGCCGAGGCCACCAGATAGCGTATCGCCTTGGCCTGAGCGGCCGTGGCAGCGCCGCCGGTCGGTGTGATCGAAACCGAGGCTTTGGGCGTGACGCCGCGCTGAAAGGGATTTGAGCCGGTGCTGGCAATATGCACGCGAGCCATCGCGATATGCGGGTTGGCGACAATCGTGCGCGCCAACTCCCCCTCTTTCGCGCGCCAATAGGCGGCATCAAACATTTGCGAGGTTGTGCCAAAACCAGTTAGACTATCGAGCAGCTCATAGCCGCGATTGCCGTTCGCGGGCAGTCCCTCACTCGCGAGGGTCAAGCGAAGTTGGTCCCGCTCCTGCGCATCGACAAAGATCGAGCCGCCACGCACTTCGAACGTGATGCCGCGTTGCTCTAACGACCGCACCACGTCGCCTGCGGCACCGTTTTCTAGCCCCGCGTAGAGCAGTGTCATTGTTGGCGCTGTTGCCATTCTAGACATCGCGAGAATCGCTGCGAACATCGCAACCGTCGCAAGGATGACAGTGATCTGGCGGCGTAAATCAAGGCCGAACCAGACGTTAAGTAATTGCTGCACAATCGCCTCCGTCTCGCCAGACTTTCTGCCGGGCGCTGACCGAGAGATGAACGATCAGCCTTAACATTCGGTTAGTGCAAAAGCGGCTATACCCCGTGGGAAGCAAAAAAATGGACACGCCATGGCCGAAGAAGAAACACCGTCCGAAGAACCAGAAAAAAAGAAGTCTAAGATGCCTTTGATACTTGGCGCTGTGCTTGGTCTTGCCGGTGCCGGGGGCGGCTTTTTCGCCGTATCTTCGGGGATGATTCTGGCGCCCGAAACTGAAGAACAGGCCGAAGCCGAAGCAGCAATTGACGCATCGATGATGCCGGATGTGGCCTTTGTTCCTGTCGAGCCGCTGGTGATCTCGCTGCGCGCCCCGTCGCAATCTCAGCACCTGCGCTTTCGGGCTGAATTAGAAGTGCCAACCGCGTTTCAGGCGGAAGTCGAGAAACTACTGCCGCGGGTCGTAGATGTTCTTAACAGCTACCTGCGCGCACTCGATCCGGGTGATTTAGAAGACGCAACAGCCCTGACGCGACTGCGTGCACAAATGCTCAGACGCGTCCAAACCGTCGCTGGGCAAGACCGTGTTAACGACTTGCTTGTTATGGAGTTCGTACTGAACTGAAGGGGCGAACATGGAATTGATTGCAGATATCTTGATGGCCGCGGGCGCCATGGGCGCCGGGTTTTACTGCTTTGTCTTGGGTCGTCGACTGAATCGTTTTAACGACCTCGAAAAAGGCGTGGGCGGAGCGGTTGCCGTTTTGTCGGCGCAAGTGGACGATTTGTCAAAAACACTGACAGCAGCCCAGACCACGGCTGCGACATCGGCCGAAACGCTTACGAGTTTGACCCGTCGCGCTGAGGAAACTTCGCGCAGGCTTGAGTTGCAGATGGCTGCGTTGCGTGACCTGGAAAGCAACGGAGCGTCGGACGCAGTGTCGACCAAGGCCGTAGAAGGCGCAGATCAGCAAAATGATGTGCAACGCCCCGCCCAGCAGATCGGCGGCAAAGCCACGCCTGCTGCACCAGCGGCCCCCGGCGAACCAATGTTCACCCGCCATCGCTTAAGTGGAGATGCAGCATGAAGCTTTTTCGTAAACCCCGCATTCGTCGCCGGGCCCGCCGCGGTTCAATCTTGTTGATCGCCAGCCTTCTGTTCGCCTCCGCTTTGCTTCGACTTGCGGCAGGGGTTGATATTGCGGTGGCTGGAAACACGAGCGCAGAAAAAGAAAATTCAATTCAAGCCCAAGCCCCTCAACCGCCGGAGAGCGATAGCAAGGACCGGGCGGAAATGGGACGGCTTTTGTTGGCACTCCAAGAGCGTGAGTCGCGCCTGAAAGAACGCGAGAAGCGGATTGATGCCCGTGCCAAAGCGCTTTCTGTCGCGGGAGAAGAGATAGAACAGCGGCTCAAAGCTCTTGAGGCCGTAGAAGCGAGATTGCGTGACACTTTGGCACTGGCCGATGGCGCCGCCGAGGATGATCTTGCAAAGCTTACAACCGTTTACGAAAGCATGAAGCCCAAGGAGGCTGCCGCGCTTTTCCAGACGATGGAGCCCGATTTCGCCGCTGGTTTTCTTGGCCGAATGCGTCCGGAATCCGCCGCGTCAATCATGGCCGGTCTCCCACCTGACGTGGCCTATTTGATCAGCGCCATCCTTGCGGGCCGCAATGCGAATGCACCCAAAAGCTAAGCTGCTGAAGGTTTCTTAATCCAAATCTGAGAGGCTGCCGCCTTAGGTCTTAGTTGGGGAATATCATGATCGGAATCATCGGAATCATCACCATTTTTGTTATGGTGTTTGGCGGTTATCTCGCCGCTGGTGGCAAGATGGGTATCATCTTAAAATCGCTGCCATTCGAAATGACAATGATCGGCGGTGCCGCCCTAGGCGCATTTCTTATTAGTAACGACGGTCCCGCAATCAAACATACGATTAAGGACGTAGGCAAAGTCTTTAAAGGGCCGAAATGGAAGCATAGCGATTATCGCGACCTGCTATGCCTGCTGTTTGAACTGATCCGTCTGGCTCGCCAAAATCCGGTGGCCATCGAAGAGCATATAGAAGCGCCGGAAGACTCTTCTATCTTCTCTAAGTACCCCAAGATCTTGAGCGATAAGGAAGCGATTGCGTTGATCTGCGACACGATGCGCTCGGCGTCAATGAATTACGACGACCCGCATCAGGTTGAAGAAGTGCTCGAAAAGCGCATGGAGGCGAATATGCATCATGCGATGCATTCCAGCCATGCCCTACAGGTGGTCGCGGATGGCCTGCCTGCGCTTGGGATTGTTGCGGCGGTTTTGGGCGTGATCAAGACCATGGCTTCAATCGATCAACCGCCGGAAATCTTGGGTAAGTTGATCGGTGGCGCGCTTGTAGGGACGTTTCTCGGGGTATTCTTGGCCTATGGCCTCGTCGGTCCTTTTGCTTCCAAGGTAAAGGATGTCACCGAAGACGAAGCACATTTTTACCAGCTCATTCGTGAAGTTCTGGTCGCAAATCTGCACAACCACGCGACCAATATCTGCATCGAAGTAGGTCGGCAGAACACGCCCTCACACTGCCGTCCCAGCTATGCCGACCTTGAAGAGGCGCTTAAGTCGGTCAAACAGGACGCTGCCTAATGCGCAGTCCGCTTCTCATCTTGGGGCTGATCCTTCCATTGATCGCCAGTGCCGACCCTTTTCCGGTGCAATCGGGAGAACATGACGGCTTCACGAGAATCGTTACCCAGGTGCCGAACAGCGATGCTTGGGACGTGAAACAAACGGGCCGCAAGGTAACGATTTCCATTAAAGGGCATCAGGATGGGTTCGACACGAGCACAGTCTTTCAGCGCATCGCGCGCGACCGGATCGCCGCGATTGAGAGCCGAGCAGCGTCCTTAATTTTAACGCTAGAATGTGACTGCCGGGTCTCGGCCTTTCCATCCGGTAGTGATTACGCGGTCATTGATGTGGCCTCCCCCGGCGTGGCACTGCCCACCCCACTGATCGCGCTAGAGAATCCACGTTCATCTGAGACGCAAGATCAGGATGCGACAACCGAAGACAGTCAGGCAAAATTAACCCCTGTGCCACCTATTCTCCCGCTTATCGTGAAGGCGCCGAAGCCCCAAAAACCGCCACAACTGGATTTGGACCGCACTCCTCTGACGGAAGCCCAGCAATCTGCTTTGAACGAGCTTCAAAGCCAGTTGGCACAAGAGCTAGGCGCGGCGAGCACGCGCGGCTTGTTGACCCCGACCGCGCGCGCGCCGTCAGCACGGCCAAGGTCGGTCGAAGCATCCGAGCCGAGCGATCCGCCGACCACGCCCCCCGAACCTGTGGACGTGGCGCAAGATCCACTGCAAAATATGCGGATCTCAAGCAGTATGGATGCGCCAATGCGCAAGAAGGCGCACCCCACAACGCGCAAAGGTCAGTCTTGCCCCGATGACGCTAGCATTGCGATTGAAACATGGGGGTCGGCAGAGGCGTTTGATAAGCAAATCAGCGCGGGCCGGGCAGCGCTTTTCGGCGAATTTGATCGGATTGCCCCCCAAGCAGCGTTAAGCCTCGCTCAGACTTATCTTTACTTCGGTTTTGGGGCAGAAGCGCAGCAGGTTCTCGCGCTCGCGCCGGAGGTCGCCCGCGACAATCCGCTATTATTTGATCTGGCGGACATTATGGATCATGGCGAGCCGCGCCGAGCTGATCCGCTACAGTCTTTTGCTGAATGTGAGTCTGATATTGCTCTTTGGGCGGTCTTTGCTTTAGAAAGCGGCGCCACCAGCGCCACACTGCCAGTCAGCTCCGCTCTGCGAACGATCAACAAACTGCCGGCCCATCTGCGCCGATTGCTTGCGCCGCAATTAAGCCGACGGCTGCTGTCCCACGGCTATGACGATGCTGCTGCCGCTGTTCTGCGCAGCCTTGAACGCCTACCTGATGATCTGCCAGTAGAGGCCACGTTAGCGCAAGCGCATGTGGCACTTAAGGAAGGTGAGATCGAGGATGGCACCGCGAAGCTTGAGACTGTGGCTGCCCAAAACACCCCGCATACCCCCGAAGCGCTCATCGCTCTGATAGAAGCGCGGATCGATCCTGATGAACCAATTAGCGCTGAGACTGCTGCACTCGTCGATACCTATGCACAAGAGCATCGCGATACAACGCTCGGCGCCAAGTTGGAGTATGCACATGCTTTGGCTCTGATTAAATCAGGTCAGTTTGATCGGGCGGCGAGGGCAATCAAAAAGCGCAATGAGTCTGACAACGCGACGGAGAAAATAGCGCTTAATTTAAACTTCTTAAAGGAGTTGACCGGGCAAGGCGATGACATTGTCTTTCTTGACCATATTTTAGACTTTTCAGAAGAAGACATTGCTCAACTGCCTAAACCCGATATATACGATCTGGTGACCCGGCTCTTGTCGCTAGGCTTCGCAGCCGAAGCGCAGCGCATTCTTGCAACGGAGTCAGAGACAGATCGCCCGCTGAGACGGCAGCTTCTCGCAGCGAGAACGGCGCTTGCATTACAACAGCCGTTTCAGGCGCAGGCCGCCTTGCTGGGCATTGATGCGCCCGAAGCCTCCCCCTTGCGCGCGCAGGCCAAAGCAATGGCGGGGGAATTTGGCGAAGCGCATGATCTTTATCAGCAATCCAACCTCGCGTCATCGGCACAGGATACTGCTTGGTTGGCGAATGATTGGCGAGACCGGACACCGAAAGACTCTCCTATCTATGGCGCAACAGCCCGTTTGGTAGAAAGCCGACCTGCACTTTCGGATGATCCGAACGGCATGCTCGCGCGCACGAAGGCTGCCCTGAGCGAAAGCGCAGCGGCTAGGGGAACGCTGGATAAACTGCTTTCAGCCACCGCCTTAACCCAAGATGCAACTGAATGAACGGCACTCTCAATTAATCGAGCTAAATATAGTTACGAAAAATAAACATCCTCAATCTAACGTCCGAAAGGTCACAGAAAGTGAATCTTCGGAGATTTAGAATGCCCGCAAAGCCTTCAGATTTGACTCAAGCCATCATGCCTTTCACCTTCCGACAATTACGGATCGTCGGTTAGACTATGGGAAATCTTTTGTCCAAGGCTCTCTTTAACCCAACTATTCTGCTGGCGGTAGCCTTGATGGGGGTCATTGTCATGATGATTCTCCCGATGCCCTCTTGGGTATTGGACACGGGGCTTGCGGCTTCTTTCGCACTCGCCATTCTCATTTTTACAGTCACCCTTTTCATTGAACGCCCGCTGGACTTTTCAGCCTTCCCGACAATCCTTCTTGCATCGTTAATGTTGAGATTGTCACTAAATGTGTCGTCGACAAAACTGATCATCGGCGAAGGCCATACCGGCACTAATGCCGCCGGGGACGTTATCGAAAGTTTCGCGCAATTCGTAATGGGCGGCTCGGTTTTTCTGGGCTTGGTGGTCTTTTGTGTCCTGTTGATCGTAAATTTCATGGTCATCAACAAGGGCGCAACCCGCATGGCCGAGGTGGGCGCACGTTTTGCTTTGGACGGTATGCCCGGCAAGCAAATGGCAATTGACAGCGACATGTCCGCCGGAGCCATCACCCATGATGAGGCCCGCGAACGGCGCGAACGCGAGCAACAGGAAACCACCTTTTTCGGTTCTCTCGACGGGGCATCAAAATTCGTCAAAGGCGATGCCATTGCAGGGCTATTGATTACCCTGTTGAACCTTGTCGCAGGGCTGGTGATGGGGGTGGTTGTGCATGGCATGCCCATGGGGGCGGCGTTTGAGACTTACGCAATTCTCACGGTCGGTGACGGCTTGGTTTCGCAGATCCCGGCCGTTGTAATCTCGATCGCCTCGGCTTTGTTACTGGCTCGCGGCGGCGCCCAGGGGGCCACGGACCTTGCCGTTTTCAGCCAATTGGGCAAACACCCGGCGGCATTGGCCACCGTTGCGGTACTGATGGTGATGTTCGCGCTGTTTCCGGGGCTGCCGTTCCTGCCTTTCGTATTGGGCGGGGCCGGGTTGGGAACAGCAGCATTCATGATGTATCGCGCAGAAAAACGCAAAGCTGCGCTTCCAGATCTTGCGCAGACTGAAGATATTATTCCGCGTGAGAAACCCTTGGGCGACGTGCTGGAACTGGATGATATCCACGTCGAATTCTCCCCCGATCTGGTGAATATGGTGCTCGATCCGGGGACGGGGATGGATGCACGCATCGCCAATATGCGCACCCATGTGGCCTCGGTCTTTGGAGTTATCTTACCTGAAATCCGGTTAACCGATCATCCTGGTCTACCAATTGGCACCTATGTGTTGCGTATTCAGGGGGTTGAGCAGGCCCGCGCACAGCTAAATCCTGATCAAATTCTCGCGCTGATCCCAGAAGACGGTAGCGCCCTGCCCTCTGGTGTCGAAACGACCGAGCCGGTCTATGGTGCGCCGGCGCGCTGGATCAACAGTCGTGATCAAGAAGACGCGGCGCTCGCTGGTGTGACCCTTGTCACCCCGACGGAGATCCTTGCCACCCATTTGCTCGAAGTCGTCAAACGCAACTTTAGCCGTTTGCTCACATTGAAGTCCCTCCGACGGCTCCTGTCTGAGATGGTTAATATATCCGATCCGGGCCGGGCCGAGGCGAACCGCAAATTGTTAGACGAGCTCATTCCCGACAAGGTGCCAATCGACGTGCTCCATGCTGTTTTGCGCCTTTTGCTTGATGAACAGGTGTCGATCCGCAATCTGCCGCTGATCCTTGAAGCCACTGCCGAAGCCCGCGGCCAAAATGCCCAGCCGGAGGCGATTTGCGAACACGTTCGCCAACGCTTGGGCTTTCAACTCGTGGCCGAGATGCGTCGCGCCGATGGAACGCTTCCTTTGGTCCAACTGGCGCCTGAATGGGAAGAGACATTCGCAACTTATCAAGTCGATGGCCAGCGTGGGCTGGATATTGCGCTGCCCCCGGACCTATTCAATCAATTGGCGGAGAAAGCCTCGGAGAAGTTGAACGATGCGAGTCAAAACGGCATCTATGCCGCGCTTGTCACCAATACGCGCCGACGACGTTTCCTGCGCACCGTCATGCGCGCCAAGGGCATTAGCAATCCAGTGTTATCGTTCGAAGAAATCGGTTTGGACGCGCGGCCCGCACTGGTTGGCGTCGTTGCGGCATGACCTATGCCAGCGCCGATCTGCTGGCTTTTGCTGAGGCGACCCTGTGGCATGGCTTTGCTGTATTCCTGCGAGTCGGCGCTATGGTGGCCCTTATGCCGGCCTTCGGAGAGGCCTCCGTTCCCAGGCGGGTCAAACTTGTCGCAATTTTAGCCTTTACCTTTATCACAACCCCCGCCATCTCCGCTCCTGACTTCCCGTTTTCCCCGGGAAATCTTTTCTGGCTTGTACTCTCCGAGACATTGGCCGGGCTGCTTTTGGGGCTCGGGCTACGCATGTTTGTTCTCTCACTGCAAACTGCCGGTGCCATCGCCGCGCAATCGACCTCGTTGTCTCAAATCTTAGGGGCCGCTGCGGCGGAGCCGATGCCCGCGATCGGCTATGTACTGGTGATCGGCGGCTTAGCCCTCGCGGTAATGACGGGGCTGCATGTGAAGGCCGCTGAAATGGTGATCTTCTCCTACGAGCTCTTGCCCATGGGCCGTTTTCCCGACGGTGACACATTGTCGGGCTGGGGGCTTGGACAAATCAGACGGGCTTTTTCCCTAGCCTTTACCCTCGCGGCCCCATTCGTCATCCTGTCTTTGCTGTACAACTTGGCACTTGGCGCGATTAATAAAGCGATGCCGCAGTTGATGGTGGCATTTGTCGGCGCACCGGTCATCACCGCAGGCGGGATGTTTCTGCTTTTCCTCGCTGCACCGATCATCCTGCGAGTTTGGGTCGCCGCGCTTGATACATTCATCGCAAATCCATTCGCGGTGCCCCCATGAGCGGGCAGGACGACGACAGCGACAAATCATTTGAGGCGACTCCGCAAAAACTATTGGAGGCACGCAAAAAGGGTGAGATTGCGAAATCAACCGATCTCATGACCGCCGCTGCCTATGCCGGGTTGCTCGCCGCATTTTTGTTGACTGGCCATAGCGCGATGCAGCGTATTGCCACCGCCCTGATGGTAATGATCGATCAATCAGCGCAACTGGCACCGGCATTTTTTGACGGCAGCCCGACCGCTGCCATCGCGGGGCCATTGCGCGAAATTGTCTTTGGTGCACTGCCGCTTTTTGTCTTTCCGGCGGTTGCGGTTGTTCTGGCAATTGTCGCCCAGCGGGCCTTGATTTTTGCACCTAGCAAAATCAGCCCGAAAATGTCTCGCATTTCCATCCTATCGAATGCCAAGAACAAATTTGGCCGCTCTGGAATGTTTGAGTTTGCCAAAAGCTTTACCAAGCTTTGTATGTATTCCGTCTGCGTCGCGTTCTTTATCCGCGCCCGTTTGGGCGAGATGATTGGAACCCTCCGCAGTTCACCTGAAATGGCGTTGAGCTTTATGGTTGAACTATGTTTGGCTTTTCTTTTTGTGGTGACCGTTGTTTCAGGAGGGATCGGTGCAATCGATGCGCTTTGGCAGCATTTCGAACATCTCCGAAAAAACCGGATGTCGCGTAAAGAAATTACCGATGAGACCAAGAATGCCGAAGGCGACCCCCATCAAAAGCAAGAACGCCGGGCGCGGGCCATGGCGGTCTCGCAAAATCAGATGATGGCCGATGTGCCAAAATCAGATGTGGTAATTGTGAACCCGACCCATTTCGCTGTCGCCTTAACTTGGAGCCGCGAACCGGGCTCTGCACCCGTTTGTGTGGCGAAAGGCGTGGATGCCATTGCGCTCAAAATCCGGGAACTTGCTATGGAATCCGGCGTACCGATCCACAGCGATCCGCCCACGGCGCGGGCATTGCATGCCACTACTGACATCGGTGACCAGATCCCACATGAACAATATCACGCTGTGGCCGCGGCGATCCGCTTTGCCGAAGCAATGCGACGCAGGGCGAGGGGCTGGACATGAGCGAACTCGCCGAACTTCGACAGTTGGAAGCCATTAGCCAAGCCAAATACGATCAGCAACGTCAATCGTTTCAGCGAATTCAGGCCGAAGAATCCCGCCTACGTGCGGAACTAGCACGGCTCGACCACATGGCGCGACAGGCGAACAGCGCCAGCACCCAGATTGGCGAGATGCGGGCGATCGGCGCAGATATCATGTGGCAAGCTTGGGTCGGTCGGAGCAAGAATGAGCTGAACCTCAAGCTCGCGCAGGTTTTGGCGATAAAGGAACAGCAGTTGTCGCAAGTTCGACAGGCATTCGGAAAATTACAGGTTTCACAGCAGTTGATCGCAGACCTCCAAAAGCGCCAGCGCAAAAATAAGGGTCAGTCCCAAATGGAACTCGCCATCGATATTTCGTTGCTGCGTCCAGGATCAGATCAATAGTCTTGCCTGGCAATTTCCAAGATCAATACGTCATTGACCACATCTTTTCCCATATCCTTTTGTGCAACTTCGCGCAGGGCATTGCGCAAAACTGCAATGTTATTTGCTTCGGTGAATGCCCCTTCAAAGCCGCCCATATTGGCGTGATCGAATAGCACGCTTAAAAAAGAATCTCTCAATTTAGGTTCTCGTTGAAATACCGATTCCTTGTTGCCTTCTGTCACTTCTATGTTCAGCGAGAGTACGACCAAGGCCGCGACTTCGCGTTCTTTGATAATGGGAACAACAAACTGATTGCTCAGTTTCGCATACTCCATCATCGGTGCCGGGTTGTCGGGACCGTAAGGCTCCGGCTGCTCCACTTCTTCGAGCACTTCGGTCTGTTTTGCCGTCGCAGGCTCCGGAGTCGGGCGCAAGGCCATCCCCGCCCCGACCCCCGCGCCTGTGCCAATCAACAACAACACGATTGGCAGTATCTTCTTAAGCATGGCCCCCTCCTAGAATGGCAACACAACGTCCAGCACCTGCTGTCCGTATCGTGGTTGCTGCATGTCAGTGATTTGGCCACGACCGCCATAGGACACCCGCGCGGAGGCGATCTTGTCATAGGTAATTTCATTCTGCCGTGAGATATCAGCTGGTCGGACATATCCGGTCACAAGCAATTCGCGGAGTTCAAAGTTAACGCGCAGTTCCTGGGAGCCAGAGATCGACAGCACGCCGTTGGGCAATACATCAATTACAGTGGCGGCCACCCGCAAAGTTAGCTTTTCCTTCCGTTTGACTGATCCGTCCCCCGAAGAGTTGCTGTTTGAATTGATCCCGACCAATTCGGCCGAGGTAGCTCCTTCGGACAGAATGCCGTCCAACCGTTGCGGAATGCCAAATAACCCCGGCATCCCCATAGCTTCGCTGCCTGAACGGGAACGATCCGTAGCGTTTGAAATCTCTGCCTTTTCATCGATTTCGATCACAACCGTTAGGATATCCCCGCGCTGTATAGCCCGGCGATCCCCAAGCAAGGATTGCCTTGTGCCTGACCAAAGCGAAGCCCGATCGACCTCTTGCTCTTCGATAATACGGATGGGCAGCGCTGAGGTAACCATTGCAGCATGTTCACGAGATTCGAGTGGCGGTGAAAACCCGGGCGGCTTGTTCAGATGGTCTGTCCGGCCACAAGCGGCGCTGAACGCAAACAGTAGCGCGATAGAAATATGACGTTTCATTGAGTTATCCTATTGCCGGACCAAAATCGTGCCGTCCTTTTGCACTTGGCCAAAAAGAGTTGCGCGAGAAGACAGGTTCATAATGCGCAGCAGATCGCCAATCGCGCCGCGCTCCAGCGCCCGTCCTTCGGTGACGATTTCCAGACCGTTGCCACGAAAATGTACCTGCACGATCTGATTGCGCGTGATGAGCGCGGGCGGGCCAATGTCATCCAGCAAAACCGGGCGGCCGGGATAAAGCACTACGCGTGCCTCCTGCCCTACCACGTCGGCGAGGCGCTGGTAGCCGTTTGGTACCGCTACAGCGCTTAATACGACATCTGTGTCGGTGATGATCGCATTTGCGCGAATGGTGCGTGTGGCAGTCACGGTCTCGGCTTGGGCCGGTACAGCGATGAGCAGCATTAGAAAAAGGCGTAACAACATCAGCGGACCTGCGTCGTCGCGCCCATCATCTGGTCTGCTGCCGAGATGACCTTGGCGTTCATTTCATACCCCCGCTGGGCCGCGATCAATTCTGTGATTTCACGCACCGCGTCGACGGAACTGTCTTCCAAATATCCCTGACGGAGCGTGCCCAAACCATCGACGCCCGGTGTCGCGATCAGCGCCGGGCCCGAAGCTTCGGTTTCGGCAAACAGATTCCCGCCCAAAGCCTCTAACCCTTTGACGTTAGAGAATCCGGTCAGATTGAACTGGCCCAATTGCTGGCCCTCAGTGGCGTCGTCGAAATAAGCGTAGACTTCACCTTCGGCATTGATCGAAATGCTGCGCGCATCGGCGGGGATGACGATTTCAGGCGCTACGAGAAAGCCATCAGACGTTACGATTAGCCCTTCGCCCGTCCGCTTTAACCCCCCGTCGCGCGTATAGGCCGCCTGCCCCGAAGGCAGCGTGACTTCTAAAAATCCCTGGCCTTCAATGGCCACATCCAGATCCCCACCGGTGGCGGCGAGCGAACCCTGTGCCACCTGCATGGACACCGCAGCAGGCCGGACTCCGAGCCCAAGTTGCACGCCGGTCGGCAACACTGTGCCGTCGGAGGCGTTGATCGCGCCAGCGCGCGCCATCTGTTGGTAATGCAGATCAGCGAACTCAGCCCGGCGGGCGTTATAGCCCGTAGTGCTCATATTCGCGAGGTTGTTCGAGATCGTTTCCACCCGCATTTGCTGGGCGGACATGCCGGTTGCGGCAATCTGTAGGGCGCGCATTCTGGCACCTCCTTCTATTGATATCGTCAGCCCATCAGGGCTTTTAGAGCACCGCGTACCCGTTCATCTTCGCTTGTCAGAAAGCTTTGCCCCAGTTCGTAAGCGCGCTGCACTTCAACCATGCGGGACAGTTGATTGATCGCGTTTACGTTGGAATTTTCAACAAAACCTTGCATCAGCCGCGCCCTATCGCTCGGCTCATGTCCGGCATCTGCGCGGAACATCACCCCATCTTCGCGAACCATGTTCAAAGGCTCTAACGGGCGGACGATCCCAATTTGCCCCAGTGGCGCACCGTCCGCGCTGACTGTACCATCGGCACCCACGGTAATAGCTGCGCCCGGTGGGACAAAAACCGGCGCACCACCTGTGTCGAGGACACGAAACCCGTCATATGTCACCAAATCACCCTCGGCACTGGGCGAAAATGCCCCCGACCGCGTCAGCCTTTCGCCGGCTGGTGTTTCGACAAGAAAGTAACCGTCGCCCTCTATCGCAAAGTCGAAAGTGCCGCCCGTTTGGGTCAACGCCCCCTGATCGAAAGAGGTACTGCGCAGGTTCCCCTGCCCCATCGAAAGCGATGCGCCCCCATCCACTGGTTTTACATATTCCGAGAAAATCAGCTCCTCGGCTCGGTAGCCCGTCGTCGCCGCATTTGCGATATTATTTGCAACGATCTGCATTTCCCGAGCCAACCCCGATTGCCGGGTAAGTGTGGTATATCCTGCGTTATCCATGTCAGCCTCCGATGATCAGCGGAATGATGCGGTCATGGAAGAAGGCCACCAAAGTCTGCGTCATGAAGCTCATGGAAAGCCAGAACACCGCGCCAATTGCCGCGAGTTTGGGTACAAAGGTCAGGGTCATTTCCTGTATCGAGGTCAACGCTTGCACCAAACCGATCGAGACGCCCGCCAATAGCGCGACTGTCAGGATAGGAATGGAAATCACCACCGCGACCCAAAGCCCCTGACGCATCGTGTCAAAAAAGATCACTTCGCTTTGCATCAGACCGGCATCCTCAGGATTTCCTGATAGGCTTCGACCACCTTGTTACGTACGGTCACGGCGGTTTCCACCACCAGTTCGGTCTGAGCTAGCGCGGTGACCAGCGCATGAGGATCGGCATCGCCGACCATCGCGTCTGTGGCAAGTTGCTCACCCTTGGCCAGCGTGTTTGCGAAGTCAGAAAACGCCGCTTTGACGCCGTTCATATCACCTGATGCAGCGCCCGGTTCAGTTGCGGGTTTGGACGCTGCGTATTTCTGGATCGCTGAAAGCGCTTTAATATCCATTCTGGATCTCCTTTTAGTGTATTTCTCGCGACGTTGCGCCGCGGCCATTCCGTCGAAGCCCCTTGCTGCGTGTTTGGTCGCAGATACCTGTTCGGAGGCGCTTACCGCCGCAGCAGGTCCAGCAAGCCCGTCGACATTTTCCGCGTTTGCTCGAATATTTTTAGATTCGCCTCATAGCTGCGCTGCGCTTCGCGCGCGTCGGCGAGTTCGATCAGAAGATCGACATTTGACCCTTCGAAATAACCACTTTCATCCGCAAGGGGGTGGGAGGGATCATAGACCTGCTCCAACTCGCTGCGATCCAGATTGACGGCTCCGGTGCGGACTGATGACACACCGTCACGCGGCCCGAAGGCCGTCTCAAACGTGATCGTTTTTCTGCGGTAACCGGGCGTGTCGGCGTTGGAAATATTCTCAGACAAGTGCCGCAGCCGGGTGGCTTGCGCTCGCAGGCCGCTAGACGAGACGGAAAGAGATTTGGAAAACTCACTCATGCTTAGCCCCTGATCGTACTGCGCAGAATGTTCAGCCCGGACTTATAGATCGCCAATGCCCGGTCGTGCTGGCGCTTTGCATCCACGGATTTCAACATCTCAGTTTCAAGCGAAACACTATTGCCGTTGGGGGACGCCTCCTCTCGCGTGGTGAAAGACGCGGCGGTTGCCACACCGCTGCGGCTGCCATGCAGATGGCCGGACCGCGTGGCGCGCGGCAAACCAGCAGCATCAGCCGGGCGGAAAACGCTTTTGAAATCAGGAAGATCGCGCGCCTGATAACCGGGCGTATCGGCATTGGCGACGTTCTGCGCCACAATCGCTTGGCGCTGTCCGGCATGGGTCGCCATGGCTGTCGCCGTTCTGAAGAGTTCCAGCTTTTCAAACATCGGGGCTTCTCCCTCGTGCAATTTCAATCAAGGCTTAACCCTGATTCCTTTAGAAAGCGTTTGCAGCCGAAAGGAATGACATGACCTTTGAAACAAATTTGGATGGTCTGTTGGCCCAGATCGATAGCCTTGCCTTGGTGCGGTCTGTCGGTCGCGTGACACGGGTTGAGGCGGGGGTGATCCATATCTCGGGCCTGGCGGAGTCGGCTCGAATTGGAGACGCGGTCACTGTTTTCAGGCAGGATGCGACAGCGCTCAGCGGCGAGGTGGTGCAACTGCGCGACGATATCCTCGTCGCACTACCGGACGCGGCCCCGGATGGTGTGTCGTTGAACAGCCGTGCAACGCTTTCGCCGCCGTTCACGATTGCGCCAAGTGAGGATTGGATTGGCCGGGTCGTTGATCCAACTGGCCTGCCGTTAGATGGCCGCCCCCTGCTCCGCGGCCCTGTTGCACGCCCTTTGCAAGCCGCCCCGCCCCCCGCCGCGACACGCCGCGCCTTAGGCGCGCGCCTAGATACCGGCA
This sequence comes from Sulfitobacter maritimus, assembly GCF_013346665.1. GTDB lineage: Bacteria > Pseudomonadota > Alphaproteobacteria > Rhodobacterales > Rhodobacteraceae > Sulfitobacter > Sulfitobacter maritimus. The sequence continues at coordinate 233,243 of NZ_JABVBB010000038.1, forward strand.
TGGCGGTAATGAACACGATGCTGCCAGTGGTGAAAGGTCAACGTGTCGGTTTGTTCGCCGGTTCTGGTGTCGGCAAAAGCAGCCTTATGGGACATTTGGCACAGCATATGCAGGCCGATGTCGTTGTCATTGCCCTCATTGGGGAGCGTGGGCGTGAGCTGCGGCATTTTATGGAAGATGTGCTTGGCCCTGAAGGGCTCGCCCGCAGCGTATTGGTCACGGCGACGTCGGACCAATCGCCGCTGCAACGCCGCCGCTGCGCTTGGACAGGCATGGCCATCGCTGAGCATTTTCGCACTGAGGGGAAATCCGTCCTTTTCATGGCCGATTCAATCACTCGCTTTGCAGAGGCCCACCGCGAGGTCGCCGTCGCGGCAGGCGAAGCGCCAGTCCTCCGTGGCTATCCTCCATCGACCGCGCATCTGATTATGTCCCTTTGTGAACGCGCGGGACCGGGGGCCGAGAACGAAGGCGACATCACAGGCATCTTCAGCGTATTGGTGGCAGGCTCTGACATGGACGAGCCAATCGCGGATATCCTGCGCGGCGTGTTAGACGGCCATATCGTATTGGACCGTAACATCGCAGAACGCGGGCGCTATCCAGCGATTGATGTGCTGCGGTCGGTGTCGCGGTCACTTCCCGCCGCCGCAACGGAAGCGGAAAATGATATGCTTAAACGTGCCCGGCGCCTGATGGGCGTTTATGACCGCAATGCTATGATGATCCGCGCCGGCCTCTATGCACAGGGCAGCGATCCTGAGGTTGATCAGGCGATAGCGATTTGGGATGAGTTGGACATGTTTCTGGCACGCGTCGAACGACAGGGGATAGATCAGAGCTTCAAACAGCTCGACCTACTGCTACGCCGCGCCAAACAGTCCCAGCCGGCACGCGGCCGTGGCCACGCAACTGGCTGAACGGGGGTTAACTCTGAAGCAGAGTTAATGCGATGGATTGCCCCGACATACCCGAAGCAAAGGCGGAAATCTGATTGCGTACCACATATTTGGTAATCAGGTCTTCCACCAAGTTTGGGTCAGAAAAGTCGGCTATCTGATCTGTTCCGAACACCGACTGCGCGCGCTCCTGAAAAACGCCCAACTGCTGATCTACATCGATTTGGCCAATAGACGACGGTAGATTGAGCGCCTTTTCGAACAATGCGCGCATTGGCGGATCACCCATCAGGGTGAACCACTTGGCATCATTGGACATATCCGCACTAGCGAGTTCAGAAACTTCGCGCTGCGCATATAGAGCAATGCGCATGGAGTCATCCTGCTCTCCAGCGGCCACTTCGAAGCTGTTTGCTTCAAACCGCGCGACGATTGCATCGACAAAACCGGCTTCGCCAATCTTTAAAAACTCGCCGGGACCGAAACCAAAAGCTTCGGACATTTCTTTGTACCGCGGATCGGTAAAGCGATTGGCAAGCGCATCATCGCTGGTTGTCCCCTCCTCAAGCATCTTGCGGATGAAAAAACGATTGTCGATATCGTCTTGCAGACCGAAAGCGCCGAGAGTGACCGCCATCAGCCGTCGGTCCGAGACCAGGTCTTCCGCCGTTGAGATCGACCCGATGTTCTCGCGGAAATAGTCAGTATCCCGTTTGAGTTCGGTCGATTTATTGAATGTCTCGAACTGCGTGTCATAGGTCCGCTGAAGAAACCTCCAGCCAGCCAGTCCGCTCATGGGGATGACGGGCTGGTACATCAGTTTGCCCGCAACGCCAGCAGCCGATCTTCGCGCGGCAGCAGGCTGCGCAATGCTTTAAGACTGTGGTAATGCTGCGCCTCAATCACGCCTCGGCTGGCTTCGGCCAACGCATTGCGGCTGTCGTTGTCGGTAAACACTTGGCTCAATTCTTCGATCTGTCGCAGCAAACCGTGATGTGCACTGGCCGCATCTTTATCGCCCGAAAGGACCAGCTGCACTGCAAAGAGCACGCGCCGCACCGGGGTTTTGGCATCTTCTGGATGGATCGCGTCACGCAGGCGCAAAATATTTGCATCCGGTGACATAATCGCCAATCGGCTACGTCGATCGCCATTTTCGATCACGGCGCCGTTGACCAACACCCGTTCTTTTGGGCTCAGTTTGAGAACCAATCCGCTCATGACAACGCCCTTTCCTGCTTTAGGCCGCGCAGAATGGCGGTATTCACCTCTAACAGAGGGACAGCGGAAACCTTTTTCCGAATTACTTCTCCCGTATGATGGCTGGTGAATTCAGCGAGGTAAAAAATGCGCGCACGTAGATCGTCGGGCAGCAGGTTCTCATCATCCGCCACGTCGATTGCCAGCGTTCGCCAGAGTTTGCGGTTCTCGTGCAATGCTTCAAGCAGCGGTGGCAACCTGCCCTGTTCGATTGCGGCCTTCAGCCGATAGGTGATGCGCGCGATGACATCATATTCGATACTGCGGGCCGATCGCGTCGGCGCGGCAGTGGGCGCATAGGCGCGCTGAGCCAGAGTGGTTGCGTTCACGGGGATACCTTGCCTGTTGTTGTCATTCGATGCGTGCCGTTTCGTTCAAGGGGCGCGCCAAAACGCGCCCCCGAAGGTTGGCTTAGCGGAACAGAGACAAGATGGTCTGCGGCGCCTGGTTGGCGATGGAAAGTGCCTGCACACCCAACTGCTGCTGGGTCTGAAGCGCTTGAAGCTTGGCCGATGCTGCTTCCATATCTGCATCGACGAGCGAACCGATCCCGGATTTAACAGCATCGCTCAATTTGCTGACAAATTCGCCCTGGTCAGAGATGCGCTGCGCCGAAGCACCCAGTTCAGCCGCACCGTCAATCGCGACGGTCATAAAGGCTTCGATCTCACCAAATGCGGTCGCCGCGGTGGTGGCGTCCGTGATCGCGGTGATCGTCGTGGCATCAAGATTGGCTTCGAAATCAACAGTGGCCACGTCAATCGTGCTTACGGTTGGCGAAGCGGCACCAATACGGTCAAGCGAGGACACGACTGTCAAAGAAGTGCCGCCATTGCCGTCCGCATCCGTTGCCAGCAGGTTCACCCCGTTGAACTGCGAACCACCTGTGATCGCAGTGATCTGAGCGACTTTTTCATCCATATCCGCTTGGATTTTCGTGAAATCCGCTGTCTCACTCTGCCCAGAGATCGCGAGCTGCTTCATCTCCTTCAAAGTTTCAACAATCTCTTCAGCACCGGCTGAGGCCACTGCGACCGTAGATTCCCCCAGCGACAGGGAGTCGGACACCGCTTCGTAACCTGCGACGTCAGATTCCATGACCTTGGAAATCGCCCAGATCGCGGAGTTGTCTTTGGCCGAGGAAATATCTTTGCCTGTTGCGATGGCGTTCTGGGTCTGACCAAGATCGGAGTTGATCGACTTCAGCGTTTGCAGGGCAACCATGGCAGAGTTGTTGGTGTTGATGCTCGACATAAGCATGTTCCTTTAGTCTTTTTGACGCTTTGCGCCCGTTGCTGTCTCACCCCCCTGGGGCGGACTGGAAAGTCTTTCTGACCTATGCAACGCTCCTGAACCGAGCGATGCGCCACCCGACCTCGGATGCATCGCCACCATGACCCTTTGCAGCTTAACACTGTCCTAAACGCGAAGCGGCCATTGCATGGCTTTTTATTCAAACGCTTAGGCGCGTTTTTCAACAGCACGGGCCGCGTCCATCTCCACATTGCGTTTTTTACCAGTGGAATCATACGTCTCTAAAGATCCCTTGATGCGGCGCAGGGCCGCCATACGGCGCGCAACGCTGCGTATGCCTTCTAGAGCCCCATCGAGAAGAAGCTGATTGCGTTTCACCTTTGCATCAAGCCGCTGCAACGCTTCCAGATCTCGGTGCTCGGCGCTGTTGAGCGTCAAGATAAGGTTCTCTTTATCTTCCAGCATGCTGGCGAGTTTTTCGAGTTCGCCGTTCAGCAGGGCCGTGCGCTCTGCATCAAGCAGACTATCGAGCGCGGCTAATTTCTGTGTGGTCTCCTCAGAATTCATCCTGCCGCTCCTTCAACGCTTCATAGAGCGATTCGCTCAGGCCAATGCCGCCCGCTTTCACCATCGCCATGGCCTGCTCTTGGACGAGAAACGAACTAAACTGGTCCTCCCCGGCGCCGCCGCCGAATTCCGCGCTGGTGGCGCCAAGTCCTGCTGATTTCAGCATTTCCGCAAGAAAGCTCGCCTCTAATTTCTGCGCCGCAACCATGAGCGCCTTGTTATCGTCCTTCAGCGACGGTGCTGGATGGACCGAAGAAATTAGCATCATCCTGTCTCCTTAAATTGCGTTCTATTTTTCTGATCTTGCCTCGGTTTCGGTAAACAACCGGTAAGGAAGTTCGCTCATGGTGACGAAATTAGAGAAGAACTCTCGGAGTAATCACGTGCATTCACCGCCCCCGCTTTCTAACGCAACAGCATCTATGCGCCCCGGCAATGACCCCTTTCAGGCCATGACCGATATGTCTTCGGAGGAAGACAAGCCGCGACAGAAATTTGCAGATATTTTTGACGAGGCGCGCGGTCAGAAGGGCAAGAATTTGACGGCATCAGAGGGCGCGGTGACAGACGCTGAGGCTGCTTCTCAAACGTCTGAAGCAAAAGAGGTCGTGGTTGATAATGATGCTTCGGCTCGGTCCACTGATGCCGCTCACGGTCCTGCATCGCAGCCTTCGGCAAGGTCATCAGAACATGAGGCGCACGCGGCTGTTCAAAGCGATCAGGCTACAGCGCTTGGTCCGGAGAAATTCGGACAGATTTCGGCGAATCATTTAGCTGACCGGATAAAGGGGCAGCCGCGCCTGATCCCTTCGATCTACGTTGCGGCAAACACCTCTGAGGGGGATACGTCAAATGCAACAGGTAGGCATATGAGTGACAGCTTTCAGGCTGATCACCTGCTAAAGACTGAGTTGGGTTTCGCAGCTCCTCTATCGATTCAGACTGTGGCGGAGAGTGGTGCGTCAGGGGCAAGCCCTACGGCGGTCCCCGCGATGAAGGCACAGCAAAAACCTGTCGATTTACAAAGCTCTCCAGCGCAACCCGCTCTAGGAGTGCTTCAAACCGAACTACAGACGGCTAAGATAGTCCCCCAGGCTATAGGTCAGACCACGGACGCAGCCAGTTCGCCAAGCACAACGAGCCTGCCTATTCCTGGCGACAAATCTGTTGCCGACCAGAAACACAACAGTGCGCAAGCTGTCTTAGCTCTGCAGGCCAGTTCGCCCCGCGAGCCATTAGCAACGGAGGTGACTGACGCTTCGCAGCCCGAAGCAGCAAAGCTCGACACAAGGAATGGGTCTGCACAAAATAACCATTCGTACACTTTAGCTCCACACCACGCCTCTGTCCGGAACCACCATATAAACGCAACGCTCCCTTCGCCGGGTGCCATGCCCCCAGATCCCACGTTTCCTGTCGTTAACCCGCGGCCCTCTCTACATCAGGATGTAGCGGCATTTGCACAAGTTCCGACACGGTCGGATAGTCCAGCGCAGGATACAGCGCCCGCCATTTCGATGGAAAACGGGAAGGGCGCGCGCGCGACTGCCTTGGCCCCACTCCAGCACATTCTCCAGCAGGGCATGACCCCGCCGGGGGGCCAACCTGCGGATAGCTCGCCCTCTTCACTTAATTTACCGTTCCCGCAAAGTTCTACGGCGGCAAATAGCCTATCTTTCATAACAGGTGCGCGAGCAGCGACGCCGCAGGCCTCACCGACCGCATTCTCGCAGGTACCATCAGAGCCTAGGCAGCATGTCACATTAGCCCAAACAGTCCTCTCTCCTGTGGCCGACGGAAAGGATTACCGCCTCCGGCTTGTAGCGATTGGTGATGTCTATGGGCAACCGCAGCCATCGCAAAACAATGCTCCAACAGTGCAAATTTTCGTGCCCGCAGCGCCACCGGGACCGACCGTTCCGGCGTCACTCGGTCAAACGCGGGATACCGTTGAAAGCGCTTCTGAGTTGCGGCTTTATCCCTCAGATCCTGTGTTGGCCCAAACTTGGGACACAAATACTTCGCAGTCGCAGCAATCTGCAACCGTCACACGAGCGGCCCTGCCCCCACAGGTCGCGGCTCAATTGGCCGAAGTGGTCCGTCAAATGCCTAACCGGCCCGTTGATATCGCGCTCAGCCCCGAAGAGCTCGGGCAGGTCAGGTTGTCCGTCACAACGAATGACGCAGGTGTCCAAATCAACGTGCTGGCCGAACGACCAGAAACCCTTGACCTGCTGCGCCGACATATTGACCAATTAGGTCAAGATTTCCGCGATCTGGGCTTTGCGGATATCACGTTTTCTTTCGCCGCTGGCGAACAGACAGCAGGCGGATCTGACCAAGGTGATCCGCCATCAGGGCAACATCAAAGTCCTGATCCGCTTACAATGACCGGGTCGGACAGTGACGCCGCCCTAGCCTCCCTCGCCGCCGGCAGTTTGACCGGTCTCGACCTGCGCCTGTGACAGAAGGTTTTTTCATGAATATCTCGCCAACCACATCGTCGACGCCCGCAACAAATACCCCGGCTCCTGCGCCGGCGGAGGCGCCTTCAAACTCTGTCCTGTCATCCGATTTTGAAACCTTTTTACAAATGCTCACCGCCCAAGCCCGTTATCAAGATCCGCTGGAACCTATCGATTCCTCCGAATATGCCGCACAGTTAGCGCAGTTTTCGATGGTCGAGCAGCAAGTCATGTCAAATGACCTTTTGACTGCTCTGATGACACAGCTCGGCGCCAGCAACATGGGGCAAATGGCTGGTGTGATCGGCATGGAAGCACGCACAACCGCACCAGTACAATTCGATGGTACGTCGATTACGGTGGCCCCAAACCCTGCGGCCGTCGCAGACCAGGTGTTTCTCGTGGCCTATGATGGCAATGGCGAGGAGGTGCAGCGCCGATCGATTCCCGTTTCCGCAGACCCGATTGAATGGGAAGGGCTGGACGCGAATGGCCAGCCGCTCCCTGCAAGCACTTACAGTTTTAGCGTGGAGAGTTACGCGGATGGCGAATTGCTCATGATCGAACCTGCCGAAGCCTATGGCCGCGTGACGGAAGCCCGGACGCAAGATGGGCAATCGATCATGATGCTTGAAGGGGGATCGATGGTGCTAACAAGCGACGTGAACGGCCTGCGCGAACCGCGCAGTTAGGTTGAACGGTCAGCGGTCTGACAAGGCAAAACCAGCATAGGCAAAAGGCATCACAGCGCGACGAAAACGCCCCAGTTCAAACCGAGCAAGCGGCGCGCTCATGGGACGCGGATAGGGCCGCGATGGGGCTTTCTCCTGCACCAGTTCCGCGAGCAGCGCACCGGAATAGCTGCCCATCGCCACACCATTGCCATGGTAGCACAGCCCCGCAAACATGCCCTTCTGCTCCGGCACCTCGCCCACAAAGGGCATGCGGTTTCGTGCGATGCAGACCATGCCAGACCAACTGTACGGTGTTTCTACATGCCGCCATGCGGGGAACATACGCTCAAAATCAGCCCGCGCACGGCGCAGCGCCCGCGCTTCGGAGCTCGGCGTTGACAGCAGTCCGCCGCGCACTCCGAAAAGCATGCGGTTGTCAGGCATAAGCCGGAAATAATGCAACAGGCGGCGGCTGTCGTAGCAGGCTTGGCGACTGGTCCAACCCTGTGCCGTTAGTTCGGCTTCGCTTAACGGCCGCGTCACGATCACGCTTGATTGGGTCGGCATGTAGCGCGCGGCAAGCCAAGATGGCAGGTCTTCGGAGGAATAGCCGTTGGTGGCAATAATGACCTTTTCCGCACGCATACGGCCTGTGGGAGTGGTGATTTCGAACGCACCGCCGGTCCGCGCCACTGACGTTGCCGGGCTGCGGTGGTAGATGGTCGCACCCGCCTTCTCGGCCGCCTCTGCCAAAGCGGTCACATATTTCCGAGGGTTCAACCCAAAGCCAAGCGGCACGTTAAGCGCGCCCTCAAACCCCGCATTTAGCCCTTCCGTACCGAGGTCAGCCTTCTCGATCAAACGTGGCGTAACACCGTAGTTTTCGGCGTAATACTCCAATTGCCCGTGCATTTCTTCAAAATCGCGCGGGCGGTGAGCGAGTTGGGTTTCGCCCTTTGAATGGCGGTCCACGTCAATGCCACGGCTGGCGATAAACCCCTCCACATGCTGGATCGCGGCCATCTCTGCCTGCCGCCATGCAAGACGGGCATCGCGCCCAAACTTCTGGTCGAGCGCAGCGTCCTCCAGCATCCCGCCGCCGAGACAACAAAATCCGCCATTGCGCCCGGATGCGCCAAACCCCACGCGCTCGGCCTCCAACACAGTTGCCTGCACTCCCGCCTCTGCCAGGTGTAGCGCTGCGTTCAGGCCGGTGAAACCACCGCCGATGATCACCACATCGGACCGCTCGTCGTCTTGCTGCGTCGCGCGGTCCGGTGCCGAGCACGTCTCATCCCACCAGCACCCCGCTCGCGGCGCTTCGGAATAGGCGTAGTCCGGGTAGATGCGCCTCATGTAGCGGGCCGTTCCGCCGCGCGGGCATCCTCCTGCGCGCGGAGGCTTGAGTGTTTGCTGACCAGCGACGCGGTGATGACACCGACGGTAACAATCGCGATCATGATGGTCGACAGCGCGTTAATCTCAGGCGAAACCCCCAAGCGCACGGCGCTGAAGATCTTGATCGGTAGCGTGGTCGCCGAAGGCCCTGCGGTAAAGGATGCAATTACCAGATCGTCGAGGCTGAGCGTAAAGGCCAAGAGCCAGCCCGAGATCACCGCAGGCGCAATGATCGGCAGGGTGACAAGCCGGAACGCTTCCCAGGGAGAGGAGCCAAGATCAAGCGCGGCCTCCTCCAGCGAGCGGTCAAAAGACACCAGCCGCGAGGACACGACGACCGAGACATAACACATTGAAAAGGTCGTATGTGCCAACACGATGGTCAGAACGCCGCGGTCGAGCCCGATGCCGATGAAAAGCAAGAGCAGCGACAGACCGGTGATCACTTCGGGCATCACCAGCGGCGCGTAGATCATGCCGGAAAACAGCGTCCGCCCCATGAAGCGCCCGCCGCGCACCAGTACATAGGCAGCCATCGTGCCTAGCACCGTGGCGATAGAAGACGAGATCACAGCGACCTTGATCGTGACCCAAGCGGCATTCAGGAAAGCTTCGTTTTGCAGCAACTCGCCATACCAGCGTGTTGAGAATCCTGCCCAAACCGTCACCAACTTCGAGGCGTTGAAGCTATAGATCACCAGAATGATCATTGGCAGGTAGAGGAATGCAAACCCCAGCGTGAGCGAGGTCACATTGAACCATGTCATGCGCTTCATTGTTCGGCCTCCGCCTGCTTTTGCTGATTGCGCTGAAACAGGATGATCGGAATGATCAAGATCAGCAGAAGGATCACCGCTACGGCGCTGGCCACGGGCCAATCGCGGTTGTTAAAGAATTCTTCCCACAGCACTTTGCCGATCATCAGCGTGCCCGAACCGCCCAGGAGCGAGGGGATCACGAATTCGCCCAAGGCCGGGATGAAGACGAGAAAACTACCCGCAACAATGCCATTGCGCGACAGCGGGATCGTGACGAGCCAAAAGGCCTGCATCCGCGAACAGCCTAAATCTTCCGCCGCTTCATTCAACGATTCATCCAACCGATCGAGCGCCGCATAGATGGGCAGGATCATAAAGGGCAGATAGGTGTAAACGATACCGATATAGACTGCCGTGTTAGTATTAAGGATCTGTAAAGGTTCGGAGGTTAAACCCATCCCCATCAGCAATTGGTTCAGCAGCCCTTCGTTGCTTAGAATGCCCATCCACGCGTAAACGCGGATCAGAAAGGATGTCCAGAATGGCAAGATTACAAGCATCATCAACGTGGCGCGCCACTCTTCGGGCGCGCGGGCCATGCCGTAAGCGATGGGGTAACCGACCAGCAGCGTTAAGATCGTTGAGACCAGCGCGATACGCAACGAACTCAAGTATGCCTTCCAATAAAGATCATCAGAGGCAAGAAAGGTAAAATTTTCAAAATCTAATTGAGAGATCAGCGCCGCAAAGCCGTCCTTCAGGGTTGGCGTATAAGGCGGGATCGACAGAGCCGTGTCCGACAGTGAAATTTTGAAAACGATAATAAAGGGGATCAGAAACAGCGCCAAAAGCCATATATAGGGCACTGCAATCAGGGCAAAGCGACGTAGGTTCATTGCGCTAACAAGACGCCCGCGGTGGCGCTCCATGAAATCCAAACCGGGTCTTCCCAAGTAATGTCCCGCCGGGCGATACGCCGGGTGTTGGCCGTTTGCGCTTTGATGACCTGTCCACCGGGAAGCTCAACATGATAGGTGCTGAGATTGCCCAAATAAGCGATGTCGAGCACTTTGCCCTGCAGCGCATTGGGGGCATCTTCGGGCCGCTCGGTGGTGATTCTAATCTTCTCGGGCCGGATGGCGAGGTGCGCCTGCTGCCCTTCGCTGAACGGGAGGGCCGAAGTTGCTGTCAGAGGCGCCTGACCGTCTGCCCAGTCCAGATGGTACTGTTCCGCCCCCACCGCTTTCGTCCGTGCCTCGATGATATTCACGTCACCGATGAAATCGGCCACATAAACCGAATTGGGCGCTTCATAGATCTCTGCGGGGGTCGCCACTTGAATAATCCGGCCTTCGTCCATCACCGCCACGCGGGAGGCAACAGTCATCGCTTCTTCCTGATCGTGGGTCACGATGACGAAAGTGGTGCCGGTGGATTCTTGAATATCCATTAATTCAAACTGGGTATCCTGACGCAGCTTCTTGTCAAGCGCACCTAGTGGCTCATCCAGCAAAAGCAGTTTAGGCGCTTTGGCCAAAGAGCGGGCCAACGCCACACGCTGTCTCTGACCGCCAGAAATCTGATGCGGCTTGCGCCGGGCGAATTTCTCCAGACGCGTGAGCTTCAGCATCTCTGCCACTCGCGCTTCAATCGCATCTTTGGGCATCTTGTCCCGGCGCAGACCGAAGGCGATGTTGTCCCAAATACTCAGATGCGGGAACAGCGCATAGGACTGGAACATCATGTTCACCGCGCGCTTGTTAGGCGGCACCTGTGCGATATCCTGCCCAGCCAATTCAATCCGTCCGGTGGTCGGCGTCTCAAACCCAGCGAGCATGCGCATCATCGTGGTCTTGCCGCAGCCTGACGGACCGAGCAGCGCAAAAAATTCTTGGGCGTAGATATCTAGCGAGAGGTCGTCGATGGCGACAAACTCACCAAACTTCTTCGTCACATTTTCGAAACGGATGAGGGGTTTTTCCTCTGGATTATTCCAGGGGGCGAAAACGGTTGGGCTCACGATTGAGGCATCCTTTGATCAGGGCGCAGGTAAGAAAAAGGGCGCAACCGACTGGCCGCGCCCTCTTGTGCAGATCAGGTACCGGACTTGATCTTGGTCCACATACGGGTCACGACCCGCTGCACCTTGGGCGCGTAGGGGCTTGTGGTATAGAGATTTTCCAAGGTTTTCTCAGTCGGGTAGATCGCTGGATCACCGATCACGTCTTCCTCAAGGAACTCCTGGCTCGCCTTGTTGCCATTCGCATAATAAACGTAGTTCGATGCGGCGGCTGCGTTTTCGGCCTCAAGAATGAAGTTCAAAAACTTATGCGCCCCATCCGGGTTGGGCGCGTCTACAGGGATCGCCATATTGTCGAACCACATCAACGCCCCCTCTGTTGGCGCGTTATATGCCAATTCGACCCCATTACCGGCCTCCGCTGCGCGGTCGCGGGCTTGGAGAACGTCACCGGACCAGCCGAAAGCGACGCAGATGTCACCATTTGCCAGTGCGTTAATATACTCGGAGCTGTGGAATTTCTGGACGTAAGGCGCAACGGCGCTCAACACCGGCTCGGCTTTCTTAAGCGTCTCTGGGTCTTGGGCGTCAGGATCTTCGCCAATATAGGCCAGTGCAGCCGGGATCATTTCTACCGGCGCATCAAGGAAATGCACCCCACAATCCTGAAGCTTTTTCATGTTTTCGGGCTCAAAGATAAGCGCGAGCGAGTCTAACGGCGCATCTTCACCAAGGGCTTCCTTCACCTTGTCGACGTTCACGCCGATGCCAGTGGTGCCCCACATATAGTTAATCGCGTATTCATTGCCGGGATCATATTTCGAGACCCGCTCAGCGATCACATCCCAAACATTATCAATGTTGGTCAGCTTCGATTTGTCCAGTTTCTGGAAAGCCCCCGCGCTGATCTGGCGCTGCAAGAACGTCCCCGAAGGTACAACCACGTCATAGCCTGACCCACCGGCCAGCATCTTGGTTTCCAGCACTTCGTTGCTGTCGAACACGTCGTAAACCAGTTCGATCCCGGTTTCTTTTTCAAATTTTTCGAGAAGGGATTCATCGATATAGTCGGACCAATTATAGACCCGAACGGTTTCGGCAGAAGCGGCGGCTGCCATCACTGTGGCCAGAGCAACGCTGCTCAAGATCGCATGTTTCATTCTATACTCCCGTTAGACAGGTCGGGTTGATCCCCACCTTTCGTCAATTTGATCAAGTTTTGCGTCTTCGGGCAAGATGGTTTATGGTTTTATGCAGAAGAAAATGCCGCAAGCTACGGTACATCAACAACGAAAGATTGCTTTCATGGGCTCAGAATCCCCCGCTCCCGCGCCGCCTGCCGCGTCTTCGGCAGAACCTAAAAGACCCATTCACCAGCATGTTTACGAACGCCTGCGGAATATGATTCTCTTTGGCGATCTCGCCCCGGGCCAAGGGGTAACGATCCAAGGGCTGACCACTGCGCTTGATGCCGGCATGACCCCGGTGCGCGAAGCTTTGCGGCGGCTGATTTCCGAGGGTGCGTTGACGCATTTGGGCAACCGCCGCGTGACCGTGCCAGAGCTTACCTATGCCGGGCTGGAAGAGCTTAAATTCATGCGTGAAACGTTGGAGCCCGAGCTAACCCGCCGCGCGGCAGAACGCATGACAGAGGCCCATCTCGCGGAGCTAAACGCCTGCGATAACGTGCTAAACTTGGCGATAGACCGTGGCGACGTGGGGGGGTATTTGATGCACAACTACCGTTTTCACGCCATGACCTACGCACTTGCCGATGCGTCCATTATGGCCGCGACGGTCGATCAATTGTGGCTGCGTTTCGGGCCGTCTTTGCGGGTCGTCTGTGGCCGCTATGGCACCAGCAACCTACCGGATAAGCATGTCGAAATCCTTGCTGCTTTCGAAGCAGGAGACGCCGAATTAGCGGGCCGGGTTATGGCAGAGGACGTCGCCCAAGGCATGACTCAAATCCGCGCCGCGCTTGATGGCCAGCCTGTGGGTCGGCGATTCGATTGACACGGCTGAATTTGATCATATTCTCGGCGTGAAGCTCATCACAGTTGCAGAATAAGGTGTCATCTCATGTCGTCGATTACAAACCATCTCCCCACCGCGGAATTGCAGGCGCTTGATTCGGCGCATCACATGCACCCCTTTACCACCAACGATGAGCTCTCCGGCAAAGGGGCGCGCGTCATCACACGAGCCAAGGGCATTTATTTGACCGACAGCGACGGGAACGAGATCCTTGATGCTATGGCGGGGCTTTGGTGTGTGAACCTGGGCTATGGGCGCGAAGAGATGGGCCAAGTGGCCGCGCGGCAAATGAACGAACTGCCTTATTACAACACCTTCTTTCAAACGACCCATGTGCCCGCCATCGCACTGGCCAAAGAATTGGCCGAACTTGCCCCCGGCGACCTGAATCACGTCTTCTTTGCCGGGTCCGGGTCCGAGGCGAACGACACCAATCTGCGCATGGTTCGCACCTATTGGGCGCAAAAGGGCAAGCCGGAAAAGAGCCATGTGATCAGCCGGAAGAACGCCTATCATGGCTCGTCGGTCGGCTCTGCGAGCCTTGGTGGTATGACTCCGATGCACGAACAGGGTGGCCTGCCGATCCCCGGTATTCATCACATCGGCCAGCCAGATTGGTGGGCCGAAGGAGGAGATCAGTCCCCCGAGGACTTCGGTCTCGCGCGTGCGCGGGAGTTGGAAGATAAAATTCTCGAACTGGGCGCCGAAAAGGTTGCTGCCTTCATCGGTGAGCCGGTGCAGGGCGCGGGCGGGGTGGTGATTCCGCCCAGCACCTACTGGCCAGAAATCCAGCGCATCTGTGATAAATACGATGTTTTGCTGATCGCGGATGAAGTCATCTGTGGCTTTGGTCGCACCGGCAACTGGTTCGGCTCGCAGACCATGGGCATCAAGCCGCACATCATGACCATCGCCAAAGGGCTGAGCTCTGGCTACGCGCCGATTGGCGGCTCCATTGTTTGTGACGAGGTGGCCGAGGTTATCAACGCTTGCGAGTTTAATCACGGCTACACCTACTCGGGCCACCCGGTATGTGCTGCTGTGGCGCTGGAAAACCTGCGCATCATGCAAGAAGAGAACATCATCGACCATGTTCAAAACGTCGCCGCCCCGGCTTTGAAAGAAGCGCTCCACAAGCTGGCGGAACATCCTTTGGTAGGTGGGGTGAATGTCTCTGGCCTCATGGCCTCCCTGCCCTTGACGCCGCATAAGGAAAGCCGCGCAAAGTTCGCACAAGAGGCCGGGACAGCAGGCTATCTTTGCCGCGAGCATTGCTTTGCCAACAATCTGGTGATGCGCCATGTCGGGGACCGGATGATCATCTCTCCGCCGCTGATCATCACGCCAGAGGAAATCGACATCTTCGCCGCACGCGCCACCAAAGCGCTGGATGCGACCCATTCCGAGTTAAAGGAAAAAGACCTGCTGAAAGCCGCAGCCTAAGCACAAGGGGCGCCCTCAACGGGGCGCCCGATCACTCGTTGCGCAGCCGTTCCAACAGGCGCGGCGGCGCATAGCCATCGGGGACCAGCCCCCGGTCCTGCTGATAGCGCCGAACAGCATTGACCGTTAACGGACCAATCTTGGCGTCAATCTTTTCAGTGTCGAACCCGGCCTCGGTCAGCAGGGTCTGCAATTCGATCCGCTCGTCATAACTCAAGGCCCGATCATCGCGCGGCCAAGATTGGCGGATCGGTCCGGCCCCGCCAATCCGGTCTGACAAATGCCCCACGCCGATGACATAAGCGTCGGCCGTGTTGTAGGTCTCGATGACCGCAAAATTATCATAAATCAGAAACGCCGCGCCTTCCGCGCCAGCGGGCAGCAGAACAGCGGCCGGACCATGCGCATCCAAGGCTGTGCCGTCCAGCTTGGTCAGCCCCAAGGCCGTCCATTCTTCTGCACTCTTGGTAATTGAACGGTCCGCGAGCAGATAGTCGAACTCTTCGGGCAAGGCGACTTCGATGCCCCAGGGTTGCCCTTCGGTCCATCCGAAATGTTTTAGATAGGCTGCCGTCGATGCCAATGCATCCGATGGATCATCCCCCCAAATGTCGCGCCGCCCGTCGCCGTTCCAATCAACGGCATGAGCCAGAAACGAGGATGGCATGAATTGGGTATGCCCCATCGCACCAGCCCAACTGCCGCGCATTTCTTCTGCCGCAACATCTCCGGCCTGCAAGATACGCAATGCGCTGATCAGCTCTCCTTCGAAAAATTCTCTCCGCCGCGCGTCATAGGCCAATGTCGCGAGGGAGTTGATGACGTTGTCACTCCCTCGAAAACTGCCATAGGCGCTCTCCAGCCCCCAGATCGCGGTGACGACTTCTTTCTCAACGCCATATTTGGCTTCGATATCCTCCAAGGTGCGTTGCCACTGCGCCAAAGCCTTCCCACCGTTTTGCACCCGCAGGTCCGAGGTGGCGGTGCCCAGATAGTCCCAAACCGTCTTGGTAAATTCTGATTGATTGCGGTCGCGGCGGATGACTGCGTCGTCATAGCGTACGCCGTCCAGCGCCCGATCAAAAACCTCCGCTTCAATCCCCGCCTCCAGCGCCCGCGGGCGAAAGGCCAGAACCCAAGCCCGCAGCCCGGCGTCATCGCCTGCAATTTCAGGCGCTTCGGTATCGGCGCTTTTGGCGACTGCGGCCACAAGGGTCGGCGTGCTGCGCGGCGTGGGCCGTGCAGATTGACCGGGGCCGGCGGCGAGCAACGGGGCGGCTGTGCTCAATCCTGCCAGAAGTGTCAGAACGCCCGTAAGGATTGCGTAGTGCCGATTCATCTTTGCCTCGCCTAAACTGTCGCCACGAAGCCTAAGCCCAGTGCGCTATTTGCGAAAGGGGCGGCTGCGAGATGTGCGAAGCTTCGCCGGTCAGCGGCGTGTGCGGGTCACCTTGCGTTTGATCTTGTCCTTCTTGCGCTTGGCTTTCACCGCCTTGCCACGTGGATTACGCCCTGCAGGGCTGCGCCGCGCGCCGCCGCTTTGCTTAACCTTCTGGTCCTCAATCTCCAACATTTCCAAGGCAATACCGCCGGTCACCGGCACGGCCTCTGCCAATCGCACGGTAACCCGTTGGCCGATGCCGATCACCATGCCGCTGTCCGAGCCCATTAGCGTCTGCGCCTCGGCATCGTGGTGGAAATACTCGCGTCCCAGCGAGCGCATCGGCACCAGACCGTCCGCGCCAGTCTCGTCCAACTTCACAAAGGCACCAAAACGCGCGATGCCGCTGATCCGTCCGGTGAACTCATTGCCTACCCGCTCCGACAAGAATGCGGCGAGGTAGCGGTCGGTCGTGTCACGCTCGGCCACCATCGAGCGGCGCTCGGTGTCGGAGATATGCGCGCCGGTCTGCTCCAGCCCCTCGATCTCTTCGGGCGTCAGCCCATCCTTGCCCCAGCCATGCGCCGTGATCAGCGCGCGGTGCACGATGAGGTCAGCATAGCGGCGGATGGGTGAGGTGAAATGCGCGTAGGAGCGCAGGGCAAGGCCGAAGTGCCCGATATGCGCCGGGCCATAATAGGCCTGCGTCATCGAGCGTAGGGTGCTCAGGTTGATCAACTCCGCATCATTGGTCCCCGCTGCCTGATCCAGCAGGCGGTTGAGGTGCGCGGTCTGCAGCACCTGCCCCTTGGCCAGCGTAAAGCCCGCCGCCTGCGCCGTTTCGCGCAAAGACTCAAGCTTCTCTGGCGAGGGTTCCTCATGGATGCGGAACAGCAGCGGGGTTTTCTTTTTGATCAGCGTCTCGGCGGCGGCGACATTGGCCAAGACCATGAACTCTTCGATCAGCCGATGCGCGTCGAGCCGCTCGCGGAAGTTCACCGACTTCACCTTGCCATCCTCGCCCAATTCGATGCGGCGTTCGGGCAGGTCCAACTCCAGCGGCTGCCGCTCCGCGCGGGCAGTCTTCAGCGCGTCATAGGCGGCGTAAAGCGGCTTCAACACCGGCTCCAACAGCGGGCCGGTGCGGTCGTTCGGATTGCCGTCGATGGCGTCCTGCACTTCTTCATAATGCAATGACGCGGGCGAGCGCATCAGGCCGCGGTGGAACGTATGGCCGATCTTGTTGCCCTTAGCGTCCAGCACCATGCGCACGGCGATACAGGCGCGGGGGACGCCTTCGTGCAGCGAACACAGATCGCCCGACAGCCGGTCCGGCAGCATCGGCACCACGCGGTCGGGGAAATAGGTGGAGTTGCCGCGTTTGCGCGCCTCGATGTCCAGCGCCGAGCCAGGCGTCACATAGGCCGCGACATCCGCGATGGCGACCCAGACCACATGGCCGCCCTCGTTCTTGGGGTCGTCATCCGCATGAGCATAGCAGGCGTCATCGTGGTCCCGCGCGTCTGACGGGTCGATGGTGACCAGCGGCAAGTCACGTAGGTCTTCGCGGCCCTTGAGCCCCTGTGGCTTGGCGGCATCGGCTTCGGCGATCACCTCGTCGGGGAATTCATCCGGAATGCCATGCTGGTGGATCGCAATGAGCGAGACCGCGCGGGGGGCCGACGGGTCGCCCAGTCGCTCCACGATCCGCGCGCGCGGCGACCCCATACGGCCCTTCGGCCCGGCCTGTTCGGCCTCGACCAACTCGCCGTCTTTGGCGCCATGGGTGTGGTCCGCCCCCACCCGCCATTCGCGGTCCGCACCCTTGTCAATCGGCACGATATGCCCGCCCTCGGCAGCCTTGCGGAAGATGCCCAGCACCTTTTTCGGATTGCTGCCAATGCGCCGGATCAGCCGCGCCTCATAGTGGTGATCTTCGCCCTTCACCAGCGTCAGCCGCGCCAGAATCCGGTCGCCTTCGCCAAGCGCCGGGTCACTTTCGCGCGGGATCAGCAGAACGATAGGCTCAGCGCCCTCGCCATGCCACTCCATCGGTTTGGCAAACAGATCGCCATCGCTGTCCGGCCCCGTGACCAACAGCACCGAGACAGGCGGCAGGCGATCCGGGTCCTGATAGCTGCGCTTGCGCTTTTCCAAATGGCCTTCAGCCTCCAGCTCTTTCAGCACGCGCTTCAGGTCGATCCGCGCCGCACCCTTGATGCCAAAGGCTTTGGCGATGTCGCGTTTCGCGGTCAGCGTGGGGTTCTGTTCGATCCAATCGAGGATCTCGGATTTGCTGGGTATCTTGCTCATAGTTCAGCAGGTAGCACGCAGCCCCCCTGTCGTCATGGCAAATCG
Organism: Sulfitobacter maritimus; assembly: GCF_013346665.1. Lineage (GTDB taxonomy): Bacteria > Pseudomonadota > Alphaproteobacteria > Rhodobacterales > Rhodobacteraceae > Sulfitobacter > Sulfitobacter maritimus. Next base: position 251,757 of record NZ_JABVBB010000038.1, read on the forward strand.
TGAATTTCATCCACGTCGCGCAGGGTGGAGACTTCGGCGATGCGGTAGCGCGGCAGGCTCGCACGGCTGTCCGCCAGCGCATGCGGGCCGGACCAGCGCACCCCGTCAAAGAGCGTGGGTGGCGCACGGCGCGGGTGTTTCAGGCCAACCAGCCAGTAGCCGCCATCCGGCGCGGGCCCAAAGACCGCGTCATGGTTGCCGAGGACGGCAAAGGCCCGCGCCAGTTCCTTGCGGTTAATGCCCGGAATATCCGCCCCAATCACACAAGCCGGCCCCGGTGCGCTCCGCAACATCCGCGCCATACGGTCCCCCAGATTGCCCCTGCCCTGCGGCCAGCGCGGCAGATGCGCGGGCCAGACACGGCTTTTCAGCCCTTCAGCATCCGGCGCCACCGCCAGCACGACCTGCCAACGCGGGTCTTCGATCCGGCGCAGCAGCGCCCGCGTTTGATGCCTGAACCACCAAGCCGCGCCCACCATGCCAAGGTCGCGGCCCAGCCGTGTTTTCACCCGACCGGGGCGCGGTTCTTTGACCATGACGATGAGCGTTGGTTTCACGTGAAATAATCGCGCAGCACACGAGCGTAGATGGATTTGAGCTGCTGGATATGTTCAACCCTCGCATGCTCATCGACTTGATGCATGGACTGTCCCACCAGACCGAACTCCACCACCGGGCAATGCGCTTTGACGAAACGCGCGTCCGACGTGCCACCGGTGGTGGACAGCTCCGGCTTCACGCCCGTTTCCGCCTCAACCGCGCCTGAGACCAGATCCGACAGCGCGCCGGGCGGGGTGATGAAACTTTCGCCGGAGATGGTGATTTCCACATCCACCTGCACGCTGAATTCGGCAGCGATCTTATCCGCCTCCCCGCGCAGCCAGTCGCTGAGGCTCGCGCCCGAATGATGATCGTTGAACCGAATGTTCACCGCGCCACGACATTGCGCCGGGATCACATTGGTCGCCTTATTGCCGGTATCAACGGTTACTACAGCCAGTGTCGAAGGGTCGAAATGATCGCTGCCCTGATCCAACTCATGGCTGGCCAAACGGTCCATCAACCGCATCATCGCAGGCAGCGGGTTATTGGCCCGGTGCGGATAGGCCGCGTGGCCCTGCTTGCCCGTCACCTTAAAATGGGCGTTCATCGAGCCGCGCCGGCCGATCTTGATCATGTCGCCCATGCGTTCGGGGCAGGTCGGCTCGCCGACAAGGCAGACATCCATGCGCTCGCCGTTCTCGGCCATGTAGTCTAACAGCGCGGTGGTCCCGTCGAGGGCATCGCCCTCCTCGTCCCCAGTGATCGCCAGTACGATGGAGCCGTCAGGGGGCGTGTCCTTCACAAAATCAACCGCCGCTGCGGCGAATGCCGCCACGCCTGACTTCATATCCGTGGTGCCGCGGCCATACATGATGCCGTCCTTGATCTCGGCCCCGAAAGGGGGCATCGACCAGTCGGCCTCATCCCCGATGGGCACAACGTCAGTATGACCGTTAAAGCCAAAGGACTTCCCGTTGCCCTTGCTGCCCCAGCGGGCGAAAAGGTTGCAGATACCGCCCCGGTCCACGCGGGTGCAGTCAAACCCCGCCGCGCCCAGCACCTCCTCCAGCACTTCCAGCGCACCGTCGTTCGCAGGCGTGACAGAGGCGCAGCGCACCAGTTTTGCGGTAAGATCAACAGGGTCGAGACCGGACATATCGGCTCCTTTTCAGGGGTTTTCGCTTGTCCGGTAACTTGTGTGGGCAAATCGCGCCAATGCCAAGAGGGGGCGGCGCAAATCACGGCCGCGCGGGCGGCTTAGTCGTAAAACGGGGTCATTTGTGCGACGATCACCGAGTTCTCTTCCAAGGCACGCTGCATCAACTCACGCTCTTCAGCGTCGATCTCTTGCCCCTCGGCCTCGCGCTCTGCCAGCGTGCCATAGCCGGTTACATCAAGCGGGTTCGTGTCAGCCTGCTTGAGGATCGCCACAGTCTCGCGCACGGCCTCAGCCTCATCAATGCCAGAGGCGAAACACATCAGCGCAGCCCCAGTCGCCTTTTCAGGCAGGCCATCGCCCTCCTTGCGGCCAATCTGGACTAGCAGGGTAAAGACCTGTTGGCGCGAGGGTTTCTTGGTTTTCTTGGGTTCAGACATAAAAAAGGCCGCCGATTGCTTTCGGCAGCCCTACCCGTTTCACCGGGGCTTGAAAAGAGGCAGCGAGATCGCCCGCTGCCTCATTCCATTCAGGTCTTGCGACGCACCAGCCGTGTGACCCAGATCAGCAAGCAGGCACCGATGACGCCCACCACCAACTGGCCGAACCAGCCGCCCAGCGTGCTGCCCACGATCAACATCAGCAGCCAGTTGGCAACCAAAGCGCCCAGAATACCGATGATGATATTCATGATCAGACCCATGTCCGATTTCATGATCTTCTCGGCAATCCAGCCTGCCAAAGCACCTACGATGATCGCTGCAAACCAACCAATACCCGTCATGTCGTTAATCTCCTTTGAATTCAGGGTATAACGTCATAACGGGCCGTTTGGTTCCGATCAGTCGCGCAGCAACTCGTTGATCGAGGTTTTAGAGCGGGTCTTGGCGTCCACGCGCTTGACGATCACGGCGCAGTAAAGATTGACGTTGTTTTTGCTCGGCATGGTGCCGGCGACGACAACTGAACCTGCCGGCACTTCGCCATACATGATTTCGCCGGTCTCCCGGTCCACGATCTTGGTCGACTGGCCAATGAACACGCCCATGCCCAGCACGGACCCTTCGCGCACGATACAGCCTTCGACGACTTCGGAACGCGCGCCGATAAAGCAGTTGTCCTCGATAATGGTCGGACCGGCCTGCATCGGCTCCAACACGCCGCCAATGCCCACGCCGCCTGACAAGTGTACGTTCTTGCCGATCTGTGCGCAGGAGCCGACAGTGGCCCATGTATCAACCATGGTGCCGCTGTCGACATAGGCGCCGATGTTGACGAAAGACGGCATCAGCACCACGCCCGGCGCGACATAGGCCGAGCGGCGCACGACGCAGTTCGGCACAGCGCGAAAGCCCGCCTCTTTCCACTCCGCGTCGCCCCAACCTTTGAACTTGCTGTCAACCTTGTCCCACCAGCCAGCGCCCTGCGGGCCGCCTTCTTGATGTTCCATGTCCTTGATGCGGAAACCCAGCAGTACGGCTTTCTTGGCCCACTGATTGACGTGCCACTGACCGTCGTCCTGCTTTTCCGCCACGCGCAGTTTGCCGCTGTCGAGCGCGTTCAGCGTGTCTTCGATCGCCTCACGGGTCTCGCCCGTGGTGGCCGACGTGATCTGGTCGCGTGCGTCCCAGGCGGATTCGATGGCGGTTTCAAGTTGGGCGTTGGACATGGGGCAAGTCTCCGAATGATGAATAGGCCGTTGCATCGGCTATAGCCCTGCACCGCCAAGGGTGCAATTGCCCGGCAGAGAAGGCGTGGTCAAACGGCGCAGGACCGTGCATGTTGACCTAAAGGACAAATGCGCCACTTGAGCCAAGCCACAGCAAAGAAAGACATGAGGATGACCGAGCACCACCGCCACCCCCTGCGCCGCGCCACTGTGGACCGCGCCAAGGCTGAAGAAGCACCTGACACGCCACAAACCCGCGCGCCCGCCTACCGTCTGGCCTTTACCGACGAAGACTTCATGTGCCGCGAAGAACTGCGCCCGGTGCGGCTGCAGTTGGAATTGCTTAAACCCGAGATGCTGCTTGATGCCCACGGCATCCAGTCGACCATCGTTCTGTTCGGCGGTGCGCGGATCCCCGAGCCTGCGTTAAAACACACGGCCCGGACCAAGACGCTGGCCGATCTGTCGCGCTTTTATGATGAGACCCGCGAATTCTCGCGCCTGATGACGCAAAAATCGATGGAAGGCGGCGGCGTAGAGAACGTCATCGTCACCGGCGGCGGGCCGGGGGTGATGGAGGCCGGCAACCGCGGCGCGCTCGACGCGGGCGGCCATTCCATCGGGCTCAATATTGTGCTGCCCTTTGAGCAGGCGCCGAACGAATATGTCACCCCGGAGCTGTGCTTCAACTTCCACTATTTCGCGATCCGCAAAATGCACTTCCTGATGCGCGCCCGCGCGATCTGCGTCTTCCCCGGCGGCTTTGGCACGATGGACGAGCTGTTCGAGGCGCTGACGTTGATCCAGACCGGACGCATGAACCGTGTGCCCTTCTTGTTGTTCGGGCGGGAGTTCTGGGAAAAGATCATCAACTGGGAGGCGCTCGCCGATGCGGGCACAATTTCAGCCGAAGACCTCGACCTCTTCCGTTTTGTCGAAAGCGCGGCTGAGGCGATGGAGGTGATTGAGAACTGGGAAACCGCCCCCGCCCGCGAACATGTGCCGGGGCGGGAGGAATTGGAAAGCTAGGTCAGCCGTCGGGCTGGCTGCCGCTCTCCGACAAGATCGCGCCAAGCTGATGGATTAACCGGTCGATGCCCTCGGCGTCGACCGTCAGCGGGGGGCGGACCTTGAGGATATTGTTATCCGGCCCTTCGCAGCCAATCAGAATACGCGCGGCCCGCATTCGGTTGAGGATATAAGCCGTCTGCCGCGTCGCGGGATCGCGGCGCGTGCGGTCGTTGACCATCTCAACCCCGACAAACAGCCCCATGCCGCGCACATCACCGATCAGCGGGTGTTTCTCGGCCAAGCCTTGCAGTCCAGACATCAACCGCGCGCCCATCACGGCGGCGTTTTCCGCCAGCCCCTCGTCATCGACGATATCAAGTACGGTTTTGCCCACGCGGCAGGACAGGGTCGAACCGCCGAAGGTGGAAAAGAACTCTGGCCCCTTGGCGAAAGCCTTTGCCACTTCGGGCGTCGTGATCACCACGCCGAGCGGATGGCCGTTGCCGATGGGTTTGCCGAGCACGACGATATCCGGCAGCACGCCCTGCGCCTCAAAGGCAAAGTAGTGCTCCCCCAGGCGTCCCAGCCCGGTTTGCACTTCATCCGCAATACAGATGCCCCCCGCCGCGCGGATGCGCTCGTACACGCCTTTAAGGTAGCCGTCTGGCGGCAAGATCTGCCCCCCGACCGAGGGGAAGGTCTCGGCGATGAAGCCCGCCAACTTATGCCCCTTGCCCGCCATGCGCGACAGCGCGTCATCGACTTGTGCGGCATAGGCTTCGCCGGGGTTCTCTGACCCGCGTCGAAAGGCGCCCCGGTAATCGTCGGGGATATCCACCAGTTCCACCCAATCGGGTTGGCCCGCGCCGCCCTTGGCGTTGAACTTATAAGCCGAGAGGTCCATCGCCCCGGTGGTATTGCCATGATAGCCATGATCCGGCGTCACCATCCCGCGCCCACCACTGGCCGCCCGCGCGAGGCGCAGCGCCAGTTCATTCGCCTCGCTGCCCGAATTGACGAACCAGCAGACCGACAACTCAGGTGGCAGTTTCGACAGCAGCTTCTCTGCAAACGCCGCCTGCGCCGGATGCAGATAACGCGTGTTGGAGTTCATCCGCGTTAACTGATCCGCCACCACCGCCTGAATGCGCGGATGCGCGTGGCCGACGTGTGGCACGTTGTTATAGGCATCGAGATAGGGCCGCCCCCATTCGTCGAACATATGGTGCCGCCAGCCACGCAGCAGCATCACCGGATCGTCATAGGTGAGCTTGAGATTGCCGCCGAAATGGTCCCGCCGCATCTGCGCGACTGCGTTTTTATCCGTCGGCTCCCATGCCACATGGGCGTCGGGCAGGTTCAGCAGCGCTGCCGGATTGGGGCAGATCGCCTCCCAAAGATAAAGCTCATCTGGGTCGGCCACGCCGGGCCAATCGCTGCCCATGCCCGAAAGCGTATAGGCCAGCTGGAAGTGCAAATGCGGCGCCCAGCCGCCGTTGCAATCGACCGCGCCGAACTGCGCAAAGACCGCCCCCGCCGCGATTTCCTGCCCTTCGGCCAGCCCGGCAATGCTGTCCGGGTCAAGATGCCCATAAAGCGTGTGGAACACATCCCCCGTTGGTGTTTCATGGGCCAAGATCACCATACCGCCATAGTCGAGCGATCCCGTCCGGTTCTCGGTAAAGGTCACGCGACCGGCCAAGGGTGCGCTGACGGGCGTGCCGGCAGGGGCGAAGACATCCACCCCCATATGCACGGTGCGCCGGTTCGAGGATTTCCACGGCCCTTTGCGAAACGCCGGCGCGGTGTAGACCAGACGCGGCTCGCGGTAGTAGCCCAGCCATATGTCATCCGGCCCGAACCGGTCCGAACCGAGGGCGGCCGCTTCGGCAGCGGTCATGTCGAACGGGTTGCGCGGTGTCGCCACAGCCTCGACCGACAGCGCCCCCATAGGGGCGGCATCCAGTGGCACGCCGATCACTGGCGCGAAACTGCCGCGCGCACTGTCGATCCATGCGGCAACCCGGGCGGTGGCGTCATCCAGCGGCAAGCCGCAAGCAGCCCGCAACCGGCAGCGCAGCAGTTCAGCATCAAGCGTGACCCCTTCTAGGAAACGCCACGCCGGAGCCTGCGAGATCGTTACATAGGGGTCGTCCGGATTGTCCTGCGCCATCAGCGTGGAGTTCACGACGCTCATTGCCAGCCGCATCCGCAGCAGCGGATAGAGCGCGTCAACCTCGGCTCCGCTGAGCGGATTGACACTGTGATAGCCCGCTACCAAAGCCGCCAGCGCGGCCTCGGGCTCTGCATGGTCCAGCACAACATAGGCGGCACAGATCGCCAGATCGCAAATGCGCGGCGCAGCGCACATGTCGCCCAGATCAATCAGCCCGGTGACCGCACCCGCCCCGCCATTGCCAGAGATCAGCACGTTGTAGTCGTTCAGGTCGTTGTGCAGCGCTTGGTGCGATAAGGCGCTAACCGCATCACGCGCGTGGGTGAACTCTGAACAAATCTGCGCCAGCAGCGCATGACGTTGCGGGTCTGTGATTACATCCAGCTTGGGGGCGATCCAATCGGCCTGCATCAGATCCCATTTGAAATCACGCGCCAGCCCCGGATGCTCAAAAGCCGCCAGCGCCGCCGCCAAACCGCCCGCAGCCCGGCCCAGCTCATTGATCAAGGCAGGCGTATGGGGGCTGAACTTCGCATAGCAGACACCGGGCAACGCCTCTTGCAGCCAGACCAACCGCGTCTCGCCCGCGTCATCAGCAGCCTCAACCACCTGATCGCCGCTCCGCGACAGGATCACACGCGGCATCGGCAGATCAGGCGCAGCCTCGGCCACATGGGCCAGCGCGGCGGTCTGCATATCAATCAGACCCGCGTCACAGCCTGCACGCATCACCTTGAGCACATAGCCCGCCCCATCGCGGCCCGTGGCGCGGAAATTGAGATCATACTCCCCGTCGAGCCTGTGAAGATCGGCCTCGATCCCCCAATGCTCGGCCAGTACTTTTGACCAATGTTGCAGCATGTCCCGTCCCCCCGTATTTAACGCTGCCATAGATCGCGAAGCGGGGTGAAATGACAAGCCTTTTCCTTGGCTTGCCGCCTATCTGGTGAAGCTTTTTGCCAAGGCCTGTTCTGCCCCTTTAACAATGTCGTGCAAAATCTCTGCGGCAGGACGGATGTCATGGATTAACCCTGTGACTTCACCGACAAAAGCATTTGCCACACGGGCATCGCCTTCTGCCACAGCTGCCTGCCAGCGCGGGCGTTCCTCGGCCAAAACCGCACGCAGCCCTTCGGGGTCGTGATGCCAACGGTCTGTAAAGTCATTGCGCAACACGCGCCCGGTGTAGCGCTTGGGCCAATCAAAGCCGCGCATAATATCCGTAACCGTGCTGCGCAGCGTGTCGTCGCCGCTGGCCTTGATCGCCGCTTGCAGCATCGCCGGATGCACCAGCGCCTCATCCGAGGCCCAAAAGCGCGAGCCGATAACCACCCCATCGGCCCCCAGCATCAGCGCTGCGGCCAAACCCCGCCCGTCGCCCACGCCGCCTGCTGCGCAGAGCAGCGTGTCCGGCGCATGGCGGGCAATGTGATCGGCAATTTCAGGTACAAGGGTAAAGGTCGCGCGGCGCTCGCCATGGCCCCCGGCCTCGGCCCCTTGGGCAACGATGACCTCCGCCCCCAAATCAATCGCATGAGCCGCATCGCGCAGGGTTTGCACTTGACAGATCAATGGCACCTTGGCGGCTTGAATGGCAGGCACGAAGTCTGCCGGGTCTCCGAAAGACAGGAAAACCGCCGCCGGGCCGCGGGCAAGCACTTCCTCTAACGCCTGCGGATGCGCCCGCAGCGCCCAAGTGATAAAACCGCAACCGACCGATTGATTACCCGCCAAATCCTGCTGTTCCGCGATCCATTCACCTGCGTCATAGGCACCGCCAATCATCCCCAAGCCTCCGCCGCTTGAGACCGCTGCGGCCAGCCGCCCGCCTGCGGCAAAAGCCATCGGCGCTTGAATGATAGGGTGCTTGATCCCCAGCCGTTCGGTGAGCCGCGTGGTCAACATGCTGTCACCGCGCCGCCAGAATGGCGTCTGCCGCCTTTTCCGCGATCATCACGGTGGGCGAGGCTGTGTTGCCCGAAACAATTTTGGGCATGATCGACGCATCAACCACCCGCAGCCCGGTCAAACCATGAACCCGCAACTCGGTATCCACCACCGCCATTGGGTCACTGCCCATTTTGCAGGTGCCGACAGGGTGAAAGATCGTCGTGGCGATGTCGCGCGCCTTTTCCAGCAGGTCTTCGTCGCTTTGCACCACTGGGCCGGGCAGGATTTCTTCGGGCATATAGGGATGCAGCGCCTTGGCGGTCATAATATGGCGTGCCTGTTTCATCGCCGTGACCGCCACGCGTTTGTCGCTCTCGGCGGAAAGATAGTTCAGACGGATATCAGGCTGCACGTCACTGTCGCGGCTGGTCAGATGACAACTGCCGATACTGTCGGGCCGCAGATTGCAGACGGAGACGGTGATCGCGGGGAACCTGTGCAGCGGATCGCCCAGCTTGTCTGTCGACAAGGGTTGGACGTGATACTCCAAGTCCGGCGTTGCCAGCGCGGGGGCAGATTTGGTGAACATACCGAATTGGCTCGGCGCCATCGCCAGCGGGCCGCTGCGCCGCATGAGGTACTCCAACCCCATACGCCCCTTGCCCCACAGCGAATGGGTCATGGTGTTCAAGGTCTTGGTGTTCTGCACCTTATAGACGGTCCGGATTTGCAGATGGTCTTGCAGGTTCTCCCCCACGCCGGGCAGATCATGCAACGTGGCAATTCCCATACCGCTGAGCAGATCACCCTGCCCGATGCCCGACAACTCAAGGATCTTGGGCGAATTAATCGCCCCCGCAGACAGTAACACTTCGCCCGCCGCCTCTGCCCGCAGCGCACGTCCTTGATGGGTAAAGCGCACGCCGGTTACACGCTTGCCGTCAAGGATCAGCCCATCTGTATGGGCATGGGTCAGCACCCGTAGGTTGGGCCGCTTCAACGCCGGACGCAGAAAGCCGCGCGCCGTGTTCCACCGCACACCGCCCTTTTGGTTGACCTCGAAAAAGCCGGAGCCTTCGTTGTCGCCGTCATTAAAATCGGCACGCGGTTCGATCCCGAATTCCCGCGCACCTTCCTGCACCGCCTCCAGAATATCCCACCGTAGGCGTTGTTTGCTGACCTTCCACTCGCCGCCTGTGCTGTGGTTGGCCGTGGCCCCCGCGTGATGGTCTTCGGACTTCAAGAAATAGGGCAGCACGTCCTCCCAGCTCCAGCCAGTATTGCCCAGTTGGCGCCAATGGTCGTAATCTGCCGCCTGCCCGCGCATGTAGATCATACCGTTTACCGAAGAGCAGCCACCCAACACTTTGCCGCGCGGATAGACCAAGGAACGCCCATTCAACCCCGGCTCAGGCGCGGTTTTCATCATCCAGTCGGTGCGCGGGTTGCCGATGCAGTAGAGATAGCCAACCGGCACCTTGACCCAATGGTAATTGTCGTCCCCGCCCGCCTCTAACAGCAAAACCCGGTTCTTAGGATCAGCGCTCAGACGGTTGGCCAACACGCAACCTGCGGTCCCGGCCCCGACGATGATATAGTCGTAGGCACCCTCAAGCTGCGTTTCCTTGTCCATTACCCCACCCCTTTTATAAGTCCAGCCGGTTGCCCGTCTGCAAACTTGGTAAAGAGCGCGGAGAGAAGCGGCAATCCCTGCAAGGCGTCTATGCGCGAAAGCAACATACCCTTAGGCTTTCGACCACAACCTGTCGCGCTTGTTGATTTTTTACCCATCTTCGAGATTATGAGCAGATTGGACACGCGACCCTGTGGTGCATTCTTTCCCCTATTAGGGAAGACCCATTTGCCCCTTGGTTGGATATAAAGGTGAGTTTGTTGCGGCGACCCGAGATCATATTAGTGCTGGGATGTCTTGCTGTCACCGTTGGGCTGTTTCTCTTGAGCAGCCGCAGCAATGACGCTGCCGCCGAGCGCCGATTTGAGCAGATCGTCGAAGAGAGCCTCCAAAACCTCGACGCGCGGATGCATAGCTATATGCAAAGTCTGAATGGTGTCGCAGCCTTTATGAACGCCTCCGACGAGGTCACGGCACGTGATTTCTCCGACTACGTGAATACGCTAGAGCTTGATAGCTTCCTGCCCGGCATCAGCGGCATCGGTTTTATCGCGCCGGTGGCAGCAGGGACCGAAGAGGCCTTTCTTGCGCAGGTCGCAGCGCTCGGGATCGAAGATTTCCAAATCCATCCAAAGACAGGCAATGCGGACCGGATGGTGGTGCAATATATCCATCCCCCCGCCCCCAACACCGAAGCCTTGGGACTGGACCTGAGCTTTGACGAAGACCGCCGCCGGGCCGCGCTACAGGCGCTGCGCATGGGCAAGCCGCAGCTGACCCCCCTGATCAATCTGGTTCAGGACGAAAGCAAGAGCCCTGGATTCTTGCTCTTGCGGCCAGTTTTTGCTGTGGGAGCGGTTGGCGGCTCCGGCACGCGCCCCACCGATGCAGAGGGGTTCATTGGCTGGATTTATGCCCCCTTTGTCGCGGCCAAGCTGTTGACTGATCTGACGCCCGCGCAGGGGCAGGCCTATGAGTTGCAAGTCTTTGACGGTCTAATGGCTGACCCGGACAGACAGCTTTACGACGACCGCGCCACAGATGCGCCAACCGGACGGTATCGCACCGCCCAGACCATTGAGCGTTTTGGGCGGCCTTGGACTTTGCTCCACAGCAGCACGCCGACATTCGACGCGACGAGCCAGAGCAATCTGCCGCTGATCCTGCTGGTGTCGGGCCTATCGCTCTCGGGGCTGCTGGGCGTCGCCTTTCGCAGCCTGCGCCAGCGCAGTGCAGCGCTTGGCGAACTGGCCGCGCTGCGTGAACGACAGATTGACGCCAATGAAGAAGAGAACCGGTCCCTCATTGAAAACGCGGTGACGCCGGTCTTTCTGCTGGATGGGCAAGAATGCGTGCTCTTCGCCAATCAGGCAGCCCTGGTTTGCTTTGGCTATGGTCGCGAGATGTTGCGCGGCATGACGTTTCGCGAATTGATAACCTGCCATTCCGGTGAAACCGAAGATGGGCAGGTCAATGCGACCGGCAAGACCTGCTTCGGCCAAGTGCTGAAACTTAACCTACAACGCAACAGTTGGACGACCCACACCGGGGAGCGTCGGGTCACGGCGATCGTGCGCGATCTGACCTCTGAAATCGCCATTCAAGAAGAGCTGGCGCAGAATAAAGCGCTCTATGATCTGGCGCTTGAGGGCGCTCAGATTGGCGTGTTTGATATTGATCTCGTCACTGGAAAATCGGCGGTTTCTGACACGTGGCGACATATCGTCGGCCTGCCGGAAAACCTTCGCACACCAGACACGCAGGCTGAATTCCTGCAACGGGTCCATCCTGATGATCTGCCAACGCTCACCCAATCCGATCTGGCCTGCATCAAGGGAGAGACCAGCCGGTCCATTACTGAATTCAGGATTAATGTCGGAGATAACAATTGGCGCTGGATGCGGTCAGACGCGCGAGTGACCGAACGTGCGGCGGATGGCACGGCGTTGCGGATGGTCGGGACGCAGATGGATGTGACCGATCTGGTGCATTCCCGAAACGCGCTGGAGACGAGCGAAAGCCGCTTTCGACAAGTCTTGGCCGCCGCGCCAGTGGGCATGGCCATTCTGGGCAAGGGCGGGGCTTTCAAAAGCGTCAACAGCGCCCTCTGCACCCTTTGTGGGTATAGCGAAAAAGAGCTTCTTGCGGGGATCAAACTGGGCGACCTCTTGCCCGAGGACGATTTGCGCAAGCTCTATGGCGATGTGCAGGCATTGGTCGCTGCCAATTCCACCGAAGTCTATCAAGCGCAATGCCGCATCGCCCACAAACGTGGCACCGAACGCTGGGGACTGTTCAACGTCTCTTGGACACTGGACAGGAACACACGTGAACATGTCTATATCGTCCAGATCAACGACATTACCGATCAGAAAAAACTCGACCAGATCAAAAGCGAGTTTGTCTCTACGGTCAGCCATGAGCTGCGCACCCCCCTGACCTCGATCAAAGGCGCTTTGGGGTTGATCGACACAGGCGAGCAGACAAAGTTGCAGCCCGCACATGTACGGCTCATAGAAATCGCACGCAGCAATGCAGACCGCCTGTCGCATATCGTGAATGATATTCTCGATCTTGAGAAGATCTCCTCCGGCGAGGTTGCTTTTGATTTTCATGACATCGACTTGGGCGAAGTGATCCGCGCTTCGAGCAGCGAGATGTCGCCCTTTGCCAGCACCCACAGCAACCAGTTGGTTGTTCAGGTGCCTGATACGCCGCTGATGGTACGGGCAGATGAAAGCCGCACCCGGCAGGTGCTGGCCAATCTAATATCCAACGCCTGCAAATACTCTGACCCGGATAGCGACGTGCTGATCCGCGCCGAGCAACTGGGCGACAAGGCTATTGTCTTTATTCAAAACAGCGGACCGGGCGTGCCAGAGGCTTTCCGCCCACGCATCTTCCAAGCGTTTTCACAAGCCGACGGCTCAGACACACGGGCCAAAGGTGGCACCGGGTTGGGTCTTAACATCACGCGTCAGATCATCTCTCGCCAAGGCGGCACCATCGGGTTTGAGAGCATTCCCGACGAGATCACAGTATTCTGGTTTACCTGTCCAATCGCCGAGGGCGCGACAGCAGAAACGCCTGAGCCGGCACCAAACCTGATCGAAAACCGCGATGCGACGCTTCAGGTACTGCATATCGAAGATGACCTCGATTTCTCTGAGGTCATCCGTGCGGGGCTGGGCAAGGTCGCGCAGGTGACTAATGTCACCTCACTTGCGCGCGCACATTGGGCGCTTGGCCGGATGAAACCGGACATCATTATCCTTGATTGGGCCTTGCCAGACGGCGACGCCAGAACCTTGCTTGACGATATTGCCCGCCTGCACCCCACCGCTAAGGTCATCAGCCTGTCGGCGGACAGCAACCGCGAACCGGATGATCGGGTCGACGTCCATCTTGTTAAATCCCGCAGCGGCATCCGCAAGGTTGTCGATTCCATCACAGGTACAACGGCGCGGGCATCTTGAACTTGCTATATAAAAATTGCTGACGCTAAAGTGCGACATGCCATATTATTGCCAAACTGGCCTGACAGTTTAATCAAATTACTAGACGAGCGACACGCATTTGGTGGGAGAGCGTATCGTTGAATCGGCGAGGGATTACGAGTGTCGTCACATTTTGCTAACAAGCGCACCGCTGGGAGCTTCTTTTTAAGCTCCGCACTCGCGGCTGGCTGGTACACCGCCTCATCTGCATTACTTTCCGGCCAAGCGGGGGAGACTATCCCCGTGGTCGGCGCCATCGTGTTGGCGGGCCTTGCACCCTTTATCATCCCCATGGCCCGTCCAACCGTGCAAACCGAAGATGCGCAGCTTGGTATGGCCCAACGGCTCAAGGCTTTTGATAGCCATGCCATCGTAAACATCGTCGATACCAAGGGTCTGCTGACAGAGGTGAATGACCGCTTTACCGCGCTTACTGGCTATACACGCGACCAGTTGATCGGCCAGCCTGTCTCAATGCTCTATGACGATGACTTCAAAGAACTGGCCGCCGAGATCCGCGCAGGCCTGAAACGTGGCGATACATGGCAGGGAGAGACTCCGCTACGCTGCGCGGACGGGCGGATGATCTGCACGCAGATCACCGTGATGCCGATGTATGATACCGCCGGGAAATGGACTGGCTCAATCACAGCCCGCACAGATGTGACCCGCGCCCATGAGCTTTTGGCCGAACGCGACACCGCGGAAACCCTGTATGAGCTGCGCGACGATATCTGGATCGTCGATGCCGAGACCAACCGCCTGACCTATATGAACCGCAGCGCCATGCGCCGCACCGGACTGAGCGACAAAGCCTATAGCGCCAAAACGTTGGATGAGCTTGCGCAGGAAGCCGATTGCGCGCCAATTCTCGACGCCTGCAAGACGCTCGCTGAGACCGACAAGGCCATGACGCAGTTTGACGCCGAGATGTTCGGCAAGCATTTTCAGGTTACGATCAAAATGCTTAAAATCGGCCACGCACCGGGCCGCTTTCTGATTATGCTGCATGACATCACAGATATCATCAACGAAGAGCGCACCAAGTCTGAGTTCATCTCTATGGTCAGCCATGAGCTGCGCTCGCCCCTAACGTCGATCAAAGGCTCGATGGGGTTGTTGCTGTCCCGCGCGGCGGGGGATCTGCCCCCCAAAGCCCGCGCCCTGCTCGAAATTTCGCACCGCAACGCAGACCGTTTGGTGCTGATTATCAATGACATCCTCGACCTTGAAAAGATCGCCAATGGGCGGCTCGAGTTTGATATGGAAAAGACCAATATCTCCGAGCTTTTGCACGAAACAGGCAGCGCCAATGCGTCACTGGAACAGCGTTTCGGGGTCCGTATTCAGATTGAAAACGCCGATGCGCCGATCTGGCTCACCACCGACCCGAACCGCATTATTCAAGTTCTGACCAATCTGCTGTCCAATGCCGCCAAATTCTCCAAACCCGGCGACCGTATTGTGCTGCGCGCCGAAGACAGCGCGGACGAACTGCGCGTGTCGGTGACGGACAAAGGCTTGGGCATTCCGGTGAGCGAGCAACACAAGGTGTTCCAACGCTTTGCCGACCTATCAAACTCCAACCGCTCCTCCAAAGGCGGTACCGGTTTGGGGCTGAGCGTCTGCAAAGCGATCGTCGAAAGCCTTGGTGGTAAAATAGGTTTTGACAGTCGTGAAGGATTTGGTACGACATTTTACTTTACCCTGCCGAAGAAAACTTCTCAGATGGGGTCGAAGGAAACGGCTCCGCTCCTGCGCGAAGCCTCCTAAAGTGAGTACATGATGATCAAACTGCTGCACGTCGAAGATGACGCGGATATTCGTGAAATCGCGCTGATGGCGCTTGAACTCAGCGGCGAATTCGACGTCGTTCAATGCGAAACCGGCGAGGCGGCGCTGAATCAGGTGCAGACCTATACGCCTGATGTGATCCTGCTCGACATGATGATGCCCGGCATGACTGGCCGTCAAACACTTGAAAAGATGCGCGAGATGGACAGCCTGCGCGATGTGCCCGCAATCTTTATGACAGCGCGTGCGCAACACAACGAGATTGAAGAGCTGCGTGAGTTGGGCGCTGCCGATGTGATCAGCAAGCCTTTCGATCCCATCTCCCTTGCCGATCAGGTGAAAACCGCAATGCAGGCCGGGTAACCCCGCGACCTGCGGCCCCTTCGGGCTGGCTCAATCCATCTTAAGTCAGGCTATGAGGCGTCGAAAGGCGTCAGCTTAGCGCGTCGGTCTCTTTGCGGCACAGTGCCACAAAGGAATCCAAGGCCGAGATCAACTCGATCGGGCAGATCGCCAAATCGGCGTCCGGTCCGGCAAGATGGTCGACAATCTGAAGCTCACAGTTGCGCGCCGTCTGTCCCAGTTCTTCGAACCCGAGCGACCCGGCGCTGCCGGCGATCTGGTGCAAGATCGCCTGCGCCCCTGCGAGGTTGCTGTTGATCTCTTCGACGGTCTCACCATCCCAGGCCGCAAGGCCGTAGCTGGCGATCTGTGTCTGCCGTTCTGCCAGCATCTCAATAAAACGCGTGCGGATACGCTCGATGCCGGGAAGTTCTGTCATCAATTTTGTCATGCGCGTTGGTCAACCTGCCAAAAGTTGGTCAAGGATTTGGTATGCGCAAGGCTTGCCGCTTCGGCGCTGGAATGCGCATCGGCCAAGGCGTCCATAACCGAGCTACCGTGCTTCCAGATCAGACGCACAGCATTCCCGGCGCTCACACGGGGATGAACCCGCGTACCGTGGTTGTCAAACAGTTCCGTTTGCGACAGTTCAAAGTTCACCGCATCCATCAGCGCCGCCATATCCGGACGCCAGCCGCTCTCCGTGATGCATACAAAGGTGCCGTTGCCCGCATAGGACATCAGGAATTGATGCCCGATCAGCGTGTCAGACAGGACTTCGGCCACGTCGGAAACAAGGCTGTAGAACTCAAAGGCGGAGAGGCTGGCGTGGAATGCGTCGATCTCTCGGATCGTGAATGCAAAGGTTGTGGAGCCGAAAAGCGCACTGCGCGACAGTTGCGCGACGTAGTTTTCCATCGCCGTGTATTCGATGACATTATCGACGTCATAGATCGAAATCGGCTCGAACAATTCAACGTGTTTGGACTGGTCGGCCACCGATTTCGCCGCGAAAATCTTCTTGGTGCGCTGCTGCTTACCTTGGGCGGCATTTTCAACGATTTTGATCCGCGACGTAAGTTCGGCAATCTCAAAAGGCTTGGTAACGTAGTCTGACGCCCCCGCCGCAAAGGCCGCGTCGATATAGCGTTTGTCGGACATCGCCGTGAGCATCAGAATTGGCGTATCGGAATAGCGCGCCGTCTCGCGAATACGTTTGGTCAGATCGATCCCGTCCATTCCGGGCATCTGAATGTCGAACATGAAACAATCGATATGCCCGATATCGGGGTCGGCCAATGCTTCGAGCGCATCCAAGGCCGAGTCAGCCGTCAACAGTTCATGAGTCCCAATAATTTCGACGAACTGCCCAAGCAATTCGAGGATAATCGGATCGTCATCCACCGCTAGGATTCTCATTCACTCTCTCCACACATCGAATACAAGCTACCACGCAACGACAGGTGGTAGCGGCTTGGTACCAATATCCTGAGGAAGTGTGTTCTAATTTGGGCGAAATCGGAGCGAATGGGCGTCAGATCACAGAACTGTTTCTAAATGGTGAATCTTTGCCACAGAAAATGGCTTCCTGTCAGGCCGCAAGCTGTCTTTAGCTACGATAAGCAGGGCTTTAGCTAATGCACTCCCACCCTGATTCCACACAGTCGCGCCGCAAAATGCAACGGCCCGGCAGATGCCGGGCCGTCGGCCTCGTGTAGCGGAGCGGTTAGCCCAGCGACGCTTTGACTGCATCCACGGTGGCCGCGACTACAGTGTCGGCCTCCTCTCGGGTCAGGCAGAAGGGCGGCGCGTAGCCGATGATGTCGCCCTGTGGCATGGCGCGTGCGATCACGCCCGCCTTGGCCATATCACCCACAATGGTCGGCACCACTTTGCGCGTTGGGTCAAAGCCTTCGCGGCTGTCGCGGTCCTGCACGAGTTCCACCGCGCAGAGCATCCCTTCGCCGCGGATTTCGCCTACATGCGCGTGGTCCCCCAGAGCATCTTTCATCTGCGCGTTAAGGTAATTGCCCACTTCAGACGCATTCTCGATCAGGTTCAGGTCGTCGATCAGCTTGAGGTTCGCAATCCCCGCAGCCGCGCCGATGGGGTGGGCCGAATAGGTCCAGCCGTGGCCGATCGGGCCGTTTTCGTCCGTGCCCTGTTCCAGCACCTTCCACATCTTGTCGCCCACAATGGAACCCGACAGCGGCGCATAGGCCGAGGTCAGACCCTTGGCGATGGTGATGAGGTCAGGCTTCATCCCGTAGTGGTCAGAGCCGAACATGCTGCCCAGTCGGCCAAAGCCGGTCACGACCTCATCCGCGACCAACAGAATGTCGTGTTTGTTCAGCACTTCTTGCACGGCGGCCCAATAGCCCTCTGGCGGTGGCACGATGCCCCCGGTGCCCAGAACCGGCTCGCCGATAAAGGCGGCGATGGTATCAGCGCCTTCGCGCTCGATCAGAGCTTCCAACTCGCCAACCAAATGCGCGACATAGTCGGCTTCGCTCATGTTCACGTCAGGGCGGCGGTAGTAGTAAGGCGCCTCAGTGTGGACCACCTGCGCCAGCGGCAGGTCGAACTTCTTGTGGAACAACTCCAATCCGGTGAGCGAGCCCGTGACGAGGCCGGACCCGTGATACCCACGCCAGCGCGAGATGATCTTTTTCTTCTCAGGACGGCCAAGGATGTTGTTGTAGTACCAGATCAGCTTAACGTTGGTCTCATTCGCGTCCGAGCCGCCAAGGCCGAAATAGACCTTGCTCATCCCCTCGGGCGCGCGGTCGAGGATCATTTTGGACAGAGTGATGCTCGCCTCGGTGCCATGGCCGACGTAGGAGTGGTAATAGGCCAGTTCATGCGCCTGTTCGGCAATCGCCTCGGCAATCTCGGTCCGGCCATAGCCCACATTGACACAGTAGAGACCCGCAAAAGCGTCAAGCAACTGGTTGCCGTCTCGGTCGGTGATATGGCTGCCTTTGGCCGTCTTGATCACACGGGTCGGGCTTTCGCCGCGGGCGTGCTGCGCCAGATGGGTGGAGGGGTGAAAGAAGTTCTCACGGTCCCATTGTTCAAGCATATCGTTCTTCAGCATTGGTCTTTCCTTTCTTTCGACGCGCCTTTGCGCCGTATCTTTCAAATCTCAGGCCCAATCACGGCAGACGTATTTGACTTCCGTAAAGGCTTCGAGCCCCAGCCGCGATCCCTCGCGCCCGATGCCCGATTGTTTCGTCCCGCCAAAGGGGATCGGCGCGCCGGTCACCTTGGTGCGGTTCACCGCCACCATGCCGAAACACAGCGCCCGGCTGGCACGGTAGATGCGGCGCGGGTCTTGGCTGTGAACATAGGCCACCAAACCATACTCCGTGTCATTGGCCCGTGTGATCGCTTCATCCTCACTGTCGAAGGCCGCGATGGCGGCCACGGGGCCAAAGGTTTCCTCGCGCATGATCAGCGCGTCCGCAGGCACATCCGCCAGCACAGTCGGCTCAAAGAACAGCGGTCCCATCGCGTGACGCTTGCCACCACAAAGCAGCCGCGCTCCGCGGTCAAGCGCATCTTTGACGTGTTCCTCTTGCTTGGCCACGGCTTTTTCGTTCATCAGCGGGCCAATGTCCGGATCGTCCGAGCCGACGCCCACGGTCAACGCTTCCGTTGCGGCGGCGAAACGGGTGCAGAAGGTGTCGTAGCTGTCGCGGGCGATGAAAAAGCGGTTCGCGCCGAGGCAGTCTTGCCCGGAGGTGGCGAACTTGGCCTTGATCGCCTCTTCGACCGCGCGGTCCATATCGGCATCGTCGAACATGATGAAGGGCGCATGGCCGCCAAGTTCCAGCACCAGACGTTTCACCGTGTCCGATGCCTGACGGTAGAGCAGCTTGCCGATTTCCGTTGAGCCGGTGAAAGAGATCGCCCGCACCCGGGTGTCCTCCATCCACGGCTTCACAACCTCAGGCGCCGCGCCGGTGACGACGTTAAAGACGCCCTTGGGCAGCCCCGCCTGCTCGCCCAACTCCGCCAAGGCGAGCGCGGAGAACGGCGTCTCCGCCGACGGATGCGCTACGACGGTGCAACCCGCCGCCAGCGCCGCGCCCGCCTTACGGGTCAGCATGGCAGAGGGGAAGTTCCACGGTGTGATCAACGCCGCGACGCCCACCGGTTCGCGCCAGATTTCGACCTCAGCATCCGGCAGATGCGAGGTCACGCCTTCGATATTCGGGCGTCGGGCCTCTTCGGAATAGAACTCAAAGAAGGATGCCGCATAGTCGATCTCACCACGCGACTCGGAAATGGGTTTGCCCTGCTCTGCGGTCATGATCCGCGCCAAATCCTCGCGGTTTTCCTGCATCAGATCCCGCCAGCGCCGCAGGATGGCGCCGCGTTCTTGTGGCAACAGGCCCGCCCATTGAGGGAAAGCCGCGTTGGCTGCGTCCACGGCCGCGCGGCTGTCATCACCGTTCAACTTCGCCACCGACCCAAGCACCGCACCGCTGGCCGGGTCGGTAACGTCAAAGGAGTCGCTCTCGGCCCCGGCGACCCATGCGCCGCCGACATAGGCGAAATGGCGGGCCAATGCGCCGTCTTCCAGCGCGGGCAGTCCGTTTGCGGGGGTTGGGGTCATCTTGGTCACGGCGCACCTCCTTTGGGATGAATTGCCCCGAGGGTACGCCGCGAATTGGCGAAGGTTTGACTGACTTTCCAGCCCTTCGCCGGAGGTTTTGCGGCGGGAAGCAGCCTTCGCCGGAAAAACTACGGCAGATCAGTCTTCGTCCTCTGGCAGCAACAGCGACAGCGGCAGCGGCGCGGATTTCACCGATTTGGTCACGATATAGGTAAAGTAACGCGACAGCCCGGCCTGCTGGTCCAGCAGCGCATCCATCAGCCGCTGATAGCTGTCAATGTCGCGGGTCACGACTTGCATCAGATAATCAAACCCGCCGCCCAAGGCCCAGCATTGCACGATCTCATCATGCTGCGCGATTACCGCCTCAAACCGCTGAAACGCCTCGGCTCGGTGGTTGCCCAACTCGGCCTGCACAAAGACCGTCACATGCGGCGCAATCCGGCGCAGGGCGACTTGCGCTTCATAGCCAGTGATAATGCCCGCGGACTCCAGCCGCGCCAGGCGCTCCCCGCAAGCGGTTGGGCTGAGGTGAACTTTCTCCGCCAGCGCAGATTTAGCGATGCGCCCCTCGCGAGAGAGGATCGACAGCACCGCGATATCGCGCTTATCCAGTTTGACAAAGCTCATGCCTGTTTCATGGGAGCGCGGCCTGGGCTTGTCAATTGTCATGATTGTCGTGATCATCGCAATCATGACAAAATGGCGCCCCAACCCAGAGGTTCTCACCCGTCCTGCCTATCGCTCGCTTGTTCAAGCGATAGAGACGGCAATTCAGAACGGCGTCCTCAAACCCGGAGAGCAACTGCCGACGCAGCGCCAAATGGCCTTTGACCTGTCGCTGAGCGTGCAGACCGTCAGCCGCGCCTATGACAAGCTGATCGAGGCGGGCCGCATTGTCGGAGAGGTTGGGCGCGGCACTTTTGTGCGCGCCAGCAGCGATGAAATCTCGATGCCCTTCGTTAGCCGCAAGGCTGCCGGACGTCTGCTGGATATGTCGATCCTGAAACCGGTCATTGACCACGCTCATGAAGAGGCGATGCAAAAGACCCTGCGGGCCTTGGCCCGCTCCCTGCCCGCGTCGGTAATGGACAGTTTTCGAGACATTGGCACCGCGGGCGGCAGCAGTGCAACACGCCGTTGGTTGGCGCTTTGCGGTCTTGATTTAAACGGCATGGCGGTCATTCCAACGAACGGCAGCACCAGCGCCATGACCGTCGCGCTGATGACCGCTGCCCAACCCGGCGATCTGATTGTCAGCGAAGATATCGGGCATCATACCCTGCGGCCTTTGGCGCGTTTTCTTGGCCTGCGGCTTCAGGGCGTGCCGGTGGATACGGGCGGAATTTGCCCCGACGCGCTGGAACAGGTCTGCCGTAAAGAGCCGGTGCGGGCAATTTATCTGATCCCCAATGGGGCTAACCCGCTGGCCTTTACCATGACCGAGAACCGCCGCGCGGCGGTGATCGAAGTGGCGCGGCGGCATGATGTGCTCATCATTGAGAACCAATCTTGGGGGCCGCTGCAAGACGCCCCGCCCCCGCCTCTTGCCATGCTCGCGCCGGAACGGGTGCTATATTTTACCAGCCTCACCAAATGTCTGCTGCCGGGGCTTCGTGTCGGCTATCTGGCGGTGCCGGACCACCTAAGCGCCTCTGCCGCCAACCGCCATATGGTGACGTCCTGGATGGCAACGCAGTTGATGGCGCAAATCGCGGACCGCTGGATCGAAGAAGGCACCGCTGAGATGCTGCTGAACCGCCAGCAACTCGCCCTACGGGATCGGGCAGATTTTGCGGCCAATGTCTTTCGCGGACGTGACATGCGGACGAGCCCCAACGGGCTGCACATTTGGCTGCCCTGCCACGACACACAAGAGGAGATCGCGCAGGCGCAGGCGATCCGACAAGCGGGGGTCGCGGTGGCCAAGGGAGAGAGCTTTGCCATCGGCCCGCCAGATCGGTATCCGGGGCTGCGCATCGCACTTGGGGGGCAATCCTTTCCCGAGTTTGCGCGCGGGATTCGCATGGTTCATGCCGCCCTGTGCAACAAACATAGGCAGAACTAGCGTATAGAGCGGCGCAAATTGTCATGGGTCAATATTCACATTGACATGATTGCGATCGGTTTAAATGATCTAACTGTCAGGATAAAAATCCTGCTGCCGCCAAAGTGCTGCGCAGGTTTAAAAATGAAAGGGAGTTTCATGGCTATTTTCAGAACCGTACTAACCGGGGGTATCCTCGCTGCTGCGACCACTGTCGCCGGCGCGGCCTCTGCCGACACGTGGCGTTATGCGTTCGAGGAAGCACTGGACGAGGTGCAGGGCAAATACGCTCAGAAGTTCAAAGAAGAGATCGAGGCGAACTCCGATCACGAAGTGCAGTTGTTCCCCTACGGCACCTTGGGTGAATCCGTCGACACGATGGAGCAGGCGCAGGCCGGCATCCTTCAGTTCGTCGACCAATCCCCCGGCTTCACCGGCGCGTTGATCCCCGAAGCGCAGGTGTTCTTTGTGCCCTACCTGCTGCCTCAGGATGACGAAGAACTGTTCGAATTCTTCCGCACCTCCAAGGCCATCAACGAGATGTTCCCCGAGCTTTACGCAGAGCAAGGTCTGGAACTGCTCAAGATGTTCCCCGAGGGCGACGTCTGCATGACCACGCAAGAGCCGGTTAAAACGCCCGAAGACCTCAACGAGGTTAAGTTCCGCGTCATGACCAACCCGCTGCTGGTCGAAAGCTACAAAGCCTTTGGCGCGACACCGACACCGCTGCCATGGGGCGAGGTTTACGGCGCAATGCAAACGGGCATCATTCAGGGTCAGGAAAACCCCGGTTTCTACCTCGAATCGACCAAGATGTATGAGGTGACTGAGGTCATCACCTGCATCGGCCACAACAACTTCACCACCGCTGTAATGGCCAACAAGGATTTCTACGACGGCCTGTCCGACGAGGACAAAGAATTGGTGCAAAACGCCTCTGACGCGGCGTTTGAGTATATCCTTGAGTATCAGTCCGGCCTGCAGGAAAAGTCGCTGGAAAACATCGCCAAGGCAAAGCCTGACATGCAGATCAACATCCTGTCCGAAGAAGAGCGCCAGCCGTTCAAGGAAAAGGCTGCATCGGTCGAAGAAGCCTTCATCGAGATGACAGGCGACAGCGGCAAGGAAATCCTTGAGCAGTTCAAGGCCGACCTCGAAGCTGTCAAGTAAGCGTATCCCTTCACCCTCCGGCCATGCCGGGGGGTGACTCTTTTCCGACTATTCATTTGAACCAGTTACGGGATGACGCCGGTGACGGAAGACAACCACAGCTCACAACTGCAATCGCAGACGGACACCACCGGCACCGACGACGCCCCCGTCGGCCCTTATAAATCAACCCTCCCCGGCCCGCTTGGCACGATCGACAATGCAATCAGTTGGCTTGAGTCCGTTATGCTCGCCGCTGGTGTTTTGCTGATGGCTGCAAATACGATCGCCAATGTAGTGGGTCGTTTCGTCTTTCAAAGCTCGATTTTCTTTTCCGAAGAGCTGAACAGCATTCTGATTATTCTCATTACCTTTGCGGGCATCTCCTATGCCGCGCGGCATGGCCGACACATCCGCATGTCAGCGATTTTCGACGCGCTGCCCTCGCGCCCGCGCAAGCTGCTGATGATCTTTATCGCCTTTGTCACCGCCGTCTTTATGTTCGGCCTCGCGTGGTACGCACTGCAATATATCATGACCCAAGCCGGGCGTGGCCGTTTGCTGCCTGCTTTGCAACTGCCGGTCTGGTGGACCCTTGTCTGGGTGCCTTTCGGGTTCTTTATGACCGGGCTGCAATATCTGCTGACCGCGATCAAAAACATTATTGAGCCGGACATTTACCTCTCGACCAGTGTGCTCGAAGGCTATGACGACAACGAGCGGGAGGTCTAAACCATGGCCCTAACCATTTTCTCCATCATGGTCGTCCTGCTGCTTTTGGGCTTTCCCATGATGATCCCGCTGATCGTCGGCGCTTTCGTCGGCTTTTATACGCTGTTCGGCGGCTTCGGCCAGCTAGAGACGATGGTGCAACAGATGATGGCGGGCATCCGGCCAGCCTCGCTGATCGCGGTGCCGATGTTCATCTTTGCCGCCGATATTATGACGCGCGGCCAATCGGCTGGGCGGTTGATTGATATGGTCATGTCGTTCGTTGGCCATATGAAGGGTGGCCTCGCGGTGGCCACCGCAGCGGCTTGCACCATGTTCGGCGCGGTGTCGGGCTCCACGCAGGCCACCGTGGTTGCGGTAGGTTCGCCTTTGCGGCCTCGCATGCTCAAGGCTGGCTACAAAGACAGTTTCGTGCTGGCGCTCATCGTGAACTCATCCGACATCGCCTTCCTGATCCCGCCCTCGATTGGCATGATCATCTACGGCGTCGTCTCCAACACCTCCATCGCCGAGCTTTTCATCGCGGGCATCGGGCCGGGGCTCTTAATCCTCGCGCTTTTCTCGATCTATTCGGTGATCTACGCCTATCGCCATAACGTCCCCACAGAAGAAAAAGCCACTTGGGGCGAACGCGCCCGCGCGGTGCGTCAGGCGCTCTGGCCGCTGGGTTTTCCAGCGATCATCATCGGCGGCATCTACGGCGGCGTCTTTTCTCCGACTGAAGCGGCAGCGGCCTGTGTGCTCTATGCCATCTTCCTTGAGATGATTGTCTTTCGCGAGATCGACTTTGCGGGCATCTATGAAACCGCCAAATCTACCGGGCTGATCACGGCGGTGGTCTTTATCCTCGTCGCCGCCGGGGCTGCCTTTTCTTGGGTGATCTCCTTTGCGCAGATTCCGCAGGCGGTGCTGTCAGGCATCGGCATCGACAGCATGGGGCCGATTGGCGTGCTCTTTGTCATCTCCATCGCCTTTTTCATCGGCTGTATGTTCGTGGACCCGATTGTGGTGATCCTTGTCTTCGTGCCGATCTTTGCGCCGGTGGTGAAATCCGTGGGCCTTGACCCGGTTCTGGTCGGAACGGTGATCACACTGCAAGTCGCCATCGGCTCGGCCACGCCGCCCTTTGGCTGTGATATTTTCACCGCCATTGCCGTGTTCAAACGCCCCTATATGGAAGTGATCCGCGGCACCCCGCCCTTTATCGTGATGCTGCTCAGCGTTTCGGTCGCGCTGATCTTCTTCCCGCAGATCGCCCTCTTCCTGCGCGATCTGGCGTTTGCGAAATAACAGGAGAGCGCAATGTTCAGCCATATCCTTGCCCCCTATGACGGCTCAGTGAACGCCGACCGCGCCCTGATGAAAGCGGCTGAACTGTCCAAGCTGACCGGGGCTAAGGTGACCTTGCTTACCGTCTACCGCCATCATTCGATGCTGGAGGCGTCGCTGTCGATGGTCCGGGTCAACGATCCGGGGAGCATCGACGATGCGATGCAGGCCCATGCGACGGAGATCATCAACCACGGCAAACAACTGCTGAAAGACGCGGGCGTCGAGAACGTGCGCGCCTTTGTCCGCTCGGGGCGGCCCGCGCGGGCGGTGACCGAATTTGCCAAGAAACACGAGGCCGATCTGATCGTCATCGGCTCGCGCGGATTGGGAGCGACAGGCGATAGCTATCTGCTGGGATCGGTGTCACACAAGGTCACAGGACTGGCCAAATGCCCCGTGCTTGTCGTCTAGGTTAAAGGAATATTCAGGTGACACCCCCTGTGCGAAGCGAGAGGCTTGATTGCCGTTTGCGTGAGGATGATCCGGTGCGCCTTGGCGCGATCCTGCTCTCCACCGACATGACGTTTGAGCGTGACGCGGCGCGGCTCATCGACCCCGCGCAGGCCGCTGTTCACGCCGCCCGGATCGCCTTTGAGAACCCCACGACCCCCGAACGTCTCCGCGCCATGACCCCTGATCTGGCCCGCACCGCCGGCCTGTTGGTACCGGGCGTAACGCTTTCCGCCGTGGCCTTTTGCTGCACCTCCGCCTCGGTCGCCATCGGCAATCCGGCGGTGCGTGAGGCGATTGGCGAAGGGCTGCCCGGCGTGCCGGTCATCACCCCCGCCTCTGCCGCCATCGCAGGCTTTGCCGCGCTTGGCGTGAAACGTGTGGCGATGCTGACCCCTTACCTGCCCGAAACCGCCGCGCCGCTGGCCACCTACTTCAACGATCAAGGGCTAGAGGTCATGCGCAACGGCGCTTTCGCGCTGGAAGACGACCGCGACATGGCGCGGATTGACGACGAAAGCATCATAAACGGCGCCGCTGCGCTGGATGGCGCGGAAGTAGAG
Organism: Sulfitobacter maritimus; assembly: GCF_013346665.1. Lineage (GTDB taxonomy): Bacteria > Pseudomonadota > Alphaproteobacteria > Rhodobacterales > Rhodobacteraceae > Sulfitobacter > Sulfitobacter maritimus. Next base: position 278,362 of record NZ_JABVBB010000038.1, read on the forward strand.
GCATTTTTCCTCTCCTGCACCTCCCTGCGCGGCGTCGACGTGATCGACCGGATCGAAGCACGGCTGGGCAAGCCCGTCGTGACCTCCAACCAGGCGCTGTGCTGGGCATTGCACCGGATGGGCGGGCTTGCAGGCCGCCCCGATGGCTATGGCCGTCTGTTCGACTGCGACATGCCAAGCGCCCATGCACAAGGCATCATTCCGTGATCCCGGCCCCTCTGGCCGGATCGCAATATTCGGGCAACCAGACATGAAAGGGGCTGGCCTATGACCACGTATGAGGCGAATTTTACCAACAGCGAGTACCAGCGCCGGATTGACCGAACGCGCAAGACCATGGCCGCACGCAACATGGATGCCATCGTCGTCAGCGATCCGTCGAACATGTCTTGGCTGTCAGGCTATGACGGCTGGTCGTTCTATGTCTACCAAGCGGTGATCCTGACCCATGAGGGCGAGCCGGTCTGGTGGGGCCGTGGCATGGATGCGCTCGGCGCGCGCCGGACGGTTTTCATGGAGGACGACTGCATTCGTGGCTATGACGACAGCTACGTCCAGAACCCCGAGAAACACCCGATGGAAGACCTCTCGGCCCTACTAAGCGAAATGGGGTTGGAGCAGGCCCGCATCGGCGTGGAGATGGACAACTACTATTACTCCGCCCGCGCCCATGACACGCTGAAAACCAAGCTGCCCAAGGCGACCTTTATGGATGCCACCGCGCTGGTGAACTGGGAACGCGCGGTGAAATCCGAGCGCGAGATCGAATATATGGAACGGGCTGCGCGGATTGTCGAAGAGATGCACGTCCGCATCCTCGAAGTCGCCGTGCCGGGGATGCGTAAGAACGATCTGGTTGCCGAAATCTACGCCACCGGCATTCGCGGCGCCCATGGGTTTTGGGGCGACTATCCGGCGATTGTGCCGATGGCCCCCTCTGGCATGGACGCCACCGCGCCGCATCTGACATGGGACGACCGCCCCATGCAGCCGAATGAGGCAACGTTCTTTGAGATCGCAGGTGCGCATCGGCGCTACCAATGTCCACAGTCGCGCACATTGTTCTTTGGGGATGTGCCTCAGAAATACCGCGACGCGGAAAGCGCGGTGCTGGATGCCATCGACGCGGGGCTGGAGCAAGCCAAACCCGGCAACAAGGCCGAGGATATCGCCAATGCCTTCAACGCCACGTTGAACAAGGCGGGTTTCGAGAAAGACAGCCGCTGCGGCTATGCCATCGGCATCAGCTACCCGCCGGACTGGGGCGAGCGCACGATCTCCTTCCGCCGGGGCGATACGACGATCCTAGAGCCCGGCATGACCTTCCACTTCATGCCCGCGCTCTGGCTCGACGATGGCGGGCTTGAGATCACCGAGCCGATCCGCATCACCGAGACCGGCCATGAATGTTTCTGCACCACACCGCGAAAGTTGTTTGTTTCCGCATGACCAGCAATCCCATCACCCCGACCATCCCGCTTGACACCCCCGGCACACATCACGGTTTTCTGCGCCTGCCCTACAGCCGCGACGACAGCGCTTGGGGGTCCGTGATGATCCCCATCACCGTCATCAAGGGGAGCGACGGCCCCACGGCGCTGCTCACAGGCGGCAACCACGGCGATGAATACGAAGGTCCTATTGCCTTGCAGGAACTGGCCGCTACGCTGGATCCGGCTGAGGTCACAGGCCGCGTCATCATCCTGCCAATGATGAACCAACCCGCCTTTGCCGCAGGCCGTCGCTGTTCGCCCATTGACGGCGGCAATATGAACCGTAGCTTTCCGGGCAGCCCCGGCGGCACCGTGACCCAGAAGATCGCGCATTACATCGCGACCGAACTGGTGCCGCTGGCCGATATCGTGCTGGATTACCACTCCGGCGGGCGCACGCTGGATTTCCTGCCCTTCGCTGCCGCGCATATCCTGCCCGACAAGAAACAAGAGGCCGCCTGCATGGCCGCGATGGAGGCGTTCAACGCGCCTTACTCCATGAAGATGCTAGAGATCGACAACCGTGGCATGTTCGACACCGAGGTCGAGGAACAGGGCAAGGTTTTCGTCACCACCGAACTCGGCGGGGCCGGAACGTCGACGGCCAAGAGCATCGCCGTCGCCCGAAAGGGCGCGCGTAATCTGTTGATCCATGCGGGCATCCTGCAAGGGGAGCCGGAGGTGGCGGAGAGCGTGATGCTCGACATGCCCGACGGGCGCTGCTTCACCTTTAGCGAGACCACGGCCCTGCTGGAGCCGCTGGTCGATCTGGGGGATGAAGTGACCGAAGGCCAGCCCATCGCCCGGCTCTGGCCCAGCGACCGCAGCGGTCAGCCCGCGATCACGGCCCATGCGCAACTCGGCGGCATCCTGACCGCCCGGCATGTGCCGGGGCTGGTCAAGATGGGCGATTGCATCGGCGTGGTGGCGCAGGTGGTCTGAGCCACCCGCGCCCGCCTCATTCGTCGACGGGGAAGTAGCAAGCCGCCGGATGCGGTGCGCCCTCCAACGGGGGGCGCTCCTTGCGGCAAACATCCTGCACTTTCCAACAGCGCGGCGCGAAGGGGCAGCCCTCGGGGATCGCCAGCGGCGAGGGCAACTCGCCCTGCAGCTTGATCCGCTCCTTGCCGCCCTCGGGGTCGGCCCGCGGCGTGGCCGACAGAAGGGCTGCCGTATAGGGATGGCGCGGGTTGTCGAAAACCTCGTCCTTCGGCCCCTTCTCGACCGCGCGGCCGAGGTACATGACGATCACGTCATCGGCGACGTGACGCACGACCGACAGGTCATGGCTGATGAAGAGATAAGCCAGATCCATCTTCTCCTGCAGATCGACCAAGAGGTTCAGGATCGCCGACTGGATCGACAGGTCCAAGGCCGAGACCGGCTCGTCCAGCACCAGCACCTTGGGGTCGAGCATCAGCGCCCGGGCCACCGCGATCCGCTGGCGTTGACCGCCCGAGAACATATGCGGGTAGCGGTCGTAATGCTCGGGCCGCAGACCGACAAGGCGCAACATCTCGCGCGCCTTCTCCTCGCGCTCTTTCTTGGACATATCCTTGCGGTTAATGACCAGCGGCTCTTGCAGGATCGTTCCGATCTGCTGGCGCGGGTTAAGCGAGCCATAGGGGTCTTGGAACACGATCTGCACATGCTGGCGCAGGTCGGCCCAATCTTCGGGCCGGACCGGCTTGCCGTCGAGCGTGAGCGACCCGGAGGTCGGCTCTTCGATCATCGTGACCATACGCGCCAGCGTGGACTTGCCGCAGCCGCTTTCGCCCACCACGGCCAACGTCTTGCCGGGGTGCAATTCAAAGTCCAGACCGGCAACGGCCTTGAGCGTCTGGGTCTTGCGCAGGAAGCCGCCACCAACCTGATAGTGACGCTGCAGCGCGTCGGCGGTCATTACGGGGGCAGTCATGACGCGACCCTTTCATCGGTGTTGAGCGGATAGAAACAGCGGGCCTTGCCAAGGTCTTCGCCCAAGGGCGGCGGGTTCTCGGCGCGGCATTTGTCGTTGGCGAACTTGCAACGCGGCGAGAACAGGCACCCGGCGGGCCGGTCGAACTGGCCCGGCACCACGCCGGGGATCGTCGGCAGACGCTTTTCGGTGGCGCGTTCCGGCAGCGCGTCCAACAACGCCGCCGTATAGGGATGGTGCGGGCTGCGGAACAGCGGCAGCACCTGCTGCTCTTCGATCTTCTGACCCGCATATTGCACCGAGACGCGCTCGGCGGTTTCGGCCACCACGCCCATGTCATGGGTGATCAGCACCAGCCCCATGCCCGTCTCATCACGCAGCGAGGTCAGCAGATCGAGGATCTGCGCCTGAATGGTCACGTCGAGCGCAGTGGTCGGCTCGTCCGCGATCAGCAGCTTCGGCTTGCAGGCAATCGCCATGGCGATCATCACGCGCTGGTTCATCCCGCCCGACATCTGATGCGGGAAGACCGAGAGGCGCTTTTCCGGGTCAGGGATGCCCACCTGCTCAAAGAGTTCAATCGCCCGCTTGTGCCGCTCGGCCCGGTTCATGCCGAGGTGAAAGCGCAGCGATTCCTTGATCTGCCAGCCCACCGGGAAACAGGGGTTGAGCGAGGACATCGGCTCTTGGAAGATCATCGCTAGATCATTGCCGACGATCTTGCGCCGGGCACGTTTGTCCATGGTCAGCAGGTCATGGCCATCAAAGGTCAGCTCATCGGCGGTGACGGTGGCGGTCCAAGGCAGCAGGCCCATCAGCGCCAACATCGATACCGATTTACCGGAGCCACTTTCGCCGACAATGGCGAGGATTTCGCCGGTGTCGACGTCTTGGTCAACCGAATCCACCGCGCGGAACTTGCCCGAGGCGGTGGCGAAGTCGACCGAGAGGTTGCGGATACGCAATAGAGACATCAATCAGCTCCGCTTCAGTTTCGGATCGAGGGCGTCGCGCAGACCGTCCCCCATCAGGTTAATCGCCAGCACGGTGACGAGGATCGCAAGACCGGGGAAGGTCACGACCCACCATGCGCGTAGAATGAACTCACGCGCTTCGGCCAGCATGGTGCCCCATTCCGGTGTAGGCGGCTGCGCGCCCATGCCGAGGAAGCCCAGTGCCGCCGCATCAAGGATGGCGGTGGAAAAGGACAGCGCCGCCTGCACGATGATCGGTGCAAGGCAGTTCGGCAGCACGGTCACGACCATCAAGCGCAGTGTGCCAGCACCGACAACGCGGGCCGAGGTGACATAGTCTTTCTGCCGCTCGGAAATCACGCTCGCACGTGTCAGACGGACGTAATGCGGCTGAAGCACGATGGCGATGGCGATCATCGCATTGGTGAGGCTTGGCCCAAGGATCGCCACCAGCACCAACGCCAGCAACAGCGAGGGGAAGGCAAGGATGATGTCCATAATCCGCATGATGATCGTGTCGAGCCACTTGGGCGCGAAGCCTGAAATCAGGCCGACGATGATCCCGCCAGAGGCGGCGATGGACACCACGACGATACCAACAAAGAAGGAGTAGCGCGCACCGACGATCAGGCGCGAAAGCATGTCACGGCCCAAGGGATCGGTGCCGAGGATGTGGCTCCAAGTGCCGCCCTCCTGCCAGACCGGCGGCTGCAGGGTCGCAGCGCGGAACTGTTGGGTGGCGTCATGCGGCGCGATCCAGGGGCCAAAGATTGCCAGAAAGGCGAAGACAGCAAAGATCCAGAGACCAATCACGGCGCCGCGGTTTTCGCGGAAATAGAACCAGAATTCGCGCAAACGTCCGGGGCGGTCGTGCACCATTTCGGCTTCGGCAGAGAGTGCGTCGTCCATTAGCGTTTCCTGATTTTGGGGTTGATGATGCCGTAGAGCATGTCGACGGTAAGGTTCACGACCATGACCATGACGGCGATGAGCAAGAGACCACCCTGAACCACCGGGTAGTCACGGCGGAAGATGCTGTCGACCATCCACTTGCCGATGCCTGGCCAGCTAAAGATCGTCTCGGTCAGAATGGCGCCCGCCAGCAGTGTGCCAACCGAGAGGCCGATCACGGTGATGACGGGGATAAGCGCGTTGCGCAGGGCGTGGATGCCGTTGATCCGGCCCGAGGACATGCCCTTCGCGCGGGCAGTACGAATGTAGTCCTCGCCCAAGACTTCCAGCATGGCCGAGCGGGTCTGGCGCGCGATCACCGCCAGCGGAATGGTCCCCAGCACAATGGTCGGCAACAAAAGGTGCCGCAGAGCCGAGAGGAAGGCGCCGTCCTGCCCGGAGGCGAGACTGTCGATCAGCATGAAGCCGGTGGCATTGGGGAAGTAATAGAGCAGATCAATCCGCCCCGAGACGGGCGTCCAGCCAAGGTTGCCGGAAAAGACGATGATCAAGAGCAGCGCCCACCAGAAGATCGGCATTGAATAGCCCACCAAAGCGGTGGACATCAGCGCCCGGTCAAAGAACTTGCCCCGGTTCACGGCAGCAATCACCCCCGCGGGCAGGCCCAAGGCCACCGCAAAGATCATCGCGCAGATCGACAGTTCCAGCGTGGCGGGGAAGAGCGAGAAGAACTCGTCCCAGACCGGTTTCTTGGTGACAAAGGAATTGCCCAGATCGCCCTGAAGCACCCCGGTAAAGTAGTCCCAGAACTGCACATAGATCGGACGGTCAAAGCCGAACTGTTGCTGAAGCTGGGCATAGCGTTCTTCGGTGATGCCACGCTCGCCGGCCATGACGACGATCGGGTCGCCCGGCAGCACGCGAATAAAGGCGAATGAAATCAGCGTGACGCCGATAAAGGTCGGGATGAAGGTCGCGAGCCGCGACAGGACATATTTCAGCACGGGAGCACCATCAGTTCCTTCGGAAAGTTGGTCAGGGTTTTGTAGCCATCTTCGGTGATCAGCACGTCATCTTCGATGCGCACCCCAAAGTTGCCGATCTCATAAAGTCCGGGTTCGTTGGTGTACACGGTTCCGGCGGGTAAACTCATGTGGTTTCCACGCATAATGTAAGGCGCTTCATGCACATCGCGGCCCAGACCGTGGCCGGTCTTGGTACGGATGCGATCCGCGAAAGGAGAGGCTTCGAGCACGCCGGTCACCACGTCGTCGATCTCATGCGCGGTGACGCCGGCGCGGGTGGCCTCCAGCCCAGCGAGGTTGGCACGCAGCACAGTGTCGTAGACCTCGCGCCCCTCATCGCTGACATGGCTGAGGAAGACGGTGCGGGTGATATCGGCGGCGAAACCGTTCTTGCGGGCGCCAAAATCAAAGAGCAGCGCATCGCCTGCTTTCACGTGGTAGTCGCTACGCGCCTTGGCATGGGGCCGGGCAGAGCCGTCGCCCGCAGCAACGATGGGGGCAAAGGCCAGATCATCCGCGCCTTCGGCGAACAGCATCTGCACCAGCTTCTGCTCGATCTCTTTCTCGGTCTGGCCGAGCTTCACAGAGTCCAGCGTGGCACGCAGGGCGCGTTCGGAAATGTCGATCGCCTCTTGCATGACGGCAAGCTCGGCCTCGGTCTTGATCATGCGCGGCGCGGAAATCTCGCGCTCGGCGTCGATGATCTTCAAATCAGGCTGCGCCTTCTTCAGCGCGTGATGCACGAAAACCCGCATGACTTGGCCCTCAACAGCCAGCGAAGTGATGCCCAAATGCTGCATCATCGCGGCGAAAGCCTCGTCATAGCCAGTCTGGTCGCGCCAGTCGAAAACGGCCCCGTCAAAGCCGACCAAATCCCAGCTGCCCAATTCAAGGTTCGGCACCAAGGCGGCAGCAGGGCCACGGGCGGGGATCACCAACACAAAGGGGCGCTCGTGGCTCATGAAAGCATGTTCGACAGCGCGGGTGAAATTTGGGCCGGGCACCAGCGCCACAGCATCAGCACCAAGCTCGGTGGCAATATCTGCATAGGTTTTCAGGCGGTCGTTCAGTGAATTGGACAATGGAGGGGTTCCCGGCGTTCGGAGGTGGAAAAAAGATGGGGACGGCACGTCATGCCGCCCCCTTTGTCAAAAGAGGCAGGGTTACTGCTTCAGGCCAACTTGGTTGAAGATGTGGCCACCCAGCGGGTGTACGACATAGTTTTCAACTTCGGGGCGCATGGTCATGTAGACAACCGAATGCGCGATGGTGGCCCAAGGCGCTTGGTCCTTGAAGATTTCCTGCGCTTCCTTGTAGAGCGGCTCGCGCTCTTCTTGGGTCGGCAGAACCTTGGCTTTCTGGATCAGCGCGTCGAATTCCTCGTTGCACCACTGGGCGCGGTTGGATTTCTCGACACCGTCACAGCCCAGCAGAACCGCGAGGAAGTTGTCTGGGTCACCGTTGTCACCAGTCCAACCCAGCAGCACGGCACCGTCACGGTCTTTGGCTTTGGAGCGCTCAAGATACTCACCCCATTCGTAGGAGACGATTTCAACATCGACGCCGACTTTGGAGAAGTCTTCTTGCATCAGTTCCGCCATGCGGCGGGCGTTGGGGTTGTAGGGACGCTGAACCGGCATCGCCCAGATCTTCATGGACAGATCGCTGACGCCTTCTTCTTCCAGCATCGCCTTGGCGGCTTCTGGATCGTAGTTGTCGTCTTCGATCGCGTCGTTGTAGGACCACATGGTCGGCGGCAGCGGGTTCTTGGCGATTTCGCCGGACCCTTGGAACACCACGTCGATGATCGCCTGTTTGTCGATCGCCATGTTCAGCGCCTTGCGGACCTTGGCGTTGTCGAAGGGCGCGACCTGCGTGTTATAGGCCAGATAGCCCACGTTCAGGCCCTCTTGCTCCATCACCACGATGTCTTCGGCGTCTTTCATCGCCTGCACATCGGCCGGGTTCGGATAGGCCATGACATGGCACTCACCCGCCTGCACCTTTTGGTAGCGCACGGAGGCGTCGGGCGTGATCGCGAAGATCAGGCTTTCAACCTTGGCCGGGTCGCCCCAGTACTCGTCGTTACGCAGGTAACGGATGACCGCGTCTTTCTGATAGGCTTGGAACTTGAACGGGCCGGTGCCGATGGGCGCTTGGTTCACCATTTCAGGTGTGCCAGCTTCCAGCATTGCGTCGGCATATTCTTTCGACACGATTGAGGCGAAATCCATGGCCATATTGGCGATGAAGGGCGCTTCGGGGCGGGTCAGGTTAAAGACGACAGTGTAATCGTCGACCTTTTCGATGCTTTCAACGAGATCGGGCATCGACATGGCACCGAAGTATTCCCATGTGCCGCCGGAAACCTTGTTGTAGGGGTTCTCTTCGTTGCCCTGACGGTCAAAGCTGAAGATCACGTCGTCGGCGTTGAAATCGCGTGTCGGTGTGAACTGGTCATTAGAGTGGAATTTCACGCCCTGACGCAGCTTGAAGGTAACCTTCTTGCCGTCTTCGCTGACTTCCCAGCTTTCAGCGAGACCGGGGACGACTTCGGTCGTGCCGACTTTGAACTCGGCCAGACGGTTGTAGATCGGGTGGCTGGAGGCATCGAAGGTGGTGCCGGCGGTGTAGAGCGCGGGATCAAAACCCTCGGGCGAGCCTTCGGAGCAATAGACCAGCGACTGGGCCGAGGCTGCTGTGGCACCCAGTGCCATCAACATGGCGCCAGCGGCCAATTTCGTTGTAAAAGACATAATTTTCTCTCTCCTGATTGGTTTGTTTTTTGGCAGCGGGGTATCCGCCGCAGGTGATACGCCCTTACGGGCGAGACGACGCGAATGCGGTAGCAATAGCCCCCTCATTCGGACGTATTCTATTTGCGCCAGCGGCCAGATCGTACTGCATCCGCCCAACCCAGAGCATCCGCGCAGGCCTGTCTGTCTTGTTGGACCAAGAATGCGGGCTGCTGCCGAGGTAATGCAAGCTGTCACCGGGGCGCATGATATGCTCGCCCCCATCAACGACCTGCACAATCTCACCCTCAAGAATATAAATGACCTCTTCGCCCTCATGCACGACCTCTTCCGAGGCATAGCCCGGCGGTACATTCATGATGTAGGACGACAGTTCATGGCCGGGAAAATCCGCGCCAATCTTCTCATATTCGATGGACGACCCTGAAACGGCAAAGCGCGGACGCTCATCCGCGCGGGTCAGACTGTCTTGGGTCTTGGGGGTATGGATGAAAAAGCTGACATCAACCTGCAAGGCGACTGCGATCTGCGACAGGGTGCCGAGCGATGGTGTCGCGCGACCGCGCTCAACTTGGCTAAGATAGCCGACCGACACGCCAGAGGCTTCGCCCAACTGCTGTAAGGTCAGGGACAAACGATGCCGTTGCTTGCGCATACGCGCACCGAGTGTGGAAACACTATCGCCATTGGCAGTTGGCAAATTCACCCTCCCCGTGAACAGCGACCCGATTTGACACCGGGTATAGCCTTTTCATGTATCGCTGTGTGAAATTAAAAAGGTTGAGGGTCAACAATAATTTTTTTTGCGGTCTCGCGCTCGGCTCAGAAGCCAACGCGGGAAATCCCTACATGCCATTCTAATCAAATGACTTTAAGCGCGCCCGATCAATCCGCGTCAGTTCACGTGCTACTGGCGTGAGCGGTGCAAAAGAAACGCTCAACCCGCTCTCACGCCATTCACAGAGCCCGAATCCAGTCCCTTCGACCACACGCAAATCGCGCGTTTCGGTCAGATCGACGGTGGAATGCAGCCCGTTTGAGATCACAACCGGAATGCCGTGCCAGTGGCTCACCCGGTTCACATGCACATGACCCGATAGGATTCCGGCAACCCGCTGCCCACTCAGCATCTCCGCCAAGCGCTCCGTGCTCGCTGTATCCAGACTGCCCCAGGCCAACGCCTCTGCGTCAAGGCGCGGCGGGTGGTGGATGACCAAGAGCTTCGCCAATTCAGAGTGACGCGCCAAGGCGGCCTCTAGAAACGCGAACTGCGCATCGTTCAAAGCCCCGGCGACCTTGCCCGGCACGCTGCTGTCGAGGGTGATGACATGCAGCCCTCCATAGGGCGCGTCGTGGAAATAAGGCGCATCTGCCAGTCCGGGCGCAAAGACCGCATTGAACCCTGTGCGTTTGTCGTGATTGCCCAGCGCCATCACCAAGGGCGCCTGCAGTGGCGCAAGAATATCGCGCACCAACTCATAGCTTTCCCGGTCGCCCTGATTGGTCAGATCGCCACTGGCAACTACGAAATCAGGCTGAGGTTCCATCGCGTTGATCACCTCCACCACATGACGCAGCGTGGCGGGCGTGTCGCTTTGCAGATGCGGGTCGTTCAGATCGGGGTGCGAGATATGCAGGTCGGTCAGATGGACAAAGCGGGTCATGGGCGTACTCCTGCGGCTTTCAGCAGGGTTTTCGTATAAGGGTGCTTAGGTGCGCGCAACACGTCTAAGGCGGCACCACTCTCCAGCGTTTTGCCGTGCTGAAGCACCAGCACCCGGTCACAGACCGACCCCACCACCGCAAGGTCATGGCTGATAAAGACCATGCCAAGCCCCAAATCATCTTGCAGGTCCATCAAAAGGTTAAGGATTTGCGCCTGTATCGAGACATCCAGCGCCGAGACCGCCTCATCCGCGACCAGCAGCGCGGGGCGGGTAATAATGGCGCGGGCAATGGCAATGCGCTGGCGCTGCCCGCCCGAGAACTCATGCGGATATTTGCCAGCATCGGCGGAATGTAGCCCGACCTGTGTCAGCGCTTCGGCGACGCGGTAGCCAAGATGCTCGGTTTCTCCACTGGCGCGCAGCGGCTCTGCAATCGACCAGCCAATCCGCCTGCGCGGGTTGAGCGAGCCGAATGGGTCTTGAAACACCATCTGAAAGCCACGCCGCAGTCGGCGCAATTCCCCCGAAGACAAGCCGTGGAGATCGCGCCTCTGAAACAACACTTCGCCCTCGTCCGGACGTTCAAAGGCCATGATAAGCCGCGCCAAGGTCGATTTGCCCGAACCACTTTCGCCGACCACGCCCAAGGTCTCTCCCGCACACAGCGAAAATGCAGCCCCCTCCAACGCAGTCAACACCGGCGGCGCGCGCAACAGGCTTTGACGCGGCAGCTTGTAGCGGCGGGTCAGGTTGCGGACCTCCAAGAGCGGCGCGTCAGTCATCGCGGCGCTCCGTCAGCAGATGACAGGCGGCACCGCGGGCTTGATCAGTCTGCGAAAAGACAGGCCGCTGAGCCGCACAACAGGGCAACTCGACCGGGCAACGCCCTGAAAAACGGCAGCCTTGCGGCAGCGCATGTAGTGGCGGGACGGCGCCCGGAATGGTGGGCAACCTGCGCCGTTTCCCCTTTACATCCCGCACCGCCACGCCCGGATCGGGTCGCGCGCCCAACAGCCCCTTGGTGTAGGGGTGCGCAGGCGCGTTCAGCACCTCTGCCGTCGGGCCGCGCTCTACCATGTCGCCCGCATACATGACCACAATGTCGTCGGTCGCCCGCGCCACGGCAGCAAGGTCATGGCTGATGAAAACCAGCGCCATCTCCCGCTCTCGCGCCAGCCTTTGCAGCAGATCGGTGATCCGCAACGCCACATTGGCATCCAGCGCCGTGGTCGGCTCATCCGCGATCAGCAGGGCGGGGTTGCAGGCCAAGGCGAGCGCGATCAGCACCCGCTGGCGCTGCCCGCCCGACATCTCATGCGGGAACTGGCGCAGGCGTTGGTCGGGGTTTGGGATGCCCACCTCTTCAAAGAGACTCAGCGCTCGCTTCCTCGCCTCGCCACGGCTGAGCCCCTCGTGCAGCAGCATCGGCTCCATCACCGTATCGCCCACCCGCCGCAATGGGTTCAGCGCCGCCATCGGTTCTTGAAACACCATCGCTACCCGGCGACTACGCAGTTGCTGCCAGTCGCGCTCGGACGCGCGGGCCATGTCGCGCCCGTCAATGCTCAGCCGCCCGGTCAGATGCGCGCTGTCGGAGGCCATGCCCATCAGACAGAGCGCCAGCAACGTCTTGCCAGAGCCGCTTTCCCCGACGATGCCCAGTTGATCCCCGCGCTGGATGGTCAGAGTGACATCCCGCAGGGCCGCAGCATCGCCGAAATGGGCCGAGAGATTGGCAAGCTCAATCATCGCGCCCGCGCCAATCTTGGGTCGGTGATGTCACGCAGCCCGTCGCCGAGCAGCCCGAACCCAAGCACTGCCGTGACGATACACAGGCCGGGATAGATCGCCAGTTGCGGGGCAAGATACATCAACGTCTGCGCCTCCGACAGCATTCGTCCCCAGCTTGACGCAGGCGGCTGCGCGCCGAGGCCGAGGTAGCTCAGCGCCGCTTCGGCCAAGATCGCGACGGCAAATTCAATCGTCGCCTGCACAATGATCGCGGCGGCGATATTCGGCAGGATATGGTCGCGGCTGATCGCAAAGCGCCCGCGCCCCGCGGCGCGGGCGGCGGCGACATAATCGCGGGTCCAAATTTGGTTGGCCGAAGCGCGGGTGACGCGGGCGAAAATCGGGATGTTGATAAAGGAAATCGCCAAGACTGCATTGGTCAGCGACGGGCCAAAGACCGCCGCCAACATGATCGCGAACAAGAGCGCGGGGAAAGCAAAGCCGAGATCCGCCAGCCGCATCACCCCGTCCTCAACCCAACCGCCCAAGGCCGAAGCGAGTAGTCCTAGCGCCACGCCGATGCTGCCGCCCAAGAGCACCGCCACCAGCGCCACGGTCATCGAATTACGCGCAGCTGCCATAAGCTGCGCCACCACATCGCGGCCTAACTGGTCGGTGCCAAGCCAATGGATCGCCGAAGGCGACGCGAATTTGGTCGGGATCGACATGGTTTGCGGATCATGGGGCGTCCAAACAAGCGACAGGGCCGCGATGCCCACCACAAGACTGACCAGCACTGCACCGAGCAGGAAATTTGCCGGAAGCCGCCTCATGTCCGCGCCTTTAGCCGGGGGTCGATCACGACATAGAGCAGATCGACCACGAAGTTCGCTGTCACCACGATGGCGGCGAAGAGCATCACCAGCGCTTGGACGGTGGGCAAATCGCGGTTCGCGATAGACTGAAAGATCAGCCGTCCAAGGCCCGGCAGGTAAAACACATTCTCGATCACGATGGTCCCCGTCACCAGCGCCGCGAATTGCATCCCGACAATGGTCACAATCGGCACCAGCGCATTCGGCAGCACATGTCGCCACAGCACACGCCGCTGCGACAAGCCGCTGGCCCGCGCGGTACGCACAAAATCCTGGCGCATGACCTCCAACGCTGAAGACCGCGTGACCCGCGCCAGCACCGCCGATTGCACCAGCGCCAGCGCCACCGTGGGCAGGATGAGGGACCGGATCGCCGCGACAGGATCAGACCAGCCCGCAAAGCCCCCCGGCGGCAGCCAACGCAGTTTGACGGCAAAGAGCATCACCAGCAGGATCGAAAGCCAAAAGGCCGGGACGGCAATGCCCAATTGGCTGAGAAACATCACCCCCCAATCGCCCGCCCGCCGATGTTGTGCGGCGGCGGTGATACCAAGGCTCAGCGCCAGCACCAGTGTCACCAACATCCCCGCAACAGCGAGCGAAATGGTCATCGGCAGCCGTTCGGCGATCAGTTCAGACACCGGCACGCGAAAGGAATGGCTTAGGCCGAAATCTCCTTGCAGGGCATTCCAGACCCATGAAAAATAGCGCGTCACCAGCGGCGCGTTCAGCCCCAGTTGCTCCCGCAAGGCAGCCAGCGCATCGTCGGAGGCATCCATTCCGAGGATCGTCAGCGCTGGATCGCCCGGCAGCACGTTCATCACAGCAAAGACCACGACAGACACGGCCAGCAGGGTCAGCACGAAACCAAGCGTGCGGCGGAAGAGGAAATAGGCCACGGGGTCAGGTCCAATGGCTGCGGCGCGCGTAACACCGCAGCCGGTTTAGGTCAGTTTGCGACGCTTACGCCCTTGAGCGGCATGTAGAGCACCGGCGAAGAGGACCAATAGCCCTCAACCCCCTCGCGGAACACTCCCAGCAGCGGCAATTGGAACAGGAAGGCATGGACCGATTGATCTGACAGCATCTGCTGACCCTGTTTGAGCAGTTCGTCGCGCTTGGCCGGGTCGACCTCTGTCGTGATCTGCTCCCAAAGAGCGGTCATTTCGGCATTGTCATAGCCGTAAAAGTAATCCGGCCCACGCGCGAAATTGCCCATATCGTTAGGGCTGGTATGGGCGATGATCGTCATGTCGTAGTTCTTCTTCTTATAGACCTCATCGATCCAGAAGCCCCATTCGACATTCTCGACCTTGGCATCAATCCCGGCCTCTGAAAGCTGGTTCTGGATGATCTCAGCGGAACGGGTGGCATAGGGGAAGGGCGGCACGCGCAGGGTCATCGTTTCGCCAGCCACGCCCGCTTCCTCGAACATCGTTTTGGCCTTCTCGCTGTCGTGCGGATAGGCTTCGGTCAGGTCGACATAGGCGGTGCCGTGGGGCGGGTAGAAGCTGCCGATCGGCACGGCTTGGCCATACATCGCGCCTTCGATGATCTCATCGCGGTCAATGGCCGTGGCCACAGCGCGACGCACCTCGACGTTGTCAAAGGGCGGCTTGGCGTTGTTCATGGCGAGGATCACTTCGCCTTCGGTCGAGCCGACATTCACGCGGAAGCGCGGGTCGGCTTCGAACTGCGGCAGCAGTTCCGGCGCGGGGAAACCGGGGAAGGCGTCAAGCTCTTCGGCCATCATAGCCGCCGTCGCGGCAGCGGGATCAGAGATGAAGCGGAAGACCACCTTGTCCAGCGCCACCTCAGCGGCATCGCGGTGATCGGGGTTCTTGACCAAGGTCAGACGGTCGCCCCGTGTCCAACTGTCAAACTTAAAGGGGCCGGAGCCGATGGGATTGGCGTTGTTGGTGTCGGCACTCTCAGAAGCGACGATGGCGCTATCGCCCTGCCCCATGTTGAAGAGAAAGAAGGCATCCTTGCCCGAAAGCGTGATCTCAACCGTTTGTGGGTCCACCGCTTTGACGCTCTCGATGGGCTCGAATATATCCTTGGAGGGATTCACGCTCTCCTCGGCCATGGCACGGTCGAAGGAGAAGATTACATCCTCCGCATCCAACACGCTGCCATCGTGAAAGGTCACGCCCTCGGCCAGATGGAACGTATAGGTCAGCCCATCTTCGGATACCTCCCAACTGGTCGCGAGGTTGGGCTGCACTTCGCCATTCTCGGCCACAGTGGTCAGCGATTCAAAGACGTTTTGCGTCATCATACTGTCGATGGAAGCCGTCGCATCTGCTGTCGGGTCAAGCGAGGTCGGCTCCTGCTGCATGCCAACGACAAGTTCGGCCGCGGCAGAGGCGGAAGCCATAAGGCCAAAGGCCAGCGTCAGGGCAGGAAGGGTTTTGGTGAGGGGCAGATGGGACATGGGGCAGCACTCCTGTTGGCAGGAGCAATCAAACCGCTTGGCTGAGCGCCCCTTTGCAATAGATTGCGTCGGGCGGGGGCATTTGGTCAACGGGTTTGCGGCGCGGCGGAAAAACTTCACGCAATTGCAACACTCTGGCGGGTTTCGCCGGATGGCTTCGGGCGCCGGGACAGCCTGCGGTTCGGCCCTTTTGCACGGCGGCAGGCGGTGCTAGCTTCCGCGCAAAGGGGGCCGGTTATGAACAACTCCACCAATTTCGATTGCATTGTCATCGGTGCGGGCATCGCGGGTGCTTCCGTCGCGGCTGAACTGTCCACAGACCGCCGGGTGCTGCTGCTGGAGCGCGAAAGCCAGCCGGGCTATCACACCACGGGCCGTTCTGCTGCGCTGTTCACAGTGGCCTATGGGCCGAAGGTGATCCGCGCCCTCTCCCGCGCTTCTGCCGCCTTTTTTAACGACCCCGCCAGCCCCTATTTGGATCATCCGCTGCTGGAACCCCGCGGTGCGGTGTTTCTTGCGCGGCAGGATCAACAAACATCGCTTAGGCGCACGGCCGAGGAACTCGGCGCCCATGTCACCCCGCTGACGGGGGCAGAGATTGAAACCCTCGTGCCGCTGCTGCGCAAGGGCTATGCCACCGGCGGCCTGCGCGATGCATCGGCAGCGGATATTGATGTAAACGGGCTGCATCAGCATTACCTCAAAACCTTCCGCGCGGCGGGTGGGGTTTTGCAAACCAAGGCCGAGGTGCTGTCGCTGCGCAAAGCGGGCGATTGGCAGGTCGAGACCCCGCAGGGCCAGTTCCACGCGCCGGTCATCGTCAATGCGGCAGGCGCTTGGGCGGATGTGATCGCAAAGCTCGCCGGTCTTACGCCTGTTGGCCTCACCCCCAAACGCCGCACCGCGCTGACCGTGGCTCCGCCTGACGGCATGGTACCGGACCGCTGGCCGATGGTGGTGGACATCGACGAGCAGTTTTATCTCAAGGCTGACGCGGGGAAGCTGCTGATCTCACCGGCAGACGCCACCCCCTCCCCGCCCTGCGATGCACAGCCGGAGGAGTTGGACGTGGCGATTTGTATCGACCGGATCGAAACCGCCTTCAACATCAACCTTAGGCGGATCGAAAGCCGCTGGGCCGGGTTGCGCAGCTTTGTGCCGGATGGCGACCCGGCGGCGGGGTATGATCCAGAGGGGGAGGGATTCTTCTGGCTCGCCGGGCAAGGCGGCTATGGCATCCAAACCGCGCCAGCGCTCGCCCGAACCGCCGCTGCTTTGCTGCGGGGCGAAGACATCCCCGGCGACATTGCCGCCGAGGGAGTTACCGTCGAGGCACTGGCACGCAGCCGCGCCGGGTTGGCTTAGCCGCCCATCCCGGCTTCGGCTTCGATCTGCTTGCGCGACTTGCGGGCGCGTTCCGTGGCCGATTTCAACTGACCGCAGGCGGCCATGATGTCTTCGCCACGCGGCGTGCGGATCGGAGAGGCATAGCCGGCCTTGTAGATGATATCGGCAAAGGCGCGGATGCGGTTGTTGGACGACCGCTCATAGGGCGAACCGGGCCATTCGTTGAAGGGGATCAGGTTGATCTTGGCCGGGATGCCTTCGATCAGTTTGACCAAACGATGCGCGTCTTCGTCGCTGTCGTTCACATCCTTCAACATCACATATTCAAAGGTGATCCGCTCGGAGTTGCTGACCTTGGGATAGGCCTTCAGCGCGTCCAGCAACGCTTCGATGTTCCAACGCTTGTTGATTGGCACCAGCTTGTTGCGCACCTCGTCGGTGGTGGCATGGAAAGAAACGGCCAACTGACAGCCGATTTCGGCGGCGGTGCGGTGGATTTCCGGCACCACGCCCGAAGTCGATAGCGTAATCCGACGACGCGACAGTTGGATACCTTCGGCATCCATCGCGATCTTCATCGCGTCGCGCACGTTCTCAAAATTATACAGCGGCTCGCCCATGCCCATCAGCACGATATTGCTCAAAAGCCGCGTTTCGTCCTTGGGCGCGCCGATTTCGGGCCATTCGCCCAGATCGTCCCGCGCCACCATGACCTGACCGATGATCTCTCCGGCGGTGAGGTTGCGCACCAGTTTCTGCGTGCCGGTATGGCAGAAGGAACAGGTCAGCGTGCAGCCGACTTGGCTGGAGACACAGAGCGTGCCACGCCCCTCTTCGGGGATATAGACGACCTCAACCTCATGGCCGCCCGCGATGCGCACGAGGTACTTACGCGTGCCATCTTCGCTGACCTTGCGGGTCACGACCTCTGGCACTTCGATCACAAATTTCTCTGCCAATTCAGCGCGGTAGGCTTTGGCGAGGTTGGTCATCGCATCAAAGTCGCGCACGCCCCACTGGTAAATCCACTGCCAAATCTGCCCCACCCGCATCTTCGCCTGCTTCTCTGGCGTGCCATTGGCAATCAGCGCATCGCGCATGGCGTCACGGGTCAGACCGACAAGGTTGATCGGCCCCTCGGGCAACTTACGGGGGAGTGTCATCACGTCTTGGGTGATGGGCGCGGAAGCGGACATTGCAAAGACTCACTGGCTAGGGATGGGTCTCTATATAGGGAATGGCGCGATTTGCAAAAGGGTTTGCCGCAAGGGGCAGCCCCGCGCAGCGCTAGTAACCCTTTTTACTCGTCCGCAATTCACCCGTCGCCAAGACCGGCGCGGCATCCAGACTATCGACGTTAAGCATCGCGGCCACACGCTCCAGCGAAGACACCAACTGCGCCTGCTCCCAATCGGCCAGATCGGCAAAGGCGCGGACATAGCGCTGTTGCAAGGCATCAGGGGCTTCTTCAAGCACCGCCTCGCCCTCATGGGTCAGGGTGATATTGGTCTGCCGCCGATCTTGGGACGAGGTTAGCCGCGTAACCAAACCCCGCGCCACCAGCTTATCAACCAGCGCGGTCACCGTTGCTTGGCTCACCCCCATCTGAGTTGCGAGGGTCTTGGCTGTCGGGTCTTTCTTCTCTCCCACGATCTGCAAAACGCGCAGCTGCGCCGGGGTCACCCCAGCCGCCTGCGCCAGATCGCGGGCATAAAGCTCGGTGGCCCGCAAAATGCGGCGCAAGGCGATCAGACTTTCGTCGACACGGTCGGGATGTTTCTGCGTCATGGTGCATCATTGCACATTGGAGCCATTCTCAGCAATCGGTCAAAACCGCCCTGATCGCTTAGTATAGCTAAGCGAAACCCTCAAAACTCATTCGGAAAACGAAACAAATATGCACAGTTCTATGACCCTCAAACCACGCTATAAGCGCATTTCGAGTTAATTTGCTTTGAATGTTGAAGTATATCGGCGCATGCCTTACTTAGCTTATCGAAACAATCAGGGAGCCCCGAACGGATGCAGAATGAACTCGACATGAAAAAAGCCCGCACACCCAAGCTGCGCAAGCCCAATGCCGAGGACGGAGCCGCCATCTGGCGGTTGATTCGCGACTGTAAGCCGCTCGACGAGAACTCGCTCTATGCGAACCTGATCCAAGCCGACCATTTCCGCGACACTTGTGTCGTGGCTGAATTGGACGGTGACATCGTTGGCTGGATCTCCGGCCATATGATCCCTGCCCAAGACGCTTTCTTTGTCTGGCAAGTCGCCGTCAGCCCCAAGGCCCGTGGCCTTGGCTTGGGTAAAACCATGCTGATGGAACTGGTGAACCGGGATGAGACCGAGGATGCCAAGACCCTCAAAACCACAATCACCCGCGACAATGACGCGTCTTGGGGGCTGTTCCGCAGCTTTGCGAACCACGTCGGCGGCGATCTTTCCGATGCGCCCCACTTTACCAAAGACGCCCATTTCGAGGGCGCGCATGACACCGAACATATGGTGACGATCACGCTGCCCGAGACTGCTGCGCTCAAACGCGCCGCGTAATCCGCAGCTGACAATTCACACGACAGACTCTCTAGAAGAGAAAGGAATTCCTATGCCTAAAGACATGGCACAGAACACAACGATCTTTACCCGCCGCGAGAGCGAAGCGCGCTCCTATTGCCGTGGCATGAACGCCGTTTTCACCCGCGCCAGCGGGTCTGAGATGTTCGACGCAGACGGCAACCGCTACATCGACTTCCTCGCCGGCTGCTCCTCGTTGAACTACGGCCACAATGATGCCGACATGAAAGAGGCGCTGGTGGAGCATATCACCGCTGATGGCATCGCCCACGGCCTCGACTTCCACAGCGAGACCAAGGCGGCCTTCCTGAGCGCCTATGAGGAGAAGATCCTCAAGCCGCGCGGCATGGATTACAAGGTGATGATGACCGGCCCGACCGGCACCAATGCCGTCGAAGCCGCGATCAAGCTGGCGCGTAAGGTGACGGGCCGCACGAACGTGATCTCCTTCACCAACGGCTTCCACGGCATGACCATGGGCGCGCTGGCGCTGACCGGCAACAAAGGCAAGCGCGGCGGTGCGGGCGGTGGCTCGCTGGCCGATGTGACGCATATGCCCTTCGAGGGATCGCTCGGTGATAATGTCGACACGCTGGAGATGATCGACGCGATGCTGTCGAACCCGTCCTCGGGTATCGACGCGCCTGCGGCCTTTATCTTTGAGCCGATCCAAGGCGAAGGCGGATTGAACGCGGCTTCCGACGCATGGATGCAGGGCATCGAAAAGATCGCCCGCAAGCATGGCGCATTGCTGATCATCGACGACATTCAGGCGGGCTGTGGCCGTTCGGGCAGCTTCTTCTCGTTCGAAGCCTCCGGCATCAAGCCTGACATGATCACCCAAGCGAAATCGCTTTCCGGTTTCGGCCTGCCCTTCGCGGCCCTGCTGATCGCGCCTGAGCATGACATCTGGTCGCCCGCCGAGCACAACGGCACCTTCCGTGGCAACACCCATGCCTTCGTCACCGCGCGCGTTGCGATCGAGAAATTCTGGTTCGACGACAAGTTCGAAAAGTCATTGGCCGAGAAAGCCGTGGTTCTGACCACAGCGCTTAAGGATGTGGCCGATCTGGTCGAGGGCGCCACGCTGAAAGGCCGCGGCCTGATGCAGGGTGTCGACGTCGGCTCCGGCGAGCTGGCCGGTGCGATCTGCGCGCGTGCCTATGAATTGGGCCTCGTGATCGAAACATCGGGCGCACATGATGAAATTGTTAAATATCTTGCCCCGCTCACCACATCGGAAGAGGTTATGCGCGAAGGGTTTGATATCCTCCTTCAAGCGACCCGCGATGTGACGGGCAATATGAAACTGGCAGCGGAGTAATACCGATGATTGTACGCGATTTTAACAAACTTCAGGGCACCGATCGTCACGTTGGCGATGCGCAATGGACCTCGACACGCTTGCTTTTGGCCGATGACGGGATGGGGTTTTCCTTCCACATCACCGTTCTTGAGGCCGGGTCGGAGCACACGTTCCACTACAAGCACCACTTTGAGAGCGTCTATTGCATGAAGGGCAAAGGCTCGATCACCGATCTCGCCACGGGCGAGACGCATGAAATCAAACCGGGCGTGATGTATGCCCTGAACCTGAACGACAAACACACCCTGCGCGCAGAGGAAGAACTGCACATGGCGTGCTGCTTCAACCCGCCGGTTACTGGCAAGGAAGTGCACCGCGAAGATGGTTCCTATGCGCCTGCCGAGGAGGTCGCTTAAGTTTTATGACTCAACCGTCCCACACTGTCGAAAAAATCGGCGGGACGTCCATGTCCCGCGTGAACCAACTCAAAGATACGCTCTTTGTCGGTGACCGTAAGGGCGCGGACATCTACGGGCGCGTCTTCGTGGTCTCCGCCTTTGGCGGGATCACGAACCTGCTGCTGGAGCATAAGAAATCCGGCGAGCCGGGCGTTTATGCCCATCTGGCCAATGCCAGCAACGACCACGGCTGGCACGAGGCGCTCACCCGCGTCTCGGCCGAGATGCAGCGCGTGCACCGCGAGGTGCTGGAACATCCCGGCGACATCGAACAGGCCGACGCCTTTGTGTCCGAGCGCACCCATGGTGCCCGCAACTGCCTGATCGACCTGCAGCGTCTCTGCGCCTACGGCCACTTCCGGCTGTCCGAGCACATGCTGCAAATCCGCGAGTTGCTGTCCGGTCTGGGCGAGGCACATTCCGCCTTCGTCACCACGATCATGCTGCAACGCGCTGGCGTGAACGCCCGTTTCGTGGACCTGTCGGGTTGGCGCGACGAGGGCAATGTCACGCTGGACGAGCGCATTGCACAGGCGATGGAGGGTATCGACCCGCATACGGAAATGCCCATCGTCACCGGCTACGCGCAATGCGCCGAAGGGCTGATGCGCGAGTTTGACCGGGGCTATTCCGAGGTGACTTTCTCCAAACTGGCGGCCCTAACGGGGGCGCGTGAGGCGATCATTCACAAGGAGTTCCACCTGTCGTCCTGTGACCCGAAACTGGTCGGTGAACATGCCGTCAAGAAAATCGGCCGCACGAACTATGACGTGGCGGACCAGCTATCGAATATGGGAATGGAGGCGATCCACCCCAAGGCGGCTAAGACCCTGCGCCAAGCCGATGTGCCGCTGCGCGTGACCAACGCCTTTGAGCCAGAAGACCCCGGCACGCTGATCGACGACCGTCAGGCCGAAGTGCCAGCGGTAGAGATCGTCACCGGTCTTGATATCGTCACGCTGGAGCTGTTCGAGCAGGATATGGTTGGTGTGAAGGGCTACGATTCCGCGATTCTGGACGTGTTGACGCGCCATAACGTGCGCATCGTGTCCAAAGTGTCGAACGCCAATACGATCACGCATTATCTGGATGCTTCGCTGAAAACCATGCGCCGGGTGGAGAAAGATCTGGCCGAGATCTATCCTGCCGCCGAAATCACCACGCGGACGCTGTCGATGGCGTCGGTCATCGGGCGCGATCTGAGCGGGCTGTCGGTCTTGCAACGTGGTTTGGTTGCGATTGCTGAGGCTGGTCAGACAGCGATCGGTGCGAGCCAAGGGCCGCGCAACGTCGATGTGCAGTTTATCGTTGAGCGTGAGACGTTGCAGCCCGTGATCAAGGCGCTGCATGGTGCCTTTATTGAAGAGACCGCTGCGCCGCTGTCGCGCGCGGCCTAGACAGCTTCAGTGAACATGCTTCAATCGTGGCCCTCCCGGGGCCGCGATTTTTTTGTGCCCCAGGGCCATCGCCTGCCCGCGGGTCGGCGATCAAACATCATGTCGCTGCCGCTTTATGGCTCAACCGTGATGTGCTTTCTCAATGTCACACCCAGCCTCACCAAATCGCCTACCCGGTCGCACCGAAGGTACGCCCATCATATTTTGGCACGCCTTTAGCGTGACGGGCGGGCAGGCGATGGCCCGGAGCCTACGGCTGGATTCCGGGCCCGGTGGCACATCCCGCGCACAAAAAAAACGGCCCCGCGAATGCGAGGCCGCTTCTATTCAGATACCGAGCAAATCAACCGCCGCAGCGCTTCGCCGCATCCTCAACCGCCGCCGTAAAGCCCAGCAGCGAGAAGGTATCGCTCGTCTGCGTCCCGCGCGATGAGCGGCCCACCAGTTTCGCATCCGCGCCACGCTTCATCGCCGCGATGATCTTGGCATCATCCGCCGTGGTTGCAGGCCATGCCCACTCCCCTTCGGTGAACAACTCGAACTCATTGCCCGAGATGCTCATCGTGACGGTCGAGCCTGACGCGAAAGGATAGCCACCGGTAAAGGCGACCTGCCCATTCGCATTGGCCGACGGACGGTAGAACACCATCAACAACGTCTGCCCCCGGTTCACCGCCACGACACGCCCGTCGCGGGTGTTTACCACTTCTTTCGGCGTCGATACGCCCCAGCACTCGGTCGGGTTGTCTTCGACAAAGACGCTCCAATCGGTCTTGGCCGCGACCCGGTTGGTGCTCTGCTCCTGCGCCCATGCACCGCTTGCCATCATGGCGAGCGCGCCGAGCGCAAACCCACAAGTTTTCATCATTCCCATCTGTCCAGCCTCCAGCCGTCCTTGACCTCAACGCAGTGACAGACCCCAGCCGGGCAACCTCGGGCGGGTTGCTCTCTTGCAGGTGTCTGTTATCTGTTCGACACCAACCACAATAACGTCAAACGTACGACAGGCGAAACCCTGATTGGCAGGATTTCGCGCAGAAACAGGATGATCTTCATGAGCAAGCCAGCCCCCTTTGCAGAAATCTGGCGCGGACCTTTTCTGGAAAGCGTGCACTCTGGCCATGCGGTGATTTGCGATGACAGCGGCCAGATTGTCGAGGCTTGGGGCGACCCCGAGAAGGTGATCCTGCCGCGCTCGTCCTCGAAAATGATTCAAGCCCTGCCGCTGATCAATTCCGGCGCGGCCGACAAGGCGGGGTTGACCACCGAGCAACTGGCGCTGGCCTGTGCCTCGCACCAAGGGGCCGCGATCCACACCGACCGGGTTGGCCTCTGGCTCGACACGCTGGGACTGGACGACAGCGACTTCCGCTGCGGCCCGCAGGAGCCCAACGACCGCGATGCAATGGAGGCGCTGATCCGTGCGCATGAAAAGCCCTGCCAAATCCACAACAATTGCTCAGGCAAACACGCAGGCTTCCTGACGTTAAACAAACACCTCGGTGCCGGACCGGACTATGAAAAGCCGGACCACGCGGTGCAACAAGCCTGCTTTGAGGCCTTTGAGACGGTCACCCAAGAAACCTCGCCCGGCTACGGCATCGACGGCTGCTCTGCTCCCAACCCCGCCTGCACCCTGCACGGCATGGCCCGCGCCATGGCCCATTTCGCCGCGGCCCCCGAAGGCTCCGCCGAAGCACGTTTGCACGAAGCCATGCGCCTGCACCCCGAACTCGTCGCGGGCGAAGGCCGTGCCTGCACGGAACTGATGCGGGCGATGGATGGCAAAGTGGCGCTGAAAACGGGCGCGGAAGGCTTCTTCATCGCGATCTGGCCCGAGCGCAAGCTGGGCATCGCGCTCAAAGCCGCCTGTGGCACCACCCGCGCGGCGGAATGTGCCATCGCGGCCCTGCTGGTAAAACTCGGCGCGCTGGACGCTAACCACCCCGCCGCGCTCAAGCGGATGAACGCGCCGATCAAAAACTGGCGCGGGCTTGAGACGGGCATGTTGAAAGCGGCGGCAGAGCTGACCTGATAGCGAGCGCGCCTACATCTCTATGACAGGCGCGACTTCCACCGATCCGGTTCCGTCTGCAACCATCGGGCAGCCCTGCGCGATCTTGCAGGCGGCGTCGATGTCATCCGCGCGCACGACTGTGAAACCTGACAGCGGGTTGGCGCCGCCATTGTCCGCAATGCCTTCGGCGCTGACTGTTCTGGACACGCCCACGGGATTGCCGGGGTTCACGATCTGATCCCCCATCTCTTCAAACCACGCCCCCCAAGCGGCCATGGCCTTGTCACCCTCTTCCTGAGATTCCGGGGATTTCCCCCCGTGATAGGCAAAGATAAAATCCGGCATTGTTCGTCTCCCTGATTGCTGCGCGGCACGAAGTTGAAGCAAGCCGTGCCTGCCCCATTACCACTGCGCACCCGCGTTGAGTCAAATCAGGTTCTCGTGTCAGCCCGCGAATTCCATTCGCGCATAGCCCTGTACAAAGAGCAGCGCGGTCAGATCGCCGTGGTTGATCCGGATGTCACATTGCGCCGCAACGGAGGGTTTGGCGTGCAGCGCCACGCCCATGCCAGCACGTTGTAACATGCCCAGATCATTGGCCCCATCGCCCACCGCGATGACCTGATCTTCACCAATCCCCAGCTTTCCGGTGATCTCTTCCAGCGCGGCGACCTTGGCCTCGCGCCCCAGGATCGGCAGACCTACTTCGCCGGTAAGCGCCGCCTGTTCGACCAGCAGCGTATTGGCGCGATTCTCATCAAAGCCCAGCATGTCGGCGACCTGGGCGGTAAAGGCGGTGAACCCGCCCGAGACCAGCGCCGCATAACCGCCGTTGGCTTTCATCGTCGCCACCAGCGCCCCGCCGCCGGGCATCAATGTGATGCGCTCGGCCAGCACCTTATCGACGACAGCGGCCTCCAATCCTTTCAGCAGGCCAACACGCTCACGCAGAGCGCCATCAAAGTCCAACTCGCCATTCATCGCCCGCGCGGTGATCTCTTTGACCCGCTCACCGACACCTGCTTCGTCGGCCAATTCGTCGATACATTCTTGCTGGATCATCGTGCTGTCCATATCGGCCAGCAACATCTTCTTGCGGCGACCCTCTGTCGGCACGATCACCAGATCGACCCCCATGGACTGGCAGTTTTCCCAAACATCCCAGCGGTTTTCCGGCATCTGTCCCAGCGAAAATTCTGCTGCCTTATCCGGGGCCAGCCAAAGCGCGTCGCCCCCGCCCCAAGCGTTGCGCAGGCTTTCAACCAGCGCGGGGTCTAACGAGGGATTAGTGGGGGAGGTCAACAAGATTGCCGTGAACATAAGTTTCCGATCCGCATCATTCGCGCCGCGCAAAGCGACATGACCGGCGTCCTAGCGTCATTTTGCGACTTGCGCCAGTCCGGCCTCCCCGCGTATCCCGACAAGTGGGACACCCTTCCCCAACGAAGGGCGATTATCTGAGAGGGTAGCATCAATGGCTATTGAACAACCGGCACCGCGCCCGGAAGCGAAACCTGTTGCCGTACCGGCAAACCCACGTTTCTCCTCCGGCCCCTGCGCCAAAATCCCCACATTCGACCTGACCAAGCTGAGCGGCGCACCGCTGGGCCGCAGCCACCGTGCCGCACCCGGCAAGGCCAAGCTCGCGCAGGCAATCGAGACCACCCGCGAAGTGCTCGGCGTGCCTGCGGACTACCACATCGGCATCGTGCCCGCCTCCGACACCGGCGCATTCGAGATGGCCATGTGGTCGCTTCTGGGCGAACGCCCAGTTGAGATGGTGGCATGGGAAAGCTTCGGCGCGGGCTGGGTCACCGATGTGGTCAAGCAGTTGAAAATCGAAGCGCAGGTTCACACCGCCGACTATGGCGAGATCGTCGACATGGCCGCGTTGAACTATGACAATGACGTTTGTTTCACATGGAACGGCACCACCTCCGGCGTGCGGATGCCCAATGGCGACGCGATCCCGGCGGACCGCGCGGGCCTGACGCTCTGCGATGCGACCTCCGCCGCCTTCGCGCAGGACCTGCCGTGGGACAAACTGGATGTGACGACCTTCTCTTGGCAGAAGGTGCTGGGCGGCGAAGCGGCGCATGGCATGCTGATCCTCTCGCCCCGTGCCGTCGAGCGGCTGGAAAACTACACCCCCGCATGGCCCCTGCCCAAGATTTTCCGCCTGACCAAAGGCGGCAAGTTGAACGAAGGTATTTTCAAGGGCGAGACGATCAACACGCCCTCAATGCTCTGCGTCGAAGATTACCTGCTGGCGCTCGACTGGGCCAAGTCCGTGGGTGGCCTGAAAGGGCTGATCGCTCGCGCCGATGCCAACACCAAGGCTGTGGCGGATTTCGTCGAGGCGCATGACTGGATCGACTTCCTCGCGACCGATCCGGCGACACGTTCCAACACCTCGGTCTGCCTCAAGTTCACAGACGACCGCATTCAGGACGGCGCTGCCTTTGCCAAGGCCGTGGCCAAACGGTTGGCGGATGAGGGCGCAGCGCTCGACATCGGCGCCTACCGCGATGCCCCTCCGGGCCTGCGCATCTGGTGCGGCGGCACGGTCGAGACGGCGGATATCGAAGCGATGCTGCCCTGGCTCGAATGGGCTTTCGAGACCGAAATCAACGCTTGACGCGATGGTGCGCAGGGACTGCGCACCCTATCCCATCCCCAATCTGTAGGCTGCGCGTGTCTGCGCACCGCTGACCCCGTTTATAAAGGACCACCAACATGGCTCCCAAAGTACTCATCTCCGACAAACTCTCCGAAGCTGCCGTTCAGATCTTCCGCGATCGCGGCATCGACGTGGATTTCCAGCCCGACCTGGGCAAGGACAAAGACAAGCTGGCCGAGATCATTGGCAATTATGATGGTCTTGCGATCCGCTCGGCTACCAAAGTGACGGAGAAGATCCTCGCCAACGCGCCGAACCTCAAAGTGATCGGCCGCGCCGGCATCGGCACCGATAACATCGACAAAGAAGCCGCGTCGAAACAGGGTGTGATCGTGATGAACACGCCCTTTGGCAACATGATTACCACCGCCGAACACGCCATTGCGATGATGTTCGCCGTGGCACGGCAGATCCCCGAGGCCAGCGCCTCCACCCATGCGGGCAAATGGGAAAAGTCGAAGTTCATGGGTGTTGAACTGACCGGCAAGACTCTTGGCGTGATCGGCGCGGGCAACATCGGCGGCATCGTCTGCGACCGTGCGCTTGGACTGAAGATGAAAGTCGTGGCCTATGACCCCTTCTTGGGCGAGGAAAAGGCCGAGAAGATGGGCGTGGAAAAGGTCGAGTTGGACGAGCTTCTTTCCCGCGCAGACTTCATCACCTTGCACGTGCCTTACACAGAGCAGACAGCGAATATCCTGAGCCGCGAAAACCTTGAGAAAACCAAGAAAGGCGTGCGCATCATCAACTGTGCACGTGGCGGTCTGGTAGATGAGGAAGCACTGGCCGATCTGCTGAAATCCGGCCATGTGGCGGGCGCGGGCTTTGACGTATTTGCTGAGGAACCGGCGAAAGAGAACCCGCTTTTCAACCTGCCCAACGTGGTCTGCACACCGCACCTTGGTGCCGCGACCACCGAAGCGCAGGAGAACGTGGCCCTGCAAGTCGCCGAGCAGATGTCTGACTACCTGCTGACCGGCGCCGTGACCAATGCGCTGAACATGCCGTCGGTTACCGCCGAAGAAGCCAAGGTCATGGGCCCATGGGTCAAACTAGCCGGTCACCTCGGGGCCTTCATTGGCCAGATGACGGACGAACCGATCAAGGCGATCAACATCCTTTACGACGGTTCGGTCGCCAAGATGAACCTCAAGGCACTGAACTGCGGCGTCGTGGCGGGCATCATGAAACGGGCCAACCCAGACGTGAACATGGTCTCTGCCCCCGTGGTCGCCCGCGAAAAGGGCATCCAGATCAGCACCACCAACCAAGACAAATCCGGCGTCTTTGACGGCTACGTCAAGGTGACCGTGGTGACCGAAAAGCGCGAGCGCTCCATTGCGGGCACCGTCTTCTCGGACGGCAAGCCACGCTTTATCCAGATCAAAGGCATCACCATCGACGCCGAGATCGGGGAGCATATGCTCTACACCACGAACGAAGACGTGCCCGGCATCATTGGTACATTGGGCCAGACCATGGGCCAAAACGGCGTGAACATCGCGAATTTCACCTTGGGCCGCCACACGGCCAAGGGCGAGGCGATTGCCCTGCTCTACGTCGATGACCAAGTCCCGGAGGCGGTCATCGGCAAGCTGCATGACACCGGCATGTTCCGTCAAATCAAGCCGCTGCAATTCGATGTGGCCTAAGGCCCACAATCTGCACAATCTGGAAGCGCCCCCTCGCGGGGCGCTTTTGCTTTTGGCGGCTTCTTTTGGCTGAGCCTTCCCTTCCCGCCTGCTTTGCGGCATCACGAGGGGGTGCAGAAAGACAGGAGCGATCATGGCCAGCCCCATCTATGCCATCGGAGACATCCACGGTTACCCCGCCGAGCTTGAGCGCGTCTTGACCTTGATCGAAGAAGACGGCGGGCCGGATGCACGCATCGTCTTCCTTGGCGATTACACCGACCGTGGCCCCGACAGCAAAGCGGTGATCGGCCGGCTCGCGCAGGGCAAGGCCGAGGGCCGCAACTGGACCTTCCTCATGGGCAATCACGACCGCATGTTCCGCTGGTTTATGGAGGATTTCCCGCGCCACGATCCGGCTCTGCTGGTCGAGTTCACCTGGCTGCATCCGCGTATCGGCGGCGACGTGACGCTCGCCTCCTACGGCGTGCCGGTGACCAAACAGGATCGAATGTCAGAAATCCACGCCCGCGCGCTTGAGGCGGTTCCGCAGAGCCATATCGACTTTTTGCAAGGGATGGCGCTGAGCCATGAAACCGCGGATCATTTTTTTGCTCATGCCGGCATCAGGCCGGGCGTTCCGCTTGCCGAGCAAAGTGAGGGCGATTTACTGTGGATCCGCAAAGAGTTCCACAATTTCACCGCGCCGCATCCCAAGCTGATCGTGCACGGCCATACGCCGGTGGACAGCGCCATGCATTACGGCAACCGTGTGAACCTCGACACCGGCGCGGGCTATGGCAAACCGCTCTGCGCCGCGGTGTTTGAGGGCGACAAAGTTTGGGTGTTAACACAACAGGGGCGCAACCGGCTCCGCCCCTGATTGGTTCAAGTCCAGTCGAGGACCACCTTGCCGGATTGTCCGGACTTCATCGCGGCAAAGCCCTGTTCAAAGTCATCGACCTTGAAGCGATGGGTGATGATACCTGAAACATCCAGCCCGTTCTCCAACATGGCGATCATCTTGTACCATGTCTCGAATATCTCGCGGCCATAGACGCCCTTGATGGTGATCGCTTTAAAGACAATGCGGCTCCAGTCCACTGGCGATTTGCCCGGCGGAATACCCAGCATCGCGATACGGCCCCCCATAGTCATTGCCTCAACCATCTGATGCAGCGCCTGCTGGTTGCCTGACATTTCAAGACCCACGTCAAAGCCCTGTTTCATCTTCAGGCGCGGAATGACATCGGCCAAATCCTCTTTGGCGACGTTCACCGTCACCACATCTGCAACCTTTTCCGCCAGCGCCAGCCGCGCGGGGTTCACATCCGTGATCACCACATGCCGCGCGCCCACATGCCGTGCCACGGCGGCGGCCATGATGCCGATGGGGCCTGCGCCGGTGATCAGCACATCTTCCCCCACCAGATCAAAGCTCAGCGCCGTATGTACCGCGTTTCCCAAAGGATCGAGGATGGCGCCGATGTCGTCAGAAATTTCATCCGGCAGCGGGACGACGTTGAAGGCAGGCAGCTTGAGGTATTGCGCAAAAGCCCCCTGCTCGTTCACCCCGATGCCCCGCGTCGCGGGATCAAGGTGGAACTTGCCCGCACGGCTCTGGCGTGACTGTTTGCCGATCAGATGCCCCTCGCCCGAGCAGCGCTGGCCGATCTCTAACCCTTCGACACGGCGGCCCAATTCGACAATCTCGCCCGCAAACTCATGGCCGGTGATCATCGGCACCGGCACGGTCTGCGCGGCCCAATCGTCCCAGTTCCAGATGTGGATGTCGGTGCCACAGATGCCGGTCTTGTTGATCTTGATGAGCACATCATCCGGGCCAATCTCCGGCACCGGCGCATGTGTCATCCACAACCCTTCGCGGGCATGCAGCTTCGACAGCGCCTTCATCTCGTTAGTTGTCATCAGATCACCCCGCAGGCTTTGCCTGCCACTTCGAAGGCTTTCAGCGCCCGGTCCAACTGCTCGCGCGTCAGGGCTGCGTTCATCTGCGTGCGGATGCGGGCTTGGCCACGCGGCACCACCGGGAAGAAGAAGCCCGAAACATAGACGCCTTTGTCGAACAGTTTTGCCGCCATATTCTGTGCAAGCTGCGCTTCGCCCAGCATCACTGGCACGATGGGATGTTCACCGGGCAACAAATCAAAGCCCAGCTTCTCCAGCCCTCCACGCCAATACGCGGTGTTTTCGAACAATTGCGCGCGTAGATCGTCGCCCCGTTCCACCAGTTCCAGCGCCCGCATCCCCGCCATCACAATCGACGCGGGCAGCGAGTTGGAAAACAGATAGGGCCGCGCGCGCTGGCGCAGTAGGTCGATCACCGGCTGAGGCCCCGCGATATAGCCACCAATCGCCCCGCCAAGCGCCTTGCCCAACGTGCCGGTCACGATATCGACCTTCACCCCGTAGTGCGCGGGCGTGCCTTCGCCCTTCGGCCCCATGAACCCGGTTGAGTGGCAGTCATCCACCATCACCAGCGCCTCGTATTTTTCAGCCAGTGCGGTGATTTCAGGCAGTTTCGCCAGATAGCCATCCATGGAGAAAACACCATCCGTGGCGATCATGATGAAGCGCGCCCCATCTTCGCGGGCCTGCTTCAGCTTGGCCTCCAGATCGTCCATGTCACTGTTGGCGTAGCGGTAGCGTTTGGCTTTGCACAGGCGGATGCCGTCGATGATCGAGGCATGGTTCAGCGCGTCCGAGACCACAGCATCCTCTGGTCCTAAAAGCG
Organism: Sulfitobacter maritimus; assembly: GCF_013346665.1. Classification (GTDB taxonomy): domain Bacteria; phylum Pseudomonadota; class Alphaproteobacteria; order Rhodobacterales; family Rhodobacteraceae; genus Sulfitobacter; species Sulfitobacter maritimus. The sequence goes on from NZ_JABVBB010000038.1 coordinate 310,318, forward strand.
GCTCGAACAGGCCGCCGTTGGCGTCAAAACAGGCGGCGAAGAGGATCGAATCGTCATGCCCGAGGAAGCTGGCCAGTTTCTGCTCCAACTCCCGATGAATGTCCTGCGTGCCGCAGATGAAACGGACGGAGGCCATGCCGAAGCCCTTTTCGTCCATCGCCTCTTTGGCGGCGGCGATCAACTCGGGATGATCGGCAAGGCCGAGGTAGTTATTGGCGCAAAGGTTGATCACATCGCGGTCGCCCACGGCAATCTCACCGCCCTGCGGGGTGGTGATGAGCCGCTCGCGTTTCATCATGCCCTCGGCGTCGATCTCGGCCAGGGTGTCTGTCATGTGGTCCAGAAATGCTTTGGTCATGGGATACTCCTTTTGAATCCCATCTACCATAGCGGAGGCTATTCCGAAATAGAGGATGTCTTGAATAGCGGAATTTTTCCGATATACCGGATTTCACGCATCCTGCACGACAAGGAACGCCCGCACTGGCCCTGTGATTGCACGGATGGCATGGGGTACATCGGCGGCGTAGCGTGCCGTATCTCCGGCCTGCAATTGCTCGGCTCCCGCACCGCTGGTCACTTCGACGGCGCCTTCAAAAACGCTCAGGTGTTCGCGGGCACCTCGGGTATGCGGGGCGCTTTCTAACACGCCGCCTTCAGCGATGAGCAACTCATAGACCTCATGATGCCCAGCCTCTTCGGGCGGCGACAGGATACGAATACGACAGCCATCGCCCAGATTACTGATTGTCGGCACCGCCGCACTGCGCAGCACTTCGATCTGCGCTTCAGCGGGGGTGCCATCCAAGAGTCCGGCAAAATCCACCTGCAACGCGCGGGTCAGGTTCCACAGCGTCGCGATGGTGGGGCTGGATTCCCCACGCTCAATCTGGCTCACCATAGAACGTGACACGCCTGACAGTTTCGCCACTGCATCGAGCGACAACCCCTGCCCTTGCCGCGCTTCTTTCAAGCGGGCGGGGAGTTGCGTCAGGATCTTGTCATTATTTTCCGTCATGGCGGATATGTCGCGCGGCGCCCCGCCCCTGTCAAGCAGCGCTTTGACGGAACGTCCCCCCTGACATTGTGCCGCCACCACCCCATAGTGCCGCCAACGGATAGAGGAGAGCTACATGTCAAACGATATCGTCATCTTGGGCGGCGCGCGCACCGCCATCGGCACTTTCGGCGGCAGCCTTGCCGCAACCCCACCGACCACCTTGGGCAGCACCGTCGCCCGCGCCGCGATGGAACGCGCGGGCGTGGACCCGGCGCAGATCGGTCATGTGGTCTTTGGCAATGTCATCAACACAGAGCCGCGCGACATGTACCTGAGCCGCGTTGCCGCGCGGGAGGCGGGGGTGCCGGATGAAGTCCCCGCGATGAACGTGAACCGCCTGTGCGGCTCTGGCGTGCAGGCGCTGGTTTCGGCCACGCAAAGTCTGATGCTCGGCGATGCGGATTTCGCCCTCGCCGGTGGTGCCGAAAACATGTCCCGCGCACCCTATATTCTGCCCGATGCCCGCTGGGGCCAGAAAATGGGCGATGCACGGAGCCTTGATATGCTGCTCGGCACGCTGAACTGCCCCTTTGGCACTGGGCATATGGGCGTAACGGCAGAGAATGTTGCGGATGAGCATGCGATTACGCGCGAACAGATGGATGAATTCGCCCTGCAAAGCCAAGAGCGTGCAGCAGCGGCCATCGCGGCGGGGCATTTCAAGGATCAGATCGTGCCGGTCGAGGTCAAAGTGAAGCGCGACATGGTGCCCTTCGACACCGATGAGCATCCTAAGGCGACCACTGCCGAAGCCTTGGCCGGTTTGCGTCCGGTGTTCCAGAAGGATGGGCGCGTGACCGCAGGCAACGCGAGCGGGATCAACGACGGTGCCGCAGCGCTGGTGCTGGCCCGCACCGAAGCCGCAGAAGCTGCTGGGCTTAAACCCCGCGCACGGATTATCGGCTACGCGCATGCGGGTGTGCGGCCTGAGGTGATGGGCATCGGGCCGATCCCTGCCGTGCAAAACCTTCTGAGACGCACCGGGCTGAAAGCCAGCGACTTCGACGTGATTGAAAGCAACGAGGCCTTCGCCAGCCAAGCGCTGGCGGTGAGCAAGGAGTTAGACTTCGATCCGGCAATCGTGAACCCCAACGGCGGCGCGATTGCGCTTGGCCACCCTGTCGGCGCGACGGGGGCGATCATCACCGTGAAGGCGCTTTATGAGTTGGAGCGGATTGGCGGCAAGCGCGCGTTGATCACCATGTGCATCGGCGGCGGTCAAGGCATCGCCATGGCGATCGAACGTATCGCGTGAAACTGGGCGGGGGCCATATGGCCCCCTTCCTCCCTAAAGCAGCGCGTCGACCAAAGCGATTGTTGTGGCCCCGGCCATGCCGGACATCACCGCAGTCGCCGCGATGTAGCGCCAAAAACGGGGGCGGCGCTGCGGCTGGTCTTCGGCCTGACGGTTCAATGCCTGTTCAACCAGACCCGGTAAGCGCGGGCCGAAACGCGCCATGACCATCGCGGTGTCGCGCAGGTCTGACAGCATGGCGCGGGGGCCGAGCGATTTGGTGATGTAATCCGTCACAATGGGGCTCGCGACTTCCCAGATGTTGATATGCGGGTTGAGCGAGCGGGCGACCCCTTCGACCACGACCATGGTGCGTTGCAGCAAGATTAGCTCGGTGCGGGTCTCCATGCCGAAACGTTCTGTCACCTCAAAGAGATAGGTCAGCAGCCGCGCCATGGAGATGCGGGTGGCGTCCATGCCAAAAATCGGCTCTCCCACCGCACGCAGGGCGCGGGCGAATTCATCGACGTCTTTGTCGGCAGGCACGTAACCAGCCTCAAAATGCACCTTCGCCACGCGCTGATAGTCGCGGCGGATGAAACCGTAAAGGATTTCCGCGTAGACCCGGCGGGTATAGCTGTCGATATGCCCCATGATGCCGAAGTCATAGGCGATGATATCCCCATTGGCCGCGACCTTGAGGTTGCCTTGGTGCATGTCGGCGTGGAAGTAACCGTCGCGCAGGGCGTGTTGGAGGAAGAGTTGCAATACACGCTCCGACAGCGCTACGCGGTCGTGTCCGGCAGCGTCGATTGCAGCGTTATCGCCCAGCGGCACACCATCGGCCCAGCCCAGTGTCATCACGCGGCGGCCGGAGTAGTTCCACTTGATTTCGGGCAGTTGAAACCCGGCGTCTTCCTTGGTGTTGGCAGAGAATTCAGAGGCGGCGGAGCTTTCGAGCCGCAGGTCCAACTCGCCCCGCACGACGCCATCGAAGTGCTCGATCACCTCGGTTGGGCGCAGACGACGCGAGCCGGGGGAGAAAATCTCGGCCATGCGGGCGGCGAGGTAGAAAGCGTCGATGTCCTTGCGGAAGGCCTTTTCGATGCCGGGGCGGAGGACTTTGACGGCGACTTCTTCGCCCGTCTCGGCCAATCGTGCATGGTGGACCTGTGCGATGGAGGCGGCGGCGACAGGTTCGCTGAACTCAGAGAAAATGGCGCTGACGGGCTGGCCCAATTCATCCGCGACAGAATTGCGGGCCAGTGCGGTGTCAAAGGGCGGCAGTTTGTCCTGCAACACACGCAGTTGCACGGCCAGCTCATCGCCTACCACATCAGGTCGGGTCGACAGCACTTGGCCGAATTTAATGTACGCGGGCCCAAGCGCCGTCAGCGCGCGGGTCGCGGGCGGCATTGCCGGATCGCCGTTATATCCCAGCCATTTGAACGGCAGGCCAAGGGCGCGGGCGACAAAGCGCAGCGGTTTGGGTGCGTCAAAGGCGTCAAGCACCACATTCATCGCGCCGGTACGTTCGAGCGTCGCCCCGGTGCGGATCAGCCGCCAAATGTTGTGAGGTCCGCGCATCAGATTTTCCAACCCGAATGCAGCGCCGCGATGCCCATGGTAAGGTTGCGGTATTTGGCTTGCTCAAAGCCCGCTGCACGGACCATCGACAAGAACGTGTCTTGGTCCGGGAAGTTGCGGATCGATTCGACGAGATATTGATAGCTGTCGCGGTCCCCTGCGATGGCCTGGCCCATGCGCGGGATCACGTTGAAGCTGTAGAGGTCATAGGCTTTCTGCATCGCCGGATTGGGCAACTGGCTGAATTCCAGCACCATCAGGCGGCCACCGGGGCGCAGCACGCGGTAGGCTTCATTGAGCGCCTCTTGCGGGCGCGTCACGTTCCGGATGCCGAAGCTGATGGTGTAGACGTCGAAGGTATTGTCGGGAAAGGGCAACGCCATGGCATCGCCCACCACCCAGTCGAGGCTGCCCGTCAGGCTATCAGCCTCGGCACGTTTGCGGCCTTCGACCAACATCGGCTCGGTAAGGTCCAGCACCGTGGCGTGGCCATGGCCCGCACGTTTGAGAAATTTGAACGACACATCACCAGTGCCGCCCGCCACATCGAGCAATTTCTGACCGGGGCGCGGGGCGAGCCAATCCATCATCGCTTCTTTCCAGACGCGGTGGATGCCCATGCTCATCACGTCATTCATAATGTCGTATTTGCTGGCGACGGAGTTGAACACACCCTGTACGCGTCCGGCCTTTTCATGCTCTGGCACGGTCTCAAATCCGAAATGGGTGGTTTTGTCGGCGTCCTGGGTCATCTGCTCTTGCGATCCTCTGGTTCAGTCCCTTGTTATAGGGTGCCGGGGGGCAGGGACAATGCGTGCCTTTTGTCACAGGCGAGCGAGAGGGGAAACCGAGATGCCGGAACTGCCAGAGGTCGAGACCGTCCGCCGGGGGCTTGACCCCGCGATGGAGGGCCAGGTGATTGTCCGCGCCGAAGTGAACCGCCCCGATCTGCGCTGGCCCTTTCCGGAGCGCATGGCCGAGCGGTTGACCGGGCAGCGGGTCACGCTGCTGCGGCGCCGGTCGAAGTATATCCTCGCCGATCTGGAAGGCGGGGAATCGCTGCTGGTGCATTTGGGGATGTCCGGGCGGATGCTGGTCTCGGGCGACCCGTTGGGGCAATTTCAGCACAACCACCCCGCGCCCGAAAAACATGACCACGTTGTGTTGCATATGGGGAACGGGGCGCGGATCACCTTTAACGACCCGCGCCGCTTTGGCGCAATGGACCTGATGCCTACCGCCACAGCGGAGGCGCATAAACTGCTGGCGGCACTAGGGCCAGAACCGCTGGGCAATGATTTTCACGAAGCGCTTTTGATCGCCGCGCTAAAGGGGCGCAACACGCCGATCAAATCGGCGCTTCTGGATCAGCGGATCGTGGCGGGCTTGGGAAATATCTACGTCTGTGAAGCGCTTTACCGGGCGGGTATTCATCCGGCACGCAAGGCGGGGCGCATCTCGGCCAGCCGCGTGGCGGCGCTGGTGCCGATCATCCGGCAGGTGCTGGCTGAGGCGATTGAAGCGGGCGGCTCATCGCTCAAGGATTTCCGGCAAGCGGACGGCGAATTGGGCTATTTCCAGCATCGATTTGACGTCTATGGCCGCGAGGGCGAAGCCTGTCGCCGCCCCGGCTGTGACGGCACCGTGGCGCGGATTGTGCAGAGCGGGCGGTCGTCCTTCTATTGCCCGCGCTGTCAAAGATAGCTTGAAACATGAGGGGGCCGTGGTATGCACGTTCCCCTGAGCGCAACAACAAAGAGCATTCTTGATGGCTTACGAAACGATCACCGTGGACGTGGACAACCATGTGGCCCTGATCACCCTCAACCGCCCGGATGCGCTGAACGCGCTCAACGACGCGTTGCTGGGTGAACTGGCCAAAGCGCTGAAGAGCGCGCAGGAAAACGACAAGGTGCGCTGCATCGTCATCACCGGGTCAGAAAAGGCTTTCGCCGCTGGCGCCGATATCGCGATGATGCGTGAGAAAAGTTTTGTCGACGTCTTTATGGGCGATCTTTTCACCCCTGAAACCGATCAGATTCTGCGCGTGCGCAAACCGATTATTGCGGCGGTGTCGGGCTATGCTTTGGGCGGCGGCTGCGAATTGGCGATGATGTGCGATTTCATCATCTGCTCGGAAAGCGCCAAGTTCGGCCAGCCGGAGATCAACCTCGGCGTTGTGGCAGGCATCGGCGGCACCCAGCGTCTGACCCGTCTGGTGGGCAAGTCCAAGGCGATGGATATGAACCTCACAGGTCGCTTCATGGATGCGGATGAGGCGGAGCGTTCAGGCCTCGTGTCGCGCGTTGTGCCGGTGAAAAAGCTGATGGAAGAAGCCATGGCCGCCGCGGGTAAGATCGCGGAGAAATCCATGATCTCGGCCACCGTAGTGAAGGAATGCGTGAACCGCGCCTATGAGGTGCCGCTGAGCGAAGGTCTGCTGTTTGAGCGCCGCATGTTCCATTCGCTGTTCAACACCGAAGACCAGAAAGAGGGCATGTCCGCCTTCCTCGAAAAGCGCGAAGCGCAGTTCCGCGACAAGTAAGCGATTCCTTCGGCGCGGCTTGCATTGCCGCGCCTGCTGTCTTATAGGCAGCCCCAATACATGCGCGTGCAGCCCGCTCTGGCTAGAATCACCTGCCCTTTGGGGCCCGGATTTCCGGTAGGGTTGGCGTCTCGCATTGCTACGCAACATATGAACCCGAAGGCTGATACTCATGGCAAACACCACCCAATCCGCTAAGCGCGCCCGTCAAAACGAAAAGCGTTTTGCGATCAACAAAGCACGCCGTTCGCGCATCCGCACCTACCTGCGCAAAGTCGAAGAGGCGATCACCTCCGGTGATAAAGAAGCCGCAACCGCCGCTCTGAAAGCCGCCCAGCCCGAGCTGATGCGCGGCGTCACCAAAGGCGTTTTTCACAAGAACACCGCATCGCGCAAAATGTCGCGCCTTTCCGCGCGGGTTAAAGCACTGGGCTAAGCTGCAACGTCAGCCAACCTATTGAAGACAAGAGGCGCCGCATCGCGGCGCCTTTTTTCGTGCAAGTGCAGCGCGAAAACCACGCCGCAGATTCTTTTCTGACAATACATGAGTCAAGCTGGAAGATATGTTGAAGCGGACCTGAAACACTTGCTACCAAAGGTCCAGCGATTCATTTCGCTTGGGGGGACAGGCCCTGAAAACGGCGTCAGCCAAATGGCAGAATGCCAGATTCAGGGGGGTGCAGATACCGGCGATGGTTCTGCATTGACGTGAATGTTGCTGCCGCACGTTTACCCTGTCGATTGAAACGCGGACGGTTCGTTCAGCGCCTTTTTAGCGCCGGTTTTCGGTGTGAGAGGGTATTGGGCAAACCATTCTGTACAAGTCCGAAGGACACAGGTCGGTCATCCTTGTGGGACCGGGTGGATGATCTGTTGCCGGGTGAAAAATATTGAGGGCCGAGATCCACTCGGCCCCGGTGCGAAGAGCAAAGCGGGACGTTAGGCACAATGACACAAGATCAATGGGGCGAGATCAAACAGCGGCTTCTCAAGACCGTGGGGCAGAACAACTACACCACCTGGATTGAGCCGCTGGTGCCCGGCGATGTTGAAGACGGCATCGTGACACTCAGAGTGCCGACGAATTTCTTTGGCAATTACGTCAGCCAGAACTTCTCTGACCTTATCCTGCATGAGATCAACGCGGCTGGCACCGATGCCACGCGTCTGAACTTTGCGTTGAACCAGCAGCCCGCCAATGCCGCCGACAAGCCCGCCCCGGCTGCGCGTCAGACCACGGCTGCGATCAAACCCACTGCTAACAATCAGTTGAGCACCGCCCCGCTTGACCCGCGCTTCAGCTTTGACAATTTCGTTGTTGGTAAACCCAACGAGCTTGCCCATGCTGCCGCCCGCCGTGTGGCCGAAGGGGGTCCCGTCACCTTCAACCCGCTGTTTCTTTACGGTGGCGTTGGCTTGGGTAAGACCCACCTAATGCACGCGATTGCCCGCGAGCTGCATGAGCGCCGCCCAGATATGAATGTTCTGTACCTTTCGGCAGAGCAATTCATGTACCGCTTCGTGCAGGCCCTGCGGGACCGCAAGATGATGGACTTCAAAGAGATTTTCCGCTCGGTCGACGTGCTGATGGTCGATGACGTGCAGTTCATCGCGGGCAAGGATTCCACGCAGGAAGAATTCTTTCACACGTTCAACGCGCTGGTCGACCAGCACAAGCAGATCATCATCTCCGCCGACCGTGCGCCCGGTGAGATCAAAGATCTCGAAGACCGTGTGAAGTCGCGCCTGCAATGCGGCTTGATCGTGGATCTGCACCCGACAGACTATGAACTCCGTCTTGGCATTCTGCAAAGCAAGGTCGAAGTGCAGCGCAAGACCTACCCTGACCTCGAAGTCGCCGATGGCGTGCTGGAGTTTCTGGCGCACCGCATTACCTCGAACGTCCGTGTGCTCGAAGGCGCGCTGACTCGTCTATTCGCCTTCGCCTCGCTCGTTGGGCGTGAGATCGACATGGGGCTGACGCAGGATTGTCTCGCGGATGTGCTGCGCGCCTCGGAACGCAAAATCTCGGTCGAGGAAATTCAGCGGAAAGTGTCGGATCACTACAACATCCGCCTCAGCGACATGATCGGCCCCAAGCGTCTGCGCAGCTACGCGCGCCCGCGTCAGGTCGCGATGTATCTGTGCAAACAGATGACCAGCCGCTCCCTGCCCGAGATTGGCCGCCGCTTTGGTGGTCGCGACCACACCACCGTCATGCACGGCGTGCGTCGCATTGAAGAGTTGAAGGTTTCGGACGGTCAGATTGCAGAGGATCTGGAACTGCTGCGCCGGGCGCTCGAATCCTAAGCACCTTCCCCTGAGGGTTGTTGTCAGGACACGGTCAAACAGCGATCAGGGGCGCGGCTTGCGCCCCTCTTGCAATCGCAGCAACAAAACAACAAAAGTTCTTGTGTAAGCGTGGGAACCGGGTAGTTTGCCTCTCCCGGCAATCGGTATGGGAGAAGGCATATGAAATTTAGCATCGAACGCGCGGCACTGCTCAAAGCGGTTTCGCAAGCCCAATCCGTGGTCGAGCGCCGCAACACCATTCCGATCCTCGCCAACGTGTTAATCGAAGCCGACGGCAGCGATGTTTCCTTCCGCGCCACGGATCTGGATATCGAAGTGGTCGATAAGGTCGCGGCTCAAGTCGAGCGTGCGGGGGCCACGACCGTTTCGGCCACGCTGCTGCATGAGATTGTGCGCAAACTGCCCGACGGGGCTTTGATCAACCTCACTGCTGATACCGCCGCGGGCCGCCTGACCGTCGAAGCAGGCCGCTCGAACTTCTCGCTCGCCACCCTGCCGCGCGAAGACTTCCCGGTTATGGCGTCGTCGGAATACGCCTCGAACTTCACGGCCCCTGCCCCGGTGCTGCGCCGTTTGTTCGACAAGTCAAAATTCGCCATTTCCACCGAAGAAACGCGCTATTACCTCAACGGCGTTTACCTGCACATCGCGGATGTTGAAGGCGGCAAGGCGCTGCGCTGCGTGGCCACCGATGGCCACCGTCTGGCGCGGATCGACGCCGAGATGCCCGAAGGTGCGGCAGAGATGCCCGGCGTGATCGTACCGCGCAAAACCGTTGGCGAATTGCGCAAGCTGCTGGACGATGACGAGATGGAAATCGCGGTTTCCGTATCGGAGACTAAGGTGCGTTTCGCTACGCCCGGCATCACCCTGACCTCCAAGGTGATCGACGGCACCTTCCCCGACTACACCCGCGTCATCCCGCAGGGGAACACCCGCAAGATGGAAGTCGACGCCGCTGATTTCGCCCGTGCGGTGGACCGTGTGGCGACTGTTTCCTCGGAGCGTTCGCGCGCCGTGAAACTGCAATTGGACGAAGACCGGCTTGTGCTCTCGGTCAACGCGCCTGACAGCGGTGCGGCGGAAGAGGAGCTTGCCGTGGCCTATGGTGACGAGCGGCTAGAGATCGGTTTCAACGCGAAATACCTGCTGGAGATCGCCAGCCAAGTGGACCGCGAAAACGCTGTCTTCCTGTTCAACTCCTCCGGCGACCCGACCCTGATGCGCGAAGGCAATGACACCTCAGCGGTCTATGTCGTCATGCCGATGCGCGTGTGACGCAGCCGGAAATTTTTAAAATTCCCGGACCGTTTTCCTTTAAAGAAAACGGCTTTCCATGACGCAGTTGTATCTGTCCAACTTAAGCCTTTCGCATTTCCGCTCGCACAGGCGGGCGGTGATCGACGTGGATGCGCGGCCCGTGGCGCTCTACGGCCCAAATGGCGCGGGTAAGACCAATATCATCGAAGCAATCTCCCTGCTCTCTCCGGGCCGTGGCTTGCGGCGCACGAGCGCGCAGGACATGGCGCGGCGGCCCGAAGCTCTGGGCTGGAAAGTGAGCGGGCTGCTGCACGGCCCCACGGTGCTGCATGAGATCGACATCTGGTCCGAAGCAGGTGCGGCGCGGCAAACCAAAATCGATGGCAAGGCAGCGCCACAGACCGGGCTGGGCCGCATCGCGCGGGTGCTCTGGCTTATTCCGGCCATGGACAGGCTTTGGATCGAAGGGGCCGAGGGGCGGCGGCGGTTTTTGGACCGCGTGACGCTTTCGATGCTGCCCGACCACGCAGAATTGTCGCTTAGCTATGAAAAGGCGATGCGCGAACGCAACCGGCTGCTCAAAGACATGGTGCGCGAGCCTGCGTGGTACACAGCGCTTGAGACCCGCATGGCCGAGACTGGCGCCCAGATCCACGCCAACCGTTTGCAGGCTTTGGCCGCCCTGGAGGCCGCACAGGAAGAAGCGCAGACCGCCTTCCCCATCGCGACCTTGGAGCTGCAATGCGACATGCCGAGCGAGCCTGAAGCCCTGCGCCGCGCCCTATCGGACAACCGGATGCGCGATCTTGCCGCCGGGCGCACGCTGATCGGCCCCCACCGCGCTGATCTGGAAGGCACCTATGCCGCGAAAGGCATCGCCGCGCGGGAGTGTTCTACAGGCGAGCAAAAAGCGCTGCTGGTGTCGCTGATCCTCGCCAATGCCCGCGCCATCGCGGCCGATTTCGGTGCTCCGCCGTTGCTCCTGCTCGACGAAGTGGCTGCCCATCTCGACGCCAGTCGCCGCGCTGCCCTCTATGACGAGATCTGCGCGCTTGGTGCGCAGGCATGGATGACAGGCACCGGGCCGGAATTGTTCGAAAGTCTCGGCAACCGCGCGCAATATGTCGAAGTCACCGAAGAGGACGGGTTATCAAAGGTTGAGGTCATGCCATGACCATCGGCCTTGGTGATCTGCTGCTCTATTGCGGCGCGCTGGTGATCCTGTTCCTGACCCCTGGCCCAGTGTGGCTGGCATTGATGGCGCGTGCGCTCTCTGGCGGGTTTCAGGCGGCATGGCCGCTCGCTCTTGGCGTGGCGCTTGGAGATATCCTTTGGCCGCTGGTCGCGGTGCTGGGCATCACATGGATCCTGTCAGTCTTTGACACGATGATGGAACTGCTGCGCTGGATCGCCAGCGGGGTGTTCATCCTGATGGGCGTGGCGCTGATCCGGCAGGCGGGGGATAAGATCAGCACCGACAGCCGGCTCACCCGCCCCGGCATGTGGTCCGGCTTCATCGCGGGCATTGTCGCGATCCTTGGCAATCCGAAGGCCGTGCTGTTCTACATCGGCGTGCTTCCGGGGTTCTTTGATCTGCGCAGCATCACCGCGCCCGACATCGCGGCAATCCTCGCCGTGTCGGTCCTTATTCCCCTGATCGGCAACCTCACCATTGCGCTTTTGGTTGGCCATGTACGCGGTTTTCTGACCGCCCCGCGCACCCTGCGGCGGATCAATTTCGTCTCCGGCGTCATGCTGGTTTTCGTGGGCCTTGTGATCCCCTTCGTCTGACACAAAATCTTGTGTCATTCGCGTGACAATGCCGGGCGAAAACACTATAAATCGGGCAAACGAGAAGGGTTATTTCCGCATGTCCGATACCGCGCAGACACCACAGGAATACGGTGCCGATTCCATCAAGGTTCTCAAGGGGTTGGAAGCTGTCCGCAAACGCCCCGGCATGTATATCGGGGACACCGATGATGGCTCTGGCCTGCACCATATGGTCTATGAGGTCGTGGACAACGGGATTGACGAGGCGCTGGCCGGTCATGCCGATGCGGTGACCGTCACGATCCACGCGGATTCCAGCGTATCGGTGAGCGACAACGGCCGCGGGATTCCGGTTGGCATCCACGAGGAAGAGGGCGTTTCCGCCGCAGAGGTCATCATGACCCAGCTGCACGCGGGCGGTAAGTTCGACAGCAACTCCTACAAGGTCTCCGGCGGTCTGCACGGGGTTGGCGTCTCGGTCGTGAACGCGTTGTCGGACTGGCTGGAACTGCGCATCTGGCGCGAGGGCAAAGAGCATATCGCACGCTTTGAAGGCGGCTTTACCACCAAGCACCTCGAAGTGCTGGGCGAGACGGATCGCACCGGCACTGAGGTCCGCTTCATGGCCTCGACAGAGACATTTTCGAACCTCGATTACAGTTTTGAGACGTTGGAAAAGCGCCTGCGCGAACTGGCCTTCCTAAACTCCGGCGTGCGCATCATCCTTAACGACGAACGCCCTGTGGAGCCGCTGCGGACTGAGCTGTTTTACGAAGGCGGCGTAAAGGAATTCGTGAAATACCTCGACCGCCACAAACACGCGGTCATGCCCGAACCGATCTTCATCACCGGCGAGCGGGACGACATCGGCATCGAAGTGGCGATGTGGTGGAACGACAGCTACCACGAAAACGTGCTGCCCTTTACCAACAACATCCCACAGCGCGACGGCGGCACCCATATGGCGGGTTTCCGGGGCGCGCTGACGCGGACAATCAACAGCTATGCACAGACCAGCGGCATCGCCAAACGCGAAAAGATCAACTTCACGGGCGACGATGCGCGTGAAGGGCTAACTTGCGTGTTGTCGGTCAAAGTGCCGGACCCAAAGTTCTCCTCCCAGACGAAAGACAAGCTGGTCTCCTCTGAGGTGCGCCCAGCGGTCGAAGGGCTGGTGAACGAAAAGCTGGCGGAGTGGTTCGAAGAGAACCCGAACGAAGCCAAGCAGATCGTCGGCAAGATCGTTGAAGCGGCGCAGGCCCGCGAAGCCGCCCGCAAGGCGCGCGAATTGACCCGCCGCAAAACCGCGATGGATGTGAACTTCCTCGCGGGCAAGCTCAAGGACTGCTCGGAAAAAGACCCGTCGAAAACCGAAGTCTTCCTCGTCGAGGGGGACAGTGCGGGCGGCTCTGCTCAGACAGGCCGCGACCGTCAGACACAAGCGATCCTGCCGCTGAAGGGTAAGATCCTGAACGTCGAACGCGCGCGTTTTGACCGGATGCTCGGCTCCCAGGAGATCGGTAACCTCGTCATGGCGCTCGGCACCGGCATTGGCCGCGACGAGTTCAACATCGACAAGCTGCGCTACCACAAGATCGTCATCATGACTGACGCTGACGTCGACGGCGCGCATATCCGCACGCTGCTGCTGACCTTTTTCTACCGTCAGATGCCTGAGTTGATCGAAAACGGTCACCTCTACATCGCGCAGCCGCCCCTCTACAAAGTCTCGCGCGGCAAGTCCGAGGTTTACCTCAAAGACGAAGCGGCGATGGAAGATTACCTGATCCAACAGGGTGTCGATGGCGCGATGCTCCGTCAGGGGAATGGCGAGGAAATCACCGGCCAAGACCTGACCCGCGTGGTCGATATGGCCCGCCAGCTGCGTCGCGTGCTGGAAGCCTTCCCAACCCATTACCCGCGTCACATCCTTGAACAGGCCGCCATCGCCGGTGCCTTTGTCGATGGCGCGGTGGACAGTGACCTGCAAGGTGTGGCCGACAAGGTGGCTGACCGCCTGAACCTCATTGCGCTTGAATATGAACGCGGTTGGCAAGGTCGCATCACCCAAGACCACGGCATCCGCCTCGCCCGCATTCTGCGCGGCGTGGAGGAGGTACGCACGCTTGATGGACGCATGTTGCGCTCAGGCGAAGCCAAGAAATCCGGCAGCTTCACCCAGCATTTGCAGGAGGTCTATGACCAACCCGCGACCCTCGTGCGCAAGGACCGCAGCCAGCTGATCCACGGCCCCATGGACCTGCTCGACGCGATCCTTGCTGAGGGTGAGAAAGGCCTGTCGCTTCAGCGCTACAAAGGTCTGGGCGAAATGAACCCCGATCAGCTGTGGGAAACCACGCTCGACCCAGATGCCCGCACGCTGTTGCAGGTCCGGGTTGAGGATATGGCCGAAGCAGATGATCTGTTCACCAAACTGATGGGTGATGTGGTCGAGCCGCGACGCGAGTTCATTCAGCAGAACGCGCTGAGCGTGGAGAATTTGGATTTTTAAGGGCGCTTAGACATCGTTTCTATAAGGACGGCCACCGTCGTCTTTATAGAAACATCTCTCCACCGAGCGCTCTTAGCCTCACAATGCGCAGCCCCCATCGCCGAGCAGAGGCAGCCGAACCCAAAACACCGTCGCGACGTGGGGGGTCGACGTGAAGCCAATCTCGCCGCCCATATTCTCGATCAGTTCTTTCGAAATCGACAGGCCCAAACCTGTTCCTTCGCGGTTGCGTGTCAAATGCTCCGCCTGCTGGGAGAACGGTTGAAAAATCCGGGTGCCGAACTCCGAAGAGATGCCGGGGCCGTCGTTTTCCACAAAGATGGTGCAGGCGTCGTCTGCGGTGTTCAGGCAGATACGCACTGTCCCGCCGGTCGTGGAAAACTTCGACGCATTAGACAACAGGTTTGTGACGACCTGCTTCAAACGCTGTGGATCGGCGCGTACAAGCACCGCCTGATCGGGCAGGTCTGCGGCGAAAGACACGTTGAACTTGTCAGCGAAAGGTTCGTTGTCGACGATCGTTTGCTGGACCAGTCCCACAGCATCTACATCAGCCAAACTGACCGTAAAATGCCCGGCGGTGAGCTTTTGGAAATCGAGCAGATCGTTAACCACCTGTGTGAGCCGGACACTGTTTCTATCGGCCAGTTCCAGCAGCTTATCTACCCGTGAGGATCTGCCCTCGCCGACCTCTTCGGTCAGCAGGCGCAGCGCACCGTGGATGGAAGCGAGTGGCGTTCGCAGTTCGTGGCTGACCGTTGCCACGAAATCATCCTTTAGGGACTCAAGGCGCTTCTTCTCTGTAATATCAACCATCTGGACCACCAAACGCGTGTCTTGCGGGTCTTCATGACGAACGACTGACAGCCGGATCGCGATGTCGATTATCGTGCCATCCGGCTTTTCATAGCGCTCTTCAATGCGGGAGGCGTTGATCTTGCCGGTCAGAAACTCATCCACTTCGGCTTTTACCTTGCCAAGGGTGTCAGTCTCGGAGAGCTTCCAAAAACTCATCTGCTCCAGCACGCCGGGAGAGTAGCCAAAGAGCGGATAACACGCGTCGTTCAACAAAATGAACGTCCCATCTAGCGCGACGACAGCCATGGCCACAGGCGCATTGGCCATCAGCATTTCCAGCCCTTCTTTTCGCGCCTTAGCCAAGTTCTGCGCGCTTTCGAGCGAGGTTACGTCTATCATCGTGCCGAGCAGGCGCACGGCATCCCCAGCCGAATCCCGCTCTGTCACCCTGAGGATGGACCGCATCCAGCGCCAAGACCCATCGGCTCCGCGCATTCGGAACTTGGCCTCGGATTTTTCAACCCGGCCCTCAATACATTCCGCGTCGATTGCTTCAACCATGGCGCGGTCATCAGGGTGAATGCGGGCGCGCCATTCTTCGTCTGAGTTTCGCCCGTCGGAATCGCAAATGCCAAGCAACTGGTACCACGCGTCTGACGCGACGCCTTTGCCGGTGCGCAGGTCGGACTCGAAAACACCGATTTGACTGCCTTCCAGAGCAAGGTTCCAACGCTCTTCTTGGTCCTTCAATGCCTGCCAGGCGCGCAGGCGGCTGGTTACCTCGTTAAGGCTAACGATATTGAACGGCCTGCCGCCCTCCCCAAGGAATTGGCTGAGGCTCACCTCGCAATACCTTGCGCCGCCCAAGCCTCGCGGAAGAGCGATGATATTTTCAAGATCGCCGCTGCCGATGGAACGGCAGACCAGCTTGCCCTCTTTAACTGAGAGCGCTGGCAGCAGGGTCGATATTTGCGAGCCGATACCGTCTTTTTTTTGACCGGGGAACATGGCTTCGGCGCTACGGTTGCGGAACACGACAAAGCCTGCGGCATCTACGACCCAAACGCCAAAGGGGCTGTGTTGGATGATAGAACGGAACATGCTTGAGGCGTCGGGATCGGTTCCGGTTGCTATGCCCTGAAACATCAAAGGTTCATTTTTTCCATGTTGGGTGCCCTGTCGGGGGCCTTGCACTAGGCCCGTTCTGCAGCGCTGTTAATTTTTCGTTAACCCTTGCAGAAAAAATGAAACAATCAATCTTTGTTCTATCGCCTTATAAGAGTGTTGCAGCGGGCCCACGCAAGTCTGACGTCGACGACCGCGTGCAAAGGCGTGCGCCGCTAGCGTTCTGTACTGCGCAGGTTTAGAATCTGCATGCCGATTGCCATTGCCGGGCCAATGCCAATCGCGAAGAGCAGCGTTCCCAAACCCAAGGTGCCGCCCAAAGCCCAGCCGATGCCGACCACAGTCAGTTCAATGCTCATGCGCACCAGCGCGATCGGCTGGCCGGTGATCCGTTGTAGCCCGGTCATCAAACCGTCGCGCGGGCCGGGGCCGAGGTTGGCAACCAGATAGATTGCGCCACCAAAGCCCGTGACGAATACGCCGGTTAGCGCAAGCAGCACATTGGCAATGTAAGTCTCAAAACTTGGTAACAGCGGCAGGGCAAATTCAAGCACCAGAGCGACAATCACCGCGTTCAAAATCGTGCCGATCCCCGGTGTCTGACGCAGCGGAATCCAAAGCAGCAAGACCGTCGCGCTGACGACAAAGGTGGCAAAGCCAAGGCTCCAATCAGTGATATTGGTCACCCCCTCGGCAAAGACCGTCCAAGGGCTGACGCCCACACCCGCTGTGACCAAAAGCGCTTCGCCCAAACCGAAGATGACCAGCCCGAGAATGAGAAACCCCAAAGAGGCCAAAGGCGGGCGCAGCGTGAAAGCACGCGGCGCGCTCCACCGCAGGCGCGGGACGGAGGTGACGGACAGAAAACTCACGGCAAAGCCCCTAATATAGACTGCCCCTTTGTCCCAGCTTGCGCGGGGTCCAGCAAGGGCGGAAAACGCTCAGCGCCAGCGGGTGAAACCGAAGGTCATATAGTCTTTCTGATAGGCATCGGCGGCAAGTCTTTCGATCTCTTCGTCGTAAATATCTGCGATGGTAAAGGGGCCCGGCTCCGACGCGGCCGGAACAGCAGGCGCAACACTATGACCTGCCCCGGCAGCGAGGTCGGCAAGCTCTGCGGCCATATCGGCCTCCCGGATGATCCGATCCGGCAGGCAGAATTCGCCAAAGCCCGCCACGGCCTGCACCTGAGAGCACCACGCGGCGTCCACGCGCACCGCTGTTTGTCCGGCAAGATTACCCTTGAGGAACCGCAAGAAGGCCGCAAAGGCAGCGCGGTGGGCTCCGCGATCATACTCCGCATCCAAGCCGCCTTCAGGCAGTGGCAGCTTGTATCGGCGGATCAGCGTTCGGCGCAATTGTTCATAGCTGCCCGGACCAGTGGCCAAAATATAGCGGCAAAAGGCATCATGCGCGCGTGCCACCGGATGTCTGATAACGGTAAATCCGCGATGACCGGGATTTTTCCGTTTCCACTGGCGCAGTTCCTTCTGCGACATCTTGTGACGCAGCGCCTCTTGTGGAACGCCGTCAAGCTTGGCCAGCCATGTCAGCACCTGCTCCTGCGGGCCGGATTTAATAGGCAGATAGACCAACCCGCTCGTCGCGGCCGCGACATAGGACGGCACATTTGGCCCGCGTCGTGGCTCAAAGTTTGGCGTGCGCGTTAGGTCAAAGCGGTCCAGCCGGGACAGCGCCTGCTGCATCTCGTCATAGTTACGCACTTTGGCTGATATCGGGCTGGGATTTTGTTTCTTGAGGTTCTTATCCAGCGCCTCAAGCGTCTCATCGACCCCTAGATACCGCGCCAGCCCGTTCATCACCTCGACACTTTGAAGGTCTTCATAGGCGACGTAAAACGCCGTCTGCCCCGAGGTCTGAAGCCGGTTTAACAAGGTGATCTGAAACCTATGCAAAGCATCAAGATGGGCCGCAAACTCATCTTCATCAAAGACCGCCTGCGCCACTTTCTGCGCCTTTACGTCGGTCAGCTTCCATTGCCCTGTGGCCTGCGCGATCTTCCAACTGACGTAGCTGTCGACCGGGTTGCGGGTGAGCACGATCTTGGCGCAGCGTTGGTCATTGATAATGGTCTCAAAAACGCGCGGGTCATGATCATGGAAATACCGAAACCCGCCAAGCGCATCGTCTTGCTCTTGGATCGCTTTGAGCAATACATGGGGGTCGCCATCGCGGGCCGCCTGATCCACACCAAGGATCGGTTCGCTTTTCGGATAGCCCATAAAGAAGGGATTGAACGCCTCCCCATGGCAGGCAATTCCATCGAAGGCATTCAAGTTCGCCTCAAGAAAATTGGAGCCTGTGCGCATTTCGGCAAAGACCACGAAACTGTCGAACTTTTGCGTCATGGGTTACTTCACCAGATAGGGTTTCAAAGAAGGTTTGGCCTCGTCGTCCACGCCCCGGACAACAGGGAAATCGCCCATCAGATAGGGGTGCATCCCTTGGTTCTTGAGGTTCTGAAGGAACTGGCCAAAGCCGGTCAGGTTCACCATACGGGGCGCTTCGGACAGGCGGCGCAGACGGTTGCGACCGATCTCATCCAAGATGCCTTGCAACGGCTCCATCGGTGCTTCGATAAATTCTGCCATCGTCCATATCCGCACCCGCGCCTTGGTGCGCGGTGCGCGCAGCACATCCATATGCGCGCTTTCTATCCGTTGCAGCTTGGCCGCCGTCTTCCGGATCTCTGCAAAGTCGAGATTTGAGCGGAACAAGGGCACCGCCCAAGCGCCGGTGATAACAGAGACCTGCGCATTCGGGTCTCGTGCCACGCGCCAATTGATGTCTTGGTTGTCCATTGGGCCGAACTGAAAACACTGCCGCTCGCCCCGCGTGTTCCAGATCAGATTGGTGAGGAATGCGCTGCTGTTATAGTCGCGCAGGATCGGATTGTCCGACAGCGCCCCATTCAGCGTCGTCTGTCCCTCAGCGAAATGCGCCCGATCCGGCGCGAAGAGATGCCCATGCACCCGCGCCCCGGTGGTCCGGCTCAGCCAATGCTCGAAGTCCTCGAACAGTTCGGCAAAGCCTTGGAACATCGAATAGGGCGCAGCGGTGACGCCATTCTCCCAATCCTCATTGGGAAAGCGACTTTGCATATAGAGCCCGGGCCGCCCCCGCGTCCGCCGCTCGACGGCTTTGGCAAAAATACGGTCGATCTTGCCGGGATTGGGCTCGGTCCTTTTCATTGCGCCGGCTGGATCGGTCAGAAAGGCTTCGTACAGACGGTCGGCATAAGGCCAAATCTTGCGCGCTACAAAGCAGTCCGAACGGCGCAGAAGCTGGAGGTGGTCGTCGTAGAAAATATGCGGTTTGCCCTGAAAATCGAACTTCGACAGGGTCAGGGAGCGGCTTTCGATCTTGGTGGAGTATAGCCGTGCCAAGGTTTGAAAATAGGATTCATCCGGAATCCAGACATGGCGAAAGAACTTGTCATAGGTCTTGCGGTCCGGGTCTTGCAAAACCGCCGATAGGGTGCGCCGCGTAAGGCACCACCATTGCGAGCCCATATGCGGCACAAGGTTGTTCGGCATCCGGCGCTGAAGCTTGAGCTTGCGCTGGATATCCACGGCACGGTCGAACAGGTAGCGCTGCCGCCGCCATGAAAAGGGGAACCGCAGGGTAAAACGCTCCGCATCAAGCCCGCCCACGGTCCACGGCACATCCGCTGTCGTGGCGCTTTCAATGAAATCGGTTTGCGGACGCTCTTTGAGGTACTCAATCAACTCCTGCACCGGCCGCAGGGGCAGGCAAGAGCCGGAGGCCAGATAGACATGGCGGACTTTGGGAAAGCTGACAAGCATCAGTTCTGCCGCCGCTTGCGAGGCCGCGACAATGCCCCAACTGCCCCATTCGCAGCGATACCTTGTGCTGAAGCGAATAGTTTTCACGTCAGCCAGTGCAGCGACAAAAGCGTCATGTTTGCGCCGCGGCACGGCCTTGTCGACATGGATCACCACAGGGCAGCCTGCTGCCGCCCAGTGACGCGCCACCTGCTCTGCCCGCCCAAAGGCGTTGTGTACCAACATGACGATGCCGACGCTCATGCCCAGTTCCCCTTGGACATAAGACCCAAGATCTCAAGCTGGCGCCAGTTGATGTACCGCTCAGACCATTTGCACCAAAGCTGGGGGTCGTCTTCTAGCCGGGCTGCGTAGGCTTTGTACTCGACCGAGGCCGCGTAATGCTCGTTGCGGTCTAATTCCTCTGTGGCCTTCGCACTGAATGTGTCGAGGAATTTAGCATGAAGCAGCACGCCAGAAGCCTTTTCACCGCCCCATTCGTCATAGACCTGATTAAGCCCTCTGGGCAGCAACGTATGGGTTGAGCTGACATAGGCATAGCGCCGATCCCATTTGACCAACGGCACCTTGTTGAGCGCCGGTGCCTTTTCAGGTGCCTCGGGGAAGAACACCCGCGCGCGCGGGCCGCCTTGGACCCAGAGATTGCCAAACTGCGGATTGCGCGAAATGGTGTAGTTGCCGCTGTCAAACCATGACGCAATCTCGATGGGGTCTTGCCCTTCGCGGTAGGGCTGCGCGTCCAGCCGTCCTTTGGGATACATATCCAACAGCATGGCGCTGAAACTTTTGATCGAAGAGGCATCGAGCCAATCCGTCAAAGCCCGCAGGGGGCGGGTATCGCAAAACGGATAGACAAAAAATTCATCCGGATCGACCGTCAGCGCCCAGTGGCCGTGCGCATAGCGCATTTGCAACCAGTTCAGCCAATCCACCCCGAAACGCGCCCGTTTGTAGCTGCCCTTCGCGCTCCAGACAGAGACATCGGGCTGCGCGGCCAAGTAGTCCAACGATCCATCGGTGCTGTCATTGTCCACAAAGAAAAAGTGGTCGACGCCCATGTCACGGTAGTATTGCAAGAAATAGGGCAGGCGAATGCGTTCATTGCGCTGCGTGCAAAAGACCAGCAGGTCGTTGCGTTTGATCTGGCTAGTGCGATTTTCCACGAGGGTCAACTCGCGGCGTTTGCGAAACGCGCGAATGCGCCAGCGCTTGCGCTGTAGCCGCAGCCGGTATGACTGAATGACGCCCAAAACCGCCCCTAACCTATCGAACCTCTCCGCTCTCTGGCTGCGCTATCACGTCAACTTTAACACGGTCTTGAAGTGTTCGGCCCATGTCGGGGCCTGAAAAGTTGCCGTGGAGCGCGGGTCTGGCGGATTTGCGGCCCATTCTTTAACTGTTGTTTCCCATGAATAGGGGTCAGACAGCGGTGCGTAAACGGCTTTGTCGCCCAGTACCTCGCGCAAGACGGGTAAATCGTTGCATAAAACACGCGTCCCAAGGCTTAACGCTTCGGCGGGCGGCAGGCCAAAGCCTTCGGCATGGCTGGGAAAGACCGCCCCTGCCGCGCCTGCGACTAAGGCTGCCAAGGCAGGATCGGACAGGCCGTTGTATTCGTGCACTAAGGCATCGGGGGGCAAATGATCCAGCCGGTCAAACACCGCCGCGTTGTTCCATCCTCGGTTGCCACAGATCAGCAACATCGGCGCGCCGCGCCCCATCTCTTGCCACAGATCCAGCAGAAAACTATGGTTTTTGCGCGGTTCAATCGTGCCGACATAGATCACATAGGGCCGCGCGGGGGGCAAACCGGGGGGCAAGGCAGTTGCATCAGGGGACGGCACGTCGACCCCCAGATGCGCTGCGATTGCTGGCGGCAAACGGCGGTGCATCTGTGCTTCGCTGCGCCTTTGGGTGTCTTGAGAGTTATAGATCACCAGATCAGCAAACAGGCTCACGCGGTCGATTTTGGCTCGGAACGGCGCCACTGTGCCGGACCGTTGAAAGGCCGGGTACTCCAGCGGAATAACGTCGTGGACCATTACCGAAATGCGCCCGCCAGTGGTTTTAACGGCGCTAAGAACCCGGTCTGTCAAATTGCTATGGCCGAGGTTCAGGTAGGCAAACCCCTGCGGCAGGCTTTGTCGCAGCATCGCCTCCAGTCTTCCCGGTAAGCAGCGCTGCAATGCGACACGTCGCAGATCGCTCTCGGCCCGCATCACGGCGTTTGAACGCCCCCTCGGCAACCGTGACAGCAGGTCTGCACGGCCCCAGGCCACCTTGTTATGAACCCGGTGGTGAAAAGTCTCTACGCCCGCCCTGTCCAACAAGACATAGCCAAGCGCCGTTCGGGCCAGCCCATAAAGCGGCGTATCGAGCGACAACAAATGGGAGAGATAGGCCAATTCGACCCGATCCACACCGGTCGCAGTCCGCCCCACCCGGCGCAGGCTGCGTGTGAGATCAAGCAGCCGCGCCGGTGGGGGCGTCTTGGTCAGTTTAAGATTGTCATCTGTCCCGAGCGTCATGTGGCACCTGTGTGACTGTCATGCCGCTCGGGTCTATTCGCTGCAGTGTTACTGCGCAGCCCGGTCGATCTGCATAATACTTTGCAGATAGGCGTGCAGATCGTCGCGCAGTTCTTCACGCGCCAGACCAAAAGCCACAGTCGCCTGCAAGAAGCCAGATTTCGAGCCGCAATCGAACCGCTGACCGCGGAAGCGGTAGCCATATACGTCCCGACCCTGCTCAATCTCCTGCGCAATCGCATCGGTAAGCTGGATTTCACCGCCAGAGCCGGATTTAAGCTTGTTGAGATTCTGCAAAACGGTGGGGGCCAAAACGTAGCGCCCGATGACGGCAAGGTTCGAAGGGGCTTCCTCCGCCGCGGGCTTTTCAACCATGCTCTTGACCTTGACCCGATTGCCCAACTCCTCGCTGGTTTCGAGGATGCCATAGGACGAGGTTTTGGACGGCTCGACTTCCATCGCAGCCACCATGCTGCCGCCGGTCTCGTTATAGGCTTCGATCATTTGCTGAAGGCAGGGCTTCTCTGCCGCGATAACATCGTCCGGCAGGATCACAGCAAAAGGCTCATTCGCAATCAATCGCCGTGCGCACCATACCGCGTGGCCGAGCCCCAAGGCTTTGTGCTGGCGGATATAGGCAATGGCACCGCTTTCCATATTGGTACTTTGGAGCGTATTGAGGAGTTCGTCTTTCCCCTTCTTGCGCAGCTCTTGCTCAAGCTGCGGCGCGTGATCAAAATAATCCTCAAGCGCGCCTTTGCCGCGCGAGGTCACAAAGATAAATTCTTTGATGCCCGCAGCACGTGCCTCATCAATGGCGTATTGAATCAACGGCCGATCGACGAGCGTCATGATCTCTTTCGGCACGGACTTCGTGGCCGGCAGAAAACGGGTGCCCAAGCCTGCGACGGGAAAAATCGCTTTTGTTACTTTTTTACGCATCTTAGTCCTAACTACAGCTCAAATTAAACAAGGCGCTCGGCAAATATGACCGCGCCGTTACCAACTCGGTTCAATCATCGCTTAAACCACGCTGACAGGCAATACGTTTACCTTCAATTCGAAGGCGCGATTTGCGCCCAATCCAGCGGAAAAGCGCCTTGTTGCGCAGGGATTTTCCATAAATCCCGCCTTTTTGTAGCCAGATGCCTTCTGTCGGTTCAAACGAAACGCGATGGTAAAGCAGTGTCGGCGATAGGCAGACCAACGTGACAATCGCGCCATTCTTAACTCGCGATGCCGCTTTGGACCGATCTTTAGAAAGCCGCCAAGGCCGCGTTCCAATAAGAACACTCTTTCGTTTGCGAGCGGGAAATTCGCGAAATGCTGTTGTGGCCTGCGTCAGAGCTTGCGTTCCGAATGGCCGGGTTTGGCCTTCGCCATAGCCAGCGTCAAGCCGCCGCAAAAGTCGCGTGACATCGCGTGGCTCCAATCCGCCCGAGACCATATGCTTTAAAAGCCGCCGTCGCTCTGCCGCTCGCAGCCGCGCCCATTGGTCAGCGTGGGTCTGCTGGGGGATATGTTTGCGTTGAAATACGGCCCAACTTGCCCCGATGTCATAAAGGTCTCGCGGCACGCGGTTGGCATCGCGCATGGCGTTGGCGGCAAAACCGTGGTGCACTTCGGCCAATGGGGCGATGGCGGTCGCATGTCCGGCGCGCGCCAGACGCATATTGAGATCGGTTTCATCCAGATAGTAATGAAACGCCGGGTCAAAGCCGCCCAGTGCAACCAGCACATCGCGGCGAAAAGCCATATTCGTGCCTTCGGTTTTAATCGCACCATCAGCAAGGGCGGTCAGTACAGTGGGCGCCGCCGGGTCCAGCGAAAGAGCTTCGGGGAGGCCGCAAGTGTTTAATCTTCGTGCTTGATATTGGAAGGAAATACCATTGCGCCCCCGCACGAAGCCAGTAAAAGCCGCGACCGTGGGATCGTCCGCCGGGGCCATGAGGTACCGCAGCCATTGCGGTTCTGGGACGGCGTCATCGTCGATAAAGGCAACGACATCCCCCGCCGCCTGCGCAATGCCGAGGTTGCGGGCGACGGAGATATTCGGCTCATCAAAACGCACCAACTTAATCGCATCAAAGAAGGGCATTGATTGCACAGCCGCCTGCCCCACTGGGTCAGCAACCACGATCACCTCGAAGGGCGCATATTGAAGCTGTTCTACCCCCGTCAGACAGCGCCGCAATGCTTCGGGTCGATTTCGACTGACGATGACAATGCTGACACGAACGGGGGTAGCGGTCATTCCAATCCCATCTTGGCCATCATCGCTTCGATCTTTGGCACGTCTTCGGGGTTGTTCAACTCCCAGAACTCGCGCCCTTGCGCATCCACCTCGACACAAAGCACTGAACGCCCATTCTCCAAAAAGCGAAGTTGCTCCAAACCTTCGAGCTGCTCCAGCGGACCGGTGGGCCAGTCAGGATATTGCGCCAAAGCCTCAGGACGGTAGGCATAGACACCGACATGGTGAAACACCGGGGACGGATCATCGGACGCAAAGGTCTTGCCGGTGTAAGGGATAACCTCTTTGGAGAAGTAGAGCGCCCTATTATCGGTTCCAAAAACCGCCGTCGTGCCGCCCACGCGCCCCGCCTTGCGATCCTCCAGCAGACTGTTCAGCGTCGCCCCGTCACAGCGCAGGACCGGCGTCGCGATCTCGGCTTTGGGCATCTCTTCAAGACCCTGCACAAGGCTTTCGACAAACCAATGCGGTGTCAGCGGCGCGTCGCCTTGCAGGTTCACCACGATGTCATAGCCCCCACCCAGCGCCGCATGGGCTTCGGCACAACGCTCCGTCCCATTGGCGCAGTTTTCCGAAGTCATAACGACCTCAGCACCAAAACTCTCCGCAGCGTCGCGGATACGCGCGTCATCGGTGGCCACCACCACTTGATCTACGCCGGAGACTGCACAGGCTGCACGCCAACTGCGCTCAATCAAAGTCTGCTGGGTGCCACTGGCCCCGGTTAGAGCCACAAGCGGCTTGCCGGGATAGCGGGTAGAGGCATAGCGGGCGGGGATGACAATCAGAACAGACATCAGCTTTCCTTAAGCTCCACGCCCGGCGCGTGGGCGATGAAGAAGGGGTTGGCAAAGGCGTCTTTGCCATAGGTAAGCGGTGTGAGATCATCGAAACGCACCACGGCGCCGCCTGCCCCGTTCAATACGGCATGTCCGGCGGCGGTGTCCCACTCCATCGTGCGGCCAAGACGGGGATAGAGATCCGCCTCACCTGTCGCCACGAGACAGAATTTCAGCGACGACCCGGCCGAGGTCATATCCCGCACGGCATACTTGCTAATATAATCATCCGTAGCTTGATCCCGGTGAGATTTCGACGCGACGACCATCAGGGCTGAATTATCCGGCTTAGAGACGGAAATTACTTTGGTCTCCCCCACCTGATCCTTCGCGAAGGCGCCGCTCTCCTCAACCGATTGCCCGTCGGCTTGGGTAAAAAACATGCGGGATTTGGCAGGGGCATAGACAACACCTCGTGTGGGCTTGCCCCCTTCGACCAAGGCGATATTTACGGTGAAATCGCCCCGGCGGTGGACAAATTCTTTGGTCCCATCCAATGGGTCAACGATCAAGAACGTATCGCCTTGCGCGGAGTGCGTTGCGGCTTGCTCTTCTGTCACCAACATCACGTCAGGAAACGCACTACGCAGGCCTTCTGAAATGATCGCATCCGCTGCTTCATCGGCGGCAGTCACAGGGCTATCGTCCGATTTCGATTTCACTTCAAAATCATCTTGGCCATAAATTTCCATAATCCGGTCGCCCGCTTCTAGCGCCAAGCGCCGCATTTCTGTGACCAGCTTGTCGTAGTCCATTCTGCCTCCAGCCCTGTTACCGGGAACATTGCTTCAATTAATGGTTTCCCTTATGCTTTGGCACTAACGGAACAGCAAGAATTCCGTGTCACACTAGGACTTCGTCGAGGGCGCGCGCATGTTCCAATCCAACAGAAAGCCGAAGTCGGGTCTTGGGTCAGCCCTCGCCATGGCCGAATTGATCTATCATTCGGTGGTGCGCAATGTGCGCAAACAGCACAACAACGCTTTTGCCGCGATTGCCATGAACATGATGCAGGCTGTGATGTTCGTGCTCGCCTTTTACATCATGTTTTCAATCCTTGGCATGCGCGGTGCTGCGGTGCGGGGTGACTTTCTGGTTTACCTGATGTCGGGCATTTTCCTGTATTTGACCCATGTCAAAGCGCTGGGCGCAGTTGCCGCGTCTGAGGGGCCAGCGAGCCCGATGATGCAACATGCGCCAATGAATACGATTATCGCCATCGCCGCAGCGGCGGTGGGCGCACTTTATATTCAGGTGCTGTCGCTCTTTGTCATCTTGTTTATCTACCATGTGGCGGTCACCCCGATTTCCATTGATCAACCAATCGCAGCTTTCGCGATGCTGTTGATTTCATGGTTTACCGGCTGCGCGCTCGGGCTGGTGATGCTGGCGATTAAGCCGTGGTTTCCATCCTTTGTCTCGATCTTCTCTACGGTCTATCAGCGCGCCAATATGATCGCTTCGGGCAAGATGTTTTTGGCCAACTCACTGCCTGGCTATATGCTGGCGATGTTCGATTGGAACCCGCTGTTTCACACCATCGACCAAGCGCGGGGCTTTGCTTTCATCAATTACAACCCGCGCTACAGCAATTGGGAGTATCCTCTTTGGGTGGGGTTGGTGCTGTTGATGATCGGGTTGATGGGGGAGTTTTATACCCGCCGTCACGCCTCGCTCAGTTGGAATGCCCGGCGATGAGATGGCTGGCCGCCCTGCTCTGCCTGTTGGCCCTGCCTGCGGCTGCGACACAGGATGCTTGGCCTGCGCTTTATGATGTTGTCGATGTTGCGGCGAATGATGTGCTGAACATTCGCAACGATCCCAATGCGCGGGCACCTATTGTTGGCAGCCTTGCACATGATGCCCAAGCGGTGGAACTGATCCGGCCTGATGAAAGCCATCGCTGGGCGCTGGTGAACAACGGCGAAGGCAGCGGCTGGGTGTCACTGCGCTATTTACAACGTCGAGCGGGGCAATGGGCTGGGTCGATGCCGCAGGTGGCGCAGTGTTCGGGAACTGAGCCGTTTTGGTCGCTAGATGTTGAGAGTGCGACAGCCAGCTTCAGTGCGATTGATGCGGAGCGTCAGAACTATGACATTGTGCAAAAGGGGCCGGCCCAAGGGCGACGGGACAGCTTTCACTTGATCGCCGAAGGGGCAGATGGCCTCGCGGTCGGCGCACTTTCGGCGGAGGCGTGTAATGATGGCATGTCTGGCCGTGCCTATGGGCTGTCGGTTGAACTTCTTATGAAGGGTGCGGCGGGCTGGCACCATGTTTCGGGGTGCTGTTCCCTCAGCCGCTCGCGTTGACGAACTTTCTAAAATAGTCCGTTTCGTTTTCTTTAGAGAAAACCGCTTATTCCACCACCCGCAACGTCAGGTTAATCCGCCCGCCTTTGGGCAGCAGCGTCGAAGACCCGGCCTTGATGCGATCTACCCCGTGATAGGTCAAGCGCGCCGCGCCGCCCATCACGACCACATCGCCCGATTGCAGCCAAATTGATTCCGTCTTGCCGCCCCGCGTTAAGTTACCAATGCGGAACAACCCATCATCGCCCAGTGACACCGACACAACTGGCCATTGAAAATCCGCTTCATCCTTATCCTGATGCAATCCCATCTTTGCAGCGGAATCGTAATAATTGATCAGACAGCACTCGGGTCTGCGGTCTAATCCCGTTACCTCGTCCCATATCGCCAGAATTGGTGAAGGGATCTCCGGCCACGGCTGGCCGTCTGGATGCTCGGTCACATAGCGATAGCCACGCCGGTCTGAATACCAGCCATAACGCCCTGCTGAGGTCATACGTACCGACATACGCCCACCGCGGGGGGTCTCCGGTCGGTAAAAAGGCGCTTTACGCACCACACCGCGCAGGGCCTCCAGCACTTCTGTTTGGGCTGCGCGGTTCAGAAAACCCTTGTGAATATCAAAATCCCGAAGGCGCAATACAGTCATTTTATCCTCGTTCTCAGGCGGTTTGGCAAAAACATCACGGAATCGCGACCAACCTGCCTCGCCAGTGGTTGCAGGGTCGAAATACCCTCCCTATATACGCTCCGAACCGTCGAAGGCACGTTGCCTTTGATGCCAACAGATCGGGGCAGGATGCCGAAACGGGTCCGCGTCTCGTGTCATCGCCTTGGATTTAAAGAGGGATCGAAACATGTCCAAAGTAATCGGTATTGACCTTGGAACCACCAACAGCTGCGTCGCCATCATGGACGGCAGCCAGCCTCGCGTGATTGAAAACGCAGAAGGCACACGTACAACCCCGTCGATCGTCGCCTTTACAGACGACGAACGCCTTGTCGGCCAGCCCGCAAAGCGTCAGGCGGTTACCAACCCTGAAAACACTGTCTTCGGCGTCAAGCGCCTGATCGGTCGCCGCAACGACGATGCGGATCTGGCCAAAGACAAAAAGAACATGCCGTTCAGCGTCATCGATGGCGGCAACGGCGATGCATGGGTTGAAGCCAAAGGTGAGAAATACTCCCCGAGCCAAATCTCGGCCTTCATCTTGGGTAAGATGAAAGAAACCGCAGAAAGCTATCTGGGTGAGGAAGTCTCGCAAGCGGTTATCACCGTGCCTGCCTACTTTAACGACGCCCAGCGTCAGGCCACCAAAGACGCCGGTAAAATTGCCGGTCTCGAAGTGCTGCGCATCATCAACGAGCCAACAGCCGCTGCTCTGGCCTATGGCCTCGACAAAGAGAACACGCAAACCATCGCGGTCTATGACCTTGGCGGCGGTACATTCGACGTGACCATCCTTGAGATCGACGATGGTCTGTTCGAAGTGAAGTCCACCAACGGTGACACCTTCCTCGGTGGTGAAGACTTTGACATGCGCATCGTCAACTACCTTGCGGATGAGTTCAAAAAGGCCAACGGCGTTGACCTGACTCAAGACAAGATGGCGCTGCAGCGTCTGAAAGAAGCTGCTGAGAAAGCGAAGATCGAACTGTCGAGCTCCAGCCAGACTGAGATCAACCAGCCCTTCATCTCGATGGGCAAAGACGGCTCGCCGCTGCACATGGTCATGAAACTGACCCGCGCCAAGCTGGAAAGCCTCGTGGGTGATCTGATCAAAGCGTCGATGAAGCCCTGCGCCGCAGCGCTGAAGGATGCGGGCCTGTCCGCTTCCGACATCGACGAAGTCGTTCTGGTCGGTGGTATGACCCGTATGCCAAAAGTTGCTGAAGAAGTGACCAAGTTCTTCGGGAAAGAGCCGCACAAGGGTGTGAACCCTGACGAAGTTGTGGCTCTTGGTGCCGCCATTCAGGCCGGTGTTCTGCAAGGTGACGTCAAGGACGTTGTTCTGCTCGACGTGACCCCGCTTTCGTTGGGCATTGAGACCCTCGGTGGTGTGTTCACCCGTCTGATCGACCGTAACACCACGATCCCGACGAAGAAGTCTCAAGTATTCTCGACCGCCGAAGACAACCAGAACGCTGTGACCATCCGGGTTTTCCAAGGTGAGCGTGAAATGGCAGCCGACAACAAGATGCTCGGTGCCTTCAACCTTGAGAACATCCCGCCTGCCCCACGCGGCATGCCGCAGATCGAAGTGACCTTTGACATCGACGCCAACGGCATCGTGTCGGTGGGCGCGCTCGACAAAGGCACCGGCAAGGAGCAGAAGATCACGATCCAAGCGTCGGGCGGTCTGTCGGATGCGGATATCGAGAAGATGGTCAAGGACGCGGAAGAAAACGCCGAGGCGGACAAGTCCCGTCGCGAGCTGATCGAAGCGAAGAACCAGGCGGAATCGCTGATCCACTCGACCGAAAAGTCGCTGGAAGAGCATTCCGACAAGGTCGATCCGACAACCGTCGAAGCGATCGAATTGGCCATTGCCGCGCTGAAAGACGAACTGGAAACAGACAACGCCGACAAGATCAAATCCGGCATCCAGAACGTCACAGAAGCCGCCATGAAACTGGGCGAAGCCATCTACAAGGCCGCTCAGGAAGAAGGTGGCAACGACGACACGGCGCAGCCTTCGGATGCTCAGCAGTCGCAGGGTGGCGATGACGACATCCTCGATGCCGAGTTCGAAGATCTGGACGACGACAAGCGCGCGTAAGCGTGAAACGGAACCTGTGAAAGGGCCGGTCCGTCAGACGGGCCGGCCCATCACGTTCCAGCGCAGGAGCATGATAACCCATGGCAAAACGTGACTACTACGAGGTGCTTGGCGTTGCCAAAGGGGCCTCTGCCGACGAGATCAAAAAGGCCTATCGCCGTAAGGTGAAGGACCTGCACCCCGACCGCAACAAAGACAATCCCAAAGCCGAAGCCCAGTTCAAAGAAGTGGGCGAAGCCTATGACGTCCTGAAAAGCGACGACAAAAAAGCGGCCTATGACCGCTACGGCCACGCCGCCTTTGAAAACGGCATGGGCGGCGGGCGTCCGGGTGGCGGTATGGGCGGCGGTCAGGGCGATTTCTCGTCGGCCTTTTCTGATGTGTTCGATGACCTGTTCGGTGACTTCATGGGCCAACGCGGCGGCGGTGGTGGACGCCGCGCCGCACGCGGTGCCGATTTGCGCTACAATCTGCGCATTTCGCTCGAAGACGCTTTTTCTGGCATGCAAAAGTCGATCACCGTTCCGGCCTCTGTCCAATGTGACGCCTGTGACGGCAGCGGTGCAGAAGGCGGCGCAGAGCCGACCACCTGTCCCACCTGTTCCGGCATGGGCAAGGTCCGCGCGCAACAGGGCTTCTTTACTGTTGAGCGGACCTGTCCGACCTGTTCCGGCATGGGTCAGATCGTTAAGAACCCGTGCAAGAAATGCCGCGGCGCGGGCCGTGTTGAGAAGGAGCGTACGCTCTCGGTCAACATTCCGGCAGGCGTTGAAACTGGCACCCGTATCCGGCTCGCCGGTGAGGGCGAAGCAGGAATGCGGGGCGGTCCGTCTGGTGATCTCTACATCTTTATCGAAGTGACAGATCACGAGCTCTTTGAGCGTGACGGGCCAAACCTGTTCTGCCGCGTGCCTGTGTCGATGAGCACCGCCGCTTTGGGCGGCAATATCGAAGTGCCAACCATCGACGGCGGCCGTGGTCGGGTACAAATCCCGGCGGGCAGCCAGTCTGGGCGTCAGATGCGCCTGCGCGGCAAGGGGATGCCCCCGCTGCGGGGCGGTGGCGTTGGTGACATGATCATCGAGCTTGCTGTTGAGACGCCGGTGAACCTGACCAACCGTCAAAAAGAACTGCTGCGGGAGTTTGAGGGCGAAGCCCAGAACAACAACCCGGAGAGCAGCAATTTCTTCTCCTCCGTCAAATCCTTTTGGGATTCGATGAAGGGCTAAGCCATCCGGGTGGAGCGTTGCGGCGCTCCACCCCTTCTCTACGCGTTCTTGCTCTGGTAGAATTTAAGTTTCTATTAACTAAATCCTAACCAACTTGGGTCACCTTGACTGACATGGCCCGCGCTCCCACGACCCTTGTTGATCAGCCATTGCCTTTCTTGATGGAAAAGGGCGGCAAGCGGCCGTCCAATGGGCAAAAGCAACCCTCATATATTGCAGACCACCGTCAAAGGCTCCGCAGCCGGTTTATGCAGGGCGGCGCTGCGGCGATGCCAGATTATGAGATGCTTGAACTCGTTCTTTTCCGCGCCATTCCCCGGCGCGACGTAAAACCCCTCGCTCGCGCCTTGCTGGACCGCTTCGGCGATTTTAATCGCGTCATCACGGCACCTTCCACACGACTGCGCGAGGTAAAGGGGGTCGGGGAGGCGGTTATCGTAGAGTTAAAGATTGTTGAGGCCGCTGCGCAACGGCTCGCCCGCGCCAAGGTTCTGCGAAAACATGCGATTTCAAACTGGGACGCGCTTGTCGACTATTGCCATACCACCATGGCCCATCTTGAGACGGAGCAGTTCCGTGTGCTTTATCTGGATCGCAAAAACATCCTGATCGCTGACGACGAGCAGGCCAAAGGCACCGTTGACCATGTGCCTGTCTACCCCAGAGAGGTTGCCAAACGGGCGTTAGAATTGAACGCAAGCGCACTGATCCTTGTGCACAACCACCCCTCTGGCGATCCGAGCCCGTCGCGGGCTGACATTGACATGACCAAACAGGTTGCCATTGCCTGCGATGCTTTAGGCCTGTCGCTCTACGATCACCTGATCATCGGGAAATCGAGCGAGTTAAGCTTTCGAAGTGAGGGCTTTATCTAAGGCCCGCTTAGCGCACCCAAACCTCGACCCGGCGGTTGGCTTGACGCCCCCACTCGCTGTCATCACAGGCCATCGGCATCGCCTCGCCAAAGGCATCTACGCGCAGATCGATCCGCGACAGGTTCGCCGTTTCTGCCGCCGCAGCAACCGCACGGCGTACCGCTTCGGCCCGTTGCAGGGCAATCTGGCGATTGGCCCGCGCTGGCCCTTCGCCATCGCTAAATCCGACAAACATCAAACGGCGCGCATCATATTGCCCCTGCTCCAAGGCCCGCGCCAACTGTCGCACGTTCGACCGTGACTGCGCATCCAACCGGATCGACCCGGCCTCAAATCGGAACGACGTGGTCAGCCGCGCCATAGGGACCAAGGTCGCCGTCATCCGCTGCAATTCTTTCAGCGATGTCTCGCTCCCTGCCACGATAATGGCATTGGCAAAACGATTGCCCTGTTCTTCGACCGGAATCT
Source organism: Sulfitobacter maritimus (assembly GCF_013346665.1). Lineage (GTDB taxonomy): Bacteria > Pseudomonadota > Alphaproteobacteria > Rhodobacterales > Rhodobacteraceae > Sulfitobacter > Sulfitobacter maritimus. The sequence continues at coordinate 343,634 of NZ_JABVBB010000038.1, forward strand.
CTTCGGGCGCCTGATCCACGAAGCCCGCCCGACGGATGATAATTTGAGCGGTTTGGCTGCGCGTAAAAGCGAGGAATTCCCGCGTAATCAACGGCAACCGACGGGCCGGGAAGTATAAAAACATCGGCGCGGTAAGCGGATAGTCCTCAGTTTTGATGGTCCGCCGCGCAGCATCTAGCGCAAAGCCGCAGTCCCCGCCCAGCGTTAAGACTTCGGTCGCACGCTGTTCGGCAAAACTGGTGATGCCAATCGCAAACATGTCATCGGCCACGGCCTTGGCCAGATTTTCAGGCAGCCTATGGCGGCGAATGTCCTCAGCCAATTCAAGCCCGGCTGGTGTCATGACCTGATCAACAATGGCTTGGCTCAGCCCGCTTCCCGTACCCGGCAAATGCAAGGAGATCGGCGCATCAGGGCCGCCCAAACGCTGCCAGTTGTGAATTTCCCCCGCAAAGACACGCGCCAGCGTCTGCGGTGAGATTTGCTCGACCGGGTTTGTCGGGGCCACAACAGGCACCACTGCGTCCAAGGCCAGCACTCGGCTTCGGTTCGGACCGGTTAGATCACCCAGCCCGCGTTCACGGGCGTTGATCCGCTCTCCCCTGCGCACCTCGCGCAGCGCCATGACGACATCCGCCTCATCGGCCAGAAGATCGGCAAAACCCTCGTCCGTGTTCGTCGCCCGGAACGCAAAACTAGCTGCCAGCTTACCACTGTCTGCGCGGGAGAGCAGCATCACGAAACGTTCCGGGTCAATGTCTTCGCGCGTCACGATGTAATCGTTCCGCGCGGCAAAGGCTTCGACCAAGGCGGGCATCAAAACCGCGCCAATCGTCGCTGATCCGGAAAGCCGCACTTCGGCCACGAAATCGGCAAGGCTGGGACAGCCCGGCCCCGCGCAAGACACGCCGCTGCTGTCCACGGTCAGTTCGCCGTAGTCGGTATCAACCCGGTAGAACTCTCCGTCAAAGCCCAACAGCGTGCCGCTGATCTCTACACTGCCATCTCGTGACGTTAAGGCGACATCCTGCGCAGCAAGCCGGCTTGCCGTCAAAAGCAAAAGTGCGGCGCAGATCGCCGCACGTTTTAGACCGTTCATCAAGGTTCACCCGATTGCGTTACTTTTGCGCGACTTTCAGGTCTTGGAGCAAATTATTCAACACCAGAAAGTTGCCCACCGCATCGCAATCCGGCACCGCAAGCGTCAAGTTACGGGTCGTGACCTCGCCCTGATCGCGCAGTTCCAGCGCCTGTGCTTCGATCTCAAGCCCGCAATTGGCTTGGCTCACTTCCGCTTCGACACTAAGCGCAATATCGCCATCCCGCGTCGCTGTTGAGACTGGGAAGCTATAGACTTCGGCCATGAGCGGTTCAGCGACATCGGTATTACCGTTGCGCGTCAGAAACCCGCCCTTGCCAGTGACGGCCGCGGCCATGTCCCGTGGCGCGCCGGACCATACATGGCCTTCTTCGCCATAATCGGCGCCGAACTCACGCGCATGGATTTCAAAGCCAGCCGCGCCTTTCCATTGCAGCACGACACGGTCGTAGTCCGCCAAATCCGGTACAGTGGTCTGGGCAACAGCCCCGTCTCCGTTGCCAAAGGCAAGGATGAACACCGCTTGTTCTGCCAAGGCCGGGACGGTCACGTTCAACTGCCCTTCGTCATCGGTGGTTTCGGTAAAAATCATGCCGTTGTGATGCACGGTCAGGCGCTCATTCGGCAAGCAGGACGCCTCTAGAGACAGCTCTACCATCGCAGCTTCGCTGGCGCGTGCAGTGGCCTCAATGTCGCAAGAAGCCACCACAGCTGCGCCATGGCTCTCTGGCGCGGGCGGGAGGCTCTGAGGAGCGGAGGCCTTGAAAAGCTGGGCGTCGGTGTCCGGCAGGGCGATTGTGTTTACGAACTCGCCGGAGGTCAGCGTAATGCTTTCCACGTCAAGCAGCGCACCGTGATCCGCGATGGGTCGTGCGTCGCCATAGCGCTGTTCCGCCGCTTCGGAGTTCTGCATGACAAAACCAATGGCAACCGCACAGATCAGCGTTCCGGCTGTCGTCAGGATTTCTTTGGTGCGTTTCATAACAGGTCTCCTTCAACGGAATCGTTGGAGACCTCTATGAAGCAGGATCAGGGCCGCGTTATGGCCCTGACACGCCAAGTTATGGGCGAAAAGGTGGCGCCGCTCAGGTGATCTGGCCGTGGCAATGTTTGAACTTCTTGCCGGAGCCACAGGGGCAAGGATCGTTGCGCCCCGGATTGCCCCATGTCGCGGGATCATTCTCGTCAAAGCCAGCCACTGCAGCCTCGGCTTTCTCAGCAGAGGAGTCCGCCGCTTGCGTCGCCGCGGCCTGCATTTCCGCCTGCCGCGCGGCCATTTCGCGCATCATCTCTTGCCGCTGTTCTTCGCTCATCGGTTGGATCTGGCCCAGCTTTTGAGTCACGTCCTGACGCAGGCTGTCGAGCATCGACTCAAACAGTTGGAAGGCTTCGTTCTTATACTCATTCAGCGGGTCCCGCTGCGCGTAGCTGCGGAAGCCAACGACCGAGCGCAGATGCTCCAACGTCAGCAGATGGTCGCGCCATTTGGTATCGATGGCCTGCAAGAGCAACTGCTTTTCGATGTTGCGCATATTCTCTTCGCCGAACTTCTCCGCCTTCTCGGCCATCATCTTATCGGTGGCTTCCATCAGACGTTCGCGGATCACCTCGTCATCCACGCCGTCTTCTTCGCACCACGCAATAATCGGCACATCGACGTTCAACTGTTCGATCACGGCCGCATAAAACCCTTGAGTGTCCCACTGATCGGCGTAGGTCTTGGGCGGCATGTAGGTGTCGATCAGATCGTCGATCACCTGCTCACGCATGTCGGTGACGATCTCATTGAGGTTGTCGGCTTCCATGATCTCGCGGCGCTGGCCAAAGATCACTTTGCGCTGCTCGTTCATCACATCATCGAACTTCAGCAACTGCTTGCGGATGTCAAAGTTGCGGCCTTCGACCTTGGCCTGTGCCCGCTCCAGTGACTTGTTCACCCAAGGGTGCACAATGGCTTCGCCTTCTTTCAGGCCGAGCGTGGTCAGCACCTTCTCCAGCCGTTCAGAGCCAAAGATGCGCATCAGGTCGTCTTCGAGCGAAAGGAAGAAAGACGTGCGGCCCGGATCACCCTGACGGCCCGAACGGCCGCGCAACTGATTGTCGATCCGGCGGCTTTCATGGCGCTCAGAGGCGAGAACATAGAGCCCGCCAGCCTCAAGCACCTTCTTCTTTTCTTCGGCGTGCTGCGCTTCGATCTGCGCCCGAATGTTGGCCGGATCGGCATCCGGATCGGCGTCCAGCGCGTCGAGCACTTTCATCTCGACGTTGCCGCCCAACTGGATGTCCGTGCCGCGGCCCGCCATATTGGTGGCGATGGTCACAGCGCCAAGCTTACCGGCTTCGGCGATGATCTGCGCCTCTTGCTCGTGCTGGCGGGCATTCAGAACGTTATGCTCAATGCCCGCGGCGGTCAGCATGGCGCTCAACTGCTCGGATTTCTCAATCGAAGTGGTGCCGACAAGACAAGGCTGGCCCTTCGCATGGGCCTCTTTCACCTTTTCGATCATCGCATCGTATTTTTCACGCGCGGTGCGGTAGACGGCGTCGTCCTCGTCCACGCGGGCGATTGGCACGTTGGTCGGCACTTCGACTACGCCAAGGCCGTAGATTGTGGCAAATTCTTCGGCTTCGGTCAGCGCGGTGCCGGTCATGCCAGCCAGTTTGTCGTAAAGACGGAAGTAGTTCTGGAAGGTCACGCTCGCGAGTGTCACGTTCTCGGGCTGGATTTCGACACCTTCTTTGGCCTCAATCGCCTGATGCAGACCGTCGGACAAGCGGCGGCCCGGCATCATGCGGCCTGTGAATTCGTCGATCAATGTCACCGCGCCATCGCGCACGATGTAATCCTTGTCGCGCTGGAACAGTTTATGCGCGCGAAGACCTTGGTTGACGTGATGCACGATTGTTGTGCTTTCGGGATCGTAAAGGGTCATGCCCTCTTCGATCAGATCACGGGCGCGCAATTGCTGCTCAAGGAACTCATTGCCTTCATCGGTGAAGGTCACGTTGCGGGTTTTCTCGTCCAGCTCGTAATGCTCTTCGGTAAGCGAAGGGATCAGCGCGTCGATGATCTGGTACATCTCGGACCGGTCCTGCGAGGGGCCAGAGATAATGAGCGGCGTCCGCGCTTCGTCGATCAGGATACTGTCGACCTCGTCCACCACGGCAAAGTTATGCCCACGTTGCAACATGTCCGACAGGTTCGACTTCATGTTGTCGCGCAGGTAGTCGAAGCCCAACTCGTTGTTGGTGGCGTAGGTAATGTCGCAAGCGTAGGCCGCGCGCTTTTGGTCTTCGGGCATGCCGGAATAGGCAACACCGGTGGTCAGGCCAAGTGCGCCAAAGACCTTGCCCATCCACTCAGCGTCACGTTTGGCGAGGTATTCGTTCACCGTCACGATATGGACGCCCTTATGCGTCAGCCCGTTCAGGTAGGCGGCGAAGGTCGCGGTCAGGGTTTTGCCTTCACCTGTCTTTTGCTCGGCGATATTGCCCTGATGCAGAAAAATACCGCCCAGAAGCTGCGTGTCAAAGGCGCGCAGGCCCAGCGTACGCCGGGCGGCTTCGCGACAGTTGGCAAAGGCTTCGGGCAACAGATCGTCAAGGCTTTCCCCCGCCTCGGCCCGTTTGGCCAGTTCGGCGGTGCGCACTTTGATCTCGTCGTCGCTCAGCTTTTCAAACTCAGGCTCCAGCGCGTTAATCTGTGCCACAAGCGGACGGGTCGCCTTGATTTTCCGGTCGTTTGGCGTGCCAAAGACCTTTTTGGCGATTGTTCCGATACCCAGCATGTAATCTCCCGCCGAAGTTATGGTGTCTTGCGCCGACCCGCTTGCCGAGCGCCATGGCAGCCCATAGATAGTGGATGAGCCCGCGCCTCTCAGCGCCATAAGGCGATGTAAGGGGCGTGCCATACACTGTCAATGTAGCAGCCTTGCTACGAACGAAGCGATTGGACCCAACCATGCAAAAACCCCTCACTTTTCTGTCGTCTTTGGCGCTTGCCGCCGCGGTGGCCCTTCCTGTGGCCGCGCAGGACGAACCGGGTGTCGACACGGTTGTTGCCACAGTCAACGACACTGAAATCACGCTGGGCCATATGATCGTCGCCCGCGCGACCCTGCCCCAGCAATACCAGCAGTTGCCGGATGAGGTGCTGTTCAAAGGTATCTTGGACCAGTTGGTGCAGCAAACCGCGCTGGCTGATAGTTTCTCCGGCGAGCTACCGCCGCGCGTAACCCTTTCCATCGAGAACGAAACCCGTTCGCTCACCGCAGGCGAAGCGGTTGAAGGCATCATGGCGCAGGAGGTCAGCGAAGAAGACCTGAAGGCCGCCTATGACGCGCAATATGCCGAGGCTGAGCCAAGCCAAGAATTCAACGCCTCCCATATTCTTGTAGAGACTGAGGAAGAAGCCAAAGCGATCAAAGAAGAACTGGATGGCGGCGCCGATTTTGCCGAAGTCGCCCGCGAGAAATCCACGGGTCCTTCTGGCCCCGGTGGCGGCTCTTTGGGTTGGTTTGGCCCCGGCATGATGGTGCCTGAGTTTGAAGAAGCCGTGGCGTCTATGGAGGTCGACGGCATCTCTGATCCGATCGAAACCCAGTTCGGCTGGCACGTGATCAAACTGAACGAAACCCGCACTTCAGAAGCGCCAGAGTTGGACGAGGTGCGCGAAGAGTTGGAAACACAGATCCGCCAGACCAAGGTGCAAGAAGCGATTGAGGACCTGACCGAAAAGGCCGATGTTGACCGCAGCGCTGCTGAAGGCATCGATCCTACTGTCCTCAAAAACACCGAATGGCTGAACTAACTTATGGCTAAAACACTGGCTGTCTCGCCGCTCGCCCCGGCCCGTTTCCCTGAAATGCCGGTCATTGACGGCGTGACATTCGCCACCATCGCCGCTGGGGTCCGCTATCAGGGCCGCACCGATGTGATGTTGGCGAAACTGGCACCGGGCAGTGCAGTGGCAGGGGCGTTCACGCGCTCTGCCACCCGCGCGGCACCGGTGTTGGACTGCCAGGCAAAAATCGGCGGCGCCTGCGATGAAGGCGCCGCTATCGTTGTGAATTCCGGCAATGCCAACGCCTTTACCGGGCGTGGGGGCACCGAGGCGGTTGAAGCCATCACAGCCGCCGCCGCGGAGGTCTGCGGCGTTCCACAGGCGCGGGTGTTCACCTCCTCCACCGGGGTTATCGGTGAGCCCCTGCCCCATGAACGCGTTACCGCCGTATTGAGCGAACTTCATGGCAGCCTGTCCGCTACTGGCATCGGTGATGCCGCTCAGGCGATTATGACGACAGACACCTTCCCCAAGGGCGCTTCGGCCACGGTCGAGGTTGACGGCAAGACGGTCTCTATCGCGGGTATCGCCAAAGGGTCCGGCATGATCGCCCCTGATATGGCAACGATGCTCGTCTATATCTTCACCGATGCGCAGATCGAACAGGACAGGCTGCAAGAGCGCCTCTCGGTCCATACGGAAACCACTTTCAACTGCATCACGGTCGATAGCGACACCTCCACGTCAGACGCGCTGATCATCGCGGCGACAGGCGCATCGGGTGTCGATGTGACGGACAACGAAGATTTTGACGCCGCGTTGCACGGCCTGATGCGCGATCTCGCGCATCAGGTCGTCCGCGACGGTGAAGGGGCCAGCAAATTTGTTGAGATCACAATCACCGGCGCGAGCAACGACGAAGACGCCAAGGTTCATGCCTTTGCCATCGCCAATTCGCCGCTGATCAAAACGGCAATCGCTGGCCAAGACCCAAACTGGGGTCGGGTGGTTATGGCAATCGGGAAATCCGGTGCCGCAGCAGACCGCGACCGTCTGTCGATCCGCTTTGGCGATGTCGAAGTCGCCCGCGACGGCTGGCGCAGCCCCGACTATTCCGAAGAAGCCGCAGCGGCGCATATGAAGGATGAAAACATCGTCATTGGCGTCGACCTCGGGCTGGGCGAAGGCGCTTGCACCGTCTGGACCTGCGACCTGACCCATGGGTACATCGACATCAACGCTGATTACCGGTCCTGATCCTGTGAAGACACTTTTGGTTTCCGCTGTCGCGCTGATCGACGTTGACGGGCGGGTGCTGCTTGCGCAGCGCCCGGAAGGGAAGGCGATGGCAGGGCTGTGGGAGTTTCCGGGCGGAAAGGTTGAGGCCGGTGAAACTCCTGAAGCTGCGCTGATCCGAGAACTCCATGAAGAGTTAGGGATCGAGACTTGGGAATCCTGTCTCGCCCCGCTGACCTTTGCCAGCCACAGCTATAGCGACTTCCACTTGCTTATGCCGCTTTTCGCCTGTCGCAAGTGGGGCGGAACGCCCATGTCGCGCGAAGGGCAAACCTTGAAATGGGTGCGCCCCAACCAGATGCGGGACTATCCCATGCCCGCCGCCGACGTTCCGCTGATCCCGATCCTGCGCGATTGGCTGTAAACTGGAGCGTTGCATAAATGCCCACCCCCTGCCGAAATAATCAGCATGTCGAGACTTTATTAACCCTAACCACATCATTTTGTCGCAGGCTTGATGAAACTGATGAAAGGGTGCCGACATGCTACGGACTATTACCATCGGAAGTTGTATCTACGTTCAGGGAATATTTGTTCAAACCCTCGCCAGTGGGATGATTGCCGTGCGGGTTGATGGCAAAATCTTTAAGGGCCGTCCGGTCTAACCTGTTCTGACGGTTATATTTACCTTTGCGGTGCAGGTTACGTGAACAAATCACAGCAGTACCGCGTTTCCCCCTGACCAACGGCAGGGGATTATATGTCAGTGAAAAGCGCTATCGTGATCCTCAACCGTGGATCCGGCAAACAAAACGGCGATGAGGCCGAAGCCGCCATTCGCAATGCCTTTGCCCGGCATGAGATCACGGCCAATTTCATCTACATCGACCAGAGCACGACCCCGCAGGCTGCGACCGCGCAAGCATTGAAACAGACCCATGACATTATAGCGGTCGCCGGGGGGGACGGTACGATTTCGGGCGTGACCTCGGTCATGGTCGGACAAGACCGACCTTTGGGCGTGATCCCGCAAGGGACATTCAATTATTTCGCCCGGTCAATGGAAATACCTGACGATCTGGACCGCGCCGTTGATGTGATCGCCGCCGGTCAGCATCGACCGGTGCATGTGGCAACGATCAACGATCAGACCTTCCTAAACAACGCCAGCATCGGCGCCTACCCGGCCATTCTAAAGACCCGAGAAGGCATCTACCGCCGCTGGGGACGCAGCCGGGTCGCGGCTTATTGGTCTGTTCTCAAGGCGCTCGTTACCTTCCGCACCACGCTCAGGCTTAGGATTGAGGTTGATGGTGTTGAACGGCAGCTGAACACGCCGCTGGTTTTCGCCGTCAACAATGCCTTTCAACTCGGCCAGATGGGCCTAGACGGGCAAGACTGTATCGCCCGTGGGGATATCGTTCTTCTGGTCGCGCCGAATACCTATCGTTGGGGCCTATTGCGGCATGCGATCGCCTTGGCAGCCGGGGTGGCGCGGCCACATACAGATTACGAAATGCTCTGCGGCAAAGAGATCAGTATTCGGATCAAACGCAAAAAACGCTCCGTCGCCCGAGATGGGGAGATTTCGGTGATGCAGGGCCCCTACCACCTGCGCCGCGCCACGCAGCCGCTGCATATCTTCGTCGACCAGAGCGCGAAGGAGGGTGTCAGATGAGCCGTTTGATCCACCTATCTGATCTGCATTTTGGCAAAGACCGACCCGATCTGATCGTACCTCTGCTCAATGCAGTAAACGGATATGCGCCGGATTTGGTGATTATCTCCGGCGACCTGACCCAACGAGCGCGGGAGAAAGAATACCGCGCCGCGCGGGCCTTTATTGACCGGGTGAACGCTCCGGTGCTGAGCGTGCCAGGAAATCACGATATCCCGTTTCATCGGCCCTTTACCCGCTTCTTTGCTCCATGGCGCTACTATCGCCAATGGATCGCGCGCGACTTAACGCCAGTTCATCACGGTGGCGATTACGTTGCGGTTGGGATTAATACGGTGGACCGTTTCAAATGGCAGACCGGGCGGTTGGCCGGGCGGCGGCTTCGCCGGGCCTGCAGTGCGCTTTCCGGGGGCGCGAAAGAGACTTTGCGCATCGCCGTCTGTCACCATCCGCTTGACCATCCGAACACCACCAAGAAAAAGCCAATTCCTGGCGCGAAACGTGCTCTGCGCCGTTTGTTGAACTGCGGCGCAGATCTGATCCTGTCGGGCCATTTGCACATATGGCACGCGGGCACCTTTGCGCATCTGGCCGCCGAGCAAGATGGACATCGCGCGATCCAGCTTCACGCCGGCACAAGCCTGTCCTCGCGCCAGCGCGGTGAGCCGAACGACTTCAACCTGATTGATGTCTCCCCCCTCCAGCTTGATGTGGCACGGATCACTTATGACGATGCGCGGGGGGCCTTTACAAAAGCAGAGGCCCGGCAATTCAACCGGGCCTCTGGAGAATTCATTGTTTGACCGTCAGATCAAGAGAGAGTGCGTGTCACTTCTTCGCGCTCGAAAATTTCGATCACATCGCCGGGGCGGATATCATCGTAGTTTTCAAAGGCCATACCGCATTCCTGACCGGACTGTACTTCGGCCACTTCGTCCTTGAAGCGTTTGAGCGTCTTCAGCGTGCCTTCGTGGATCACCACGTTGTCGCGCAGCAGACGGACACCGGCAGAGCGGCGGGCCACACCTTCGGTAACGAGACAGCCAGCAACCTTGCCCACACCCGTGACCTTGAAGACTTCTTTGATATTCGCATACCCGATGAAGTTTTCTTTGATCTCGTTGCTGAGCAGGCCTGAGGCCGCAGCTTTCACATCGTCGACCAGATCATAGATGACCGAGTAGTAGCGGATTTCGACGCTTTTCTGGTTGGCCGTGTTCCGCGCCGAAGCATTGGCACGAACGTTAAAGCCCATGATCGGCGCGCCGGAGGCTTCGGCCAGACCAACATCCGTTTCAGTGATCGCGCCCACACCGGAGTGCAGAACCCGAACGCGAACTTCGTCGTTGCCGATTTTCTCCATCGCCTGAACGATCGCTTCGGCAGAACCTTGCACGTCGGCTTTAACCAAGATCGGCAGCTCGCTGACGTCTTCGTTTGCCTTGGCATTGGCCATAAGCTGTTCCAGCGTCGTGGCAGCACCGGCAGCGGCACGTTTGTCCTTAGCGGCGTTGGCGCGGTATTCTGCAATCTCGCGGGCCTGCGCTTCGGTGTCGGTCACGTTCAAGACGTCACCAGCCTCTGGCGTGCCGTTGATGCCGAGCACCTCAACCGGCACCGATGGCCCGGCTTCCTTAACGCGCTCACCTTGGTCGTTGATCAGCGCACGGACCTTACCGTACTGCTCACCCACAACAAAGATATCACCCTGACGCAGCGTGCCGTTCTGAACCAGAACAGTCGCCACAGGACCACGGCCCACATCAAGCTGTGCTTCGATCACTGCACCCACAGCAGCCCGATCCGGGTTCGCCTTGAGTTCAAGGATTTCCGACTGCAGCGCAATGGCTTCAAGCAGATCGTCCAGACCTTGACCCGTCGCCGCCGACACTTCGACATCCTGCACATCACCGGACATCTTTTCGACGATGACCTCGTGTTGCAGCAGGTCAGTGCGCACCTTATCCGGGTTCGCAGCAGGTTTATCGATCTTGTTGATCGCGACAATCATCGGCACTTTGGCCGCTTTCGCGTGGGCAATCGCTTCGATTGTCTGCGGCATCACAGCGTCATCCGCCGCAACCACCAGAACCACGATATCCGTCACCTGAGCACCGCGCGAACGCATGGAGGTAAAGGCCGCGTGGCCGGGCGTGTCGAGGAAGGACAACACGGTGCCATTGTCGGTTTTGACCTGATAGGCACCGATGTGCTGCGTGATGCCACCGGCTTCGCCAGCAACCACTTTCGCATTACGGATCGCGTCAAGCAGCGATGTTTTACCGTGGTCAACGTGGCCCATGATCGTGATGACCGGCGGACGCGGTTTCAGGTCTTCGGGCTTATCCTCAACCTCTTTGATCACGTCCTCAACGTCAGCATCAGAAACGCGGACAACTTTGTGGCCGAATTCTTCGATGATCAGTTCGGCAGTATCGGCGTCGATCACTTCATTCTGCGTCACCATCATGCCGTTTTGCATGAGCGACTTGACAACAGCGCCGATCTTCTCCGCCATACGTACCGCAAGCTCGGAGACAACAATCGCAGGCGGCAGTTGCACTTCGCGCACGATCTTTTCGCGCTCGACCTGACCACCCATCGCCTTTTGACGCGCCCGCTCTTGCTTGCGCTTCATCTGTGCCATGGAACGCTGACGGCCACCTTCGCCACCGGCGAGGGCTTGGTTCACCGTAAGCTTGCCAGACCGGCGACTGTCGCCGCCTTTGCTACGTTTCTTGGTTTCTTCGCGGTCACGCTCAGTTTTGCGCGGCGTCGCGGCGGGAGCAGATTTGCTCGGCTGCTCACGCGCCGGGGTCGGCTCCACAACAGGCGCGGCCGCCGCTTCTTCGGCCTCGCGCTTGCGACGTGCATCTTCCTCGGCCTTGGCTTTGAGGCTCTCTTCCCGCTCGCGCTCTTCGCGCTCCTTGGCTTCGATCTCGGCCCGGCGGCGCTCACGCTCTTCGGCGCGGGCCTTTTCCTCGGCTTCGCGCTGTGCGGCTTCTTCCGCCTCGCGGGCCTTAGCAGCCTGAACAGCCTTCAGACGACGCTCCATCTCGGCATCGGTAATGCCTGCGGGGCGCTTCTTGGGATCGCCAATCGGCCCGGCACCCGGCCCGGTTGGTTTCTGGCCACCCGGCTTGGGCACCACAACACGCTTGCGCTTGGTTTCGACCACAACGTTCTTGGTCCGCCCGTGGCTAAAGCTTTGCTTTACATTCCCCGGACGTGCGCCGCCGCGCAGACCCAATGTTTTCTTGCCGTCACTATCGCTCATGAAGCTCGTCTATCCTTTCGGATGGCCGCTGCCACCCTCGTTTACGCGCACGCCTTTAAGTCGTCCGGCTTCCTCTACAACACGTTGCGTGAGTCCACCAGAGGCGAGCGCCCCATGTATCACAGTTTGGCGACCGAATGCCAAACCCAATTCATCGGCGGTCAGCCAACCGATGTAATGACCATAGTGTGGGGTGCTCAGCTTGGACTTTCCGCGCCCTGACCCATCTACGGCCTGTATCAATACTTCGGCCTCTTCGGTTTGCAACCAACCCTTGACCTTTTCGTAACCGGCAACCGCCTTGCCTGCCTTGCGCTGGAGCGAGATCAAGTCCACCACCCGGCGCGCCAATTGCTGTTCGACTTCGTCGATCAACCCTTCAGGCAGCGTGACTGGCTGTTTCGCCGACCGGGAGAAGGTCTTTTTCTTTACCGCAAGTTCCAGCGCGGCGCGGTCTGCCGCGACATAGATGCCCCGGCCCGGCAGTTTACCCAGAATATCCGGGTAAACGTGATTGTCCGGGCCGACCACAAAGCGGATCAACCCGTGTTTTGGCTGCACCTCGCCCGTGGCAATGCACTTGCGTTCTGGACCAGTCTGCTGGTCATTCGAAGCGCCACCGCGTCCCATGTGCAACCCCCGAGGCCCAATTAGGCCTCGGCCTCCTCGGCGGTTTCGCCGTCTGTTTCTGCGTCATCTTCGTCCGCATCGGCTTCAAGCTCAGTCGGATCGACCCAGCCCAACATGACGCGGGCGGTCATGATCATTTCCTGCGCGTCTTCGAGGCTAATGTCGAAAGGCTCAAGCGCGCCGTCATCCTTCACACGCTCGCCGTTGACCGTGGTCCAGCCGCCAGCCAGTTCCCAATCGGCACAGGTGGCGAAATCTTCCAGCGTTTTGACGTCGTCCTTGGCCAGCGCTTCTATCATTTGAGGGGTCAGCCCCTCAAATTCAACCAGGCTGTCCTCAACACCGAGCGCGCGGGCGTTATCCAACGCCGCTTTGTTCTGCGCTTCGAGCACGTCGCGGGCGCGGGCCTGCAACTCGCCAGCGGTGTCTTCGTCGACACCGTCGATGACCAGCAGTTCGTCCACTTCGACGTAAGCCACTTCTTCGAGGTTGGTGAAGCCTTCGGAAACCAGAAGCTGGGCAAAGAATTCGTCAAGATCGAGGTTGTCCATGAACAGCTTGGTGCGCAGTTCGAACTCGGCCTGACGGCGCTGGCTTTCCTGCTCTTCGGTCATGATGTCGATGTCGAGACCGGTGAGCTGGCTGGCCAGACGCACGTTTTGACCACGGCGGCCAATCGCCAGCGACAGCTGCTCTTCGGGCACGACCACTTCGATCTTACCAGCTTCTTCGTCCAGAACCACTTTCGATACTTCAGCAGGCTGCAACGCGTTCACAAGGAAGGTCGGCTGGTCTTCATTCCACGGAATGATGTCGATCTTCTCGCCCTGAAGTTCGTTCACAACGGCCTGCACGCGGGAGCCACGCATACCAACGCAGGCACCGACAGGATCGATGGAGCCATCATGCGAGATCACGGCGATCTTGGCGCGCGAACCGGGGTCGCGGGCGACTGCTTTGATGTCGATGATACCGTCGTAGATTTCCGGCACTTCCATCTTGAACAGTTCGGCCATGAATTCAGGCGCGGTGCGGCTGAGGAAAATCTGCGGGCCGCGCTGCTCACGGCGCACGTCTTTGATGTAGACGCGGATGCGGTCGTTCGGGCGGTAGCTTTCGCGGCCGATCTTCTCGTTCCGGCGCAGGATCGCTTCGCCAGCGCCCACATCGACGATGACATTGCCATATTCTTCGCGCTTGACCAGACCGTTGATGATCGTGCCGGCGCGGTCTTTGAACTCTTCGTACTGGCGGTCACGCTCGGCTTCGCGGACCTTTTGCAAGATCACCTGCTTGGCCGACTGCGCCGCAATCCGGCCCATCTCAACCGGGGGGACTTCTTCGACATAGGTGTCGCCCACCTTGGGGTCGGCCATATACTGCTTGGCCTGCTCAACGGTGAACTCAGCCTGATAGTTTTCAAGCTCGTCATCCTCGACCACGGTGCGGACGCGGGTGAATGTCGCCTTGCCGGTCTTGCGGTCGATATCAACGCGGATGTCCATCTCGGCGCCGTAGCGGGACTTGGCGGCGCGGGCGAGGGACTCTTCCATCGCTTCGACGACCAGACCGGGGTCGATCATCTTTTCGCGCGCCACCGCTTCGGCGGTTTGCAACAGCTCAAGCTGGTTTGCAGATGTAATGGCCATTAGGTGTCTCCCTCAGCAGACTCTTCAGTCTCGATATCATCAAATTCATTTTCGTCGATCGCGCCGGACGCTTTGCGCTGGCGGAGCATTTCTTTGATCAGGTCGTCGGTCAGCACAAGTTTAGCATCGCTGAGCCAGTCGAACTGCAAGCCGATGGTGCCTTCTTCGACATTGATCAGCACCTCGCCGCCTTCAACGCCTGCCAGCTCACCCTTAAAGCGGCGGCGGCCATCGATCAGTTCGGTGGTTTCGATCTTGGCTTCATAGCCTTCGAAAGCGTCAAAATCCTTGAGCCGTGTCAGCGGACGGTCGATGCCGGGGCTGGACACCTCAAGCGAATACTCGTCCAAGATCGGGTCTTCGACATCCAGCACCGCGCCGATGGCTTGCGAAATCTTGGCGCATTCATCCACTTCGATCCCGCCATCAGGCCGGTCTGCCATGACCTGCAGGGTCGTGGATTTGCCTGACATCAGGCGCACGCGCACCAACTCAAAGCCCATGTCCTCGATCACCGGGGTGATGATCTCGGCCAGGCGGCGGTCGATGGCGGCTTTGGCGATCAGGTCATTCGACATGAGACATCCATTTTCACTGGGCACAAAAAAACGGGCGCGCGGCCCGTTCACGAGTTCGGTGGAGCCTTCGGTGTGGACCCGAAAGCGCCGCTGTTGAAGGGGATATAGGCCGAAAGCCGCGAAACCGCAACCCCTGTCAGCCGAACCACCACCGCTCGGGCGCGCGCAGGTTGTCCATCGGCGCTTGGCGACCGGGGTTTGGCGGCTGGCGCAGGGCGTTCGACAACACGGTGATCCCGCCGTTGCTATCCGCCTGTAGGGCCACATCAGAGCGCTCTCGGAACCGAGGTCGCGCGGGCAAATCCGCAGCATCCACAAGCTGTTCGGTCAGCGCCTGCGCCCGCGCATTGCGGGCCGGGAGCGATACGAGTTCAACCATGTCGAACCAGCCGGCGGTGCCATCCTTATAATGCGTCTCCACCCGCTCGGCCAAGACCTGACGACCGGCGGAAAAGCGCCGCAAACGGTAAAGCCCGGTGCCGATCCCGTCCTCTGGCGCATGGGCTGGGCGGATCACATAGCGCGGCTCTGACAGCAGCAGCGGCAGGCCGGGATTCGCTTGAGGCAGTGTGATCTGGACTTGCAAAGCACCTTTGGCCGAGACGTCTGCTTCAGGAAGCACCCGTTGCAGGCTCATCACCACATCGCCTGCGGTCAGCGGGCTGCCGTCGTGGAATTGCACCTCGGGCCGCAGATCGAACTGCCATTGCCGTGCATCCCCACTAGCCTGCCAAACGGTCGCCAATTCGCCCTTGAGGATGCCATTGCCCGCCACTTCGGTCAGCGTATCAAACACCAACCCCTGCCGCGCCACCTGCATGAACAGCCCATCGCCCTGCACCCAATCGTCCTGCCGCGTTGCGCCAGACAGCGCCAGCCGCAGCCGCCCGCCACGGCGCGGTGGCTCGCCCGCACTTGCCCCCGTCGCGGCCAACAGCGCTGCCGCGGCACCAGTGGTAAACAGCGCCCGGCGGTCCAAAAGAGAACTGCGCCCGCTCATCACTTGCCAATCCTGTCCATCGTGCGCACCAATTCCAGACTAATCCCCGGTTCCGACAGCGCATGTCCCGCATTGCGGATCATCCGCAAATCGGCTTTCGGCCAACGTTGCGCCAGCGCATAGGCACCTGCAGGGGGGCAGATCATATCGTAACGCCCCTGCACGATAACGCCGGGGATACGGGCAATGCGGCCCATATGCTCAAGGATCTGACCGTCGAACTCCAAAAAGCCCTTGTTGGTGAAATAATGGTTCTCTAACCGCGAAAACGCCCGTGCATAGGCGGACGGGCCGCCATGCGACACCCCGGCAGAATGTACCGAGGCCAGCGCATTCTCCCACGCGGCCCAGGCGCGCCCGTATTCCTGCTCAACCCCCATATCGCCGGAAAACAGTCGGCGGTGATAGGCGGCAATCAGATCGTCGCGCTCGCCTTCAGGGATCAGGTTCACAAACCGCGCCCAAAGCTCAGGCCAGAAGCGTCCGGCCCCGCCGCCGTAGAACCAATTAAGCTCGGCCTGCGTCATGAGGAAGACACCGCGCAGGATCAGATGGCGCACGGCCTCCGGATGCGCTTGGGCGTAAATCAGCGCAAGCGTCGCGCCCCATGAGCCACCGAAGACCATCCACTTCTCAATGCCAAGCGTGGTGCGAATCAGCTCGATATCAGCCACCAGATGCCACGTCGTGTTGTCGGTGACAGAGGCATGGGGTTTGGACCGCCCGCAGCCGCGCTGGTCAAACAGCACCACCCTGTATTTCTTCGGGTCAAAATAGCGCCGCATCGCCGGGCTACAGCCGCCACCGGGGCCTCCATGAAGCACAACAACCGGAATCCCATCCGGGTTGCCACATTGCTCAACATAGACCTGATGTCCCTGCCCGACAGAGAGCATCCGCTGGTCAAAAGGCTGAACCGGCGGATAAAGATGCGATGCACCGCTTTTTTGGTCGGGATACTTGTCCATTGCCGCCCTATATAGTCATTAAAGTTAAAAGAGCACAGGGAGATCAGAATGCAAGCGGATCAATCAACCATCGACCCCGCCGAGATCGCCAAATTCGAAGCAATGGCCGCCGAATGGTGGGATCTGAACGGCAAGTTCAAGCCGCTGCACATGCTGAATCCTTGTCGGTTGGACTATATCACCAGCCAGATCGCAGGCGAGTTTGACCGCGGCCTGAAGACCGACGCGCCGTTCAAGGGTCTGCGCATTCTCGACATTGGCTGCGGGGGCGGGCTGCTGTCAGAGCCGATGGCGCGGCTTGGAGCGGATGTTGTGGGGGCCGATGCAGCAGCGGGCAACATTCCGGTGGCACAGATACATGCGCAGCAATCGGGGCTGGAGATCGATTACCGCCATACCACTGCCGAAGACATGGCTGAAGCAGGCGAGAAATTCGACGTGGTGCTTAACATGGAAGTGGTTGAGCACGTCGCCTCGCCCCTCGACTACCTCACCGCTTGCCGCCGTCTGTTAGAACCGGGAGGGCTGCACATCTGCTCAACCCTGAATCGCAATCCAAAATCCTTTATGATGGCGATTGTCGGGGCAGAACATGTAATGCGCTGGCTGCCCAAGGGGACGCATGACTGGAACAAGTTCATCACACCAGATGAGCTTTATGACCTGCTGAACCGCGCCGGGTTGGAGCCGGTGGACCGCAAGGGCTTTGTCTTCAACCCCATCGCGTGGTCATGGCGCCTGTCGGATCGAGACCTTAGCGTGAACTACGTCACCGCCAGCCTCAATCCTGGCTCAACTGACGCCTAAGCGCCCGCAGGATCGGCAGCGTTGCGCGGACCTGCTCTTCGCCCAGATCGTCCACGACGTTGGAGATCATCGGCGTGATCGCATTGACCGCCGCATCGCGGGCCTGACGTCCGGCCGGGCTGATCGCAACCATCTTGCGCCGGGCGTCATCCCAATCGGGGCGGATATGCACATAGCCCGCCCATTCCAACTTGCTCAGCGTATTGGTCATGGCCCCCCGCGTGACGTTAAACGTCTCGGCCAATTGCGCGGGCGAGCGTTCGCCACCGTGCCACGATAGAGAGTTCAGCACCGAGAAATGCGAAATCTCCATCCCGCGCGGCAGAACCCGCGTAAGGCGACTGCGCACCTGTTGATCGGCGGCCAGCAATTCGCCGAACAGCATGATCGCAAGTGTGTTTTTATCGTCGGTCATTTCGGGTCCGGTCAGGGCGCGGCAAAGGGGCGGCGGTTGGCAAGGCTGGGCACCTTGGCGCGGGCCTTGTCGCATTCTTCCATGTCCATGTCACAAAAGTAAACGCCGGGGGCTGTGCCAGCATCCAATACCACTTCACCCCAAGGGGCCACGACGAGCGAATGCCCATAGGTATCGCGCGTCTTATGCGCGGCGCTGGCATGGGTGCCGGTCTGGGCCGGGGCCAGCACATAGCACCCATTCTCAATGGCCCGCGCGCGCAACAGGCTATGCCAATGCGCCGCCCCGGTGACCGGAGAGAAGGCGGCAGGCATTGTTAAAATCTGCGCCCCCGCTTCGGCCAATGCCTGATAAAGCGCGGGGAAGCGCATGTCATAACATACCGACATGCCGATCTTGCCAAAGGTCGTTTGCGCCACCACGGCCTTATTGCCAGGTCGGAAACCTGCGGACTCGCGGTAGGTTTCTGTCGCGCTGATTTCCACGTCGAACATATGGATCTTGTCGTAACGCGCCACGACCTCCCCCTGTGGAGAGATTAGGAAGGACCGATTGGCAAAACGCCCATCGCCATCGCGCGTCTTAAGCGCAAGCGAGCCAATTTGCAGCCATATGCCCGCCTTTGCCGCCTCTTCGCGCAGGGCGGCAAGGGTGGCGTCGTCTTCCTCATAGGCCAGCACGGACTGCTGATGCCTGCGGCTGGTGCTGACGCAATTCGTCACCTCGGGGGTAAGGACAAATTCCGCCCCGCCCGCCACCGCCTCACGCAGCAAGGCGCGGGTCTCAACCAGATTGGCGGCAGGATCGTCCGAGACGTTGAGTTGCAGCAGCGCGATTTTCATCTGTCTTGCAAAAGCGCGTCAAGCTTGCCGGCACGGTCCAGCGCATAAAGCTCATCACAGCCGCCCACATGCACATCCCCGATGAAAATCTGCGGCACAGTGCGGGCCCCGCCAGCACGCTGGATCATCTCTTTCTTGCGCTCTGGTTCGGACAGAACATCGACTTCATCGAAGGCCGCGCCCTTTTGGGTCAGCAGACGTTTGGCAGAATGGCAAAAGCCGCAGAGCGGCGACGTATAGATTTCGACAGGTTGCATAGGATCACCCTTTCAACAGTTAACGTTGCACAGTGATCTAGGTCTCTTTGCCCACGCGCGCCAGTGCCAGCACGAAAACGGGGCCTGATCCGGCATCCAAACAGGCCTGCGCGGTGGCCGATAATGTTGCTCCGGATGTCAAAACGTCATCCACCAAGACCACCGGCCGCCCAATCAGCCGATGCCGCCTGCGCGGATGTACGCGGATCGCGTGCTGCAACGCGGCAAAACGATCTGCGCGTCCGAGGCCGTCGAGCGAGGGGGTGCGGCGCATCCGTTGCAACAGATCAGCGCACCACGGCAAGTCTGTCTGCGCGGCCAAACCCTTTGCCAGCAAGGCCGATTGGTTGTAGCGCCGTTTGAGCATCCGAAGCCAATGCAGCGGCACCGGGGCGATCAGGGCATCTGGCGGCAAAATATCCCGCGCGGCCTGGGCCAACCAAAGCGCGGCGGGACGTGCGATTTCTTGTCGGTCGCTATGTTTAAGCGCCAAGACCAGCTTGCGCCCTGTATCGCGATAAAGCAACGCTGCCCGCCCCTGAGTCCAAGGGCGCGGCGTGGCGAGGCAGGCATCACAATGTGGTGCAACATGATCCCCGTGGCCGGGCAATGGCACGCCACAGGCATCGCAAACGGTGCCGCCAATAAAGGCCGTATCGCGCCAGCAGGGGCCACAGAGACCAAAATCAGCGTCGACCAATCCACCGCAGGCGAGACAGCGGGCCGGATAAATAACCGATACCGCTGTTTGAAGTCCCGGCGGCAGCATTCTATTGTTCCTCTATGACAACACAGCCCTCCCTGACCGATCCCACAGCCCTCGCCCAACATCGCGCCCGCGCGACGGGACGGGGTATGTTCCTGCAAGAGACCGCCTTTGATGAGGTCAAGGATCGGCTGGAAGTGGTTAACAAATCGTTTACCGCTCCGGCGATTGTAACGGGCTTTCCGCAGATTTGGTCGGCACTGCATAGCAACGCGAAGCTGGTTCCAGATAGCGAAACACTGGACCTGACCCCGCAGACTCACGATCTGGTGGTGCATGCCATGGGGCTACATTGGGCGAATGACCCTATCGGCCAGTTCATCCAATGCCGCCGTGCCCTGCGCCCGGATGGGTTGTTGCAGGCCGTGGCCTTTGGCGGTCAAACGCTGCACGAATTACGCGCCTGTCTGGGCCAAGCCGAAGCCGAGATCACTGGCGGCATGTCTCCCCGGATCGCGCCGATGGCAGAGCTGCGCGACCTTGGCGGGTTGTTGCAGCGGGCGGGGCTTGCCCTGCCGGTGGCCGATAGCCTGCCGCTAACGGTCGAATATGCAGACGCTTGGGCGCTGATGCGCGATCTGCGTGCCATGGGCGAAACCAACGCGTTGGGGGGACGGTTGCGCCGCCCTACCGCCCGCGGTGTGCTAAACCGCGCCGCAGAGCTCTACACTGCGCATTTCACCGCCCCCTCGGGCCGGATCACGGCAACCTTTGATCTGATCTTCCTCACCGGTTGGGCGCCGGACGACAGCCAGCCCAAACCGCTGCGTCCCGGCTCGGCCCAGCAACGGCTGGCAGATGCGTTGAATAGTCGCGAAGAGCCCCTGCCCGATTGACCCAGAAGGCAGAGCCGCTATTTCAGCGCGGACCCCATGTGCAAGGAACACCCGATGCAGGCCAATCAGAATGACCTCGTTCAGCCCCAACACGCCCCTGCCGAGCACCCTGCCGTGCCACGGCCCAAGGTGGGCGTATTGCTGGCCAACCTCGGCACGCCGGATGGCTATGACTATTGGTCGATGCGGCGTTACCTGAATGAGTTCCTCTCTGACCGTCGGGTGATCGATTACAGCCCCTGGAAATGGCAACCCCTGCTGCAACTGGTGATCCTGAGCAAACGCCCCTTCACCAGCGGTGCGGCTTATAAATCCATCTGGAACGAGGCCGAAAACGAAAGCCCGTTGGCCACGATTACCAAAGCGCAAACCGCCAAGATTACAGCGGCGATGCAGGCCCGCTATGGGACGGATGTAATGGTCGATTACGCCATGCGCTACGGCAACCCTTCGACCAAATCCAAGGTCGAGGCCATGGTGGCAGCGGGCTGTCAGAAGATCCTCTTTTTCCCGCTCTACCCCCAATACGCAGGCGCCACGACGGCCACCGCGAATGACGCTTTCTTTGCTGCGCTGGCGAAAGAGAAATGGCAACCCGCGGCCCGCACAGTGCCTGCCTATTTCGACCGGCCTGACTATATCGAAGCATTGGCCCAATCCGTTGAGCGTGCCTACGGCGCCAAGGACAAAAAACCCGATCTGCTGATCTGCTCTTACCACGGTTTGCCACAGCGCTACCTGATGGAGGGCGACCCCTATCACTGCCAGTGCCAGAAAACGACACGCCTGCTCAAGGAGCGGCTTGGTTGGCAAGGCAGCGAGATCATGACGACCTTCCAATCGCAGTTCGGATCTGAGGTATGGTTGCAGCCCTATACGGTGGAAGAGGTCGCTCGGCAGGCCAAAGCGGGCAATAAGAGCATCGCCGTATGCGCACCCGCTTTCTCGGCGGATTGCATCGAAACGCTTGAAGAGATCAACGAAGAGATCAAGGAAAGCTTTGAAGAGGCAGGCGGTGAGGAGTTCACCTATATCCCCTGCCTGAATGACGATGACGCGCATATCGAGGCGCTGTCGGCCATCATTACCGAAAATCTGGCAGGTTGGCTCGACTGAGCCAGTCTAGGGCCGTTCCGAGGGTCGGCCTTATTACCCTACCCCCAGACGCAAAAAAGGCGGTGCAAGCACCGCCTTTTCCGTTTGATCGTCAGTTCCGATTAGTCGGAAGCAACAGCTGCGGCAACCAGGGCCAGCAGGATCAGGGGAACCAGGATGCCCGAGGACGAACCTGTTGTTTCTTCCACGATGACCGGTGCTTCAACAATCGGCTCAGCCAGCGAACCAGCGAAAGCAGTCGATGCAGCAGCGGACAGAGCAGCGGCGAGAACGAGTTTCTTCATAACATAACCTCCAGAATAGGCGTGCAGTATCATATACATACACGCACCCAAGACTTACCTCGTGAAACTGTTCTAAACAGGGTCGGCGAAAGTTTGCAAACCCACAATTAGCTATTGCCTAAAGGAATCAGGGGCATGTCGTCATATTAGCAACACTTGGGTGCCCACCTTCGACAAGGCAAAAAGTTCCGCGATATGTTCATTGTAGAGCCCGATGCAACCATTGGAAGACTTGCGGCCAATTTTCCTTGTATCGTGGGTGCCGTGGATCCGGTAATAGGTCCAGCTAAGGTAGAGCGCATGGGTGCCAAGCGGGTTGTCCGGGCCGGGGCCAACATAGGGCGGCCAATCAGGATTGCGCTTAAGCATCGAGGGCGTTGGACGCCAGCTTGGGCCTTCGACCTTTTTGATCACACGGGTCCGGCCACGACGGGTCAGGTCTTCGGTCAGAGGCACGGAAGAGGGGTAAAGCTTGTAGATGCTTTGATCGTCGGACCAGTAATGCACGGCGCGGCTGTCGATATCTACGAGGATCGCGCCATTGCGCGTATTGCTGAAATAGGGACGCCAATCCAGCATCCGAAAGCTTGAGACATTGCGCTTGGCGCTGCCAGCCAGATCACCATCAGCTTGGGTCGTCGCGGCAGAGTTCAGCGATGTCGTGTCCTGCGCCAAAGCTGGGGTCGCCAGCATGGCTGCACTGCCAGCAAGAAAGCCACGGCGGCTCTTTAACGAAAATCGGTGAGCGGACATGGGATCTCCAGACTATGATTATGCTAACTGTCTCTATATGGCGCGAATGTCGCAGTTTCAAATCAAACCGGCCTCCGCTGGCAGAGTCATGCCGATGTGCGTTTGAACTGCAACGCCCGCCGATGTAAGGCAAGAAAAAATTTTAACAGCGTGGAGCGCTCTCATGATCCGTATCCTGTCCATCCTATTGGCGCTCACGGTGGCGCTGTCCGCCTGTACGCCTGTGTCGGCCCCCGGTGGGAAATCGGGCAATATCTATCGCCTCAGCCGCTCGGATGCGGGCAAGATTCAGTTTCGGATGTTGGATTCGGTCAACGCATTGCGCAGCGCTGCCGGTGTGACGCCGCTAGAGCTGGACTCGAAGCTCAACGCAGCCGCTGCAACTCATGCGCGGGATATGTCGGTGCAGAACCGCCCTTGGCACTTTGGCTCTGACGGTTCTTCGCCAATCGACCGCATCCAGCGTGTTGGCTACACCGGCGGCTTGGTGGGCGAGGTTATCTCCGAAACCTATGAGACAGAACTTGAAACGCTGGCTGCTTGGATGGAAAAACCAGACACACGCCGCATTCTGATGGCACCCGATGGCCGTCAAATGGGCTTTTCGTGGTATCAAGAAAACGGCGGCAAAATCTGGTGGACGTTGGTTGTGGGTAATTAAACCAGCAGGGTAATCTCGCACCGGCCCTTCGCGGGGCCGGCGCAAGGCGCGGCCTTATGGGGTGATCAGCACCGGCGTGCCGTCACGGACCATCGCATAGATGTCCTCAATCTCGTCATTGTCGCAGGCGATACAACCCCAAGTCCAATCGCCTTTCTCTTTCTTTCGCGGGTGTTTTTGCCCGTGAATGAAGATGTCGCCACCCGGACTTTTCCCAAGCGACCGCGCATATTCAACGTCCTGCGCATTGGGGTAATCGATCCCAACAGACAGATGGAATCGGCTGTTCGGGTTGCGCCGATCAACGCGGTACAGCCCTTCGGGCGTGCGCCCATCCCCTTCGACCCTCTTGTGGCCAACAGGGGCAAAGCCCAGCTTAATGCGATAGCTCTCAAGCACCTCATTGTGATGCAAAAGCATCATCCGGCGCTGGCCTTTATTCACCACCACATAGGTCACTTCCGGCCCGGTATAGCGCTTGAACTTGCTGCTGCTACATGCCCCGAGCGCCACCAAAGCGGTGCCCCCAAGTATCATATTCCTGCGTTTCATCTCTGTGCCCTCTGCCCAGCCTTTGCGGCCCTTTTGACAGGCGGTAGCATAGGTTGGGGTTAATTTCATCCAAAAAGAGATGCCAAGCGGCTTTCTGTCTCAGCTTTCGGCGACGGTCAGACAGGCGGCCAATTCCACATGGGATGACCAGCGGAATTGATCGACAACCTGCACCCAATCGAGCCGATAGCCCGCTGCCACAAGGTTCTGCACGTCGCGGGCGAAGCTTACCGGGTTGCAGGACACATAGGCCAGACGCGGCACTTGGGCGCGGATGATCTCAGCCACCTGCGCTTCTGCCCCGGCGCGAGGCGGGTCCAACACAAGGGCATCGATCTTGGCCAACTCGTCCGGCAACAGAGGGCGGCGGAACAGATCGCGTGTTTCGGTAGTCACAGGGCGCGCACCTTTGGCCTGGCGCCAACCTGCTTCAAGCGCGGCCATCATTTCCGCGTCGCCTTCAACCGCATGAACCCGCGCCTTTTGCGCCAGTGGCAGCGCAAAGGTGCCGCAGCCCGCGAAAAGATCGACGATATTCTCCGCTCCACCCAAAGCCTCAGTCACTGCCGCAAGCAAAGCAGCCTCGCCGTGGCGCGTGGCCTGAAGAAATGCGCCCGGCGGTGGGGTCACACGGGCGTTGCCAAAGGTCTGCGCAGGCGGCGCACGCATGGCGATCACCTCGCCGTCCCACGTCAGCCGTGCCAGAGCCAGTCGCTCACAGGTCTGCGCCAACTGCTGGCGAAGCGGCCCGTCGAGCGGTTTGCCATTGGCCACCGATACATCCAGCCCTTCCTCGGAAAGCGTCACTGTCACGGCGAGTTCAGCCTTGCGGCTGGTACCGATCAGCGCCAATTCCTCAGCCACTTTCAAACCGGGCAGCAAAGCCGGATCGACCAACTGACACCCCGGCACTTCGATCAGCACATCCGAGGCACGGCCATGAAACCCGGCCATGGCACCCTTTTTCGTCCGCCGCGCGGCAAAGGTCGCCCGCCGCCGAGACTGCGCAGGTGAGGTCTGGATAGGGCGGAACGGGGCGTCGATCCCATGGGCCGCGAGCGCCTTGCGCACCACATCAACCTTCCACTCGGCCACGAAATCATCCGCCGCGTGTTGCAACTGACAACCGCCACAGGATTTGAAATGCCGACAGGGCGGCGCGACGCGCTGCTCGGACGGGGTGATGATACGGATGTCGCGTAGCTGTTGGCCGTCGATCTCGCCGCTCACAGTTTCACCGGGAAGGGTCATCGGCGCAAACAGTGGGCCTTCGGCAATGCCGTCGCCGTGGTGGCCCAGTCGCAGGATTTTATGTTCTGTCATAGCCTGCCCATAGCGCGGAGCGGGTCACAGCGAAAGCCTATTCCGCCGCCTTTACATCCTGAAACCCGCCCGATTGACGGTGCCAGTAGCGCGCGTAGAGCCCGTTTTGCTCCAGCAATTCCGCATGCCTTCCAATCTCTGCAATACGGCCAGCGTCCAAGACCAGAATGCGGTCCATCTCGGTCAGGGTCGACAAACGGTGCGCAATGGCCAGCACCGTCTTGCCCTCCTTCACCCGGTTTAGGGTCTGCTGGATTGCCGCTTCCACCTCGCTGTCCAACGCGCTAGTCGCCTCGTCCAGCACCAGAATGGGCGCGTCTTTCAGAATGGCACGGGCCAAAGCGATGCGCTGGCGTTGCCCGCCCGACAGTTTCACCCCGCGCTCGCCCAAATGCGCGTCATAGCCACGCCGGCCTTTGTGATCCTCAAGGTCTTGGATAAATTCATGCGCCTCGGCCCGTTTAGCTGCCGCGATAACCTCTGCCTCTGTGCCATCGGGGCGACCGTAGAGAATATTGTCCCGCGCTGAGCGGTTAAACATCGCCGTTTCTTGCGTGACCATGCCGATATTGCGCCGCAGGCTTTCCTGAGTGACCTTTGATATGTCCATGCCATCAATCACGATCTGACCCTCTTCGGGTTCATAGAGCCGCAATAGCAGGGCCACGAGCGTCGATTTCCCGGCCCCCGACGCGCCGACGATTCCCAGTTTCTCGCCCGGTTTGATCGTCAGCGATATTTGGTCGATCCCCCCGGTTTGACGGCCATAAGCAAAGCCGAGGTTGCGCAGCTCAATCTGTCCCGCATCTACCATCAACTCCGGTGCCGCTGGTCCATCGTCGAGCCGGACAGGCGGTGTCAGCGTCCGCATACCGTCTTCGACCTCGCCAATATTGGAATAGATCGCCATCAGCGTGAAGGACACCCAGCCGGTCATCTGCGCAATGCGGATCGCGATGGCGCCTGAGGCAACAATATCCCCCTCGCTCGCCATGCCGCGTTGCCACAAGAAGATCGTGCCGCCCATGAGCAGCACCGGCAACAGCCCGGCAAGGCTCATCAGAGCCAAACGGAACCCAGCAGCGAGATAGCCGAATTCAAGCGCGCGGCTGCGGAAACTCTGCATGGCGCTTAGCGCGGCGCGATCTTCGTGATCGGCATGGGCAAACAGCTTCACGGTCTTGATATTGGTGATCGTATCGACCACCTGCCCCGACACCATCGCCCGCGCTCCAGCCCGGCCAGCGGCCCGTTTGCGCACGCGGGGCAGGAACCAGTTGATCAGCGCCAAATACATCGCCAGCCAAACCGTAAACCCAAGCGCCACACGCCAGTCGATCGCCAGAAGCAGCGCCACAGAGCCCACAAGAGACGCCAGCGCAAAGGCCACGACGTTAATGACCTCAGCCGCCACTTCGGTCACCGCCCGCGCCGCTTGCATCTGCTTTTGCGCAATGCGTCCGGCGAAATCATCGTCAAAGAAGTTGACGTTTTGCCCCAGTGTCCAGCGGTGCAGCCGTGACAGCACCAACGGGTTTAGATTGGGCTGCACCATGATCGCGTTTGACGCCGATGACAGCGCAAAAAGAACGGGACGCGCGATCAAGAAAAACGCCACCGCAGCCAACACTAAGGCAAGACTGCTGCCTTCGAAAAACCGCTCCGGCCCCGCGCTTACTGTGGCATCAATGACCTTGCCCAAAATCCACGCAGTCCCAGCCTCCATCGCGCCAGCGGCGGCAGATAGGAATGTGGCGAGCCAAAGAACGGGCCACGCGCCCGACAGGCACCACCGCATGAAGGCACCTAACGTCTGCGGCGGCGGGCCGTCGGCGGGGTGGAAGGGGTTGATCCAGTTTGCAATGTTCAAGACGTGTCATCCATTGTCAGAAATCCGCCCGACTGACGGTGCCAGAAGGCTGCATATAGGCCCGATTTGCGCAAAAGCGCGTCATGTGTGCCTTCTTCAACGATACGGCCCTGATCCAGCACAAGAATTCGGTCCATCTTTGCAATGGTCGAAAGCCGGTGTGCGATGGCGATCACGGTTTTGCCCGCCATCATGCCATAGAGCGTTTCCTGAATGATCGCTTCCACTTCGCTATCTAATGCGCTGGTTGCCTCGTCCAGCAACAGGATCGGTGCGTCTTTCAGGATCACCCGCGCCAGCGTGATCCGCTGACGTTGTCCGCCAGAGAGCTTCACCCCCCGTTCGCCCACCCGCGCGTCATAGCCGGTCCGCCCTTCGGGGTCGGTGAGGTCAAGAATGAAGTCATGTGCCTGTGCCTGCTTTGCTGCGGCGATCATCTCGGCCTCTGTGGCGTCTGGCCTGCCATAGAGAATGTTCTCACGCACAGATCGGTGCATCAGAGAGGAATCCTGCTGAACCACACCGATATACCGTCGCAGGCTGTCTTGCCTTACGTCGCTGATGTTCTGCCCGTCGATCCGGATCTCGCCCGCCTCGGCGTCGTAGAACCGCAGCAGCAGCTTGATGATAGTCGATTTCCCCGCGCCAGATCGGCCGACGAGGCCA
The DNA here is from genome assembly GCF_013346665.1 of Sulfitobacter maritimus. Taxonomy (GTDB): domain Bacteria; phylum Pseudomonadota; class Alphaproteobacteria; order Rhodobacterales; family Rhodobacteraceae; genus Sulfitobacter; species Sulfitobacter maritimus. The sequence continues at coordinate 371,680 of NZ_JABVBB010000038.1, forward strand.
ATTTTCTCGCCCGGCTGCACAGTGATATTCAGCCCTTGGATACCGCCACTGTCGCGCCCGTAATGGTGGCTAAGACCGCGCATCTCGATCCGTCCCTCGGTTAACCTTAGCGGCGACGCGTCGGGACTGTCGGTCAGGGTGATCGGTTGGGCAATCGTTTCCATGCCTTCGGCCACGACACCCAATTCGCGAAAGAAGCTCGATACGGCCCACATGATCCACCCGGTCATCGCGTTTAGCCGGAGCGCAAGGGCTGCGGCGGCGGCCACGACGCCCACGCTCGCCTCACCGCCCATCCATAGGGCCAGCGCCCAGCCCACAACCCCGACGATCAGCAGACCGTTCAGCGCGGTGAGCACCACATCCATTATGGTGAATATCCGCATCTCTCCCTGAAAAGTGCGGCGGGCCTCTTCGATAGCCTCCCCGGCGAAATCGACCTCCAGATCATGATGGGCGAACATCTTGACCGAATGGATATTCGTATAGGCATCCACCACCCGGCCGGTCACCTGAGAACGCGCATCCGAGGCGGCTTTGGACGCCGGCCCGACCCGTTTGATCGTCCAGACCACCAATGCGGAATAGAGCAGAAGCCATGCCAAAAGCGGCACTAACAAGCGGATATCGGAGGTGGACAGCAAGACCGCCGCACCGATTACATAGGCCAGCGAATAGGACAGCGCGTCGAAGGTTTGAAACACCACCTCCCCCGCTGCCGGGGGTGTCTGCATGATGCGATTGGCAATGCGTCCGGCAAAATCATTCTCAAACCAACCAACCGATTGTCGCAGCACATGCCGATGCGCACGCCAACGGATCAGCGTGCCAAAGTTTGGCAGGATCGTGTTGTTGAGCAACATGACGTCAAACGCCTGCACCATGGGCCGCAGGAACAGAACGGCCAGGGCGACCAACATTAACTCGGTGCCATGAGCCTCCCACATCTGCATTGGATCATTGGACAGAAGATCAACGATGCGACCCATGTAATAGATCAGCCCAACCTCGATCGCTGCAACGAGGATCGCCATGATTCCGGCGAGCACGAAGACCTTTTTGAAGGGCTTCGCATAGTTGCGCATGAACGGCCAAAGCCCCTGTGGCGGGTGATCACCCTCGACGTAAGGGAGGTATGGATCAACGAGGTTTTCAAAGAAGCGGAACATAAGAAGGCCTTAGGATAAGACGTGCAAAAATGTCGGCGCCACCTAATGATGGGGCCGAAAAACGGGCTGGGGCTATGTCAGCTTAGCTGAACCAGATCCCACGGTACATTTTGCACACCTCCTCGGTTGATGTGCCTCAGTAGCCGAATTTACCTATTTTGTCGACCTGTCAGCGCCCGTCCAGCAATTCGGCGGCGGTTAGGGTGAAGTCTGATGCGATCCACAGATGCTCCAGCCGGGCAAGTTCTTGGCCAAGCTCAGGGCCATTGAACCGGGGCATGAGGTCTTTGCCCTTCACAGGAAAACGCGCGGTAGACGCTCTTTCAATCGTCTCTAACACAGCACATTCGGGCATTTGTTCTGCAAGACACCCCCGCAACAGCGCTGCAGCGCGCGCGAGGTCCGCCCCATGGCGGTAGGCCAACTCCGGAAGACCAACCCCGGAAAATCCCTGTTCCTGCAACAGGGCAAGCGTTTTTGCCTCTGCCTTGCTCAGACGCAGCCGTTCACTCACCCCTTCCCCGCCCAGCGCGGCCAGACGGGTGAGCCAGTTCGGCGCGAGCCCCAAGGTCTGCTCAAAATGCACCAGCAGCGACATCCAACGGTCGTCACTGCCCGGTAGTAGCACCGGGAAAACCCCGGTTTGGCGCATCAGCGCGAGAGCCGACGCAGGATCATCTGCCCGCAGTAACTTTCTAAATTCCTGCCCGACCCGCTCTGCGGAAAGTGTCTCTAACCCGTCAAGATTAGAGGCGATGGCGTCTACTGCGTCAGGGTCTGGCCCATCTTCTGGATCACCATACCAAGCCATAAATCGGAAATAGCGCAGCGTGCGCAGGTAATCTTCGCGAATGCGGCGGTCTGCATCCTCGATAAAGCGCAGCCGCCGTGCGCGTAGGTCTGGCAAACCGCCCAAAGGATCAACAACCCGGCCTTCGGGAGTCGCATAAAGCGCGTTCATCGTGAAATCACGACGCCGCGCATCCTCGCGCATGTCAGTGGAGAAGGCGACGACAGCGCGACGCCCATCAGTGTCCACGTCGCGGCGGAATGTCGTGATCTCAAAGGGCTTCCCGCCCGAAACTAAGGTCACCGTGCCGTGGTCAATGCCCGTTGGCACCGCTTTCACACCGGCGGCTTTGGCGAGAGACATTACCACCTCTGGCGGCGCATCCGTCGATAGGTCTACATCGCTGTCTGGCAGACCCAAAAGCGCATCACGCACGCAGCCGCCGACAAAGTAAATCTGATGACCGCCGCCCTGTACCACGCGACACACCTGCTGTGCATCCTCGTCTTGCAGCCAGCGGGTTTGGGGGGGAATCATCTGTTCATTCGGGTCGCCCATGCGTGCAACATACGCGCGGTTGCGCCCCAAATGTAATAGGGGCCATAGGGAACAGTGTAATAATACCGTCGCTGACCGCGCCAGCGACGGGAATGCACAATGTAGTTGCTAGGGACCAGCACATGGTCGAGCGGCACGCGAAACACCTCTTCGACCTCACCGGGCTCTGGAACCACTTCGAACGCGCGGGTCACATGACCGATCACCGGCGTCACGCTGAAGCCTGTTACAGTCTCATGCGCGGGCAGAACGCCCAATACATCGACGATCTCGCTCGGCAAGCCAATCTCTTCCCGCGCTTCGCGCAGAGCAGCGGCGATGACATCTGCATCACCGCCGTCTTGCTTGCCGCCCGGAAAGGCAATCTGTCCGGGATGGTGCTTTAACGCCGAAGAACGTTTGGTCAGGATCAATTCCAGCCGATCACCGGTATCGATCACCGGGGCCAACACACCCGCAGGCCGCAAAGCGCGGCCTTTGGGCAGTGTGACATCCGGGTTCAGGTCAAAATCAGAGGATTCCACCCCCGTCTGCGCAAGCGCTGCGCGGTAGGACTGGAATTTATCGCTCACCTCAGACCTTGGCCTCGAAACCCACTGACTCAGGATCAAGGTCGTAATGCGCCCCGCAGAACTGGCAGTCTGCGGTGACCCGACCTTCGTCCGTGGTCATCTTCTCGATGTCACGGGCGGAGTAGATCGACAGGCTCTGCCGCACACGGTCCTCGGAACAGGTGCAGCCGAAACGAACCGGCTGGGGATCATAGACTCGCGGTTGTTCCTCGTGAAACAATCGCAGCAACAGGTCCGTCGGTGGCACGCTGGGGCCGATCAGTTCGAGGTCTTCGACCGTGCCAAGCAGGATATTAATACGGTTCCAGTTCTCAGCATCATCGCCTTCGACCAAGTCATCGGCCTTAAGCACATCGCCCGAACCTTCACCAGATGCAGCCAAGGGGGATGCTTTGGGCATATGCTGCAACATGATCCCGCCTGCGCGCCAATGCTCAGGCTCATCGGGGCCTGAGGATTTGCCGAAGCTCAGCGAGAAACGTGTTGGCAGTTGCTCGGACTGCGCGAAATAGGACTCAGCGCAGGCCGAAAGCGACCCAGCGGCCAAAGGCGTGATGCCTTGATAGGGGGTCATGCCTTTACCTTGGTCAATCATAATTGCGAAATAGCCTTCGCCTACCTGCTCAAACGGCGCGGCATCGGTCAGACGATCCGCATCATAGCTGGCATAGGCGCGAATACGGGCAGGTTCGCCCTCTTTCTCAGGGCCATAGTAATCAGTGGCGATCATCCGCACCGCACCCTTGGACTGGACCTGAAGCGACAGTTTCCAGCGCAGTTTAATGGTCTGCCCAATCAAAGCGGTCAGCAAAGCCATCTCGGCCACCAAGGCTTCGACCTGCGGCGGGTAATCATGCTGTTTCAAAATACCTTCCAACACGCCATCAAGCCGCGCCACGCGGCCGCGCATGTCGACATTGTCTAACTGGAAGGGCAGAACGGTATCGTCCCACGCGATTGTAGTTCCTTGGGTCATCGGGTTTCCTTATCGGGGGCCGCTTGGCATACCGCGTCTATATAGGGGCAGCAACCCATGGAAAAAGGGGCAGCGAATGATCCGACGTACAGACCGACCACCAAGACCCGATAAGACCTATACGCCCCGGCCCGGAGTCTATGCCATCTTGCCGCTACAGAACCGGTTTTTAATGACATTGGAACAGGCGGCACAGACCGAAGTGCAACTGCCCGGCGGCGGCATTGATCCGGGGGAGTCCCCTCTTCAAGCGCTGCACCGCGAAGTTATGGAAGAGATTGGTTGGCGCATTGCCCGCCCTCGCAGGCTGGGGGCGTTCCGACGGTTTACCTATATGCAGGATTACGACCTTTGGGCGCAGAAAATCTGCCACATCTACGTGGCCCATCCCATACGCCAGATCGCAGAACCAAGCGAGCCGCATCACGCCACGCTAGTACTCTCTGCGTCCGAAGCCATAGCAACACTGGCCAATGACGGTGACCGTATGTTTCTGCAACGCTATCTTGGCTGAGGGCCCAAATACTCAAACAATATGCCAGAGACATCATCCGGAAATTCGCGACTGCCCGCAAATTCGGACAGGTTCCAAACCAAGGCGCTCAGCAATGCCGGGCCACTGAAACGACGCAGATCGGTCAGCATCTCTGCCAACCCGGCCTCACCCAACATATTGCCCGCTCGGTCAGGACATTCAGTGACCCCGTCCGACAGCAAGAGCAAGCGATCCCCTTGGGACATCTGCACTTCAAACTGATCGAACTTAACGCCCGACAGCAGGCCAACGGGAAACCCGCCTGTCCCGTTCTGCTCGATCCTCCCGTCATTGCGCAGCAAAGCGGGATGCGGATGACCAGCCTGCGCTATGGTTACGGCACCGCTGCTGAGATCAACAATCGCCAATATCAGCGTAAAATAATGCTCAGTATCCATTTCATCGAGCACCAGATCGTTCAGCTCCTCGATCACCTCACGGGGCGGCCGGGCGGCATAGCTTCCGTCGGGCTGCAAGCTTAGCGCCACATTCTGATCCGGTGCCGTGGCCGATAGATACCCCGCCAGCCGCGCGGTCATCAGCGCCGAACTGATGCCATGGCCCGAGACATCCAAACCAAACAGACCCAACTGACCAGGGCAAACCGGAAAATAGCCTACCAGATCACCCCCGACATGCCCCGCAGAGCGGAGCATCATGGACAGATTGCCCCCATCAAGGGCGCGGTATCGCTCTCGGATCAATGACTGCTGAAGCTTCTTGGCTTCAATCAAATCCTTTTCGATCACCGCCTGTGTGCGCTGCAATTCCCCCAACGTTTCTGAAATCAGATGGTTCTTCTGTGTCAGTTCCCGTTGCATGTTCAAAATACGCTGGCCTGCGGTCATACGTGCGCGCAGTTCGGAGTTATTGACCGGCTTGGTAAGAAAATCATCGGCCCCGGCATCAAGCCCCCGCGCCACTTCCGCCTTATCGCTTTTCGCAGTCAGCAGGATAAAATAGCCGTATTGATCCTGAGATAACGCGCGAAACGCGCGGCAAAACTCCAAGCCGGACAGGCCGGGCATCATCCAATCGCTCAACACGATCTGCGGCATCCGTTCGCGGCACAGCGCTAAGGCGGCTTCGCCTGTGCTTGCCTCCATCACCTCATAGCCCCAGCGTGTGAGTGATTTGCACAGGATACGCCGCTGCACTCGGCTATCATCAACGACCAAAACCAACACAGGTTCTACAGGCGCAGCTTGCGCCGATGTCTTGCAAGGTAGGTCCAGTTTCATGCGCATATATCCCGACAGTCGCCCTGCCTTAGCGCATGCCTACTTAACAGCTCATGAAGCCCATTGTGCGAACCGTTTTTTAACGTCCCCCCGCCAGAATGCCGCGCAACGGAGGTGGCAAAATGATTGATTGGACACGCGTGCTCGAACTGCGCGATGAGGTCGGCGCCGAAGACTTTAACGAGGTGGTCGATCTGTTCCTCGACGAAGTGCAAGAAGTGATTATGCGGCTCGACGATAACCTGCCCCCGGCGCAAGTTGAGGCTGATTTACACTTTTTGAAAGGAAGCGCGCTCAGCCTCGGCTTTGCCGCCTTCTCTGATCTATGTGAGACCGGCGAAAAAAAGGCCTCTGGCGGAGAGAACCTAACAGATGTCTTGCCTCGCTTGCGCGATTGCTATGCAAAGTCGCGGCAGATTTTCCTGAATGACCTTCCGCAAAAGCTGACCGCACCAGCGGTTTGACCGAATTAAAGCACGAATTGCGCTAAAATCTCGTCATTCGTGATGTCGGTATAGGTAAAGCCTGATCTGGCCAATTGCTGCAGGAAGGGGGCGAAGTTCTCCGGCTGGCTCGTCTCGATCCCGATCAGAACCGACCCAAAGTTGCGCGCGGATTTCTTCAGATACTCGAACCGACAGATATCATCCTCCGGCCCCAGCATCATCAAAAACTCCTTCAGGGCGCCAGGACGCTGCGGCATCCGCAGGATGAAATACTTTTTAACACCGGAATAGCGCTGCGCCCGCTCCTTAACCTCAGGCAATCGCTCGAAATCGAAGTTTCCGCCGGAAGCCACGCAAACCACAGTCTTGCCCGCGATCTCATCCGCCACCTCGCTCAATGCATCGATCGACAGCGCGCCCGCAGGCTCCAACACGATCCCTTCGACATTCAGCATCTCGTTGATTGTCACGCAAATCCGGTCCTCCGCCAGATGCACAACATCAGTGGGATCTACCCCGCTTAACCGCGCAAAGGTCCGCGCCCCGATCTTAGCAACCGCAGCCCCATCGACAAAACTATCAACAGGCGAGACATCCACTGGCTCTCCCGCTTCCAACGCGCGCGCAAAGCTCGGCGCCCCCGCAGGTTCAACAAAGGTGTAGCGGCAGGCGTCACCAAAGTAGCTCACTACCCCGGACGACAGCCCGCCGCCGCCCACTGGCAAAATCACGTGATCCGGCACGCGGCCCAATTGCGCTTCGATCTCCACCGCAACGGATGCTTGCCCCTCAATCACATCATCATCGTCAAAGGGCGACAGAAAATGCGCCCCTTCAGCGGCACAAAACGCCTGCGCAGCTTTCAACGTCGCATCGAAATAGTCGCCAACAAGGCGAATCTCGACATTATCGCCGCCAAATATGCGGGTCTTCTGTACCTTCTGCTGTGGCGTAGTCACCGGCATAAAGACCACGCCGCGCACGCCGAAATGGCTACAGGCAAAAGCCACCCCCTGCGCATGGTTCCCCGCCGAAGCGCAGACGAACACCTGCTTCTCGGGGATCAACTTGCGCATCGCATTGAACGCCCCACGCAGTTTGTATGAGCGTACCGGGCTTAAATCTTCGCGCTTCAACCAGATATCCGCGCCAAACCGTTCGGACAGGTGTTCGTTGCGCAGCAGCGGCGTGGCTGGAAACAAGACGCGCAAAGCCTCTGCCGCCGCTTGTGCTTTATGTGCAAAATCATCCGCCATCTGTGCTCTCCTTGCTGCTTCCCGTCGATAGGCGCGCAACCGGACCAGGTCAACGCAGGCTTCAATCTTGCCCGCGCCCGCGAAAACCGCTACCTCGCAGGGCGAACTTGAAAGGAACCCCGTCATGTCCGCGCCCAAGAAAGTCGTGCTTGCCTATTCCGGCGGCCTCGATACCTCGATCATCCTGAAATGGCTGCAAACTGAATACGGCTGCGAAGTGGTGACCTTCACCGCCGACCTCGGCCAAGGTGAAGAGCTCGAACCGGCCCGCAAAAAGGCCGAGATGATGGGCATCGCCCCGGAAAATATCTACATCGAAGATGTCCGCGAAGAATTCGTCCGCGACTTCGTCTTCCCAATGTTCCGCGCCAATGCAGTCTACGAAGGGCTCTACCTCTTGGGCACCTCCATCGCCCGCCCGCTGATCTCCAAACGTCTTGTGGAAATCGCCGAAGAAACCGGCGCCGACGCGGTAGCCCACGGTGCCACCGGTAAAGGCAACGATCAGGTCCGCTTTGAACTGGCGGCCTATGCGCTGAACCCCGATATCAAAGTCATCGCCCCTTGGCGCGAATGGGATCTGTCGAGCCGCACCAAACTGCTGGCCTTCGCCGAACAGAACCAAATCCCAATCGCCAAGGACAAACGCGGCGAAGCCCCCTTCTCCGTCGATGCCAACCTGTTGCACACCTCGTCTGAGGGCAAAGTCCTCGAAGACCCAGCCGTCGACGCGCCCGACTACGTCTACCAGCGCACGGTTAACCCCGAAGACGCCCCCGACACACCCGAATACGTCGAAATCGGTTTCGAACGTGGCGACGCAGTCAGCATCAACGGCGAAGCCATGTCCCCCGCCACGATCCTGACCAAACTCAATGAGCTTGGCGGTAAACACGGCTGCGGCCGCCTCGATCTGGTTGAAGGCCGTTTCGTCGGCATGAAATCCCGGGGGATTTACGAGACCCCCGGCGGCACCCTGCTGCTTGAAGCGCATCGCGGCATCGAATCCATCACCCTCGACCGCGGTGCCATGCACCTGAAAGACGAGCTGATGCCGAAATACGCCGAGCTCATCTACAACGGCTTCTGGTACAGCCCCGAACGCAAGATGCTGCAAGCTGCCATCGACGCAAGCCAAACCCATGTCACCGGCACCGTGCGCCTGAAACTCTACAAAGGCCACGCTCGCACCGTCGGCCGCTGGTCCGATCACAGCCTCTACTCCGAGGCTCATGTGACCTTTGAAGACGACGCCGGCGCCTACGACCAAAAAGACGCCGCAGGCTTCATCCAGCTGAACGCCCTGCGCCTCAAACTGCTCGCCGCCCGCGACAAACGCAGCAAAGGCTGAAGCACGGGCCGAAAACCCTCCTTCATCCTTTCTTAAATACCCGCGGGGGTCCGGGGGCAGCGCCCCCGGCGGCCTGCCCCGGCCGCAACGCAAAAGGCCCGAGCGTTCCCGCCCGGGCCTTCTCCAAATTTACAGCCAGATCATTTAGCGGTGACGACCTTCATCACCAACTCCCCTTCTGGCTTAATTGGGCCATCTTCCTTAGCACCCAACGTATATTCGAATACACCGGTTTTCATGCCGCCCTCTTCGGAATGCACCATAAGCATCAGCATATCACCTGAGGCGACTTCCTCTTGCAATATCGCCGCCACATCCGTGCTCTCCCCGGCCCGCAGCGGCGCATAGGCAACGACGGGGCCGGGCTTCATATCAGCATCGGTCCGGTGCACGACCAGCCAGCCATTTTCGCCTGCCATAACCTTATCCGCCGTTACGACACCGCTTGATACGTCTTGATCAGAAGCTTCCACCATCGGCGTGGCATGAGCCGCGGCAAAGGCGGCGCCGGTTGTCAGAGCGAATGCGAGTGTTGCGCTTGTCAGAATTCTCATTTGGTTTTCCTCCTGTTGAACCTGACACAGTCACGTGTGGTCTCCGTTCAAAGTTTCGCACCTCTCTAATTAATTCCTACGGCATAAAAATGCGCTTTAAACGATGCGGGCTCATCCCGGTGCCATCCGCCCTCTTCAATTTGGCTTCACTACAGCGTGACTTTCCCCACCCTGATCTTGCGCTACCCTCGACCGCGCGGCAGCGTTAGCGCAAAGGAGGACCGTCATGTTCCGAAAAAGAATCGTAAAGCCCACCATCCTTACTCTTGCCATCGCCCTCGGCTTTGTCGTGCAAAGCAGAAGCGCTGAAGCGGCAGAGACTGAGGTGCTAACCGTCGCAGGCGGCTGTTTCTGGTGCGTAGAGGCCGACTTCGAGTCGGTACGGGGGGTGAAAGAGGCCGTGTCCGGCTTTGCCGGGGGGCGAACCAAGAACCCGACCTACAAACAAGTCACAGGCGGCAACACTGGCCATTATGAGGCCGTGCAGATCACATTCGATCCTTCCGTGGTCAGCCGAGATACGCTGCTCGACCTCTTTTTCCGCTCCATCGACCCGACAGACGCCGGGGGTCAATTCTGTGATCGCGGCGAAAGCTACCGCACCGCAATCTTTGCAGGCACTGCCGCGCAGAAAGCCGCAGCAGAGGAAGCGAAAGCCGAGGCTCAGGCCGCTTTGGGCACAGAAGTCGTGACACCAATCCTGGGCGATGCGCCGTTCTACCCGGCAGAGAGCTACCACCAAGATTACTACAAGAGCAGCGATCGGCTGGCTTTCAGCAGCGTTGGCTTGGGGGTCAAGAAATCGGTGGCCTACAAACGCTACCGCGAAGGCTGTGGGCGCGATGCGCGGGTGAAACAGCTTTGGGGTAGTGACGCGCCTTTTGTTAACTAACGGTTAGACGTCAAAATCATGGTCCCTGACGTCCTTGAGGTCGGGGATCACATCGGCTGTGCCGTGGCGCGTTACCATCAGTGCTCCGGCCCGCATGGCAAGATCAATGGCCTGTGGCATCGTCATTCCCCGATCCAACCCTGCGACAAGGTAGCCGGTAAAGGTATCGCCCGCGCCGGTGGTATCGACGGCCTCAACCGGGTAGGCCGGGTAGGTTTCGATCCGATGCACCTTGTTAGAGACCCATTCGCATCCACCTGCGCCCAGCGTCACAACGATATCATCCACTGGCAGTTGCCGCAGTTCAGCGCCGGTCGCTTTGCGCAATTGTGCCGCTTCAACCTCGTTCAGGACGAGCAAATCGATATGGTCGATAATCGCTAAAATGGCCTCTGGATCGAAAGGCGCAGCGGCATAAGCCAGCCGCAGGCCTAGGGTCTTGCCAGTGCGCGCCGCAAAGTTCTGACCATTGGTCTCATTCTGCATCAACAGCCAATCACCCGATGAAGCCTCGCTCAGCGCCGCTCCGATCATCTCTTCGGTGAACTCGTGGTTGGTGCCGGGAAAGATAACGATGTTATTCTCCCCCTCAAAATCGACAGCGATATTCGCGTGGCCGGTCGCCCCCTCCATCAAAGTGATATGCGCGGTTTCGACCCCATATTCCAACAGCCGTTCCAACGCCCATCCACCATCAGCACCAAGGGCGCCGATATGCATAACCCGCGTCCCGGCACGTGCTGCGGCGACCGACATATTGGCCCCTTTACCACCTAGACCCTGCCGAAACTTTCGCGCGGAAATGGTCTCCCCCGGTCCCGGCAGATGCGGCAGCAGATAGAAGTTATCCGCGTTGATAGAGCCGAGATTCCAGATCATCAGCCCACCTTACAGGCCGCAAGAATGGCCATGTTCAGGATGTCATTGGCTGTCGACGCCGAAGAGCAGATTTGGATCGACTTATCCAAACCCGTCAGGATCGGTCCGAGCACCGTGGCTCCAGCCATTTCTTGCATCAGTTTCACCGAAATGCTGGCTGAGTGCCGCGCAGGCACCACAAGAATATTCGCAGGGCCGGTGAGGCGCGAGAACGGATAGTTCGCTTGGCTGGCAGCATTGAGCGCCACATCGACAGTCATCTCGCCTTCGTACTCAAAATTTACCCCACGACGATCCAGCACCTCGGGCGCGAGGTGCATCTTCTCGGCCCGCTCCGACACAGGATAGCCAAAGGTCGAGAAGCTGACAAAAGCCACCCGTGGCTCCAACCCCAAGTGCCGCGCGACCCGCGCACCGCTTTCGGCGATATTGGCCAGATCGTGTTCGTCGGGCCATTCATGCACCAGCGTATCAGCGATAAAGACGATCCGCCCCTTATGCAGCAACGCCGTGATCCCGGCGGCGCCCGCTTTGGCGTTGGCCTCAAAGACATGGTTGAGCCGTTCCAGCACATGCGCCGATTTGCGGGTGGCGCCAGTGACCAGACCGTCACCGTGACCATGCGCCAACATCAGCGCCGCAAAAACGTGACGATCACGTGACGCAAGGCGGTGAATGTCTTTGCGGTCAAACCCCTTGCGCTGCAAGCGGCCGTAGAGGAAATCTTTGTAGGTCTGCAAATGCTGCGTATTGGCGGCGTTCACCACCTCCAACTCGCGCACGGCGTCCTCCATGCCACTGGCTTCCAGCTTGGCGCGGACGTCATCTTCGCGCCCAACGACCAGCGCTTTGCCCAACCCGGCACGCTGATACATTACTGCGGCACGCAATACCTTTGGATCGTCGCCTTCGGCAAAAATCATCCGTGCTTGGTTGGCACGTGCCCGCGCATTGATGCCGCGTAGGATGCTCGCGGTCGGGTCCATGCGCGATTTCAGACCGACTTCATAGGCGTCCATATCGATGATCGGACGACGGGCAGCGCCCGTATCCATCCCCGCTTTGGCTACGGCTGGGGGAATACGGTGAATAAGACGGGGGTCAAAAGGCGTTGGAATGATGTAATCGCGCCCAAAGGTCAGCGTCTTGCCATAGGCCAGCGCCACCTCATCTGGCACATCTTCCCGCGCTAATTGCGCCAAAGCATGGGCGCAGGCGATCTTCATCTCGTCGTTAATGGCGCGGGCATGAATATCCAGCGCCCCACGGAAGAGATAGGGGAAGCCCAGCACGTTATTCACCTGATTGGGATAATCCGAACGGCCTGTGGCGACGATAGCATCCATGCGGACCTCATGCGCCTCTTCTGGCGTGATCTCCGGGTCCGGGTTCGCCATGGCAAAGATCACCGGATCATCGGCCATAGAGGCGACCATATCAGGCGTCACAGCCCCCTTCGCAGATACGCCAAGGAAGACATCAGCGCCCTTCATTGCTTCTTCGAGCGTGCGCAGCTCGGTATTAGCTGCATGGGCCGATTTCCACTGGTTCATGCCCTCAGTGCGACCTTGATAGATCACACCTTTCGTGTCGCACATGATGCAGTTGTCGTGTTTCGCGCCCATCGCTTTGAGCAACTCTAAGCACGCGATCCCCGCCGCCCCGGCACCATTCAATACGATCCGCACATCTTCGATCTTTTTGCCCGACAGATGCAGCGCGTTGATCAGACCTGCCGCACAAATGACCGCCGTGCCGTGTTGGTCGTCATGGAAAACGGGGATGTCCATTTCCTCTTTCAGACGCTGTTCAATGATAAAACATTCCGGCGCCTTGATGTCTTCGAGGTTGATGCCCCCAAAGGTCGGCCCCATCAGCTTGCAAGCGTTGATAAAAGCTTCGGTGTCTTCTGTGTCGAGTTCAATGTCGATGGAGTTTACATCCGCAAAGCGCTTGAACAGCACCGCCTTGCCTTCCATCACCGGCTTGGACGCCAGCGCGCCGAGGTTTCCCAGCCCCAAGACTGCTGTCCCGTTGGACACCACGGCGACCAGATTGCCCTTGTTGGTATAGTCATAGACTGTTTCTGGGCTTTCGGCGATCGCCTCACAGGGCACGGCGACACCCGGCGAATAGGCAAGGCTCAGGTCCCGCTGGGTGGTCATCGGCACTGTAGCCGAGATCTCAAACTTTCCGGGCGTCGGTTCAAGGTGAAAGGCAAGCGCCTCTTCAGAGGTGATACGGTTCTTTCTCGTCACGACATGGCCCTTTTCCTGCTTCGAAATCTTTTTAGCCACGATCGCGGGGCTACACAACGCGGGCGCGGCGTCAGCGCAGATTTGCACGACAAAGACCGCCCATCGCACCCGCACCCCCTTTCCCTGCTTCGGGGGGTTTTGTAGGGTCCGCGCGGCAACAGGGGGCAGCCGTGCAGTCAGAAAAAGTAACGCCAATGATGGCGCAATACCTTGAGCTTAAAGCGAACCACGCGGATGCGCTGCTGTTTTACCGCATGGGCGATTTCTACGAGATGTTTTTTGACGATGCCATCGCCGCGGCGGAGGCGTTGGACATTGCGCTGACCAAACGCGGCAAACATCAGGGCAAGGACATTGCTATGTGCGGCGTGCCAGTCCATGCCGCCGAAGGCTATCTGCTCACGCTGATCCGCAAAGGCTTTCGTGTGGCTGTTTGCGAACAGATGGAAAGCCCCGCAGAAGCGAAAAAACGTGGCTACAAAGCGGTCGTGAAACGCGATGTGGTGCGGCTGGTCACCCCCGGTACGCTGACGGAGGAGTCGCTGCTCGAGGCGCGTCGTCACAACTACCTCGCAGCTTTTGCAGAGGTCCGTGATGCCTGTGCGCTGGCGTGGGTGGATATCTCAACAGGTGCGTTCCATGTGATGCCTTTGGCACAGGTGCGGCTGGGTCCGGAACTGGCGCGGCTTGCGCCCTCGGAGTTGATTGTCTCGGAAGCGAAAGAGGGTGATTTGCACGAAGTCGTCTCTGAATTCGGCATAGCCCTGACAGGTTTGGCACGCTCGGCGTTCGACAGCACCAGTGCCGAAAAGCGCGTTTGCGAATTGTTTGACATTGCGACCCTCGAAGCCTTTGGCAGCTTTACCCGTGCCGAGGTTTCCGCCATGGGCGCGGTAATAGAATACCTCACCATCACACAACGCGGCAACCTGCCACTGCTGCGCCCGCCCCAAAAAGAGGCCGAAGCCCGCACCGTTCAGATCGACGCGGCGACCCGGCGCAATTTGGAACTGACACATTCGCTAAACGGGGGGCGCGCGGGATCGCTTTTGTCGATCATGGACAACACAGCCACCGCCGCCGGTGCGCGACTGCTTGAGCGGCGTATCTCCAGTCCATCGCGGGTTGTCGATGTGGTGAAAACCCGCGCAGATGCGGTGAGCTTTGCCTTTGACACACCGCGCATTGCCCAAGTCATCCGCGAGCGTCTGCGCAATGTCCCAGACCTTGACCGTGCGCTTTCCCGGTTGTCCCTAGACCGAGGCGGGCCGCGCGACCTTGCGGCCATTCGCAACGGGTTAATCGAAGCAGAAGCCCTGCATCAGTCCCTGACAGAACATGATCTACCCGATCTTCTGAAAGATGCCGCCGAAGGCTTGCAGGGTCATGGCGCGTTGATCGACCTATTAGACAGCGCCTTGGTCGCCGAGCCACCGTTGATGGTGCGCGATGGCGGGTTCATTGCGCCGGGCTATGACGAAGACCTCGACGCCGCGCGGCAGTTGCGTGACGAAGGCCGGGGTGTGATCGCTGGGATGCAGCAGCAAATCGTCTCTGAAACGGGGATTTCATCCCTCAAGATCAAACATAACAACGTATTGGGCTATTTCATCGAATGCACCGCCACCCATGCGGAAAAGATGCTCTCCCCGCCCCTGTCAGACACTTTTATCCACCGTCAGACGACAGCCAACCAAGTGCGTTTTACCACGGTCGAACTGTCAGAGTTGGAGACGAAAATCCTCAACGCGGGAAACAACGCGCAGGAGATCGAAAAGCGACTCTATGAAAGGTTGCGCAATGCGGTTCTGGATCATGCTGTCGAGATCGGCGGTGCGTCTTCCGGATTGGCCGAAGTCGATCTTGCCGCCGCGCTGGCGGACCTTGCCCGCAGCGAAAACTGGACCCGACCCCGTGTCGATATGAGCCGCGCTTTCGACATCAAAGGCGGTCGCCATCCCGTTGTCGAACGTGCCTTGGCCCAGCAATCGGGCGAGCCGTTCATTGCCAATGACTGCGACCTGAGCGCAGAGGGCGAGGCGGCAAATATCTGGCTGCTGACTGGTCCGAACATGGCGGGTAAATCGACCTTTCTGCGTCAGAACGCGTTGATCGCATTGATGGCGCAGATGGGCAGCTTCGTGCCCGCCTCGTCAGCACATATCGGCATCGTCAGCCAGTTGTTCAGCCGCGTCGGCGCGTCAGATGACCTCGCCCGAGGTCGCTCAACCTTCATGGTCGAGATGGTGGAAACCGCTGCAATTTTAAACCAAGCCGACGACCGTGCGCTGGTGATCCTTGATGAGATCGGGCGTGGCACGGCGACCTATGACGGGCTTTCGATCGCTTGGGCCACGCTGGAGCACCTTCACGACGTGAATCGAGCGCGGGCACTGTTTGCCACCCATTACCACGAGATGACCGCCCTCGCAGGCAAGCTGCCAGGGGTCGATAACGCAACTGTGGCGGTGAAAGAATGGGAGGGCGACGTCGTTTTCCTGCATGAAGTCCGCAAGGGCGCCGCAGACCGGTCTTATGGTGTCCAGGTC
Organism: Sulfitobacter maritimus; assembly: GCF_013346665.1. Lineage (GTDB taxonomy): Bacteria > Pseudomonadota > Alphaproteobacteria > Rhodobacterales > Rhodobacteraceae > Sulfitobacter > Sulfitobacter maritimus. The sequence continues at coordinate 387,706 of NZ_JABVBB010000038.1, forward strand.
GCGCAGCTTGCAGGTCTGCCCGCCCCCGTCATCGCCCGCGCGCGTGTGGTGCTAGAAGCCTTGGAAAAAGGCGAACGCGAAGGCGGAGCAACGCAAAAGACCTTGATCGACGATCTGCCGCTCTTTGCCGTCAGCCCTACCCCGCAACCACAGCCAGCTAAGACCTCTGCGGTGGAAGAGAAGCTGAAAGAGGTCATTCCCGACGAACTCTCCCCGCGGGAGGCGCTTGAGCTGATTTATAAACTAAAAGAGGCGGCCAAAACCTGACCGCCTCTTTCCAAACCGAACCGCTAAGCGCCTAGCTTGCTGGCGTCGAAGACACGCCAACCTGCGCAGGGCGCAGCAAACGGTCATGCAGCATGAAGCCTTCAGCAGAGACCTGAATGATCTCACCCGCGACCGTTCCCGGCACTGGCGCTTCGAACATCGCTTCGTGGTGCTTCGGATCGAACTTATCGCCCACCTCGGGCGCGATCAGTTCGATACCGTGCTTCTTAAACACGTTCAGCAGCTCGCGCATGGTCAGTTGGATACCTTCCAACAGCGGGCCAAGCGACTCGCGCTGCTCGTCCGTGGTGGTTTCCAACGCGCGTTTCATATTGTCATAGACCGGCAGCATGTCACGGGCGAGCTTTGACCCGCCGTAGTTTTCTGCCTCGCGCCGGTCCTTGTCAGACCGTTTGCGCGCATTCTCTGCGTCGGCCAGCGCACGCATGAAACGGTCACGATACTGATCCCGCTCGGCGCGCAACTCCTCTACCGCGAGCGCTTTCTCATCGATCTCGGCCATTTCTTCGGCGTATTCTTCAGCTTCGGCGCTGTCGATCTCGTCCAAAAAATCGTTTTCTTTCGGCTCTGCCATGTTCCACCTCTAGTTCCGGTCGGAAATCAGCTTTCCCACCAGTTGTGCCGTGTAGTTCACGATCGGCACGATACGTCCATAATTCAAGCGGGTCGGGCCAATGACACCCACGGCCCCGATCACTTTACGATCAGCGTTCATATAAGGGGAAACCACCAGAGAGGAACCCGAAAGTGAGAAAAGTTTGTTTTCCGAGCCGATAAAAATGCGAACACCCTCCCCATCCTCAGCAAGTTCGAGGAATTCGGCGATGTCCCGCTTGCGTTCGAGGTCGTCAAACAGGCTGCGGATGCGTTCCAGGTCTTCAGCCTCGCTTTCGTTGTTGAGCAGATTCGAGCGTCCGCGCACAATGAGCCGTTCAGAATGTTCATTCTCACCGTCCCACAGCACGGCGCCGCTTTCGACCAACTGCTGCGCCAACACATCGATTTCCTGTCGCCGCTTAGCGATCTCTTGTTTTATGCTGCGTTGCAATTCGCTGATTGTCTTGCCTTCGACAAAAGCGTTCAGGAAATTCGCCGCTTCGCGCATGGAGCTTGGGGTCTGACCGGGCGGCGGGGTAAAGAGCCTGTTCTCCACATGGCCGTCAGAAAATACCAGAACCACCAGCGCCCGTTCCGCCGAAAGAGAGACAAATTCGATATGTTTGATAGGTGCTTCATGCTTGGGAGTCAGCACGAGTGACGCGCCATGGGTCACGCCAGACAGGGCCGAGCCGATCCGGTCGAGCAGCCCCCCTACATCCGAAGAGTTATTGCCAAGGGTGGCGTCGATCTTCTCGCGGTCGAGCTCCGTCGGATCGCCGATCTCGATCATCCCGTCGACGAACATCCGCAGGCCCAACTGTGTTGGAATACGTCCGGCAGAGACATGTGGGCTGTCGAGCAGACCCATATACTCCAGATCTTGCATCACGTTTCGGATCGTCGCCGCCGATACCTTTTCGCTAAAATCGCGCGTCAGGGTCCGTGACCCCACCGGGTCTCCGCTTTCCAGATAGCCTTCGACCACCCGGCGAAAGACTTCGCGGGATCGATCGTTCATATCTTGTAGCAATTCAGGCGTGTTTTTCATGGGTGCTCGCTCTCCTCTCTAATAAAGGTACAAGCCGGGCAAACGTCAATCGGGGTTGCATCAAAGCCGCGTGGGGCGGTATCCCCGGTCAACATTAAAAAGGATATGTCATGCGCCCCTCTGGCCGGAAACTCGATGAAATGCGCGCCGTCTCGATCGAGACAGGTTTTACCAAACATGCCGAAGGGTCGGCCCTGATTAAGATGGGCGATACCCATGTGCTTTGCACCGCCACTATCGAGGACCGCGTGCCGCCGTTTATCAAAGGCTCAGGTCTGGGCTGGGTCACTGCAGAATACGGGATGTTGCCCCGCGCCACCAATACGCGGATGCGCCGTGAGGCCGCATCGGGCAAGCAAGGAGGCCGCACGGTTGAAATCCAGCGTCTGATTGGCCGTGCCCTGCGCGCAGGCGTGGATCGTTCCGCTTTGGGTGAGCGGCAGATCACCGTCGATTGTGACGTGCTTCAAGCCGATGGCGGCACCCGCTGCGCGTCGATCACCGGCGGTTGGATCGCGCTGCGTCTGGCGGTCAACAAATTGATGAAGGCGGGCGATGTCATCTCTGACCCGCTGGTCGATCCGGTCGCGGCCGTGAGCTGTGGCATCTATGCAGGCCAGCCGGTGCTGGACCTTGATTACCCAGAGGATTCTGAAGCCGGCGTCGACGGTAACTTCATCATGACCGGCTCAGGTAAGCTGATCGAAGTGCAGATGAGCGCAGAAGGCTCTACTTATAGCCGTGACCAGATGAACCAACTGATGGACTTGGCTGAAAAAGGCGTGAGCGAATTGGCAGAAATTCAAAAATCGGTCACAGCATGACCCGCAAATTCACCGAAAAACGCATTCTTATTGCCACGCATAATGCGGGCAAACTGGACGAAATGCGGCAACTGTTCGCGCCGTACGGAGTTACCGTTGTCGGCGCTGCTGAGATGAATCTACCCGAGCCGGAAGAAACGGAAACGACCTTTGTCGGCAATGCACGGATCAAAGCGCACGCGGCTGTCAAGGCGACCGGCCTGCCCGCTTTGGCCGATGATTCCGGCATTGAGGTCGAAGCGCTCGACAATGCGCCCGGTGTCTATACAGCCGATTGGGCCGAAGCCGAAAATGGCCGTGATTTTCTCATGGCCATGACCAAAACACGCAATCTGCTCGAAGAGAGGAACGCCCCCCACCCCCGTCGCGCCCGCTTTTGCGCGACCCTGGTGCTGGCTTGGCCAGATGGGCATGACGAGGTCTTTGCAGGTAAAGTGAACGGCACCCTCGTTTGGCCGATCCGAGGGGCGCTTGGCCATGGATATGACCCTATGTTTCAACCCGACGGGTATGAGATAACCTTTGCCGAAATGGACGCCGAGCAGAAAAATCGCATCAGCCACCGGGCCGACGCCTTCGCAAAATTGATTGCAGGTTGTTTTGGCTGAAGATTGGCAACAGGGCGGCTTCGGCCTCTACATCCACTGGCCGTTCTGCGAAGCGAAATGCCCCTACTGCGATTTCAATTCGCATGTAAGCCGTAGCATTGACCAACGCGCTTGGCGCGATGCGTATCTGGCTGAACTGCAGCGGGCTGCCGATGAAACTCCGGGCCGATTCCTCAATGCGGTCTTTTTCGGCGGCGGCACCCCCAGTCTGATGGACCCAGATGTGGTCGCCGATATCATAGCCGCGATCCGCCGACATTGGCCCACCGCAAACGATTTAGAAATCACACTGGAAGCCAACCCCGGCTCTGTCGAGGCCGGTCGTTTCGCCGCCTATCGGCAAGCCGGGGTCTCCCGCGTCTCTATGGGCATCCAAGCGCTGAACGATGCAGACTTGAAACGCCTCGGCCGCTTGCACTCAGCGCAGGAAGCTATGACGGCGTTTGAGACTGCGCGAAACGCATTTGATCGTGTTAGCTTCGATCTAATCTATGGGCGACAAGATCAAACGGTTGCAGAGTGGCAAAGCGAGCTAAAACAAGCTCTATCCCTCGCGATAGACCATATCTCACTCTATCAGTTGACCATCGAACAAGGCACCGCTTTCGGAGATCGCTACGCACGTGGAAAATTGCGCGGCCTGCCCGATGAAGACCTTGGCGCGGATATGTTCACGGCGACGCAAGACATTTGTAACGACATGGGCATGCCCGCCTATGAGGTCTCAAACCACGCGCGCGACGGTGCGCAGTCCCGGCATAATCTGATATACTGGCGCTACGGGGACTATATTGGGATCGGCCCCGGTGCGCATGGGCGATTGACGTTGCAAGACCAGAAATTGGCCACCGTCGCTTACAGTAACCCGCAGCGGTGGCTTGACGGTGTCGCAAAAGGGGATGCCGAAAAACCGCGCGTTGCGATCAGTCGGAGCGAACAAGCGACGGAGTTCCTGCTTATGGGCCTCCGCCTGAAGGAGGGTATCGACCTGAAACGCTACACCGCCCTAGCCGGGCATGAGATCAATCCAGACGCTATAAAGCATCTGGAAAATATCGGAATGGCGACGCAGCGAGACGATAGATTATTCGTTACAGATCAAGGGGTTATGGTCTTGAACGCTGTGATCGAAGCTTTGCTACCTTAAGCGCTTCCAAGCAAACGGCAAAGCTCGTCGAGCTCTTCAAGCGTCTTATAATGCAATGTCACCTTACCCGCTTCTTGCCCGGGCTTATGGTCAATCACGACCTTCATTCTAAGGTTAGCTGACAGATCGCCTTCAAGCGCCTGAGTATCGGCATCTTTCTCTGAGCGCGCTGAGGGGCGCTCCTTATTTACCATATTATCGCGCTCGCCAGCCTGGTCTTTCTTGACCAAAGCCTCTGTCGCCCGCACGGACAGACCCCCTTTAACCACCTGCTGTGCAAGTTTCATCGGATCTTTCGCCGGGATCAATGCCCGCGCGTGGCCAGCGCTTAATTCATTCTGTCGCACCATTTCTTGCACGGGTTCGGGCAGGTTCAAAAGACGAAGCAAATTTGCGATATGGCTCCGGCTTTTGCCAAGAGCTTCGGCCATCTTCTCTTGGGTATGGCCAAACTTATCCATCAACTGACGATAGCCCGCAGCTTCTTCGACCGAGTTCAAATCCGCGCGTTGGATGTTTTCGATGATTGCGACTTCAAGAACTTCGACGTCGGTGAATTCTCGAACGATAACCGGAAGACTGTGAACTTTCGCAATCTGCGACGCCCGCCAACGTCTTTCGCCCGCGACGATTTCGAACATCCCGCCGTCCATAGCGCGAACGATAAGCGGCTGAATGACGCCTTTCTCGCGGATCGACGCAGCGAGGTCATCTAGATTCTCTTGCTCGAACCGCTTCCGCGGCTGATCGGGATTGGGCTTGATCCGCTCTATGGGAACGAACTGCTCTGCCGCCGCTGCGCCTTTCGCTGCAACGGTCTCTGTCTCTGCTACATCAGCCATCAGTGCCGACAACCCCCGGCCGAGACCGCGTTTACGCTCATGTTTATCTGCCATTCTGCCACCTTATTCGCCATTGTTTTTTATCAGTTCCGCCGCCAAATCGCGGTAGGCTTGTGCACCCTTAGAGGATGAGTCATAGCTCAGCACAGGAACCGCAAAACTTGGAGCCTCGCTCACTCTCACATTTCTTGGAATTACGGTCTTAAAGACGAGTTCCCCCAAATTGCTCCGCGCGTCGCTCTCAACCTGTTGCGACAGATTATTGCGCCGATCGTACATCGTAAGAAGCACACCTTCTATCCGAAGATCCTTGTTGCCGGACTGTCGTACTTCTCTGATCGTCAACATAAGTTGTGAAAGCCCTTCGAGCGCGAAAAACTCACTCTGCAACGGCACGAGGACAGACTGGGCTGCGATCATTGCGTTAACCGTTAAGAGGTTTAGCGACGGCGGGCAATCGATCAGAATATAATCAAGGTCAAAAGCATCCATCTGCGTCTGTCGAAGCGCGTCATGAAGCAAAAAACTCCGCTTCTCGTTAGAGAACAACTCAATATCGGCCGAACTCAAATCTACTGTGGCGGGAACAATTAATAGCCCCTCAGTACTAGTGGTTTGCACGACATCGTCTAATGCAACATCATCCAGTAAGAGGTCATATGTCGTGTATTGCCTGTCATCGACCTCAACGCCAAGTCCAGTAGACGCGTTGCCTTGCGGATCAAGGTCAACCACGAGAACCCGCTTATCCTGCTCTGCTAAGCCGGCTGCCAGGTTGATCGTCGTGGTCGTCTTTCCCACACCCCCCTTCTGATTGGCGATAGCAATGATTTTTGGCGCCTTTGGTCGCGATAAATCAGGCACGAATGACATCCTTAATCATCAAAACGGAAGCTTCTGGGTTCGTCTTACTTGGTATTGTATTCAGCGTATAATCCCACGTTTTGCGTGCTATCTCATCTTCGGTTTTCCAGCTACCGCCCTTTGGGAACAATGCCGTGCCTTTTGGGTGTAGATGACGCTCCGCAAATTCAAGGAGCTGACTGAGATTGCTCAATGCTCGGGCGGATAGAACGTCAGCGTGCTGAGGCTCCAGATTCTCAATTCGATCATTTAGTACACACCCTTCGATCTCTAACTCTCGTAATACAGTATTGAGGAAGGCGCATTTTCTCTGATCGCTCTCGACCAATGCAACGCGGAACCGCTTCTTTTCCATGTTCATAATTGCGACAACTATCCCGGGGAAGCCCCCACCGCTGCCGATGTCGAGCCAATACCCCCTAGCATTAACAAGATGGAATACCTGTGCAGAATCAGCGATATGACGGTCCCATAGGTGTTCCAAGCTTGATTTGGATACCAAATTGATCTTGGGATTCCATTTCCGGACTAGTGCGGCATAGGCTTCCAACCGGTCCATTGTTTCACGTGAAACATCCGATAGGTCCATAGTCATGCGCTTTTCTTTCCCCGACGAAGCCAGGCAAGGATTAGGGTCAGGGCGGCTGGTGTCATCCCTTCAACACGCGCCGCATTAGCGATCGAGTTCGGCTGAGCCTTCTGCAACTTTAGCTTCAATTCGTTTGAAAGCCCGGAAAGAGTGGCGTAATCGAAATCTGTCGGGATTTTGATGGCCTCGTCGTGTTGAAGGGCGAGAATGTCTTTCTTTTGTCGTTCGATATAGGTCGCATAGAGAGCATCCCTCTCGATCTGTTCCTGTATCTCTGTCGAGAATTCGGCCAGATCAGACCTAAGCGCTATAAGCTGATGAAACTTCACATTCGGAAAGGACAATACCTGAAATGCATTCCGTTTCGATCCATCTTGATTAACCTCGATACCAGCATCACGAAGTTGTGACGGGGTATAAGTGGTCTCAGACAACCTCTTTCGCACGTCTTTAAGAGCTTCCGATTTAACTTCAAAAAGGTGCCGGCGGGTGTCGGAGCAACATCCCAGGCGAATGGCCCACGGCGTCAGGCGTTGATCAGCGTTGTCTGCACGAAGAGATAACCGGAATTCTGCGCGGGAGGTAAACATGCGATAGGGCTCCGTCACCCCGCGCGTGGTTAGGTCATCAATCATGACGCCAATGTAGCTATCCGACCGGCGGAATAAAACTGGTTCCGCCCCTTGACTACTAAGCGCCGCATTCAGTCCAGCCACGAGCCCCTGAGCCGCAGCTTCTTCATAGCCGGTAGTTCCGTTGATCTGGCCCGCCAAATACAAGTCATCGACATTCTTTACGGCCAAGGTAGCATCCAACGCGCGCGGGTCGATATAATCATACTCAATGGCGTAGCCGGGCTGAAGGATTACAGCATTTTCCAATCCCCGCATCGTGCGGACATATTTTTCCTGAACATCCTCAGGCAAAGATGTCGAAATGCCATTCGGATAAACAGTGAAATCATCAACGCCTTCGGGTTCAAGGAAAACCTGATGAGACTCTTTCTCCGCGAAACGCACGACTTTGTCTTCGATTGACGGACAATACCGAGGCCCCACACCATCAATATGGCCGCCGTACATAGCAGACCGCTCCAGGTTTTCTCGAATGATTGCGTGGGTTTTTGTATTCGTGTGCGTGATTCCGCAGGAGACTTGCTTCGCAGACGTTCCGTTAGACAGGAATGAGAACAAGACCGGCTCATCGTCGCCTGGTTGCGCGTCTAAAATGTCCCAATTTATCGTGCGACCGTCTAGCCGCGGAGGCGTTCCAGTTTTTAGTCGCCCCATGGGGAGGTTAAAGGAATCGACGCGTTCGGCCAAGCGGACTGAAGCCTTATCCCCCATCCGCCCACCAGAGCGCGATACGTCACCAATGTGAATGACGCCGCGGAGAAATGTACCTGTCGTAAGAACAACGCTTTTTGAAGATAGTTCGCTGCCATCAGCAAATTGTACGCCGCATACCGCGGTGCCGTCCATACGGAAATCAACAACCTCTCCTTCCACTATGGTGAGGTTTTCGGTGTTTTCAATTTCTTCCAGCATTGTCTGCTGATAGATTTTCCTATCCGCTTGCGCGCGTGGCCCTTGAACGGCAGGTCCCTTACGGCGGTTAAGAAGGCGGAACTGTATACCGGCTCTGTCCGCTACACGCCCCATAAGGCCATCCATTGCATCGATCTCTCGAACGAGATGACCCTTTCCCAAACCGCCGATAGCGGGGTTACACGACATGACGCCGATTCCGCTGCGGGACATGGTAACCAATGCAGTGTTCGCGCCAAGCCGCGCCGCAGCGTGTGCAGCCTCGGTTCCCGCATGACCTCCGCCAATAACGATGACATCAAAATGTTTCACGTGAAACACTCCATTATTTACCGACGCAAAAACTGCTAAAGATTTCATCCAGCAGGTTCTCAACGCCAATCAGCCCTACCAACGATTCAAGGCTACGAACCGCATAGCGGAGCTCTTCCGCGGCCAAATCATAGGACTCTGGCCCTTGAGTGAGAATAACATCAACTTCGGCTAAGGACGAGGCAGCTTTTTCCAGAGCGACACGATGCCGCTCATGGGTTGCAAGGCCGATGTTTGAACTGCGAGTGGACAGGGTCTCCTGGACCTTAGCGATCAACGCGTCGATCCCCTCGCCGGTTTTACCAGACACGCTATCTAGCCGTTTTATAAGGTCCGCTTTTGGGCGCACAAAAATATCGCCGGACTGCATTTTAACGCCGAGTTCTTCATTTGGCTCTGTCAGAAATACTCTCAGATCAGCAAATTCTGCACGTTCACGTGCGCGATTGATCCCGATCGATTCGACTTGATCATCGCTTTCCCTGAGGCCAGCCGTATCTAGTAACGTTACGGGCAGGCCGTTCAAGTCCATCCGCACTTCGATCACATCGCGGGTCGTTCCGGCGATCTCGGACGTAATGGCGGCCTCACGGCCAGCGATCGCGTTTAACAGCGTAGATTTCCCCGCGTTGGGCGCGCCGACGATCGCAACCTCAAAACCATGGCGGATACGTTCCGCGACATGAGTACCAGCGATTTCTGCCTTCAAATCTTTATTGACGTCGCTGAGCAGGGATGCCACCTCTGGCGTCACATCGACCGGCACCTCTTCGTCTGCGAAGTCAATCGTCGCTTCTAAAAGTGCTGCGGCGCGGATCAGATTCGCGCGCCAGGCCTCAACCCGCTTACCGAGATGGCCCGATAAGACCCGAACAGCTTGCTTTCGCTGCGCCTCGGTTTCGGCCTCAATAAGATCGGCGAGACCTTCGACCTGAGCAAGGTCAAGTTTCCCATTCTCTAGCGCACGTCTAGTGAATTCGCCAGCTTCGGCCGCACGGGTTTCATCAAACGTCGATAGCAAAGACAACATCGCACGAACGACGGCAATCGAGCCATGAAGATGCAGTTCAATAACGTCTTCGCCCGTAAAGGAATTTGGACCGACGAAACTCAGCACCAACGCTTGGTCAATTACCTCGCCGTCGGCGCTATACAAGTTGCGCAGAACTGTATCGCTCCGGTCAACGGGTTTACCGGTGATCTCTTGAGCGATTGCAAAGGCACGCGGGCCAGAGATGCGGATGACCGCCACCCCTGCCCGGCCCGGCGCGGACGCTTGGGCGAATATCGTATCCATAATTCACTAACCTATTGTTATTGCTAAATAACTCAGGTGTTCATGGAGTCGAAGAAATCCGAATTCGACTTAGTTTGCTTCAGTTTTCCAAGCAGGAATTCAATAGCATCCGTCGTTCCCATCGGGTTGAGAATACGGCGCAGAACGAAGGTTTTCTGAAGATCGACCTTATCGACCAACAGGTCTTCTTTTCGCGTGCCGGATTTGAGGATGTCGATGGCGGGGAAGACGCGCTTGTCCGCGATCTTGCGATCTAGCACAATTTCTGAGTTACCGGTGCCTTTGAACTCTTCAAAGATTACCTCGTCCATCCGGCTGCCGGTGTCGATCAACGCGGTGGCGATAATGGTAAGCGAGCCGCCCTCTTCGATGTTTCGCGCAGCACCAAAGAAACGCTTCGGACGTTGCAGCGCGTTGGCATCAACACCACCCGTAAGAACTTTACCGGAGGACGGAACCACGGTGTTAAACGCCCGCCCCAAACGCGTGATCGAATCGAGCAGGATCACAACGTCGCGCTTATGTTCGACCAAGCGCTTCGCCTTCTCGATCACCATCTCGGAAACGGCCACGTGGCGGGTTGCTGGTTCGTCAAAGGTAGAAGAGACGACCTCCCCCTTCACCGAACGTTGCATGTCGGTAACCTCTTCAGGACGTTCATCAATAAGCAACACGATCAGATAGCATTCGGGATGGTTCTTTTCGATGCTATTGGCGATGTTTTGAAGCAGAACGGTCTTACCGGTGCGCGGCGGCGCGACAATCAGCGAACGCTGACCCTTACCAATGGGCGAGACCAGATCGATAATGCGGGCGGAGCGGTCTTTGATCGTCGGGTCGTCGACCTCCATCGTCAGACGCTCATCCGGGTAAAGCGGCGTGAGGTTTTCAAAGGCAACTTTGTGGCGGGCCTTCTCAGGTGCCTCAAAGTTGATCTTGGTAACTTCAGTCAGCGCAAAGTAGCGTTCCGTATCATCAGGCGCTTTTATCAACCCTTCGATGGTGTCCCCGGTGCGCAGCGACCATTTCCGGATCATATCGGGCGAGACATAGATGTCATCGGGGCCCGGCAGATAGTTCGCTTCGGGCGAGCGGAGGAAGCCGAACCCGTCCTGCAACACTTCTAGCACACCGTCGCCGGAAATCTCCCAACCGTCATCCGCCCGTTCGCGGAGAATCTGGAACATCATCTCGCCCTTACGCATGGTCGAGGCGTTTTCGATCTCCAACTCTTCGGCCATGGCGAGCAGATTTTTCGGTGTCTGCGCCTTGAGATCAGCGAGGTTCAGCGTTTCGGTTGTCATGGAGCATCCTGTTCAGCCGCAGCAGAAGCGGGCTGGTCGACTATTTGAATGTGGCAGGCAGATACCGCCCCGGACGGGACAGTGGCGCAGATATAGGCAACGCGGCTGAGCGAGTCAATCAGCTTAGAATTTCACCACGACTGAGAAGACGATCACGATCATCAAAAGCGTCGGCACCTCGTTCAAAAGGCGAAACTGGCGACCTGTCACCGTGCTCTCGCCGCTTTCGACCGATTTTACCTGTTTTTTAAGCCAAATATGGAAAACCGTCATGGCGATCACGCTGGCCCCTTTGGTCCAAGGCCAGATCATCGTCCAGTCCACGATTCCGGGCGTCAGAACGAGCGCGAGGCCAAACACCCAGGTCGCCATCATCGCGGGCCGCATGATGAACTGAGCGAGCTTATATTCCATCATCGAAAAAGTGTCATGCATCGGGCCGCTGGTACCAGCCTGCTCCACATGATGCACGAAGAGCCGCGGCAGATAGAAGAGCGCGGCCATCCAACTGATGACGGACACGATATGGAGCGCTTTGATCCATGGGTAAGCATAGCTGAGAAGGTCAAACATGGGGAAGGCTCCGGTGTGCGTGCTTCTTTCTTAATAAATAAGAAAAGAGAAAAGATGTAGTTGATTGTAGGGCGCCAGATTCCTGTGGATTAATGATTTATACCGCCGCTTATCAACAGGTGAACAAACTTCCCGACGCCCTGTGGAAAAAACGGCTTCGATTCGCTAATATTCAATTTTCTCAATATCTTGCCAGCGTATTTTCCGGGGGACAAAATGTATCAAAGCGGGGATAACCAGTGAAGTGCGGTGGTTATACGCACAAGCGGCTTATCCCTATCCATGGGGGTGGGAATCGGCGACAAAACTCGCGACTCGGGGCGAGATTTGCGGCCTTGTGCTGTCAACGTTTATCTCGCAGAACAAACCCTCAGGATTTGCGCCAGTTCACCACAGGGTTATCCACATGCCGCAAAAATTCGTCCTCGCCTCCGGCTCGGAGATCCGTGCGCAGCTCTTGCAACAGGCTGCGATTGCGCATGAGGTGATCCCCGCACGCATTGACGAAGAGATGATCACCGCCGCCCTGCGCAGTGAGGCGGCGAAGCCGCGTGATATTGCCGATACATTGGCCGAGATGAAGGCGCGGAAGGTGAGCGAGAAGCTCCCCGGTGCTTTGGTTTTGGGCTGCGATCAGGTGTTGGAGCATCGTGGGGAGATGCTGCATAAGCCTGCGAACCGAAATGAGGCCATCGCGCAACTGCATTTGTTGCGCGGGGACCGCCATTCGCTGCTCTCTGCCGCAGTGCTTTACGAAGATGGCAAACCGCTGTGGCGGCATGTCGGTCAGGTGCGCCTTCGAATGCGCGAAGCGAGTGATGCCTATATCGCAGACTATGTTGAGCGAAACTGGGAGAGCATCCGCCACGCCGTGGGCTGCTATAAGCTTGAGGAAGAAGGCGTGCGGCTGTTCAGCCAGATCGAAGGGGATTACTTTCACGTCCTCGGTATGCCATTTCTTGAACTGCTTAACTATCTGACGCTGCGCGGAGACCTGCCGACATGAGCCTATCGAAAATCCCCCTTGCCGGTGTGATCGGCTCGCCCATTGCGCATTCCAAATCCCCACAGTTGCACCGTCATTGGTTGGAGACTTACGGCATCGCCGGCCACTACGTGCCGCTCGACGTTGAACCGGGCGACCTCAAAGAAGTGCTTAGAACGCTGCCGAAGATGGGTTTTGTCGGCGTGAACTTGACCATTCCGCATAAAGAAGCGGTGATGGAGATCGCGGACCTTATTACGGACCGCGCCACGCTGATCGGTGCGGCGAATACGCTGATCTTCCGCGCAGATGGGAAAATCCATGCGGACAACACCGATGGCTATGGCTTTATCGAAAACTTGAAGGCCGGTGCGCCGGATTGGGATCCGAAAACCGGGCCAGCAGCGGTACTGGGCGCCGGGGGTGCTGCGCGGGCGGTGGTGTCGGCCTTGATCGACGCGGGCGTGCCAGAGATTTGCCTCTCGAACCGCACTCGCGTGCGGGCAGAGCAATTGCAGCGCGATTTTGGCAACCGTGTCACCGTTGTCGATTGGGTGCAGGCGGGTAATATGCTGGATCACGCCAATTTGGTGGTAAACACCACTTCGCTTGGGATGATCGGCAAAGGTGCCTTGCGCGTGCCGCTCGACGGGCTGCGCCCCGGCACGGTGGTGACCGACCTCGTCTATGCGCCGCTGCGCACACATCTGTTGGAAACAGCCGAGGAAATGGGCTGCGTCACTGTCGATGGGCTGGGCATGTTGTTGCATCAAGCGGTGCCGGCTTTTGAACGGTGGTTCGGCACTCGGCCGGACGTCGACCGCGCCACACGCACGGCGGTGCTACGCTGATGTTTCACTTGGGGCTCACCGGGTCAATTGGCATGGGGAAGTCGACAACGGCAAAGATGTTTGCCGAGGAAGGCTGCGCAGTCTGGGATGCAGACGCGGCGGTGCATCGGCTTTATGCCAAGGGCGGTGCTGCGGTAGCGCCAATGCAGGCGGAATTTCCCGCGGCGATCGTAGAGGGCGCGGTCTCCCGCGGAGCGCTTAAAGAAGCCATCGCCGCTGATCCAACGGCCCTGCCCCGGATCGAAGCGATCGTGCATCCGCTGGTGGCCGAAGATCGCGCAACATTTCTTGCTGACGCAGAGAGCGACATCGCCGTGCTCGACATACCGCTGCTGTTTGAAACAGGCGGTGACAACGCAATGGATGCGGTCGCATGTGTCAACATCCCCGATGACATCCAACGCGACCGCGTGCTCGCCCGCGGCACGATGACGGAGGCGCAATTCGACGCCATCCGCGCCAAGCAGATGCCCGCCAAAGAGAAGTGCGCCCGGTCAGACTATGTGATAGAGACCGACACGCTCGACCATGCCCGCGCGCAGGTTCGGGCGGTGATCCGCGACATCAGGGAAAAACTGCGCCATGCGTGAAATCGTACTCGATACCGAAACCACCGGCTTTGACCCCGAAAGCGGCGACCGGATCGTTGAAATCGGCGCGGTTGAATTGATGAACCATATGGCGACGGGTGAGACCTATCACCAGTACGTCAACCCCGAACGCTCCATGCCCGAAGAGGCGTTTCAGGTGCATGGGCTGGGCGACGATTTCCTGCGCGACAAGCCCAAGTTCGCGCAGATCGGGCGGCAGTTCCTAGATTTCATCGGCGATTCCAAGCTGATCATCCACAACGCTGCCTTCGACATCAAATTCCTCAATGCCGAGCTGCGCTGGATGGGTCTGCCGCAAATTCCTTGGGAGCAAGCCCTCGATACGCTTGAGATCGCGCGCAAACGTTTCCCCGGCTCGCCTGCATCGCTCGACGCGCTTTGCCGCCGTTTTGGCATCGACAACACATCGCGGACCCTGCACGGCGCTTTGCTGGACAGTGAAATTCTGGCGGAAGTCTATCTGGAACTGATTGGCGGGCGGCAGCCGGATTTTGCGCTGTCTTCGGCCCCAGAGCGGAAAACGGGGGAGCCTGACACCCGTTGGACCCCGAAACCGCGACCCAACCCCCTGCCCTCGCGTTTGACAGAGGCCGAAGCCGCCGCCCATGCCGAATTTATCAGCAAACTGGGCGACGACGCGCTGTGGAAACAGCTGGGCTAACGCTTAAGCGTCGGCTTTAGGCTTGTTTTCGGCCTGACGGCGGGCAACTTCGTTGCGGTAGAGCGACAGGAAGTCGATGTTTTCGAGGTTCAGCGGCGGGAAGCCACCGTCGCGGGTCACGTCGCTCACGATGCGGCGCAGGAAGGGGAAAATCATGCGCGGGCATTCGATCAGCAGATAGGGGTGCATCTGCTCTTCCGGCACGTTTTCAACTTGGAAGATGCCAACGTAATCGATTTCCAGCAAGAAAAGCGTCGCATCGCCCTCTTTGGCCTTGGAAGTGATGTTCAGCTTGATCGCGGTTTCGAACTGATTGTCACCGCCGCGCTTTTTCGCATCAAGGTTGACCTGAACCTGCACGTCTGGCTGCACATCGGCAGGCGCGCCCTTTTGCGCCATGATGTTTTCAAACGACATGTCGCGGATGAACTGGCCCAATACGCGCATCGAAGGCTGCTGAACTTGGGGTGTTTCGTTTTCTGCCATGGTCTGTGTCCTGTTGTGGTTAATTCTTTAAATCCAGCCGGACTTATCAGTTTGACTGGCGTCGCTCAATCCTTTGTCCAGCCGGATGGGCCCTTGGTCTGGCGGGGCTGTTCGGGGATTTCGTGAAAATCACCATCGATCACGTCGCCGCGTGGATCATGCCGATGGTGCGGGCCGGAGCGCGGACCCTGCCCGCCCGGCGTGCCAAAGCTCTGAACCTTTACACGATCCCGAATCGCACGATAGGCAGCGGCCCGAAACCGTGGAATCAGAAAGGCAAAGCCGACCGCATCGGTAAAGAAACCCGGCGTGAGCAATAATGCGCCGGAGAACAGGATCATCGCTCCATGCACCAAAGGCTCCGTCGGGTCGCGCAGGTCAGAGAAGGAACTGCGCAACTGCCCCATCGCAATCGCCCCCTGAGAGCGCACCAACCACGTGCCCAGAATGGCCGTCAGCACCACAACGGCAAGTGTCCAGCCAAGGCCGATGGCCCCGCCAACTTGGATGAAAAGCGTGATCTCGATCAGAGGCACGGCGATAAATGCGATCAATAGCCACATGCGGCAGGGTCCTTTCGCTGGGGGCAGAGTGGACTTGCCCCGGTCGAACACCTACATAAGAGCTTAACCTGCATGTTTCCATGCCACCCCTGAATGAGGTTTCGATGAATTCTCCCCTGATACAGCTTCTGGTGCTTGCCGGTATCGCCGTATTCCTGATCCTGCGCCTGAAAAACGTGCTCGGCACCCGCGAAGGTTTCGAGAAGCCTCCGGTGTCAGATCAGTCGCCAGCGCCCCGCAGCGGCGGACCGGCTTTTGAAGTCATCGAAGGTGGCCCGGATCTTGATATTACAGATCATGTGCCTGCCGACAGCACGTCGGGCAAAGCATTGGCCGAGATGAAACGGCTTGAGCCATCCTTTGGCGTCAGCGATTTTCTGCAAGGTGCGCGTGGTGCCTATGAGATGATCGTCATGGGCTATGAGCGCGGCGATCTAAAAGAAATCCAACCGTTCCTTGCAGAAGATGTCTACGAGAGCTTTGTCGATGGCGTGGCCGCCCGTGAAGATCAGGGTTTGACCATCGATGCCAATTTCATCGGCGTGCGTGAGATGGAGCTGGTCGACGCCCGTCTGGACGAGACCACCAAGGAAGCAGAGATGACCATCCGCTTTGTGGGAGAGTTGACTTCGGAAGTACGCAACCGCGAAGGGGAGGTTGTCGAAGGCAGCAGCACTGAGATCAAGCGCCAAAAAGACACTTGGGTTTTTGCCCGCATCATGGGCTCGGATGATCCAAATTGGCTGTTGGTTTCCACAGACGGGTAATCCATGCGCTTGGCGCTTTGGCTCTGCTGGCAGGGGGTGGCATGACTCTGCCAGCTAATGCAGAAGTGCATTATGAAGTCTTGGATTTTGCCGATCTGGACGGCTGGGCCGAGGACGACCACGCCGCCGCGTTCGAGGTCTTCACCAGCACCTGCGGCGACATGAAAGATGTCGATTGGCGGGCCCTGTGCAAACTGGCCAAAGATGGGCCGGACCCCCGCCAGTTTTTCGAACTGTTCTTCCGCCCGGTACTGATGGAAGATGGGAAAGACCCGCTTTTTACCGGCTATTTTGAGCCCGAGTTGGACGGAGATCTTTATCCTTCAGCCCGCTTTCAATATCCGATCTACGCGATGCCCCCAGAGGCCGAAGAGGTCCGTCCCTGGTTGACGCGGCGTGAAATCCTCGACGGAGATGTCATGCGCGACCGGGGGTTGGAGATTGCTTGGGTCGATGATCCGGTGGAATTGTTTTTTCTTCAAATTCAAGGTTCTGGCCGCATCCGCCTGCCTGATGGCAGCTATCTGCGCGTGGGCTATCGTGGGGCAAATGGGCATGATTACCGCTCCGTCGGGGTCGAACTGGTGCGGCGTGGGGTCTATGAGGCGCATCAGGTCAGCGCCGATGTGATCAAGAATTGGGTGCGTCGCAATCCGGAGGATGGACGCGAGTTACTGTATCATAACCCGTCTTACGTCTTCTTTCGCGAGGTGAGCCGCGTGCCGGCAGACAAAGGGCCGCTCGGGGCCATGAACCGCTCAATCACCGCCATGCGCAGTGTCGCGGTCGACCCGTCGCACGTGCCGCTCGGCGCGCCCATCTGGCTTGAGAAAGATGGCAAAGAGCCGCTGCGCCGCCTGATGATCGCGCAGGACACTGGCTCGGCCATTAAAGGTGCACAGCGCGCCGATGTATTTTTCGGAACCGGAGACAAAGCAGGCCGTGAAGCGGGCCGCCTGCGCGATCCGGGGCGGATGCTGGTCCTGATGCCGATCCAACGCGCTTACGCTTATCTGCCTGAAAGTGCTATATGAAACGGCGACGTTTAAACGACGATGATCTGGCGCTCTGGCGTAAGGTGGCGGAGCGGACCGAGAAACTCGATCTCAAAACGCTCTTTACCCCTGAAATTGATGCGCCCCCGCCTGCCCCGCCCCAAGTGCGGCGGGCCAAGCTGGCTGTGCAGGGCAGTAAACCGCAGCCGCCGGTCAAAAAACACGCCCATGATCTGCGCCCTGCCCTCGCCGAACAGATGAAATCGGCGCCGGTTCAGATGGATTACAAAGCCTTCGGCAAACTCAAGCGTGGCAAGCTACGCCCGGAGGGGCGCATTGACCTGCATGGGATGACGCTGGACCGCGCCCATCCGGCACTGCAAGGCTTCATCTTAGACGCGCATCGGCGCGGCAAACGGCTGGTTTTGGTCATCACCGGCAAGGGCAAGCGCCGCGACGACGGCGGGCCAATCCCGGTGCGTGACGGGGTGCTGCGCCATCAGGTGCCGCAATGGTTGTCGATGCCGCCGATAAATTCCGTCGTGCTTCAGGTCACGCAGGCCCACGTCAGCCACGGCGGCGGCGGTGCCTATTATGTCTATCTGCGCCGCAACCGTTAGGTTGGCAGTTTGGGTCTATAGCGGTGGATCGCCCAGCCTGCCAAAGCTGCTGCCACGAGATAGTAAAGTGCAATCGGCAACATCTGATCTGGGAAATCAACGCCTAGATCGATAAACAGCCCCGTCACTCCCGGCCCGATCGCAGAACCAAAGACCATCAAGGCTGCCGCAACAGCTTTGATCGCGCCCACATGCCGCGTTCCGTAATACTCCGCCCAGAATGCCGCCGGCGCGGTGGACTGCATGCCCTGCCCCGCACCAAAGATGATCAGCCCGACGCCTGCCATCCAAAGCGTGTCCGCATAGGCCAGCACGACAAAGGCAACGGCAAAAGGAAGCATCTGTACCGGCACCACGCGGCTCACCCCAAAACGGTCTATCGCCCAGCCAGACAGAAAGGTGCAAGCGACAGCAGATAGCGTATAAATGGGCATCAGCGCGACGAATTCGACCAGTTCCCAGCCTTTCATCTCAACCAAATGCACTTGATGAAAGAACAATGCGGTGCCCCAGGCCGCAGGCCCGACAGCAAAGGGGATCATCATCCAGAACAGGCCGGAACCGAACATCTCTTTGCGCGTCCAATGCCGCCCCTGCATCCCCGCCCGCTGTGCTTGTTCGGCCATGGACTGCGGCGTGCGCTCTTGCCGTAGCAGCACAAGGATCACCGGAATAGTCAGCAGCACCAGCACCGCCGCCAAGACCCACAGGCTGCGCCAGTGAAAGCTGGCGAAAAGTGCGACGAAGATTACCGGGAGGAAGGCTTGCCCCGCCGCAAACCCCATTGATGACAGCGACAGTGCCTTGCCCCGCGACGCCTCAAACCAGCGAACCATCGCGACCTGTCCAAGCTGAGACATCATCCCCTGCCCGGTCAGCCGCAGCGCGTAGATCACAAAGATCAACGCGATCCAGTTCGGCACCGCTGCCATCGCAATGCACGCGCCCGCGAGCGTCACCATCACGCCAAAGGCCAACACCCGTACGCGAAAGCGATCCGTCAGCACCCCGGCCCAGACCATCGTCAGCGCCGACAAAGTGGTGCCGATGGTATAGATGCCACCCCATTGCCCATCGCTCAGGCCAAAGTCGCCCTTTATCGCGCCCGCAAAGAGCGAGATGAAATAGGTTTGCCCATAGGACGAGGTGAAGGTCAGCAGGAAACCGGCCAATAGAAACAGCCAGTTACGCCGCAGAAATAAAAGGTACTCCATGCCCCTTCATCGCCGGGGCATGGAGAAATGGAAAGCCCTAAAGAACGTAGCGGCTAAGATCGGTCGACCGGGTCAATTCGCCCAAGTTCGCCTCAACAAAATCCGCATCAACGGTGATTTCCTGCCCGGACCGATCCGGCGCGTCGAAGGAGACCTCCTCAAACACCCGTTCCATCACGGTATAGAGCCGCCGCGCACCAATGTTTTCGACCGAGGTGTTCACATCTGCCGCGATCTTGGCCAACGCCGCGATGCCGTCATCGGTGAAGGTGACGGTCAACTCTTCGGTGCCCATCAGCGCGGTGTACTGCCGTGTCAGCGCGTTGTCGGTTTCGGTCAGGATGCGAACGAAATCCTCTTCGGTGAGCGCCCGAAGTTCGACACGGATCGGCAGGCGGCCTTGCAACTCGGGCAGCAGGTCCGACGGTTTCGCGATGTGGAAGGCACCGGACGCGATGAAGAGGATATGATCGGTCTTCACCGGACCGTATTTGGTCGAGACCACCGTGCCTTCGATCAGCGGCAGAAGATCGCGCTGCACGCCTTCACGTGAAACATCACCGCCGCGCGCATCAGAGCGGGCGCAGACCTTGTCGATCTCATCAAGGAAGACGATGCCGTTCTGTTCCACCGCATCAATCGCGGCGCGGTTCACGGCTTCTTCGTCGAGCAGTTTGTCAGCCTCTTCGCCGAGCAGCACGTCATAACTATCGGCCACGGCCATGCGTTTTTTAGTCGTGCGACCGCCCATGGCTTTGCCAAAGATATCGCCAAGGTTCATCATCCCCATGCTGCCGCCGGGCTGGCCCGGAATGTCCATCATCGGGAAGGGGCTGGAAGTGTCGGCGACCTCAAGCTCGATCATCGTGTCGTCCAACTCACCGGCGCGTAGCTTTTTGCGGAACATTTCGCGGGTGCCATCACGCGCATCAGTCCCGGCGATGGCATCAATCACGCGCTCTTCGGCGGCTTGCTCGGCCTTTGCCTTCACATCTTCGCGCATAAACTCGCGGGTCATGGCGATGGAACTGTCGAGCAGATCACGCACAATTTGTTCAACGTCACGCCCAACATAGCCGACTTCGGTAAACTTGGTCGCTTCAACCTTGATAAAAGGCGCACGGGCCAGTTTGGCCAAGCGGCGGCTGATCTCAGTTTTACCCACGCCTGTGGGGCCGATCATCAGGATGTTCTTTGGGTACACTTCATCGCGTAGATCGTCTGCCAGTTGCTTGCGCCGCCAACGGTTGCGCAGGGCCACGGCAACGGCACGTTTGGCGTCTTTCTGGCCGATAATATAGCGGTCCAACTCAGAGACGATCTCGCGGGGGGTTAGGTCAGTCATGCGGTGATTTTCTCCACGGTGAGGTTGCCGTTGGTATAGACGCAGATGTCGGCGGCAATCGCCATCGCATCGCGGGCGATGGTCTCGGCGTCGCGGTCGCTTTCCATCATGCCACGTGCAGCGGCAAGGGCGTAGTTCCCGCCGGAGCCAATCGCGGCGACTTCATGCTCCGGCTCCAGCACATCGCCTGCACCGGTGATAACGAGCAGGTCCTTACCATCCGTGACGATCAGCATCGCTTCGAGCTTTTGCAGGTACTTATCGGTGCGCCAATCCTTGGCCAGCTCCACGCTTGCGCGGGCCAACTGCCCCGGTGTCGCTTCCAGCTTGGCCTCAAGCCGTTCCAGTAGTGTAAATGCATCAGCGGTAGAGCCAGCAAAGCCCGCCACCACATCATAGCCGCCGGGGCTGAGCTTGCGCACCTTCCGCGCGGTGCCTTTGATCACGGTCTGGCCAAGGCTGACCTGTCCGTCACCGGCAATCACCACTTCGCCGCCTTTTTTGATGCCAATGATCGTGGTCCCGTGCCAACCGGGGAAATCGTCGTTCTGTGCCATGGGGCCTCCTGTCGCTTGGCGCTCTATATGGCCCCCATGGTCATGCGGGACAAGGGCAGCGGCGCTCGCGGACAGGGGGCCATCGCGTTACCGGCCATCGATGCGAGTACCCAACTGTTGTTGAACTCTATCCTCAACCCACCTCTGCACGCGGAAACGGCGCTGCGTTATGGCGAGATTGATGTCCGCCATATCGAGGTGAAAGCAGACCTGTCCGATCTTGCAGGCCGCTTAGGCGCAGCGTCGCAGGCAGGACCGCCGATCTTTTTGGTTCAGGGAAGACGGCATTAACGCTGGACGCCCGGGGGGCCGTGGCGCAGGTCGCACTAAGGCTTCGGCGCTTTGGCTAGGCAGATCAAAAAAGGGCGCCCCAAAAAGGCGCCCGTTCTTCAAACTCATATCACGCAAAGCGCTGATATCAGATGGATTCTTCGATCCAGCTTTGAAGTGCCGCTTTCGGGCGCGCACCGGCGAGGTTCGAAATGACCTGACCGTCTTTGAAGATGAACAGCGCCGGGATGCCGCGCACGCCGACCTGAGCAGGCGAGTTCGGGTTTTCGTCGACGTTGACTTTGACGATCTTCACGCGACCGCTCATTTCATCCGAAAGCTCTTCGAGCGATGGGCCGATCTGTTTGCACGGGCCACACCATTCGGCCCAGAAATCGACCAGAACCGGAATGTCCGAATTTTTGACTTCGGCGTCGAAAGTGTCGTCGGTGACTGCGACGGTTGCCATGATGCTCTCCTGACAGGAATTGGTTAAGGCCTGAACCTAAGAACGCGGGGCGGTGGCGTCAAGATATGGCAGGGCATGGAGTGACTTTGTCACGATATCGTTGGGAAGCACCATTAGATCAGCTTTGGCCGTCCACAGGATCGCCGTTTCGATCCGCCGGTCGGGGTAGATTTGCTGCAGCATATGCGCGTAGGCCCCCATCTGACGCAGCAACCCATCTGGGCAGGCCTCGGGGCTGGTCGGCACCACGCGGTTGGTCTTGAAATCCACGGCGAGGATATGATCCTCGGCGATTACCAGACGGTCGATGGTGCCGTGCAACCGCTGATCGCCCAGACTGCCGGTAACAGGCACTTCGGCAAATGTCGTCTCGTCAAAAAGCGCGGCGAGGGCGGGCGTGTTGAGCACGGCTCCAGCCTCATCCTGTGCGCGTTGAATGACGTCGTCGGCATGGTGACGCCGCAGCCGGTTGAGGAAAATATCCCGTGCGTCAGCGTTCATCAGCGGAAGATGTTCGAGCAGTTCATGCACCAAAGTGCCGTAGCTTAACGCCGTTTCCATATCGAACCCCGCTTCGCCCGCCAGTGCTTTGGCACCCCCCAGATCAGAGGGGGACAGGGTTTTAATCTCACTTTTTGGTGCGGGCGCTGCGCGGATAAAAACAGGGTCTAATACAGGCATTGTGACGGTTTCAGGAAGGGTTTCTACCACCTCAAGCGCGTCCCAATCCCCTTGCTGATACCGCAGCGTGCCATCCTCTGACAGCTGTTCTGCCTGCAATCGTGTCAGGGCCGCTTCGGTGATCTGATACCAAGAGGAGCCGTCTTTCGATAACTCACCCGCAGCAGCCACGATCAGCCATTTTTCGGCGCGGGTCATGGCGACGTAAAGCAGGCGCAAACGTTCTTGCAGTTCCGCCCCTTTCATTTCATCCAGCCGGACGCGCATGGGCTCTGGCATGTCCTCCGCGGCGGCCTTCCACAGTGGCGTGCCGTTAAGGGTGATAATGTCGTCTTTGACATTCACATCGCGCCGCCCGGTGTCGGGTAGGATCACAATAGGCGCTTCCAGCCCTTTGGCGCCATGCACCGTCATCACTCTGATCTGGTTCGACGCGCTGTCGATTTGACGTTTGATCTCCAGATCATCGGTCTGCATCCACTGCAGGAAACCGGTCAGACTTGGCACCGAGCCGCGCTCATAGGCAAGCGCTTGGCTCAGCATCGCGTTGATCCCGTCTTCGGCTTCCGGCCCCAACCGCGCGAGCAGTTTACGTCGACCATCGTGCCGCGTCAGAATACGTTCAATCAGGTCATAGGGCCGCAGATAATCTACCTGCGCCCGCAGGTCGCGCAGCACGGCAAGGGTCGGGGCATGTTGCTCGGTCAGCTTGCGCAGCGCTTGCCAAAGGTGATCCTCTTTGCGGTAATGCGCAACGGTAAAAAGATCCTGCTCAGACCAGCCAAAAAGCGGCGATTTCAGCGCGGTGGCGAGTGATAAATCATCGTCAGGCGTCGCCAAGAAGGACAGGATCGCCGCCAGATCTCGTACTGCCAGTTCCGCGCCGACCTTCAGGCGGTCGGCCCCAGCAATGGGCAATTCTGCCGCCTTACAAGCGCGGATGATCTCGGAAAACAGGGCCGAGCGACGTTGGACAAGGATCAGAAAATCGCCCGGCTGAATCCGCCGCCGGGCGAGGGTGCCTTGGCTATCGTCGGGAAGGTAATGGGGCTCTGTGGTCAGCTCTTTGATGCGCCGCGCGATACGTTCTGCCAATTGCACCGTGTGATGGCGCGCACTGCGGCGGTCAACAGGGTCGGTCCAGTCACCTTCCTCATCAGGGCCCGCTTTTTCGATAAACGGCCAAAGATCAACGCGCCCCGGCAAAAGGTCTTTGAAGGCTTTATGGCCTTCGTCATTTGCGAAACCGCTCTGGATATCGGGGTCAAAAACGCCATCAACCGCTTGCAAAATGGCCGAAGAAGAACGGAAGGAATAGGCTAGGCTGCGACGCTGGAAGAACTGGCCGGCCTCACCGATTTTTTGTTCAAAGGTCACGCCTTTGCGGTCCAACTCTTCAGGGTCCGCGCCTTGAAAGGAATAGATCGACTGTTTCTTGTCACCGACAACGAACAGGGTGCGGTCCACGTCATTCCGAGCGCCCGCACCGCTGTAAAATTCGTCCGTCAGCCGCTCAATCACGTCCCATTGTCGGGGCGAGGTGTCTTGGGCTTCGTCCACAAGGATGTGATCGATGCCACCATCGATCCGGTACAGCACCCATGCCGCTACGGCTTTGTCGGTTAACAAAGCGCGGGCTTTCAGGATCAGATCGTCGAAGTCGAGCCAGCCGCGCTTTTGCTTTTCATTCGCATAGCGATCAAGGAAACGGCTGGCGAACCGGTGCAATACATAGGATTTGCGCGCCGCCTTTAGCGCCAGCCGCGCAGCGCGCGCGTCTTCGACACGTTGCATCAGCTGTTCGAGCTGGGGCATCTGTTCGGCAATGACCTTTTGCGTCGGCTTGGTCGGGAAACTGCCGATTTTGGCGGTATAGGGGGCCTTGGCACCGCTGCCGGTGAGCAAGATTTTTTCGAGCATTGGCAGAGCCGAGAGATCGTAGCTCTCAATCTCTTGCAAGGCCGCCCCGGCCTTCCCGTCATTTCCGCCTTTAGCGAGCAAATGTGGAATGATCTCCGCCATCATTGCCGCTTCGCTGCCCAGAAACACCGACCCGGCGATCTTGTCCTCCGTCAGGTCTGCGGGTTGGTCAAAAAGCGCCAGTATTTCGGGCCACGAGCGGGTCTCGGCAAAGGCATCGCGCTGGCCAACTATGCTGCGGGTGAGGCTGGCGAAATCCTCGCCGGTATAGTGCCGCGCAAGGTCCGCGACGAGCGGCGCGTCTTCGTTTTCGGCCATTTCATCAATAATCTCGGCCCGTAGCAGATCAGCCGCGCGGTCTTCGATTTCGGTGAACTGCGGGCTGACCTGTGCCTCTAGCGGGAAACGGCGCAACAAGGCGGCACAGAAAGAGTGGATGGTCTGAATTTTTAGCCCGCCCGGCGTTTCAATCGCGCGGGCAAAGAGGGTGCGCGCATTACGTAGTTGTTCAGGCGCCAACTCACCCGCGACGCCAAGATCGGCCAAGGCATTGCGCAGGGCATCGTCTTTCAACATCGCCCATTCGCCGAGACGTTTGAACAGGCGGTTCTGCATCTCAGACGCGGCGGCTTTGGTGTAGGTCAGGCACAGGATATGCTGCGGCTCGACGTCATCCAAGAGCAGCCGCGCCACGCGGTCGGTCAGCACGCGGGTCTTGCCAGAGCCTGCATTCGCGGTCAGCCATGTGGAGGCATCGGGCCGCGCAGCGTCGATTTGGGCGCGGGTGGCATCGTTGAAATCACGCATCATTCCAGATCCTCCGGCTTGACCGCCGTGGTGCCATCCCATTCCCCGAAACGGGCCAGTTGGTCGTAGTTTCCTGCGAAAGCATCTGTCTGCACCATGCGCCGGGCAGTGAAGCCTTGGCCTTCGTCAAGGTAGCGCGACAATAGCGCGTGCAGCCCGGCCAATACTTCCTGAGGGGTTTCTTCATCCAATGGGGCGGCCACTTCGACAGGTTTGGAGCCTAGCCCGATAAAAGCCGCATGGGCCACATGGGCCACCCCCACTTCGGGGAAACCGCCGCGTTCGACCATGGCCGCTTCGATCAGCAGTTGTTTGTCAAACAGCCGCTGTTCCTTTTTGCCCGGCGGGGTGCCGGTTTTGTAGTCATAGATCAGCACATCGCCGTTGTCGGTCTGGTCGATCCGATCTGCGAAACCGCTGAGGGTAAATCCAAGGTCCGCGAAGGTGTGGCTGCCGCGCGCGCCTTGCTCAAAGGCGACGGGGCTGGAGAAGGCCGCACGGATGCGTTCGCGGGAAATGAACCAGTCCGCGATCCGGTCTATCCGTGCTAGCCACATGGCGCGGGCAGCGGGCCAAGGCGCTTCTTCTTCCAACACCTGCGCGGCAACATCCATCAAGATTTCGCGGGTCAGCCGCGCCGGATCGCGGGCCACGAGCTTGACGAAATTCTCCATAATCCGGTGCAACACGATACCGCGCACCGGCGCGTCGGGTGATTGTACCAGAGGATTGATCGCGCGCAGTTTCAGGCTGTGTTTGGCATAGATGGCATAGGGGTCGCGGATCAGGGTCTTGATCTCGGTGACGGACAGTTTGCGCGGGCGGGCCGCACGCGGGGGGCGGGGGGACGGACGCGTGGCCGGGGGGGTGCGGTCCACCGCCTCTAGCGCGCGGACCTGATCCAACCACCGCACACCGCGTTGCTGCATGGCTTTCCACGCTTCCGGTCCGCCGGTTTCGGCCAATCCGCCCAGCAGGTTGCCCAGTCGGTTCAGCCAGCGCGACGGGACCATCTCTGCCTCGTCCGACCGGATGGCACGGGTGATCCAGACCTCTGGGCTGGCGATGGCTTGTTGATAATCATGCGCCGAAAGCCCGATGCGCCGTTCAGGCAGCAGCAACCCTGCTTTCTCGCGCATTTGACGGTTCAGCCAAGGGTCGGGTGGTGGTGCTTCGGGCCATGTCCCTTCGTTCAGGCCGCCAAGGATGACCAGATCGGCGCCCTGAACCCGCGCCTCCATCGTGCCCCAGATCATAATGTCAGGGTGCGGCGTATCGGCCTCACGCACCTCTTCTTGGGACAGCAATGCGCCCAATAGATCGGCGTAATCCGACGGATTCATCGCGCCACCATGCACAGCATGTTCGGTCAGATTGGCCATGACGCCCTCTGCCGCGATGCCCGCGCCCTGCTGCCAAAGCAGGTGTTCGGGATCGGCGGTTTGCCCGGCAGCGATCTTCTCGGCCAGCGCCAAATGTGCGGCCACGCAATCGGGCAGGGGCCGTTCGCCGGGGGTGTCATGGCCCGGAAAAGTCTCGCTTACCCAAGTGATCCAGTTCTGAAAGCCGCTAGGGTCTTCCATACGTTTGGCCGCCCGCTCTGCTATTTCAGAAAGTCCGTCGGCGTCTGGATAGGGTAGGCCATGACGGCGAATTTCGGCCTCAAGGCGCTGGGTGTAAAGCTGGTGAAAGTTCCGCCCAGTGCCGCTATGGGTCAGCGGGTGTTTCAACAAGGTCAGCAGCGCTTCGGCATCCAGTTTGCGCACGAAAAGCGCTGCAACATGGCGCAGGAACCGCCCCGGAGGCGACAGTTGCAAAGGCATCCCGGCGCTATCGTCTGGCAGGATGTTCCACCGGTCAAGCGCGGCGGTCACCTGACGGGTGAGCATCCGGTCGGGCGTAATCAGCGCCGCCTTTACGCCGTCCTCCGCAGCTTGGCGCAGACGCAGCGCGATGGCGAGCGCTTCGACCCGGGGCGTTGGCGCTTCGATCAGCGTAATATCAGCCGTGGCGCCCTCAAGGTCCTCCAGTTTTGGCCCTTCGTTGAGCCACGCATGGGTCACCGGGGCAGGGCGCAGGGACAACGACAGCAGCTTGTTCCGCGCGGCAGATACGGGAGGCATCTCGCACCATGGCATGATAGCACCCCGTGGGACATCAAGCATGTTCATCAGTTTGCGGAACCGGTATTGCGGGTGATCTTCAGCCAGAAGCGCCTGATCCAGCTCGTTCCAAACGGCGGTAGGCATCTCGAAGTCGAAACCCGGCAGAATGATCGCCCCCTGCGGCAGGCGGGCCACGGCTTCCATCAGCAGCGCCGTTGTCCCACGCGAGCCGGTGGACCCTGCAAGGATCACCGGATGTTGCGGCGGGTTGTCTTGCCAGCGGGCGATGATCCGCGCAACCAACTGCCGCCGCCGCGCCTCGGCATCAGGGCGCGTGGTGGTTTGGCCAAGGTAGTCATGGGCGATGGCAAGGAAGCGCTGCGCGCGCTCCCAATGCGCCGACAGGTTGCCGACATCCAGCCCGGCCACGGTCTCGGGCGAAACACCTTCGCCCTGCATTTCGTCGATCAGCCCAGCAAGACTGTCTGACAGGGCATAAAGCGAGGCGCGTGGTGCGAGGTCGGGTGCGGCATCGAGCAGACGCGAAACAAGTTGGATCAACTCCAGCCGC
Source organism: Sulfitobacter maritimus (assembly GCF_013346665.1). Lineage (GTDB taxonomy): Bacteria > Pseudomonadota > Alphaproteobacteria > Rhodobacterales > Rhodobacteraceae > Sulfitobacter > Sulfitobacter maritimus. Next base: position 416,027 of record NZ_JABVBB010000038.1, read on the forward strand.
CGCTGCAACGGCGGCGTGGGTGCGGGCAGCGCGATGCCGGGGGCCAGAGCGTCAAGGTCGGTAATCAACCGAATCCGCGGCAGGAAACCCGCGGGGCCAGTATCAAAATCATGGCGCAGGCGGCGCGCCATCCGGTTGGTGTTCACCAGTAGTTCAACCCGGGCCATCGCTTCGGGCGGGCTGTCCTCCAACCGATCGCAAAGCCCCCGCACCAAGCCGCGTGGGAAGTCGACGCCGGGGGCAAGACCAAAGACGCGGGGCGTGTCTTGCGGCTCAAACATCGGCACCTGCCAAGAGGCTCTCGGCCAAGGCGATGCCGCCGGGATGACCGACGTCGCACCAGCGTCCGGGGTAAGGTAGGCCGAACAGCCCTTCGCGTTGCAGCATTATGTCCCACAAGATGTTAAGCGAAAAACGATCTGCGTCGATCTCCGTCAGCAGGTCGGTTTTGATGATTTGCACACCGCCATAAACATTCCCCGGACCGCGGGTCAGCCGCCCATCCTGCCCAATCGCAAAATCGCCCTTGCCTTCATGACCCAAAGTTTGGCTCAACGGTACGGTCATCAAAAGCGCGTCCATTCGGTTTGGCTCCCAAGCGTCACGCAGCAGTGTTAGCGGGTTTGGGCCGGCCCAGATTGCGTCGCTGTTCATGGTGAATACAGGCCCACCCCCAAGCAGCGGCAAGGCATTGCGCAGTCCGCCGCCGGTATCCAAAATGTCGGGCGTCTCTAGGATCGTCGCAACACCCAGTGGCCGCAGATGCGCGTCAAGCTGCTCGGGGAGGTAGTGCAGGTTCGCGACGATTTTGCGCGGCGCGATGTCCTGCGCCAGCTTTAGCGCATGGTCAATCAACGGACGGCCGGCCAAGGGCACCATCGGCTTTGGTTGGGTCTGGGTCAGATGTTTCATACGCGTGCCGAAACCGGCCGCGAACATCATTATGGCGTCGGGTTGGTCGCGCATTGGCTCTTCAGATGCTCCAGAAATTCGGGGGTCGGGCAAGGCAGGACACCATCGATGCTGCGTGCCACCGGGGCCAGCGCGGGGTGGCGCAGATTATGTTGCAGATAATTCCAGACCCGCGGGATCAGATCGACATAATGTGCCTTTCCATCACGCAGGCACAGGCGGGCGAAAATGCCCAAGATACGGAGATTTCGCTGCGCACCGAGCAGAGCGTAAGCGCTGCGAAAGTTTTCCGCGTCTTGGCCGGTCTGCATCAGGTAATAGTCAACCATATGCGCTTCGATCGCAGGCGACACATCGCGGCGGGCATCTTGCAAGATAGAGACGAGGTCATAGGCCGGATGCCCCACAAGCGCGTCTTGGAAGTCGAGCAAACCGACACGGGCCACGCCCTGACGATCCGGCAGCCACAACAGGTTCTCGGCATGATAGTCGCGCAGGATCACCACGTTCGAAACCGGGTCTAACACCTGCGCCAGCGGATGGAATGCAGCGGCAAAAGCCGCGTACTGCTGTTTTCCATCGGGCGCGTAGAACTCAAACGCCGGAACGGCCATATCCGTAAGCCATTGCGCATCGCAGCGCGGCAGATCGGGGGCGGAGGCACGGTGGAGGTGAACCAACACATCAACTGCCGCGCGGTACAATGGCGCCTCCCGCGTGGGGTCGTCGGCCATCAGGCGGGCGAAAAGATCATCGCCAAGGTCTTCAAGCAAAAGCAGTCCCTGCTCGGGATCGGCATGGTAGATGGCTGGCGCACTTAGGCCAATCGATGTGAGATGAGCCGCGACCGCAAGGAACGGGCGCACGTCTTCACCTCGTTCCGGGGGCGCATCCATTAAAATGGCGCTCTGTCCATCCGCCCGATGCAGCCGATCATAGCGCCGGTTTGACGCATCTCCGGCCAATACTTTGCGGGAGGCATCCGCCCAGCCTGCGTCTTGAAGGAAGCTTTGAATGAGGTGGCTACGTTGGGTCATGCGATCCGCCACGCCTTCAATCTATCCCCCCATTCGGCCCCTTCCCACTGTGCCACAAGTTGACGGCTTTGGTCATCGGGTCCGGGTGAGAGATCAATATGCAGCGCCTGCGCCGGCGTAAGTGGCCCCAGACGGTCCGGCCATTCAACAAGACAGATCGCGTCATGGAAAGCGTCCACAAGACCAAGTTCTTCGATCTCATGTGTCGATGTCAGGCGGTACAGATCCGCGTGCCAGATCGCGCTAGTTTGTCCCTCATAGGTTTGGACGAGGGTGAAGGTCGGGGAGGGAATGTCTTCGGGCTCGGCCAAAAGATTTTGGATCAAGGAGCGGGCGAAATGTGTCTTGCCAGCACCGACATCGCCGGAGAGTAAAATTACATCGCCCGGCCGAAGTAAATCGGCCAATGCGCGGGCGCGATTGGCGGTGTCTTCGGGACTGGTGAGCGTAACAGATAGGGTTTCGGCGGCCATGCCCCATGCTTAGCGTTCCCATGAGCAGCCGCAAGATCAAAGCGGTCGTCTTCCCTGTCACTCGGAGGGTTGGCGTTGATCTGTTTCGTTGCGTAATCCTGACGCTCCGCGATGCGCATTAGCATCAGACATCACGCGAAACCGCACCAAGGTGGCACCCGAAGCGATTGCTGAGATTTCGCAGCGCAGCGGCGTGCTGTTCTGAGGATGAACTGTCATGCTCCAGCCGCCACGGTCCCCCCGCCCTGAAACAAATTCGGCAATCTCGGTCCAGTGCGGGTTGGGCGCTGAATTTTTGCGCCAGACATCAATCGCGTCCGATATGGTGATAGCCGCAAAGCTGTTTTCCGGGTCTTGTTGCCAAAGCTCACGGTAGGCTGCATTGCTAAAAGTCAGCACGCCAGCGGCGGAAAAGACGGCGAAACTGTCTTCTAACTTGTCCAGCAAGCTCTGGCTCACCTCCAACTCCGCGCGGAAATTTCTGGTCAAGGTCACTTCGGCGGTGATGTCTTCGATCAGAAACGCAGTGGCCCCATCCGGATGAGGGCGTCCCATGACGCTATAGGTCTGGCCAGTCTCGAGGGTCCAAGTCTCCTGATAGCGCCCATCGGTTGCTGCCGCGATCACCTCCGCTATTTCCTGCCGCCAGTTCAGGTAGTTCTTAGGCTCCGGCATATGACGATTTTCGCGGAGCTGGTCGAAAAAGGACACCATTGTCGGGCGTGCGCTGAGAAAGGGCGCGGGCAGGGCGGTCAGATCAACGAGGGCGGGATTGAACAGAGCCAACTGACCATTGCGGTCAAAAATTGCGAGACCGATTGAGAGATGTGCAAAGGTCTTGGCGAGGGTTTGCACAAAGTTGCGCTGCGCGTCCTCTGCCGCAACCACAGCATCGATACAGGTGGCATGATATATCTGAACCCCGTCGATCGATGTGGTGGTCAGGGCATACCAATTTGGCCGCTCTTGCCTGTCGCCTTGCAAGCAGACGCGGTTAGGGTGCTCCGGCTCCGGCGTGCTAAACAGCGCGGCGCCGCTTGCGTTTGGGCTGTGCTGCGCACTGCGTTTGAGTGTTGCATAGGCGCGGTTATGCCAGATGATTTGACCACTGACGTTGGTTTGCCAAGCCGGGTTGGGGCTGCAGTCGCTGGCGCGGCGCAGGGCGGCAAACTGTTCATCCGCCTCCCGCGCAACATCAGGGCGGGTTCGCGCAATCGGCATGTGCAACCAGCAAAGCGCATCGCGCCAGCTGATCCGCACTTCGCCCGGACTGTCGCCATCTTCGGCCCGCAGGGTCAGGCTGCCGGGATGACCTGCACGTGGCAGCGTGGGGAAATCAGGGAAACGCGGCAGCAACGCGCCGCGAATATCCTCCCACTCATGATGGCCGGGCGCGAGGGCGAAGCGGGTCAGCGCCATGTCTGAGCCATGTAGCAGATGACCGTCCTCAAACAGCAGACTCATGCTACCGTCGTCTTGGGCGAGCATCGGGGTGGCTGAAGTAGGTATGCGGAGCAACCAAAGCGCCGCCGCAGCACTACAGCAGATCGTGATTAGCAGTATGAAGACGTCTTGCAATGCCATTTCGGAAGATCCTTTCGGCAAATGCACCCGCCCTATGCTGCCGCCAATAAGTTAACAAATGGTTAACGCGCCAAAGGTGGCCCTTTTTTATCAAGCAGTTTGCGGCTGGTTTTCTGAAGCCATCGCATCCTCAGCGCCAAGATCAAGCAACCGTCGCGGCCAGACAACTTCTACCACCGCGCCACTGCCCGCCGGGGGCAGCCCGCGCAGCCAACCGCTGTCTGACCCATTGGCAAAACGCAGCCGCCCGCCGCCACGCTCAAGAAAGGTTTTTGCGATGAACAACCCTAGCCCCATGCCTTCATAGGCAGGGCGGGCAGACGCGTCGGACGGGCTGCTGCGACGACGCAAAAAGGGATCGCCAATGCGCCCCAAATCTTGCGGCGGAAACCCCGGCCCATCGTCGATAATCCGAACCGAAATGTTATCTGCTGTCCATTCGGTCTCAATCCAAACGGTGGTTTCCGCGAAATCCACAGCGTTTTGGACAAGGTTGCGAAGCCCATAGATAATTTCCGGTCGGCGCGGGATTGTAGGCGGGCGGCCATGGCCGACAAGCATCGGGTTGTCCGAGAATATAACCGATTTGCCCCGGCACAAATGCGGCTCGGCGGCCTCTTTTATCACCGCAGTAAGGGGCGCGCGTTGCATATGTGGATCGTCTTTTCGCGAGCGGCCCATATCGCGCAGGATGTCTCTGCAACGATCCGCCTGATCGCTGATCAGCGCGGCGTCGTCAGCGAGGTCAGGGCGGTCTTCCAACTCGCCCAGCAACTCAGTGCTGGCCAGTTTGATGGTGGCCAAAGGCGTGCCGAGTTCATGCGCAGCGGCGGCGACCACGCCGCTGAGGTCTGACAGTTTCTGCTCTCGCGCCAATACCATTTGTGTTGCAGAAAGCGCGTCGGCCATCGAATGCACTTCGGATGTGATGCGGCGGGAATATGCGCTGGTGAAAACAATCGCGATCAAAAGCGCGATCCATTGGCCAAAGACAAAGATACGCGGCAATTCAAGCGCGTCGCCCGATTCCGTGACCAGCGGCAGATGCCACAGCGCAAGCACAGAAGCAGCAACGATCGCCGTCGCGCCAAGCACCAATGTGGAGCGCAGACTAAGCGCCGTGGCAGAGATCGTCACCGGTGCCAGCAGCAGCAAGGCGAAGGGATTGTGCAGCCCGCCGGTCAGCCCCAAGAGTGCCGTGAGCTGCAGCAGATCAAAGAGCACCATGGCGAGGTTCTCTTTTTCAGTCAGACGTTTGTTCTGCGGAAAGACAAACCCGGCTACGAGGTTGCCTACCACCGACGCCCCGATCACGAGGTAACAAAGCCCGAACGCCAGTTGCAGCCCGAACATCCATTGCGCGATGGTTACAGCGGCCAACTGCCCCATGATAGCGAACCAGCGCAGCAAGATCATCGTGCGCAGTCTGATCCAACTGGCGCGGGTACGTCCGCTTAGGGGTCGTATGTCTGGCTGCGTCATCTTTACCCCTTCACGTCTTTGCGTCTTGCATCGCCTGCAATCTAGCGTAGGTCTGCCGCGAAACACGATCAAGAGCGCCCATTGGCGCAGGAGGCTGACATGAAACGGATGGTCGCATTTGGCGCTGTTGGCGTAGCAGCAGTATTTCTCGCAGGCACGGCCTTTATGGTCCTGCAGGGGGAGGACGACGCCTATGCCTCCTGCCGCTCAAGCCAAGTGGCGGGCGGGGATATCGGCGGGCCGTTTGAGTTGGTGAACAGCGCCGGCGAGACCGTGACTGATACAGATGTCATCAAAGAGCCTGCTTTGGTGTATTTCGGCTATACCTTCTGCCCCGACGTCTGCCCGCTGGACGTGGACCGTAACGCCGCGGCGACGGAAATCTTGGAAGAGCGTGGCCAGAGCATCACCCCGGTTTTCATCACTGTGGACCCTGCGCGGGATACGCCAAAGGTCGTGGGCGAGTTTGCCGAAGCCATGCACCCACGGATGGTGGGCCTGACCGGCTCGCCTGAGCAAGTGAAGGCCGCGAGCCAAGCTTACCGCACCTATTACAAAGCGCATCCGCCGCAGGATGGCGAATACCTTGTTGATCATTCCACCTTTAGCTATCTGGTGATGCCCGGCGAAGGCGTGGTCGATTTCTTCCGCCGCGAAGTTCGGCCCGAGGAGATGGCAGACAAAATTGGCTGCTTCCTCGACCAACGGTAAAATTGACCACGGGCTTGTGTCGCACCATATTAAGCGCGAGAGGGGACGTTGATGCCGGATATTTCTGACCTTGGTCCAGACCGCACGCTGCTGCTTGTGGATGATGACGAGCCGTTTTTGCGCCGCCTTGCCAAAGCAATGGAAAAACGCGGTTTTGAAGTTGAGACCGCAGGGTCGGTGTCGGCGGGCAAAGCGATAGCCACCGCGCGGCCCCCGGCCTTTGCCGTGGTGGACCTGCGGCTTCAAGATGGCAATGGTCTTGATGTCGTCGAAGTGCTGCGTGAACGGCGTGCTGATACGCGGGTGGTGGTGCTGACAGGCTATGGCGCGATTGCGACGGCGGTGGCAGCGGTGAAATCGGGGGCCACGGACTACCTCTCAAAACCCGCCGACGCCAATGACATCGTGAATGCGCTACTGGCCACAGGGGGCGATTTGCCAGAACCGCCGGAAAACCCAATGAGCGCAGACCGTGTGCGGTGGGAGCATATCCAGCGGGTTTACGAGTTGTGTGACCGCAATGTCTCAGAAACCGCGCGACGGTTGAACATGCACCGTCGGACATTGCAGCGGATTTTGGCCAAACGCTCGCCGCGCTAAAGCTCGTAGCGTTTCCAGATTTTATCGACGCAGCTGCCATTGGCCAATTCGCTGTTGGGCAGACGTTTAAAATCTTCGAACCCTCGGCTTTGGTAATAGGCCAGCCCGCCGGCATTATCTGCGCGTATAATGGCGTGGATATGCCTGTACCCAAGGTCTCGGGCTGCTTCCTTCGTCCGCTCAAACAGTGCAGAGCCGATCCCCAAACCTGTCTCTCCCAGCCGCACAAAAGTCGCTATATCAACGCCGTCTTCGGGCAAGTCGGGATGCGGCTCGATATACTGAAATCCTTTGACCGTACCGTGCTCGTCTTCGGCCAGATGCCAGGCGCTGTCCGGTGCGGCCATCCAGCTTTGCAACTCGCGAGGGGTGACTGGGGTGACCATAGCGGTGGTGCCGCCCTTAGCGATAATCGCGTTCAGAAGTTGCGCTAACGCACGTGTATCCAACGCTCCGGCGCGGCGGATATGGATCATGCTATCTCGCGCAGCAGCGCTTCAAAGCGCCCAGTGAATTCGTTCCGCACTTCGACAGGGGGGCGCAGCAGGATGTTCAGCCCGTCCATCAACGCGGTGTCGGGGCGGCCAAAGAAACGGGTAGCCTCGGCTTCGGAAAAGCCCGCGATCTGGCTTGCCTCCATCCACGCGCTGACACGATCGGCCTTTTTGATCTGCTGTTTGACGCGCACTGGCAGATTGGCAGGCAGTCCGAACCGCAGATGGACGGCGGTGGTCAGACGCTCATCCAAGGCGCGGTAATTAGGACCAACAGCCGTTTTGACCGGCGAGATCATATCGCCAATCACATATTCCGGCGCGTCATGCAGCAGAGCAGCCAAACGCCACTTTGCCGGGGCGCGCGGCGCGATGCGGGTGAAAATCGTCTCTACCAAAAGCGAATGTTCGGCCACGGAATAAGCATAGTCCCCCCGGGTCTGCCCATTCCAACGCGCGACAAAGGCCAAACCGTGGGCGATGTCCTCAATCTCAACATCCACCGGGGTTGGGTCTAGCAAATCAAGCCTGCGGCCAGAGAGCATACGTTGCCATGCGCGGGGTTTTTGGGCCATCGCCTGCGGTCCTTCTCTTGGCAATCCTTTGGGAACCATTCCCCTGTATTTCTGTTCATCCCACGAAGGAGATAATCATGAAACCCGTTTTTTCCGGTCTGATACTTGCAGTTACATTTGGCAGCTTTGCCGGTATCGCCCAAGCAGAAGAAGTCTGCATGCCGCAACATGAGATGAAATCCGCGCTGATCGACTGGTACGGCGAAGCGCCCGTCCCCGGTCAGGCGAAAGACAACAGCCAGTTGTGGGCATCCGAGCAAACCGGGACTTGGACATTGGTGAGATCCATGGCGGACGGAAACGCCTGTGTTTTGGCACAGGGCAAAAACTGGATGGAAGGCGTTACCGACAATAAGCAATTGGCCGCCTTGCTGGACTAAGCGAGCAAGGCCAACCGTCCATATAGATTGAGAACTGATCGCTGAGATGCTAGGCGACCTCCAACACCTCTAGACAGGAGCGCCGCATGGCCCACGACTATATTGTTAAGGATATCAATCTGGCGGCCTACGGGCGTAAAGAGCTGGACATCGCTGAAACTGAAATGCCCGGCCTGATGGCGCTGCGTGAAGAATACGGCGACAGCAAACCGCTGAAGGGCGCGCGGATCGTTGGCTCGCTGCACATGACCATCCAAACCGCCGTGTTGATTGAGACGCTCGTGGCACTCGGCGCTGATGTGCGTTGGGCGTCTTGCAACATCTTCTCGACCCAAGACCACGCTGCGGCTGCCATTGCCGAAGCGGGCGTTCCGGTTTTCGCGATTAAAGGTCAGTCGCTGGTTGAGCATTGGGATTACCTCGACAAATCCTTTATGTTCCCCGATGGCCCGAACCTGATCCTCGACGATGGCGGCGATGCGACGCTCTATATCCTCTTGGGCGCGCGAGTGGAAAACGGTGAAGATGAGCTGATCGCCGTGCCTAAGTCCGAAGAAGAAGAGGCGATCTTTGCTCAGATCAAGAAACGCATGGCCGAAAGCCCCGGCTGGTTCACTAAGATGCGCGATCAGATCAAAGGCGTGTCCGAAGAAACCACCACCGGCGTGCACCGTCTCTATGATCTCGTGAAACAGGGCCAATTGCCCTTCCCCGCGATCAATGTGAACGACTCTGTCACAAAGTCGAAGTTCGACAATAAATACGGCTGCAAAGAAAGCCTTGTCGACGGCATCCGCCGCGCCACGGACACGATGATGGCCGGCAAGGTCGCGGTCGTGATGGGTTATGGCGATGTGGGCAAGGGTTCCGCCGCGTCGCTGCGCGGTGCTGGTGCGCGGGTCAAGGTCACAGAGGTTGATCCCATCTGTGCCTTGCAGGCTGCAATGGACGGTTTTGAAGTCGTGCTGTTGGAGGATGTCGTCAGCACGGCCGACATCTTTATCACCACCACGGGCAACAAAGACGTGATCCGCATCGAGCACATGCGCGAGATGAAGGACATGGCGATCGTTGGCAACATCGGCCATTTCGACAATGAAATTCAGGTTGCCAGTCTAAGAAATCACAAATGGACCAATATCAAAGAGCAGGTGGACATGATCGAGATGCCGAATGGCAATCGGCTGATCCTGCTCTCTGAGGGCCGTTTGCTGAACCTTGGCAATGCGACCGGGCATCCGTCTTTCGTGATGTCGGCGTCCTTTACCAACCAAGTGCTGGCGCAGATCGAACTGTGGGAAAACACCGATAAATACGGCAACGACGTTTACATCCTGCCGAAACATCTGGACGAAAAGGTTGCGCGTCTGCATCTCGACCGGATCGGCGTGAAATTGTCCAAGTTGGACCCAGAGCAGGCCGCATATATCGGCGTGTCGCCTGATGGTCCGTTCAAGCCGGAGCATTACCGCTACTAATATCAGCGGTTCCCTGCCGGATATTTAAGAGAGCACCGCCTGATTGATTTCAGGCGGTGCTTTTCTGTTTCGGCTTCAAATCTCTGTAAAATAATAGAATTTTCGCTCAATCGGCGGATTCAGGCACATTCCTGCCCGCTTCCGAAAGCTGCCGGAACATCTACCCGAGAGCGGTGTTTCCTCCCCAGACCAACACCGAAAGGAGTTCGAAAATGAAACGTACATTCCTGAATTCAACCGTCGCCGCGCTCGCTCTGACCGCAGGCACCGCCTTTGCACAGGATGTAGACGCCACCGCAGACGCGGCCGCTGAGGCCGAAGCAACCGTCGCGGGTGAAAGCGTAAGCAACAGCGCAGATGATCTTGGCAACTCGCTGAAAAAGCAGGCTGAGGATACGGCGCAGTCCCTGCGTGATACCGCAGACGACACTGCCGATGCCATCGATGGTGCCGTGGATTCAGCTACCGACACGGCCGATGCTGACGTTGATGCCGATGTTGAGACTGATAGCGAGATGGCGTCTGACACCGAGATGGAGACAGACACAACGCTGGACGCGGAAGCTGATCTGAACGGCAACTCCGACTCCGAGTCGAATTCGACTTTGAGCGCCGAGACCGACAGCGATATCGACAGCAATACAGACACTGATCTCGCCTCCGACGATGATGCAGAACTGGACAGCGACACCGACCTGACCGCTGGCGTCTCTTCGGATACCGAAACCGCGATGGAAACGGACGTCACGCGCACCGACACCAGCATGAGCAACGCTTTTGCCGGGATGGTTGCCGGTGATTTGATCGGTCAGACTGTGGTCGAAGCCGATGGCGAGAAAGTTGGCGAAGTCGACTATGTGATCAAAACCGATGAGGGCTATGCTGCAGTTGTTGGCATGGGCGGTTTCTTGGGCCTTGGCGAGCGCACCGTCGCAGTGCCGCTGGAAGAGATTTCCATGGCTGCTGAAAACGACCTGAAGCTGAGCGCTTGGACCAAAGCCGAGCTGGAATCCCAGCTCGAGGTGAACAAAGGCGAGATCGAAGCACTGGAAACAGACGCTCCCCTCGACGACGCGTCTTAAACCTCAACCCTAACGGTCTATTGGAGGCGCCCCTTGCGGGCGCCTCTTTCTGTGTATGCGCCCGTGCAGGCGCATTCACAGAAATAGTTTGCGAAACAGTTGTTTGACCTTAGGCTGCGGCACAAGGACCCTAGCGAGGGCCGAAATGACACAAGGGAGTATTGATATGGGCAAACGTGACGAATGGATCGCGAAATATGCTGAGGACCTGCGCAACAAATGCGGTGTAGAGCCTGATATGGACCTGTTAACCAAGGTAACCATCGGCTGCGGCCCGTCGATCTATAACGCGGACGCTCAAACCGTTTCGGCTGGTGATACGGCAGAATTGAACACGGTGAAGGACAACTTTCTGATCAAGAAGCTCGGCCTGCCGGATGACGAGCATCTGATGGGCGGTATTCAAAAGGCGATTGAGACCTATGGCCGCTCTGAACGCAACAAATACCGTGCTGTGATCTATTACCTGCTGGTCAAGCATTTTGGTAAAGAAAGCGTCTATGCCTGACGGACTAGGGGCCAGCGTAACGCTTTGTTTATAGGTAACTAAAACCTTTACAGCAGCCCTGTTTGGTTAAGCGCGTATTTCGTTTTTCCAAGGGGTTTGAGATACTCGGAAGTTGCCTAAATCGGTGCTTTCGGGTATCCCTATTACATCGGCCAGGACGGCCAGAACGAGATTTCGAATACGTGTGTGGTGGATTTGGGAGCACACGGGGTGAGAAAGGGTTCTGGCGGGGTGCCGGAACCCTTTTTTCGTTTTTCAGTGTTGGACCGGGGCAAATTTGCTCAGGGCGTCGTAGCGCCCAAAGCGCAGATGATTTGCCATTCCTGCGCTGTCACAGGCTGCACGGATAGGCGGGGACTTTTCACCAACACCATATCGCTCAGCCGAGGATCAGCTTTGATCGTATCAAGCGTCACTGGCGTCACAAAGGGCCGCACGGCTTTGACGTCGACACAGTCCCAACGGTCATCATCAGTCGTGCTATCAGGATGCGCCTCGGCACAGACTTCGACGATCCCCACTATTTCGCGGTCTTTCTGGGAGTGGTAAAAGAAGCCCAGATCCCCAAGCTGCATTTCGCGCATGAAGTTACGCGCCTGATAGTTGCGCACGCCGTCCCATTCTTCGCCCGCCTCACCTTTGGCCAGTTGGTCCTCCCAACTCCATGTCACGGGTTCGGTTTTGAACAACCAATAGGCCATTAGCCGATGACCCTGTTCCAATGGGTCAGGGTCACGCTTTTGAACAGACCAGCCTTTGCATAGGGGTCATTTTCGGCCCATGTCCGCGCCGCGTCCATGTCCGCGACGTCAAGAATGATGAGCGAGCCGATCATTGTACCCTCGTCGTCCAGCAAAGGCCCAGCTTGGGCAACGGCATCGCTTGATTTCAGATAGGCCAGATGGTCCGGACGGTTTTCCTGCCTAATCGACAGTGCATCTGGTTTGTCATGGGCGAAGAGGGCAACAAGCATATCATTCTTCCTTTAGGGGTCGGGTGAGTAGCGATTTCAAGGCAGTGGCGACATCGAGTTCATTGTCGAGCAGAGCAGCCACCGCGCGGGTGATGGGCATATCAAGCGACGCATCCCGCGCCAGAGCATCGACAGCGCGCGCTGTGGCGGCGCCCTCAACCGTTGTGTCCGCGTCAAAGGCGTGGCCAGCCCCCAGCGATTGGCCCAAACGATAATTGCGTGACTGTTCGGAGGTGCAGGTCAGCGTCAAATCTCCGAAACCTGAAAGCCCCGCCAGTGTCGTCGGCTCCGCCTGCAAATGCGCTGCAAGGCGCTGCATTTCCGCATAGCCGCGTGTCATCACGGCAGCACGCGCGCTCTCTCCCAGCCCGGCACCAATAGCCGCACCGCTGGCGATGGCGATCACATTCTTTAGCGCCCCGCCAAGTTCGGCACCGATGGTATCCGTGGTGCGGTAGAGCCGGATGTTCTCGGTCGTGAGTGCTTTTTGCAGATCGGCGCCCGCGCTGGCATCCGCGCAGGCAAGGGTCAAAGCAGTGGGGAGGCCGCGGGCAATATCAGCCGCAAAGCTCGGCCCGGTGAGGATCGCAGCTGTCGCGTTGGGAATGGTCTGTTCGATAATGGTGACCGGCCCACATCCGCTGCGCAATTCGATACCTTTGCAGCAGGCAACAAGGTGTTTCCCGGCAAGGTTGTCGGCCTGCGCTGTCAGCAAGTCGCGCAGCTTTTGCATGGGCACGGCGAGCAGCAGAATATCGGCCTGTGCAGCCTGCGCGAAATCATCCGTTACAGCCAGATCATCCGGAAAAGCACAACCGGGCAGGCGTTTGCTGTTCTCCCGCGTGAGGTCCATATCCCCCAGCTGCCGCGCCCAGAGGGTGACAGGTTCCTTGCGGGCCAATGAGATTGCCAGCGCCGTGCCAAACGCTCCTGCGCCGAGAACTGAAATGCTCATGCCTTGGCCCCCTTTTTCCCGCTGCCAAGCATTGATGGGCGGACCGTATCCAGCGGCCAGCGTGGGCGGGCCGAAAGGCTCAAGTCATCGAAGCCACGTTCCGCCGCTTGTTCGGCAGCAGCAAAAGCGATCATCGCGGCATTGTCTGTGCACAGCGCGAGCGGCGGCGCGATGAACCGCGCCGATTGCTCTGCTGCGACCGCCTCTAGCGCCGCGCGAATGGATTGGTTCGCAGCCACGCCACCCGCCACGCAAAGCCCAAGCGGCGCGTCTTGGGGGTAGTTGGCAAAGGCACGGCGGGTCTTTTTTGCCAGCACCTCGACCACGGCGGCTTGAAATCCGGCGGCAAGATCGGCTTGATCCCGGTGCGTCAGCCCGCCCGCATCGGCCATAGCTTTGTCCCGCGCGCGTAGAACTGCCGTTTTCAAGCCAGAGAAGGACATATCGCAGCCGTCGCGATCCAACAGTGGACGGGGTAGCGCAAAGCGCTCAGGATCACCGGTTTTGGCGCAAGCCTCAATCGACGGGCCTCCGGGTTGGGGCAGACCGAGCAGCCGGGCAACCTTGTCAAAGGCTTCACCCGGCGCGTCGTCAATGGTCCCGCCAAGCCGTTCAAAATTGTTCGGCCCGCGCACCATCAAGAACTGGCAATGCCCGCCGGAAACCAGCAACATCAGATAGGGATATGGCACATCGTCTGTCAGACGGGGCGTTAGGGCGTGGCCTGCCAGATGATTGACCCCGTAAAGAGGTTTGCCCGTGGCTGCCGACAGACCTTTGGCGCACATCACCCCCGACACCACGCCACCGATCAGCCCCGGCCCTGCGGTCACGGCAATGGCATCGATCTGAGGCAAGGCGATCCCGGCCTCGGCGAGCGCGTCTTCGACACAGTGATCGAGCTTCTCGGCATGGGCGCGTGCTGCAATCTCGGGCACGACCCCGCCAAAATCCGCATGCAACGCCGTTTGACCTGCAACGACAGAGGACAACACCGCGCCGCGCCCGTCTTCGTCAATACGTACGATGGCGGCGGCGGTATCGTCGCAGCTGCTTTCCAATCCTAGAATGAGCTGAGGTCTGGGCATGGGGGCTTTCCGTTGCAAGGCACCTGTACCGCAGGTAACACCGCTGTCAGCCGCAAACAATGCCGGAGCCCTCACATGACGCAGCCAAGACTGCTTCTGACCCGCCCGCCTCAGAGTTCGGCCGTTTTTCTGAAACGGTTGCCTTCTGCCCTTCATAAGGGGGTCGTGGTGTCGCCTTTGATTGAGATTGTACCCAGCGGCGACGCGCCAGACTTGAGCGGCTATGCCGGCGTGATCTTTACCTCGGCAAACGCCGTTGCCAATGCGCCCGCGGGGGAGGGGCGCCCGGCCTATTGTGTGGGGCCGCAGACGACAGAGGCAGCGCTCGCGGCAGGCTGGCAAGCGCAGATGTCGGGCTTTGACGCGGTTTCGATGATTGCAGAACTGTCTGGTCGCGCCGACCTTGGGCCATTGCTGCATCTGGCTGGTCTGCACCGGCGCGGTGACATTGCAGGAGACCTCACGGCAACCGGGCTGACCACTGACGTCCATACCCTTTATGAGCAGCGTCTTTTGGCGCTTAGCGATGAAGCACAGCACTTGTTGCAGGGGGATGACCCGGTGCTGGTCCCGTTATTTTCCCCGCGCAGCGCCGCGCAGTTCGCGCGTGAGGCTGCGCGCACCGCTCAAGTGCTTGCGGTTTCAATCAGCGATGCCGCCGCACAGGCGCTTGAAGGCCTGCCGCTACGTGCGCATGATGTGGCAGCGCTCCCAACGGGTGAAGCTATGGCAGAAGCCGTTGAAAAACTGTTCCGCCGCTCCACCTTGCCTTGAGAGGCGCATTTATGCCGGGTAAGCTTGCTGCGGCAAGCGATAGACAGGTTCAGAATCGGAAAGGCGGGCGGCGTGGCGAAACCCAAAAAGACTGTCACTAAAAGCGAAGACAACGAGACCGCAGCCGATAAAACGGTGTCAGACAAGTCAGAAGCGACAACACCCATGCCGGAGGACAAACCGTCTGCAACGCAGACTGGTGATAAGGCCCCATCGACTTTTGAGACGGATAAGCCAGATGCGAAAACTGTGGACGCGGCTGAGAAAGACAACACAGCCAAATCTGCGGTAAAGACGTCGGCTGAGGTTGAAACCTCTGCTGCCACTGACAAATCGGATACCGCCCCCGCGTTGGATGAGGCGAAGCCAAAAGCATCAGATGCCTCAACGAAGCCATCGCCGGTGACGCCCGAGAAAGCCAAGGCCGATACTTCCCCCCCCGCAACCGCCAAGCCGCCGAAGACCACAACTGACAAAGACAGCAGCAAGCCGTGGGACAAGGGTGCGAGCAAAGCGACCAGCGCATCGCCCACCAGCTCCACGTCGACTGCAAAATCGGACAGTGCAAAGACAGATACTGCAAAGCCAAGCGAAAAGACTCCAGCCGAGAAGCCGGTACAGAACACCAAGGCGCCAGAACCTGTCGTCAAAGAGCGCAAGCGGAGCGTCTTTTTCCCGATGGTGCTGGGCGGTCTTATCGCCGGCGGGTTGGGCTATGCGGCTTCGGAATACGATGTGCTTGGCAATCGCGCGCAGAACGAAGCGGCGCTGCAAGAAGCACTCGACGCGCAACAAGCCCGTATCGCAGAACTGGAAACCCGCGTTGACGCCCCTGCACCAGAGCCCGAAACCCCGCCGGAAGTTGCCGCCCTCACCGAAGAGTTGACCACCGCTCGCCAAGAGCTTGCGACGTTGCAGGAGCAGTTAGCCGGGATCGATAGCCGTTTGACGACGGTCGAGAAGCAGCCTGCCAGCGGCGGAGACAATGAAATCGCTGTCGCGGCATTTGAGCGTGAGATGGAAGCGTTACGGAACTCTGTCGCCGAACAACGCAGCGAAATCGAAGCCTTGCTTGAAAACGCCCAAAGCGTGGAAGAAGCGACCGCCGAAGCGGCTGAGGCCGCCCGCGCGCAAACGGCGATGTCTCGGATCAACACGGCCCTCGCGGCTGGACGGCCCTTTGACGCGGTTTTGGCTGAACTGCAGGCGGCAGGTGTCGAAGACATCCCCGAAGCGCTGAGCGCAGCCAGCGGTGGTGTTGTTACCCTTGCCAACCTTCAGTCACGCTATCCTGACGCCGCCCGCGCGGCTCTTGCGACGGCGCGTGCAGAGGTGCCGGAAGGGGGCGAAAGCGGTTTTGGCAGCTTTTTGAAGCGCCAGTTGGGCGCACGCTCCGTCGCCCCGCGCGAGGGGACGGACCCGGATGCCGTACTGTCGCGTGCCGAAGCCGCTGTGCGCGATGGCCGCCTAACCGATGCGCTGGCCGAGATTGAAACGCTATCAAACGCTGCGCAAGACGCCATGGCGGACTGGCTTGCCGATGCACGCGCCCGTCAAGCAGCGGAAAACGCCGCTGACGACCTGTCACAACGCCTGACGGCAAACTGAGGAACGACAAATGCTTTGGTCTCTAATTAAAATCGTTCTTTTCGTCGTGCTGGTGGCCGCGCTCGCCTGGGGGGCTGGGTTCTTGCTGGAAAGCGAAGGCGGAATACAACTGACCGTCGCTGGCACTGAATATACCCTCGGCCCTTTGCAATCGGTGATCGCGGTCGCACTGCTGATGTTGGCTGTCTGGGTGCTGCTCAAGATCGTGGCGCTGCTGTCTGCCACTTGGCATTTCCTGAATGGTGATGAGACTGCCCTGTCGCGTTATTTCGACCGCAACCGCGAGCGTAAAGGCTATCAAGCGCTGTCTGACGGGCTTATGGCGCTCGCCAGCGGTGAGGGGCAGGTCGCTATGGCCAAAGCCGCGAAGGCAGACCGCTACCTGAAACGCCCGGCTTTGACCAATCTGCTCACCGCTCAGGCCGCCGAACTGGCCGGAGATCGGCGCAAGGCGGAGCGGACCTATCGCAAGCTGGTCGAAGACGAAAAGACCCGTTTCGTCGGTGTGCGCGGCATCATGAAGCAAAAGCTGGCCGAAGGTGATACGGAAACCGCGTTGAAACTGGCCGAAAAAGCCTTTGCCCTGAAGCCGAACCACGAAGAAACCAGCGACACGCTGCTCAAGTTGCAGGCCGATAAGCATGATTGGTCCGGAGCGCGTCAGACGTTGCAGGCCAAGTACAAAAACGGCCAACTGCCGCGTGATGTGCATAAACGCCGCGATGCGGTACTTGCGTTGTCTGAAGCCCGCGATGTCATCGCCGAGGGCAACAGCATCGAAGCGCGTGAAGCTGCGATTGAAGCGAACCGATTGTCGCCTGATTTGGTCCCGGCAGCGGTCATGGCCGCACGCGGTTATATCGCGCAGGACAAACCGCGTTACGCTTCTAAGATTCTGCAAAAAGCGTGGAGCGTTCACCCGCACCCAGACCTTGCCGCTGCCTTTGCAGAGATCCAGCCCGATGAGACTCCGCAACAGCGGATCAAACGCTTCCGCGCGCTGACCAAATCGCAGCCGGACCATCCCGAAACCAAGATGCTGCTGGCCGAGTTGCACATCGCGAATGAGGACTTTCCCGAAGCCCGTCGTGCGCTTGGCAATCTGGTGGAGACTGATCCTTCGGCCCGTTCCGTCACACTGATGGCCGCGATCGAGCGGGGCGAGGGCGCGTCGGATACGGTGGTCAAAGGCTGGCTGACACGTGCGCTCAATGTCTCGCGCGGGCCACAGTGGATCTGTGAAAACTGCCACCATATCCATGCAGAGTGGAAGCCGATCTGCGAGAACTGCAAGAGCTTTGACACGCTGGAATGGAAGACACCGCCGCTGTCGGAAGTCGCGACGCCAAGCGGTGTGCAGATGCTTCCGCTGATCGTCGGCACACCCGAGACCACCCCGACCGAAGGCGCGGTGGTAACGCGCAGCGACGATATCGAAGAGGCGGAGTTGGTGACGGAGCCAGAAGAGCCTACCAACTCCGATGCCCCGAGAAAGGCGCCAGACCCTACAGCTTGATGTCGTAGGTGACCCAGTTGGTGCGCGTGGCGAGCTTGTCATAAACGCCACGGCCACGGTAATTGTCCTCGGCCGTGATCCAGCGCACAAGGCTCCACCCGCGTTTCTGAGCGATCTTTTGTACCTCCCCGATCAGCGCGTCGGCAGCCCCGCTGCCGCGTGCTTGCGGCTCCACAAAAAGATCGTCGAGGAAGCAGCCCGTTGCCGCCGCCAAGGGGCGCGCGAAATGCCGGAAATGGGTCAGGCCGATCACCCGGCCATCCGCATTCTCGCAGACCAGCCCTTCGACCTCGGTCAAGGGATCATGCAGCCAAGACCAGACCCGCGCTCGCATCTCCGGCGTCTGCTCGACTTTATAAAACTCAGCATAGCCTTGATAGAGCCGCTCCCAATCGGCGCGGTCATGGTCTTTCACGGTTCGGACTGTAAGGTCGGACATGGCGGGCTCCCTTCGCTGCTGCGCGATCTTTGCCCCAGTTGGTTCAGAAATCCAGCCCAAGGTCCAGCGTTGACGCAGAATGTGTCAGCGCGCCCATGGAAATGTAGTTGACCCCCGTTGCCGCGACCTCGGCAAGGCGCGGCAGGGTCATATTGCCCGAGGCCTCCAACACGATGCGCCCCTGCGCCATTTCGACGGCCTGCGCGAGGGTGGAGGTGTCCATGTTATCCAGCAGCACCACATCCGCGCCGCCTTCGTCCAAGACCTCTTCGAGTTGCGCCAGCGTGTCCACTTCGATCTCGACCCGGATCATATGCGAGGCATTGGCTTTTACCGCCTGCAACACAGGCCGGATGCCCCCAGCGGCGGCGATGTGGTTGTCCTTGATCAGGATGGCATCTGAGAGCGAGAAGCGGTGATTGAACCCGCCGCCATGCAGCACCGCCTGTTTTTCGACCATGCGCAGCCCCGGCGTGGTTTTCCGAGTGCAAGTGATGCGGGTCTCGGTGCCTTTCGTCTCGGCCACGCAGGCCGCCGTCAGGGTGGCGATGCCCGACAGGCGCCCCGCAAAGTTCAGCGCCACACGTTCAGCGGACAAGATCGCGGCGGCCGCGCCTTCGATCTCCATCAAGACATCGCCTTTTGCGATCTTGCAGCCATCTTCTTTCAGCGTGCGCACCTCAAGCGTGGGATCAACGAGGTGAAAGGCCAGCCGCGCGATTTGCATGCCTGAGACGACCCCATCTGCGCGGCTGCGCAGCCGAGCGGCATAGGTTGTCCCTGCGGGGATCACGCTGCGGGTGGTGACATCGCCATAGGTGCCGAGGTCCTCCATCAAGGCGGCACGGACCAGCGGCTCAAGGATCAGGTCGGGCAGGGCGGTGGTCATCTTGGGGCGTCCTCGGGGTTGGAGCGGCGGACGCGGGCCTCCGCCAATGTCATGAAGCTGCGCGCAGCTTCGGGGCGTGTTTCGGGATAGTCGGTGCGGCAGTGCGCGCCGCGGCTTTCGCGGCGGGCAAGGGCGGCAGCGGCGATCAGGGTTGCGGTGGCTGTCATGTTTTGCAGTTGCGCACAGTCGGGTTGTGCGGCCTCAATCTGCGCAATGGTGGCAAGGGCGCGGCGCAGCCCTGTCGCATCGCGCAGGACGCCGACATCGCGCGTCATGGTTTGGCGCAACTCGGTGACGAGGGCCGCATCAGGCGTTTCGCCAGTAGGGAGATCGGGCAGGGCTACCGTGTCGCTACCGCCTGCGCCGCACTCCTCCAGCATGTCCTGCGCCGCGCGGCGGGCAAAGACGAGCGCTTCGAGCAGCCCGTTCGATGCGAGTCGGTTCGCACCATGCAACCCGGTTGACGCAGCCTCTCCACAGACCCAAAGACCTGCAAGACTGGACCGTCCATGCGCATCCGTGGCGACGCCGCCCATGTGATAATGCGCGGCGGCGGCCACCGGGATGGGCTGGCTGACAGGGTCGATGCCATTGCGCGCGCAGGCTGCGGCGACGGCGGGGTAGTCCGTCAGCACCGCCGCACCCAGTGCCTTGCGGGTGTCGAGCATGGGGCGCAGACCCGCTTGGGTCTGGGCAAAAATCGCGCGGGCCACGATGTCACGCGGAGCGAGTTCGGCAAGGGGGTGAACCTCTTCCATAAAGCGCGCGCCCTCGCGGTTGATCAGATGCGCCCCGGCACCGCGCAAGGCTTCCGTTGCCAAGGGCGCGGGATCTTCGCCGCAGTCGATGGCGGTGGGGTGGAACTGCACGAACTCTGCATCGGCGATAAGCGCGCCTGCGCCGGCGGCCATGCCGATCACCTCTCCACGAATGCGGGCCGGGTTGGTCGTCAGCGCATAAAGCCCGCCCGACCCGCCGCCCGCCAGCAAGACCCCCGCGCCGCGTAGCATCACGGGGGCGGAGCCTTCGGGCCGGGAGAGTTCAACCTCAACCCCGGTGACCTTGGTGCCGTCGCTGTCCAAGCCGCGCGCCAGCACGCCTTCAACCACTTGGATCGATGGCGTGCCGCGCAGCTTTTCTATCAGCGCGCGCATGATCTCGGCCCCCGCCTGATCGCCCTGCACGCGCACGACGCGGGCAAAGCTATGCGCGGCCTCGCGCGACAAGACATAGCCGCCATCGGCGCTGCGGTCGAAGGCGGTGCCAAAGTCGGTGAGGGCAAGGATATGGGCGCGGGCCTCATCCGTGACGGTGGCGGCGACGCGCGGCTCGACTGTGCCGGCCCCTGCTTTGATGGTGTCGAGCGCATGGGCCTCCGGGCTGTCGGCCTGTGCCATAGCGGCAGCCACACCGCCCTGCGCCCAAGCGGAACTGGCCCCCGATCCGAGCGGATCGGGCGAGATCAGCAAAACAGGACGCGGCGCAAGGCATAGCGCGGCATAGAGCGCGCCCAGACCGGCCCCAACGATAATGATTCTGCCGGTTGTGATCTCTTCCACGCGCGCGCCCTTCAGAGGCCGAGTTCGCGGGAAAGGTCGATCATCCGTTGCACGGCCACCCGCGCCTTGCTGGCAACCTCGGCCTCCACCTCAACCGCGCCGGACTTCGTGTGGAGCGACCAGAGCACCTTTTCGAGCGTGATCTTCTTCATGTAGGGGCACATGTTGCAGGGGCCGACGAAATCGACCTCGGGCAGCTCGTCGGCAATGTTGGACGCCATGGAGCATTCGGTGACCAGCATCGCTTTCGCCGGTTTCTCGCGGTGGACATAGTCGAGGATACCGCTGGTGGAGCCGGAGAAATCCGCCTCGGCCACCACATCGGGCGGGCATTCGGGGTGCGCGATGATGCGGGTGTCAGGGTTCCACTCGCGGTAGTCCGCGATGTCTTTTGCAGTGTAGCGTTCATGTACAATGCAAGCGCCGTCCCACCAGACGATGCGTTTTTCCGGCACCTGTTTGGCGATGTTCTGGGCCAGATATTTGTCCGGCGTCATGATGATCGTGTCGGCTTCAAGCGCCGCGACGATCTGCGCTGCGTTTGACGAGGTGCAGCAGATGTCCGACGCTGCTTTCACCTCGGCCGTGGTGTTGACGTAAGTCACCACCGGCGCGCCGGGGTACTCTGCGCGCATCTGTGCGACACCCTCGGCGGTGATGCTTTCGGCCAGCGAACAGCCCGCTTCCATATCGGGGATCAGCACAGTTTTGGCGGGGTTCAGGATCTTCGAGGTCTCGGCCATGAAATGCACGCCGCATTGCACGATCACATCGGCCTCGACCTCGGTCGCCTTCACCGCCAATTGCAGACTGTCGCCGACGAAATCCGCGATGCCGTGATAGATATCCGGCGTCATGTAGTTATGCGCGAGGATCACCGCGTTGCGCTCTTTCTTAAGCTTGTTGATCGCGGCAACATAGGGCGCGTGGATGGCCCAATCGGGGGGTGAAACCACACGGTCCATCTTGGCATAGAGATCGGCCATTTCAGCCGCCAGCGCTGGCGATGGCGCGAGGTCATAGTGGCGCTCAAGCTCGCCGGGTGAAAAGATTTCATCACGCATGGTCGGTCCCCCTCCGGCCTTGGCGCGTGTCACGGCACCGCGCTGGACACCACACCCGGCGTGCTGGCCATAGACGACTGGTGGATTTTGGGCAAGCTATTACCCCCTGCGACAGGGGTGTTCAGGGGAAAGATCAGGTGAATTTGCGGAATAGTCGGGTCTGATCAAACATCTCTTCCAGCCGCTCCGCCCGATCTTTGGTGTCGGCCCAATTGATGTCCTGCATAGAGGAGATCACGCTTTCCACCAACAGCAAGGTCGCCGCTGCGCTGTCCCAAGCCGAGGGTGCGACGATGCGGCTGGAAAAACAGATATCGGCGAGGCTATGCACCGGCGAGCGCCACTGGTCGGTAAAAAGGATGATCTTGGCCCCCCGCGCATGAGCCATTTCCGCCAGCTTGAGCGTGTTGTTTTCATAGCGGCGCACGTCGAAAATAACGAAAACATCGCCTTCGCCCACATCGAGCAGATAATGCGGCCACGCATTCGAGGTGGATTGGATATGCGTCACGCGCGGACGGATGATCTGCGCATGTAGGAACAGATATTCCGCCATCGTGTGGGTGATCCGCCCCCCGACGATATAAAGTGGATGCGCCGTGTCGGCTATTAACGCACAAGCGCGGTCAAACGTCTCAGGTTCGATCTGACCCAAAGTATGGCGGATGTTGTTGATCACCGCGTCGGTAAAACGGTTGAGCACATGGCCAGAGGGCGCGCCTTCGGTCCATGTGTCGTGTTTGGCGATGGGGTTTTTGGCCTTGGCCTTCAGCTCCTCGCGCAGCTCGTTCTGGAACTCGGGGTAGCCTTTGAACCCCAGCTTTTGCACCATCCGCGCCACGGTGGGGGTAGAGACATTGGCGGCCTCGGCCAGCGCGGTCAGCGGGCCGAGGCCGGACGCAGGGTAATTCTCTAGAATCGAATGGGCAAGTTGGCGTTCCGCACGGGTCAGCCGGTCCAGCTCTTGCTGGATACGGTCGGAGATGGTCAGCGTCGGTTCAGCCATGGATGCCCCTCTTTTGACGAGTAATAACACAAACTGAACGGCGTTGTAATAAATTTGACATTATTCTGTTGACAGAAGCCCCCCGCCCGAATGAGGTTTGATGCAACTGAGGGGGACAGGGTGTCAGACCAGACAGATCTTTCGAATGAAGCCGTCGAGGTGATCAACGCCGGGGCCAAGGCGCCGCTGGTCTTGGTCTGCGAACATGCGGCGCGTGACATACCAGCCTGCTACGACGGTCTGGGGCTGGATGCTGCGGCCCGCGAAAGCCATGTGGCTTGGGACCCCGGTGCCTTGGGGGTGGCTCGCGCGATGGCGGAAGAACTGGATGCGGTGCTGGTCGCGGGGCGCGTCTCGCGTCTCGTCTATGACTGCAACCGTCCGCCCGAAGCCCCCGGCGCGATGCCTGCGCAAAGCGAGATTTTCGCGATCCCCGGCAATGCCGCGCTTGATGACGCAGGCCGGGCCGAGCGGGTGACGCGCTACTACGAGCCTTTCCGCGCGACTTTGGCCGCGACGATCAAGCGGGTCGATGCGCCTGCGATCGTCACGGTGCATAGTTTCACCCCCATCTACCACGGCAAGCCGCGCAGCGTGGAGATCGGGATTCTACACGACAGTGACACGCGCCTTGCCGATGCGATGCTGGCGGTGGCGGCAGAGTTCACAGATCTAAAGGTCGAGCGTAACGCGCCTTACGGTCCGCAAGACGGCGTGACCCATACGTTGAAAGAACATGGTTTGGCGCATGGTCATCCGCATGTCATGCTTGAAATCCGTAATGACCTCATCACGACCGAAGCTGAGCAACAGCAGATGGCCGAGATGATCAGCAACTGGCTGCGCGCCACCCTTGAGCGGCCGGAAATGAAGGATGCCAACCGATGAGAATGATGCGGGGATATATCCGAGGCATCGACGCGATGAACCGGCGGATCGGGCGGATCATGATGTATGGCATCTTTGTCCTGATGGGGGTGCTTTTGTGGTCCACCGTCAGCAAGGCCTTCTTTGTCCCCTCGCTCTGGACGCTGGAAATGGCGCAGTTTGTCATGGTGGGCTATTACATTTTGGGTGGTCCCTATTCGATCCAGCTTGGCTCTAACGTGCGGATGGACCTGCTTTATGGCGATTGGTCGCTGCGTCGGAAGGCGTGGTTTGATCTCTTCACCGTTTGCTTCCTCATCTTCTATCTCTGCGTGCTGCTCTATGGGGCCATCAGTTCCACAGCCTATTCGTTAGGCTATTGGGGGACCGAGCCGTTCAGCTTCTTCGGCGGGTTGATCACCGGCAGTGAAGAGGTCGGCCATATGGAGCAATCCAGTTCCGCTTGGCGGCCTTACCTCTGGCCGATCAAGGTCGTGATGATCGTCGGTATCTTTCTGATGCTGCTGCAATGTCTGTCCGAGCTCGCAAAAGACGTGCTGCGGCTCAAGGGTGAGGCCATTTAATGTCTTATGAAATGATCGCGACATTGATGTTCTCATCAATGATGTTGATGTTGTTGACCGGCCAGCGCGTCTTTGGCGCCATTGGTTTTATTGCTGTGGTCTCGGCCCTACTGCTTTGGGGCGACAAAGGCGGCTATGACATCGGCTTTGCCGCCGCGATGAAGCTGATGAAATGGTATCCGCTGCTGACGCTGCCGATGTTTATTTTCATGGGATATGTGCTGAGCGAGAGCCGCATCGCCGATGACCTATACAAGATGTTCCACGTCTGGATGGGCGGCGTGCGCGGCGGGCTGGCGATTGGTACGATCGGTCTGATGGTGCTGATTTCGGCGATGAATGGTCTCAGTGTGGCGGGTATGGCGATTGGCTCGACCATTGCGCTGCCGGAATTGCTGAAACGCGGCTATGACAAAAGGATGGTGACCGGGGTGATCCAAGCGGGGTCGAGCCTTGGTATCCTTGTGCCGCCTTCGGTCGTGCTGGTGCTTTACGCGATGATCGCGCGGCAGCCGGTGGGGCAGCTGTGGCTCGCGGGCGTAGTGCCGGGGCTGATGATGGCCTCGATGTTCATCGCCTATATCGTGATCCGCTGTTGGATGAACCCGACCCTCGGCCCGGTGCTGTCTGCCGAAGACCGTGACATTCCCCGCGCCGAAAAGTTGCGTCTGTTGCGGGCGGGCATCCTGCCGCTGGTGATCTTTGCGGTGATGATGGTGCCTTTCGTCAACGGCTGGACCAGCCTTGTGGAAAGCTCGGCCATTGGTGCGGGTGCGGCCTTCCTTGCGGCGGTGCTCAAGGGTCGCATGACGCGCACCGTGTTCGAGAATTCGGTGCGCAACACGCTGGGCATCACTTGTATGTTCATGTGGATCATTCTTGCGGCGCTGGCTTTTGGCGCAGTCTTTGACGGGTTGGGCGCGGTGAAGGCGATTGAAAGCCTGTTCACCGAAAAGATGAACCTCAGCCCCTGGATGATCCTGATCCTGATGCAACTGAGCTTCATCATCATGGGCACCTTCCTTGATGACACGGCTATGCTCGTGATCGTGGCCCCGCTCTATGTCCCGCTTGTCGGTGCGCTGGGCTTTGATCTGATCTGGTATGGTATCCTCTACACGATCACTACGCAGATCGCCTATATGACGCCGCCGTTTGGCTATAACCTGTTCCTCATGCGCGCCATGGCCCCGCCAGAGATCACCCTGCGCGACATCTATGCTTCGATCACGCCTTTCGTATTGGTGATGGTCTTAGCGCTGATATTGGTCATGCTGTTCCCAGAGATCGCCACATGGCTGCCCGATTACATCTACGACAAATAACAACGAGAGCCGCGCAAAGACGGCCTGACATTTCAACAAA
Source organism: Sulfitobacter maritimus (assembly GCF_013346665.1). Classification (GTDB taxonomy): domain Bacteria; phylum Pseudomonadota; class Alphaproteobacteria; order Rhodobacterales; family Rhodobacteraceae; genus Sulfitobacter; species Sulfitobacter maritimus. The sequence continues at coordinate 442,030 of NZ_JABVBB010000038.1, forward strand.
GGAGAGACGTATGACCACTCGCAGAAAGTTTCTATCCGGGGCCGCCGTCGCCGCCCCAGCGGCTCTTGCCGCGCCGTCCATTGTCCATGCCCAAGCGCCGATCAAATGGCGCATGCAGACCTACGCGGGTGCTGCCTTGGGGGAACAGGTGACCAAACCTGCCGTCGATTACATTAACGCCGCCGCCAATGGCGAGATGGAGATCGAACTCTTCTACGCCGACCAGATTGTGCCCACCGGCGAGCTGTTCCAAGCCATGCAGCGCGGCACCATCGACATGGTGCATTCCGATGACGACTCCATGGCATCGCCGACACCGTTGCAGCAGTTCGGCGGCTACTTCCCCTTTGCCACCAAGCACATCCTCGACGTGCCGGTGCTATTTAACCAATACGGCCTGGCCGATATTTGGAAAGAGGAATACGCCAAGGTTGGGGTCGAATGGCTGTCTGCTGCGGGCCAAGACCCCTGTAACTTCAACACCACGAAAGAGATCAAGTCCGTCGCTGATCTGGACGGTCTGAAGCTCTACACCTTCCCCACCGCGGGCCGCTTCCTGTCGAAGTTCGGCGTGGTGCCGGTGAACATTCCTTATGAAGATGCCGAAGTCGCCGTGCAAACAGGCGAGTTGGACGGCATGGCATGGTCGGGCATCACCGAAGACTACACCGTCGGCTGGGCCGATGTGACCGACTACTTCCTGACCAACAACATCTCGGGCGCTTGGATCGGGTCGTTCTTCGTGAACCAGCAGCAGTGGGCTGATCTGCCAGATCACCTGAAGAAGTTGGTCATGGCGGGTATCGAGGCGGGCCACACATACCGCAACCAGTGGTACTGGGGCGGTGAGGCGCGCCTGCGCGCACAGGGTGACAAGCTTAAGCTTAGCACCGTGCCTGCCGATGAATGGGCCGAGGTCGAAAACGCGGCCAAGGAGTTCTGGACCGAGATCGCTGAGGAAGGCGAAGTGCACGCCAAGATCGTGCAGATCTTCCGCGAGTATAACGAAGTCATCAACAAAGCCGGTCCGCCCTACACCAACGGCTGAACCGACAACCGGGGGCGCGCGACCCGCGCCCCCGCCTTATCTCTTGAAGTGGACAGAACATGCCCGGCACCCTGACATTCGACGCGCTGAAGAAAATGGTTAAAGACGGCTCGGTGGATACCGTTCTTGCCTGCCTTGTGGACATGCAGGGCCGCTTGATGGGCAAACGCTTCCACGCCGTGAACTTTGTCGAGACCTCTTACAAAGAGACCCATTGCTGCAACTACCTGTTGGCCACTGACCTCGTGATGTCGACGCCCGAAGGCTTTGCTTCGACCTCGTGGGAGACCGGCTATGGCGATTATGTCATGCAGCCTGATCTTGAAACGATCCGCCCGGTGCCGTGGCTCGAAGGCACGGTGATGGTGCTCTGTGACGTGCTGGACCACGACACCCATGCTCCCGTCCCCCATTCCCCTCGCGCCATGCTGAAGAAACAGATCGCGCGGCTGAAGGAGTTGGGCTTTGACGCGATGATGGCGACCGAGCTTGAATTCTTCCTTTTCGAGCAGAGCTTCGACGCGATCCGTAAGGGCGATTATCGCGAGTTGACGCCGATCAGCGGTTACAACGAAGATTACAACATCTTCCAGACCACCAAGGAAGAGAACGTGATGCGCCCGTTGCGTAACCATCTCTTTGCCGCCGGTCTGCCGATTGAAAACACCAAGGGCGAGGCCGAGGCTGGGCAGGAAGAGCTGAACATCCGCTATTCCGAAGCGCTGGATTGTGCCGACTACCACACGATTGCAAAACATGCGGTCAAGGAGATCGCATGGCAACAGGGTCATGCAGCGAGCTTTCTGCCTAAATGGAACCACGACCGCGTCGGCTCTTCCAGCCACGTCCATCAGTCGCTGTGGAAAGACGGCAAGCCGATGTTTGTTGATACGGACGACGAACTGGGCATGTCCGACCTGATGCGCCACTACATGGCCGGTTTGATCGCCTATGCGCCGGAATACACCTATTTCCTCGCGCCCTATATCAACAGCTACAAACGCTTCGCCAAAGGCACCTTTGCCCCCACCAAGACCGTCTGGTCCGTCGACAACCGCACCGCTGGTTTCCGCCTCTGCGGCGCGGGGACCAAGGGCGTGCGGGTCGAATGCCGTATTGGCGGATCGGACCTAAACCCTTATCTGGCGCAGGCGGTCATGCTGGCCGCTGGGATTAAAGGGATCGAAGACAAGATGGAACTCGCCCCGCCCACACGCGGCGATGCCTACGGCGAATCCGACGCTGTCGATATCCCCCAGACTCTGCGGGCAGCAACCGAGACCCTGCGCGGCTCAACGTTCCTGCGTGAGGCTTTGGGCGACGATGTAGTGACCCATTACACCCGCGCGGCGGAATGGGAGCAGGAAGAATTTGACCGGGTGGTGACCGATTGGGAAATCGCCCGTGGCTTTGAAAGGGCCTGAGAATGACGACGGTAAAATGTATCTCTCCGATTGACGGTTCGGTCTATGCGGAACGCGAAACCCTAAGCCCGGAGGCGGCGCAGGACGCGGTCGCGCGTGCCCGCAAGGCGCAGAAGGCATGGGCCGCCCGGCCTTTGCAGGAACGTGTCGATCTGGTGATGGGCGCGCTGAAAGAGATCGAGAATTCCACTGACCGGATGACCAAGGAACTGGCCCATCAGATGGGCCGCCCGGTGCGCTATGGCGGTGAGTTCGGTGGTTTGCAGGAGCGCACCAGCCACATGGCGAAAATCGCCGCCGATGCGCTGGCGCCTAAGGTGATCGAGGACAGCGACGCCTTCAGCCGGAAGATCATGCGCGAGCCGCATGGCGTGGTTTTCGTCGTGGCGCCGTGGAACTACCCCTATATGACCGCCAACAACACCATCGCGCCCGCCCTGATTGCGGGTAATACGGTGATCTTGAAACATGCCTCGCAGACCATTCTGGTCGGTGAACACCTCGCTGACGCCTACCGCGCTGCGGGCGTGCCCGAGGATGTGTTCCAGAACGTCGTGCTGAGCCATGACACCACATCTGCACTGATCGCCGACAACACCTTCGATTTCGTCAACTTCACCGGTTCGGTCGGCGGCGGTCAGGCGATGGAACGCGCAGCGGCGGGCACCTTCACCGGTGTCGCGACCGAATTGGGTGGCAAAGACCCCGCCTATGTCCGGGCCGATGCCAACCTCGACGCGGCAGTCGACGGTGTGATGGACGGCGCAATGTTCAACGCGGGCCAATGCTGCTGCGGGATCGAACGGATTTATGTGCACGAAAGCCTCTATGACTCCTTCGTCGAAAAGGCCGTGGCATGGGTGAACAACCTCAACCTCGGTAACCCGTTGGAAGAAGCGACGACGCTTGGCCCGATGGCCAACGTGCGCTTCGCCAATGAGGTCCGCGCTCAGATCGAGGAGGCCGTTGCCGCAGGTGCCAAGGCGCATATCGAAAAAATGCCCGCTGATAATGGTGGTGCCTATCTGACCCCGCAGGTCCTCACAGAAGTGACCCATGAGATGCGCGTCATGCGTGACGAAAGCTTTGGCCCCGTGGTCGGCATCATGCCGGTCAAGGACGACGAAGAAGCCATCGCGCTTATGAACGACAGCCAGTTTGGCCTGACCGCTGCGATCTTTACCGCTGACGCTGACGCCGCCGAGGCCATCGGCCAACGGTTGGAGACAGGCACTGTCTTTATGAACCGTGCCGACTATCTGGACCCGGCGCTCTGCTGGACCGGTTGCAAGCAAACCGGGCGCGGCGCGGGCCTGTCTGAACTGGGCTATCACGCGCTGACACGCCCCAAATCCTACCACCTCAAGAAAGCCTGAGACATGTCCCTGACTGCCAATTGGTCTTACCCCACCGCCATCCGTTTCGGCGCGGGCCGGATTAAAGAGATTGCCGAGGCCTGCGCCGCCGCGGGTATCAAAAAGCCCCTCTTGGTCACCGACAAAGGGCTGGCCTATTTGCCGATCACCCAGTCGACACTAGACTTGATGGAAGCCGAAGGTCTGGGCCGTGCAATGTTCTCGGACGTTGACCCCAACCCGACCGAAATGAACGCCGAGGCGGGCATCAAGGTCTACCGCGACGGCGGCCATGACGGCGTGATCGCCTTCGGCGGCGGCTCCGGTCTCGATCTGGGTAAGGTCATCGCCTTCATGGCGGGCCAGACGCGCCCGCTGTGGGATTTCGAAGATATCGGCGATTGGTGGACCCGCGCCGACGCGGATGGCATCGCGCCGATCGTGGCAGTGCCGACGACCGCCGGCACCGGGTCGGAAGTGGGCCGCGCCAGCGTTATTACCAATTCCCAGACCCATGAGAAGAAAATCATCTTCCACCCCAAAATGCTCCCCGCCGTCGTGATCTGCGACCCGGAACTGACCGTCGGCATGCCGCCGATGATCACGGCAGGCACCGGCATGGACGCATTCGCCCATTGTCTGGAGGCCTTCTGCTCGCCGCATTACCACCCGATGAGCCAAGGCATGGCCCTTGAAGGGATGCGTCTGGTTAAGGAGAACCTACCGCTCGTCTATGCGGACGGGAGCAACATCGAAGCACGCGGCCATATGATGTCTGCAGCCGCGATGGGGGCCACGGCGTTTCAAAAGGGTCTTGGTGCGATCCATGCCATCAGCCACCCGATTGGCGCGGTGCATCACACCCATCACGGCACCACCAACGCGGTCGTCATGCAGCCGGTGTTGCGGATGAACCATCCCGCGATCGAAGATCGGTTGTCCAAAGCCGCAGCCTATCTTGATATCGTAGGCGGTTTTGATGGCTTCTATGATTTCGTGGGCAAACTGAATGCAGAGTTAAACATCCCCGCCAATCTGACCGCGCTTGGCGTGACAGACCCTGATATCGACGCGCTGGTGGCCTCGGCTTTGCAAGACCCAAGCTGTGGCGGCAACCCGATCGAACTGACCAAAGAGAACGTCACGCAACTGCTGCGCGACTGTTTTTAAACGCAAAACGGGGGGCCGGATCATCGGCCCCCCGTTCTTTAGCACCGCCCGGAAAGACGGTTTACTCTGTCTTCTCGGCTTCGGCGCCTTTCATGTCTTCTTCGGTGATCTCAGGCCCGACTGAAACCAGATAGGCCCAGACATCCTTGGCGTCGTCTTCATCTCTCAGACGGAAGGTCATCTTGGATTTCGCGCGTTTGGTGTCGAGGAAATCGGCTAGATAGCCTTTTGGGTCCGCCACATAGCCAACGAAGTGCTCTTCATCCCATGCAAGACCTTCTTCGCCCGCTTCGACGATCGAGTCGCCATAGCGATAGTCTTCGACCGATCCGGCAACACGGTCATAGATACCATAAAGGTTCGGGCCGGTGCGGCCGCCTTTTTGAATGTCATTGCCCTCATCGTCGGTGACCATGTGGCAGCTTTTACACTTACGGAACACCTTTTCCCCGGCCTCCGCGTCGCCGGTGGCGTGGCTATCTGCCAAGAGCGGACTGGCTCCGAGACAAAGGGCGAAAATAGACGCAATACGCATAGTCATATACAAACTCCTCCAGCTTTCGGGGGAAACCTAGCGTTTTGGGCGTAAGGGTAAAGGGCGCAGGCTGCGCCAAAGTGTAGCATCATTGGGCCGATCAGGGTGTTAGCTGTTGAGCCTATGGGAAATTGCCCTGATAACCGCGCATGTATTTTTTCATAACCCGAGGGTGATATGACCAAGGCGGAGCGCATCTGATGGAGATCATGGTCCCGGCTTGGGTCGATGGCACCTTACAGCCTGTCGAAAAGCTCGCTGCGCATGAGCGGGGGCTGCGGCATAAGGCTGTGTCGATCTTTGTCATTGCGGGCGACAAGCTGCTGCTACAACAGCGCGCCCTTGGCAAGTACCACACGCCCGGCCTTTGGGCGAACACCTGCTGCACCCATCCCGAGTGGGGCGAGCCTGCAGAGGACTGCGCAGAACGGCGCTTGCGCGAAGAACTTGGGATCACGGCGCTTGATCTGGACCACCGTGGGCAGGTCGAATACCGCGCCGATGTGGGCGGGGGGCTGATCGAGCATGAGGTGGTGGATGTCTTTCTGGCCCATGCGCCTGAAAGTTTGGAAATGGCAATAAACCCCGACGAGGTCATGGCAACCAACTGGATGCGCCTGCGCGATCTGCACGCCGACCTCACACAAAACCCCGAGCGCTATACCCCTTGGCTACGCATTTATATGGCGGAACATGAAGGGCTTATCCTTGGTGACGGGGCAGCGAATTGACAAGAAAGGCGGGCAAAAGATGACCGACGACATGCAAGACGAAAAGGCCCGCGCCTCGGCGTGGTTCCGCACCCTGCGCGATGAGATCGTACAGGCTTTCCACGACATCGAAGCGCGCCATGTGGGCGAAGAGGAGGCCGGGCAGTTCGTGGTGAGCAACACCACCCGCACAGCGCCCGATGGCTCTGACGCCGGAGGCGGGGAGATGTCTGTGATGCGCGGTGGTCGTGTGTTTGAGAAGGTCGGTGTAAATATCTCGACCGTCTACGGCACCTTGGGCGAGCGTGCGCAGGCGGCGATGGCGGCACGAAAAGGACTGCCGGGCATGGCCGAAGATCCGCGCTTTTGGGCATCTGGCATCAGTCTGGTTGCGCATATGCAAAACCCGCATGTGCCTGCTGTCCACATGAACACGCGCATGTTCTGGACCCCGCATGCGTGGTGGTTCGGGGGCGGGGCGGACCTGAACCCCTGTATCGAATACGACGAGGACACCGCACATTTCCATGCCGAGATGAAGCGAGCCTGCGATCCTCATGGTACGACACTTTATAACGAGCTCAAGGCTTGGGCGGACGAGTATTTCTACATTCCGCACCGCAAACGGACGCGGGGCGTAGGCGGCATCTTTTACGACGACCGCAACAGTGGCGATTGGCAGGCCGATTTCGCGCTGACGCAAGATGTGGGCCGCGCGTTCCTGCCTGCCTTTGTGCCGCTGGTCGACAAGCGGCGCGGGATCGACTGGGACATGGATGACAAGGACGTGCAGTTGCGGCACCGGGGGCTCTATGCCGAGTACAACCTTGTCTATGACCGGGGAACGAAGTTTGGGTTGGAGACAGGGCATGACCCTGATGCGGTGCTGATGAGCCTGCCGCCGATGGCGAAGTGGGTTTGATGTAGCGCTCCGGCCGAAGAAAAACCGAAGGTGTGCCTTGATATGATTGGCGCGCCCTGGTTGCCCGGCAGGCCACCTCCCGCGAGGACTAACACCCCGGCTCGGAATGAAGCCGTAGGCGCCGGGCCGTCGCTTGCCCGCCCTGTCACGCTAAAGGCGTGCCGGAGTATATTGGGCGCACCTCTGGTGCGGCTGGGTAGGCGATTGGGTTACACTGGGAGAGACTTCGCGAGCACAAGTCTGCACCATAAATTGGCAAAAAGCATCCGAAGGATCGCCGACCCGCAGGCAGGCGATCGCACTCGTATCATGGTGCTAGTGTTCAGTCCCGCTTTTCGCGCACCGTATCGATCATCAACTGCACATTCTCCGGGTCCGCATCCGGCGTGATGCCATGCCCCAGATTGAAGATATGCGGCCCCTTCGACAGCGCATCGACAATCGCCCGGGTCTCCTGCACCAGCGCATCGCCGCCCGTCACCATATGCGAAGATTTGAGGTTGCCCTGAACACAGCCATTAGGCTGCACGTTCTCAGCCACCCATTCCGCGCTGACCCCATCGTCAACCGCGATGCAATCCGCCCCGGTGGCGGCATGCAGATTGGCAAACCGTGCCCCGGCACCGCGCGGGAAGGCGATGATCGGCACATGTGGATGACGCGCTTTTAGCGCGCTGATGATCTGGCGCAAAGGCTCGGTCGAATAGCGGTCAAAGTCAGTGCCCTGCAGCGATCCAGCCCAGCTATCAAAGAGCTTAATCACCTCGGCCCCTGCTTTGATCTGCATGTCGAGATATTCAATCGTTGCCAGCGTGATCCGCTCCATCAGCGCATCAAATACCTCCGGGTTCTCGTTCTTCAACGCATGGGCTGGCCCCTGATCTGGCGTGCCTTTGCCCGCGATCATATAGGTCGCCACTGTCCACGGTGCGCCAGCGAAACCAATGAGCGTGGTCTCTTTGGGCAGTTCGCGAGACAGGATGCGCACGGTCTCATAAATCGGGGCGAGATGCTCATGGATCGCATCCGCAGGCTTCAGGGCCTCCATCTCGGACTTGGTCGTGATCGTCGACAGCCGCGGCCCTTCGCCGGTAACGAACCACAGATCGGCCCCAAGCGCTTGCGGCACCAGCAGGATATCGGCAAAGAGGATCGACCCGTCAAACCCGTAGCGCCGAATGGGTTGCAAAGTGACCTCAGCCGCCAGTTCGGAATTGTAGCACAGCGACAGGAAATCTCCCGCCTTGGCCCGTGTGGCGCGATACTCCGGCAGGTAGCGCCCGGCTTGGCGCATCATCCAGATCGGCGGGGTCGGCAGGGTTTCGCCCGCAAGGGCGCGCAGGATGGTCTTGTTGGTGGTCATAATGGCGCTCCTAATGTGGCAAAGCCGTTACGATGCGAGGTACAGCAGTTGTCAGTTCATGTCGACGGGGGTAGGGATGCGGCATGACGTATCAGCTTCCCACCCCGGCTCGACCCCTTAACATCGGCACACGCGGATCGCTCTTGGCGCTCGCGCAAGCGAATGAGGTGCGCGACCGGCTCGCCGCCGCCTTTGACCTGCCGTCTGAGGCGTTCACCATTGTCGTCATCAAAACCACCGGCGACCGGATCATTGACCGCCCGCTGAAAGAGATTGGCGGCAAGGGGCTGTTTACCCGCGAGATCGAGGCGGCGCTGCTCGACGGCTCCATCGACATTGCGGTTCATTCGATGAAGGACATGCCAACGCTCCAACCCGGCGGGTTGGTGATCGACACCTATCTGCCGCGTGAAGACTGGCGCGATGCGTTTATTTCGCCCCGCCTGAAGTCTATCGCAGACCTGCCCGAAGGCGCGGTCGTGGGCACCTCCAGCCTGCGGCGGCGGGCGCAGGTCAAACTGCGGCGGCCTGATCTGGAAGTGGTCGAATTTCGCGGCAACCTGCAAACCCGTTTGAAGAAACTGGATGATGGCGTTGCCGAAGCGACCTTTCTGGCGATGGCAGGGCTGAACCGGCTTAAGATGGATGAGGTGCCAAAGGCCGCTGTTGATACCGACGACATGCTGCCCGCGATTGCACAGGGTGCCATTGGGGTCGAGCGGCGTATCGATGATCCTCGCGCCGCTGACATGCTGGCTGCGATCCATGATCGTGCGACCGGCGAACAACTGGCCGCCGAACGCGCGTTCTTGGCAGCGCTTGATGGCTCTTGTGAGACGCCAATCGCCGGGCTGGCCGAACTTAACGGCACCACCATGCGTCTGCGCGGCCAAGTGCTGCGCCCGGATGGGTCAGACGCCATTGGCGATGATATCACCTGCGCGATCTCTGACGGCGCCGAAGCAGGCGAGGACATGGCGCGCAAGCTCTTGGCTGAAGCAGGGCCGGGCTTTTTTGACTGGCGCGAATGATCGGCAATCTCTTCACGCTGAAACAGCTTGAAGCGCTAATCTGGGTCGCGGACCTTGGCAGCTTCCGCCGTGCCGCTGCGCATCTTAATACCACGCAGCCAAATATCTCGGCGCGCATTGCGGGGTTGGAGTCGACCTTGGGCGTGACGCTGATGCGGCGCGATGCGGGGTCAATCCGGCTGACGGAAAAAGGCCACGCGCTTTTGGTCCAAGCCCGCCGCGTGCTGCGCGAGGCTGAACGGTTGGTCGACATTGCGGCACGACCCGATCTGATCGACGACAGTCTGCGCCTTGGGGTGACCGAAGTGGTCGCCAGCACATGGCTGCGCCCGTTTCTACGCAGCTTGGCCGAAGCCTATCCCAACCTTACCGTGGAGCTCACCGTCGACCTGTCGCGCGATCTAGATCAAGAACTCGCGGCCAATGCGCTCGATCTGACCGTGCAAACCGCGCCTTTCTCCACCCCGGCGAGCGGGCAGTTGAACCTTGCAACCTATGACTACATCTGGGTCGCCGCCCCAGAGCTTGCCGCGCAGATTGGCCCTGCGCCTGACCTCGCCGCTTTGGTGCGTCATCCGGTGCTGGGTCACGCGCGGCATACGCAGGCCTATCAAGATCTTATCGGCTACTTTGACGGGACACGCGCACCTAAGGCGCGGTTGGTGCCGTCAAGCAGCCTGTCTGCGGCGATGAATATGGTGCTGGATGGCATGGGCGTGGCCGTGATGCCCCGTGTGATGGTTGCGCCGGCACTGGCCGAAGGCACGCTGAAAACACTTTCGGCCACATGGCACCCGCAGCCGCTGCAGGTGGCAGCTCGTTACCACACGGAGCGCACGCCCGGTCATGTCTCCCGCGCCGCAGAACTGGCACGCAGTTGCGCCGAGGCTTTTGATGTGCAGGATCAAAAAAATCTTTCACGCCCATAGAATATAATAATTTGCACCGATGCAGAGAACCCTCCTATCCTGCGCAAAATAGGAGAGAAACATGGCAGCATCGACCATCCGACTGGGCGTAGACATTGGCGGCACCTTTACCGATGTGGTGCTTGAAAAGGGCGGGGAGAGTTTCTCAACCAAAGTCCTAACCACCTATGCCGCGCCTGAAAATGCGATCATCGATGGGATGCACCAGGTCTGCGCCAAAGCCGGGATCACCCCTGCCGATCTGACGCAGATCATCCACGGCACGACACTGGCCACCAACGCGCTGATTGAGCGGCGGGGCGCCAAGACGGCGCTGATCACCACCCAAGGCTTCCGCGACGTGATCGAGATGCGGACCGAAAGCCGGTTTGAGCAATATGACCTGAACCTCACCCTGCCCGAACCCCTGCTGCCGCGCCAGATGCGCTACACGGTGAACGAGCGTATCGATGCCACGGGGGCCGTGCTGACCCCGCTGGACCGTGCCGAGGTCGAAGCACTGGCCGACCGTATCTCCAAGGGGGGCTATACCAGTGTCGCTGTCGGGCTGATCCACTCCTATCTGAACGACGCCCATGAGCGCATGATCCGGGAGGTGCTGGCGGAGCGCCTGCCGGATGTCATGGTCTCGATCTCTGCCGAAGTCTCGCCGCAGATGCGTGAGTATGAGCGCTTTAACACGGTCGTTGCGAACGCCTACATCAAGCCGTTGATGAAATCCTATCTCGGGCGGCTCGAAGGGCGTTTGCAGGACGAAGGTGTGAACTGCAACATTTTCCTAATGCATTCCGGCGGCGGCATCATCTCGATCGAAAGCGCCGCCGAATTCCCCGTCCGGCTGGTGGAATCCGGCCCCGCAGGTGGCGCGGTTTTCGCGGCCAACGTGGCGGCACGCTATGGGTTGGACAAGGTGCTGAGCTTTGACATGGGCGGCACCACGGCCAAGATCTGTCTGATCAAGAACCAGACGCCCAAGACCAGCCGGGTCTTTGAAGTGGCACGGACCTATCGGTTCAAGAAAGGCTCCGGCATGCCCATTTCGATCCCGGTGATCGACATGGTTGAGATCGGCGCAGGCGGCGGCTCGCTCGCCCATGTGGACGCCATGCGGCAAATCCGTGTGGGCCCTGAAAGCGCAGGCTCTGAGCCCGGCCCGGCCTGCTACGGGCGGGGCGGTGAGAAACCCGCTGTAACCGACGCTGATCTGGTGCTGGGCAAGCTTGACCCTGACAACTTTGCGGGCGGCTCAATCCAGCTTAGCACCGCAGGTTCCGAAGCAGCGTTGCAGAACGTGATTGGCAAAGAGTTGGACATGGACGCTGCCACCGCTGCCTTCGGTCTCGCCGAAGTGGTGGACGAAAACATGGCCAATGCCGCCCGCGTTCATGCGGTGGAGAATGGCGAAGACCTGAGCGAATACACGATGATCGCCTTCGGCGGCGCCGCCCCGCTGCACGCCGGACGGCTCTGTGAGAAACTGGGCGTCGAGCGTCTGCTGGTGCCACCGGGGGCCGGGGTCGGCTCGGCCATCGGTTTCCTGCGCGCGCCGTTTAGCTTCGAGGCCAACCGCTCGGTCTATATGAAGCTGTCGGACTTTGACGCGCCGCGCATCAAGACCTTGCTGGCAGAGTTGCAGGACGAGGCAACGGGTTTCGTGCGCAACTGCGACGCGACGGCGGGAATTCTGTCAGAGTTCAAAGTCTATATGCGCTACAGCGGTCAGGGCTGGGAAATCCCGATCATCCTGAGCGAAGAGGAAGCGATGAACCCCGATGCCGCCCGGTTCGAGGCGCTGTTTGAAGCCGATTATGCCAAGCTCTTTGGCCGCACGGTGGAGGGGCTGGATATCGAGATCACGGTTTGGGCCGTCAATGCCACCACGCCGCCAGAAGAGGTCGCCCGGACCCCGGAGCAGACCGGCGGCGATGCGGCAGATGTGGCTCTAACACGGCAGATGTTCGACCCGGCGCTGTCGAAGTATTGCGACGCTGCGGTGGTCTTGCGCGGTGGCATGTCGCCGGGGGCCACCACCCAAGGCCCCGCCGCGATCACCGAGGATGAGACCACCATTATTATCCCCAGCTCGCGCCAAGCCATCTGTCAGCCAGACGGCTGCATCGACATCACCGTGAAAGGGTAAAGACATGGCACAGACACATTCAAACGTCGCCTATCAGGTCATGTGGAACCGCTTGATTTCGGTCGTCGAGGAGCAAGCGCAGGCGCTGGTGCGCACGGCCTTTTCCACCTCGGTACGCGAAGCGGGCGACCTCTCAGCAGGGGTTTATGACACGGACGGTCAGATGCTGGCCCAAGCGGTCACCGGCACGCCGGGCCACGTTAACGCCATGGCCGATGCGGTGGCGCATTTCATCCGGCGGATCGGGCGGCAGAACATCCTTGAGGGCGATGTCTACATCACCAACGACCCGTGGGAGGGCACCGGCCACCTGCATGACATCACCATGGTCACCCCGTCGTTTCACCGTGGCAAGCTGGTCGGCTTCTTTGCCTGTACGGCGCATATCGTCGACATCGGCGGGCGCGGGTTTGGCGCGGATGCAGCGAGTGTCTATGAAGAAGGGCTCTATCTGCCGATCATGAAGTTTGCGGATGCGGGGAAGGTGGACGAGACCCTCGTGCGCATCATTCGCGGCAACGTGCGCGAACCGGATCAACTCGTCGGCGACATCTACGCGCTGACCACCTGTAACGAAATCGGCCATCGCCGCCTGATCGATATGATGGAGGAGTTCGACCTTGCCGACCTCGAAGGCATCGCCGCCTTCATCCTCGACAACTCTCGCCGCGCTACCTTGGAACGGATCAATGCGCTGCCGCGTGAGCAGGCAACGGGCGAGATGACGATTGATGGCTTCGACACGCCGATCACGCTAAAGGTGAAGGTGAGTATCGAAGAAGACCGTATCCTGTCAGATTTCGCTGGCACCTCAGGGATTGATAAAAAGGGCATTAACTGTCCATTGGTCTATACCAAAGCCTATGCCTGCTACGCGTTGAAATGCGCCATTGCGCCAGAGATTCCGAACAACGCAGCTTCGCTCGCACCGTTCCAGATCGCGGCTCCAGAGAACACCATCGTACATGCACTGCACCCCGCGCCGGTGGCGCTGCGCCATATCGTGGGGCATTTCGTACCGGATACGGTCTATGCCGCGCTGGACCAAATCCTGCCCAATCTGGTGCCTGCCGAGGGCGCGGGCTGCCTGTGTAACTTCCAAGTGAGTCTGCGTCCGCGCACGGATGCCGCAGCGCCCAAGGGCGCGCGGCGGGCTGAGGTGCTGACCTTTAACTCCGGCGGCTCCGGCGCGCGGCCTCAGTTTGACGGGCTGAACGCCACGGCCTTCCCGTCGGGTGTGATGACCATGCCCGTTGAGGCCACGGAACACGCAGGCCCGGTGGTGATCTGGCGCAAGGAGCTGCGGCCCGACAGCGGCGGTGCAGGGCGTCAGCGCGGCGGATTGGGCCAGTATATGGAAGTCGGCGCCCGCGAGGGGCATGAGTTCGATATGCAGGCCATGTTCGACCGGGTGGATCATCCCGCTCGTGGGCGGCAGGGCGGCAAGCCCGGTGCGCCGACGACCATCGCGCAGGACGATGGCACCCCGATGCGCGGCAAGGGCAAACAGTTCGTGCCACATGGTCGCCGAGTGATGATGGCTTTCCCCGGTGGCGCGGGCTACGGCAATGCCGCTGAACGCCCGAAAGACTTGGTCAAACGCGACCTTCTGCGTGGTTACATCAGCGCCGAGGTTGCCGCCGCTGACTATGGTCTAACCGCCGAGGAAATCCACGAGGTACAAGAGGCGATCCGCAAGGGCGTTGATCTGTAGCCGATTTCCGCGCTAGCGGCAGGGGACATTGACTGCGGCCAGGGCTCAGTGTTCCTTGGGCGCAGCTTGCGGCGCAAAGGAGACCAGCAATGTACGTGATCGATCCCCCCAAGCAGAGCAGCCTTGCAGTGCAAGGCACCAGCGACCGTTTCCCGGTGCGTCGCGTGTTCTGCGTGGGCCGTAATTATGAGGCCCATGTGGTTGAGATGGGCAACGACACCCGCGAACCGCCGTTCTTCTTTACCAAGCCCGCCGATGCTGTCTCTGACACCCCCTGCACCGTGCCCTATCCGCCGCTGACAAATGACTTCCACTTTGAGTCGGAACTCGTCATTGCCATTGGCAAAGGGGGCGCGAATATCGCTGAAGAGGATGTGATGGATCACATCTGGGGCGCCTCTGCGGGTATCGACCTCACCCGGCGTGATCTTCAGGCGGAAGCCAAGAAAATGGGCCGCCCGTGGGACTGGGGCAAAGCCTTTGACCATTCAGCGCCGATTGCGCCGCTCTTGCCGCTGGCCGAGGTTGGTTCTGTCACCAAAGGGCGCATTTGGTTGGCAGTGAATGGGGAGATGAAACAAGAGGCCGACCTCGCCGATATGATCTGGTCGGTGCGCGAGCATACGGCGACGTTGTCGCGGGCAGTCAAACTTGCGCCGGGGGACCTCATTATGACCGGAACGCCTGCGGGGGTTGGCCCTGTGCTGCCCGGTGATGTGCTGACCGGCGGTGTTGATGGCATTGCCGAATTTGAAGTGACCATCGGCCCGCGCGCTTAACCGGCGCGCGAGTCTCAGAGCTTCATTTAGGTCACACGCGCGCCTGCGTCCGCTCGGCACGGGCGCGTGCTTCCGCAGCAAGATCAGGCAGGCCGGAGTGATCGTAAACCTCGCCTAGCATCAAGTTCAGCGGCACGCTATCGGGATCATTGGCCCGGCGCATCTCCAAGACCTGCTGCGCGGCAGAGGTCCGGCCACCTCGGATCAGAGCGTCTATGTGGATTTGCTCAAACAGATCACGCTGTGCATGGCTGCCGCCGCATTCCGCCATCCGAGGCAGCGCCATGCCCATTTGCTGGATCGCTTCATCCCAGTCTTTCTCTGCATGAGCCACGATCCCCCGCGCGGCGGGCAGAGCCACTTCGGCCCAAGCGGCGTGATCGTGGGCCGCGCTGTCTTTGGCCCGCGCTTCGATCGCCGCGAGCATCTCCTTCGCCTCAGGACGCCCTGTGCAGCACAGCGCGTAAAGATACTGCAACGTTAGGAAGGGGCTGACCGTGTCCAGCCCCCTTGCCGCAACATGATCGGCCACATCATCCCAGCGATCCCCCACATCAACCCCGGCAAACTCCATCCGCGCCAAGAGCGACACGGCCCCGATTTGGTCCTGCGAGTAGTCTTTCTCAAGCCCCCAGATATGCTGGTCATAGGCGCGGCGTACGTCGTCATGGCGGCCTTGTGACAGGTAAAACAGCGTCAGATGCCACCAGTTGTGACTGCGCATAAATGAGTTCAGTCCGGCCCAAGTTTCAGCCACGCTTTCCATAAACCGCGCCCCTTCCGCGATCCTGCCTTCGGTCAGCATGACATGGGCCAAGGCGTGATGCGCCCAAGGTTCATCCGGGCGCAGTTCCATTGCACGGCGTGCGGCGGCTTCCGCGCGGTCGAGCAGGTGGCATTGCTCATAGCCAAAGGCGATCATGCCGTGGATGTAGGCAATGTCCTCCGCCGCTGGGAGAGATTTAAGCGCGATGCGCAGCATCTCGGCAGCATCACCTTGGTTGAACAGGTGATACTGCGCGAGCTTTAGCATTGCCAAATCGCGGGGCCACCGATCGGTGATCTGGTCACAGCAGGTGATCAGCGCAGGCACATCGCCGCTGACCCAATGGCCGACCGCCTGCACCACCTTTCGCTCGCGCGGGTTCGCGCCAGATGCCGCCTCGGCGCGCTTCAGATAGGGATGAGCCTTTTCCGGGGCGTCTGGGTTTTCGAGAAACATCCACAACAGCGCGGCATAGGCATTGACCAGAGCGTTCTCGGGGTCTGCATCTGCTGCGACGACAATACCAGCGGCTTTGGGTTGGTAGGACAGAAAACCATGGATGAAATCGTTAATCGCTTGAACGGTCTCAGGGCGGCTCGCGGTTATCTCCAGCCCATAGAGGTCTCTTGTCATCTTAGGTCTCCGAAAGCGTTGCGTGGAATTTGCCCAGGTGGGCAGCGACAGCCTCGGCGGCGTCCCAGTGGATCGAGTGGCCCGCGTCCGGCAGGGTAAA
Organism: Sulfitobacter maritimus; assembly: GCF_013346665.1. Taxonomy (GTDB): domain Bacteria; phylum Pseudomonadota; class Alphaproteobacteria; order Rhodobacterales; family Rhodobacteraceae; genus Sulfitobacter; species Sulfitobacter maritimus. The sequence continues at coordinate 458,649 of NZ_JABVBB010000038.1, forward strand.
TTGTGCCACATCAGGGATTTTCGCAAAGGCCGCTTCAGCGGCGGCGCGGGGGATCAGGATGTCATCGGCACCGTGCAGGACAAGGATCGGGCAGGGCAGATCAGCAGGTCGCACTGTAGGGCGGAAGCTGCGCAAGGCGTCGAGTTGATGGGCCATGGCATCCGCGCTTTGCGCATGGGGATAGGCCAATGCCGCCGCAAGGGCGTCTTCCACGTTTTCAGCTTGTGCAAAGAATGTCGGCGCAAATATCCACGGGTAGAGCGCCCGCAGCCAAAGCGCCTCTCCCTCCGGTGCGCGACGAACGGCCAAGAGAGCGTCAAACACGGCCATCGTCCGTGGTGCGCGGACCGGAGCCGAGGCGACGATGCCGAGCATCCTGACGCGCTCCGGTGCCAAACCCGTCAGTTCCATCCCCATCAGCCCGCCCATGGAATGACCGACCACATGGAACTGCTCATGGCCGAGGTGGTCCATCAGCGCCAGCGCGTCTTGCGCCATATGCATGACACTAATCTCAGCGTTCCATGGGGTCGTGCGCCCGGTGCTACGGTTATCAGGGCGGATCAGGGTAAAGTGGTCGCGCAGCAAAGGGGCCAACGCGCCCCAACTGGCGCTATCGCCTAGCATCCCTGCGAGCATCAAAAGCGCGGGGCCGTTGCCCTCGACCTCATAATGTAGGGAGACATCGGGCAGGGACAGGTCAGGCATTCAGCGTGCTCCAACAGGGCAGCAAATCCCCCTTGGCGGGGGTGGCGGCATAGATCGCGCGGGCGATGGCGCGCGATAGGCAAAGGGCAGCGGCATGGCCGATAAGGGCCACATCCCCCGCAGGCTTGGCAGCGGTGCTGAGGGAGAACACCAAGTCACCGTCGTTTGGCATATGCGCTGGCACCACTGCGCGGGCGATACCATCATGGGCAGCAACAGCGACACGCTGGCATTCGGCTTTGGTCAGCGTGGCATCGGTGGCGACAATCGCAATCGTCGTATTTTCGCGGGCTGACATGGCAGCCATTTTCCGGCTTTCCAACTGCAAACCCAGCCCGCTGGACGGATCAGGGCCCAGCCCGCCGAATTCCCCGTCGATCTCATAAGGGGCGGCGTGGAAGTAGCGATCACCCGGCGTGGTAACCGCCCCCACAGGGTTAGCGGCGACCAATGCGCCCACCACGCTGCCGTCCGCCAATTCGAGGCTCGCAGAGCCCAGACCGCCCTTGACCATCGCGCTCAATGCGCCTGTCCCCGCGCCCACACTGCCAAGGGCAAAGTCATCGTCCGCCGCTGCAAGTGCTGCACGGCCAAGCGCAGGGTAGGGGTTTGCCTTCCACTGCTTATTGCCGCCGTTCAGCAGGTCAAACAAGATCGCCCCCGGCACCAATGGGATCACCGCGTCGCCGATACGAAAGCCGCGGCCCTGCGCACGCAGCGCGTCCACAACACCAGAGCAGGCATCCAACCCAAAGGCGGACCCGCCCGAAAGCACAAGCGCATCGACCGCCGCCACAGTCTTATCCGGGGCCAATAGGTCAGTCTCGCGCGTGCCGGGAGCGCCTCCCATGACATGGACAGACGCGGTGAATGGCGCGTCTCCGATTAGAACAGTGCTACCGGATTTGAGGTCATCGTTCTGCGCATTGCCGACTTTCAGCCCCGCGACATCGGTGATCAAATTGCGCGATCCCCGTCTCATTAGTGTCGTCATATACAGCGGCCACCGTCCACTTCCAGCGCTACCCCGGTGATCATTGATGCTTCATCAGAACAGAGAAACAGCGCCGCATTGCCAATATCTTCCGGCTGAGAGAAGCGCCCCAAGGGGATGGTGTCCAGCAACTTTTTGCGCATTTCCGGGGTATCTTCACCCATGAAGGATTTGAGCAGCGGTGTCTCCCCGGCGGCGGGGTTGATCGCGTTCACGCGGATGCCATGTTCTGCCAGTTCAATCGCCATTGTCTTGGTCGCGGTAATCATCCAACCTTTCGACGCATTGTACCAGTTCAGCCGGGGGCGGGGCGAAACTGCGGCTGTCGAAGCGATGTTGAGGATGACCCCGCGCCCGCGTTCTTTCATGTAGGGCACCACAGTCCGTGCAGTTCGAAAGACCGATTTCATATTCACGTGAAACATTCGGTCAAAGTCATCTTCGCTGATGTCCTCAAGCGCGCCGGGCGGGTGCGCGACCCCTGCGTTGTTCACCAGAATGTCGATATGACCCCAGAGGTCTCGTGCGGCCATTGCCATATCTCGGACAGAGCCATTGTCGGAGACGTCGACCCGTATTGCCGTCGCATAATTGCCCATTTCCTGCGCCAATTGAGCGGCGCCGTCGCTGTCAATATCAGCGATCATCACCCGCGCTCCGTCCCTTTGAAACCGCCTGACAATACCAGCACCGAAACCCGAGGCTCCCCCAGTAACAATGGCCGTTTTCCCCGTCAGTCGCATGGCAGTCTCCGGTCGTATTATGTTGTGCTTTGGCCTTCAGTTTGCGCGCTTAACCCCTCATTGCCAACGAAAAAGCGCGCAGGCTGCCCTGCGCGCTTGATTTTGTACTGCCGTAATTCGGTGGTTTTAGTGCTGTTCTTCGGCCACTGCCGCCGCGACAGCCGCTTCGAAAATTGCCAGACCTTCGTCCAAAATCGCATCAGATGCGGTCAGAGGGACCATGACGCGGACGGCGTTGCCGTGCATGCCACAACTCAGCAGCAACAGTCCGCGCTGCAACGCATGGGCAATGACACGTTTGGTAAAATCGGCATCTGGTTTGCCGCTGTCAAAGTCAGTAACGAACTCGACCGCCACCATCGCGCCCAGTCCGCGAATGTCCCAAAAACGGTAGGGGGCAGCGCGGGCGCCGATCTCGGCAAAGCGGGCCTTGAGGGTTTCACCCATCGCTGTAGAGCGCGCCAAAAGACCTTCGTTTTCAATGACTTCGATTGCAGCCAAGGCCGCGGCGCAAGCGACTGGATTGCCGCCATAGGTGCCGCCAAGACCACCGGGGGCCATTGCATCCATCACGTCCGCACGCCCGATCACACCAGCCAGCGGGTAGCCACCGGCCATGGATTTCGCCACGGTGATAAGGTCCGGCACCACGCCGGAATGTTCAATGGCAAACCAAGTGCCGGTGCGGCCAAACCCAGCCTGCACTTCGTCCGCGATCAGCAGAATGCCGTGCTGGTCACAGATTTGACGCAGTTCCCGCATCATTTCGAACGGAACGGGGGTGTAGCCGCCTTCGCCCAACACAGGCTCAATGATGATGGCCGCAATGCGCTCTGGCTGAGCATCGGTCAAAAACAGGTTTTTAAGGCCGGTGATTGCGTCCTGAACGGTGATTCCGTCGCGCTGAGACGGGAAAGGCGCCCGGAATACATCGGATGGGAACGGCCCCACGTCCTTTTTGTAGGGAGTGATTTTACCAGTCATGCCCAGCGTCAACAGCGTCCGGCCATGGTAGCTTCCAGTGAAGGCGATTACGCCCGGACGTCCTGTCGCTGCCCGCGCGATCTTTACCGCGTTTTCGACGGCTTCAGCGCCGGTGGTGACCAGAAGTGTCTTTTTCGGCGCGTCGCCGGGCGCCAGGGTGTTCAGCTTTTCGGCCAGTTCAACGTAGGGGCCATAGGGGACCACCTGAAAGCTGGTGTGCGTGTAGTGATCTTCCTGCGCTTTGGCCGCTTCAACGACCTTTGGGTGGCGGTGGCCAGTGTTGAGCACGCCGATGCCGCCGACGAAATCGATGTAGCGGTTGCCTTCAACGTCCCAAAGTTCGGCGTTCTCGGCGTATTTTGCATAGATCGGCGCCGCAGAAGCAACACCGCGCGGAACAGCAGCGTCGCGGCGTGCGACCAGCGCCGCATTGGTGAGGTCGCTTGGCTGCGTGGCTGGGTTGGTTTCGACCACGGTCATCTGCGGGGCGGCCTTCGCCTTGGCGGATTTGCGGGAGGATTTTTTGGCAGTGCTGGACATAGGATTAAAACCTTTGTGGGCATGAGAAAAGAACAAGTGACGCCACGGCGTTTAAAAAATCTATTGTTGCGTTGAATATAATTGTCAATCGCCAATCTGCCCCTTATTTAAACGAGCGGCGATCCACCGTGAATTTGCCTTCAGCGGCGAACGGTTGGTCAACGTAACTGGATAGAGGCAAGTCATTGGATATTGGCAATAAATTAAAACTCCTGCGCAAGCAGCATGGGCTTTCTCAGCGTGAGCTGGCCGCGCGGGCCGGTCTAACCAATGGCACTATTTCGCTGATCGAGAAGAACCGGACCAGCCCCTCTGTCGCATCTTTGAAAAGCCTGCTCGACGCGATTCCGATTAGCATGGCCGAGTTCTTTTCGATCATAGAGGAAGAGGACACGAGCAAGGTTTTCTACCGGTCCGAGGAACTTATCGAAATCTCGCCCAGCAGTCAGGGCGGTGTGTCGTTGCGCCAACTTGGCAATGCAGAAAACCACGCGTTGCAGGTGCTACATGAGTCCTACGAACCGGGTGCGGATACCGGGCCGGAGTGGTTAAGCCATGAGGGGGAAGAGGCAGGCATCGTGGTGCGGGGACGTATTGAAGTCACTGTGGATGGAGCGGTGACAGAGTTGCAGGCAGGCGATGGGTATCTGTTCGACAGCCGCTTGCCCCATCGCTTTCGCAATCTGAGCGACACGGTTTGCGAAGTTGTAAGCGCCTGCACACCGCCGAGTTTTTAGGCGGGATATGGATCGGCCCCCGGCTGGGGCCCCGACGAACTTCGGCCCCGAACATGTGTTCAGGGCCGAAGTTCATGCTTGGGTCTTCAGTAGTCTGACCTGTAGTTTGACCTTTGCGTTTCCGGTTGCCGTTCGTTTGTTCCGGCGCGGTCTTCTTCTTCATGAAGTTCCCTTCGGCCCGTCGTCAGGGCCAGAATAATGACTGCTGCCAAGGTCAGGATAGTCAGGCCGCTGAGAAAGAGCTCCGTGGTCATCTCCATATCCTTTCCAATGTGCGTTTCAGGGTCTCAACTGCACGCCTCGCAAAGGGTTCCGACAAAAATTTCGGCAACACAGCCATGTTACCCAAACGCCGCATTCTCGGCAAAGTTTCGCAGATAGGCGTTTAGTAATCGTAAACCATCTTGCTGTCTGTCGGCACAGGGAAGTTGACCCGCATTTCATAGACACCATCGCGAGTTTCAATCTCGACCTGCCCGTTTAACTGTCGGGTAAAGGCAAGGATCAGACGAGACCCGAGACCAGTGCCAGTTTGCACTTCCTCCGGGTTGCCGATTGTATTGCGCACTTCCAGCATCGCCTGTTCAGGCCCGGTGTAGCTCAGTTTTAGCGAAATGAAGCCAGTGCCGGGCGCGACGGTAGAGACATATTTCAACGCATTGGTCACCGCTTCGGACACCAGCAACGTCAGGGGGGCTGCATCGTCAGCGTCGATCTCAATGGTTTCGTAATTCTGATCAACCTGCACGCCGCCGCCGGAAGGCAGTCCAATCGAAAGGCTCTGGTTAACGATTTCGCGCAGCAGTTCGCTCGCATCGACCCGTACCAGATCATCGTTTTGGTAGAGGTTCTTGTGAACCGTGGCGAGGCTCAGGATGCGTTCTTGGAGACGACGTAACACAAACCGCGCGTCTTCACTTTTTGCCTGCCTGATCTGCATGTTCATAATCGAAGAGATAAGTTGCAGGTTATTTTTGACCCGGTGGTGGACCTCTTTCAGCAAAATGTTCTTCTGCCGCAGGCTGTCTTCAAGGGTGGCTTCATCGCGCAGGATCGACTCTGCCATGCCGATAAACGCCGCTTCCATCTCCACCAGCTCCGTCGGGACTGATGGCCCAAGCGTGCCGCGTGGCAGGGTCCGGTTTAGCGCGAAGCGCCGCATCTGCCGGCCAAGCTTGCGAATGTGATTGATCGCCAACCGGTTCAACGCCCAAAACGCGACGATTAGGCTCGCGACCCACATCACAATCGGCAGCAACGCGCTTAGCCGGGTGGAGACGCCGGTATCAAGGAAGGGGGTGTCACGCGGCCAAACGCTGAGCGCATAGACCGTCTCTGGGACAATGGGAACAATAGCATAGGCGCGGTCTGTGCCGACCGCGTTCTTAGACAGGAAAACGCTCGACTCTTTGGTGGTCAGCAGCGGCAGTGCCACGTCGGCGGGGTACTCTTGTTTCGCCGTTTCCAGCCCATTCTCGGTGGTGAGGATATGCCCCATCTTGTTCACCGTCATCATCGCGACGTTGCTGTATTTGTCCGGGTTTTCACGGACCGCATTGATGGCATCTTGCGGGATGCTGAGGGACATAAAACCGATCAATTCCCTATTTTCATAAACGGGCGCATTGATCAGTGTAACGACCTGCTTGCTTACCTCGCCTTGCATAACTGGCATGGCGCGGCGTACCGGGTTCTTCAGCAGTTGTTTGAAGTTATCGACCTCAGAAAAATCATGCTCTTGTCCGGTGGAGGAGCATGTCATCCGCCCGTCGAGGCCGATAAACCCCACCAAAGAGTATATGTCAGAGGCCTGCTTATACTCGCGGAGAAAATCCGTACATTCCTGCGGGTCATCGCGCCGTAAGCGGACGATAGATGTTAGGGCTTCGGCGGCCCCAAAGGCTTCTTGAATGACCTGACGCTCAGCGGAAGATGCCTGCTCCGTTACAGCAATCAGGGACAATTCAGCACTTTCGCGACTTTGGTCAGCGATTTGCCGCGTTTGCACCACCGCGATCAAGCCGATGGGCAAGAGCGCGAGGGACAAAAACAGCAATACGCGGATCGTCAGCCCGCGCATCAAGTCACCGCTGAAAAAGCCAGAAGTCATGTCTAGAAAGAAGATACCTTTGATGCAGATAGGACAGACATAGTGGCGTCATCTGTCATCTCCAGTGACTCGTCATCATGGTGACCCAAAAGCTCTGCCAGACGGGCGCGCGCGCGGTTAGTCCGGCTTTTGATCGTGCCCACTGCAACGCCACACATATCGGCCGCTTCCTCATAGGAAAACCCGGAAGCGCCAACCAAAAGCAGGGCTTCGCGCTGCTCGTCTTTCAACAAAGCCAGTGCTTTGCGGAAATCGGTCATCTGCATGTGGCCATCATGAGCCGGCTTCTCGGCCAAGCCATCTGTCAGAACACCATCTACATCAGAGACTTCGCGCTTGGCCTTACGACGGGACGAGTAGTAGGTATTGCGCAGAATGGTGAACAGCCATGCACGCATGTTTGTGCCGACTTCAAATTTGTCGATATTGGTCCAAGCTTTTACAAGTGTATCCTGCACCATGTCATCTGCCGTGGCACCATTTCGCGTAAGGCTGATGGCAAAGGCCCGCATGGCCGGCAGATGCTCTACCAGCTCATCGCGCGGATCGGAACGGTTCATTATGACGATCCTTTTTCTGAGTCCTGTTCCTTCAGCTTTTGAAGCAGCTCTTTAAAGCGATCAGGGATGCCTTCTTCGAGCGTCTCTTCGAAAACCCGCTTGAGGTTGTCATCAATAACGCGCTCGCGCTCGTCGTTGTTTCCTGAGTTCACTAACATCACCTCTGGCATCGTCGTCCCGTTTGAATAATTATGTACGCATACTGGAACCAAACACAATGTCTGGGTGTTTGGTTCCAAGAAAAGTTAAAAAGGATCCGACTAAATGAACGATGCGACACAAAAGACCAGCATCAGCGATGAACTGGGCGCGAACATCCCCTATCTTCGCCGGTTCGCGCGGGCGATGACAGGTAGCCAGACCAGCGGCGACACTTTCGCTGCTGCCGCGCTGGAGGCTATTTTGGTGGATCGCTCGGTGCTTGACGGTGTGGATACAAAGACCGGTTTGTTCAAGGTTCTCTACGGTATTTGGGCGAGCGCAGGCGCCCCGGTCGAGGAAGGCGAGAGCGGCCCGCGGGCCAAGGCGCAGCGCCACCTAGCCAGCCTGACCAATAACAGCCGTGAGGCGCTTTTGTTGCACACGATCGAAGGGTTCTCTCACGAGCAAATCGCGGCGATCATTGGGGTGGACAAGGAAGAAGCCGATGAGCTGATTCAGATCGCCCACCGTGAGATGGCCGATAGCACGTCGGGATCGGTGATGATCATCGAGGACGAAGCGATCATCGCGATGGACATTGAATCCATCGTTGCAGATATGGGTCACCGGGTCACCGGCATCGCCCGCACCCGCGACGAAGCGGTGAAACTGGGCAAGGCCGATGTACCTGATCTGATCCTCGCGGACATCCAGCTTGCCGACAACTCCTCGGGCATCGACGCGGTCAACGATCTGCTGCAGGAACTTGGCATGCGCCCTGTGATCTTTATCACGGCCTTCCCCGAGCGTCTGCTGACCGGCGATAAACCTGAGCCGGCGTTCTTGATCTCCAAACCCTACTCGGTTGATCAGGTCGTCTCCGCCGTGTCGCAGGCGATGTTCTTCTCCTCCACAGAAACGCTCAACGCCTGATCTGAAGGCGAGGCAATCTGCAATCGTTGCAGTGCCCATAAGGCCCCCCGCGCGCCCGCCGCGCGGGGTAAAACTATGAAAAGGCCCGCCTAGGCCAAATCAAATCACCCAGCAGGAGCCTTCCTCATGGCTAAGACCCCCAACGCGAACGGCAGTCAGATCACACTCGAAGAACTTTCGGATCAAATCACGCTTCTGAAAAAAGACATCGCGTCTTTGACAGAGACGTTGGGAGAATACGGCAAAGCGAAGTCCGAAGAGGTGCGCGACACAGCACGCGGCGCAGCGCAAGACTTGTCTGACGCCGGGCGCCTCAAAGCGATGGAAGCGCAAAAGCAGGCCGAAGAGTTTCTTCAAACGCAACCCGGAACCGCGCTTGGAATTGCTGCTGGTTTGGGCTTTCTCGTCGGTATCATAACGGCGCGTCGCTGATGCTTGCGAGCGTTATGCAACATCTGCGCGGCTCGGTTAGACGGGCCGCGCGGACAGCCATGCTGAGTGTCGGCGCGGCGATCATGCTTTTAATCGGCCTGTTGTTTCTGACGCTCGCCGCATGGCTTTTTCTTGTCACTATTGCCTCTGCACTGACCGCAGCCCTGATCTTGGGCGCGCTCTATCTTGGTGTCGGCTTTCTTATGCTGGCGCTTGCCAGTCCGCGTGACGGTGCTGCGCCCTCAAGACCTGCGGCGAGCAGCCCTAATCCGCCCGAACATGAGGGCGCAAAGAGCCTCGTCATGGCCTTTCTCGCCGGGATCACCGCTGGCCAGAAAGCACGTCGCTGATAGTCGATAGCAAAGTGTTGCTGGAAAATGGGCGGGCCACATAGTCGAGACCCGCTGCCGCCTCAACTGTGTGCGGCGTGTCGTCCACGATCAGCACAACCGGGAACCAAGCCCGCAGATTGCGCAGTTCGGGCAGCCACTGCTGGATCTCTTCTTGGGTAACAGAGAACACGGCCACGCCGATTTCACTGATCTTATCGACGATGCGGGAAATGTCGAAAGCATCGAGAACGTCAATTTTGCATTGCGGATACGCGGCGGAAAGAGTTTCGTTGATATCCGAACATACCACTGGGTCCGGTTCGTAGATCAGGATAGACATGGCTCTTCCCCCGGGGGTTAAAAGTATCTGTCTAGGCTGCTCGCACAGGCCGCGCATTAAACTATGACATAGAAGGGCAGATTTAACCAATGCCGACACAATGCCGCTATTGTCCGTTGCAGCGCAAAGAAGCTTTCCTGCCCATGACCAAAGAAGAACTTATGTTCATGGAGAAGTTCAAATCTGGTGAGCTGACGGTCGAGCCCGGCACTCCGATCCTTTTGGAAGGGTCAAACGCTCCCCAGCTTTACACCGCACTATCCGGCATGGGCATCCGCGATAAGACCTTGGAAAACGGCAAGCGGCAGGTCATCAATTTCGTGTTTCCGGGCGATTTTATCGGCTTGCAGGCCGGTGTGATGGGCGAGATGGGCCATTCGGTTGAGGCACGAACCCATATGCGGCTCTGCGTTTTTAACCGCAGTGAGTTCTATAGCTTTTTCAAATCCCACCCCGAACGCGCCTTTGACATCACCTGGCTTGCCGCTATCGAAGAGCACTTCATGGGCGAAGTGCTCGCCACCATTGGCCAGCGCACCGCTTCGCAGGCGATCGCTTGGGCCTTGCTCAAGATTTTCGAGCGCGGCCAATCACTTGGCATGGTCACGCACAATCAAATGCCACTGCCCTATACGCAGCGCGATCTGGCTGATGCGCTTGGCCTGTCGCTGGTGCATACCAACAAAAAAATCGCCGCGCTTAGGGAACGGCAATTGCTGTCTTGGGCAGACGGGGTCTTGCAAATCAACAGTGTCGAAGCCTTGGCCAAAGAAGCGCTGACAACGCCGGGACAGCGCCAAAAGCGCCCTTTGATGTAGTCGCTCTCAGTCGTGTTCCAGCTTGATCCAAGTATCCGCCGCCTCGGCCCCCCGCTGACCGCGGGGTTTGGGAGGGCCAACGGTGCTGTCAGGCCGGGTGCGCCGTTCGATCTGGGCGTTTAGTGATGCACCAAAGAGGATGAGAAAACTACTGATCCAAAGCCAGACCAACATCGCGATCACCGCCCCGATAGAGCCATACACCTGATTGTAATTGCCAAAGTTCGCCACATAGTAGGAAAACCCTACAGAGACGGCTGCCCAAGACAAAACCGCCAAAACGGCCCCGCTGCTCAGCCACGCGATCCGCGCTGCACGGCGGTTGGGACCAAATCGGTAGAGCACACCAACGCCCGCGAAAAGCACCACCACAGCCACCGTCCAACGCAGCAAATCAGCTACCGCAACAGCCAGTGGCCCGAGCGGCAGAAAGCTCAGGACAATGGGCGCCACCACCACGGTCAACAAGGCCACGATCCCCACGGCAACAAGGCTCAGCGTCAACAGCAAAGCATGCGCATAATGCCGCGCAATCTTGCGGTTCCGCTCGCCGTAAACCGTATTCAGCCCAATCACCATCGCACCGACCCCGGCACGCGCCGACCAGAGCGCCACCAGCAAAGACACGACCCCTGCCCAACCCAACGTATCCGCACGCGCCGTCACCAGTCCTGTGACCTGCGAATACAGGATATCATAGACATCATTAGGCAAAAGGCTGCGCACTTCCTCTAACTGGGCGATCGCCACGGCCGGGTCCGAGATCAGCCCAAGCAGAGCAATCAACGCCGCCAAAGCCGGAAAGAGCGATAGCATGGCGAAAAACGCCACCCCGGCCGAGATAAGCGCAAGATTGGCTTCTGACGCCTGTGTCAGACTGGCTTTGAAAGCATCCCAGTAGATCGCCGGGCGTGACGGAAGGCGGCGTTGTATCAAAGAGAACCCTTTTCTATCCAAGCCGGTCGGAGGGGCGAAAACCTAATCTTCACTCTCTTCCACATCGTCGCGAACCTGCCCCCAAGCTACAAGGGTGAAGATCAGCGTCCCGCCGATAATGTTGCCCAGAAGCACCGGCAAGAAGAACCCAAAAATCGCCTGCATCCCGCCAAGGCTGCCGTTAAGCACCAGCACAGCCATCTCTACGGACCCTGCGACAATATGGGTGAAATCCCCCGCGGCGATCAGCCAAGTGAAGGTTAAGATTAAAAAAAATGCCGCCTCATCGGCCTCAGGCAGCATCCAGACGATCAGCGCCACAATCACCCCCGCAGGAATGCCGCGCCAAAACCCTTCGATGGGCTCCATTCCTGTCGCATGTTCCGACAGCGCAATCATGGCCGGCAAAACCTCTGCCGGGATCGCGGGCGTGAAAATGAAAAGCGCGGCAGCCCCGAATGCCCCGACGACGTTGGCGCTTAACACCACGGTCCAAAGTCGGGCGACGCTGGCCAAAATACCCAAGCTGCGTTCCTGCATGAGCGGCAAGACGGTAGTGATCGTGTTCTCGGTGAAAAGCTGCATCCGCCCCATGATCACCGCAATAAAACCAAGCGAATAGCCGATATTTTCAACCAGATACCGCCACCCTGCTTCCGGCAGATAGGTACGAAAGATCGCCTCCCCCAGCACCGAAAGACTGATCAGCATACCCGCAGAGATACCGGACCAGATCACAGAGCGGTTGGTGCGGTTAAGCTCATTGCGCCCTTCGCGCCGGATCACTTCATAGATCAGCTTAGGCGACAGCGCCGCCGCGTTGCTGACAGAACGTTCCTCGGCGGCTTCCGACACGGCGGACTGCGGGGGTTTGTTCCGGATCAAAGGGGCCATGCGTTTTTCCTGAATATATGGACAAGAGAAACTTAGCGCGGACTGAGACATCTGACAGAAAAAAGGTCAGGCGGAGCCGTACTGTCACTCTCGCACAGGGCACTTATCCCATCTGTTTCAGTGATTTCGATGCGAGGGTCTTGCTAATCCCGCAAAGCCGATCAAACATGCGCCCCATGACCAGTAGAACCTCATCCGCCATCGATGCCAAGCGTGACGACCTGATCGCGCTGACCCAAGATCTCATCCGGATCCCGACCCTCAACCCACCCGGGCAAGATTATCTGGCGATCTGCGAATATCTTGACCGCCGCCTGTCAACGCATGGGTTTGAGACACAGTTGATCCGCGCCCATGGCACCCCCGGTGACAGCGAGAAATACCCTCGTTGGAACATCATCGCCCGCCGAGAGGGCGTGCGCAGCGGGGAATGCGTTCATTTCAACAGCCACACTGACGTGGTCGAAGTTGGCGCAGGCTGGACTTTCGATCCTTTCGGTGCCGAAATCTCTGACGGCAAGATCTATGGGCGCGGCACCTGTGACATGAAGGGCGGACTGGCCGCATCTATCATCGCCGCCGAAGCCTTCATCGAAACACATCCCGATTTTGAAGGCGCGATTGAAATCTCTGGCACCGCGGATGAGGAATCCGGCGGTTACGGCGGCGTAGCCTATCTGGCGGAGCAGGGGTTCTTTAATCCCACCAAGGTGCAGCACGTCATCATTCCCGAACCGCTGCACAAAGACCGCATTTGCCTTGGCCACCGCGGTGGCTGGTGGGCCGAGATCGAAACCAAAGGTGAGATCGCCCACGGCTCCATGCCTTTTCTGGGTGACTGCGCCGTGCGCCATATGGGCGCGGTGCTGCATGAATTCGAAGACAAGCTCTTCCCCGCCATGGCCGCACGGCACACCGATATGCCCGTTGTCCCCGAGGGCGCGCGGTCCTCGACCATGAACATCAACTCAATCCATGGCGGCCAAGCCGAGCAGGCCGAAGATTTCGACGGTCTGCCTGCCCATTGCGTCCCCGATTCCTGCCGCATTGTGATCGACAGACGGTTCTTAGCAGAAGAGCCGCTCGACCAAGTGCGCAACGAGGTGACCGACCTGCTCGAAGGCCTCCGCGCCAGCCGGCTGGATTTTGACTACACCTTGACCGAACTCAACGCCGTGCTGCCCTCAATGACCGACCGCGAAGCGCCAGTGGTACAAACCGTTTCCCGCGCGATTCAGGATGTTATGGGCAAAACAGCGGAATATGTCGCCTCCCCTGGCACTTATGACCAAAAGCACATCGACAGGATCGGCAAGCTCAAAAACTGCATCGCGTATGGCCCCGGCATTTTGGAGTTGGCGCATAAACCCGACGAATACATTGGTATCGACGATATGATGGATTCCGCCAAAGTCATGGCCGCCGCGCTCGAATCCCTGCTCCTGCCCCAAGCCTAACCGTTGCGGCACATCCCGCGTCCAAGACCGAGCGCTACCGCCCTATCTTCATCCTTTTAAAAATACCGCATCCCGCCCTCTCCCCGGGCGGGACATTTGCGGTTAGCCCCGCACATCCATCGAACTGCACAGCGCCAACCCTTCCACAATCGCCGTTAATGCCGCCCCGCGATGCAATTCAGCACGGGGGAACCGTTCGCGCAGAGCAGCCTCAACCACCTGCATAAGGCTGGACCCGCCGACAAAGATCAAACGATCCACCGCCGCCGGGTCTATCTCCGCTTTTTGCAAAGTCGTTTCCGCCGCCATGCCGATCTGCTGGGCCAGTGGATCAAGCCGTTTGCGCACCCAGTCGCGGGGCAAGGGCAGGGTTGCGCGGGGTTTTAACATTGAGACATCTATAACCGGCTCTGCCTCGCCCTCGGCCTCATTCGCGCGGATTTTTCCGGCCTCAACCGCAAAGGCCAGATCATGGCCCAGTTCTTCGTCCAACACTTTGACCAAGCGCGCCAACCTCTTGGGGTGCTCTGCGTATTTCAGCAGATCCGCCGCGGCGCGCCGTGTCTCTGGCCCGTAGAGGAAAGGTATCTTGGCCCAGGTCGCGAGGTCATTGAAAATCGCATTGGGCGCAAGATGGGTGCCGTCGCCAAAGCTATGCCGGATTTCGCTGCCCATACCCAATTGCGGCATCACCCGGCCAATCGACAAAGACCGGTCAAAATCGGTGCCGCCCAACCGGATTCCATAACTGGCCAGAATGTCGATCTCGTCAGTGCCGCCTTGGCGGAAAAGTGTGAAATCCGATGTGCCGCCGCCGATGTCGACCACCAGACCCAAATCCCCGGGGCGCAGGGCTTGGCGGTTGGCCAGCGCTGCGGCTTCGGGCTCATTCATGAAATCCACCCGGTCAAACCCCGCCCGAGCATAGGCTTCGCGCAAATCTTCGAGCGCCTGCGCATCACGCCTGTCATTGGCGGAATGAAACCGCACCGGGCGTCCTGAAAGCGCTGCGGTAAACTGTTGACCCGTCGCCGCCTCGGCCCGGTCCTTCACCCTTGCAAGAAAGCGCGCGACAATGTCGATAAAATCCAAGCGCTCAGCCAAAAGCAGGCGTTTCTCGCGCATGAGACTGGTGCCGAGCAAACTCTTTAAGCCGCGCATATAACGCCCCTCGGCTCCGGCAAGCAAAGCCTCTGACGCTGCCGCGCCCAGAAGCATCTCTTTGGCCTCGGCATCAAAAAAGACCGCAGTTGGTAGCGTCTGCGCATCGGCTTCCAATGCAATGAGACGTGGGACCCCGTCCGGTGCGATACCAGCGGCAGTGTTGGAAGTTCCGAAATCGATACCAAGCGTCGCCATGGTCTTCTCCTGTCGTCACGATCTCGCCGGTCAGCGAGCGCCATTGCAAAGGCCGGGCGATACCCTCCTTAACTGCGCTTGGCAACGAACGCTGGCGCCGCCCACAGCTTTTGGCTAGCCTTCGAAAAAACACGACAACTTGGGAGCAAATCATGAACCGTTTCAAAAGCCTGATGACCGGGGGGGCAGCCGTTGCCTTGGCCATTGCCGCCACTGGCGCTTGGGCCAAAGACGATATCACCGTCGCCCTACAGCTTGAGCCACCGCATCTTGATCCAACCTCTGCGGCGGCCGGGGCGATTGACTCGGTGCTTTATTCGAACGTTTTCGAAGGTCTTACCCGTTTCATGGGGGACGGCTCCGTCGTGCCGGGGCTGGCTGCATCTTGGGATATTTCCGAGGACGGGCTGACCTACACGTTCAAACTGCGCGAAGGCGTCACATTCCACGATGGCACCACAATGGACGCCGAAGATGTGAAATTCACGCTCGACCGGATCAACGCCGAAGATAGTGCAAATGCGCAAAAGGCGCTCTATTCCTCTATCTCAGAGGTGAAGGTCACCGACCCCCAGACCGTGGAAATTACCTTGAGCGAACCGAACGGCAATATGCTGTTCAATCTGGCATGGGGTGATGCAGTGATCGTCGCGCCCGAGAGTATTGAGGGGATCAAACAAACGCCCATTGGGACCGGCCCATTCAAATTTGACGACTGGAGCCAAGGCGACAAGATTACGCTCTCGCGCTACGACAATTATTGGGGGGAGGCGCCTGCGTTAACCGGTGCGACGTTCAAGTTCATCTCAGACCCCACCGCTGCCTTTGCCGCCGTCATGGCAGAAGATGTCGATGTTTTCGCCGGTTTTCCCGCCCCAGAAAACATCCCGCAGTTTGAGGCGGACCCACGGTTTCAAGTCTTAATCGGCTCGACCGAAGGTGAGACCATCCTGTCGATGAACAACAAGCAGGCGCCTTTTGATGATATCAAAGTGCGGGAGGCCGTGGCCCATGCCATTGACCGGCAGGCGATTATTGACGGTGCGATGTTTGGGTACGGAACCCCAATCGGCACTCACTTTGCACCGCACAACCCGGACTATGTCGATCTGACCGAGATGAGCGACTATGACCCCGAAAAGGCGAAAGCGCTTTTGGCCGAAGCCGGTTTTGAAGATGGATTTGAAACAACCCTGCACCTGCCCCCACCGTCCTATGCCCGCCGTGGCGGAGAGATCATTGCTGCGCAATTGG
This sequence comes from Sulfitobacter maritimus, assembly GCF_013346665.1. GTDB lineage: Bacteria > Pseudomonadota > Alphaproteobacteria > Rhodobacterales > Rhodobacteraceae > Sulfitobacter > Sulfitobacter maritimus. The sequence goes on from NZ_JABVBB010000038.1 coordinate 474,921, forward strand.
CGGAGGTAGGCATCAAAGCGCAGATCACCAATGTCGAATGGGCGCAGTGGTTGGAGACCGTGTTCAAAGGCAAGAATTTCGGCCTGTCTATCGTAAGCCATACCGAACCTATGGATATCGGCGTCTATGCCAATCCGGATTACTATTTTCAGTATGACAACCCTGAGTTTCAGGCTCTGATGGCCGAGTTCAACAAAACCGCCGACCCGGCGCAGCGCAGCGATATGCTTGCCAAGGCGCAGACGATAATCGCTGAGGATTACGTGAATGGCTATTTGTTTCAGCTGGCCTTTCCGACCATCGCCAAAGCAGAAGTGCAAGGCCTGTGGACCAATGCGCCAACGCAGGCCACCGATCTAACGGCAGTTCGCTGGGCTGAATAATTTCTCAGGCTTAGCACAAAAAAAGGGCGCGCTGGATAGCGCGCCCTTCGTCGTCAAATAGATTGACTATCAGTTTTTGCCGCGCAGGCCCGCAGCAGCTTCGCTGACCAATGCGTCAGGGTTCTGGTCGCAGACGACGGCGAAATCTTCCATCTCCTGCTCCATCTCGGTATCAGCCATTTCGTCGGCTTCTTCAGAGTCTTCGACAGCTTTCGTGTTGTCGATCAACGAATCTTCGGTCTCTTCGGCATCGGTGGCCTCAGCAGCGGTCGTGTCGCTCGGCTCGGTGCCGTCGTTTTTGGTCTCTGTGATCAGGGAACCTTCGCTGTCGCTGGTTTCCAGCTCGGCGATTGCCATCGATGCGACTTCCATTTTATCTGCATCGCTCAATTCTTTATACTGCGCGCAGGTCATGGTTGCCATGTCCAGGTGCGCTGCGGCAAAGGCGGGTGCGGAAACGGTGCCCGTAAGGCCGGCGATCGCAAGTGTTTTCAGTGTCGTTTTCATTCTTTTTCTCCTGTTTCGCTGTTCTCCCCAGCACAACCCGGTCATCGGTGGTTGGTTCCCAACACATTTTGTGAATGAAGGTACGGTGTCCGGAAAAATGACTAACAGGTTGGAGTTGTTTGTTAAAATCTGGGCGATCTTTGGCTCACGCCGCCGTGACAGCACAATTGTGTCCCATGCGCCTCGCGACACTGGTCAAAGTTATCGTCCCCTCTGGACCCTCTGAGCCGCGCCGCCTAACGTCGCGCCATGCTACGATATGCGACGAAACGATTTCTCTCATTGCTCATCAGTCTGGCCGTTGCCTCGCTGGTGATTTTCGTCGTGATCGAAGTGGCACCGGGCGATCCGGCATCCTTTATGCTAGGCCTGAACGCCCAGCCTGAAACACTGGCGGCATTGCGGTCTGAACTGGGGCTCGATCAGTCGCGGCCGGAACGGTATCTCGAATGGGTCAGCGGCATGCTACAGGGGGATTTTGGCACCTCTTACACCTATCGCACACCAGTCACTGAAATGATCGGAGATCGGCTGTGGGTCTCCGTGCCTTTGGCGCTCTATGCGCTGGCGCTGTCGATCCTTGTTGCGTTCCCGGCAGGTATCTTTGCAGCCTCACGCCGGGGACAAGCGGGTGATGTTGGGGTCATGGGGGCCACGCAACTGGGGGTGGCGGTGCCGAACTTCTGGTTTGCGATGATCCTCGTGCTGATCTTCTCAATCAATCTGCGCTGGTTCTCAGCGGGCGGTTTTGTCGGTTGGGACAAAGGCCTCTTTGCTGGGTTGCACGCGCTGACCTTGCCTGCGATTGCGCTGGCTTTGCCGCAGGCGGCGATCCTTGCGCGGGTCATGCGCTCGGCCTTGCTGGATGTGTTAGACGAAGATTTCATGCGGACCGCGCGGGCCAAGGGGCTGACCGCGCGACAGGCACTTTGGCGACATGGGCTTCGCAATGCGCTGATTCCGGTGCTGACGATCATCGGCTTGCAGTTCTCTTTCCTGCTGGCTGGGTCGATTATTATCGAGCAAGTCTTTTACCTGCCGGGCCTTGGGCGTCTGGTGTTTCAGTCAATCTCGGCGCGGGATCTGATCGTGGTCGAGTCGGTCGTGATGCTCTTGGTCTTTTCGGTAATCTTGGTGAACTTCCTCGTTGATCTGGCCTATGGCGCCGTCGACCCTCGGCTGAGGGCGCGCACATGAATCGCAATCTGCTACTTGGTGCCGCGCTGACGTCGATCTTTCTCTTGGCCGCGCTGATCTCCTTTGTCTGGACGCCTTATGACTATGCCGGGCTCGACATCGCGAATAAGCTGCGCGGGCCTTCGTTGGCCCACCCCATGGGGACAGACCACTTCGGGCGCGATATTTTGAGCATGATCATGGTCGGTGCGCGTACCTCCATCGCCGTGGCTTTGGTGGCGGTGGGGATCGGCATGGGGGCGGGTGTGCCGCTGGGGCTTTGGGCGGCTGCGCGGCGCGGGAGCCTTGTGGATGAGGTCATCATGCGCGGCAATGATCTGGTTTTCGCGTTTCCGGCCATCGTTATCGCCATCTTGATCACAGCGGTGTTCGGTGCCGGAGCGATCAATGCGATCATTGCCATCGGTATCTTTAACATTCCCGTCTTTGCGCGGATCACCCGCGGTGCAGCCCTGTCGCTTTGGCAGCGCGAGTTCATCCTTGCCGCGCGGGTTGCAGGCAAATCTGCCGCGCGTATTTCAGCGGAGCATATCCTGCCCAATGTTGCCAATCTGTTGATCGTGCAGGGGACCATTCAGTTCTCGCTCGGTATCCTTGCCGAAGCGGGGCTGAGCTATGTCGGCCTTGGCGCACAGCCGCCCTTGCCCTCTTGGGGGCGGATGCTGGCTGATGCGCAGACGATGGTGAGCATTGCGCCGCATATGGCGTTAATGCCCGGTTTCGCGATCATCCTCACGGTGCTGGGGCTGAACCTGATGGGCGACGGATTGCGCGATCTGCTTGACCCGCGATTGAGGGTGGCACGCACATGACGTTGTTAAGTGTTTCCAACTTATCGCTGTCGATCCATGGGCTGCGCATTCTGGACGGTGTCACCTTCTCTGTCGCGCCGGGAGAAATCGTAGCGGTGACCGGCGAAAGCGGCTCAGGCAAATCAATGACCGCGCTAGCCGCGATGCAGCTGTTGCCCAAAGGCACGACGACCAGCGGCCACGTTATGTTGGGCGATGACGACCTGACACAGATGAGCGAAGCTGCGCTTTGCGGTGTCCGTGGCAATGACATCGGCATGGTATTTCAAGAGCCGATGACCGCGCTGAACCCGGTGCAGACCATTGGCCGTCAAGTGGCTGAAACCATCCGCGTGCATGAACCGAGTGTATCGCGCGCTGAGGCAGAGGCCCGTGCTGCCGATACGTTAGCCCGCGTCGGACTGCCGCAAGACCGTTTCCCCCTCTCGCGCTATCCGCATGAACTTAGCGGTGGGCAGCGCCAGCGCGTGGTCATCGCGATTGCCATCGCCCTGCGCCCCCGTCTGCTGATTGCTGATGAGCCGACGACCGCCTTGGATGTCACCACACAGGCACAGATCCTGAAACTGCTCACCCGCTTGGCCCGGGAAGATGGGATGGGGCTGTTGATGATCACACATGACCTCGCTGTCGTCGCAGATATGGCCGACCGCATTGTCGTTATGCGCAAAGGTCAGATCGTCGAGCAAGGTGAAACGCAAAGCCTTCTGCGCGACATGCGTCATCCCTATACGAAAATGCTGTTTGAGGCTTCGCGTCATGAGGTCGACCTGCCAGAAGCACCGGCGCCTATGCCTTTGCTGGAGGTCAAAGACGTCTGTCGTGATTACCGCCTGCCGCGCAAAACGCTCTTTGGCCAGCCGGGACATTTTCGCGCCGTAGATAACGTCAGCTTTACGCTTAACCGAGGCGAGCGTCTGGGGCTGGTTGGTGAGTCCGGTTGCGGAAAATCGACCCTAACGCGGGCAATCTTGGGTCTTGAGCCCGTGCAAGAAGGGAGCATCCTGTTGGATGGGCAACCTGTCTTTACAGGTACGAAGCCCAACCTCGACGTGCGGCGCAAATTGCAAGTGGTGTTCCAAGATCCCTTCGGCAGTTTTAACCCGCGCCACCGTGTGGACCGGCTGGTGACTGAGCCTTTTCATCTGCTCGACAACGCACCGCAGGGGGCCGAACGGACCCGCGCCATTGATGAAGCACTGACCGCTGTAGGGCTTACACCCAAAGACGCACGGAAATACATCCATGAGTTCTCCGGCGGCCAGCGCCAGCGGATCGCCATTGCCCGCGCCCTAATCATCCGGCCAGAGTTGATCCTCTTTGATGAGGCCGTAAGTGCGCTTGATGTGTCTGTTCGGGCGCAGATTCTCGATCTGCTGGCCGACCTTTGTAGTCATTACGACCTGACCTACCTCTTTATCTCGCATGATCTATCGGTGGTGCGCAGCGTGACAGATCGGGTCTTGGTCATGAAATCTGGGCAGATCGTCGAAGCGGGCGAAACTGGGCAGGTTTTCGACGCGCCACAGCATCCTTATACCCAAGCGTTGATCGCGGCCGCGCCGGTGTTGCCGGACTTGTCTTTGGCCGCAGGATAACGGGCCGATTGATTGAAAAGAAAAAGCGTCCTAACGTAGTGGTGAGATTCCCGCACTGCGGGCGCGGCTGGCATCTGGCCCTCCACGCAAAGTGGAATTTCCCTCGGCGGTTCAATTGCATAATCGTCCTGGCGCTCTACTTGTGCATGCAATGGCGTCCGCCTAAAGGGGGGATCGCCAATATAACAATGGGAGACATCTTATGAAAATGTTCAAAATGCTCGCGATGACCGGTGCCATGGTGGCCGGCACTGCGGCCATGGCTCAGGAAAAGTTCATCACCATCGGCACCGGTGGCCAGACGGGCGTTTACTTCGTCGTCGGCCAGTCGATCTGCCGTTTGGTGAACCGCGGCACCGCGGATCACAACCTGAAATGCACTGCGCCGTCGACCGGCGGGTCCATCGCCAACATCAACGCGATCAAGGCAGGCGATATGGACATGGGCGTGGCCCAGTCCGACTGGCAGTTCCACGCTTACAACGGTTCTTCGCAGTTCGAAGGCGACAAGTTCGACAACCTGCGCGCGGTCTTCTCTGTGCATGGTGAGCCGTTCAACGTGATCGCCCGTGCCGACAGCGGTATCGAGACTTTTGACGACCTCAAAGGTAAGCGCGTCAACATCGGCAACCCCGGTTCCGGTCAGCGCGCCACCATGGAAGTCGTGATGGACGCCAAAGGCTGGACGCTGGACGATTTCGCGCTGGCCTCCGAATTGAAGCCCGCAGAGCAAGCTGCTGCTCTGGGCGACAACAAAGTTGACGCGATCATCTACACCGTGGGCCACCCCAATGGCTCCATCCAAGAAGCCGTGTCGACCATCGACGCCAAGCTGATCCCCGTTGAAGGTGACGCGATCCAAGGTCTGATCGACGACAACCCCTACTATGCCGAGGCCACCGTGCCGGGCGGCATGTACAAGGGCACCGACGAAGACGTGAAAACCTTCGGCGTGAAAGCGACATTCGTGACCTCCGCCGATGTGGAAGACGATGTGGTCTATCAGGTTGTGAAAGCCGTGTTCGACAACTTCGACCGTTTCAAGCGTCTGCACCCGGCCTTTGAAAACCTGACCGAAGAAGAAATGATCTCTGGCGGTCTCTCCGCGCCGCTGCACCCCGGTGCAGAGAAGTATTACAAAGAGCAAGGTTGGCTCGAGTAATCTATCCGTGACATGATAGCTCTGGCGGCGGTACGCTGCCGTCAGAGACCCGAGGAAGAACAATATAAGCACCCGTCTTAAGACGGGGCTGACAGGGGGACGATATGTCAGAGAAGGACCAGCAACAGGCGGCGGCCGTCGAAACCGCCGCGACCGGTGACCGAGGCGGGTTAAGCCAAGCGGAACTGGACGAACTTGTCGCTTCTTCTGATACCGGCGGACGCTCTGTCGCCGGGTTTATGGGCACTTTGCTGTTGCTCGTCGCGCTGGCTTGGTCACTGTTTCAACTCTACATCGCATCGCCCTTCGGTCTGTTCAATGACACGTTGGCCCGCTCTATCCACCTGGGCTTTGCCGTTTTCCTTGGCATTATGGTTTTCCCGGCCACACGCACCAGTTTTCAGGTGGCACTTGGCGTGATCGTTCCCATCGTGCTCGCCGCGCTCTTTATGGCGAGTACCAAGGATTCCACCGCTATCTGGTGGATTCCGATCCCCGCCGCTTTTGTGATCGCGACAGTGTTGCTCGGCTCGCCCAAGAACCGCATTCCGATCTGGGAATGGGCCTTGGCCATCGTTGGTACATTCTGCGCGTTGTACCTCTTTATCTTTTACCGTGATATCGCCAACCGCGTCGGCGCGCCGATCCTGCCAGACTATATCGCAGGGGTTACCGGACTGTTAATCCTGCTCGAAGCCACCCGCCGCGCCCTTGGTCCGGCGCTGATGATCGTGGCGAGCGTCTTTCTTTTCTACACCGTGCTTGGCCCCTATATGCCCAGCATCATCGCGCATAAGGGCAACAGCCTGAGCGAGATCGTGAACCACCAGTGGATCACCACCGAAGGCGTCTTTGGCATCGCGCTCGGGGTGTCGACCTCCTTTGTGTTCCTCTTTGTACTCTTTGGTTCGCTGTTGGATCGGGCAGGGGCGGGCAATTACTTCATTCAAGTCGCCTTTAGCCTCATGGGCCATATGCGCGGCGGTCCGGCCAAGGCGGCGGTTGTGGCCTCGGCGATGACCGGCCTTATCTCCGGCTCTTCAATCGCCAATGTGGTCACGACCGGTACCTTCACCATCCCACTGATGAAGAAGGTCGGTTTCTCCAGCGAGAAGGCAGGCGCGGTCGAAGTGGCGTCCTCCGTCAACGGGCAGATCATGCCGCCCGTGATGGGGGCTGCGGCCTTCCTCATGGTCGAATATGTCGGCATCCCCTATTTCGACGTGGTCAAACACGCCTTTCTGCCTGCGGTGATTTCCTACATCGCGCTGGTCTACATCGTGCATCTTGAGGCGATGAAGGCCGGGATGCAGGGTCTGCCGCGTGCCTATACGCCCAAGCCGCTGGTGCAGCAGCTCATTGGCATCGCCTTTGCAATTATCGCGATCTGCGCACTGTCTTTCGCGGTTTACTATCTGATGGGCTGGATCCGCCCCGCCTTCCCGGAAACGGCGGGCTATATCATCTTTGTCTTCCTCACGGCGGTTTATGTCGGGCTGCTATACGTGGCGAGCAAGGAAGAGCCGCTGAAATTGGACGACCCGAATGCCGAGGTGACGTCCCTCCCGATGCCCGGCCCGACTGCGCGGTCTGGCCTGCATTTCATCCTGCCGGTGGTCGTGCTGGTCTGGGCGCTGATGGTGGACCGTCTGTCGCCCGGTCTGTCGGCCTTTTGGGCAGCGGCCTATATGATCTTTATTCTGCTGACGCAGCGCCCCTTGATGGCGATGTTCCGGGGCGAGAGCCAGTTTGTGAACGATGTGAAAGCAGGAATTCTTGACCTGATCGACGGGCTGGTCACCGGCGCGCGTAACATGATCGGGATCGGCATCGCTACGGCGACAGCTGGTATCATCGTCGGCGCAGTGAGCCAGACCGGCGTTGGCTCGGCACTGGCGGATGTGGTCGAGGTGCTCTCGGGCGGCAATATCCTTGCGATCCTCTTCCTGACGGCGATCTTGTCGCTGATCCTTGGCATGGGCCTGCCCACCACGGCGAACTATATCGTCGTCTCTGCGCTGTTGGCGCCGGTGATTGTCACGCTGGGCCAGCAGAACGGGCTGATCGTGCCGCTGATCGCGGTACACCTGTTCGTGTTCTACTTTGGCATCATGGCGGACGTGACCCCGCCGGTGGGCTTGGCGAGTTTCGCCGCCGCTGCCGTGTCGGGCGGTGATCCGATCCGCACGGGTCTGGTGGCCTTCTTCTACTCGCTGCGCACTGCCGCGCTGCCGTTCTTGTTTATCTTTAACACGGAGTTGCTGCTGATTGGTGTTACATGGGGGCAGGGGCTGTTTATCTTTGTCGTGGCCACCATTGCGATGCTGCTCTTTGCGGCGGCCACGCAGGGTTGGTTCCTTGCCCGCAACCGGTTTTACGAAACCATCGCGCTCTTGCTCATCGCCTTTACCCTGTTCCGTCCGGGCTTTTGGATGGACATGATCTATCCGCCCTATAGCGAAGAAGCCCCAACCGAAATTGTCCAAGCGGCTGAAGAAACGCCAGCCGGCGAACGGCTGCGGCTGCGGGTATCTGGCGTGAATGATTTAGGCGATCCATTGGAGTTTGTCGCGCTGCTGCCCATCGGCGCGGGGGAAACCGGGGCTGAGAAACTCGAAGCCGCTGGCCTGATGTTCCGCGAGGACGGCGACAAGATGATCATCGACGATGTGGTCTATGACAGCCCGGCACAGGGCGCGGGCCTTGATTGGGACCAAGAGGTGCTGCGCGTGCTCAAGCCGATGCCGCAACCCAGCAAATACTGGATGTTTATTCCCGCGCTGCTGCTGCTGGCGCTGGTCGTCTTCTTACAACGGGGCCGTGCTGCGCGTGACACTCGCAAGCCCGCGACAGCCTGAGGAGAGCGCCATGTTTGACAATATCTTGCTGACGGTTGACCTAAGCGACCCCAAATCTTGGGAAAAAGCGCTGCCACAGGCGATTGATATGATCCGCCTGTCCAAAGGCACGCTACATATCCTCTCGGTCGTGCCAGACATGGGCACGCCGCTCGTCGAAGGGTTCTTCCCGGCGGATTATGAAAAACAGGCCACAGGACGGGCGGCCAAAGCGCTTGAGCGTCTGGTCGAGCAGGAAGTGCCAGATGACGTAAAGGTGAAGCAGCACCTCAAATTCGGCAAGATCCACCGTGAAGCGCTGAAAACGATAAAGAAATCAAACGCTGATCTTGTGGTTATGGGCTCTGAGCATCCCGACAGTCTGCGCGAATTCCTTGTCGGGTCCAATGCCGACCGCATTGTGCGCCGTTCGCCTGTTTCCGTTTTGGTCGTGAGGGCGTAAGAAACGTGCGTCGCGGAGATAAGCAAGGAAATGGTCCATTGCGCCGCGTTGTTCGGAGTATTCACGCATGACCCCCTTTGCGATTGCCGGCGTGCAGATGTACGTCAATGCCTTGCAGCCCAATGTCGACGGCATGATCCAGCGGCTCGACATTCTGATGGCGCGGTTCCCTTGGACGCAGATGGTGCTGTTCTCTGAACTGGCGCCTTTCGGTCCGCTGGACCGCTTTGCCCTGCCGCCAGAGAATGAGACGATTGAGCAGTTTCAGGCCGCCGCGCGCAAACATCGGGTCTGGCTGATCCCCGGTTCGATGTTCCTGAAGCATCCCGAAGATGGCCGCGTCTACAACACCTCGGTCGTCATCAATCCCGAAGGCGAGGTGGTGCGCCGCTATGCCAAGATGTTCCCCTTCCGCCCCTATGAGGCAGGGATCGCCGCAGGCAATGAATTCTGCATTTTCGATGTGCCGGATGTGGGCCGATTTGGCCTGTCGATCTGCTATGACATGTGGTTCCCTGAAACGACGCGGCAGCTGACTTCACAGGGTGTGGAAGTGTTGCTGCATCCGGTGCTGACCGGCACCACCGACCGCGATGCGGAACTTGCTATCGCACGGGCGACGGCGGCGCAGTTCCAGTGCTATATCTTTGACGTGAATGGTCTGGGCGCTGGCGGTGTCGGCAAATCATGTGTCGTCGATCCAACCTCGATGGTGTTGCATCAGTCGGCGGGGCAGGAGGACATGTTCCCGATTGAGATTGATCTCAACATGGTGCGCCGTCAGCGTGAGACGGGGATCAAGGGACTGGGGCAGTTGCTCAAATCCTTCCGCGACCGTCCGGTCGACTTCCCGGTCTATGACCGCGACAGCGGCGCGGATGCCTTCCTGCACACGCTTGGCCCGCTTGAAGTTCCACAGCAAGGCTCCCGCGCTGGTCTGCATGTCGACGTGCCGGGCCAACAGGTGCCCGCCGAAATTCCAACTTACAAAGGCAAGAACGGTTTCCCACCTGAGCCGCTTGCCAGCCCCACCGCCGGTACGGCGCCTGAGGTGGCGCAAACACCGGCGCCCGCAGCCCCCGCCGCGGCGATGCCCGATCCAGAGACAACGCCCGAAACGCCCGGGCTGAACGAACATACCAGCGGCTAGGCCGGGGCGAGGGTCGCGCAAAGCGTGACCTGAAGCATCGGTCGGCCCTTCAGCAGAGGACGACTGATGCATTCTATGAACGACTATTCCTCGGCCATTCAACTGCGGTCGGATCGGTGGAGCGCCCTGCGCGCCGCCGCCGCCGCCATGTCGCGCGACCCGAAGGGCAAGGCCGCGGCGCAAGTGCGCGAGGAAATCGAGGCGCTGTTTGACTCGCTGGCGTTGATCGAGCCCTATTGGGCCTTCCCCGGCATGAGCGCCTTTGATCACATGCGCCGCCAGTTCGCCCATGGCAATTTCGAAGATCTAGCCTTTGCGGTGAACCGCGTGACCCGCGCCTTGACCACCGGCGCATATCGCCGTCGCACGATCCCGCTGGAGCGCGACAGTCTGGATCAGGACGAGCATGACGACGAGGCGATGCTGCCGCCTGAAGCACGCGCCTTGGCTAAACCCTATTTCGAAGTGCTCATCGTCGACAATGTGAACGAGCATCAAGAGCGCTGGCTGCGCAGCAACGTTACCCGGATGCGCCGCACCGAAGACCCGTTCATCTATGAAGCCGTCGTGGTGCCGAGCCTCGAAGACGCCTTGATCGCAGTCATGTTTAACCACAACATTCAAGCGATCGTCGTGCGTCCGGGGCTGACGCTGAAATCAAAGGTGGATCAGTCTATATTGACTCGCTACCTCGCGCGCGCAGGGGGCCGGGATGAGATCGACGCGCTGGAGCCTGAGAGCTACGGCCCGGAACTCTGCCGGATGATCGCTAAAGTGCGGCCTGAACTGGATGCCTATCTGGTCACCGAACGCTCGGTCGAGGATATCGCGGGGCTCGATTTGGGGATTTGTCGGCGGGTTTTCTACAACCAAGAAGACTTTATGGAGTTGCACCTCAATATCCTGCGGGGGGTGCAGGCACGGAATAAGTCACCGTTTTTCACAGCGCTGGTGGAGTATTCAAAACAGCCCACCGGGGTTTTCCACGCCATGCCCATCAGCCGCGGCAAGTCGATCACGCGCAGCCATTGGATTCAGGATATGGGGGCGTTCTATGGCCCTAATATCTTCTTGGCCGAGACGTCCGCCACCTCCGGCGGGCTCGACAGTCTGTTGGAACCGAGTGGTCCGATCAAAGAGGCGCAGGAACTGGCGAGCCGCGCTTTCGGCTCTAAACAGACGTTTTTCGCCACCAATGGCACCTCAACCTGCAACAAAATCGTCGTGCAGGCGCTGGTGCGGCCCGGTGATATCGTGCTGGTCGACCGCGACTGCCACAAGTCGCACCACTACGGCATGGTGCTGGCGGGCGCGCAGGTAAGCTACCTCGATAGCTATCCTCTCAACGAATACTCGATGTACGGCGCCGTACCGCTGCGGGAGATCAAGGAGCGGCTGCTGGAGCTAAAGGCCGCAGGCAAGCTCGACCGTGTGCGGATGCTTCTGCTGACCAACTGCACCTTCGACGGGCTGGTCTATAACGTCGAGCAAGTCATGGAGGAATGTCTGGCAATTAAGCCCGATCTCATCTTCCTCTGGGACGAGGCATGGTTCGCATTCGCCCGGTTTAGTCCCACATATCGTCAGCGCACCGCAATGAACGCGGCCAATGTGCTGCGGGAGAAGTTCAAGTCCGAGGCCCATGCCGACGCCTATGAGGCACAGCAAAAGACGCTGAAGGACGCGGACGACGAGACCCTACTCAACACCCGTCTGATTCCGCCACCACAGGCGCGGGTGCGGGCCTATGCCACGCAGTCGACCCACAAGACGTTGACCTCGCTGCGTCAAGGGTCGATGATTCACGTTAATGACCAAGACTTCAAAGGCGAGGTCGAGCAGAGCTTCCACGAAGCCTATATGACCCACACCTCCACCTCGCCGAACTACCAGATCATCGCCTCGCTGGACGTGGGGCGGCGTCAGGTCGAGCTTGAAGGGTTCGAGTTCGTACAGCGGCAGGTCGAAGCCGCGATGTCGATGCGCCGTGCGATCAGCGAGCATCCCCTCTTGCGGAAGTATTTCAAAGTGCTTTCCGCCGGAGACATGATCCCAGAGCCGCACCGCGAAAGCGGCGTGACCAGCTATTACGACGTGGAGCAGGGCTGGACTGATATGTGGGATTGTTGGGAGCAGGATGAATTCGTGCTCGACGCAACCCGCGTGACCTTGGCCGTGGGCGGCACCGGCTGGGATGGCGATACCTTCAAGACGCAGATTTTGATGGATAAATACGGCATCCAGATCAACAAGACCTCGCGCAATACCGTGCTGTTCATGACCAACATCGGCACCACGCGCTCCTCGGTCGCCTATCTGATCGAAGTATTGGTCGAGATCGCCAAATCACTCGACGATCTGTTGGATGATGCCAGCCGGATGGAGCGTCTGTCCTTTGATCGCCGCGTCACCAACCTGATGGAAAACTACCCACCGCTGCCGGATTTCAGCTGCTTCCACGATGCCTTCCGCGCTGCTGACACGCCCGAAGGCGACATCCGCACGGCCTTCTTCCTCGCCTATGATGAGAAGAACTGTGACTACCTCGATCTCAACGGCTCGCTGCAAGAGGCGATGGACGCGGGCGATACCGTGGTCTCGGCCAGTTTCATCATCCCCTATCCGCCCGGCTTTCCGATCCTCGTCCCCGGACAGGTCGTCAGTCAGGGAATTCTCGATTTCATGCGCGCCTTGGACGTGAGCGAGATCCACGGATACCGGCCCGATCTGGGTCTGCGTGTCTTCACCTCCGAGGCGCTCAACCGCGTGCGCGGCAAAGACCTTTCTTCTTCACCCGTTTGACCAAAAGGACCTACGACATGGCAACAGTACTTAAGAATATCTCTGAAATCCGCCGGTTCTTTCATCGAAACGAAGACCCTGTTTATTTCATCTCGGCCACCAATTTTAACCTGTTGGGCCTGGATGAATGGGTGAAGAACTTCAAATATATCTGCTACATCGACTGCTACGGCGGCAAACATCCCAACGTCTTTTGCCCCTCGGAACAGCCGCACGCGGAGTTCCAGAGCATTGAGGATATCAACAACTACCTCCTGCAGCACAAAGAGGTCATCGACTTCATCAAGCGCCGCGGCGGCAAGCCCAAGTTTGTCTTCTTGATGTTCGACGAAGAAACCGAGCGCTTATCCAAAGAGCTTGGCGCCGAAGTCTGGTTCCCGAAGGCCAAACTGCGCCAATCGATGGACAACAAGATCGAGACCGTGCGCATCGGCAACAAGGCCGGCGTGCCATCGGTGCCCAATGTGCTGGCCGAAGTAAAGTCTTATGAGGATTTGAAAAAGACCTGTGAAAAGGCAGGGATTGGCAATGATCTGGTGCTGCAATCAGCCTATGGCGACAGCGGGCACACGACGTTCTTTATCAAATCCGAAGCTGACTTCCGCCGCCATGAGAGCGAGATCGTCGGTGAAGGTGAGATCAAGATCATGAAGCGGATTGACTGTCGTGGTGCCGCGATTGAGGCTTGCGCCACCAAAGAAGGCACGATCGTTGGCCCGCTGATGACCGAACTCGTAGGCTTCAAGGAACTGACGCCCTATCGCGGCGGCTGGTGTGGCAATGAAATCCTCGCCACAGCTTTCCCGCCCAAGGTGCGCGAGAAGGCGCGTGATCTGACGTTCAAGTTCGGTGAGCAGCTGCGCAAGGAAGGCTATCGCGGCTATTTCGAGTTGGATTTCCTGATCGACAAAAAGACCGGTGACTTGTGGCTCGGCGAGCTAAACCCGCGCATCACCGGCGCCTCTTCGATGACCAACCACGCCGCTTTTGCCCATGCCGACGCACCGCTCTTCCTGTTCCACTTGCTGGAGTTCTCGAAAAAGAAGTTCAACCTTGATGTGGACGAATTAAACGCCCGCTGGGCCGATCCTCAGAATATCGACGGGTGGAGCCAGATGGTCATCAAACACACCGATGACAGCGTCGACATCTGCACCGAAGCGCCCGAGACCGGCATTTACAAGATGAAGGAGGACGGCAGCGTGGTCTTTGACCGCTTCGATTACCACCGCCGGGCGGTGGAGAGCGAGAACGAAGCCTTCTTCCTGCGTATCCTGCAACCGGGTGATTACCGCTATGAGGGGGCCGACATCGGTATCCTTGTGACGCGGGGTCGTTCGATGACGAAGTCTTTCCAGTTGAATGAGCGGGCGAAAAAGTGGATTCACGGGATCAAGCGCAGCGTGGACGGCAAACCCATTCCCTCTGCTTCTGCCGGACCGGAGTTTTCGGACCCGGCGTTCAAGATCCTGTAGCAAGATGAAAGGCCGCGATGTACTGGCGCGCACTGTCCGAAGATCAGCCCGGCCCCAAGTGGGCCGGTCTCTTCGCGGCCTATTGGCCGGACTACCACGCGTGGTGGCTAAAGGAAGGTGAGGCCGCGCGGCCGACCTATGCCCAATGCCGCCGCGCCTTGGGTAAGCACATGCCCGAGATGCTGCCGCTGTATGACGAGCTTTGCACCCTCGCGGGTGGCGGCGATCATGCGGCTCGGTTCCTGAGTTTCTACTGTTTGCCCCCCTATCTGGCAGCCTGTAGCCAAGCGATCTGGGCGGGCAAGGAGCCTGTCATGGTGCGTAACTATGACTACAATCCCAAATCCTTTGACGCGATGGTGCTGCGGACCAATTGGCAGGGGCGTCAGGTTATGGGGACATCGGATGGGCTTTGGGGTTTGGTCGATGGGGTGAATGATGCCGGGTTGGCGATATCGCTGACCTTTGGCGGGCGGCGTGTGGTGGGCGATGGCTTTGGCGTGCCTCTGATCCTGCGCTATGTTTTGCAGACCTGCGAGACGACAGAGCAAGCGAGCGAGGTGCTGGCCCGCGTGCCGACGCATATGAGCTATAACGTCACCGTGCTTGACCGCAAACGCAACTACATCACGGCCATGATGGCGCCGGATCGGCCTGCGGTAATCACCCGCGCTGCGGTGGCGACGAACCATCAGGAGAACGTCGAATGGGTCAGTCACGCTCGCTTTACTGCGACGGTTGAGCGCGAGCGTTATTTGCTGCAACGTTTGCGTCTGCACCGCGACCCGGAGGAGAAGTTCATCAACGCTTTCCTGAAACCCCCGCTCTATTCTACCGCCTTTAAAGCGGGCTTTGGCACGCTTTACACAGCCGTGTACCGGCCCCGTAAACGCGAGATGGAATTGCGTTGGCCGGGGACGGTCTGGTCGCTGTCTCTCTCTGACTTCAACGAAGGAGCGCGGGAAGTGCTGATGCCGGGGGCCGCATGAACGACGGGACGCGCACAGGGCCATTGGCCTCTTTAAGAGTTGTCGAATTCTCCGGTCTTGGCCCGGCGCCGCTGGCGGGGCAGTTGCTGGCGGATCTGGGGGCCGATGTAATCACGGTGGACCGCAAAGCCGCCCCTGCCGATCCGTCTGAAATCAACCGTCGCGGCAAGCGCTCGGTCGTTTTGGATCTAAAATCGCCTTCGGGTTTGGCGGCCGCCAAGCGGCTGATTGCCTCCTGTGACGTGCTGATCGAAGGCTTCCGCCCCGGTGTGATGGAGCGTCTTGGTCTCGGGCCAGAGGACTGTCCCGAGCGCCTGATCTATGGCCGCATGACGGGCTGGGGGCAAACAGGACCTTGGGCGCAAAGAGCAGGGCACGACATCAACTATTTGGCCCTGACCGGCGCGCTTCATGCGATGGGGTCGAAAGACACGCCGCCTGTGCCGCCGCTTAATCTGGCGGCAGACTATGGCGGCGGCACGATGTTTTTATTGTTCGGCATCCTTTCAGCGGTGATCGAACGTGGCGTCACGGGCAAGGGGCAAACCGTCGATGCGGCTATGGTCGACGGTGTGCCTGCGATGATGGGGCTGATCCACGGGATGCTGGCGCAGGGGGCATGGACCGAAGAGCGTGCGTCGAACTGGCTTGATGGCGCCGCGCCCTTCTACCGCTGCTACACATGTTCAGACGGGAAATTCATTGCTGTAGGCGCGTTAGAGCCGCAGTTCTTTGCCATTTTGCTGGAGCGGCTAGAACTGCCTGCGGAATACCTCAGCACTCAAAATGACAGGGCAACTTGGACCGCGCGAAGCGCTGAGTTTGCCGCCCTTTTCGCCACCCGAACAAGGGACGAATGGGCGGCGCATTTCGATGGGACAGATGCCTGCGTGGCCCCTGTTCTCAGCTTTTCCGAAGCGCCAAATCATCCGCAAATGGCGGCCCGGCGCAATCTGGTCGAGGTGCAGGGCGTGCCGCAATCTGGTTATGCGCCGCGCTTCGGAGCCCACAATCCACGGATGCCCACAGCGCCGCGTGCGATAGGAGGGGATACTGCCGAGGTGCTGGCTGAGATCGGCCTGACCCCCGACGATCTAACATAAAAGCCCCCGGCGACGATGCCGGGGGCAATCTCTTTCAACATGGATCGAGTTAGGCTGCTCTGCGCTCGTGTTTGCCTTCTTCGATCTCTTCGACGATCTTGGACACAAAAGCGTCCAGATCATCTGGCGACCGGCTGGTTACGATGCCTTGGTCGGTCACGACCTCGCTGTCTTCATATTTCGCGCCCGCGTTCTTCACGTCTGTCGCGATGGAGGGATAGCAGGTGGCCTTGCGCCCTTCGATGACGCTCGCCTCAATCAGCAACCACGGAGCGTGGCAGATTGCGGCCACCGTCTTGCCGCTATCATGGAATTTGCGGATCAGCGAAACGGCGTCTTTGTTCACCCGCAGCAAGTCCGGGTTGATCTGACCGCCCGGCAGGACAATGGCGTGATAGTCCTCGACCTTTACATCGGCCAGAGCAAGATCGGCGGGGATGCTGTTGCCCCAGTCATCTTTGTCCCAACCTTTAATCTCGTCGCCTTCGGGGCTGGCCACACGCACGGTGGCTCCACGATCCCGTAGGTCTTTCAGTGGCTTTTCCAACTCCGATTGCTCAAAGCCATCGGTGGCGAGGATCAGGATTTTCGCAGTGTTGATATCGGTCATTGCTGTCTCCTTTTGAATCTTCTGAAGCTCAACAACCGCTTGGCTTTCATGTTCCACCGGGCTTTGCCCCTCCGCGAGAAGCCGCCACCGGGTAGGCGGACAAAGAGGTGAGGGGGCGTGAATATTAGTGGTCTTTTGGGGCGCGCATCATATATCCCGAAGCAATGGATCATGCCGCAATTTCCCTTGCAGACCTGCCTTTGGATGAGTTGATCGTCTGTCCGCAGTGCGATGCCACCTACCGGCTGCGACGGCCTGGCCATGGTGAGCGTGCGGTCTGCAGTCGGTGCCACACGACCCTCATCAACCACCGCCGCAATGCCGGTTTGCAGATTATCGCGGTGTCGGTTGCGGTTTTGGTGTTGATCATTGGCGCGACCATATTCCCGTTCCTGCGGATCGATGCGGCTGGCACCAGCAATGCGGTATCCGTGCTGGACGCCGCGCTGGCCTTTGGTGGGCCGATGATCCTGCTGTCATTGGCAACCGCGGCGCTGATCGTTTTTATCCCGTTGCTCCGTGTGGTGCTCACCCTCTATGTCTTGATCCCCATCGTTTTGGACCGACCCCCCGCGCGGCATGCTGTGCCTGCCTTTCGTTTGTCCGAAGGGCTGAAGCCGTGGTCCATGGCCGAGGTTTTCGCGATCGGTTGCGCTGTGGCCTTGGTCAAAGTGGCGGATTTGGCGGATGTCGAATTCGGCCCTGCGTTCTATATGTTCGGGGCATTGGTGGTGCTGGTCATCGCGCAAGACAGATTTTTATGTAAATGGTCGGTATGGCACTCACTGGAACACCCGAAAAAATCGTAAGCGCACGGGAATTGGGCATCGTCGCCTGTACGCGCTGTACCAAGCCTTGGCCGATGGGCACGCGGACCTGTGGACGCTGTGGTCACCGTCTAGTTTCACGCGACCGGCTGAGCTTGCAGCGGGTCTGGGCGTTCTGGACCGTTGGGCTGATGTGCTACATCCCCGCCAATATCTACCCTATGCTGAAAACCCGGACGCTGTTCCAGGTCGACGAAAGCACGATCATCGGCGGGGCGGTCGAACTGGCTCAATATGGCAACTGGGGGATCGCCTTTATCATTCTCTTCGCCTCTGTCGCCATTCCACTGGGCAAGTTCTTTGCCGTGGCTTATCTGGCGCTCAGCGTGCAGCGGGGGTGGGCGACGTCCCAGCGTCAACGGCAATATCTGTACGAAGTGGTCGAGTATATTGGGCGCTGGTCCATGATCGACATCTTTGTGGTTGCGATTTTATCATCTCTGGTGCAACTCAAGACACTGGCATCCATCAATCCGGGAGCCGCGAGCATTTTCTTCGCCCTCTCCGTGATATTCACGATGTTGGCTGCGCAAGCGTTTGACTCCCGTATGATCTGGGATGCTCACGCCAAAGACGAAGGCCCGAACCGCAATGACTGAAACGCCTCCCGACGTGCAAATCTCGCCCGCACGTAAAATGTTCCTAAGCGGGGCGTCGGTGATCTGGCTTATTCCGATCCTTGCCCTGATCGTCGCGCTGTTCGTGGCCTACCGCTCCTATTCCGAGCGCGGGCCGGTGATTGTTGTTGAGTTTGAAACCGGCGCAGGTGTGGCCGCGGGTGAAACGGAACTGCGGTTTCGCGATGTCACCGTGGGCGTGGTGGAAAAGGTCGGCTTTACCAGCGGGTTGGACAAGGTCACAGCGCATATCCGCGTGGAAAAAGACGTAGCACCCTATATCGACAGCGGCGCGGTATTTTGGGTCGTCCAACCCGAAGTGACCGCGCAGGGCATCACCGGGCTGAGCACGGTGCTGAGCGGCGTCTATATCGAAGGCGCATGGGACCGGCAAATCGGACCGGCGGCAACGCGCTTTCAGGGAGCCTCCACAGAGCCTTTGATCCGGCCTGGGCAAGGCGGGCTCGAAATCGCCTTTCGCTCAACAGCCAATGGCGATCTGACCGACAATGCGCCGATCCTTTACCGGGGGATCGAAGTGGGCCGGGTGGGCTATGCCAAGATCGCCCCTCAGGGGAATTATGCGATTGTTGAGGCGATTATCTTTGAAGAGCATCGTAGCCTAATTAACGATTCTACGCGCTTTTGGGATGCGTCGGGGTTCAGTGTGAACATCGGCCCTGCCGGGGCGGAGATCGATTTCTCCTCTCTCGCGACTTTGGTCGGCGGCGGCATCACCTTTGATACTTTCGTGTCAGGCGGGACTCCGGTTTCGGATGGCACGGTCTTTGAAATCTACCCGGACAAGGAAACCGCGCGGAATTCTGTGTTCAACGCCTCCGAGGTCGATCCGCTCAAGATGAGCGTTGTGTTCGACGACAATATCTCAGGTTTGATTGTAGGTGCGCCGGTAGAGTTGAGCGGGCTTGAGATCGGCGAAGTCGACACGCTGTCCGGCCTGATAGACCGGGAGCGTTTTGGCGACAGTCGGGTGCGGCTCAATGCGATCCTGTCAATCCAGCCTGCGCATCTAGGCTTGCGCGGCGATGTCACCGCCGAGGCAGCGCTCGCGTTCCTGAAGGAGCGGGTCTCTGACGGGCTGCGGGCGCGCTTGGCCTCTGCCAGCTTGCTCACAGGCGGGCTAAAGGTCGAAATGGTGATGGTTGAGGACGCGGAAGAGGCAGCCTTGGTTGAGACTGAAAACGGTCTGTTCATCATGCCCACCACCGAGAGCGATGTTTCTGATGCGGCCGCGACCGTTGAAGGGGTCTTTACACGGATCAACAAGCTGCCGATCGAAGAACTGCTGTCCAGCGCGATTTCTCTGATGAACTCTGCCGAAGCTTTCGTCTCTTCTGAAGACCTGCGCGAAACGCCACAGGATGTGCGCACGCTTTTGGGTGAGCTGACCGGCCTCGTGTCTTCAGAAGACGTCAAGAACGTCCCTGTTGCGCTGAATGCCACCCTAACAAAGGTCGAAAGGCTCGTCGCACAACTGGAAGAAGAGCGGATCGTCGAACGTTTGGGCGGCGCGCTTGAAGGTGCCGCAGAGGCGGCGGAGTCGGTGTCATCGTCGGTTGAGGGTGTGCCGGAGCTTGTCGAGCAAATCAAAGCGGTGGCCGCCAAAGCTGAATCGCTTGAGGTGGAAGAACTGGTCGTTGCGCTGACAGACCTCACGGAATCCGCAGATGCCGTGATCGGCACCGATGATGCGGTTGCCTTGCCGGGTTCGCTGAAGCGCGCGCTTGATGAGGTGAACCTCACTTTGGAAGAGTTGCGCGAAGGCGGCGCGGTGGAGAATGTGAACCGCACGCTGGCCTCCGCGCGCAATGCTGCCGACAATATCGCGCTATCAGCCAAGGACCTGCCGCAGATCGTCACCCGGCTGACCGGGCTTTTTACGCAGGCCGGACGAACCATCGAGGGCTACGACAAGGGCGAACAGCTTAGCCGAAGCGCAGAACGCACCCTGCGCGAAATTCAGAAAGCCGCCGAAGCTCTTGCATCTTTAGCGCGGACCATTGAACGTAACCCTAATTCGCTCTTGCTGGGACGGTAACGCATGATTGCTGCAAAATCCTTTTTCGCTCTAGGCTTGGTCGCGCTGCTGGCGGCCTGCGGGAGTGATGCTGAACGGTTCACCGTGCGCGCGCCCGAGGTGAGTGAGAAAACCTCAATCGCCTTTTCGTCGGTCGAGGTGCGCGATGTCTCATTGCCGACCTATGCCGCCGCCGAAGAAATATCGCTACAGATGGCGGATGGACGTCTAATCAGTTCGACCGAGGTGCTTTGGGCCGACGCGCCTGAGCGTGCGGTTGCGCTAGAGCTAAGCCAGAACCTCGCACGGCTGACCGGGCGGCGCATCGCCTCAGAGCCTTGGCCGTTTGAGGCCTTCCCCGAAGCGCGGGTTGAGGTGCGGTTTGCTGAACTCGTTGCGACCGAAGCCGGCGCGTTCCGCGCATCGGGGCAGTATTTTGTCGCTGTGAGAGACGGTGGCCGCGAGCGGTCCGGTCTGTTTGACCTCAGCGTGCCGTTCAATCCCGAAGGGGGGCCGAATGCAATCGCGGCGGCGCGGGGACAGTTGGTGCTGGATCTGGCGCGTTACATCGCCCGCAACGGGCTGAAGTAAGCGCGACAGAAGACCCGAGATTCTCAACCTGCGAGAATTGTCACGGGAAAGTGCGTTCAGTGTGTTCAGATATATCTGAACGCTCTTGATTTGAAGCGGCGGCTGGTTACCTACCGACAACGCTTTACGCCGGCACGGACCCTGACTGATGGATACTGCACTGCAAATCGACGACCTGCGCGATGATTTCATCGCCCGGATGGGCGTGGTTGCCGCGAACGATGGTATGCCGCGCATGTCGGGGCAGGTCTTTGCCATGCTGGTGTTTGAGGGCGAAGAAGTTGCCTTTGGCGATCTTGCCAAGGGTCTTTCCGTCAGCCGCGCGACCATCAGCACCTCCATTCGCTTATTGGAAGAACGCGGCTTAATCCGCCGGATTAACAAGGCTGGGGATCGACAGGACTATTTCAAACTGGCCGATGACGCCTATGCCGCCATGACCAGATGCGCAATCGCGGCCACCCGGCGTTCGAAATCTGAAATTGACGCTACGATCGACAAGCTGCCGGATGAAGCGACGGCGGTGCGCGACCGGCTCCAAGCCTTTGCGGGGTTCTATGAGGCGATCAGTACCGCGCTTGAAGATGCCACCCTTCGGGTAAGCCAGCCAAAACATGACACGGCCCAGAGCCTGCGTCCTGCGGACACGGAGATCGAACAATGAATGAGACCCCTTCTGGCGAGCGTCAAACACTCGATTTCGAAAGCGACGCCGGGTCCGGTCGGTCCAAGTTCGTGGCCGGTGGGATTGCGCTGCTGATCGCGCTTTGGATGGGCAGCGGCTATGTCATGCCCTCAGAAGAGAACGCGCCCGTTAAAGAAGCCGGACCGATCACACCCTCCGCGGTGACCGTTGCCGTGCGCGGCTCTGCGGCAGAGGAGGTCGCGCAGGTGTTCGTCGTCGAAGGCCAAGCCTTGCCGGACCGGGACACGCAGGTCCGCGCCGAAGCGGGCGGCGAGATTGCCGAAGTGTTGGTTGCCAAAGGGGATGATGTCGCTGGGGGGGACTTGATCGCGCGGCTCAGCACCACGGCCCGCGCTTCCGATCTGTCCCGCGCCCAAGAAGAGCTTAACCGCGCACAGCGGGAGTACGACAATGCCGAGGCGCTCCTGGATCGAGGCGTTTCAACTGTCGACCGCGTAAGTCAGGCACGGGCGACTTTGGCCGCAGCCCGTTCTGCCGTGACCTCTGCAAAAGAAGCGCTCAGGAACACCGAAATCCGCGCACCTTTCGCCGGGCGGCTGGAAGAATTGGACATCTCAGCCGGTGAATTCATTTCTGAAGGCGAGGGTGTCGCCCGATTGGTGGACAACACACCGCTGACCATCCGCGTGCAAATCCCGCAGCAGTCGCTTAGGGATATCGAAGTCGGCCAGACAGCCGAAGTGTCCTTTATCACTGATGTTGAAGCACAGGGCGTGGTCAAATTCGTCTCAAGCAGCGCCAGCGCAGAGACCCGGACCTTCGCTGCTGAGATTGAGGTCGCCAATGCCGATGGCGCCATTCCGGCGGGCATTTCCGCGCGGGTGCGCATTCCGACAGGCACGACCAAGGCGCATTTCGTGTCCCCCGCGATCCTGTCGCTGGACACGGACGGCACGCTCGGGGTGAAAACGGTGGATGCCGAGAATAGGGTCGTTTTTAATGAGATCGCCATTGTCCGCGCTCAAACCGATGGGATTTGGATCGCCGGACTGCCTGACGAAACCGAGATCATCACCATCGGACAGGGGTTCGTGAACCATGGTGAAGTGGTAGACCCCCAGCCTGAAAGCGGTACGGAAGACATCCGGGAAGGGGGCTTGGCCGCCAGTATTGCCGGCTTGGATGAACCGGAGGAGACCGAGACCACCAACGGTCAGATTACCGGCAGTGCTGAAACCGTTCAGGCGGAGCCGGTCGAATGAACGCGCTTATCGAAGCCGCCTTTAGCCGCGCACGTGTGGTCAATCTCGCGTTGATTATGATCCTTGCCGTGGGGGCGCTTGCCTATATCAGCATTCCCAAAGAAAGCGCGCCTGAAATCCCCATCCCGACCCTCTATGTCTCAACCTCGCTCGATGGCATTTCGCCAGAAGACAGTGAACGCTTGCTGGTTGAACCGCTTGAGACCGAGTTGAGCGCGCTGACGGGGCTTAAGAAAATCACCTCTAACGGGGCCGAGGGGCATGCCTCTGTCCAGTTGGAGTTCGAGCCTGGTTTCGACGCCGATGAGGCGCTTGATAAGGTGCGCGAGGCGGTGGACCGGGCCAAGTCTGACTTGCCGGAGGATGCCACTGATCCCGTCGTGACAGAGATCAATACGGCGCTTTTCCCGATCCTCACCGCGATCCTTTCGGGGCCGGTGCCTGAGCGTACGCTCAATAACATCTCTGAGGCATTGAAAGACGAGATTGAGGGACTTCCGGGGGTACTGGAGGTTGATGTCGGGGGCGAGCGCACGGAACTGCTCGAAGTGCTGATCGATCCCACGGTGTTCGAGACCTACAACATCTCTTTTGAAGAGCTGATTGGGCAGATCAACCGCAACAACCGCCTCATCGCCGCCGGTGCTATCGAAAGCGGTGCCGGACGGTTGGTCTTGAAAGTGCCGGGCCTGATCGAAAACGTCGAAGACGTCATGTCGCTGCCGATCAAGGTCCGGGGAGACACGGTTGTGACCTTCGCGGATGTCGCAACGATCCGCCGCACCTTTGAGGACCCAACCGGCTTTGCCCGTATCGACGGCCAGCCCGCGCTCGCGCTTGAGATTAAGAAACGGTCGGGCGCGAATATTATTGAGACGGTCGAAGAAGTCCGCACGCTGATCGATGAAATGCGCAGCGAATGGCCGGATAGCATTACGGTAAACTATACGCAGGACGAATCGGAGCAGGTCGAAAGCATGCTCAGTGATTTGGAAGCAAACGTGATCGCGGCGGTGATCCTAGTGATGATCGTAATCGTCTGGGCATTGGGCATCCGGTCAGCATTCCTCGTCGGGTTGGCAATTCCCGGCGCGTTTTTGGCCGGGGTCACCGCGCTTTGGGTGATGGGCTATACGATGAACCTTGTGGTGCTGTTCTCGTTGATCCTTGTGGTGGGGATGTTGGTGGATGGGGCCATTGTCACCACCGAACTGGCTGACCGTCGTCTGCAAGAGGGGCATCCGCCCAAAGCTGCCTATGCCCATGCCGCCAAGCGTATGGCTTGGCCGATCATCGCCTCCACGGCGACGACGCTGAGTGTGTTTTTCCCGCTGTTGTTCTGGTCCGGCACGACGGGGGAGTTTATGAAATTCCTTCCGATAACTGTGATCCTGACCCTGACTGCGTCTCTGTTTATGGCGCTGGTGTTTATTCCAGTGGTCGGTGGGCTGATCGGCAAGCGGCCTCCGCAGACGGCCAAGGATAAGGCTACACTTTATGCTGCCGAACAAGGCGATCCCCGAACGCTCAACGGTTTTACCGGACGCTATGTCAAGCTGCTGCAATTCGCCATTCTGCGCCCTTGGATGACTCTGTTCTCTGCTATTGCATTCCTAATCGCGGGCTTTACCGTCTATGGGCAATACGGCAATGGCATCACCTTTTTCCCTGATGTAGAGCCTGATTTCGCGCAGGTGCAGGTGCGTGCGCAGGACAACTTCTCGATCTATGAGAAGGACGCGCTGGTGAGGCTGGTTGAGCAACGGCTGTTCAAATACCACGAGATCGCGAGTGTCTATGCGCGGACTGGCGGTGGCCGGCAGGACAGCGCTGATCTGATCGGCACCATTCAAGTCGAGTTTATCGACTGGGACAAACGGCGCACGGCCGCCGTCATTGGCGAAGAAATCCGCGCTGAGATGGCCGCGATTCCGGGGATCAAGGTGCAGGTCCAAACGGCGTCTAACGGCCCCTCGCCGGGGAAACCGATCAACCTGAAAGTCCGCGCCCATGATCAACAAGTGCAACAGCGGGTGGTCGATCAAATCCGGGCTGAAATGGAGCGGATCGGCGGGTTTACCGATGTGACCGACACGCGCCCGCTGCCGGGGGTCGAATGGCGGATCGCGGTCAACCGCTCTGAAGCGGCGCGGTTCGGTGCTGATATTTCGACCCTGGGACAGGCTGTGCAGCTTTTGACGCGCGGGATCACCGTTGCGGATTACCGCCCCGATGATGCGGAAGGCTCAATTGACATCAATGTGCGCTTTCCTTCCGATGAACGGACCTTAGAGGAACTGCAATCACTGCGTGTTCCGACTTCGTCGGGCCTGATCCCAATCTCGAACTTTGTGACGTTTGAACCCAGCCCCCGTACCGGAACAATCACCCGTGTCGATCAGCAGCGCGTTGTTACGATTGAGGCGAATGTCGCACCCGGCGTGTTGGTCAATGACCAGACAGTGGCCTTGCGGACGGCAATTGATGCGATGGATCTGCCACCGGGCGTTGAGGCGAGCTTTGCCGGTGAGGCCGAAGATCAGCGGGAATCGATGATCTTCCTGATCGGTGCCTTTATCACGGCGGTTTTCCTAATGTTTGTCATCCTCGTGATCCAGTTCAACACCTTCTATCAGGCGTTTATCGTCATGTCGGCCATCGTCTTTTCCATTGCGGGGGTGCTGTTTGGCTTGCTGGTCACCGGGCGGCCCTTTGGCATCGTCATGGGCGGGATCGGCGTGATCGCCTTGGCCGGGATCGTGGTGAACAACAATATCGTTTTGATCGACACCTATAACGATCTGAAGAAAGACGGGCTGTCGCCCTATGAAGCCGCGTTGCGCACCGGTGCGCAGCGTTTGCGGCCCGTGGTGCTGACCTCAGTGACAACGGCACTTGGGCTGATGCCAATGGTGATCGGGTTAAACATCAACTTCTTCACGCGGGAGATCGTCTATGGCGCCCCGTCGACACAGTGGTGGACGGAGCTTAGCTCGGCCATCGCGGGGGGGCTGGTTATCGCAACGGTGCTGACCTTGGTCGTGACACCGGCGATGCTGATGCTGGGAGAGAAGAAGGCCGCGCGAAATCAGCCGACGCCGCGCAATGCAACGCCGGCTGAAGCATGAGATAGAGCCGCATTAAGCGGCTTTATCGGCCTTTTCTTCGGTGAGAATGGTATAAAGCGTTGCCGGATCGGGGTTCGACCGCAGCTTCGTGCAAATGCTGGTGTCCCGCAATGTGCGGGCGACCAGTGCAAGTGCTTTAAGGTGCTCAACACCCGCGTCTTCGGGGGCAAAAAGCGCAAAGGCCACATCGACGGGCTGCCGATCCACCGAGGAAAAATCAATCGGCTTGTCGAGCAGCACAAAGGCACCGACGACCTTGTCGATGCCATCGATACGCGCATGGGGCAGGGCGACACCATGGCCAACACCCGTTGGCCCAAGGGTTTCGCGTGTCATCAGCGCATCGACGACCTGACCCGCAGGCAGCCCATAGGCATGCTGCGCCAGTTCGCCGATATCTTGCATCAAACGTTTCTTGCTAGAAGCTGAGGTCAAAACTTTAACCGCTTCCGGCTTGAGAAGTTTGCCGAAATCCATTTCGCTCGCCCTGCTCTCATGGCGAATACTTTCGCCGTTGCGTTACGAAGGATCGATCCAGCCGATGTTCCCATCATCCCGACGGTACACGACGTTCATTCCTTCTTGGCCTTCCTTGCGAAACAGGAGCACCGGGTCGCCGGACAGTTCCATCTGCATAACCGCTTCACCTACAGACAAAGTTGCGATCTTTGTCTGCATCTCTGCGATAATCATGGGTTGGAGGCTGTCGGGTTCCTGCGCATCTGAATCGCTGTCTGACGCGAGGATATAAGAGGACGCACCCAAAAGTTCAACCGGTTCAGATCGGTCTTTGTGGTGGTCCTTCAAGCGGCGCTTATAGCGGCGCAGTTGCTTTTCCATCTTTTCACGGCACGCGTCAAAAGCCGCATAGATTTCAGTCGCTTTGCCCTTGGCGGAGGCATTGAGCCCGGTGGAAAGATGCACGGTCGCTTCGCAGACAAATTCATGCCCGGACTTGGAAAACACCACTTGGGCATCTGTCGGGCGTTCGGCATACTTGTTGACCGCCTCATTCAGTTCCGCTTGGACGTGACTCCTAAGCGCGTCGCCAATGTCGATCTGTTTGCCGCTGATTTGGTACCGCATATCGTCTCCTTGTCATTCTTGATCCGAACGTCGTCAAAAGGTCCACACGCATGTGGGCCACAACGGTTCAAATATGGAGGAATGGCGTTGTGCCAAGGATGATTTTGCCTAGTCCTTCGGAGGAAGGGCGTTGCAGGATCATACAGGCACGCATTATCACCATAGATCAATGAGGCCGCTTTTCCGTTTGAAAGTCAATGGTGACGATGCGGATCGGGCGGAATATTGAATGCAATCTTCCGCTTTCCAGCGGCCCCGGCAGATTAGGAAATTTTAAAGTTGTCGCCTAGATAGACGCGGCGCACGTTCTCATTTTGGACCACCTCTTCCGGCGTGCCGGACATCAGGACCTCGCCCTCATGCAGAATATAAGCGCGGTCGACAATCTCCAACGTTTCCCGCACGTTATGATCTGTAATCAAGACGCCGATGCCCCGTTTTTTGAGGTCTGCCACCAACTGGCGAATATCGCCCACCGAGATTGGATCGACCCCGGCGAAAGGTTCGTCGAGCAACAGGTAGCTGGGATCGGCAGCAAGGCAGCGGGCGATCTCCACCCGGCGGCGTTCGCCTCCTGACAGCGCCAGAGCAGGGGCGCGGCGCAGGTGTTCGATAGAGAACTCGGTCAGCAATTCTTCGAGCCGTTCGCGGCGCTGGTGGCGGTGTTTGACCCGAATATCGAGGATGGCGCTGATGTTGTCTTCGACAGAAAGCCCGCGGAAGATGCTCATTTCCTGTGGTAGATAACCGATGCCGAGCTGAGCGCGGCGGTACATTGGCAGGGTTGTCACGTCTTTGCCATCGACTGTGACCCGCCCGCCTTCGGGCGTGACCAGTCCGGCCACGGCGTAAAAGGTCGTGGTCTTCCCCGATCCATTCGGCCCGAGCAGCGCCACGACCTCCCCACGGTCGAGCTGCATTGAGAAATCCCGGATCACCGCCTTTTTGCGATAGGACTTGCGCAGATGATCAATGCGCAGCCCGGCAGTGCCGCCGGTGATCTTTAGATCGGGCGCGGGCATCAGTTGTCGTTGCCGGTCTGCAAGATTGTTTTGACCCCGCCTGACATTTGGGCGGTGCCATCAGTCAGGTTCACGGTCATTTCCTGTGCGCTGAGCGCGCTTGGCCCTTGGGTCATCAGCACATCGCCGCGCATCACCAAGGTGCCTGCATCGATGTCGTAATCTGCCCGCTCCGCTTCGGCGGCATCCTCGCCCGAGACCAGCAAGACGCCCCCGGTGGCCTCCAACTGGGCGATCCCCTCGGCATCAGCCCGGTAAACGACCTTTACCTGCGCCGCTGATAGCTTCATCTCGCCTTGAGATATCAGAACGTTACCTTCAAATACGGCTGTCCCCGTCGCATTGTCGACAGACAGGTTGTCTGCCGTGACTTCGACCGGGAGGCCGGTGTCTTGGGTCATCGCACCGAAAGCGACATTGGCCGATTGCGCGGCCACAGGCGACGCGTGCAAGACGTAAAGCAGCGGCAGAAGCAAAAAAATAAAATGTCTCAAGGCAGTTACTCTTTTGTTGGCTGCGGCGTGTATACCAGCTTCACGCCTTTTGTGAAAAGCATTTGCGATCCAGCTTCGTTGCGTCGGTTGGTGATGACCATCCCCCCCGCCGCGATCTCGCCCGCCGGGCTGGTGGCTTGGACCGGCCCAGGTGAGGCGATATCTAGCGTCGTCAGGTTCGATGTCATCTGCTCAGAAAGGATGCGATACCCTGTCGAGGTGGTAATGCGCACATCTCCGCTGAGGTCAGCACGATCTGCGGCAGGGTCGACCGTGGCTTCTGCAGCATCGAGCACGATCTGCGTACCGCTTTGCAAATCCAGCACCGCGCGGAGGTTTTCGGCTTTGTTGGTCCCCGATTGCCCGCGCGGTGTGGTCAGCTTCTCAGCAGAGAATGAGATCAGATCGCCTGCGTCGGTCGTGCCGGAATAGAAGGGGCCAGTGACCTGTTGGTCACGCAGACGGTCCTGCACTTCTTTCTCGGCAAAGGGAATCGTGGCTTCGGGATCAATCGCGCGGGAGAGCAGAAAGAGGGTTGATAGCAATCCCAGTGCGATCAGCGGAAACAGGATTTTCAGCCATGACACAAGGCGCGTATAGCGATCCCCCTGCATCTGCGGTCAGCCCAGCCCGACGCGCAGACAGTCGTGCAGATGCAACAAGCCGATCGGTGTTTGCCCCTCTTCGGGGTCGATCACGATCAGGCAGGTGATCTTGCGGCTGTTCATCACGCCCACGGCCTTTTCGGCAAGTTCATCCGGCCCGATGGTCACGGGCGAAGGCGTCATCACATCGCGCGCCGACATCGTCATCAACCCATCCAGATGCCGGGCAAGGTCACCCATCGTGATAATCCCTGCAACCGCACCATTGTCCTCGGTCACGCAGACCACGCCAAACCCCTTGCGGCTGATCTCGCCAAGCGCTTCGGGCATTGGCGCGTCAACGTTTACCAAGGGAATGGCCGCGCCGACATGCATGAGATCGCCTACCCGGCTTAGCCGCGCGCCCAGTTTGCCGCCGGGGTGGAAATCGCGGAAATGCTCAGCGGTGAAGGCGCGGTTCTCCATCAGGGCCACGGCCACGGCATCGCCCATCGCCAACGTCAATGTGGTGGAGGTCGTGGGGACAACGCCAGTGCCGCAGGCTTCGGCAATGCGCGGCAGTTCCAGCACCACGTCGCTGTGCCGCCCGAGGCTGCTATCGGGGCGGCTGGTGATGCCGATCAGCGGGATGGCGTAGCGGCGCGAATAGGCGATGAGATTCGCCAGCTCCGGCGCTTCGCCCGAGTTCGAGATCGCCAGCACCACATCGGCGGCGGTGATCATGCCCAAGTCGCCATGGCTTGCTTCAGCTGGGTGGACGAATTGCGCGGGCGTGCCGGTCGAAGCCAGCGTCGCCGCGATTTTATTGCCGATATGGCCCGACTTGCCGATGCCGGTGACGATAATCCGGCCTTTGCAGGCGCGCATCAGGTCGATGGCGGCGCGGAAACGGTCGTCCAAGCTGTCGGCCAGTTGGATTAGCGCCTCGGATTCGCAGCGGATCACCCGCCGGGCGGTATCAAGAAAGGGTGTGTTCATGCGTGTGCGAAGATGTCCGTGTCCGGCCATCCCTCCAAATCTAGCCGGGCGCGCATCGGCAGGAAATCGAAACAGGCCTGCGCCATTTCCATCCGGCCTTCGCGTATCAGACGCTTGTTAAGTTCATCGCGCAGACGGTGCAGGTAAAGCACATCCGACGCGGCATAGTCGATCTGGGCTTGGGTCAGCTTTTCGGCGCCCCAATCGCTGGATTGCTGCTGTTTCGAGATGTCGACGCTCAGCAGTTCCTGACAGAGTTTCGCCAGCCCATGCCGATCCGTATAGGTGCGCACCAAACGGCTCGCGATCTTGGTGCAATAGACCGGGGCTGCGGTGGCGCCAAAGGCGTTGAGCATCGCCGCGATGTCAAAACGGCCATAGTGAAACAGCTTCAGCACATGGGGGTTTTCCAGCAAGGCGGAAAGGTTCGGTGCCTGGGTTTGACCTTTTGCGATCTGCACCAGATGCGCATGGCCGTCGCCACCCGACAGTTGCACAACGCAAAGTCGGTCACGATGCGGATGAAGGCCCATCGTCTCGCAATCAATGGCAACCATCGGCCCAAGGTCGAGGTCATCCGGCAGGTCGTTTTGATAGAGGAAATTTGTCATGAGCACGTCTATACCGCGCTTGTCCGGCGTGGGAAAGCAGCCCGTTCGCGGCAGTCAGGCCACCGCCGACGCAGCAGCCAGATCCTGCAAGGCCGGACGGGGGTAGCGCCTCAGCAGCCCGTCCACCCGCAGGTGGCATTGATAGCCCGCCCAATCGCGTCGCATCAGCCCACCGGGGAGGGCGGGATGTTTCAACACCAAACGCCGCCAATTATGCACGATAAGGCACCGTAAAACGGCGATGTCGAGCGCATTCATTTGGCTGGTGCGAGCCATTTGTTGTTCCACCGCCATCAAGGCGCTTAACAATGCATCATATTCTGCTTCTAGCGCTACCGGCTCGGCAGCGCGGCGCAGCCAATCTGGCGGCGCCTCTCCTTGCAATGCAAGACTTCCTTTTGGGGCCGTGCTTCCCATCGGGCCAATATAGACGCGCGGGGTGACAGAGACAAAGCCCCCGGCGCGCAGGTTTTTATCGGTCTCGCGCCCATTCTCCTCGGTCAAGACCATCTGCCACGGCTCCGATAGATCCGGCGGCGCGGCATAGATGCGGGGGCTGGCGGCGGCACTTTCAGCGCGGCCCTGTGCTGTCAGACTGTGCTGGCTGATCCGGCCCACCTTGCGCGACTGCAACCAGCCGTCATTGCGCAGCCGGTGCAGCGCCACGCGGCTCGCCTCTGGTCGTACGCCGAGCGCGGCCATGATCGTCGACAGCACCGGCCCGTCGATCGCGTCACCATGCCCTTGGGCGAGATCGCCAAAAAGGCTGATCATCAACGACCAGACGCGCTGCCCTCCCAAGGCCGCGAAGGCTGCAACCACCGGAAGAGGGGACTCAGAGGGCATTCATCGTGAGCAGGTCATATTCCGCGACCGCCTCCTCACGCTGGTTGGTCAGCGTCACATGCCAGCGCACCTCGCCGTATTCCTCGTTGCGGGGGGTTTTGTGCTTGACCGAAAGCCGCACTTTCATGCTGTCGCCTGCCGAGACCGGCTCAAGGAACCGCAGGTTGTCGAGGCCAGTGTTCGCCAGTACTGGGCCGGGATCAGGCTGCACAAAGAGGCCCGCCGCAAAGCTCAGCAGCAGATAGCCATGTGCCACACGCCCCGGAAAGAAGGGGTTCGCCGCGGCGGCTTCCTCGTCCATATGCGCATAGAAGGTGTCGCCGGTGAAATGTGCGAACTTCTCAATATCGTCGAGCGTGATTTCGCGGGATTTGGAATAGAAGGTCTCGCCCAAGTCCAACTCGGTGAAGCGGCGGGTAAAGGGGTGATCGCGGTCCGTGATCTCTTCCGCGCCCGGCACCCATTGCTGGCCGATGGCTGTCAGAATGTCGGGGCTGCCCTGAATGGCGGTGCGTTGCATATAGTGCATCACCCCGCGCACGCCGCCCAGTTCCTCACCGCCGCCCGCGCGACCCGGTCCGCCATGGACCATATGCGGCAGGGGCGAGCCATGTCCGGTGGCTTCGGCCATAGACTTGCGGTTGTTGAAGTAAAGCCGCCCGTGGAAGGCCGCGGCACCCATGGTCAACTCACGCGCGACCTCGCCGTCGTTGGTGATGATGGACGCCACGAGGGAGCCTTGGCCGCGGTTCAGCAGTTGCGTGGCATGGGCCAGATCGCGGTAGGGCATGAGGGTCGAGACGGGGCCAAAAGCCTCGGTGTCATGCACGCGCTCGGCCTTGTCGGGATCAGCACAGTGGAACAGCATCGGCGGCAGGAAGGCACCATTGTCCTTATCCGCGCCGTTGACGGTGAAGTTGTCCGGATCGCCAAAGACACGCTCTGCCTCAGCTCCAAGCAGCGCGACCTTTTCCAGCACGTCGCGTTTCTGGCTGCCAGAGACCAACGCGCCCATGCGCGTATCATCGGCGCGCGGGTCGCCGATGGTGGTTTTGGCGAGGCGGTCGGACAGAGCCGAAATCACCGCATCAATCTGCGCCTCAGGTACCATCACGCGCCGGATCGCGGTGCATTTCTGGCCCGCCTTGGCGGTCATCTCGCGCTGCACCTCTTTGACGAAAAGATCGAACTCCGGCGTGCCGGGGGTCGCGTCAGGGCCGAGGACAGAGGCGTTGAGACTGTCTTGCTCGGAAGTAAAGCGCACCGAGTTCTGCAGGAGCTTCGGATTGCTGCGCAGTTTCAGCGCGGTGTCTGCGGAGCCGGTAAAAGCCACGGCATCCTGACAGTCGAGGTGGTCGAGCATATCGCCCAAGCCCCCGCTGACCAGTTGCAACGCGCCTTTGGGCAGCAGGCCGCTGTCGAGCATCAGCCGCACGCAGTGTTCCGTGACGTAGCAGGTCGCGGTGGCCGGTTTCACAATCGCCGGAACCCCGGCGAGCAATGTCGGCGCGAGTTTCTCCAACATGCCCCAGACGGGGAAGTTGAACGCGTTGATATGCACCGCGACGCCTTGCAGCGGGGTACAGATATGCCGCCCCATGAACTGACCTTCGCGGCCCAACTGCTCGGGGAGACCATCGAGATAGACATGCGCATCCGGCATCTCGCGCCGCCCCTTGGAGGCGAAGACCAGCATGGTACCAATACCGCCGTCCACGTCGATCTTGTGATCCGACAGTGTCGCACCCGTGTCATAGCTCAGGTCATAAAGCGTTTGTTTATGCTCCATCAGATGCAACGCCAGCGCCTTTAGCATCCGGGCACGGTCATGGAATGTCATCGCGCGTAAGGCGGGGCCGCCGTGCTCGCGGGCAAAGCCGAGCATCGCCTGCACATCCAGCGCGTCGTTCCCGGCTTGGGCAATCACCTCGCCTGTAATTGCGCTTGCGATGTTGCGGGCGCCAGCACCAGAGGCCAGCCATTCGCCGGCCGCAAAGCTTTGAATATTGCGCATGTCGGCTCCTTTAATGTGTGTCGTAGTCGATGGTGAGCGTGTCGCTCAGCGGGTAGCTCTGGCAGGTCAGCACATAGCCGCGCTCGACTTCATAGTCCTCCAGCGCGTGGTTGGAGAGCATTTCGACCTCCCCATCGAGCACCTTGCCCATGCAGGTCGAACAGACCCCAGCCTTGCACGAAAACGGCGCTTCTTGCCCGTTCTCCAACGCCGCTTCGAGCACCGACTGCCCCTTTTGCATGGTAAAGCTGCGCCGTGCGCCGTCGATGATGACGGTGACTTCGGTGCCGCTCTGGCCTTCGCTGCGCTTGGCCATTTCCTGTTTGGCCAAACGGCCTTGCTGGCTTTCGCTGAAGAGTTCAAACTTGATCTGATCCTCCCCCAGCCCGTTGGTCTTCAGCGCTTCGGCAATCGCCAGCATCATCGGCTCCGGCCCGCAGATGAAGGCGGTATCGATGGTGTTGACTTGGATCCAATGTTTAAAGAGCGCGTCACATTTCGCCTGATCGACGCGACCTTCGAACAGCTCCATGTCCTGCCCGGATTCGAGGATGTGGATGATGGTCAGCCGCCCCATGTAGTGGTTCTTGAGGTCCTCAAGCTCCTCGCGGAACATGATCGTGTTCACGGCGCGGTTGGCATAGACCAGCGTAAAGGTCGACTTCGGCTCGCGTTTCAGCACGGTTTTCAGGATCGACAGCACCGGCGTGATGCCCGATCCACCCGCGAAACCGAGGTAGTTTTTCGCCACCTCCGGCTCAATCGCGGTGAAGAACTTGCCCTGCGGCGGCATGGCGTGCAGCACATCGCCCACCTTGAGCTCGGTATTGGCGTAGGTCGAAAACGCCCCGCCATCGACACGTTTGATGCCGACCTTCAACTCACCATCGTCGAGCCCTGCGCAGATCGAATAGTTGCGCCGCAACTCAGTGCCGTCGAAATCCTGCTTAAAGGTCAGGTACTGGCCTTGGGTAAAGGCAAAAGCCTCAGGGTCTTCTGGCTTCAACGTCAGCACCACCGCATCGCGGATGGTGTGGTGAATATCAGTTACTAACAGGGGGTGAAACTGGCTCATCGGGGCCTCAGATACATTTGAAATAGTCGAAGGGTTCAAGGCAGTCTTGGCAGCGCCATTGCGCCTTGCAGGGGGTCGAGCCGAACTGGCTGATCCGCTCCACCGCTTGGCTTTTGCAATGCGGACAGTGCTGCGGGCCACCTGCTGGGCGTGGGGGCGCGATGCCGTAAGCTTCCAGCTTGGCGCGGCCTGTGTCGGTCATCCAATCGGTGGTCCAGGGCGGGGAGAGCTGACGCTTCAGTTCCAGCTTCTCAATGCCTCGGTCGCGCAGGGCCATCTCGATATCAAGGTTGATGATGCTGGTGGCGGGACAGCCGGAATAGGTCGGCGTGATGGTCACGACCAGCGTCTCATCCTGCCACTGCACATCGCGAATGATACCGAGATCGGTCAGTGAGATGGCCGGAATTTCTGGGTCTGGAATGGCAGACAGCCACGCCCAAACAGTCTCTAAACTGGGTTTTTCGCCACTGGCGCGATGCAGGGAGCCACGCGGCGACCTGTCGCGGACCACCCCGGGCACCGGCGCGGGGGCGGGCCGGGTGCTGGGGGTGGATCTTACCATGTGGCGTCCGGGTAGGCGCGTTGCAGCCACTGCATCTGGGTCAGCATATGGCCCAGATGTTCGCTGTGCCGCGCGCCGCTTTTCCCGCCCTTATGGGCAAAGTCATCGTCGGGTTTGGTCAGGGTTGCAGCCGCCAGCGTGTCGCCAACCAGTTGGTCATAGCCCGCACGCAGACTGGCCGGATCTGGCGCGATGCCCGCCTCGACCATGGCCGCGTCGACGTCATCGCCAAGGAACATCTCACCGACATAGGGCCAGAGCAAGTCTAGTGCCGCCTGCATCCTGCGGTGGCTTTCATCGGTCCCGTCACCCAACCCGATCACTGTGTCCGAGGAGCGCTCAAGGTGGTAGGTCACTTCCTTGGCTGATTTCTCGGCGATGGCGGCGATCTCTTTGTCACTGGAATCGATCAGCGCGGTCAGTTGCGCCAGATGCCACGCGTCGAACAGGAACTGTCGCATCATGGTCTGGCCGAAGTCGCCATTGGGCTGTTCGACCAGCAGCACATTGCGGAAATCCCAGACATCGCGGTGAAAAGCCAGCTTGTCGGCATCGCGCCCCGCGCCCTCGACCTCACCCGCCAGTCCCAGCCAAAGCTGCGTCTGGCCGATCAGATCAAGCGCTACATTCGCCAGCGCGATGTCTTCTTCCAACACCGGGGCCACGCCGCACCATTCCGAAACGCGGTGGCCGAGTACCAGCGCGTTGTCGCCCATACGGCAGAGGAATTCGAATTTGGGATCGGTGCTCACATCGCCCCCACTTCGTCGGGAATGTCAAAGAAGGTCGGATGGCGGTAGACCTTGTCATTAGCGGGCTCGTAAAGCGCGCCTTTTTCCTCGGGGGAGGAGGCCGCGATGGCGCTGGCTTGAACTGCCCAGATGCTTACACCCTCATTGCGGCGGGTATAGACGTCGCGAGCGTTCTTGATCGCCATCTCCGCATCCGCCGCATGGAGGCTGCCGACGTGACGGTGGCTCAACCCGTGCTGGCCGCGGATGAAGATTTCCCACAGGGGCCATTCGGTGCTGCGCGCCTTTCCGTGGGGGGCCGCTTCGGTGCCGTCATATTCACTGGATTCAGGGCTGCTCATGTCGCTTACTCCGCTGCCATTTGTCTGCTGCGCTTCTTCTCGGCGTGGGCCAGAAGCCCCTCGCGCACCCAACGGCCTTCGTCCCAGGCCTTGTTGCGGGCCGCGAGCCGTTCGGTGTTGCAGGGGCCGTTGCCCTTGAGCACCTGAAAGAACTCTTCCCAATCCGGCTCGGCGAAATCGTAGTGGCCGGTCTCCTCGTTGAACTTAAGCGTCTCGTCGGGGATCGTGAGGCCAAGGTATTCCGCCTGCGGCACCGTCTCGTCGACGAACTTCTGGCGCAGCTCATCATTGGTGTTCATCTTGATCTTCCACGCCATCGACTGCGCCGAATGGACCGAATCCTTGTCTGAGGGGCCGAACATCATCAGCGCCGGGAACCAGAAGCGGTTGAGCGCGTCCTGCGCCATCTTGCGCTGCGCGGGGGTGCCGTTGGCCATCTTCATCATGATGTCGAAGCCTTGGCGCTGGTGGAAGGATTCCTCCTTACAGATACGCACCATGGCGCGAGCGTAGGGGCCGTAAGAGGTCCGTTGCAGCGGCACCTGGTTCATGATCGCGGCACCATCGACCAGCCAGCCCACAGCGCCCATATCGGCCCATGTCAGGGTCGGGTAGTTGAAGATCGAGGAATACTTCATCTTCCCGGACAGCAGGTCACGGGTCATCTGGTCGCGGGTCACACCGAGCGTCTCGGCCGCGCAGTAGAGGTAGAGACCGTGACCGGCTTCGTCCTGTACTTTTGCGAGAAGGATCGCCTTGCGCTCCAACGTCGGTGCGCGCGTGATCCAGTTGCCTTCGGGCAGCTGGCCGACGATCTCGCTATGGGCGTGCTGGCCAATCTGGCGGATCAGGTTCTTACGGTAGCCCTCGGGCATCCAGTCCTTAGGCTCGATCTTGCCGCCCGCGTCGATGCGTTCCTGAAAGGCGCGCTCTTCGGGGTCCATCTCGTCAAGGGATTTGATGCCCTTGCCGGTGGATTTGATCATCTGTGCATACATCGGTCTGTTCCTTTCGAGGAAAGAAGTCTCAGCCTGCGTTTTCGAGGATCAGGGCGACGCCCTGACCCACGCCCACACACATTGTACATAGCGCGTATTTGCCGCCCGTCCGCTTGAGTTGCAGCGCTGCTGTCATCACCAAACGTGCGCCGGACATGCCAAGCGGGTGGCCAATCGCGATGGCGCCGCCGTTGGCGTTCACATGGGCTGCGTCATCCGGTACGCCAAGGGCGCGTAGGGTGGCGAGACCTTGGCTCGCAAAAGCTTCGTTAAGTTCGATCACGTCCATCTGCTCAATGGTGAGGCCCGCGCGATCCAAGACTTTGCGCACGGCAGGGATCGGGCCAATCCCCATGACGCGCGGTTCGACACCCGCAGCGGACATGGCAACGACGCGGCCGATGGGTGTCAGGCCGTGGTCCTTCACGCCGGCTTCGGAGGCCAGCAGCATCGCCGCCGCGCCGTCGTTCACGCCCGACGCATTGCCTGCCGTGACGGTCAGATCCGCGCCATTGATGCCGCGTAGTTTGCCAAGTTTTTCGAGCGTGGTGCCGGGGCGGGGGTGTTCGTCGCGGTCCACGATCACATCATCGCCCTTGCGCTGCGGGATTGTGACGGGGGTAATTTCCTCGGCAAAGAGGCCCTTTTCATCCGCCTCGGCCCAGCGTTGTTGGCTGCGGGCGGCGAAGGCGTCTTGGTCTTCGCGCGACACGTCATGGTCAGCGGCGACGTTGTCTGCGGTTTCGGGCATCGAATCCACGCCGAACTGCGCCTTCATTTTCGGATTCACAAAGCGCCAGCCGATGGTGGTGTCATAGACCGCATTGTTGCGGGAAAAGGCAGTTTCGGCCTTGGGCATCACGAAAGGCGCGCGCGACATGCTTTCGATTCCGCCCGCGATGGCGAGGTCCATGTCCCCGGCGCGAATGGCGCGGGCGGCGGCGCCGACGGCGTCCATGCCGCTGGCGCAGAGGCGGTTGATCGTGGCACCCGGCACATCGACAGGCAGACCCGCCAGCAGGGCGGCCATGCGCGCGACGTTGCGGTTGTCTTCGCCCGCTTGGTTGGCGCAGCCCATAATGACATCATCGACACGCGCCCAATCCACCGACGGGTTCCGCTCCATCAGCGCCTTCAGCGGGATCGCCGCCAGATCGTCGGCGCGAACCGAAGAAAGGGCGCCGCCGTAACGGCCAATGGGGGTGCGCTGCGCGTCGCAGATGAATGCCTGCATGGGGGTACTCCTGTTGTTACCGCGCAATCTAGCCTTTTGCGCGATTCGGTTCAATTGAAATGTTACGGTTTGGTGTGGGTGTGCGGTATTTGGTAACGCTTTGAGGCGAGGCGATGAGAGTAGCGCCCTCCGTGGGGGGCGATCTAGACCTCACTGTATAACGACCGATTAGCGGGGTCGGGGACATTGTGTTCGCCGCACCGTCGCAAAATCGCCCCCCGGTGGGAAGGAGGGCGATGCCCGGTGTGCTATCGGGCGAAGAGCTTTAAAAATCTACGCCGCGCTGCGCTTTAATGCCGGCGTGGAAGGGGTGCTTCACTTCGGTCATCTCGGTCACCAGATCGGCGTAGTCACACAATTCCGGCTTGGCATCGCGGCCCGTAAGCACAGCAGTGGTGCCTTTGGCCCGACCCTCAAGCCCGGCGATCACGTCCTCAACCTTCAGATAGTCATAGCGCAGCGCGATGTTGATCTCGTCCATCACCACCAGATCATAGTCGCCGCTTGCCATCATATCACGGGCCTTGCCAAAAGCGGCTTCGGCGGCGGCGATGTCACGGTCGCGGTCTTGCGTGTCCCATGTGAAACCCTCGCCCATCGTGTGCCACGTGACCTCGCCCAGCCTGTCAAAGAACTGACGCTCGCCGGTGATCCATTTGCCCTTGATGAACTGCACGACGCCCACCTTTTGCTTCCACCCAAGTGCGCGGATCACCACGCCAAAGGCCGACGAGGACTTGCCCTTGCCGTTTCCGGTATGCACCAGCACCAGCCCTTTTTCGGGGTCGCGCAGCTCGGCCACTTTGGCCCGCTGCGCGGCCTGTTGCTGTTGCATCTTTTGCTTGTGGTCCTGCGCGTCGCTCATCTGGTTCTCCAATATGGGTGTGGTTCAAGCCTTAGGGTCGGTGACCGAACGCGCCTTGCCGCGCTCCATGCCCAGTTGCCGCTCACGCCAGATCACCAGCGCCCCCGCGCCGATCACCAAGGCGGCGCCCGCCAGCATCATCATCGTGGGCAGTTCGGCAAAGAATATGTACCCCAGCACGATGGCAAAGATCATCGAGGTGTAGTCATAGGGCGCGAGCATTGAAGCCGAGCCAAAACGGTAAGCCGAGGTGATCAAAATCTGCGCCACCCCGCCGATCAGCCCGGCCAAGACCAGCAGGCCAAAGGTCTTCGCATCCGGCATCACCCAGCCGAAGGGCAGGGTGAACAGCGCCAAGAGGGACGCGGTGACCGAGAAGTAAAACACGATTGCGGCGGTGTCTTCGCTCTGGACCAATTGGCGGATGTGGATCTGCACAAGGCTGCGCAACATCGTGGCCATCAGGATCAGAAGTGCGCCGATGGTGGCGGTCTGCTCCATCGTGCCGATGCTGGTAAATCGCGGCCAAAGGATGATCATCACGCCGACAAGTCCCAAGGCCACGGCGGTAACCCGGATCAGGCGGATTTGCTCGCCTAGCAACACGGCGGCGAGGATGACGGTAAAGATCGGCGTGGCAAAGCCGATCGCAGTGACTTCGGGCAGCGGCAGGAGACCGAGGCCGGTAAAGGTCAGCCCCATCGCCGTGGTGCCAAACAGCCCGCG
Source organism: Sulfitobacter maritimus (assembly GCF_013346665.1). GTDB lineage: Bacteria > Pseudomonadota > Alphaproteobacteria > Rhodobacterales > Rhodobacteraceae > Sulfitobacter > Sulfitobacter maritimus. The sequence continues at coordinate 515,330 of NZ_JABVBB010000038.1, forward strand.
CCAAACATGGCCCATGGGGTTCTTGGTTTTCAGCCCGCTGCCCAGCTTGCCGCGTTGGGCCAACCAAATGAGGATCACCGGAATGGCAAAGAAAGAGCGGAAAAAGACGGCCTCTCCCGCTGGAACATCATCGGCCAGCGACTTGATAATGACGGACATGAAGGTGAACAACAGGATCGCCGTGATCTTAAGCCCGACGCCAAGGGCAGGGCGGGCGGAAAAATCATCGACTTTCATGGTTCACATCTCATGCTTCGGGGCCGATCCGTCCGCGATTGGTGCCAATCTGTCCGCGATGCAGCAGCAGGTGATCCAGCAGCACGCAGGCCATCATCGCTTCGCCCACCGGCACCGCGCGGATGCCGACGCAGGGGTCGTGGCGGCCTTTGGTGATGATCTCGGTCTCTTCGCCCTGCTTGGTGATGGTGCGCCGTGTGGTTAGGATGCTGGAGGTCGGTTTGACGGCGAAGCGCACGACCACGTCCTGCCCGGTGCTGATCCCGCCCAAGATACCGCCCGCGTGGTTCGAAGAATATTCCGGCCCATCGGGCCCCATGGTGATCTCATCGGCGTTCAATTCGCCCGTCAGCATGGCCGCTGACATGCCTTCGCCGATCTCGACGCCTTTGACGGCATTGATGCTCATCATCGCGGCGGCCAGATCGGTGTCGAGCTTACCATAGACTGGCGCGCCGAGGCCCGCCGGCACGCCGCGCGCGGTCACTTCGATGATCGCGCCAACGCTACTGCCGGATTTGCGCAGCCCGTCGAGGTATTCTGCCCAGTCGTCCGCCGCATTGGCGTCCGGGACCCAAAAGGGGTTCTGATCGATCTGGTCCCAGTCGAACGCCTCGCGGTCGATCTTATGCGGCCCCATCTGCACCATATAGCCGGTGATCTGAAGCTGCGGGGCCAGCGCCTTGATCGCCTCACGCGCCAAACCGCCCGCTGCCACCCGCGCCGCCGTCTCGCGCGCCGAGGAGCGCCCACCCCCGCGATAGTCGCGGATGCCGTATTTCTGGAAATAGGTGATGTCGGCATGGCCGGGGCGGAACTTATCCTTGATGTCGCCGTAGTCTTTCGAGCGTTGATCGGTGTTCTCGATCATCAGCTGCACGGGCGTGCCCGTGGTGACACCTTCGAAGGTGCCCGACAGAATCCGCACCTCATCCGCCTCACGCCGCTGCGTGGTGTATTTGTTCTGGCCCGGTTTGCGCTTGTCGAGCCACTGCTGGATCATGCCTTCGTCGATCGGCACGCCCGGGGGGCAGCCGTCAATCGTCGCACCGAGAGCAGGCCCGTGGCTCTCGCCCCATGTGGTGACCCGGTAAAGATGGCCAAAGCTGTTGATCGACATGGGCGGACCTCCTGTTGCCAAACCCTTAGCCGGGGCAGCGCCCTGCCTCAAGGGGATTTGCCTTGCCAATCATGCGGGGGGCATCTACCTCTGGCCTCACCTCGGGGGGCCTTAGGGCTGAGATGTGCGTGTTGTGCGGACCCGTTGAACCTGAACCGGTTAACACCGGCGGAGGGAAGGTCAGGACAGACATCCACCTTTTACCTTTCGCCGCAAAAGGAGGATGCAATGAAGTATCTTACACTTGCTGCGGGCGTCATGGGCGCATCGGCGGCTTGGGCTGAAACGCCTGAACTGACGGTCTATACCTACGACAGTTTCGTCACCGAATGGGGGCCGGGCCCCGCCATCCAAGAGGGGTTCGAGGCCGAATGTGGCTGCGACCTGAAATTCGTTGGCATGGGCGATGGCGCGGCACTGCTTGCGCGGCTCAAGCTTGAGGGCGCACGCTCTGACGCGGATATCGTGCTGGGGTTGGACACCAGCCTTGTTGCCGCCGCGAAAGAGACCGAGTTGTTCGCGCCGAGCGGGTTGCAGGTCGACTACGACCTGCCGATTGCTTGGGACGATGAGGTCTTTGTTCCCTACGACTGGGGTTATTTCGCCTTTGTCCATGGCACCGATCTGGACGCGCCTGCCGACTTTAAAGCGCTTGCAGAGAGCGATCTGAAAATCGTGATTCAAGACCCGCGTTCTTCGACGCCCGGTTTGGGGCTGCTGATGTGGGTCAAAGCGGCCTATGGCGACGACGCGCCCGAGGTATGGGCAGGTCTGGCCGATAACGTGGTGACCGTCACCAAAGGCTGGTCCGAAGCCTACGGTCTGTTCCTCGAAGGTGAAGCCGACATGGTGCTGAGCTACACCACCTCCCCCGCCTACCACCTGATTGCGGAAGAGGACGACAGCAAGACCGCAGCACTGTTTAACGAAGGCCACTACATGCAGATCGAAGTGGCGGGAAAGCTCGCGGGGTCGGATCAGCCCGAACTCGCGGATCAGTTCCTGCAATATCTCGTGTCCGACGCGGCGCAGTCGGTGCTGCCCACGACCAACTGGATGTATCCCGCCGTGACGCCCAAAGACGGTCTGCCCGAAGGGTTCGAGGGCATGATCGAGCCCGGTAAGGCGCTCTTGGTGCCGAACGGAGATGTGCCTGCGCTCCGTGAGGAGGCACTGGACGAATGGCTGACCGCGCTGTCGCGTTAAGCGGCAAGACGGGGCTTTTCGCCGCCGCGCTCGTCGCGGGGCTGATCCTTGCCGCTCTGATCGCTGTTTTCATGGCGGCCGATGTGGCGGCAGGGCTTGGCGCCGCAGACTGGGCGGCGGTGCGGTTCACTGTGACGCAGGCAGTGTGGTCGGCGGTCTTGTCGGTACTGCTGGCCGTGCCGGTCGCGCGGGCGCTGGCGCGGCGGCGGTTTTGGGGGCGCGGGGCGTTGATTACGCTGCTCGGTGCGCCCTTTATTCTGCCGGTGATCGTGGCCGTGCTGGGGCTGCTGACGGTCTTTGGACGCTCGGGCGTGCTGAACCAGTTTGGCGGGGCTCTGGGCCTGCCGCCGGTGTCGATCTACGGGCTGCATGGCGTGGTGCTGGCGCATGTGTTCTTCAACCTCCCGCTGGCAACACGGCTTTTGCTGCAAGGCTGGCAGAGCATTCCATCCGAGCGGTTTCGGCTGGCGGGGCAGCTTCAGATGACCCCGCGGGCGCTGTTTCGGGCGCTGGAATGGCCGATGCTGCGGCAGGTTCTGCCCGGTGTGACGGCGCTGATCTTTGTGATTTGCCTCACCAGTTTCGCCGTCGCGCTGACGCTGGGCGGCGGGCCGCGTGCGACGACGATCGAACTGGCGATCTATCAGGCGTTTCGGTTTGACTTCGATTTGGGGCGGGCGGCGCTTTTGTCGGTGGTGCAGCTTGTGCTCGCGGGGGCTGCGGCGGTTGCGGCGCTGTGGCTGATCCCGCCGATCAGCTTGGGCGGCGGGCTAGACCGGCCTCTGCGCCGCTGGGATGCGCGCGGCGGAGGGCAACGGTTGCTCGACATTACCGTGATTACGGTTGCCGCCTTGTTTTTGCTGTTGCCTCTGGGGGCCGTGGTGTTGCGCGGATTGGTAGGTTTGGGGCAACTGCCGCCTTCGGTTTGGCAAGCCACGCTGAACAGCATTTTGGTGGCGGGTCTCAGCGTCTTGGTGCTGGCTGCGTTCGCGCTGCCAATGGCGGGATGGATCGCCACACGGCGGCGCGGTGGGGTCGAGGCGATTGGTCTGATGGGACTTGCGGCTTCTCCGCTGATGATCGGCACGGGCTGGTTTATTCTGATTAATCCGGTGCTGGATCCCGCGCGGCTGAGCCTGCCGGTTACGGCGTTGGTCAACGCGCTGATGGCGCTGCCCTTCGTGCTGCGCATTCTGGTGCCGCGCCTGCGCGAGACATTGCAGGATTTCGGGCCGCTGACCCAAACGCTCGGCATGCAAGGCTGGGCGCTCTGGCGGCTGTTGGTCTTGCCGCGCCTGCGTCCACAGTTGGGCTTTGCGGCGGGGCTCACCGGGGCGCTGTCGGTGGGCGACCTCGGCGTGATCGCGCTCTTTGCCGATCAGGAGCGTGCGACGCTGCCCTTGCAAATGTATCGTCTGATGGGGGCCTACCGGATGGAGGCCGCAGCAGGAGCGGCACTGTTGCTGCTGGTCTTGGCGCTGGCGGTGTTTTTTGTCTGCGATAAATGGGGACGCTGGCATGCTGACGCTTGAAGAGATGCGCATTAAGCGGGGTGAATTCAGGCTGGTCGCTGACATGACGCTCGCACAAGGGCGTAGCTATGCCGTGATCGGCCCCTCTGGGTCGGGCAAGTCGACCTTGTTGGCGGCGATCTGTGGTTTCGTGCCGGTGGCTGCGGGGAGGCTGCTACGGGACGGCGCGGAGATCACGGACCAGCATCCGGGTCAGCGCGGCATGACGATGCTATTTCAGGACAATAACCTGTTTCCGCATCTCACCGTGCGGCAGAACGTCGGCCTTGGCCTGCGTGCGGATTTGCGATTGCGGGCGGCGGATCGGGAACAGGTCGATGCCGCACTTAGGCGGGTGGGCCTCAGCGATCACGCCATTAAACGCCCCGGTGCGTTGTCCGGTGGACAGCAAAGTCGTGTGGCCTTGGCGCGGGTGCTCGTGCAAGCGCGGCCTTGGGTGCTGTTGGATGAACCCTTCGCCGCCCTTGGCCCGGCGCTTAGGGTCGAGATGCTGGATCTGGTCCAAGACCTCGCCCGTGAGACCGGGGCAGGATTGATCATGGTGACCCATGCGCCGGAAGACGTGCGCCGCATCGCGGATGAGGTGATTTTTGTCGAAGGCGGGCGTGCCCATGCGCCGGGGCCGGCGACAGAGTTGCTCGACAACCCGCCTCCGGCCCTGCGCGCTTATCTCGGTTAGGCGGCGGAGGCTTTTGAAATTTTCGGGGCGGTTTCTTGTGAAGAAAACGTCTCCAGCGCTTGGGTCATGCCGAGTGCGGCCTGCGCGGCCTCGCGCCCCTTGCTGACGAAGTGGTCGCGATAGATCGCGTTGTGATGATCCGTTTCCTGATAGTGGTGCGGAGTGAGCGAGACCGACAGCACCGGCAGATCGCAGTCCAGCCCCACCCGCATCAGCCCATCGACCACCGCCTGCGCCACGAAGTCATGGCGATAGATACCGCCATCCACCACGAAGGCTGCGCAGATCACAGCGTCGTAGCGCCCCGTCTTGGCCAAACGCTGTGCCATGAGCGGCAGTTCAAAGGCACCGGGAACAGCGAAACTGTCCACCTGTGCGGCGTCGATAATTTCGGTAAACCCGTCATAGGCGCGGTCGACGATATCCGTATGCCAACTGGCGCGCACAAAGGCGAAACGGGCGGAACGTTCTTGTGTCATGGTGATCTCCTTTAGGTTCAGACACGTCCACCCAAGGCGATCACGCGCACAGACCGAGCAGGTGCCCTGCCTGTGTTCGCATTCTCTTCCATCCGGACTGTGACCGTCGGCTCTGGAATCGCACCAGATCTGCTGACACCTCGCGAAAGGCCGCTCGCGGGCTTGCGGGGGACCGCTTACCGCCGGTGGGGAATTTCACCCCGCCCTGAGAATGATCGCAGGTTGCCAAGATGCCGGACCCTCTGCAATACCAAAAAAAGAAGGAACGGCCTGATGCATCCAAACCCTATATTCCGCAAAGAGGGCCGTGACCGGAACCTCGGTTTCGCCCGCGACGTCGGCTTTGGTGTGCTGGCGATGAACGCCGAGGAGGGGCCATTGATGGCGCATGTGCCCTTCATTCTAAATGAAGCGGGGGATCTGGCGGAACTGCATCTGGTACGCTCGAACCCCATCGCGCGGGCGCTGAGAACTCCGCAGTCGGTGCGTTTGGCGGTAACCGGGGCCGACAGCTATGTTTCGCCCGATTGGTACGGGATCGAAGATCAGGTGCCGACATGGAACTACGTCGCCGTCCATCTGACTGGGCTGCTCGAAATGCGCCCGGCAGAGGCGTTGCCTGACCTGCTGGCGCGGCAATCGGCGATCTATGAGGCGCGACTGGCGCCCAAGACGCCATGGAAGATGGACAAGATGTCACCCGAGGCGCGGGACAAGATGCTGCGTATGATTGTACCCTGTCAGATCCGCGTCACCGGGATCGATGGCACGTGGAAGCTGGGTCAGAACAAAGCTGATGCCGTGCGTTTGGCGGCGGCGGATCAGATGTCGGCACATGGGTTTGGGACGGACCCGGCGTTGATGGCGGACCTGATGCGGGGGGTGTGATCGCCGTTGCGTCGCGCACCGCACCGTTGAATAGTATGGTAAACCAACGGGGGACTTCACGTGAAACTATTCTATTCTCCAACTTCACCCTATGTCCGCAAGGTTATGGTGTTGCTGCACGAAACTGGCCAGTTGGACGATGTCGCGCTGGAGCCGACCTCTGGCACGCCATTGGCCCCGGCAGAGGGTTTTGCAGAAAAGAATCCGCTCACCAAAGTGCCTGCGTTGGAGCGGCCTGATGGCTGCACACTCTATGATAGCCGAGTGATTTGCGCCTATCTGGATGATCGGGCTGGCGCCGGGCTTTACCCCAGTGGACCAGCGCGGTGGGACACATTGACGCTGGAAGCGACCGCGGATGGGATGCTCGATGCCGCTTTGGCCATGGTCTATGAGGGCAAGCTGCGCCCCGAAGACAAACGCATGGCGGAATGGGTCGAAGGTCAATGGAGCAAAGTTGAACGCGCCTGCAAGACGCTGAATGCCCGCTGGACCGCCCATCTTGCCGGTCCATTAAATATGGGGCAAATCGCGCTTGGCTGCGCTCTGGGCTATCTTGATTTCCGTCATGGTACGCGCGATTGGCGGGCCGGAAACCCGGATTTGGCGGCTTGGTTCGATAATTTTGATTCGCGCCCGGCAATGACGCATACGGCACCGCCACAGTAATTAGGCCGTATTGATATTGCCACATTCGCGGTATTTTTGCCGCGCTGTAGCGGTCTGGTAAGCGATTGCGCGGCTTTGACATCTGGACGGGCGCGGTCCATCCCGGTAGATAGCGCCCAGAAGTCAGGTGGCAAGGTGACGCCACCCCTGTATCTGACGGCCAGATTTGGCCAAGAATTGGAGTAAACCCGTGTCCCAAGCAGAAGAACACGCAGGCACCCGGAGGGATTTCCTGTATTACGCGACAGCCGGTACAGGTGCCGTCGCCGTTGGTGCCGCCGTCTGGCCTTTGGTCAACCAGATGAACCCCTCTGCCGACGTAAAGGCGCTGTCATCCATTCGTGTGGATGTATCTGGCGTTGATGTCGGGACGCAGCTCACTGTGAAGTGGCTGGGCAAGCCCGTATTCATCCGCCGCCGCACTCAGGCCGAGATCGATGAGGCGAAATCCGTCGATGTCTCCAGCCTGCCCGATCCGATCGCGCAGAACGAGAATCTGACTGGCGATGTGCCTGCTACCGACGAGAACCGCGCCTTGGACGAAAACGGCGAATGGCTGGTTCAGATGGGCGTTTGTACGCACCTTGGCTGTGTGCCTTTGGGCGATGCGGGTGACTTTGGCGGCTGGTTCTGCCCCTGCCACGGGTCGCATTACGACACGTCGGGCCGCATCCGCAAAGGGCCGGCGCCACGCAACTTGCCGGTGCCTGTCGCCGAATTCGTGGACGAGTCCACGATTAAACTGGGTTAAGGGAGCGGAAGAGAATGTCTGGAATTCCTCACGACCATTACGAGCCGAATTCGAACGGCGAAAAGTGGCTGCACCGCCGCCTTCCCATCGTCGGCCTGATGTATGACACATTGATGATACCCACACCAAAGAACCTGAACTGGATGTGGATCTGGGGCATCGTGCTGGCCTTCTGTCTGGTGCTGCAAATCATCACCGGCATCGTTTTGGTGATGCACTACACGCCGCATGTCGACATGGCTTTCGCGTCGGTTGAGCACATTATGCGCGACGTGAACGGCGGCTATATGATCCGCTACCTGCATATGAACGGCGCATCGCTGTTCTTTATCGCGGTCTATGCCCACATCTTCCGTGGTCTCTATTACGGCTCCTACAAGGCTCCGCGTGAGATCACGTGGATCATCGGCATGTTGATCTATCTGCTGATGATGGCGACAGGCTTCATGGGCTACGTTCTGCCGTGGGGTCAGATGTCCTTCTGGGGTGCGACGGTTATCACCGGTCTGTTTGGCGCGATCCCCTTCATTGGCGAAGGTTTGCAGACCTTCCTGCTGGGCGGGCCTGCCGTTGATAACGCGACGCTGAACCGCTTCTTCTCGCTGCACTACCTGCTGCCCTTTGTGATCGCGGGCCTCGTGATCCTGCACATCTGGGCCTTCCACACCACCGGCAACAATAACCCCACCGGGGTCGAAGTGCGCCGCACGTCGAAGGAAGAAGCGCAGAAAGACACGCTGCCGTTCTGGCCTTACTTCGTGATCAAGGACTTGTTCGCTCTGGCCGTGATCCTGACCGTGTTCTTTGCGGTTGTTGGTTTTATGCCGAACTACCTCGGCCACCCGGACAACTACATCGAAGCGAACGCTCTGGCGACGCCTGCGCATATCGTGCCGGAATGGTACTTCCTGCCCTTCTATGCGATCCTGCGGGCCTTCACCTCTGAGGTCTGGGTTGTGCAGATCGCCTCTTTCGTGACCGGTGGCATCATCGACGCCAAATTCTTCGGCGTGCTGGCCATGTTTGGCGCGATTGCTGTCATGGCGCTGGTGCCGTGGCTCGACACCTCCTCCGTGCGTTCGGGCCGCTATCGTCCGATGTTCAAATGGTGGTTCGCGCTGCTGGTGATCGACTTCTTCGCCCTGATGTGGCTGGGCGCGATGCCGGCGGAAGAGCCCTATGCGACCTTCTCGCTCATCGCAGCAGCCTATTGGTTCGCCTACTTCCTCGTTATCCTGCCCATCTTGGGCGTGATCGAGAAGCCATTGGCGCAGCCTGAAACCATCGAAGCCGACTTTGATGCGCATTATGCGCCCAAGGCAGGCGGCACCAAGACGCTTGTGAACCCGGCGGAATAAGGATCATGACAATGATGAAGACCAACCTCCTTTCTGCTGTGGTCACTTTGGGCCTCGCCCTGCCGGGAACGGCAGTGCTGGCACAGGACACAGCGACGGAAGAAGAACTGCTGACCACTCCGGCGGAAACGCCGGAGGCCGAGGCTGAGACTGCACCTGCGGAAGCTGAGATCACTGCTCCGGTGGAAGACGCACCCGCAGACTCAGCGGCGGAGGCGGACGCCCCTGCTGAGGCCGAGGCCGCTGAACCTACGCCGGAACTTGAACCGGCGCCAAGCGAAGCGCCTGTGGATGCGGAAGCACCTGCTGAGGAAGCCGACCCGGAAGAAGCGCCTGTAGAGGAAACGACTTCTGAAGAGGCGCCTGCGGAAGAGGTGACAACCGAAGAAGCCGCTCCAGAAGAGGCACCGGTTGCGGACGTAACGTCCGAGGAAGCGCCTGCGGAAGCAGAAGCAACCGAAGACGCGACAGCCGAAGAAGTAACGCCAGGCGAAGCTGTTGAAGACGCGCCTGCGGAAGACCAGGCAACGGACGACGCTCAGTCGACCGCCGAAGAGAACGCGGAAGCCGAAGTCATCGTCGAAGACGACGCCGCGGGCCAGGCCCATAGTGACGATCCCGAAGTGGGTGTCATGAACGATGAAGATCATGGCGACGCCGAAGCAGATCATGCGGCAGCCGAGGATGACCACGGCGGTGATTCTCATGCCACCCCGCATATCGAGAACATCGACTTCTCCTTCGACGGTCCTTTCGGCGCCTATGATGTAAACCAGCTTCAGCGCGGCCTGCAGATCTACACCGAGGTTTGCGCGGCTTGCCACGGTCTGGAATATGTCGCGATGCGGACATTGGCGGACGAAAGCGGTCCGAACATGCCCGAAGAGCAGGTGATCGAATACGCCAAGGGTTATGACGTTTATGACGCCGAGCTGGACGACACCCGCCCCGGCACCCCGGTCGATCACTTCCCTGGCTCCAACCTGCCCAACGCGCCTGACCTGTCGCTGATGGCGAAAAAGCGCGCGGCTTTCCACGGCCCCTATGGTCTGGGCATCAACCAGTTCCTCAAAGGCATCGGTGGTCCTGAATATATCACCGCGCTGCTGACTGGTTATACCGGCGAGGAAAAGGAACAGGCGGGCACGGTGCTTTACGAGAACACCGTTTTCCCCGGCGGCTGGATCGCCATGGCGCCGCCCCTGTCGGATGAGCTGGTCGAGTTCGCGGATGGGCACGCCAATGATGTGCAGCATCTGTCCGAAGACGTTTCTGCCTTCCTGATGTGGACGGCGGAGCCCAAGCTGGGCGCGCGTAAACAAGCTGGGTTCACCGGTGTTGTGCTGCTGGGTCTGCTGTCGGTGCTGCTGTACCTGACCAACAAAAAGCTCTGGGCACCGGTCAAGAACCGCCGCAAAGGCGACTGAACAGGTCGCTAAGTTCAAAAGATTAAAGGGGCGTCGGGAAACCGGCGCCTCTTTTGCATTTGGGTTGATGGTTTGATGTGGGCGGGGCGCGCTGCACAACTGAGTGGCACACCAGACATCGGCCTCTCTACCCCCGGAGAATGATTTTACTCCGTTTTAACAGACAGATTGGCCAGCGATCTTCGCAACACGATGGCCCATGGCGTGCGCCCTGATTGCCTATCGAGGAAAGCGCTACCCTTCGGGTTTCATGTCAGGCGGTAAGCTGCTCGCCTGCGATACCGGTAATCTTGGCGCTTACAATCTGCCCCTCAGCCTGAGGCTCGGCAAAGCGCACCTCCGTAAACTGCGCCGTGCGCCCCATATGAGGGTTCTCCATGAGCACCTCGTGGGTCCGCCCCACCTGCTGCTGCAAGTGGCGCTGCACCTGCTTCACCCCTGCTGCGCGCAAACGTGCCGCACGTTCCTTGATCGCCGCTCCGTTAACCGCAGGCATCCGTGCCGCAGGCGTGCCGGGGCGGGCGGAATAGGGAAAGACATGCAGCCAAGTCAGGTCACATTCCTCGACCAGCTTCAGCGAGTTTTCGAACATCGCCTCCGTTTCGGTCGGGAAGCCGGCGATGATATCGGCGCCGAAGGTCATATCGGGGCGCAGCGCGCGGGCCTCTTGCGCGAAGCGGATTGCGTCGTCGCGAAGGTGCCGTCGTTTCATGCGCTTAAGGATCATGTCGTCGCCGTGCTGCAGCGAGAGATGCAAATGCGGCATCAAGCGCGGCTCGGCGGCGATGGCCTGCATCAGGTTCTCGTCCACTTCGATCGAATCGATCGACGAAATCCGCAAACGCGGCAGATCAGGCACCAGCCTCAGAATGCGCATCACCAAGTCACCGAGCTTTGGCGTGGCGGGCAGGTCGGCGCCCCAAGAAGTCAGGTCGACCCCGGTGAGCACCACCTCGTTAAAGCCCTTATCCACCAGACGCTTGATTTGGTCCACCACCACGCCCGCCGGGACCGATCGGGAATTGCCCCGGCCATAAGGGATGATGCAGAAGGTGCAGCGGTGGTCGCAGCCGTTCTGGACCTGCACATAGGCGCGGCTGCGGGTGCCGAAACCGTCGATCAGGTGGCCTGCCGTCTCGGTCACCGACATGATGTCGTCGACCTGTACGGTCTCGGTCTCGCCGATGAAATCGGCGGCCATGCCCTGCCATGTCGCGCCCTGCATTTTCTCGGTGTTGCCAATGACGGCGTCGACCTCGGGCATGGCGTTGAAGGTCTCGGGTTCGGTCTGCGCCGCGCAGCCGGTGACGATCAGTCGGGCTTCGGGGTGGGCCTTGCGCAGCTTGCGAATGTCCTGCCGCGCCTTGCGGACGGCCTCGGCGGTGACGGCGCAGGTGTTGACCACCACGGCGTTCTCCAGCCCTGCCTGTTCGGCCAACTCCTTCATCGCTTCAGTCTCATAGACGTTGAGACGGCAGCCCATGGTGCTGAAAATCGGGGCGCTCATGTCAGGCTCTCCAGAAATGCGGGGGTGAGGGTGCCCGAGAAGACATGCATCGTCGGCCCAGTCATCCAGACGCCGTCCTCGCACCAATCGATATGCAGCGTGCCGCCGTCGAGGTCGATGCGCACGGCGCGACCGGTGAGGCCGCGCCTCGCAGCAGCCACGGCGGTGGCGCAGGAGGAGGAGCCCGAGGCCAGCGTCACGCCGACGCCACGTTCCCACACGCGCATGCGGATGTGGTCCGGCCCGACGATCTGCGCGACCTGCACGTTGGTCCGTTCTGGGTAGAGCGGATCATGCTCGGCGCGGGGGCCGAGATCGGAGAGGTCCACGGCTTCGGCATTTTCGACGAAGAAGGTGCAATGTGGGTTGCCCATGCCAGTGGCGACGGGATCGCCCTCGATGGGCAGATGCAGCGTGTCCATTTCGCGCGCCAGCGGCACCTCGTCCCAATCGAGCTGCGGGTGGCCCATATTGACAGAGGTTAGGCCATTGCCCACGTCTTTCGCCGCCAGATCGCCCCGCGCGGTGGTCAGATGCAGCGAATCGCGGCCCGTGTCATCCATCAGATAACGCGCGATGCAGCGTGTGGCGTTGCCACATGCGGCGGAGAGGGAGCCGTCACTGTTGTAAAACGTCAGGTGCGCGTCGCCGGTCCCTCGCGTGATCACTGCAAGCTGATCGAATCCCACACCAAATTGCCGGTGCCCGATGCCCTGCGCCATCGCCGGGGTCACGTCGATCGCCTCCGCGCGTGCATCGAACACGACGAAGTCATTGCCAAGCCCATGCATCTTCATGAAGGGCAATCCGGGGGTCTGAGCGTTATACATTCGGCGCATATAACCCCGGCATGAAAACTAATCCAGCATCTCGCATTATTTTCGTGATTAAGGGCTTGACCCTGCCGCCTGTAATTTCTAGTTACCCGCCTAGTGGGCCGTTAGCTCAGTTGGTAGAGCAACTGACTTTTAATCAGTAGGTCGATGGTTCGAACCCATCACGGCTCACCACTCACTCACCCTCCCTTCCTAGTGATGCAGATGAGGTGTTTGGTGTCGTGAAAGCGGTTTTGCCTATTCCTGCCCGCGCAGCCGCGCGGAGCGTCGGCGTAGGGCTTCCAACACGAAAAGCATTGTCGCCGAGAGCACCACGAGAAGCGTCGCCACCGCGAGAATCGTCGGGTTGATCTGCTCGCGCAGGCCCGAGAACATTTGGCGCGGAATCGTGCGCTGTTCGGGGCCCGCGAGGAAGAGCACCAGCACCACCTCGTCAAAGGATGTGACGAAGGCGAACAGACCGCCGGAAATCACGCCGGGGCGGATGAGCGGAATCACCACGTCCCAGAACACTTTGATTGGCGAGGCCCCAAGGCTTAGCCCCGCGACGAAGAGCGAGCGGTCGAAGCCACTGAGGGTGGCGGTGACGGTGATGATGACGAAGGGCACGCCAAGCGCCGCATGCGCGATGATGAGGCCGGTGAAGGTGCCGACAAGATTGAACTGCGTGTAGAAGAAGAACATCCCCGCCGCGATGATGATCAGCGGCACAATCATGGGCGAGAGCAGCAGCGCCGTGATCACCCGTTTGAAGGGCATCCAAGGCGAGGCGAGGCCGACGGCTGCCAGCGTGCCCAGCACGGTTGCGATGCTGGCCGCCGCGATGCCCACGAGGAAGCTGTTACGGATTGCGATGCGCCATTTTTGGTCGTCCACGATCTCTTGATACCAGCGCGTCGAATAGGCGTCCGGGTCGAGCGACAGCATGCCTTGGGTGAAGGTAAAGAACGGCTCGGCGTTGAACGACAGCGGCATGATCACGAGGATCGGCAACATCAGGAAGATCAGCACCAAGGCCGCCATGATGCGCAGGCCGTAGTGGCCCGCTTTGTGCCAGATCGTGTAATAGTCGGGCAATGGGCTCATGACGTCATCCCAGCTTGAGGTTGTCGGTGCCGACGAAACGGTCGAACAGCCAGTAGAGAACGAGGATCAGGATCAGCAGGAGCGAGCCCAAGGCCGCCGCGAGTTCCCAGTTGTTGGACACTTGCATGTGGAAGGCGATGATGTTGGAAATCATCTGCCCATCGGTGCCGCCCACCAGCGCGGGCGTGATGTAGTAGCCCACGGAGATGATGAAGACCAACAGCGCCCCGGCTGAGAGGCCCGGCAGGCTCATCGGCAGGTAGATTTTGTACCACGCGCCAATCGGGTTGCTGCCCATCGAAATCGCGGCGCGCATGAAGCTTGCGTCGATCCCCCGCATCACCGCGTAGAGCGGCAGCACCATGAAGGGCAGCAGGATGTGGGTCATGGCGAGGATCGTGGAAAACTCATTGTAGAGCAGTTCGATCGGCTCGTTGATTAGCCCGGCCCAGAGCAGGGAGGAGTTCACCACGCCTCCGGCCTGCAGCAGCGCGATCCACGCAGTGGTGCGCACCAGCAGCGAGGTCCAGAAGGGCAGCAGGACAAAGACCATCAGAAAGTTCGCCGTCGCGGGGCTGGCCTGCGACATGTAGAAGGCCAGCGGGTAGCCCAGCAGCATCGTCAGCCCGGTGATGATCAGCGCCATCTTTAGCGTCTTGGTGTAGAGTTGCTTGTAGATCTGCGTGTCGCGCTGGACGATGTCCCCTTCGGAGTCGTACTCCATATCGACGGCGGTGAGGTAGTAGCTCGACGTATAGACCTGCCCGGCGCTGCGGATTGCGCGCCATGTGGCCGGGTTGCTCCAACGGTCGTTCTTCTCCAGCAGCATTTCTGCGCCGTTGGCCGCAAGTTCGTCGTCATCGGCACGGCGCAGCCCGCGGGCGGTGGACTTTACCACGCTCGACATGCCGGGCAGGGCGCGGTTGATTTCATCCGCAAAACGGCCAGAGGTGCGATCGTTTGCCATGCGTTTCATGTCGATGGCAAACTGGGTGATCGTCGCCTCATCGGGCAGGTCTTCGCCTTCCCAGTCTTCCAACATCGCCAGCGTCTCGGGCACCAGTTCCGCCACAGTGGGGTTATAGACACTGCGGAACAGCATCGTGGTGATCGGCGCAACAAATGCAAAAAGGATGAAGACCAGCAGCGGCACCACGAACAGAAACGCCTGCGTGCGACGTCTGCGCATTTGGCGACGGGCGTTGGCGGCGTCTTGGGAACTGAGGCTGGACACGCGGTTACTCATCTATAGGGGGTAGAGCCCCGCGCCCGGTAAGGCGCGGGGCAGGGTGCTTATTGCAGCAGCCATTCGTTGAACTTCTCGCCCAACGTCTCGCCGTAGTCGGCCCAGAAGATGCCATCGGCTTTGACGCCTTCATCAAGATGCGCGGTCGGCAGGTCTTGCTTGACCTCTTCGGGCAGCAGCGCCTGAGCGGAGTTGCGCGTGGGGCCGTAAGCCACGTCCTGCATGCCCGAGAGCGGCACGGTGCCGGTAGCGAACTTGATGAACTCCATCGCCTCTTCTTTCTTCTCGGTGCCCTTCATGATTGCCCAAACGTCGAGGTCGTAGATGTGACTGTCCCAGACGATCTCGAAGGGGGCGCCATCATCCTTGATCGCGGCGAAGATACGGCCATTGGCGGATTGCACCATAGTGGCCCCGCCGTCGTTCAGCAGAACGGGGGCCTGAGACCAGCTGTCGTACCAAGTGATGTCGTCTTTGATGGTGTCGAGCTTGGCAAAGGCGCGTTTCTGGCCTTCTTCGGTGGCGAGCACCTCATAGACTTCTTCGGGGGCGACGCCATCGGCCAGCAGTGCCCATTCCAAGTTCACTTGCGGACGTTTGCGCAGACCACGTTTGCCGGGGAACTTCTCGGTGTCAAAGAAGTCTTCAATGGTTTTCGGGCCTTCGCCGTTTTCGGTGTTCACCGCAAAGACGACGGACCAGACGATGTTGCCGACGCCGCATTCATTGGCCAGCGCGTCTTCGATAAAGTCCTCCGCCGCCGGGGTGCCATCGTCGCCATCGGGCAGAACCGATTGGTCGATCACTTCCAGATAGCCTTCGGCGCAGGCGCGTTCGAGGTCGATCACTTCGATGTCGACCACATCCCAAAGGATGTTGCCCGCTTCGACCTGCGCTTTCATCTCAGCCACGCCGCCGCCGTAGTCTTCGAACAGGACGTTGGTGCCGGATTTATCCATATAGGGCTGGATCATATGCTCCATCTGTGCGGCGCCATAGGCCCCGCCGAAGGACGTCACCGTCAGGTCTTCGGCCATGGCGGGGCTGGCGATCAGCGCCGCGGTGGCCAGATAACTCAGATGCTTCTTCATCGGTCTCTCCTTGTTGTGTCCAGGTTTTATGCAGGGCCCCGGTTTGCCCTCGGTCGCCTTTAATCGGCAAAGGCGATGCAGTCTTTCGTCAGGGACAACAGCTGCGCCATCGCGCCCTCTTCGAACTCGGGCGCGGACAGGTCGTTGAGCACTTTGACGATAATGTCGGTGCTGTCCGGCAGGCGGAAATAATAGCGGATGAAATCGCCCACATAGATGCGCGTGACGAAAGTCGCCGTTAGCGCGTTGTCATGGGCATGGGTCGTGGGATGGATGAACAGTTTCTCGGGCCGGATCGAGACGCGGCATTGCGCGCCTTCGGTCAGCCCTTCGGAGGTTTGCGTGGTGATCGTGCCGGTATCGGTCTCGACCTTGGCGATCTCGCCCTCGATCCGGGTGACGCGGCCCTGCACGAAATTGTTCTCGCCGATGAACTCGGCCACGAAGGCATTCACCGGGCGCTCGTACAATTCCGCGGGCGGGGCGCATTGCTGCACCACACCGTCGTTAAAGACGGCGATCCGGTCGGACATCGACAGCGCCTCGGTCTGGTCGTGGGTGACGTAGATGACGGTAAAGCCGATCTGCTTGTGCAGGCGGGTGATCTCAAACTGCATCTGTTCGCGCAGGTTCTTGTCGAGCGCGCCCAAGGGTTCATCCATCAGGATCAGCGTCGGCTGAAAGATCATTGCGCGGGCCAGTGCCACGCGCTGCCGTTGCCCGCCCGACAGTTGACCCGGGCGGCGGTCGCCAAAGGCCGACAGTTCCACTAACGCCAGATACTCCGCCACGCGGTCCTTGATTTCGGCCTTGGGCATCTTGCGCACCGACAATGGATAGGCGAGATTTTCGGCCACCGTCATATGCGGGAACAGGGCGTAGTTTTGGAACACCATGCCGATGTTGCGTTTGTTGGGTGCGGTTTTGTTAATGGACTTGCCACTGATGGCAATGTCGCCCGAAGTGACGCTCTCAAACCCTGCCAGCATCATTAGAACTGTGGTTTTGCCGGAGCCGGAGGGGCCAAGGAGGGTGATAAACTCCCCCTCTTGCACGTCCATATCGAACCCTTTGACCACGAGGTTTTGCTGGTCATAGCTCTTCTTAACGTTATCAAAACGCAGAAAAGCCTCTGCTTTGGTATCTTTCATACTGGCGCGGCTCTCCCCTGTCGCTGAGGGGAGTTAAACAGGTGCGGTGATTCTTAACAATACGCGCAATGAAACGCTGACATTGCGAGAGGAAGGGGGGGTAAATATCGAAACAAGCTCTCTCACTTGCTGCGGAATTATGGTGCCCAGGAGAGGACTCGAACCTCCACACCGTTGCCAGTACTAGCACCTGAAGCTAGCGCGTCTACCATTCCGCCACCTGGGCACGTATCGTGGGGGTGCTCTAAGGCTCGGCTGAGCGGCTGTCAATCGCAATTTGGCCGAAACTTCGAAAATCCGTGTTGCTGCGCACCGATCTTGGGGGTTTTGCCTTGTTACAGGGGCAGCGCGCAGGTACATCCTGTGAAAGAATAAGCTACAGGAGCGGCAGAATGTCTAAGCTGGTCACGATTTATGGCGGTTCGGGGTTTGTCGGACGCTATATCGCGCGTCGCATGGCCAAGGCCGGCTGGCGGGTGCGGGTGGCGGTGCGTCGTCCGAATGAAGCGCTTTTCGTGCGTACATATGGCGTTGTCGGTCAGGTCGAGCCGATCCTTTGCAATATCCGTGATGATAATTCTGTGCGCGCGGCGCTGCGCGGGGCTGATGCGGTGGTAAGCTGTGTGGGCGTGCTGGTGGAGAGCGGCAAGAACGGCTTTGATGCCGTGCAATCCGAAGGGGCCGAACGCGTGGCGCGGCTGGCTGCGGAGGAAGGCGTTGCCCGGATGGTGCAGGTCTCGGCCATTGGGGCTGATATGAACGCCGATAGCGATTATGCCCGCACCAAGGGCGAAGGCGAGGCGGGTGTGCAAAAGCACATGCCGGGGGTCGTGATCCTGCGTCCTTCGATCATGTTCGGGCCGGAAGACTCCTTCTTTAACCGCTTTGCTGGCATGACCCGTATGGGACCGATCCTTCCGGTTGCGGGGGCGAATACGCGGTTCCAGCCGGTCTATGTTGATGATGTGGCAAAGGCGGCTGAAAAGGCGCTTATCGGTGGTGTCGCGCCGGGTGTCTATGAGCTTGGCGGTCCGGATGTGGATACCTTCCGTGGGTTGATGCAGCGGATGCTTCAAGTTGTACATCGTCGGCGGCTCGTGCTGAACATGCCATGGATCGTTGCGAAGGTGATGGCCTTTGGTTTCGACCTGCTCCAGACCGTTTCGATGGGGCTGTTCACCAACACAATGCTCACGCGGGATCAGGTCAAAAACCTGCGCAATGACAATGTGGTAGGAGCTGATGCCAAAGGCTTTGCCGAGCTGGGCATTACCCCGGTGTCGATGGAGTCGGTGCTGCCTGATTATCTGTGGCGGTTCCGGCCTTCGGGTCAGTATGACGCCATCAAGGCTTCCGCACGGAATTTACGGCAGGGCTAATGGAAAACTCGACAACGTTGATCGCCGCCTTTCTGGGTTTGCTGGAAGGGCTGACGGAGTTTATTCCTGTCTCATCTACCGGGCATCTATTGGTGGCCGGGCATTTTCTAGGTTTTGAAAGCGCAGGGCGCACCTTTGAGGTGGTGATCCAGTTGGGCGCGGTGCTGGCGATCCTGACGGTCTATTCAACGCGGCTTTGGGCGGTGTTTTCGGCAGCGCCGCATGACCCGCAAGCGCGCCGGTTTATCTTGTCGGTGCTGGTGGCTTTCTTGCCTGCGGTTTTCGTGGGCGTTCTGGCGCATGACTTTATTAAGACGGTTCTGTTTGAGACCCCGCTGCTGATTGCGGTGATGTTGATCTTGGGCGGGATCGTTCTGGTGGTTGTGGACCGGATCGCGCCACCGACAACGGAGCCGGACGCGATGCGGTTTCCGCTGCCGATGGCGCTGAAAATCGGGGCTATTCAGTGCCTTGCGATGGTGCCGGGGGTGTCGCGCTCAGGGGCGACGATTGTGGGGGCGCTGATGCTGGGCGCGAGCAAGCGGGCGGCGGCGGAGTTTTCGTTTTTCCTGTCGATGCCGACGATGGCGGGCGCTTTTGCCTATGACTTTTACAAGAACCGCGACGTGCTTGATGCCTCGGCGATGGGCGAGATCGCGGTGGGCTTTGTCCTTGCTTTTATCACGGCGGTGGTCGTGGTGCGTTGGGTGCTCGATTACGTCGGGCGCTATGGTTACGCGCTGTTTGGCTGGTGGCGAATCCTTGTCGGCGGGGTCGTGATACTGGGGCTCTGGGCTGGCCTGTAGGGCTGGTAGGTCCGCATCGGACCTTAAATGATGCATAAAAATGATCTCCGGGTGGGGTGAAAGCCCGGAAAGCGGCAATTATGGCAGCATTGCTGTCTTTTATTTGCCGAGGCGCTGTCGTATGCGGGTCTTCTGACGAAATTTGTCGAAGGAACGGGTATATGGCGAAGCAGGTTATGCTGAAATTTACGGATGTGGCGCGGGATATGCCTGAGAAACGTCCGCCTAACTTGCGCCGGACCGATTTCGACGAGATTTATGCCGAGTACGCCGACCGCAAGGCGGCGGAGCAATCCAGCCGCTGCAGTCAGTGTGGTGTGCCATACTGCCAGACCCATTGCCCGCTGCACAACAACATCCCCGACTGGCTGCGGCTGACCGCTGAGGGGCGGTTGGAAGAAGCCTATGAGATCAGTCAGGCGACGAATACATTTCCTGAGATCTGTGGCCGTATCTGCCCGCAGGATCGGCTGTGCGAAGGGAACTGTGTGATTGAGCAGTCCGGCCATGGCACTGTGACCATCGGCTCGATCGAGAAATACATCACCGATACCGCTTGGGAGCAGGGCTGGGTCAAAGCCCCGGCACCGCGTGAGGAGCGGCAAGAGAGCGTGGGCATCATCGGCGCTGGCCCCGGCGGGCTGGCGGCGGCGGATATGCTGCGGCGTGCGGGTGTGCAGGTCACGATCTATGACCGCTATGACCGCGCGGGCGGGCTGCTGACCTATGGTATCCCCGGCTTTAAGCTGGAAAAGGACGTGGTTGAGCGCCGCAATGCGCAGTTGGTCGAAGGCGGCGTGACCTTTGAATTGAACTGCGACGTGGGCCGCGACATCAGCTTTGGGGCCATTCGGGGCAAGCATGACGCGGTGATCATCGCGACGGGCGTCTATAAGACGCGCGAGATCGAAGCGCCCGGTGTGGGCGGCTTTGGGGTTGAGCGGGCGATTGACTTTCTCACCGCTTCTAACCGCAAGAGCTTTGGCGATACGGTGGAAGAGTTCGAGAATGGCCGTCTGAATGCCAAGGGCAAGAAGGTCGTGGTGATCGGCGGCGGTGACACGGCCATGGACTGTGTGCGGACCTCGATCCGGCAGGGCGCGGAGAGCGTGAAATGCCTGTATCGCCGGGACCGGGCCAATATGCCGGGCAGCCAGCGCGAAGTGCAGAACGCCGAGGAAGAGGGCGTGATCTTTGAGTGGCTGAGCGCGCCGAAAGGCTTTGTTGGCGATCCGGTGACGGGTGTGATGGTGCAGAAAATGCGCCTTGGTGCGCCGGATGTGACGGGCCGTCAGGCACCTGAGGTGATCGAGGGCGCGGATTACGTTGAAGATGCGGACCTTGTGATCATGGCGTTGGGCTTTGAGCCGGAAGACCTGCCAACACTCTGGGGCGAGCCGGACCTGCCGGTGAACCGCTGGGGCACGATCAAGGCCGATTACGTCACCGGGGCGACGGCGCTGGAAGGTGTCTATGCCGTGGGGGACATCGTGCGGGGTGCCTCGCTGGTCGTTTGGGCGATCAAGGACGGGCGCGACTGTGCTGAGGCGATCTTGAATGATTTCAACGGGGTGCAGCGTATTGCTGCGGAATGAGATGAAGATTCATTACCCAAAGGTTAAATGTCACAGAGTGTACACCGGACGTACACAGGGCGTGCATATGCCCTTCCGCCCCGTTTTGGCCGATAGGTCAATCTCTGCGACCTTTGCCGGGGCGAAGGTGAAGAATGTCTGAAGAACGTCATCACGGTCATTGTCTTTGCGGTGCGGTCACGGTGGAGGTCTCCGGCCCGCTGGGTGAGATTTCGGCCTGTCATTGCGATCTCTGCACACGGTGGAGCGGGTCGATGCAGATGGGCATTGAGGTGCCTCGGGAGAGGGTGCGTTATGCGGGGCCGATCCGGACCTATGCGTCATCCTCCTTTGCCGAGCGGGCGTGGTGCGAGACTTGCGGCACGGCGGTTTGGTTTGCCGATACTGAAGGCGAGAACGCCAGCGTGTTGGAACTGGCACCGGGGCTGTTTGATGGCTTCGGCGGGGCCAATTTGGCGCGGGTGGTTTATGCCGACCGTGCGCCGAGCAATCTGGCGCTGGCGGGTGATCTGGAGCGGGTGAGCAAGGCGGATTACGAGGCGCGAAACCTGCATGTGGAGGACAAGCCATGAGCCGATTGGAGGGCAAATGCCTTTGCGGGGCGGTGACGCTGAGTTTCGAGCCATTGAAGGATGCGCTTGGGGCCTGCCATTGCGAGATGTGCCGCCGCTGGACCGGGAGCGCCTTTCTGGAGATCGACGCGAAGCCGGGTAGCCTGACCCATGAAGGCCCGGTCAAGAGCTATGCCTCGTCCGACTGGGCCGAGCGGGCGTGGTGTGACGCCTGTGGCAGCACGCTTTGGTATCACCTGACGCTGCCGGGGCATGATTATTACAGCATTAGCGCCGGGCTGGTCGATGACGCCGGCGGGCTAGAGCTGAAGACCGAGATTTATATCGATGTGAAGCCCGCAGGCTATGCCTTTGCCGGGGAGCACGAAACCAAAACCAAGGCCGAAGTCGAAGCAGGATTTGCGGCATTTGTGGAAGGAACCAAGCCATGACCAAATATGATGACGCCTGGGTAGCCCGCGAAGAAGCCAAACGCGCGATGATGGCCGAGAAGGGCATGTATAGCTTTGAAGAGGAACATTCCTCTTGCGGTGTCGGCTTGGTGGTGAACGTCAATGGCGAAAAGACCCGCGAAGTTGTGCTGAACGGGATCAACGCGTTGAAAGCGATTTGGCACCGGGGGGCGGTGGATGCGGATGGGATGACCGGCGATGGCGCAGGCATCCATGTGCAGATTCCGGTGCCGTTTTTCTACGATCAGGTGCGCCGCACCGGGCATACGCCGCGCGAAGATGAGATGATTGCCGTGGGGCAGGTGTTCTTGCCGCGCACGAATTTCGCCGCGCAGGAGACTTGCCGGACCATCGTTGAGACCGAAGTCCTGCGCATGGGCTACTACATCTATGGCTGGCGTCATGTGCCGGTGGATATTTCCGTGCTGGGCGAGAAAGCCAATGCGACGCGGCCTGAGATTGAGCAGATTTTGATCTCGAACGCTAAGGGCGTGGATGAAGAAACCTTTGAGCGGGAGCTTTATGTGATCCGCCGCCGGATCGAAAAAGCTGCCATCGCGGCGCAGGTGCCGCAGATGTACATCGCGTCGATGTCCTGCCGCAGCATTATCTACAAGGGCATGATGCTGGCCGAACAGGTGGCGGAGTTCTATCCCGATCTGAAAGACGACAAGTTCATCAGCGCCTTTGCGATTTATCACCAGCGCTATTCCACCAACACTTTCCCGCAGTGGTGGCTGGCGCAGCCCTTCCGCATGTTGGCGCATAATGGCGAGATTAACACGCTCAAGGGCAACACCAACTGGATGAAGAGCCATGAGATCCGCATGGCGTCTGCGACCTTTGGCGAGATGGCCGAGGATATTAAGCCGATCGTGGCGGCGGGGTCGAGCGACTCGGCGGCGCTGGATTCGGTGTTTGAGGTTTTGGTGCGCGCGGGGCGTTCGGCGCCGATGGCGAAGACGATGCTGGTGCCGGAGTCTTGGTCCAAGCTGGCGGTGGAATTGCCGCAGGCGTGGCGCGATATGTATTCCTATTGCAACTCGGTTATGGAGCCTTGGGACGGGCCAGCGGCCTTGGCGATGACCGACGGGCGTTGGGTCTGCGCGGGGCTGGACCGGAACGGCTTGCGCCCGATGCGCTATGTTGTGACCTCGGACGGGATGCTGATTGCGGGCTCGGAAGCCGGGATGGTGCCGCTGGATGAATCGCGGGTTGTGGCCAAGGGCGCGCTTGGGCCGGGGCAGATGATCGCTGTCGATATGGACGCGGGAAAGCTGTTCTACGATGCGGAGATCAAGGACCGGCTGGCGGCCAATCAGCCCTTTGGCGAATGGGTCAGCAAGATCCACGAGTTGGACGATGTGCTGAGCGCGGTGACGGAAAAGCCGCTGTTTGAGGGCAATGAGTTGCGCCGGCGTCAGGTGGCGGCGGGCTATACGATTGAGGAGTTGGAGCAAATCCTCGCGCCGATGGCGGAGGACGGCAAAGAGACGCTGGCGAGCATGGGGGATGACACGCCTTCGGCGGTCTTGAGCGGGCAGTACCGGCCTTTGAGCCATTTCTTCCGGCAGAACTTTAGCCAGGTGACCAACCCGCCGATTGATAGCTTGCGCGAATTCCGGGTGATGAGCCTGAAGACGCGGTTCGGGAACCTGAAAAACGTGCTTGATGAAGACAGCAGCCAAACTGAGATCCTGGTGCTCGACAGTCCTTTTGTGGGCAACGCGCAGTTTGAAGAGCTGATGGCGCAGTTCAAGGCGCTTACGGTGACGATTGACTGCAGCTTTGAGCGGGGCAATGGCAACCTGAGCGCTGCTTTGGCGCGGATCCGGGCTGAGGCAGAGGATGCGGTGCGCTCCGGCGCGGGGCATCTGGTGCTGACGGATCAGTATAGCGGCGAAGACAAGGTTGCGATGCCGATGATTTTGGCCACCAGCGCGGTGCATAGCCATCTGGTGCGCAAGGGACTGCGGACCTTTACCTCGCTTAACGTGCGCGCGGCGGAATGTGTCGATCCGCATTACTTTGCGGTGCTGGTGGGCTGCGGTGCGACCGTGGTGAACGCTTATTTGGCCGAGGATTCCTTGGCCGATCGGATCGGGCGTGGGCTGCTGGATATGTCGCTGACCGAAGCGGTGCAGAAGTACCGTGAGGCGATTGATCAGGGTCTGCTCAAGATCATGGCGAAGATGGGGATTTCGGTGATCTCGTCTTATCGCGGCGGGTTGAACTTTGAGGCGGTGGGCCTGTCCCGCGCCATGTGTGCGGAGTATTTCCCCGGCATGACCAGCCGGATCAGCGGCATCGGTGTCGTTGGTATCCAGCGCAAGGCTGAGGAAGTTCATGCCCGTGGTTGGTTGGGCGATGGCGTCGTCATGCCCATCGGCGGTTTCTACAAGCAGCGCAAGACGGGTGAGAAACACGCGTGGGAGGCGAGCAGCATGCATATGTTGCAGATGGCCTGCAACAAAGCGTCTTACCAGATGTGGCAGCAATACTCGAAGAAAATGCAGAGCAATCCGCCGATCCATCTGCGCGATCTGCTCGACATCAAGCCGCGGGGCAATCCGGTGCCGTTGGAGGAGGTGGAGAGCATCACCTCGATCCGCAAGCGTTTCGTGACGCCGGGGATGTCATTGGGGGCGCTGAGCCCGGAGGCGCATAAGACGCTGAACGTGGCGATGAACCGCATCGGGGCGAAGTCCGACAGCGGCGAGGGTGGCGAAGATCCGGCGCATTTCGTGCCGGAGGCCAATGGGGACAATCCGTCAGCCAAGATCAAACAGGTGGCCTCTGGGCGCTTTGGCGTGACGGCGGAGTATCTGAACCAATGCGAAGAGTTGGAGATCAAGGTCGCGCAGGGCGCCAAGCCCGGTGAGGGCGGCCAGCTTCCGGGGATGAAGGTCACCGACCTGATCGCGCGGTTGCGGCATTCGACCAAGGGCGTGACGCTGATCTCGCCCCCGCCGCATCACGACATCTATTCGATCGAAGACCTCGCGCAGCTGATCTATGACCTCAAGCAGATCAACCCGCGCTGTAAGGTGACGGTGAAACTGGTGGCGTCTTCGGGCGTTGGGACGATTGCTGCGGGCGTGGCCAAGGCCAAGGCCGACATCATCCTGATTTCCGGCCATAACGGTGGCACCGGGGCCTCACCTGCGACTTCGATCAAATATGCGGGTCTGCCGTGGGAGATGGGCCTGACCGAGGCGCATCAGGTTCTGTCGATGAACAACCTGCGCGACCGGGTGACATTGCGCACGGATGGGGGCCTGCGGACCGGGCGTGACATCGTCATGGCCGCGATGATGGGGGCCGAGGAATATGGCATCGGCACCGCTGCGCTGATCGCGATGGGTTGCATCATGGTGCGCCAGTGTCAGTCGAACACCTGTCCGGTGGGGGTGTGTACGCAGGACGAAGCCCTGCGTGGCAAGTTCACCGGCAATGCAGATAAGGTGGTGAACCTCATTACCTTCTACGCCACTGAGGTGCGCGAGATTTTGGCCAGCATCGGGGCGCGGAGCCTTGATGAAGTCATTGGCCGTGCGGACCTGTTGACGCAGGTGAGCCGGGGTTCGGCGCATTTGGATGATCTGGACCTCAACCCACTGTTGATCACCGTCGATGGGGCGCATGAAAACGTCTATGACCGCGATAAGCCGCGTCAGGCGGTGCTCGATACGTTGGATGCGCAGATCGTGCGGGATGCGGCGCGGTTCTTGGAAGATGGCGAGAAGATGCAGCTGTCCTATGCGGTGCAGAACACGCATCGGACGGTGGGGACGCGGGTGTCGAGCCATATCGTCAAGCGATTCGGGATGCGCAATTCCTTGCAGCCGGATCACCTGACGGTGAAACTGACTGGGAGTGCCGGGCAGTCTTTAGGTGCCTTTGCGGCACCGGGGCTGAAGCTTGAAGTTTCGGGCGATGCCAATGACTATGTGGGCAAGGGCCTGTCGGGCGGTACGATTGTGGTGCGGCCTTCGATGGCGAGCCCGGTGGTGGCGTCGGAGAATACGATCATTGGCAACACGGTGCTTTACGGTGCGACGGCGGGGTATCTTTTTGCCGCTGGCCGGGCGGGTGAGCGCTTTGCGGTGCGTAACTCCGGCGCGCATGTGGTGATCGAAGGCTGCGGCAGCAACGGGTGTGAATATATGACCGGCGGTGTGGCGGTGATCCTTGGGGAAATCGGGGCGAATTTCGCGGCCGGGATGACCGGGGGGATGGCTTATCTCTATGACCCCGATGGGCTGGCGCCAAAGCTGATGAATGCCGAGACCATTGTGACCTGCCCGGTGGCGGTGGATCATTGGATGGCGCAGTTGCACGGGCTGTTGGAGCGCCATCTGGCCGAGACCGGCAGCCGCAAGGCGGCGGATATCCTGCAGCATTGGGAGAGCGAGAAGCACAACTTCCTGCAGGTATGCCCGAAGGAAATGTTGGTGCATCTGCCTGCGCCGTTGAGTGTTGAAGAGACGGCTGTTCCGGCGGAGTGACGAGGGCGATCGCCTGCCCGTGGGGTGGCGATTGCGACGGTCCTTCGTGCCACTTTATAGATCGGCCTTGGCGTGACTTCGCGGAGTTGCGTCAAGGCTCACCAAATCGCCAGCCCGCCGGGACGGGCAGGCGATGGCCCGGCGCCTGCGGCTTGATTCCGGGCTGGGATGGCCGAATTAGCGTGTTTATTTGAGTTCTTAGGGCGTTCCGCTGTCCGTGAGGTGGCGATCAAAACGGCTCTTCGTGCCACTTTATAGATCGGTTTTGGCGTGACTTTGCGGAGTTGCGGCAAGGCTCACCAAATCGCCAGCCCGGCCGCACCAAAGGTGCGCTTAAACTAAATCGGCACGCCTCTGGCGTGACGGACGGGCAGGCGATGGCCCGGCGCTTGCGGCTTGATGCCGGGCTGGGGTGGTATTTAAAAACGTCTGGGCTACTTCTGCCTCTCCACAGGAGGCGGGTCATGCGCATAATTTTAGCGTCATTATTGATAGTCACAGGCCTCGTGGCCTGCACAGACACCGCGCCACGCGGCGGTGGTGACATTCTCGTCCTCGGCGATTCCATCATGGCTTGGAACGGCAGCGCTGCGATTCCCGATGTCATCGCCAGCACAACGGGCCGCAGCGTCACCAGCCGCGCCGTGCCGGGGGCGCAGTTTGACAATGGCTCGACCATCGCCGCTGCCGTTGGCTTCGACATTCAACAACAGTTCCCCGGCGGGCGCTGGAACTGGGTGCTGGTCAATGGGGGCGCCAATGATCTGAGTGCGGATTGCGGCTGCGGCGCTTGCGGGCAGTCTGTCAACGCGCTGATCAGCCCCGATGGGCAGGGCAGCATCCCGGCCTTCCTGCGCAAACTACGTGCAGAAACCGGGGCGCAGGTGATGTGGATGGGATACTATGCAGGCTCTAACACAGGCTCTTTCGCCGGGTGCCGCGATGATTTGGTTGAGATCGAACGTCGCATTGCAGGCTTCGCGGCCCGCACCCCCGGCGTGCATTTCGTTGATTCCGAAGACGTGATTGACCGCAACGACCGAGGACTGTTCGCGCGCGATAACGTGCATCCCTCCAAACGAGGCTCGGCGCGGATTGGTGCCTATCTGGCCCAAGAGATCACAGCGCGTGAGAAACGTTCACAAACGCCTGCCAGCAGCCTATAGCTACACCATGAGCACACGTAAAAAGACCGCCCCCAAAGGCCGGGGTCGCCGCAAGGCTGCGCCGCAGATGACCTTTAAACAACGCGTGACCCGCTGGTTTTTCGGCGCTGTTCTTTTGCTGGGCGCATTGGTGGTGCTGCTGGTTCTGCTCTTTCGCGTCGTCAATCCGCCAACCGGGGTCTATATGTTCTCCGAAAGCCGCCGCTTGGGCGGGGTCGAGCGCGACTGGGTGCCGCTGGAGCAGATCGCTCCGGTGATGGCCCGCTCTGCCGTGGCAGCGGAGGATGCGAATTTCTGCAACCACTGGGGCTTTGACATGGAGGCGATCCGCACGGCGATCGAGAACGGCTCTGAGCGCGGGGCGTCGACGATCAGCCAGCAGACGGTCAAGAATGTGTACCTCTGGCACGGCCGCTCTTGGCTGCGCAAAGCGTTGGAAGCGGGGATGACGCCGCTGCTTGAGGCGCTTTGGCCGAAGCGGCGGATTATCGAGGTCTATCTGAATGTTGCGGAGTTTGATGAGGGCGTCTTTGGCGTCGGCGCGGCAGCACCGCATTACTTCGGCGTGAGCGCTGCGGATCTTAGCGCCAAGCAAGCCGCGCGGCTCGCCGCGATCCTGCCCGACCCGAAAGGGCGCTCGGCCTCCAGACCTAGCCCCTTTACCCGCAAGCGTACGGCGCAGATCATGGACGGGGCGGCGACCATCCGCGCGGACGGTCGTGCGGCCTGTTTCGAGAGTTGAAAATCCCTGCGTCAGCAGGCATGGAAGGGGCTGATCCCCTTAAACAAAAGGACTTCTCATGACGGCTCGGTTGTTTCACGTTCCTTTGTCCCCCTTCTGTCGCAAGGTGCGGCTGAGCCTGGGCGAGAAGAAGATCGAGGTCGAGTTGGTTGAGGAGCGTTACTGGGAGCAAGACCCGGATTTTCTGCGCCGCAACCCTGCGGGCAAGGTGCCGGTGCTGCGGTTGGACGGGATCATGATGTCCGAAAGCGCCGCGATCTGCGAATATATCGAAGAGACCCGGCCCGAGGCGTCGCTGCTGCCGCAAGACCCGGTGCAGCGCTTGGAAGTGCGCCGGCTGGTGAGCTGGTTCGATGACAAGTTCCACCATGAGGTGACGTCCAAATTGCTCTATGAGCGGGTGAACAAGAAGGTCACCAAACAGGGTTATCCGGACAGTAAGAACGTCAAGGCCGGGGCCAAGGCGATCAAATATCATCTCGATTACATGACATGGCTGCTGGACCATCGCCGTTGGCTGGCGGGTGATGTTATGACGCTGGCGGATTTCGCGGCGGCGGCGCATCTGTCGTCCTTGGATTATATCTCTGACGTGGATTGGAACCGTTCGGAGGCGGTGAAGGATTGGTACGCTAAGATCAAATCCCGCCCGGCCTTCCGTTCGATCTTGGCCGATCAGGTGCCGGGTTTCCCGCCGCCCTTGCAGTATAACAACCTTGATTTCTGATGGCATTTGAGGCGCCAGAGGCATGACCGTGGACAGGGACGCCTTGAAAGCGCGGGTGGTGGCACGTGCGCTTGAGGAAGGTTTTGTCGCCTGCCGCATCTGTCGGCCCAGCGATGTGCCGGAGGTGCCGGAGCGGTTGGAGCGCTTTGTCGAAGCGGGCTTTCATGGTCAGATGGGCTGGATGGAAGAGCGGATGCATTGGCGCGGCAATCCGGCAGCCCTGTGGCCCGAGGCACGCTCGGTCATCATGCTGGCGGAAAGCTATACGCCCGAACATGATCCGCGTGCGGTGTTGGCGCAGCCTGAGAAGGGTGCGATTTCGGTCTATGCGCAGGGGCGCGATTACCATGACATTGTTAAGAAGCGGCTGAAACGGCTGGCCCGTTGGCTGATGGAAGAGGCCCGCGCGGCTGATCCGGAGGTGAAGGTTTTCGTTGATACCGCGCCCGTGCCAGAGAAGGCGTTGGCGCAAGCGGCGGGGCTGGGCTGGCAGGGAAAGCATACCAATCTGTTAAGCCGGAAGTTCGGCAATTGGGCCTTTTTAGGCTCTGTTTTTACGACGCTGGACCTAGAGCCTGACGCGCGGGAGGTTGATCACTGCGGGTCGTGCCGCGCCTGTTTGGAGGTCTGTCCGACCGAGGCTTTCCTCGCGCCTTATCAGCTCGATGCGCGGCGTTGCATTTCCTATCTGACGATTGAGCATAAAGGCCCGGTGGATCTAGAGTTGCGCGAAAAGCTGGGCAACCGGATTTACGGCTGTGATGATTGTCTGGCGGCCTGTCCGTGGAACAAGTTTGCCGTCGCCGCGAGCGACATGCGCTATCATGGGCCAGCGGTGCAGCCTTCCGATCTGGCGGAACTGGCGGCGCTGGATGACGCGGCGTTTCGGGCGCGGTTTTCCGGCTCTCCGATCAAGCGGATTGGGCGGGATCGTTTTGTGCGGAACGTGCTTTACGCCATTGGCAATTCTGGACTGGCGGAGTTGCGTCCGGTGGCGCAGGCTCTGGCCGAGGATGCTGACCCGACAGTGGCCGATGCGGCGCGCTGGGCAGCGGGGCGATTGGGGTAAGGCCGATGGCGGTTCTATTGGGGGTGGACACGGGCGGCACCTATACGGATGCCGTGTTGATCCGGGATGAGACGCAGGTCATTGCCTCGGCCAAGGCGCTGACAACGCGGGCGGATTTGGCGGTTGGTGTTGGCAATGCCGTGAGCGCGGTACTGGCGCAATCGGGGGTGGCGCCTTCGGAGATTGCGATGGCGTCGCTCTCGACCACGCTCGCGACCAATGCGCTGGTCGAAGGGCAGGGCGGGCGCGTGGCGCTAATCTATGTCGGGTTTCGGGCGCGAGATTTGGCGGCGCATGGGCTGGAAGAGGCTCTGCGCGGTGATCCACATCTAATGCTTGCAGGCGGTCATGACCATGCCGGGGCTGAGGTGGAAGCGCTGGATGAAGCGGCGCTATCGGCCTTTTTAGAGACACATAAGCAAAGCGTCAGCGGCTTTGCCGTGGCGAGCCAATTTGCCACGCGCAACCCCGCGCATGAGTTGCGGGTGGCGGAACTGGTGGCTGCGGTGACGGGGCGGCCTGTCTCAACCTCTCACGCGCTATCAGCGCGGTTGAACGGGCCGAAACGGGCGCTGACTGCGCTGCTGAATGCCCGGCTGATTGGCATGATTGACCGTCTCATCGGGCGGGCGGAGACGCAGTTGCGCGCATTGGGGATCGACGCGCCAATGATGGTAGTGCGCGGCGACGGGGCGTTGATGTCGAGCGCGCAGGCGCGGCAGCGGCCAATTGAGACGATTCTAAGCGGGCCAGCGGCGTCCTTGGTCGGGGCGCGGTGGCTGACGGGGGCCGAACATGCGCTGGTGTCGGACATTGGCGGGACGACGACGGATGTGGCGCTGTTGCGCGATGGGCGGCCTGCGATTGATCCGGCTGGCGCGCAGGTGGGGCCGTATCGCACGATGGTCGAAGCGGTGGCGATGCGCACCCATGGGCTGGGCGGGGACAGTGAGGTGCATTTTGTTGCCGAAGGGTTGGAGGCAAAGGTGACCTTGGGGCCAAAGCGGGTCCTGCCGGTCTCGCTCATTGCCACGGAAGCGCCAGAGGTGGTGCATGCGGCCCTTGATGCGCAGTTGCGGCGAAAGGTGCCGGGGGCGCATGATGGGCGCTTTGTACGGGCTGTGGCGGGGCAGGAAGCGGAGGGGCTTGCTCCGCGAGAGGCGGCATTGTTGGAGCGGATTGGCGCCGCGGTGCATCCTTTGGGTGCTATCCTGCTGTCACGGATCGAACAGAGCACTTTGGCGCGACTCGTGGCGCGGGGGTTGGTGCAAGTTGCAGCAGTGACGCCTTCGGACGCGAGCCATGTGGCGGGGCGGTTGGATGCGTGGGACGCCAGCGCTGCACGCAAGGCATTGGAACTGTTCGGGCGGCAGCGGGGTGGATCGGGCAACCCGTTCTGTCTTAAACCTGAGCAACTCGCGCAGATCATCATCGACCGTCTGACCTATCAGACAAGTTTGGCCTTGTTAGAGACTGCTTTTGCCGAGGAAGACCCCGGTTTCGACCTGCCGGCAGAGACGCTGGCGCGGCATATATTGATGGAACGGGGGCTGGTGGGGCACCGTGGTTTATTGCGGATGGACGCGGGGCTGAACCTGCCTGTCGTGGGGCTGGGCGCTTCGGCGCAGAGCTACTATCCGGCGGTGGGCGCGCGGCTGGGGACCGAAATGATCTTGCCGGAACATGCGGGGGTGGCCAATGCGATTGGCGCCGTCGTGGGGCGGGTCATCATGCGGCAAAGCGGGTCCGTGACGTCGCCCGGCGCCGGGAAGTTCCGCGTGCATCTTAACGAAGGCCCAGAGGATTTCAGCGATCCTGAGGGCGCTTTGACCTTGTTAGAGATGGTTTTGACCCAACAAGCGCGGGCGCGGGCCAAAGCGGCGGGCGCGGCGGAGATTGAGGTGCAGGTCTCACGCGACATTCGCACGGCGGGTGTTGAGGGGCGCGAAGTTTTTGTTGAGGCTGACGTGACCGTCGAAGCCTCTGGTCGGCCGCGTGTGGCGGTAGGCTGACCCCCGGCGCGGGGCCGGGGGCAGTGATTTATTCAGCAGCGTCGCGTTTGGGCAGCACCCAGTCGGCGCGGGGGAAGTGGCAGGTGTAGCCGTTGGGCAGACGCTCAAGGTAGTCTTGATGCTCCGGCTCGGCTTCCCAGAAATCGCCAACTGGTTCGACTTCGGTCACGACTTTGCCGGGCCAGAGGCCGGAGGCTTCGACATCCGCGATGGTGTCTTCGGCCACGGCTTTCTGCTCGTCGTTCACATAGTAGATCGCAGAGCGGTAGCTCATCCCGATGTCGTTGCCTTGGCGATTTATTGTGGTGGGATCGTGGATCTGGAAGAAGAATTCCAACAGTTCACGATAGGATGTTTTTTCGGGATCAAAGATGATCTCGATCCCCTCGGCATGGGTGCCGTGGTTGCGGTAGGTGGCGTTGGGGACATCGCCGCCGGTATAGCCGACGCGGGTCGAGACCACGCCGGGGCGGCGGCGGATGAGGTCTTGCATGCCCCAGAAACAGCCCCCCGCCAATACTGCGCGTTCGGTTGTCATGTTACGTTCTCCACTTGGTTGAGATACTCGCCATAGCCTTCGGCTTCCATGTCGTCACGGTGGATGAAGCGCAGGGAGGCGGAGTTGATGCAGTAGCGCAGCCCGCCCCGGTCAGGGGGGCCGTCGGGGAAGACATGGCCAAGGTGGCTGTCGCCGTGTTTGCTGCGCACTTCGGTGCGGACCATGCCGAGCGAGGCGTCTTCATGTTCTTCGACATACGCAGGCTCGATCGGTTTGGTGAAACTGGGCCAACCGCAGCCGCTTTCGTACTTGTCCGAGGAGGCAAAGAGCGGCTCGCCCGAGACGATGTCGACATAGATGCCCGGCTCTTTGTTGTTCAGGTATTTGCCGGTGCCGGGGCGTTCGGTGCCGCTGCGTTGGGTGACGTGGAACTCTTCGGGTGTGAGCGCGTCAATGGCGGCGGTGGTTTTCTCGTATTGGGGCATGGCGTCCTCCGGTTATGGGCTTGGCCTATTAAATGGGGTCTGATGGTGGAATTCAAAGGGTTTGCGGCTCACAGAGGTGTTACGCTTTGCGCTGGCGCGAGACTTGCACCGCGAGAATGCCGCCCGCGATGATCGCCACGCCAAGGATGTCACGCGGGCCGAGGGTTTCGCCCAGCAGCAGCGCCGCGATGGCCACGCCGAAGAACGGGTTGAGGAAGTGGAAGGTCGCCGCCCGCGTGGCGCCGATGCGGTTGACCAGCCAGAACCAGACCACGGTGGCGGCAAGGCCGGGGACGAGGCAGGTATAGGCGAAAGCGAGGGTGAGGCGCAGGCTGGGGTCGATGCGGGGAGTCTCGAACAGGAGGGTCGCGATAGAGAGGGCCACGCAGCCGACGAGCATCTGCAGGCCGACGACCATGAGGAAGTTGCCGCCTGAGGTCGCGCCGCGCACTAGGAGGGTGGCGGCGGTGAGAGCGACGACGCCGATGGCGCAGAGGATGAGGCCGTAGAGGTCGACTTGGCCGCCGAGACGCGTGCCCATGATGATGGCGACGCCGAGGACGCCTGCGAGGAGGCCCGCGATGCCTAAGGGGCGGAGTTTCTCGCTCAAGAAAGCCCATGCTGCGAAGCCGACGAGCAGGGGCATGGTAGAGGCAATGATCGCGGCAAGGGAGGCTTCGATGGTTTGCATGGCGATGAAGTTGAGGCCGAGGTAAACTGCGTTTTGCAGCACGCCAAAGATGATCGTGGCGCGCCATTGGGCGGGGGTGAGGCGCCAGCTTTGGCCCAAGGCGAGTGCTATGCCGACGCCGATGAGGCCGGAGATGAGGTAGCGTAGGGAAAGGGCCAAAAGTGGAGAGGCGTCCATCACGATAATGCGGGCAGAGGTGAAGGCCGAGGACCACATGATGGCAAAGGCCAACCCCATGAGAATTGCGCGTATGTCCATGAGATGCCCCCCTGTTCTGAACTTGCTAAGCAATGGCGGGTTTGCGAAGGGAGGACAAGGCGGGTTTGGCAGGTTGCGCAGACGGTCTGGAATACCCGACCTTTAAGAATACCACCCGGCCCGGAATGAAGCCGCAGGCGTCGGGCCATCGCCTGCCTGCCATGCCAACGTGCGCCAGAATATGATGGGCGCACCTTTGGTACGACCGGGGAGGCGATTAGATGGGGTTAGGTGCGACATTACGAACGCACATTATAAATGAACCATAAAGTGGCACGATGCGACGTCAGATCGCCAACCTGCGGACAGGTCCTGACCTTAGATAACTAGATCACGAACTGGCAGACAAGCGGTTCCCCGGTTCCATCTGCCACCAGCCCGGAATCAAGCCGCAGGCGCCGGGCCATCGCCTGCCCGCCCCCCGTGTAGGCGATTTGGTGATGCTGGGTATAACCTCGCAAGCGCACATCAATGCTGAACTATAAAGTGGTAGTCAGGGACCTCAGATCGCCGACCCGCGGGCAGGCGATGGCCCTCAAGCCACTAATCCATGGGTTGATAGAGATGCAGTGCTACGACACCGACCGTCGCTGAGTTTGGTGTTGCGCCGCGGGCGCTCGCCTTCCCCCCCCTCAACAAAAAAGGGCCGCCCGAAGGCGACCCTTTCGTAAACATTCAGCCAAAGGCTTACTCGTTCACGCTGTCCTTCAGCGCCTTCGCGATGGTCATCTTGACCACTTTGTCGGCGTCTTTCTTGAACTGCTCGCCAGTGGCGGGGTTGCGGACCATCCGCTCAGGGCGCTCACGGCAATAGATTTTGCCAACGCCCGGCAGGGTCACGGCACCGCCAGCGGACACTTCACGGGTGATCAGGTTGCAAACGGCGTCGAGCGCTGCGCCTGCGGATTTCTTGTCGGTGTCCATCTCTTCTGCCAGTGCAGCGACGAGCTGGGTCTTGGTCATCGGTTTTGCCATTTTATTCTCCTTAGACTGCCCGCGTTTTAGGGCCTCATGGCCGGAATGTAACGGTATGTTGTGGGATAACACAACGAATTGTGGCGCTCAGGACGCTAAAACATGCGATTTTCCGCTGTTTTTAACCCTATAGGAACGCGGTTTCGTCAAACGACCGTAGTTTTCGGCTGTGAATACGCTCCAACGGCATACGGCGCAGCAGTTCCATGGCGCGAATTCCGATCATCAAATGCCGTGCGACTTGGGTTTTGTAGAAGTCAGATGCCATGCCAGGCAGTTTCAATTCACCGTGCAGCGGCTTGTCCGACACGCAAAGCAGTGTGCCGTAGGGCACGCGGAAGCGGTAGCCATTGGCGGCAATCGTCGCGCTTTCCATATCCAGCGCCACGGCGCGGGACTGGCTGAGGCGTTGCACCGGGCCGGATTGGTCGCGCAACTCCCAGTTGCGGTTGTCAATCGTCGCCACGGTGCCGGTCCGCATGATGCGTTTGAGCTCATAGCCTTCAAGCTGGGTGACCTGCGCCACCGACTGCTCCAAGGCGATCTGAATTTCGGCCAAGGCCGGGATCGGCACCCAGACCGGCAGGTCGTCGTCCAGAACGTGATCCTCTCGCAGGTAGCCATGCGCCAGCACGAAGTCGCCCAGAGCCTGCGTATTGCGCAGGCCGGCACAGTGGCCGACCATCAGCCACGCATGGGGCCGCAGCACGGCGATATGGTCGGTGGCGGTTTTTGCGTTCGACGGGCCGACCCCGATGTTAACCAGCGTGATGCCAGAGCCGTCGGCGCGTTTGAGGTGATAGGTCGGCATCTGCGGGGTCTTCAGCGTCTCCGGCAGCGGCGCATCTGGGTCGCTAATCTCGGCATTGCCGGTGGAGACAAAGGAGGTGTAGCCGCTTTCCGGGTCGCGCAGCATGGCGCGGGCGTATTGCTCGAACTCTGTCACGTAGAACTGGTAGTTGGTGAACAGCACATGGGCCTGAAAATGCTCCGGGTCCGTGGCGGTGTAATGCGCGAGCCGGGCGAGGGAGTAATCGACCCGCTGAGCGGTGAAGGGCGCGAGCGGGCGCACATCATCCTCGGGGACATAGGTGCCGTTGACGATGTCATCATTGGTGGTGCTGAGGTCTGGCACGTCGAAAACATCGCGTAGGGTGAAGTCGGCAGCCCCCTCTTGCGGCACGTTCATCGCATTGTCGCCGCCCATGGCAAAATGCACCGGGATCGGTGTGGTCGAGGGGCCGATGGTCACTGGCATGTCGTGGTTTTCGATGAGCAGACCGATTTGTTGGATCAGGTAGTTCCGAAACAGGTCAGGCCGGGTGATCGTCGCAGAAAAGCTGCCGGGAGAGGAAACATGGCCAAAGGACAATCGCGTATCGACATGCGCAAAAGACGAGGTGCGAAAGCGCACTTCGGGATAGAAAGCGCGGATGCGGGCCTCTGGCGCGCTGCTCTGCATGGCGGTGGTAAAGCCGTCGCGCAGGAACTGGGTGGCGCTTTCGTAAAGCTCGGTCAGCCGATCCACGGCGGCAGTGGCGTCGCGAAACTCTTCGGGGTTCGGTGTGTCCGGAGTGAGGATGGTGCTCATGTTTGCGGCTCTAACAATGGGATGATTTCAAATTTCTGCACATCGACCAGCCCAAGGTCCGAGATACGCAGTTCCGGGATCACGACGAGGGCCAGCAGCGAGTGCTGCATATAGGCGTTGTTCAGCTTGCAGCCACAATCGACCATCGCTTGTACAAGACGGTCGGCATCGGCAGCGACTTCAGCGGCGGGGCGGTCGGACATCAGCCCCGCGATGGGCAGGGCGACAAGCGCCAGTTCCTCGCCCTCGCGGAAGATGGTGATGCCGCCGCCGACCTCGCGCAGCCGGTTCGCGGCCAGTGCCATCTGTTCGGCATCGGTTCCGACGACGATCATATGGTGGCTGTCATGCGCGACGGTAGAGGCCATGGCCATGCGCCCTTCATAGCCAAAGCCAGAAACAAAGGCGTTGGTCACGGTGCCGGTGGCGCGGTGGCGTTCGACCAAGGCGATTTGGCAGACCTCGCCCGTGGCCTGCACGCGGCCATCGGTGACGGGCAATTCGAATTTCAGCGCACGCGTGGGCGCTTGGTTTTCGACCACGCCGATCACATTGGCGGTGACGGCATTGGCACCTTCCGGGGCGGGGATGTCGAAGTCATCGGCGCTCAGGTCGCGGGCCATGTTCACGGTCTGGCGAGCCATGTCAGGCCAATCGTAATGGGGGCAGTCGACAAGGCATTTGCCGTCTTCCGCTACGACGTCACCGCGGGCGATGACGGTCTCGATTGGCAGGGTCTTGAGGTCAGACGTCAGAATTACATCGGCGCGGCGGCCCGGTGTCAGCGAGCCGATCTCGCGTTCCAGCCCAAAGTGGGTGGCGGTGTTGATCGTCGCCATTTGCAGGGCGATCAACGGGTCACAGCCGCAGTCGATGGCATGGCGGACAACGCGGTTCATATGCCCGTCGTTCGTAATTGTGCCGGAATGGCTGTCATCGGTGCAGAGGATCATATTGCGCGGATCGAGACCCTTTTCCGTGATCGCGGTGATCTGAGTTTTGACGTCATACCAAGCGGAGCCGAGCCGGATCATCGAGCGCATCCCCTGCCGCATCCGCGCCACGGCGTCGGCCTCGCAGGTGCCTTCGTGGTCATCCGCAGGGCCACCTGCGACATAGGCGGCAAAGGCGGGGCCAAGATCGGGAGAGGCATAGTGGCCGCCGACGGTCTTGTTCGCGCGTTGGGTGGCGGCGATCTCGGCCAGCATCTGCGGGTCGGCATTGCTGACGCCCGGAAAATTCATCATCTCGCCCAAGCCGACGATGCCGGGCCATGCCATCGCCTCGGCAACATCCTCGGCGGTGATTTCGAAGCCCGTGGTCTCCAGCCCCGGCGCGGAGGGCGCGCAGGAGGGCATTTGGGTGAAGATATTAATGGGCTGCATCAGCGCTTCGTCATGCATCATGCGCACGCCGTTTAGGCCGAGGACATTGGCGATCTCATGCGGATCGGTGAAGGCCGAGGTCGTGCCATGCGGGATCACGGCGCGGGCGAACTCCGCGGGGGTGAGCATGGTGCTCTCGATATGCATATGCCCGTCGCAAAGGCCGGGGACCATATAGCGGCCCTTCGCCTCGATCATGCGGGTATCATCACCCCTGCAATGGCTGGCGTCAGGGCCGACAAAGGCGATGCGCCCGGCGGCGACGGCGATGTCATGATCAGGCAGGCATTCGCGGGTGTGAACATTGACCCAGATGCCACCGGTGATGATCGTGTCAGCTGCGCGCCGTCCGGCGGCGACATCGACCAATTGCGCGGCCACATCGGGCCAGGAGGGGAATGTTTTATCTGTCATGGCCCAAGGTGACATAGGCGCGAGGGAGGTTCAAGCCAGCCGCGTGGGGGTGTTATTGCCAGCGCAAGTCGCTTGCGGTTAAGTGGGCCAAGACGCAAAAGACGAGGCGCGGCGGATGAATTTTCTCTTTGTGCACCAGAACATGCCGGGCCAATACCGCGAGCTCATTGAATGGCTGGCACAGGCCGGTGGACATCGTATCTACTTTCTGACCCAGCGCCGGGATGCTCCGAACTTGCCGGGTATTGAGACACGCATCTACCGCCCGCATCACAGGCCCGAGCCCAGCGCCTATGGCCTGTCTAAAATCTGGGAGGAAGCCGCAGGCAATGGCTTTGGCGCGGTCAACGCAGCACGCCAGATTGAGGTAAAGGAGAACTTTCGCCCCGATATCATCATCGGCCATGTGGGCTGGGGGGAGCTTACCTTTTTTAAACAGCTTTGGGCAGACGTGCCGATCATTGGCTATTTCGAGTATTACTACAACATGACCGGCGGCACGGTCGGGTTTGACCCCGACGACCCCCCATCGGGCCATGCGCCCTATCTGAACCACGCCCGCAATATCGTGCCTTTGGCAAATATTGAGACGGTCGATCTGGGTCAGTGCCCAACGGTCTGGCAGCGCGACCGGTTTCCGGAGAGCTTTCACCGCAAATTATACGTCACTCATGACGGGATTCGCACGGACCGGCTGCGGCCTGACCCGGAGGTGAGCTTGGGATTGGGGCGTCTGGCCAAACCGTTGACGCGCGATGATGAGGTCATCACCTATATCTCCCGCAACCTTGAGAAGACCCGCGGCTTTCATATCATGATGCGAGCCTTGCCGCGGATCATGCGTGAGCGGCCCAATGCACGGGTGGTGATCGTGGGCGGCAATGACGTGTCCTATGGCGGCAAGAGCAAACACCCCGGCGGGCTGCGCGGTGAAATGGCGGCCGAGGTCGGGCATGAGGTGGATTGGGACCGGGTGCATTTCATTGGCAAAGTGCCCTATCCTGACTTTCAGAAACTGGTTCAGCTGAGCCGCTGTCACATCTATCTCACCATGCCCTTTGTGCTGTCGTGGTCTTTGCTAGAGGCGATGTCGATGGGGGCCACGATTGTCGCCGCCGATGTGGCGCCGGTGCGCGAGGCGATTTCCCATGGCAAGACCGGGATGCTGGTGGATTTCTTTGACCCCGATGCGCTGG
This sequence comes from Sulfitobacter maritimus, assembly GCF_013346665.1. GTDB lineage: Bacteria > Pseudomonadota > Alphaproteobacteria > Rhodobacterales > Rhodobacteraceae > Sulfitobacter > Sulfitobacter maritimus. The sequence goes on from NZ_JABVBB010000038.1 coordinate 555,115, forward strand.
CGGCACAGGTGGTTGATGTGCTGGCCAACCCAAAGGCCCATGCGCATCTTGGCCCCGCAGCGCGGGGCCATGTGGTGGCGAAATATGATTTCCTGACCCATTGCCTGCCGAAGCATCTGGCGCAGATCAACGCGTTGGTGCCTGAGGAGAAACGGATCCGCTAGACCGGCGCGGGGACTGCGCCGATCTGGCTGGGGGTCAGTTGCCGAGGTTTCCTGCAGATCGGACCACGCCAAAGACCGAGCCGACAAGACCCAGAATGGTGCGTGTGTCTGTCAGCGGGCTTTCTGTGGCCAGAACAAGATCGCCGGAATGAATCTGGAAATTGCGGGCTGAGAAAAGCCCGTCAGAGGTGGTCAGATCCAGCGTAAAGACCACCCGCGTCCGGCGCGGCCCGCGCACCCCGGCACTGACCGCGCTGGCGGGGTATTCACGCAGAATCAGAATGCCTTGAGGGTTGGCGCGGGAGTCGTTCACGCCGCCGATGATCGCCAAGGCATCCAGCGCCGAAACCTCGTCCCGGTTAAAGCGGAACTGCGCTTCTTTTCCCGCCGCGCCGAGCGACAGGAAGTAGCGGCGGTCTTCTTCGATGATCAGTTTGTCGCCGCCTTGCAGCCGGGTATCAAGATGCGGGTTTTCATAGAGCCGATCGATTGACGTGGCGTAGATGTTCTGGCCACGCACCAGCTTGACCTGCGGGTTCTCAAGGCCGTTTCGAACTCCCCCGCCCGCAGAGATCGCCGCGAGAACGGTATAGTTGTTGTCCGGCATCATCACACTGCCGGGCGCATTCACCCCACCAACGAGATCAACCGCGTTGCCGCGGCCTTCGGTCATTGCCAGTTGCACCTGTGCCGATGGCACGATGGCTTCGAGCTGGCGTTGCAGCAGCAGACGCGCGGATTCAGGCGTGCGCCCGGAAACACGGATTTTGCCAACATAGGGCACGAAAATCGTACCAGATTCTGAAACCCGGATGCCTGCCAGATTGGCAACCCGTTCAGCAGGGGAGGTCAGCAGAGAATTTTCCCCACTGTCCCAAACCTGAACATCCAGCCGGTCGCCGGGGCGGATGACCTGGGCGTTCGACCCTCGGCTCGCGCCGATCCAACCATGACGGCGGACCCCTGTCTGAGGCCATTGTGCGACGCTGGGCAAAAAGGCGCGGGTGACGGGGTAAACGGCAATATCAGCCCCCGGCGCGGTTGCGTCCTGCGTGACCTCTTTTTCGATCGCAGCCCCCCGTGGCAGGGCACCGCAGGCTGCCAAAGACACCGCCAGCAGGGCCGACAGAAAGAGCTTGCTGATATGCTTCATATAACGCGTGACCGCTTTCTATGTTTTTCGATGAACCGGGTGGTCCGCATCTGTATGCAGGAAGGCACCGGTAATGGTAAAGGATGATATGAACCCCGCCCCCCAGAGTTCGATATGCAGCAGGATAGAGACTAAGCCCATGACGTCAATCACTTCAAAGGAGATCAGACCGTCTGGCGGCGTGCTATTGCTGGGCGCGACGGGTCGGTTGGGAGGGATGCTGCGCCGCCATTGGCCGCAAGCGGGAGACCTGCTATGCCAAAGCCGACGCGCAATGGCGGGTTTCGCGCAGTTTGATCTGCCACTGCCGGGGCAACCGCCATCTGACGCCGCGCTTCGGGCAGCCGAAGGGGTGCGGGCGATTATTTGCCTTTCGGGTGTGACGCCCGCCGCCGCCCGCAATGGCCAACCGATGAGCGATAATACCACGCTTGCCACTGCAGCGTTGGACTTGGCCCAAGCGGCCGGGGTGTCGCGGGTGCTTATTGCGTCCTCGGCGGCGGTATATGGTGCAGGCAAGGGCGCAATGTCCGAAACGCAGGCTGTGACGCCCCTGTCAGACTATGGCCGTGCCAAGCTGGCGATGGAGCAGGCCGTACTGGCCCGCGGGGCGGGTATCGCGCGTATTCTACGGATTGGTAATGTGGCGGGCGCTGACGCGATCCTTGGCGGGTGGCGGCCCGGTATGGCGCTTGACCAATTTGCAGACGGGCGCACACCACGGCGCAGTTATATCGGGCCGGTCACGCTGGCGCGGGTGATGCATGGGCTTTGCGGCAGTGCAGACTTGCCTGACGTGTTAAACATAGCCGCACCGGGGGTCGTTGAGATGGGGGCGCTGCTGGATGCGGCAGGGCTGGCATGGCAACCACGCCCTGCGGGGGCAGAGAGCATTGCTAAGGTGGAATTAGACACGAATGCGCTTGAACGCCTTGTGCCTTTTGCGCCAGAAAACACCAGCCCCGCCGGATTGGTCGGTGAGTGGCAGCAGGACAGACAAAATCCATGAGCTTTTCTGAATGACGTGGCGCAAACGCCTTTTCGATCTGTTTTTCGCCAGCCTCCTGGTGATCATCCTCGGCCCCATTTTGCTGGGCCTGTTGGTCTGGTTGCTGTTCAAGGAAGGGCGTCCGCTGTTTCATGTGGCGGAACGGATGAAAACGCCGGATCAGAGCTTCAACCTTTGGAAACTGCGCACCATGACGGTTGTCGAGGGCGATCAGGGGGTCTCTGGCGGGAACAAACGCAGCCGGATCACCGAAACGGGCGCTTGGCTGCGCGCGCGGCGGTTGGATGAGTTTCCGCAACTGTGGAATATCCTGCGCGGCGATTTGAGCTTTGTCGGCCCACGCCCACCGCTGCGCGAATATGTCGAACGCTTCCCCGAGATCTACCAAGAGGTCCTTAAATCCCGACCGGGGGTGACTGGGCTTGCTACCATTCGGTTTCACAAACACGAAGACAGGCTGCTGTCCCGCTGTCAGACGCCCGAAGAAACCGACGATGTTTACTGCCGGGTCTGTGTGCCACGAAAAGCACGGCTTGACCTGATCTACCAGCGGCATCAAAGCACCTGCTACGACTTTGATCTGGTGTTTCAAACCATCGGTAATCTGTTCCGGCGCGGGTAGTTAAGTGAGTGGCTCTGTAATGTCTGACAGGGCATTTGGCAGGGAATCCCGCCTAAGTAGTGGTTTTTCTGAACAGATCGTGGCATCGTGCCGCCTGTTGGGGAAAAAGTTAAGGATTCTAGCGGCGCATATCGCTAAAGCCCTTGCTCGTGATCCCGACGATATGCCAGAGCGCTGCCGGATCGTCCGGGCGCGTTTGGCGGCGTTTGGTCATATTGGACGCCACAGATCGTATGACAGATAGCAGGAAATAGCGAATGTTGAGCTTCGTTCAATCGCTGACCAAACAACAAAAACGCATCATTATGCTGAGTTTTGACTCGGTGTTGCTCATCCTTGCGGTGGTCGCGGCTTTGGCACTGCGTGGGCTGCCCGCGGGATTTGCTGAATCGCTGTTCAGCTACCTGTCGATCTTGCCCTATCTACTGCTTGTCGGGGCGGGTGCGTCGATCTGGCTGGGTGTCTGCAGCATACAGTTGAACGCCTATGAGACCGCCGCCGTTGGTGCGACGGCGATATTAAGCGCGATTCTGGCGACCACGTCTTTTCTCACCTCATGGGTGCTGGGGCCGGACTACCCTTTTGGCTTGCACGTCATACTCGGCGCGTTTTTCTTTTCCTTCGTGGTCATTTCCCGCGCACTTTTGTTGCAAGTGGTGCTGATGATTTATCGCAAGGGGCCAACGCGGTGCCGGGTGTTGATCTACGGCGCAGGCACCACCGGGACGCAACTGGTGTCGGCCCTGCGCGGCCATGAACAAATTGAGCCGATCGCCTTTGTCGATGATAACGTGGCGCTTCAAGGGCTTAGGGTGGCAAAGCTGCCGGTATATTCGCCCATGCGCGTGGCGGAACTGGTGGCGGAAAAACAGATCGACCGGGTGTTGCTCGCGGTGCCATCGCTGAGTGTACCCAAACAGGCGCAGATTGCCCGGCGGTTGGAAAAGATGCGGCTGGAGGTGCAAACCCTGCCGTCTTTCGCGCAGTTGATTGGTGAGGAAGCGCTGGTAGATAAGCTGGCCCCGGTGGCCCCGCGACGGTTCCTCAACCGCGATGAGGTGACTCATGCGAATGACCACGGCGCGGCCTATAGTGGCAAAGTGGTCTTCGTCTCCGGCGCGGGCGGGTCGATCGGGTCTGAGATTTCTCGTCAGGTGCTAGAGCAGCGCCCGACGAAACTGGTGCTGTTCGAGCTGAGCGAACTCGCTCTTTACAACACAGACATGGAGATGCGGCAGTTGGCCGAAGGCTCCGGTATTGAGGTTGTCTCTGTCTTGGGGTCGGTAACCGACAGTCGGCAGTTGCGCAAAGTGCTGTCTCAACACAAGGTTAACGTGATCCTCCATGCGGCGGCCTATAAACACGTGCCATTGGTCGAGGCAAACCCGCTCTCGGGCTTGGTGAACAATGTCTTGGGCACCCAAGCGCTGGCCGAACAGGCCGCACGGGCGGGGGTGGAGCGCTTTATCCTCATCTCCACCGACAAGGCCGTGCGCCCGACCAATATCATGGGCGGTTCCAAGCGTCTGGCCGAGCTTGTCCTGCAAGATATGGCGCGTAAATACGGCGGGCCGGATGGGGTAATCTTTTCAATGGTGCGCTTTGGCAATGTTCTGGGGTCCTCCGGCTCTGTGGTGCCTTTGTTCCAAGAGCAACTTAGCCGCGGCGGCCCCTTGACCGTGACGGATCGTGGCGTTGCTCGATACTTCATGACCGTGGAGGAGGCCGTGCAACTGGTATTGCAAGCGGGGGCACAGGCCGATGGGGGCGAAGTCTTTGTGCTCGATATGGGCAAGCCAGTGCCCATTCTGAAGCTGGCCCGGCAGGTGATCGAAACGGCAGGCTATACCGTACGCGATGAGGACAACCCCGACGGTGATATTGAGATCGCGATCACGGGTCTGCGCCCGGGCGAGAAGATGACCGAGGAGCTAACCCTCAGCGGAACCTTGATCGGCACACGGCACCCCAAGATTTTCTCAACCCGAGAGGAAGGGTTGAACGAAGTGGAGATTGCCGTCGTCTTGCGCGATCTGCGCGAAGCGGTTGTGGCGAATGATGAAGAACTGGCCCGCGCTGTGGTCTATCGCTGGGTCGAAGGGTTTGAGGCCCCCGAAGCGATGCGCAAAAGCTCCTGAGGCGCGCCGTCTGTCGCGTTATTGCCGCGCTTATTGATACAGGTCGCGCGGGGCGGGTATGAAGATTGATTTCTACCCACGGTCCGTGCCAAATCGGTCGGGCAAACGCAGGCAAGGGGCGATAGGGCGCATGGGGACAGAACGAAAACTGCGGGACTGCGCTTGGTGGCCTGGCAAAGCGGCGCTCTGCGTTGCGGCGCTGGGGGCTGGCAGTGCAGATCAAGCAGCGGCTGAGACCGCCTATTCAATCTTCGACACGCCAGACCGGCCCTCGCTGAACTTCTATGGCGCACCGGGGTTGGTGGACATGCCCACCGCCGAAGCCATGCCGGATGGACAATTTGCCATCGGCGTTTCGCATTTTGGCGGCATGACCCGCACTACGCTGTCTTTTCAGGCCACCCCGCGCCTGTCGGCGAGCTTTCGCTATGTCGGGATTCAAGACTGGAACGCGAACGGTTTTGAAACCTACCGCGACCGCAGTTTCGATCTGCGCTACCTGCTGAAGAAAGAGGATGGCTTCTGGCCCGCCGTCACCGTCGGCTTACAGGATTTCGCAGGCACCGGGATTTATGCCGGAGAATATGTCGTCGCGACCAAGACCTTCGACAACAGCCCGCTGCCCGGCACGCTGAAGGTAACCGGCGGTCTCGGCTGGGGGCGGCTTGGCAGTTCGAATAGCATCGGCACGCCATTTGGCAGCGATCGTGGCAGCTTTACGGCCGGAGATACCGGGGGCGAGTTGTCTTTCGATCAATGGTTCCGCGGGCCTGTTGCACCCTTTGCCGGGGTTGAATGGCAGGTCAACGACCGCTGGGCGCTCAAGGCGGAATATAGCTCTGATGCCTATGTGGCCGAAGACAGCGGGCGCGATGTGTTTACCCGTAAATCGCAGGTCAACCTCGGGACGGAATATCAATACTCCCAAGGGCTTCGGCTGGGAGCCTATTATCTGTATGGCTCCGAAGTTGGGGTGAACTTCCAATACCAGTTCCACCCGCGTAACCCGGCAACGCCGCTGACGGTGACCCCAACCTTGCCGTTGAACGTACGCCCCAGCCGCGCGGCAGCCCCGCAAGCATGGGACACAGGCTGGGCGGCCAGCACGCAGAGTCAGATCAGCTACCGAGATGACTTGAAGTCAGTGTTGAGCGAAAGCGGTTTGGCCCTGGTCGCCTTGCAACTGTCACCGGCCAGCGGCGAGTTGCGGCTGCGCAATGACCGCTATCAAGCGCCTGCCGTGGCGGTGGGCCGTGCGGCGCGGGCGATGGCACAGGTTCTGCCTGCCTCGGTCGAGACTTTCCGCATCGTTCTGATGGAGGAAAATCTGGCGCAATCCGCGGTGACGGTCCGTCGCTCGGACTTGGAAGCGTTGGAGTTTGACCCGATGGCCGCAGATGCGCTGCTGGCCGTTAGCGGTATCGGCGAAGCTGCGCCGCGCCTGCCCGGTGCGATGACGAATGCCGATCTCTATCCGGATTTCGCTTGGGCCATCGGCCCCTATGTTTCGCCGAGCTATTTTGACCCGACAGAGCCTGTACGTCTCGATTTCGGCGTTGAAGTCGCAGCAAGCTACCGTCCCGCGCCGGGTTGGACCATCGCAGGGAGCCTGCAACATCGGCTTGGGGGCAATGTGGGCGACGACCCCCGGACCAGCAATTCCAGACTGCCCAAAGTTCGGACCAATGGCAGCCTTTATGCCAACCAAGGTGAAACCGCGTTAAACACCGCCTATGTCAGCAAACGGTGGAAGGCGGGTAATGACCTCTATGCGCGCGTGTCACTGGGCTATTTCGAACGGATGTTCGGCGGCGTGTCGGCAGAGCTTTTGTGGAAGCCGGTCACCAGCAACCTCGCCCTTGGGGTTGAGGCGAATTACGTCAAGCAGCGTGATTTTGACGGCGGGCTGGGGTTTCAGGATTACAGCGTGGCGACGGGCCATGTCTCGGCCTATTACGAGTTCGGCGGCGGCTATCACGGACAGTTGGATGTGGGCCGCTACCTCGCGGGGGATCTTGGAGCGACAGTCACCATCACGCGCGAGTTTGAGAATGGCTGGCGGGTTGGCGGATTCGCGACGCTTACCGATGTCTCTTCCGAAGAGTTTGGCGAAGGCTCCTTTGACAAGGGGATCAATCTGACGGTCCCGATAAACTGGTTCCTTGGCGAGCCGGACAAGCGCAGCGTGTCGGCCACCATACGTCCGATCCAGCGGGACGGTGGGGCGCGTCTGATGGCGCCGGGGCGTCTTTATGAAAGCGTGCGCAGCGGGCACCGCAATGCGCTGGAAGATCAATGGTCGAGGGTCTGGGAATGAAGCATCTTGCAACAGGGTTGCTCCTGATCGCCAGCCTTGGCCTGAGCGCCTGCGCCACTGGCGGGCGTGAGTCGCAGCAAAGCCCGCTCTTTAGCGCGGGGACCGCACTGGCCAATTCGATCCGCAGCCGCGCGGCCACTGACGGCGCGCCCAAGGGGCGCATCGAAGTGACGCGGGAGCTGCTCGACAAAACACCGGGGGCGGTGTTGCAGGTCGTGCCCGACAACACGGGCTTGCAGGATTTCTTGCAACTGGTTGGGCGGCGCAATGATCCAACCCCCGGCACGGTTGAGGTCTGGCAATCGTCAGACAACGCGCAGATCATTCTGCGCGAGGGCGTGTTGGTCGGCACCAAGGGTTTGACAGGCGATATGCGCTCGGCCCAAGCCGCCACGACCATTGCCGGTTTTGACGGGCAGGGCGGCGGCGGTGAGCGGCTTATCACGCTGGCGCGGCTGGATGGCACGGCACAGACAGTGCCGTTTTCCTGCGATGTGACGCAACTGGGCCGTGAAGTCATCCAAATCGTCGATCAGCGTGTCACGACGCATCATCTGCGCGAAGATTGCAGCTTTGGCGCTCAGCGTTTTACCAATGAGTATTGGGTCGAGGCCGTCAGTGGCAAGATGCGTCGTTCGCGCCAGTGGGCGGGTCCGTATTACGGCTATATGATGATTGATCGGCTTAAAGGCTGACCAAGTTCACGTGAAACAAATGCCGGAACGCAGGCGGTTGCGCCCTTGCGATCAGCGGGCGTGCGGGTCAGTTTGGCGGCATGGAAAAAACGCTTCTTTCGATTGGTCACGGCTATACAGCGCGGGCCTTGGCGGCGCGGCTGATCCCGCAGGGATGGCGCATCATCGGCACTACCCGAAGCCGCGATAAGCTGGACGAGATTGCCGCGACTGGGGTGGAGCCGTTGCTTTGGCCCAGTGCCGATTTAGGCGCGTTTTTGAAAGAGGTGCCAAATGTGCTGGTCTCGGCAGGGCCGGGGCCGGAGGGCGATCCGGTGCTGCTGGCCTTGGCCGATGATATTGCCAAGGCCGCGCCGGGGATGCGCTGGTTGGGGTATCTGTCGACCACTGGCGTTTACGGAGATCACGGCGGCGATTGGGTGGATGAAACCACGCCCCTGACCCCCTCGACCCGGCGCGGCGCGGCACGTGTTCAGGCCGAAGGTGCATGGGCGGCGATCCCCGATCTGCCGCTCCATATCTTTCGCCTTGCAGGCATCTACGGCCCCGGTCGCGGCCCTTTTGAAAAGGTCCGCAGTGGCAAGGCACGGCGGATCATCAAACCCGGTCAGGTGTTCTCGCGCATTCATGTGGCGGACATCGCGCAGGCGTTGGACCTGTCCCTTGCGCAGCCGCAGCCGGGGGCCATTTACAACCTTTGTGATGACGACCCGGCCCCGCCGCAGGATGTGATCGCCCATGCTGCTGATCTGCTGGACCTGCCGCTGCCGCCGAAGGTGGATTTCGCCGAGGCAGAGATGTCACCGATGGCCCGCAGCTTTTACGCCGAAAGCAAACGGGTGCGGAACGATCATATCAAGGCCGCGTTGGGCTGGCAGCCGATCTACCCCGATTATCGCTCCGGTCTGGCCGCTCTTCTGGCGTCCGACGGTTAGAGCCGAGGCCTGCCATGCGCCGCGATGAACATACATTGCACTTTCTGCTCGACAGTATGGACCGTGCGGCGCAGCGCGAGACGGTATCGATACAAGATATTCTGCATGAAATCGGTGACCGCTCTATCACGCCGCTCATTCTGATCGTGGCGCTGCTGCTGGTCTCTCCGCTGTCGGGGATTCCCGGCGTCTCTACCTTGGCGGCCCTGACCATCATCATTTTGGCGGTGCAAGCGGTGCGAGGGAAGCGCAGCCTGTGGCTGCCGGGTTTTCTCTTGCGGCGCGAGATCGCGGGCAAAAGTCTGAGCAGTTGCGTGGGCTACCTGCGCCGCCCCTGTGCCTTTGTGGATCGTCAGTGCCGCCCGAGGCTGCAATATCTGACGACCGGTCCAATGCGGTTTTTAACGCTGTTGATGGTCGCGGTGATCCCCATCGGCTGGCCCTTTATGGAGGTGCTGCCGATGATGTCTTCAATCGGCGCGCTGACCGTGGCGCTGCTGGTGTTTGGTCTGTTCACCCGCGACGGGCTGTTCGTGCTGCTGGGCTATCTTTGCGTGGCGGTCACGCTAGGGGCCGGGCTTTGGTTGCTGCTCAGCGCGACCTGACATTAGGCGCGCTGTGCGTCGAGATTCGATACGCCCAGCACATCAAGCACTTTGGCGGTGATCTGTTCGGCATTCATACCTGCCACCGCATACATATCCGCCGGGCTGGCCTGATCGATAAAGATATCCGGCAGTACCATGGAGCGGAACTTCAGCCCCTTATCAAAGACCGCCTCATCGGCCAAAAGCTGCGCCACATGGCTGCCGAAGCCGCCCACGGCGCCTTCTTCGATGGTGATCAGCGCTTCATGTTCTTCGGCCAGTTTCAAGATCATCTCGCGGTCCAGCGGCTTGGCGAAACGCGCGTCGGCGATGGTGGGGGTGATGCCCTTGGCGCTGAGCGCTTCGGCGGCTTTTTCGACCTCCTCTAGCCGGGTGCCAAAGGACAGCAGCGCGACTTTGCTGCCCTTCTTGATCATCCGGCCCTTGCCGATTTCCAGCGGGGTGCCGCGCTCTGGCATCTCGACCCCGCGCCCTTCGCCGCGCGGATAGCGGAAGGCGATGGGACCGTCGTCATGAGCGGCGGCGGTGGCGACCATATGGCGCAACTCGGCCTCATCGGCGGCGGCCATGACCACAAAGCCGGGGAGGTTGGCGAGGAAGGCCACATCGAAGGCGCCCGCGTGGGTTGGCCCGTCAGCGCCGACCAATCCGGCGCGATCAATGGCGAAACGCACCGGCAGGCGCTGGATTGCGACATCATGCACGACTTGGTCGTAGCCGCGCTGCAAGAAGGTCGAATACATCGCGCAGAAGGGTTTCATCCCCGCCGCCGCAAGCCCGGCGCAGAAGGTCACGCCATGTTGCTCGGCAATGCCGACGTCGAAACAGCGGCTGGGGTAGCGTTCGGCGAAAAGGTCTAGCCCGGTGCCATCGGGCATGGCAGCGGTCACGGCGCAGATTTTGTCGTCCTCGGCGGCCTCGGCCAGCAGGCTGTCAGCGAAGACGCGGGTGTAGCTCGGCGCGTTGGAAGGGGCTTTCTTTTGCTCGCCCGTCACCACGTTGAATTTGGCCGTGGCATGGCCGCGGTCACGCGCGGCTTCGGCGGGGCCATAGCCCTTGCCCTTTTGTGTCTGGATGTGGATCAGGATCGGCCCGGTGGCGCGTTGCTGGACGGTGCGCAAAACCGGCAGCAACTGGTCCATGTCATGCCCGTTGATCGGGCCGAGGTAGGAGAATCCAAGGTTCTCGAACAGTGTCCCGCCCACGGCCATGCCTTTGAGCATGTCCTTGGCGCGTTTCGCGCCCTCGCGGAACGGCTCCGGCAGCAGGCTCACTGCGCCCTTGGCGGCGGCTTTGAAATCTTGGAACGGCGCTTCGGCATAGAGGCGGCTGAGGTAGCTCGACATTGCGCCCACAGGCGGGGCGATGGACATTTCATTGTCGTTCAGGATGACGATCAGTCGCTTTTTCAGATCGCCCGCATTATTGAGCGCCTCATAGGCCATGCCCGCGCTCATCGCGCCATCCCCGATCACGGCAATCGCATCGCCCAAGCCTTCGGGGATCACACCGCCTAAGTCGCGGCCCACGGCAAAGCCAAGCGCGGCAGAGATCGAGGTCGAACTATGCGCTGCGCCAAACGGGTCATAGGGGGACTCGCTGCGTTTGGTGAAGCCCGAGAGCCCGTCCTTCATGCGCAGGCTGCGGATGCGGTCGCGGCGTTCGGTGAGGATTTTATGCGGGTAGCACTGGTGGCTAACGTCCCAGATGATCTTGTCGCGCGGGGTGTCAAAAACTGCGTGCAGCGCCACTGTCAGTTCCACCACACCAAGGCCCGCGCCCAGATGCCCGCCGGTTTCCGACACGGCTGAAATCGTTTCGGTCCGCAGCTCGCGGGCGACTTGGGTCAACTCAGCGTCGGACAGTCGTTTCAGGTCCGCCGGGCGGGTGATCTGATCGAGCAGGGGGGTAGCGGGTCTGTCACTCATCGGGGCCTCTCTGGTGCCGGTGCGGCGCATCTGCTGCGCGACTAGCTGTCGCGGGCAATAACGAAGGCCGCAGCCGCTCGCAAGCTCTGCGCCTCTTGTCCATAATCAGATAGGGCGTCACAGGCCATGTCCACCAATTCGGCGGCGCGGGTCTTTGCGCCGTCGAGGCCGAGGTGCGACACGAAGGTCGCTTTGCCCGCCGCGTCGTCTTTGCCCACGGCCTTGCCGACGGTTTCGGCGTCGCCTTCGACGTCGAGAATGTCATCCGCGATTTGAAAGGCCAGTCCAAGGTGTTTGGCATATTTGCCGAGCGCGGTGGCATCGGCCCCGGCCATGCGCGGCCCGGCCATCGCGGACCATTCGATCAAGGCGCCGGTCTTGCCTGCTTGCAGGGCTGTGATCTCGTCTAGCGAAAGCGGGGATGCGGCGCTCTCCGCCGCGATGTCGCGGGCTTGACCGCCAACCATTCCGCCCACGCCGGCGGCCTGCGCAAGGCTGGTCATCAGGTGCAGCCTCGCTTCGGCAGTGCAAGGCAGATGCCCGATCAATTCGAACGCCAAGGTCTGAAGCGCGTCGCCTGCCAGCACGGCGGTGGCCTCATCCCATTTGCGGTGCACGGTAGGCTGACCCCGGCGCAGGTCGTCGTCGTCCATACAGGGGAGGTCATCATGCACCAGCGAATAGGCGTGCAACGCCTCAATGGCGCCCGCTGCCGGGGCGGCCATGCCGGGGGCGATGCCGTGCAGACGGGCGGATTCGATCACCAGAAACCCGCGCAGCCCCTTGCCGCCGGTGCAGGCGTAGCGCATCGCCTCGGCCACCGCGCCTTTGTGCGGCGCAAGGGCTGCTTCGATCTGGGCCTGTGCGAGGTCGCGGGCATGGGCGAGCGCGTCGCGCAGCGAAGGGGCGGATTGAAAAGACATCCGGGCTGTCAAAGCCCTTCGACGGGTTTCAGCCCATTGGGATTGCCGTCGCCATCCAGCGTGATCGCCGCGACCTTTTCCTCGGCCTCTTTCAGCTTGGCTTCGCAGCGTGCCTTAAGCTTGGCGCCACGCTCATAGAGCGCGATGCTTTCGTCCAGCGCCACGTCACCCCGCTCCAGCTGGCCAAGCACCTTTTCCAGTTCCGCCATCGCGGTTTCAAAGTTCATCTCTTCGACAGGTGTGTCAGACATTGCGCGCCTCTTGTTTCAGAATTTCGCGGGACAATAGAACGGGTGGCGGCGCATTGCCAGCGGGCTGGGGTGATGAATTGCACAGGCGAAAGGATCAATCCGGTGCCAGCATATAGCCCGCGCCGCGCACGGTTTGCAGATATTGCGGCTGCTTCGGGTCGCTTTCAATCTTGCGCCGCAGCCGGGTGATTTGGACATCTACCGCGCGTTCCTGCGCTTGGCCGCGGTCGCGGCCCAATTCCTCGACCAGTTTGGCGCGGCTGAGGGCTATGCCGGGCTGGGCCGAGAAAATTTTCATCAGATGCACTTCGGTCGCGGTGAGGCGGATTAGTTCGTCGCCCTGCCAAAGCTCGCCACGTTCCATGTCGTAGCGGATTGTGCCAAAGGACAGCACCTTTGGCGCGGCGTCGGCGGCAGAGGTGTCGGGCATACGGCGCAGGATCGCGTTGATCCGCAGCAGCAGTTCTTTCGGCTCGAACGGTTTGGGCAGGTAATCATCCGCCCCGGCCTCCAGCCCTTCGATGCGGTTGTCGGTCTCGCCCTTGGCGGTGAGCAGCAGGATCGGGGTTTGCAGGCTCTCGCGCAGGGCGCGGGTCAGGGCCATTCCGTCTTCGCCGGGCATCATCACGTCGAGCACGATGAGGTCAAACTCCAGCCCTGCCAAGACGCGCCGCGCATGGGCCGCGTCGCGGGCGGTGGTGACCAGAAACCCATGCCGCATCAGGAACTTTTTGAGCAGGCTGCGGATGCGCTCGTCATCATCGACAACAAGCAAATGGGCGTCCACCTCATTCATGGGGCGCTGTCGCGCAGTCGGTCAAAGCTTTCGCGCATTTCGGGGTCCATCATCGCCTCCAATACCGTCCTGAAACCGGCCACGGCCTCTGGCCCGGCGGTGCGAAAGGCCATTCGCATACGTGCGCGCTGTGCGTCTGACAGCTTCTGCTCCAGCGCCCGGCCTTCGTCGGTCAGGAACAGATGCCGCTCGCGCTTGTCGTTGCGGCCAACCCTGCTTTGTACCAGACCATCGGCGATGAGCGTGCGCAAGACACGGTTGAGCGATTGTTTCGTGACGCCAAGGATGTTGAGCAGATTATTGACCGTCGTACCGGGCGCACGGTTGATAAAGTGGATCGCCCGGTGGTGTGCGCGTCCGTAAGCCATATCGGCCAGAATGCGGTCTGGATCGGCGGTAAAGCCGCGATAGGCAAAGAACATCGCCTCAATCGCTTGGCGCAGGTGCTCGTCAGTCAGGAACAGCAGGCTTTCGCCGCTCGGGGGCGCCATCATTCGGCCATCCGCCATATCATGCCTCATTCTCTGCCACGGCCCCATGCGCCGCTTTACGGCAGTTTAAGTCAGCGTTGTTGACATTCCAAGAGTGAAAGGCTATCGAATCGTGAGTTTTGCGCAACTAAATGTCTGGTTCTGCTGGCTCTGGCGCAATTTATGCAAAGATTACGGGTCAATTTGGAGGGTAAAACCATGACAGGTGGATATGACAACCGAGATGGGCACATCTGGATGGATGGTGGCATGGTCGATTGGCGCGAGGCCAATGTCCATATTCTGACCCATGCGCTGCATTACGCCTCTTCGGTGTTTGAGGGTGAGCGGGCCTATAACGGCAAGATTTTCAAGAGCCGCGAACATTCGGAACGCCTAAAGCGTTCGGCTGAGATGATCGACTTTGAGATTCCCTACACCATTGACCAAATCGAAGCCGCCAAGGCCGAAGTCCTCGCCGCCTCTGGTTTGAAGGACGCCTATGTGCGTGCGCTGGCTTGGCGTGGTGTGGGCGAAGACATGGGCGTTGCCTCCTCTCGCAACCCGGTGCGGCTGGCGATTGCCGCATGGGAATGGGGTGCCTACTACGGCGACGCCAAAATGAAGGGCGCGAAGCTCGACATTTCCAAGTGGAAGCGCCCCAGCCCCGAGACGATCCCCAGCCATGCGAAGGCCGCTGGCCTTTATATGATCTGCACCATGGCCAAACACGCGGCTGAGGCGAAGGGCTGTTCCGACGCGATGATGTATGACTATCGCGGCTATGTGGCTGAGGCGACGGGGGCCAATATCTTTTTCGTCAAGGATGGCGAAGTGCACACGCCGACGCCCGATTGCTTCCTCAACGGCATCACCCGTCAGACCGTGATCGAGATGCTCAAGCAAAAGGGCATCACCGTGCATGAGCGCCACATCATGCCCGAAGAGTTGGAAGGGTTTGAGCAGTGCTGGCTCACCGGCACCGCCGCCGAAGTGACCCCGGTGGGCCAGATCGGCGACTGGAATTTCGAAGTCGGCGCGCTGACGCGTGAGATCGCCACCGACTATGAAAAGCTGGTGCGCTCCTAAGCGTTCCCGCTGAACTTTTGCAAAGTCACGCCGCCGTCCTGCAAACCCTTGCGGACGGCGGTTGCGATTTGAACGGCCTCTGCCGTGTCGCCGTGCAGGCAGATCGTGTCGATCCGCGTTGGGATATGTTTGCCGCTCTCGGTGATGATCGCGCCGGCCTTGACCATCTCCACCATCCGGGCGGCGGCGTGATCAGCGTCATGGATCACCGCACCCGGTTTGCTGCGGTCCACCAATGTGGCGTCGTCATTATAGGCGCGGTCGGCAAAGATTTCCCCGGCCCATTTGCAGCCCAGTGATTTGACCGCCCGCTCCTGCGCGGTGGCGGCGAGCACCATCACAATAAGATCAGGGGCAACGCTCAGCGCCGCCTCATAGAGGTCGCGGGCCAAAGTTTCGTCCTCTGACGCCATATTCGACAGCGCCCCATGCAGCTTCAGATGCCGCACCTCGGCCCCGACGCTGCGGGCCATGCCGACGCTCGCCGCGACCTGATAGCGGATCTGATTTTGCAACGTGGCACGCGGCACGGACATGCGATTGCGGCCAAACCCGGCCAGATCCATAAATCCCGGATGCGCACCGATGCCGACGCCGTTTTCCTGCGCCATGCGCATGGTCTTGGCCATGACGTCAGGATCGCCCGCATGGCCGCCGCAGGCAATATTGGCTGAGGTCAGAATTTTCAGCAGCGCGGCGTCATCGCCCATCGTCCAAGGGCCAAAGCTTTCGCCCATATCGGCGTTGAGATCGACGGTGGTCATGTCTTGTCCTTCTCGAATGGATCGGCGGTGGCCGAAACCACGCCGGAGATCAGTTGATAGGCGAGCAAATCGCGGATGCGGGCGGGGTCGCGCAGCAGAGGTTGGCGGCGTTTAAGCAGCGTCGCGAGGGTCTCGCGGTGGCGGGTCTCGGCAGCGAGGGCTTCGTCAAGGTCGACGAACTCAAACCGCAACGCCGCTCCCGGCTGGGCCTGGGCCACGATCGGCAGGTCGCAGGGGATCACGGTGCCGATGCGAGGGTAGCCGCCGGTGGTCTGACATTCGCACATCAGCACAAAGGGCGCACCGTCGCCGGTGATCTGGATGTCGCCGGGGGTGATGACCTCAGAGACGATGGTCAACTGTCCGCCGGTGGCAAAGCCGTCGCCGTCATGGTCCATCCGTGCGCCCATACGGTTGGCGCGGGGATCGCGGCGGAACGTGGTTTCAGTGAAGCGGGCGCGTGTTGCGTCGTCAAAGGCATCGGTTTGCATGGAGGCGACAATACGCACCCGTTCCGCGCCAAAGCGCGTATCGCGGGGCAGGGTTTGACTGGTCTCGCCGCCCGTATCCGCCCCGATGGGCAGGCTGTCGCCGCTTTGCAGCAGGCGGCCAATGCCTGCGGCACGGTGGCTGGAGCGGGAGGCCATCACAGGTTCAACATCAAAACCGCCGCCCACATGCAGATAGCCATAGGCCCCGTCGCGCGCGCCGCCGATGGTCAGCGTGGCCCCCGCTGGCAGCAGGTGGCTGGCGTTCCATGCGAGCGGTTCGCCGTCGATATTCACCTGCATCTGCGCACCTGTAAGGGCGATGCGGGTGTCGGCATCTGCGCGAAATTGTCCGCCGCTTCCCGCCATTTCCAAAGCCGCGCTGTTCGGGTCTTGGCCAAGCAAAGCGGCCCCTTCGTGCAGGGCGGTCGGGTCGGCCGCGCCGCCGTGGGTCAGGCCCAATGCGCGGTATCCTGGGCGGCCAAGGTCTTGGATGGTCATGGCAGGACCAGCTTGGAGGATGGTCAGAGCCGTCATGCCAGTGCCTCCCGCTCGGCACCGCCGGTGGGGTCATTGGCGATGCGGTCGAATTCTTGCCGGGTGATCGAGGGGAAGATCAGCTCATCGCCGGGCGACAGCGGAAAGGGCATCTCACTGCCGGGACGAAAGGTGCGAAAGGCCGTCTGGCCGATATGCCGCCAGCCGGTGGGGGACGCATTGGTGAAAATGATCAACTGCCGGATCGCCACCACCAATGCGCCGGGGGGGACGGATTTCGTTAACCCTTGCTGGCGGGGTATGTCCCAATGCGGGGCCAGTTCGCCCATATAGGGTTGGCCGGGGGCAAAGCCGATGGTCAGGACACGCACGCGCGATTGCGACAACTCGGCAATGGCCGTGTCTGGATCAACGCCCGCCGCCTCTGCTGCCTCTTCCAATTGGGGGGCGAGGTCGGTGCCATAGACCGTTGGCACATGCCACAGGCTGCGCCCGGCGGGCAGGGGTTCGGCAAACCAGTCGCGGGTTTCAAGCAGTCCGCGCAGGCGGTCGGTCATCGTGGTGATCGCCTCTTGGCTGACTTCGAATTGCACAAAGGTCGACACCAGCGAGGTACTGGTCTCGGTCACCTCCGGCCAGTCCTGCGCTTCGACTGCCGCGCGAAAGGCCAAGGCGGCGCGATTTGCGGGTTCTGACATCTTCTGGGCAAAGGTGATCAAAAGGCCAGAGAGACCGACGCTGCGAATGCGGGGCCAGTCAGTCATTGCGGAGCATCCTTTCGTAGAGGCGCGGCAAAAGCACCGGGGTTAGATACATCGGCAGTTGCCAGCAGCCGATAAAGATCATCAACGGGGCAAGCGTCTCTGACGGGAGAGCGACAAGAAACAACGCGATATTGCGGTTGCCTGCGCCAATCGCCAGCGGTCCGGCCACTGAATGTAGCGGACCCCGACGCAGCACCAGCAAAGCCGCCGCTTGCAACAGGTAGCTCAGCGCAAAGGCCAGCGCGGTCCAGCCTGCTACGGCGGCAGGATCGCTGCGCAGAGCGGGGTTGAGCGCGGCCATCAGTCCTACGACGATGATGGAAAACGCCAGCACTGACGCCCCGTCCAGCGCTTCGATTTGGCGCGGTGTTGGGCGCGGCAGTAGAACGTGGCGTAGGGTGAAGCCAAGCCCGGTGGCTGCGACAATCACCGCCAAAAGCCTCAGAGCGGGGGCCACCACATCCGAGGCCGGACCAAGCTGCGGCAGTAGGGCCAGCACTGGCAAGACCGTCAGCGGGAAGGCCGCCGTGCCAAGCACCATCAGTTGCATCATCCGCCCCGCATCGAGTCGCAGCAGCAGCGCAAGGTTGACGCTGCCCGTAAGTGCGGGCGCCGCCGAGGCAAGTGTCACCGCCAGCGCGGCGGGGGTCTGTCCCAGCCCGGCGAGCGCAAAGCCCCCCAGCAGCAACAGTGGCAGCACCGTTTGCAAAGCCAGCACCGACGCCAGCCCCCACCGTAGATCGCGCGCGGCCCCGGTGGCGGCACGATGGCCGATCCTGAGCGCCGTGAGCGTCAAGAGGATCGCGACCATTTCCGGCAACCATTCTGCCAAGGACGCCGCAAGACCGGGCAGGCCCAGCCCTGCCAACAGCCCCAGGATCAGGCAAGCGCGCGCATGGCGCGACGCCAACCTCAAGATATACCGCATCTTGAATCACCCCGTAGCCGGACCGCTGCGCAGATTGTCGGGCAGCCATGTGGCGACTTCGGGGAACCAGATCAGGACAAAGACCATAAAGACCATGATTGCGAACATCGGCAGCGCGGCCTTGGTGATATAGCCCATCTCGTGGTTGGTCATGCCTTGCAGCACAAAGAGGTTGAACCCAATGGGGGGTGTGATCTGCGCCATCTCCACGACCACGACGACAAAGATTCCGAACCAGATCAGATCAATGCCCGCGCCACGCACCATCGGCTCGACCACCGCCATGGTGAGAACGACCGAGGAGATGCCGTCAAGGAACATGCCCAGCACGATGTAAAAGACCAGAAGCGCCATCAACAGTTCAAACCGCGACAGCTCCATCGCCGCGATCCCGTCGGCCAGTGCGCGGGGCAGACCGGTAAAGCCCATCGAGAGTTTCAGGAACGCCGCACCTGCAAGTATCAGCGCGATCATGGCAGAGGTGCGCATCGCGCCCATCAGGCTCTCGCGAAAACTATGCCAGTTCAGCGAGCCTTGGAACAGTGCCAGCTTCAGCGAGCCGATAACGCCGATCGCGGCGGCCTCGGTCGCGGTGGCAAAGCCCAGATACATTGAGCCGATCACCACCGAGATCAGCGCAAAGACTGGCAGCAGAAAGCGCGAGTTGCGCAGCTTTTCGGCGAAACTCATGTTGGTCTCAACGTCGGGGTTCCAGTCCTTGGACATGAGGCTGGTTACCGCAACATAGCCCATGAACATCAGCGCCAGCAGCAGGCCCGGCATAACACCGGCAAAGAACAGTTTGGTGATGCTTTCATTCACCGTCACGCCGTAAACGATCAGCGCCAGCGAAGGCGGGATCATCAGCCCCAGTGTCGCGGCTCCGGCTAAGGTGCCGATAATCATCTTTTCAGGGTAATTGCGCGCCCGAAGCTCGGGGATCGACATTTTGCCCACGGTTGTCAGCGTCGCGGCGGAGGAACCGGAGACGGCGGCAAAGACCGTACAACCGACGATATTGGTATGCACCAACCCGCCGGGCAGTTTGGCCAGCCAAGGCGACAACCCGCGGAACATATCCTGCGAAAGCCGCGTACGGTAAAGGATTTCGCCCATCCAGACAAAGAGCGGCAGGGCGGTAAGCGTCCAACTGGACGAACTCGCCCAGATCGTGGTGATCATGGTGTCGCCCACGGGCCGCGTGGTGAAAAGCTCCATCCCGACCCAAGCGACGCCCATCAGCGCGAGCCCGACCCAAACACCGGTGCCAAGCAGGAAAAACAGGACGATCAGAAACAGGGTAATCGCATAAATCTCGGTCATGGCGTCATTCCCCGAAGCTTTGATCGACAAGATCACGGGTGACGCGGTGGTCGCCCTTAAAGATGAGATGCAAAAGGTTGTCCGTCAGCGCGATGGCCAGAATGCCGCCGCCGATCACCATGACGGATTGCGGTATCCACAAGGCCGTGGCGTCTTGGTCTTGGCTCACCTCGTTAAACTTCCACGACCAATAGACAAACCAATAGGCATAGTAGGTAAAGTACCACGCGACCGCCGCCGCCACGGCGAAACACCAGATGTCGAGCAGGCGGCGTCCTTTGTTGCTCAAGGCGTTCACAAGGATTGACACGCGAATGTGCGAGCCGCGGTTCAGGGCATTGGCAAAGGCAAGGAAGCTGGCCCCAGCCATGGCATAGCCGGCATAGCTGGCTGCACCCGGAAAGACATTGCCGCTCCAACGGGCGACCATCTGCGCGACGATCAAGGTGAGAATGGCCACAAGGCAAAGCGCCGCCAGCGCCCCCGCCCCGGTGTAAAGCCCATCTAATAGTCTGCGCACTGTCTTCATCCGACCCTCCCTAGATCATGCCCCGCCACGAATGCGGCGGCCCAAAGAGCCGCCGCCGGTTTTGCGATTATTCTGCCGACTTGTAGCTGTCGATAATCGCCTGACCGTCTTCGCCTGCGGATTCGAGCCATTCTTGGGTCATGGTCTCACCCACTTCGCGCAGGCCGGACATCAGCTCTTCGCTCGCAGGCTCAACCTTCATGCCGCCTTCGCGCAGCCCGTCATAGGTGAACTGGGTGTAGTCCTTGGAAGCTTGCAGGCCACGCTCTTCGGCCTCAGCCGCACAGCTGGTGATTGCCTCTTTGTTGGCGTCAGAGACATCGGCCCAAACATCGGCGTTGATCATCACGTAGTTGCGCGGCAGCCATGCGTCGACTTCGTAGAAATGCGTGAGGCTTTCCCAGACCTTCTGGTCATAGCCGGTGGCACCTGAGGAGATCATCGACTCGGCCACGCCGGTGGCAAAGGCTTGGCTGACTTCGGCTGCTTCAATCGTGACGGGCGACATGCCGGTCAGTTCGGCCAGACGCGCGGTGGTGTTGTTGTAGGAGCGGAACTTGACGCCCTTCATGTCCTCCACCGAGTCGACTTCTTTCTTGAAGTAGAGCCCTTGGGGCGGCCATGGCACGTTATAAAGCAGGACGAGGTTCTGCTCTTCGAGCACGGATTCAACCTTGGGCTTGGCGGCTTCCCACAGTTTCGCGCTGTCTTCAAAGGAGGGCGCGAGGAAGGGGATGGAATCAAAGCCAAAGATCGCGTTTTCGTTCTGGTGGCCCGAAAGCAGACGCTCGCCCAGTTGCACCTGACCGGTCTGGATCGCGCGTTTGATGTCCGCACCCGCGAACAGTGCGCCGCCCGGATGCACGGTGATCTCAATCTCGCCGCCGGTCTTCTCGCTCACACATTCAGCGAATTGCACGCCGTTTTCAGAATGGAAGTTCGAGGCCGAATAGGCCATCGGCATGTCCCATTTCTCCGCCGCGAAGGCAGGCATGGCCGCGCCCAAGGTCAGAGCTGTGGTGGCCGCGCCGGCCATCAATCTTGCTGTCAGTGTCATTTGGTTTCTCCCTAGTTTTTTCATGGTCGCGTCCGGCATTAGCTGCCGAAACGCTGGGGGTGATACGGGGCAAGATCCGTGTTTGACGGCTGTCCCGTGATCAATCCGGCGATCAGTCGGCCCGTTTTCGGCCCGCCCGTCAACCCGATGTGGTGATGCCCGAAGGCCGTATAGACCCGGCTTGTCCCGATCTGCCCGATAAGAGGCAGAGAGTCGCTGGGGGCGGGACGGTGGCCCAGCCATTCGATTTCTTGCGTGGCGGTGAGATGGGGGAAGGCCGCTTTGGCCTGACGCCGCAGCAGCGCGAGCGGTGCTTTTGAGGCACCTGCCTTTAACCCGCCAAACTCCACGATCCCGGCGCAGCGCAGCCCTTCGGCCATCGGTGTCGCAACGAATTTCCCCGCAGCCATCATGGTCGGGCGGGATGGGCCGCCTTGGGCGTCTTTGTAAACGATGTGATAGCCGCGCTCAGATTCCAGCGGGACGTTGACGCCCAGCTTGCGCATTAGCGGTTTTGACCAGACCCCGGTGGCGAGCAGCACGTCGTCACAAGGCAGGGGGCCGTCGCTGGTCAGGACTGCTGTGACCTTTTCGTCAACAACCTCAATATCCTGAACCTCTGCCTGTCGGATGCTGCCGCCCATTCCCTTAAACGCCTTGGCCAGCGCGCGGACGTAGCCGCCGGGGTCAGCGATGAAGCCATGGTCAGCCAGCCGGGCAAGGCAGGTGATCTCAGGGCCAAAGGCGGGGTCGAATTCCTGCACCGCGCCGCCTTCGATAAGCTCCGGCACGAAGCCCGCATCGCGGCGCAACGCCCAAGTGTAGCGCTCGGCCTCAAAGGCCGCGCGGTTGGTATAGGCAAAGCAATAGTCACTGCCGCGGACCCAATCCTCTAGCCCCAGATCAGCGCAGAGGGCTTTGTGCTGGGCCACACTGTCGCTGACAATAGGCGCCAGCCCACGCGAGATGCGGCGGGTGTCGCTGTCATTGGCATGGCCCATGTAGCGGCGCAGCCAAGGCAGCAGACGCGGGACATAGGGCCAACGGAGGAACAGCGGAAATTCTGGATCACGCAGCATGCCGGGGGCTTTGCGCAGCAGACCCGGCCCGGTGACTGGGGCCACCCCACTGGCTGCCAAGACACCGCCGTTGCCATGGGAGGTGCCGCGCCCCGGCTCAGCGCGGTCCAGCAGGGTCACCCGCGCGCCGGCACGGCGCAGCCAGATCGCGGCGGAGACGCCGACGATGCCCGCGCCGATCACGATGACATGCTGGGTCATTTTTGCAGCCCTTCGATTTTACGTCGCACCATCTCACGCTCCCTTTCCGGCATCTTTACACAAAAAACCATCACGTCAACAAAATGCTGATAAAATGCCATCGTTCTGGTTTGGCTTGTTTCGCGTCGCCCGCAAAGGCACCCTACGCCCAAACGGAGGGCATATGACAAACGAGACAGGCGCGCGGCTGGGGATACTCATGCTCGATACGCGGTTCCCTCGCATTCTGGGTGACGTGGGCAATGCGGGCAGTTGGTCCTTTCCGGTGCGCTATGCCGTGGTGCCGGGGGCGACACCTGACGCCATTGTTTGTGATGAGATCGAGCCCTTTGTGCAGGCGTTCATCACAGCAGGGCGGGAATTGGTTGCAGAGGGCTGCACTGGCATTGCCACCACTTGCGGGTTCTTGGCGTTGATCCGACCCCGTTTGGCCGAGGCACTGGACGTGCCGGTTGCCGCCTCTGCGTTAGAGCAAGCGGGGCAGATTGCGGCCTGTCTGCCGCCGGGCCAGAGGGTGGGGATTTTGACGATCTCTGCCAGCACGCTCTCGCCCGCCCATCTGCGCGCGGCAGGGGTGCCTGACGGTAGCCCGGTCATGGGGATGGAAGCCAGCAGTTTCGCCCGGACGATCCTTGGCAATCATGCGGACCTCGATGTGCCGCGGGCGCGGGTGGATATGGTGCAGGCGGCACAGCGGTTGGTGGAGACCCATGCGGATGTCGGCGCGATCCTGTTGGAATGCACGAATATGGTGCCATATGCCGCCGACATCGCGGCGGCGGCCGGGCGGCCTGTGTATTCGATTCACAGCTATCTAAACTGGTTTCACGCAGGATTGCTGCCGCCCCGTTTCGCCTAAAGTGGTGCGCGCAGCCAGCCATCGGCAAAACACAGGCGGCTTACTCCGGCCAGCGGGAGGAGGCGTTGCAACTCTGCCTCAAACGCGGCCTGCCGTCCTTTACCCCAGCGGATGCCCCGCTCGGGCCATAGGGCGGTGATGCGCAACTCATCTATGTCACGATGCGCTTTCATATCGACCCTTCCCACCAGCCTGTCGCTCTGGAGCAGCGGAAAGACATAGTAGCCGTATGTGCGCTGCGCCTCTGGCACAAAGACCTCGATCCGGTAGTCAAAGCCGAAAAGCCGTGCTGCGCGTTTGCGGTCGCGCAGGGCTGGGTCGAAGGGGCTGAGCACCCGCAGACGTTTGGGTGGATCGCGGGTGAGGACAGGGTCATCGGCCCAGCCGGGGCGGATAAAGGCGGGGCGCAGGCTGCCGTCGGCGGCCTCCACGTCGATCTCTTCCAGCCGCCCTGCGCTTTGCTCTGCCGCGCACCAGCTCCGCGCCTCAGTAGGAGAGATATGCGCCCAGAAAGCCGCCAACTCGCCCGCCGTGGCAAAGCCCAAACGCGCCAGCGCTTGGTCGCAGCACCAGTTGATTGTCTGTTCGGTATCGGGGGCATGCGTCGGATCACGCAGCGCGGCAGGCACGACCCGTTCGGTCAGATCATAACGCTTGCGAAACCCTTCGCGCCCGGCCACCGCCAAGGCCCCACTGCGCCAAAGATACTCCAGCGCGGTTTTCGACGGATGCCATTGCCACCAGCCCCCGGAGCTGCGCGGCTCATCCCGGCCCACGTCCGATGAAGTGACGCTGCCCTCCGCGCGGACCTGCGCCAGCACGCTCTGCAACTGCGCTTCGAAATCATGGCGCTGCCAATCCTTCCAGCGGCCCAGCAGCTTCGCCGCATCGCGCTCACGGCGCAGATGCCAATAAGGGTAAAATTCCATCGGGATGACGGCGGCGTCATGGGTCCAATGCTCAAACAGCGCATGGTCTTTTTCGTAAAGCCGCTTGAGCGCGTCGGGACGATAGCGCGGACGCCGGGCGAAAAGGATTAGGTCATGCGCCCGCGCCACCGTGTTGATGCTGTCGAGCTGCACAAAGCCCAGATCCCGGATCAGCTTGAGCAGCGCGGCGCCCTTGGCCGGGCCCTGTGGCGGGTCGGACAACAGGTGACGCACCAGAAACAACCGCCGCGCGGCGGCGTTGCCGAGGCGCGCGCGGCTCACCCCCGGCGGCGGCGCAGAGTATCGCCGAGCGACAGGGTCGGGGTCAGCGTGATCTGGGTCTGCATATCGGAGTCCGGCTCGGGCTGGGTCTGGTTAAGGATAATCCGCGCCGCCGCTTGCCCGATCTCGTTCCGGCAGGCGTCCATCGTTGCCAACTGGCGTGGCAGACCTTGCAGCAGTTCGACGTTGTTAAACCCGGCGAGGCCGATCTGACCGGGAATATCGATGCCTTGGTCCAGCAAATGCAGCAACCCGCCCGCGCCGATCATGTCATTCGAGTAGTAGAGGAAATCGAGATCCGGCGAACGTTCCAGCATTTCCTGCGTCATCTCGCGCCCCTTGGCCAGCGCGGAGCCGCCGGAGTAGAAGGCACGATCCTCAATCTCGACCCCTGCTTTGGCGAGCCCTTCGGTAAAGCCTTCGAAGCGTTTGCGTGCGCGGTGGTCCAGCGGCATTTTCGTGCCCATGAAGCCGATCCGCTCATAGCCTTCGCGCAGGATCGCCTGCGCCATCTCGCGCCCGGCACGGCGGTGTGAAATACCCACCATCGCGTCGACGGGCTTGCCGTCGGTGTCCATGATCTCCACCACCGGAATGCCCGCATTGCGCAGCATGGCGCGGGTGGCCTCCGAATGCTCCAACCCGGCGATGATCACGCCGGAAGGTCGCCATGAGAGCATCTCGTAGAGCACACGCTCTTCTTTCTCGGGCAGATAGTCCGTCACCCCCACGACCGGCTGGAGCGGCGTATCCTCAAGCACTTGGTTCACGCCGTTGAGCACCTCGGGGAAAACCATGTTGCCAAGCGAGGGGATAATGACCGCCACAAGGTTCACCCGCTGGCTGGCCAAAGAGCCGGCGATCTGGTTCGGCACATAGCCAAGTGACTTGGCCGCCGCGAGCACCCGGTCGCGGGTGGCGTCAGAGACATCGCCCCGTTTGCGCAGGACGCGGCTGACCGTCATCTCGGAAACGCCACAAGCATCAGATACATCGCGCAGGGTCAGCGGGCGTTTGGGAGGGGTGCTCAATTTGGTTTTCCTGTTTGTCTTTTCACCAGTTTGCGCGAAGCGCGGCGCACGATCAAGCGCTGCCGCCAGCCTGCCGCTCCACTGCGCCAATCGGTTGCCATTCTGCCGATGACATCACCCCCCGTTTGCGCTAAACGGCCCCTGTCGGCCCCGTGGCTCAACTGGATAGAGCAGCCCCCTCCTAAGGGGCAGGTTGCAGGTTCGAATCCTGCCGGGGTCGCCAAGAGTAATATGATTATTACAGCGCTCTACGGACCTCTTGGCAGTTACGCCCTTTCGGCGCACATGGGTCAAGCGGACATTCTGGGGGATGATGGAGGGATCGCACCTAAGCGGGGTTCGAAGAGTTGTGAGTGTGCCGCGTACCGTAAGACGATAGAGATGAAAGCGCTGGCGCGACGAATAAGGCTCTTGGCTACAAGCATGAATTTTGGAGTGCCACGCAACACTGCTATTAGGCCATTCGATCGGAGGCGTTATGAAAGTTGAAATGCAAGACGGGCAACCGGTCATTGACGCAGGCGATCTTGGCCCGTTGTTGGGGTTAGAGCCTGCGGTGGTCCAAGAGAAGATGCGTCGCGGTGAGATTACCAGCCGCTATGAAACCGGGACTGACGAAGATGCCGGACGTTTTCGGCTTACGTTCTTTTACGCTGGAGCACGACTGCGGCTGACCTGTGCGGAGGACGGGACGGTGATCCATCGCAGCAAAACGACAGTTGCAGAGAAGTGAGGGGGTGGAAGCCTCGACACTGCTGATACGACCGCGACGAAGGCATTTTTTGCGGACTTTGCGCTCGGACAAGTTTGACTGCGATGACCGATGGTACGGGGGCTGACGAGGTTGGCACAAAGGGTGCATCATGGATGGTAAGCGGCTGCGAGGGCTGCTGATCGGGTTCAGGCAGTTTTCAAACACTATGACGCTGACAGGGGTGTCGCGGGAGACACTGTCGGGGATTTTGAGGATGCTTGGCTTGGCCGGGGTTTCGCTTACCTACAGCGCGTTTCCGCATCCGCAAACGGAGGGGCCATGATGAGTTGGCTTGGGTTTTTTCTGATCTTTGCGCTTTTCTTTGCGACCCATTCTATCCCCGTTCGTCCGGGGGTGAAATCGCGGATCGTCCATCACATTGGCGCAAGCGGCTTTGTCATCGGCTATTCGATCCTGTCGACCGCGATGCTCGTCCTGCTGATCTGGAGCGCGGGGAAAGCGCCATATGTGCAGCTTTGGCCGCAGATGGTGTGGCAGCGGCATCTGGTGCATTTGGGGATGCTGGGGGTCTGTCTCATCCTTGCCTTCGCGATTGGGCGGCCCAATCCGTTTTCCTTTGGCGGGGCGCGTAATGGCGAATTCGATCCGCAGCGTCCGGGGATTGTCGGGTTCACTCGGCATCCATTGCTTGTCGCTTTGGCGCTATGGGCAGGGCTGCATCTGTTGCCGAATGGAGATTTGGCGCATGTGATTTTGTTCGCCGTTTTGGGCGGGTTTGCGGTTGCGGGCAGGGCATTAATTGATCGGCGCAAAAAGCGCGAGATGGGGGAGCCTGCGTGGGAGGACCTCCGCCGCAAGACAGCGCAAGCGCCGCGTATTTCTCGGCCCGCGTCGGCCAAAGGTGCTGCGATACGGTTTGCCCTTGGGATCGGCGCTTTCGCTACGCTGCTGTGGCTGCACCCGCTGGTGATCGGCGTGTCTGCGCTTTGAGCGGGGGCGATCAGCTCGGCCGGGTCAGGATGTAGATCGCTGCACCTGTCATGCAGAGCGCTTGTAAGATCAGCACATAGCTTGCCACTGCAAGGGCGTAAGACAGAGCCAAAGCCGCCAGCATCATCGTGATAGCGAGGATCTTGTAGCGTTTGGCGATGGCGCCATGGGTTTGCCAATCGAGGATGATCGGCCCGAAAATCCGATGTCGCCGCAGCCAACGTTCAAAAGACGGCGCGCTTTTTGCAAAAGCAAAGCTCGCCAGAATGACCAAAGGGGTGGTCGGCAAAAGCGGCAGCACCACGCCCAAGGCACCAAGCGCCAAAGCCAAGATGCCGAGCGTGAACCAGAACAGACGTTTGAGATCGGGCAGGCGAATGGGGTGTCTCATTTCAAGCTGGGCGTCATATCCGGTTGCCGGTTGCGCCATTGCGGGTCTTGTTGAGGGATGTAGCTATCAGATAGCGGACGGCGGCTAAAGTTGTCTTGTCGCCAAGGCGGGTCCAAACAAAAAAGGCGGCACCTAAGCGCCGCCCGGTCTGACTGTTTGGCATGGGCCGGTTATTCGACCTTGTCGAACAGGTCTGCCATCCGGCCTTTGGCCTTGCCCTTTTGCTTCACGCCCTGTGCCTCCTCAAGGTTGACCGCTTCGCCCACTTGGATCAGGGCGATCATGCCCATCGCGTAGTGCGGGGTGCATTTGATGCCGTAGAGGCCTTCTTGTTCGACCTTCAGATCAAACTCCTCGTTGAACTTGGTTTTGAAACGCGCGGCGCCTTCGGGAAGCATCCCTTTGATGTCTTCGACGTTGTGGCCTTTGTCGGTTGGCAGGAAGCGGATGACATCGCCGACTTCGGCTTTGATAAAGGCCGGTTCGAACACCATTGCGCCGTCCTCACCTTTGTTAAGCATCTTGACCTCAAAGGTCTCTGCCTGCGCGCCCACGGCAATCATCGCAAGCAATGCGCCGGCCATCAGGTTCTTGATCATCTCGAATTCCCTTTCATGTGATCGTGTTGTTCCGTCGAGACTTGATATGCGCTATGCCTTGCCGTGAGACGTTGATCTAAAACAAACTCTTGGGACAAACGTGCAAAAACTCGATGAAAGCCTCCTAAGTGGTCTGCCGCCGTTTAGCCGTTTGAACCGCACGCAGATTCGGGAGATTCTGGATCAGGCGCGCATCCGGCGTTTCGATGAGGGCGACGAAGTCTTTAGCGAAGGGATGGAGGCCAGCCATTTCCATTTGCTGCTGGACGGTTTTCTGCGGGTTGTGCGCACCACCGCCGGGGGCGAGCAGATCATCGTTCTGCATATTTCGCCGGGGCAGTTGTTCGGCATCGCCGCAGCGCTCCAGCGGGACACCTATCCGGCCACAGCGGTTACAGCGGCGGAATCGATTGTACTGTCTTGGCCATCAACCCTTTGGTCCAGCTTCATCGCGCAGTACGAGGGGTTCGCCACTGAGTCCTACAAGACGGTGGGTCAGCGTTTGGGGCAGATTCAGGACACGATGACCGAAATTGCAACGCAAGCGGTGGAGCAGCGCGTCGCGGCTGCGGTGCTGCGCATGGTCAATCAAAGCGGGCGCAAGACAGAGGAGGGGATCGAGATCGGGTTCCCCGTCACGCGCCAGAACATCTCAGACATGACGGGCACGACGTTGCACACGGTCAGTCGGATGCTATCGGCCTGGGAAAAAGACGGGATCGTGCGGTCCACGCGGAAACATATTGTCGTCACAGCCCCGCACCGTTTGGTGCAGATCAGCGGTCATTGATCTGTCGGGCGGCTTGGACGCGGGTTTTGATTTCGGCGCGAAACTGGGTCTCGTCCAGTCCGGCTCTGCGACAGGCGTCTGACAGCGCATAGAAACGCGCCACCGGGCAGCCGGGGCAGGCCATGTTGTGTTTGAAAAACAGCGGTGCTGCTTCGGGCCAATGTTCAAACAGCGCCGACAGCGACAAATCCGGGGCGTCAATATCCGGTTTCTGCATGATATCCTCCTGACCATCCCACCAGATTGCGCTCTCTGTTGTGGCCTGTCTTTGCGCCGGCGCAATGAATTTGGAGTTGGCGCCGCCCTCCGGGGTTTTGGGGGCTTATTTCCTATCCGGTTGTTTTTGCTGTCAGAAGTTTGCGCCTGCGCAAAGTTCGCTTGGACGCGTTCGGGCTATCCATGGCGCAACAGCAATACAGTCCGAAAAGGGAACATCAGATGTTAACACGTCGCGCCGCATTGATGGGAGCCGCAGGCATCGCCGCACTGCCCATTCTGGCAAAGGCCGCCAGCGCCGAGGAAATCATGGACACTTCGATGGCCGAGCCTGTCGATCTGTCGGGGCTGGAGCGGATTAAGCACAAGCTGGTGCGTCCGCCAATGGTTCACGCCCATGAGCAGACCGCGCCCGCAGAGCCGCGGGTGGTCGAGTTCGAATTGCAGATCGTGGAAAAAGAGGTCGAGGTCGACGATGGCGCCTATCTTCAGGCGATGACCTTTGACGGGTCGATCCCCGGCCCGCTGATGGTGGTCCATGAGGGCGATTATGTCGAGCTGACCCTTTATAACTCGCCCGAAAACCTGATGCAGCACAACATCGACTTCCACTCGGCCACTGGGGCTTTGGGCGGCGGCTCGCTGACCCTTGTGAATCCCGGCGAAAAGACCGTGCTGCGTTTTAAAGCGACCCGGCCCGGCACTTTCGTCTACCACTGTGCGCCGGGGGGTCCGATGATCCCTTGGCACGTCGTTTCGGGCATGGCGGGTGCGATCATGGTGCTGCCGCGCGATGGGCTGCGCGATCCGGAGGGCAAGCCAGTCCGCTATGACAAGGTCTTTTATATCGGCGAGAACGACTTCTACATTCCACGCGATGAGACCGGGGCGTTCAAACGTTTCGCGGATGTGGGCGAGAGCTATCCCGACACCCTTGAGGTCATGAACAAGCTGATCCCCAGCCATGTCGTGTTTAACGGCAGAGTGGGGGCGCTGACCGGGGACAATGCTCTGACCGCAAACCAAGGCGAGAAGGTGCTTTTCGTTCATAGCCAAGCCAACCGCGACAGCCGCCCGCACCTGATTGGTGGCCATGGCGATCTGGTCTGGGAGCGCGGCAAGTTCAACAACCCGCCCGCCCGTGATCTGGAGACTTGGTTCATCGCTGGCGGCTCTGCCGGGGCCGCGCTCTATGAGTTCTTGCAGCCGGGGGTCTATGCCTATGTGAACCACAACCTGATTGAGGCAGTGAACCTCGGCGCCACCGCCCATATCGCGGTCGAGGGGGATTGGGACAATGATCTGATGGAGCAGGTCCAAGCCCCCATCGAATATGACGCGGTCTATGAAGGCCGATCGGCCCTGCCGTGATCGAAAGCGAGGGTGGCCGGTTTGCGGTCGCCCTTTGGGCTATGAAGGGGCGTGTTATGGGTAATTTAGCAAGCGGTCATGGGCTGGGCAAAGCGGCCCTGTTTGCGGCCGGTCTCTTATATCTTGGCAGTCTTTCCGCGCTGCGGGAGGGGCCGGATATTGAAAACGGACCCGCCCTCATCACCGTACCAGCTGGTGAAGTGAGCTTTCGCCCGATGGGTAATTTCTCGAAACAGGGCAAAGCGACCGATGCGCCGTTAATACAAGTCCAACTGCCTGCGTTCGCGATGATGAAATACCAAGTAACGCAGGCGCAATATAGCCGATGCGTTGCCGCGGGCGCTTGTGCTTCGGTGCCGACCGCGCAAACAGCAGATCCCGCCCAACAGCCACAAACGAATGTTAGCTGGCGGGACGCGACCCGCTATGCGGCTTGGATTTCTGAGCAGACGGGGCAAAGCTGGCGGCTGCCTTCGGTTGAGGAATGGCACAGGGCTGCGGCGGAACGCTATGACGCGCAGGTTAAGTATGCCGCCGACGTCGATGCCGAACTTGACCCCGGCGCGCGGATGCTCGCGCAATATGCAGAGGGCAATGCGGCGCGCGAAAAGGAAGTCTCCGGTCCGCGCCCCATTGGCGGCTTTGGCGAAAACGCATTTGGGTTTGCAGACATGGCAGGCAACATCTGGGAATGGACCGATGGTTGTTTCGCGAATGGTGTGGTGAGAGAGGACGGCAAAGTTGAGCGCACTTCGGATTATTGCGGCGTGCGGATTGCCGCCGGGACGCATCCTGCGGCGGTGATTAACTTCGTGCGAGATGCCAGTGTGGGTGGTTGCGCCGTGGGGCTGCCACCTGACCATCTAGGATTTCGGCTGGTGAGGGAAGGTTAATCGGTGGTCGGGGATCGCAAGATTTATTGATCTTGCGCAACGTTTGCATCCGTCGAGGGTGATAGGCTTTGAGTATCACACGGGAGGAACGGAACATGCATATGCTCATCGCCTATTCCACGGTAGAAGGACAGTCGGGCAAGATCGCCCAATTTGCAGCGGATCACATGGCCAGCCATGACCATCAGACAACGGTCCTTAATCTTGATGATAGCGGCACGACCCCTGATCTAACATCCGTTCAGGGCGTGATCTTGGTGGGGTCGGTGCATGAACGGCGCCATTCACCCGCCCTTGAAACCTTTATGCAAGCACGCCGTGCTTGGCTGGCGGTGCGGCCCGTGATGTTTATCTCTGTCAGCCTCAGCGCGGCTTTTGAGCGCGGACGAGAAGAGGCGCAGGACTATGTCATTGAAACCCAGATGCGTACAGGGTTTGCGGCGGATGAAGTTGTGCTTGCGGCGGGGGCGGTGAAGCCTGGCAGCTACGACTACTTCGCGCAGTCAGTGGTGCGGTTTGTCGTGTTGAACGACCGCGCGTTTGAGATGGGCACATCTGATCATGAATTCACCGATTGGGCAGAACTGACCATCCGGTTGGAGCGCTTCTCTGCGCGAGCAGAAATGCAGGGCGATGCGCCCTACGTGGCGATCTGATGGCCGCCGATCTAAACCGATCTATTTAGTCGCTGGCCTGCGCTGCTGTGACAAGGGCGTCCATGTCCTTGATCAAAACAGTCTGTGAGGTGTCCAACGCGATGATATTTTGCTTGCGCAAGCGGGTGAGGGTCCGGCTGACGGTCTCAATCGTAAGGCCAAGGAAGTCCGCTATGTCCGCGCGGCTCATGGGTAGGGCGCAGGTCATATAGCTGCCGATGGGCGTGCCAATGCGTTCTGCCAGCGTGATGAGAAAGGATGCAACTTTCTCAATCGCGGATTTCCGGGCGAGCATCATAAAGTGATCCTGCATGGCAGAAATCTCGCGCAAGGCTGCGTGCAGCAAGCGTTGATGCGTCCGGTGATCCCCCTCGAGCGTGTCGAGCGCGTGGCGGCGGTGGGCGATCACTTCGGCACTTTGGATCGCCTCGCAATCGCTGTGGTGAAATGTACCATTCGGAAAGCCAATGATGTCGCCGGGCAGACCAAAGGCGATGACCTGCCGCCGCCCGTTGTCGAGCACGCGGGTCAAGCGAAAGACACCGGAGGTGATCTCGTAGATATTGTTGGCCATGTCCCCTTCGCGAAACAGATGCGTTCCAACACTGAGGCTCTTACGTTGGGTTGCCGCGACCGAAGCGTGATGTGCAACGCAGATGTCGGCGTTTGCAGGGCTGAACTCGCTGGATAATGTTACGTACATGCGATCGTCCTCCTTGGGGTGCGATCTCAATCTCAGGGGCGCGTCGCAGTAATATCCTTGGCTTTGTATCCCTTTGTATCAATTTGTCGCGCCTGCCCGTATCGCGGGCGGCTGGCCCTGATCGGCTTTGCGCATTATAGAAATTGAAACTTCTGTGGATGGTGCGGTGGCTGCAAAGAATATCCTTATTGTCGACGATGACGCCAAAATCCGAACGCTCCTTCGGCGGTGTCTGGAAGGGGATGGCTACCGCGTTGTCGAGGCGCATAACGCGCAGAGCGTTCGCGCGGCATTCGCGGCAGAGGATTTCGACCTTGTGACCTTGGACCTTAACCTCGGGGCAGAGGACGGGCTCGATATCGCCCGAGAGCTTCACCGTGACCACGATGTGCCGATTTTCATGGTCACCGGCAAAGATGACGTGATCGACCGCGTGGTGGGGTTGGAGCTTGGCGCGGATGACTATCTGACCAAACCGTTCCATGTGCGCGAAGTTCTGGCGCGTGTGAAATCGGTCTTGCGCCGCAGCGGCAAGCGTGACCGGGACGAAGAAGCGCAACCGCAGGACGATCCATGGCTTGCGCTGGATGGTCTGAAGGTCAAACTTGATCGTATGCTGTTGGTGGACCGCGACGGTCACGAATGCGACCTCACCACGGCGGATTTCAAACTGCTCACAGCCTTTCTGAACCATGCCAAGAAACCCTTGTCCCGTGATCGGCTAATGGATCTGATCGATGGGCAGGATTGGGCGCCGCTGGATCGCACAATCGACAATCAGGTCGCGCGTCTGCGCAAGAAGGTCGAGCGCGACCCCACGCGCCCCTCGCTGATCAAGACGGTGCGGGGAGTTGGATATGTCCTGACAGAGACCCCTGTTGCGACGACGCTCTAATTCTCCAACAACATCCGCAAGGCTTCGGCCAGTTCCGCTTGCCGGTAGGGCTTGCGCAGAATGGCGAATTCCTCGGCCTCAGTGCCCTGCAAGACTTTTTCTGAAAATCCCGACGTGATCAATATCCGCAGGTCGGGCATGCTCTGTGCAACCCGTCTCGCCAAGGCATGGCCAGACAGTTCGCCGGGCATCACCAGATCGGTAAAGACTATATCTATGTCATTCCGTGTTTGGAGGATTGCCCAAGCGGCATCACCCGTCGTTGCAGTGACACATTCAAAGCCAAGCGCTTTGAGACGCGTCTCCGACAGGCGCAGCACCATCGGGTCATCTTCGACCAGCAACACCCGCAGCCCCGCGCCGATGCCGTCGTTCTGCGCCGCGTCTTGTTCATGCTCCGGGCTCTGTGCCGCTGCTGTCACCAGCGCCGGGAAATAGAGGCTGATCGTCGTCCCTTTGCCCAGTTCACTGTATATTGCGATATGTCCGCCGGATTGCTTGATGAAGCCATAGACCATCGACAGCCCCAAGCCGGTTCCTTGCCCCACAGGTTTGGTGGAAAAGAACGGCTCCATTGCGCGGGTTCGGGTTTCAGACGTCATGCCTTCGCCGGTGTCCGCGATGGACAGGCGGATATAGTCGCCCATGTCGATGCCAATTTCCTGCGCGACATAGGTGTCATCCAGCCGCATGTTGCGCGTCTCCAGCGTCAGCTTGCCGCCCGATGGCATGGCGTCTTGTGCATTCAAGGCGATGTTCAAGACGGCCGTTTGAAGTTGCGATGCATCAACCCGCGCCTGCCATAGATCGGGGGCGAAATCGGTTTCCACTGTGATATGCGCCCCAATCGTCCGAGAGAGCATCGCCACGGCCTTGGCCACTTCGCCGTTCAGATCAATCACCTCTGAATTCAACGTGGTTTTACGGGCAAAGGCCATGAGCCGCGATGTTAGATCGGCCCCGACCTCCGCCGCTTCCAGCGCATCCGAAATCAATGCGCCGCTTTTCTCGGAGGTCTCGGACATTTCCAACAGTTCGAGATTGCCGATGACCACAGTGAGCAGGTTGTTAAAGTCATGGGCAATGCCGCCTGTCATCTGGCCAATCGCGTCCATCCGCTGAGATCGGGCGGTCGCTTCTTCGGCGGCCTTGCGGCGGGAAAGGTCGTGCATGATCCCCACGAAGGCAACCTCCCCCGCGATATCGGCACGGCCCACCGAGAGATGCAGCGGAAAGACACTGCCATCCGCCCGCAGACCTTCGACATCGCGCCCAATCCCGATGATCCGCTTCTCCCCGGTGTCAAGGTGATGGCTCAGAAAGCCGTCGTGTTGTGCGGCCATGTCCTGCGGCATCAACACGCGCACGTTCTGTCCGACCAGCGCATCCGCCGCATGACCAAACAGCGCCGCGGCGGCTTTGTTCACCCGCAGGATATTGCCCCGATGATCCGACACAACCATCGCATCGACCGCAGCATCCAAAAGCGCGAGCAGGACGGGGCTTTCGTCATTAATCTTCATGCGGGGGGTCCGTTTGGTTTGACGTGTCGGATAACAAATGCGCTCTAGCGGTAGCATGCAAGCGATTGGATGTCGTCAAAGAGCGCCGGGTTGGAGAGTGAATAAAGGTCTTTGGCATGGTCTATGGCGCGGCCCCTGACTGACGCTTATTGCTATCAGGCGTATCCGGGAGGGTGCATTGATCTGGATCAAAGGGGGGCTTCGGTGTGCCGCTTGTGTGTCGCCGCCCCATCGCAGTGCGGTGAGTCTCCGCGCCCCTGCACAGATTCGCTCCAATTTGAGCCAAACCAAGCCTTAATCGACGTCACGTTCCCAATAGTATGCAGCAAAAACAGTATCTTACCTCCTAGTTCCCAAAAATCCGCGATTTTCTGAATTTTCTGCTTGCGGGTTTTGGTCACTAACACTAGAACCCCCCTTACCGGCGGCGCAGCGATGCACCAACGGGGCGCCAGACGGGGCGGACGGAAGCGGAGA
>NZ_JABVBB010000038.1:591213-773387 GCF_013346665.1 Sulfitobacter maritimus
TGGACCTGTCCCGCTTTCGTGCCGCCCCAAGTGCTCGTTTAAGCCACTTTCCGTTCGAAGGCGACGGGGCTTTTCCAGCCCAGTGCTGAGTGGCGTCGCCGTGGGTTGTAGAAGCCGTTGATGTATTCAAAGATCGCCATCTCAGCTTGCCGCCGTGTTTCCCATGACCTGCGCCAAATGAGTTCAGCTTTGATGGTTTTGAAGAAGGTCTCGACGACAGCATTGTCGTAACAATTGCCCTTGCCAGACATCGACACCTTGAAGCCTTGCTGGCGCAGAAGTTTCTGGTAGTCGTGCGAACAATATTGCGACCCGCGATCCGTATGGTGGATGCAGCTCTTGGGCGGTGCCCTGAACGCAATTGCCATCTTCAAAGCCCGTATTGCCAAGTCTCGTTTCATACGGTTGCTGACCGCCCAGCCGATCACGCGCCTTGAATGCAGGTCGAGGATGACAGCCAAATACAGCCATCCCTCACGCGTCCAGACATAGCTGATGTCACCGGCCCATTTCTGGTTCGGTTGGTCAGCCATAAAATCCCGGTCCAGCAGGTTTGGCGCAATATTGAACTTGTGATCACTGTCTGTCGTCACCTTGTGTTTACGGGTTCGCACCACGGATATGCCGTTCTGGCGCATCAAACGACCCACACGGCGGTGACCGATATTCAGGCCGATCTCCTTCAGTTCTTCTGTCATGCGCGGCCTGCCATAGCTGCCCAGGCTGAGACGGGATTGTTCTTTGATGTGCGCCAAGGTGACCAGATCAGACCGCTGTCTGCGGCTGGCAGGACGGCTTCGGAATGCTCGCAAACCGCGCGAACTGACACCGACAACGTGACACAAGCGGTTCACGGGGAAGTGGCTCCGGTGTTCCTCGACAAACCTAAATCTCATTGCTTTAGGCCCGCAAAGAACTGGGTGGCCTTTTTTAGGATTTCCCTCTCCTCCTTGAGAAGACGGTTCTCGCGCCGAAGTCGCTCATTCTCTTGGGCGAGGCTCAAATCCTCTTTCGACACCACGTCTGTGCCTCGGTGCGCGGTGATCCATTTGTTAAGCGTCGACATGCCAACACCCAGATCGTCAGCCACCTGCTTGCGCGTCAGCCCACTCGTCAGTGCGATACGCACCGCATCCTGGCGGAATTCGTCCGTCCGTTTCAGTCCCATAGTTCATCTCCTTTGTTGCAGTAAATGCTATCAAAGGAGCGGCATCAAACTGCGACAGGTCCAAAGAGAGTCGACAGCCGACAAAGCAGCCTGTCACAAAAAGCTTGCTGAAGGTGTCACGGACGTGACACAATTACAGTCACACGCGGAGTCATGCCGCGGTCGAACGCGTTTTTTCGTTTACTCTCTGGAGGTTGAGGCCTTTTTCTTGGGCCCCTACCGCCGGAGCCAATTTTCTAAGATATTTTAGTACTTACGAGTTAGCCCCTTCGGGGGCTTTTGTCGGTCTCTATATAGAGTAACAGATTTCCCAATAGGTGCCGCTGGCTTGGCTATGTTGGTTATCTGCACAAACGCTGCGATAAATCCGTTCTCAAAGGACTGGGCATAGACTTTCGTAGCCGGTGCCATTGGTCCACCGCTCCACTGCAGAAATTGCGAAAGTCCATCACAGCGGAATGTCCGCCGATTCATGACACACAAAGGCCCCGCGTTGATCACTCTAGATCCTCCCAGCGAGGCAGCGTGTGCACATGAGTTAATTCGGAGTAAAAGTTAACAGACCGCCACGCTACAGATGCTGGAGAGCCACGCGCAGCGGACCTGCGCCCCCGCCACCGTCGAAACCAGCGCGGGAGCAGGGGGCCGCGCAAGACAGCAACTGAAAGCAACGCTACCCGCCATATAGCGCAGCGGCGGTGCCGGACATCAACGCGACCTGATGCGGCGCGTCCTGCGCCGCCTTGGCGGCATCGTCGCGCGATTGGCTGAGATTTGCTCTCGCCAGAAAACATAGATGCCGGAACTCAGAATAATACCGATCCCCAACCAAGTCAGCGCATCCGGGAAATCTGAGAAAAACAGGTACCCCATGGCGGTGGCGCCGATAATCTCAAGATACTGGAACGGCGCCAGCATACCCGCTTCGGCTTTGCGAAAGGCTTCTGCGATCAGGATAAAGCTCGCCGCGGCGAGAGCGCCTGACGCGGCGATCACAGCCCATGCCCAGCTTGGCAGCGTGGTAAATGCGGGTTCGATATGCCCGGTAACGCCAAGGAACAAAGAAACTGCAACGATACCAATACAGGCGTAGAAAGTGGCACCGCATTGGACAGTAAGGCTCGATCTGGTTCCGCTGGCTTTGCGCAGCACGATCATGTTCAGTGCATAGCAGAGCGCGCCCAGCAGGGGCAGCAATGCGGCCAGGCCCAACTCGCTACCGGGCCGGATGATGATAAGCACCCCAAACAGCCCAACCAACACCGCGATCAGCCGACGTGGCCCGACCCGCTCGCCCAGCAGGGGGCCGACCAGCGCCGTTAAAAGCAACGGTTCTGCAAAAAAGATCGCAATGGCCGTGGCGATCGGCATCACAGAGAACGCCCAAGTCAGGCTCGTAAGTGTCACCATCACCAGCCCACCAGAAAGCGCAACAATTGGCGAGAACATGGGCCCCCGCAGGCGGCTGCGCATCAAAAAGGCGATTGGGGCAAGACAGAGACCCTGAGCCAGCAAGCGGACAGTGGTCACCTCAATGGCAGACATATACCCGGTGAGTATTTTGGCTATCGTATCCCCCACCGGCAAAAGCAGCATTGCGATTGCCATGCAGATCATGCCGTTTGCCGAGCTATTCTCAAAAATCCGAGGACGCCGCGGCGTGGTTTGAACATAGTTCATAGTCATCACTCCGGAAGCAGTTGGCCCATATAACGTTGGGCGAGTGATGTCCGGGCGTGCAGGACATGGTGTGAGGTTGAGGATAGATGCGTATCGGCAAGCGACGCCATCGCATAACGCATATGGATCAATTAGGGGGGCGGGCAGGCATAAGTCAATGTGCGATTAGGCGGCTCTGCCGGGGCGATCTGGACATGCGCGATACCGCGTCAGCCGGATTGCCCGCAAGCCGTCAAGCGGCAACAGTAAACGATCCCAGCAAGTGAAAACAAACGCCAATCAGATGAGAGAAAACGCGCAGGCATACACCACCGGATTGACCACAGCGCATTGAAAGTAGTTACATCAACTAAAGTTTGCGCCCCCGGCGGATCACTTTACGTCGTACACCAAATTGTCAGCCGAGGTTAATATGAGTGACACAGCCGCAGAGCCTGCAAAAAATCCCGCTGGAAAGATTGCGCTCATCACGATCATTCTGCTCTTGCTGGCAGTGCTCATCTACACATTGACTGACCGGATGGCGCCGTCTTCTTCGCGGGGCATCGTCTCGGCGCATGTGGTGCAGATCGCCCCCCGCGTCTCGGGCGAAGTTCTGCGGGTCCAGGTGCAAGATGACGCGGTGGTGCAGGCGGGGGATCCGCTGTTTCAGATTGACCCACGGCCCTTCGAGTTGGCGGTGAAACAGGCCGAAGCCAATCTGACCTCGACGGTGCAGAATATCGACGCCTCCGGTGCCTCATTGGTTGCCGCACAGGCTGCTGTGACCCAAGCACGGTCTGCGTTGGAGACAACGCGTTTGCAGGCCGATCGCACCTTTCGCCTTGAGGAACGCGGCCTTGCCACCACGGCGCAGGGCGACACGGCGCGGGGGCAAGTGGCTGACGCTGAAGCACGGCTCGCCTCGGCTGAGGCAAATCTGGAAAGTGCGCGGACGCAACTGGGCTCTCAGGGGCAAGACAACCCGGCGATCTTGGCCGCTCAGGCGCAATTGGAACGGGCGCAGTATGATCTGGCATCCACCCAGATACGCGCGCCGCATTACGGTGTCGTGACAAATGTGCTGCTTGCCGAGGGCCAGTTCGTCGGCGCGGGCAACCCGGCGCTGACCTTTATCGACGCCGATGCCGCATGGGTCACCGTTGACCTGCGGGAAAACCAACTGCAAGAGATCGACGCAGGCGATGAAGTGGGGCTGCTCTTTGACGCGGTGCCGGGAGAGATTTTGGAAGGACGCGTACAAAGCATCGCTTGGGGCATCAATCCGGGGCGCAATGTTCAGGGCGGGCTGGTCGTCAACCAGCCCAGCAACCGTTGGTTTGAACCGGCACGCCGCATCCCGGTGCGGATCGAACTGCTGGGTGGGATGGAGCAATGGCCCCACAAAGTGCGTGTCGGCGGCAAGGTCAACGCGGTGATCTATGCTGAGGGGCGGGGCAATCCGATTGCATGGTTTGCAGGCGCCCTTCAGCGCGTCAAATCCATCACCAGCTATCTGCATTAAGGCCAGCAGATGTATGTCACCCCGCGCCCCGACGTTAACGAAGACCCGCTTTATGCCGTGCGGCTGGGGCTGACAGGAATGCTCGCCTTTGCCGCGATACCGATCTTGAATCCTGCGCTGCCTCCCATCATCGCAGCGCTTCCTTTGGGGCTGATCGCCGCGCAGCGCAAAGCGTTCAATCCGGTGAAGGTCTTCGCCGGGCCGATCGTGATGATCATTATGGTCTATGTCATGACGTGGTTTGTCGAACAATTACGCCCGGTGCCGGTGGTCTATATCGGGGCGATCTGGCTGATCTATTTCATGGCCTTCCGCATGATCCTAAAAACCGGCGCGCAGGTTGGCATGCTGATCATTGTCGTGGCGCTTTTGATGTCGATCATGGGGATGCATGGCACCGCCACGCTGGAAGCGATGCGCGATGGTTTTGCGCAGGCGTCGCTGGTTGCGCTCGTGGTCGGGCCGTTCGTCTATATCCTTTTGCCCGCCCGCACGCGCGAGGTCCATGTCGATAATCCTATACCAAGCGGAGGAAATCTTGAAATCGGTGCCGCCATCCGGGCAACCGTGCTGATGGGGCTGAGCTTTTGGCTTTATTCGGTGATGCAACCCTCAGATATGATGATGGCGATGATCGCGGCGATGGTCGTGGTCTTTCCCTCTCGGCAAAGGGTATGGGACGAGGCGTTCCAGCGGGTTCGCGCGACGGTTTACGGCGTGGCGATGGCGCTCCTTGTGCTGGGGCTGTTTACCCTCTCGTCCCATTTGCCGATCATACTGGGGCTGATCTTTCTGGCTGGTCTCTTCTTCGGCTCGAAGATGCTGAATGGGCGTCACCCCAGCATGGTCTATCAATACGGGTTTTCGGTGACGCTTGCTTTGGTTGCAGGTGCGCTGTCGACCCAAGACCCTGCCTATGCCAGCTTCACTCGGATCGTATTGACACTGACCGGTGCGTTCACGGCAGCGTTTTTAGTGGCCTTGCTTGATGCCGCGACAGGCTGGCACGCCGATCCCGAAGTCCCGTCCACTGCGGCGCAAAATCCTAAGTCTGCCTGAGGGCCGGGACAACGCGATCGGTCGTGTCAGCTCGGGCGTAGCTCACCCAACAATCACAGCCCAAGCGCCGCCAAATACCGTCGCCCACCCCAAGCCACGGACGACCTGAGCACTCGCTAGCGTCCGGGCTGAGGTCACTGCAATCGCTACCCCGGCACCGTGTAGAAGCGCGGTGGATACCACAAAGCCCGCGCCGAATGTCGCCGCGCTCGCCGCGCCCAACTCGCCGCCATGGGCGACACCGTGGAACAGGGCAAAAATACCGACGATTCCCATGGCCGCGGAGGTCGGCAGGCGCATGGACAGCGCGACCACGAGGCCCATTGCAAAGACCGAAGCCAAAATCATCGGCTCGACGAATGGCAAAGAGAAGCCTGCGAGTGCAGCTGCGAACCCGACCACCATAGCGCCGACGAAGGAGGCGGGCAGGGCCCAGACAGCCCGGCCCCCGAGCACGGCTGCCCAAAGCCCCACCGCGACCATGACAAGAAGGTGATCAAGGCCGAAGAGCGGGTGCGAAAGCCCGGCTGCGAAGGATCCGTGCTGCGCCGGCGGCAGATGCGCAAAAGCCGGGGTGGCGAGCATTGTCAGCGGGGCGATTGTGAAAAGGCGTTTCATGGTTTGCTCCTATCTGCGGGTAATCGATGAGTATAAATCCCTATCGGATCGAAAAATTTTGCTGTGGCCGGCGCGGTTGCGGTCAATTCGCGCCGTCCCGGATCAATCGTGAGGATGCGCATGGGCGTGGCTATGGGTATGTTCGTGGCCGTCATCGTGGGCGTGATGGTGCGGGGCCATGGGGCCGGGGTCTTTGGGGATATGCCCCCCCGCGGCATAGGTTTTGCGCATCTCGCGTACCCAGTCGCACAGTTGCTCTACCGTCTCGGGCCGTTTGCGGGATAGGGCGAGCACCGGGCCGCCCTCACGCGCGTTGGTCGCGTCTGAGACCATTTTTTCGACATCCACATCGACATGCTCGCCCAGATCAATCTTGTTGATCACCAAAAGGTCGGCGCCGCTGATGCCCGGACCGCCCTTGCGCGCCACATCGCCACCGCCTGCCACGTCGAGGACAAAGAGCTGCGCGTCCACCAGCGCGGGGGAGAATGTCGCGGTGAGGTTGTCGCCCCCGCTTTCCACCAAGACGATGTCGAGCGGCGCGAAATCGCGCTCCATATCCTCAACCGCAATGAGGTTCATCGTGACGTCATCGCGGATCGCCGTATGCGGGCAAGAGCCTGTCTCAACCGCGCGAATGCGCTCTTCGGGCAGGACACCGGCGGATTTCAAAAACCGCGCGTCTTCGTCGGTGTAAATGTCGTTGGTGATCACCCCTAGCCGGAGTTCATCGCGCAGATGACGGCAGATTGCGGCAATGACAGAGCTTTTGCCCGTGCCAACCGGGCCAGCAACAC
Source organism: Sulfitobacter maritimus (assembly GCF_013346665.1). Classification (GTDB taxonomy): domain Bacteria; phylum Pseudomonadota; class Alphaproteobacteria; order Rhodobacterales; family Rhodobacteraceae; genus Sulfitobacter; species Sulfitobacter maritimus. The sequence goes on from NZ_JABVBB010000038.1 coordinate 598,040, forward strand.
CCAAGCGCAAAGCGCGGGTTTGGGGCGCGTTCATATCATTCATGTCCGGGTCTCCTTATTAAATAGCCCATGGGGCGCCGAGAGTGTTCAATCCGTCGTGCAACAGGCCCCGCAACGCGAGGCTGTCGGGAGCCACAGCCGAAATCGCAACGCCGGGGCCAGCGAGCGGCGCGCAGACTGCGCTCAGGTCATAGGGCTGCGCGGGGGGAGGGGTGTCGCTCCAATCAGGGTTCACCACGATAACCGAGCCGACGGCCCGATTGCCGCTGAGCACGGCGGCTCCGTCCCAACCCCGTGTCGCGGGGCCGAAGCTCAGCCGTTGGTCATAGAGCGCACGGTTGTCGCGGGTGATCCGCAGGCGGCTGCTGAAGTCACCGGGTTCTTCGCCATGCCGGCCCAAGAGCATCTCTTCGCGCAACACCAGCCGTGCGTCAGCGGCAAGGTTGATCCGCACGTCATGCAGGTGGTGGCAGCGATGCGCCGCGATAATCGGCTCGGCCCACCAAACGAATGTCGCACCGGCTTCGACATTGACGGTGATCGTCATACGCGACTGTTCGCCTCCCACGCCGGGGAGCACCAGCATGGCAGACACCTCTTGCAGCAACAGGGTGCTGCCTTGGCCCACCCGAACATCCAACGCATAGGCGTCACCGCCCAAGGGCCCCGCCGTGCCAGCGGCAAGGGCTACGCGTGCAATGTCTGTCCGGCGATGGGTGAGAGGTTCGGCGCCTTTTGGGTTGCTTTTGCGTAGAACCAGCGGCCCGTCCGAGCGCAGCACATCGGCGTGGCTGCTTCTGCCCGAAAACACGGTGCTGAGACGCGCTTGGGCGAACATCGCACCTGTGGCGAGCTTATCAGGATCACGAAGCGAAGAGTCGTACATCGGACCTCCTGTGATGTTCGGCGGCGATATCTGCCAAAGGGGATCCGGGGGAGGGGAGATCGGCGGCAGGCTCATGAGCAAAACTCGCAGCATAGGCCGCCAGTTCGTCGAGCCGCCCGGTCATACGCGCTAGGATCGCATGGACATTGAACGGGTCGACAGGCATCAGCTTGGCTGCCGCGGCGGCTGCGCCGGAATTGTTTTCGTGCAAGATAGCGAGGGCGGCTGCGGTAGGATGAAGGCCAAGTGCAGCGGCTGCTATGCCCATCACCAGCGGCTGATGCGGGGCAGCCCCCAACTGCACAAAATCCTCATGGGGATGGATGCTTTGCATGGCGCGGCGCAACTGACGACCCAGATCGCGAGAGACTTTGCGCAACTCGGGCGCGGGGATGCGCGCGTCAAGCTCGGCCTCCAATTCCGGCAGATCCGACAAATCCCCTTGGATCGCCCGGGCGCAGACCGCAGCGGTAAAGGCAGCCGCGACGAGACCCGCAGTCTCCGCGCGACCGATCAGGAAAGCCTCAAGATCGGCCATATCACGCACCCGACGCGCCCGCACCGCAGGCTCCAACCCGCCGGAATGGGCGTAGCCGCCAGCTGGCAGACGACCATCCGCGAGCAGCAAAAGCGCCGCTTGTTGCCCTGCTATGCGGTCCAGCATCAGAACAGGAAGTAGCGCTGCGCCATAGGCACTTCGCTGGCCGGTTCATGGTCCGCGATCTCTCCGTCGATCTTGACCGAATAGGTATCGGGGTCGACTTCGATCCGGGGCAGGGCGGTGTTTTCGGGCATGTCCTCCTTACCGCGTCCGCGGGTGTTCTCAATGGCGACGAACTTGCGGTTGGTGTTGATCCGGTCCGCAATGCCGTCGTCAATCGCCGCTTGCGAGACAAAGGCCAGGGAGGTCGCGCCGGAGGCGGGGGAGTGAACGTTGTATCCGGTCCGCTCCATCACCGGTTGCGGTGTCGGGATAGAGGCATTGGGATCACCCAAAGCCGCCGTGGCCACCATGCCGCCGGTAAAGACCGTATGCGGGCGCACGCCAAAGAGGGCGGGTTGCCACATGACGATATCCGCCTTCTTGCCAACCTCGATCGAGCCGATCTCGCGCTCCATCCCATGGGCGACGGCGGGGCAGATCGTATATTTCGCCACATAGCGCCGGGCGCGCATGTTGTCGGCGCGGGTGTCACCGGGGGCCGCGCCGCGCAGTTTCTTCATCTCATGCGCGGTCTGCCAAGTGCGCATGACCGTCTCACCAATCCGCCCCATCGCCTGTGCATCCGACGACATGATCGATATCGCGCCCATGTCTTGCAGGATATCTTCGGCGGCGATGGTGCCCGCGCGCACCCGGCTTTCAGCAAAGGCCAGATCATTCGGCACCTGCGGGTTCAGGTGGTGCGCCACCATGACCATATCGAGATGCTCGGCCACGGTGTTATGGGTGAAAGGCCGCGTGGGGTTGGTCGAGGCGGGCAGCACGTTACGCTCCCCTGCGATGGAGATAATGTCAGGCGCGTGACCGCCGCCAGCGCCTTCGGTGTGGAAGGCATGAAAGGTGCGGCCATCGACGGCTTTCAGCAGGTCTTCGACAAAGCCCGCCTCGTTCAGCGTGTCCGAGTGGATCGCCACCTGCACGCCGGATTCTTCAGCCACCGACAGGCAGGCATTAATCGCGGCAGGGGTGGCGCCCCAGTCCTCATGTACCTTGAAGCCACCAACACCGCCGCGCAACTGTTCCCACATGGCTTCTTTCGACATGGTGTTACCGCGTCCGAGGAACAGCACATTGACTGGCCAAGGGTCGAAACCTTCGAGCATCCGCTCCATCCACCACGCCCCCGGCGTCGCGAGCGTCGCCTTGGAGCCTTCTGTCGGGCCAGTGCCGCCGCCGGTGACAGTGGTAACACCCGCCGCCAGTGCCACCTGCAACATCTGCGGGCCGACGAAATGTACGTGTGTGTCGATGGCGCCCGCCGTGGCGATCAGGCCGTTGCCCGCCATGACTTCTGTCGAAGGGCCGATGACCAGCGCGGGGTCCACACCGTCCATCGTGTCGGGGTTGCCGGATTTGCCGATGCCGACGATGCGCCCGTCACGTACCCCGATATCGGCTTTGATCACGCCCCAATGGTCGAGGATAACGGCCCCCGTAATCACCAGATCAGGCGTGCCATCCGCGCGGGTGTGTGAGGATTGCCCCATCGACTCGCGGATCGACTTGCCGCCGCCAAAGACGGATTCATCACCGCCGCCAGAGCGGTCTTCCTCGACCTCAATCGTCAGGCAGGTATCGGCCAGCCGGATGCGGTCCCCCTTGGTCGGGCCGTATGAGGCGACATATTCGCGGCGATCAATTCTTTGCATTGTCGAGCTCCCCTTTGCACAGTCCGCGCAGACCCAGAACAATGCGCTTGCCTTGAATGGGCACCAAATTCACCTCCGCCACGGCACCGGGTTCAAACCGCTCGGCTCCGCCCGACAGCACCGCAAGGCGTTTGCCCCAAGCGGCATCTCGGTCAAATTCCAGCGCGGCATTCACCTCAGCGAAATGGAAATGCGAGCCGATTTGGATCGGGCGGTCCGATGTGTTGGCGACGCGGATCGTCGTGACCTCTAGCCCGTCGTTGATAATGACATCGCCCTCGCCATAGAGGATCTCGCCCGGAATGATCGGATCAGCGTCATGGTCGAGCGCGTCTTCCGTCTGCCGCCGGGGCGCTTGGCGTGTGCCGCCGCCGGGCCGGCGCGGCTCACTGGGGCCACTTGGGCCGGAGGATTTCGTGCGTTCGTCGGATTCCGCGCTTGTCAGATCATAATCGCGGCCGGGGTCATCCGTCTCGTGACTGGGCCGCTCAGAACTGGCGTTGTCAGACACAAGCTGCGCGAAGGGGTTGAGCTTTTTGGTCATCGGATCGGCTCCATCACTGTCACGAGTTTGGTGCCATCGGGAAAGGTGGCCTCGACCTGAATTTGGGCGATCATCTCAGGCACGCCCTCCATCACGTCATCGCGGCTCAGCACATTACGACCGGATTCCATGAGATCGGTCACCGTCTCGCCGTCTCGCGCCCCTTCGAGGAGGTAGGAGGTCAACAACGCGGTGGCTTCGGGGAGGTTCAGTTTCAGGCCGCGTTCCCTGCGCTCCAGCGCAAGCTTTCCGGCCGTATAGATCATAAGACGCTCTTGTTCGTGCAAGCTGAGTAACATCCGTACCCTCCAAAAACATAAGCTATGCAGCGATACTTGAAATTTTAGACGGCAAAGTCACGCATTATTAAAGGGCAGCGAGGCTTACCTTTGCGGTCGTCAAATCAGGTTTTTGTCAGTTTTATCTGTAACTTAAGCGCTAAGTCACCTGCGCCAATAAGCCGTGCTCATCTGCTGACCCTTGCCGAGGCCAAGCGGGCCCTTAAAGTGGTCGCGCAACGCCTTGGCAGTTGCAAACTCCCCCGCGAAAAAGCCGTAGCCCACGCCAGGGTTGGTCAACTCCCGTGCAACGTCTAACACGCTGTCATCAAAGGTATTCGGTGTCAGACGATGCAGGCGCAGCCTGCTCGGTGGGAGGTAGTCTTCGGCGCGCAGACTGTCGGGCAGGGCCAGCACAACGTCGCCTTTGGTGTCCTGCGGCAGCTTTGCCAGCAGTTGCGCCACTATGGGCAAGCCTGTGCCGTCTGCAGCGATGAAATAAGAAGACGCTTGGGGAAGCGCGCTGAGCCCTACCGGACCCATGGCCCCTATCTTCTGCCCTGCGCGTGCTTCTTGCGCCCACCGAGATATCAGTCCAGCACCGTGACGCACCACGTCGATGTCGACCTCCTCGCGTTCCGGGCGGATGTTTTTGAGTGTCACATAACGGGCATGAAGGGCATCGGCACCCTTGGGCCAAACGGGCGCACCATTGGCCCCCATCACTGGCCAGACCGGCCTGCGGGTTGGATCACAGGGCAGGACCAGCCTTAGGTGTAGCCCCTGTGCTGCGAGCTTGTCGATGTCTGGATAGTGCAGGGTGACGCGTTGCATCCCTTCGAACAGCAGTGTGCTGCGGCGCACGGTGAGCAGACGGAAATTGCTGGGTGCAACCCCAGCCTTTTGCGCAACCCCCTGCCAGCGGATCGTTTCCGCAAGCGCCGGGTCAATCGCCGCGATGTGATGCACCAGACCCTCTTTAGAGAACTGCATCGCATTGTCATTCGGGGCCTGAAGCCGCACATCCAATGCCTGCGCGTGTAGGGCGAATTCGATCCGGTAGCCGTCTTGCTCAAACACATGCCGATCCGCCTTGGTGCGAAAGGCCATGCCGTGATCGTCCCTCAAATGCGACAGGATTTTCGCGGTCACGTCCTGAGGTGCATCAAGGGAGATAGTGGTTTGGGCTGTGGCAGTCATCGGGCGCTTTCTGACGAGGGGACGGAAAACGCGGCGCGCGAGGGACGCGCCGCGTTGAGGCTCACCAGCTATGGGATAGCTTTACCGTGACTTCACGGCCTGGGCTGTAGAAGTCAGCATAGGAACCACCATAGGCAGTGTGCTTTTCGTCAAAGAGGTTGGTGACACTGGCAGACAGCGCGGTCCGTTCAGTTAGGTCGTAATTCACCGCCGCATCCACCACGACAAAGCTGCCGGTCTCGCCCGAAGCATTGGTGTCGCTGTAGTAATAGCCCCCGTTAAACCGCGCACCGAGACCAACAGTCAGATCACCGCGCCCTAGGTTCTCCCACGTCCGGCTGGCCCAGATCGAGGCGATATGCTCAGGCACCAGACCGGGGCGATTGCCAACATTGCCAGAGGTGCCGTTCTCTTTGATCTCGGCATCAAGGTAGCTGTAAGCGCCGGTGAAGGTATATGCCCCGACCTCGGCCTTGGCCTCCAGATCAATCCCGCGCACGCCGATCTCGCCAATGGTTTCAGGCTGGTTGGTCGCCGGGTTGGTGCGGGTGATGTTGGACTTCGACAGGTCATAGACCGAGGCGGTCAGCAGTGCGTTGCTGCCCATCGGTTGCCATTTGCCGCCCAGTTCAAACTGCTCGCCCTCTTCCGGCTCCACGCCAAGGCCCGCCGGCACGGCGGATTGCGCGTAGTTGCCAAAGACAGCGATATTCGGCGTGATCTTATAGGTCAGGCCAAACCGCCCTGTGGTCTCGCTGATCTCGCCTGACTGAACCGTGGCGGCAAGGTTGTTGGTCTCGGTCACATCGATCCAATCGTGACGCAGCCCAAAGGAGGCGATGATCTGTTCGTTCCAGTTAAACATTTGCTGGAGGTAGAGCGCCTTGCCTTCGGTCTCGGTGTCGAGATCGGCATACATCGGCACGCTTATCGGGCGGCCTGTCGGCGTCGGGTTGTCAATATCCACCGAGGGAGCCGCGCCGTAGAAGCGTTGGTCGGACTCGTCGGACCAAGAGAATTCAACCCCCGCTGTCGTGGTGCTGGCCGCGCCGCCGACAAAGCCTTCATAGGTCAGATGCAGGTCTGAGATGAAACTCTCGGCGGTGCCGTCGCTGGCGAAATAGGCACGGTCTACGGTGGTATCATTTGGCGAGTAATCGCTGACATAGGCGTAGCCGAAATCATCAGCGCTGTCGCTGTAGCGCAGCGAGCCTTCGAAGCTCAGCCCGCCGCCGAAATCATGGGCGCCCAACACGGAGACGGTGGTCCGCTCCGTTCCGCGGTAGTTGTAGTCCGGCTCGCCATAGAAAACATCCTCGCGGCTATAGTCCCCGCCCGAGGGGAAACCGCCGCTGCCCGGCACGGAATCGCGGTTCAGATGGTCGATGATAACGGTTAGTTCCGACGCGTCAGAGGGCCGCCATGTCAGCCCGCCCATGGCAAAGGCCTCGTCATTCTCAGCCGTTGGATATTCCAACTCGCCATCGCGCATGAGGCCCGTAAAACGGTAGCTTAGCGTACCTTCTTCATCCAATGTGTCGCCAAAATCGACGCCGGTTTCTACGCTGCCGTAGGAATCGAGCGAGGTATAGACAGAGCCAAACCGCTCTGCGCGGGGACGTTTGGTGACATAGTTGACCGAGCCGCCGGGGTCGGACAGGCCGAAGGTGGCAGAGGATGCTCCTTTGATCACTTCAACCCGTTCAAAGGCAAAAGGCTCCTCACGCACCGCGCCGAAATTCGCGCCGAGTGTTAGCCCATCGCGGTAGGTATAGGCTTCAAAGCCACGCAGGATGAAATAGTCAAAACGGTCGTCCGCGCCATAGCTGTCGGTGGAGGCCCCGGCGGTGTAATTCAACACCTGCTCGACGCTGTCTGCCCCCCGCGCTTCGATCTCGCGGCTGGTGATGACCGAAACGCTGGCTGGAATGTTGATGATCTCGCCCGAGAGCTTGCCGCCGCTGCTCAGCTCGCTTGCCACCACAGTCTGTGCATCCGACGCGCCGGAGGTGCGTGCGCTCGCCTGCAAGATCACATCATCCAGCTGATAGGCTTCTTGCGCCGAAAGCACGCCCGGCACCAAGGCCGTGCAGCACATCAATGCTGTTCTCAAAGGGCTGTGTCCGAAATGGCGCGATAGCGTGGGGGAAAGGGGCATAGGGGTCTCCATAATAACCTAGTGAATCAGTCGGGAATCACTTACAGCCTCAGTTCGAGAGGTGCCAGTATAAACCTTACAAATTTACTAGGTTAATTAAGAGGCCGCTCTAGCTATTTGTTTCTGTGCGGCTTTATGGCGTCCAATAGGGATCATCGCAGGCGTTTGAGAGACCGGGTCCATCACAATGCGGCAGGACAGGCCAAAGACAGTGCGCACCAATTCCTCGGTCAAGACCTGCTCTGGCCTTCCCTCTGCGCGGATACCGCCACTGCCCACTGCGATCAGATGATCGGCGTAACGCGCAGCGAGGTTAAGATCGTGCAGCACCATGACCACCGTGGTCCCCTGCGCGGCATTCAGATCAACCAGCAGGTCCAAAACTTCGATCTGATGCGCCACATCAAGAAAGGTTGTCGGCTCGTCCAGCAACAGCAAATCAGTCTCCTGCGCCAAGGCCATCGCGATCCAGACACGCTGTCTCTGCCCGCCGGACAGGGTATCGAGATCCCGGTCAGCGAGGCCCTCGGTCCCCGTCGCCTTTAGCGCGCGAGACACGGCGCGATCATCCTCTCGCGACCAGCGCGAAAACAGACCCTGATGGGGATGCCGACCGCGCCCGACAAGATCGGCCACGGTGATGCCTTCGGGCACGATTGGCGACTGCGGCAAAAGCCCCATGACCTGCGCCAATTGGCGCGATGGCATATGATGGACCGAAGCCCCATCCAGCAACACCGCTCCCGCCTTGGGCCGCAAGATCCGCGCCAGCGTGCGCAGCAGGGTCGACTTGCCCGAGGCATTGCCCCCCACAATCGCCGTGATCTTGCCTGCGGGAATGGCAAGGCTGACATCGTGCAAAATCACGCGGTTTTCATAGCCCGCGCTGAGATTGCGCGCTTCCAGTCGGTGGTCCAGCGTCATAAAGCGCCCCCATTTTTGTTCACGCGGATGATGAGATACAAAAGAAACGGTGCGCCCACCGCGCCGGTGACGACGCCGACCGGCAACCGCGCAGGCAGTAGGAACTGGCCGATGAAATCACCCACTATCACCAGCACGGCCCCCACGAGACCGGCTGCCCAAAGCAGGCCTTTTGACCCCGGCAACAGCCGAGCGGCGATTGGCCCCGACAGGAAAGCGACAAAGGCAATCGGCCCGGTTGCCGCAGTAGCAATGGCCACAAGTCCGACCGCCGCCAACGTCACCCGCAGCCTTGTGCGGTCAGGGTTAACCCCAAGCGCTTCGGCAGTGTCATCGCCAAGGCGCAGAACCTCCAGATTGCGAGCTGTGCAGGCCAGCAGCCCGCCGAACAGCAAGAGCGAACCCGCGACGGGCAGCGCCTGCGTTAATTGTGCGCCATTCAGGCTCCCGGTCAGCCAGCGCATGGCTTCCGCACGGTCCCAAGCCGGTGCCTCTAGCAGCAGATAGGCGGTCACGCTGTCGAGCATGGCCGAAACCCCGATCCCGATCAGGATCAGCCTTGCGCCCGCGCCGCCCCCACGCGCGGAAAGCGCCCAGATCAGCACCGCTACGCCAAGCCCCGCAGCCACCGCGACCAGCGACACCAGCCAACCATCGAGCGACAGGATAACGATGGCAAACACCGCCGCCGCGCCCGCGCTGGCGCTGATGCCGATAATGTCCGGGCTGGCCAGCGGGTTGCGCAGCATCGTCTGAAAAGCCACCCCGCCAAGGCCAAAGCTGACCCCTGCGAGTAAGCCCAGAACCGAGCGCGGCAGGCGCAGTTCGGCCACCACAAAAGCGCCCTCCGCCCCCGGCGCTCCGGTGAGGGCCAAGAGAACTTGCTCAGGCGACAGGCAACCCCGTCCACAACTGAGCGTCAGGGCGAAGGCGCCAAATGTCAGCGCGGCCAGCAGCGAAAGCACCAGCCGAACGCCCGGCCTGCGCAGTGGGGGGAGCGTGGCAAAGGGCAGGGCGATCATAGCCCGCGCATCCGAAAGCTGCGGGCGGTCCAGATGAAAAACGGCGCGCCGACAAAGGCTGTGACAATGCCAACATCCAATTCATTGGGCCGTGCGATCAGCCGCCCCAGAACATCCGATAGCCCCAGCATAGAGGCTCCGGCTAGTGCTGAAAGCGGCAGAACAAGCCGGTAGTCCACGCCTGCGATCATGCGGCACAGATGCGGCACAACCAGTCCGACAAACCCAATCGGCCCACATAGCGCCGTCGCCGTCCCACAAAGGATCACCGCACCCGCCGCCGCCATCAAGCGGCCCAAGGCCACGCTTTGGCCCAACCCGGTTGCAAGCTCTTCGCCCAAGGCGAGAGCGTTCAGAACGCGGGCCGACGCGAGGCACAGCAACAGACCTACGGCGGCAAAGGGCAGGGCGGGCAGCAGAGTGTCAAAACGCGCACCGCCCACGCCGCCGACCTGCCAAGATTGCACGCTGCCCGCGATGTCGTTGCGCGGCAGCACGACGGCGATGATAAAGGCCGAAACGGCCACCGAAGTCGCCGTTCCTGCCAGTGTCAGTTTCAGGGGCGTTGCACCGCCCTGACCGCCCGCTCCGATCAAATAGACAAAGACCGCGGTGAGCGCTGCGCCCGCGATGCCGAGCCAAAGAAAGCTCTGCGCCCCGCTGATGTTGAACCACGCGATGCCGATGACGACGAACAATGCCGCCCCCGCGTTGACACCCAATATCCCCGGATCGGCCAGAGGGTTGCGGCTGATCCCCTGCATCACCGCGCCCGCCAGGCCCAAAGCAGCCCCGGCCAATAGCGCCAGTCCCGTCCGCGGCAGGCGCACCGCAACGGCGGCGGCGCCGATACTGTCAATCTGCCCGGTCATTCCAGCCCAGACTTCGGCCCAAGGCACCGACCGAGCGCCCAGAGTGAGCGATAAGACAGCGGTCAGCCCAAGCAGCGCCAGCAGAGCCGTAAAGCCATAGAGACGGGGGACGTGCTGCGCCTGCATCAGTCGGCCTGCGCCGCCGCAGCGGCCAGTTGGGTAAGGTAGTCGTCCAGCACATAGTCGATGGAAAGCGGTGTTGGATTGGCCGCAGTACCCATTGGGTCATTCTTCAGCAATACCACTGAGCCCCGGCTGACTGCCGGGAACCGTGCGATAAGCGGGTTTTCGGTCAGACTGTCCAGCCGCGCCTGATCGCCATAGGTCACGATCACATCAACATCGTCAAAAAGATCAATGCGCTCGGCGCTCACCCGGCCTGAGTATTTACCCGCCTCGCTCGCCGTCTGCACGGCCTCTGGTGTGGCCATGCCGAGATCGGTGAGAAATTGCACCCGTTGGTCGGCGGCGGCGTAAAATCCGATGGTGCTTAGGTCGCGCGGATCAAGATGGGTGACAAACATGCCAGTCTTGCCTTCAAGCTGCGGAAACTCCGCGCGGGCCTCGGCGATCCGTGCTTCGATCTCGGCCACCATCTCATCGCCAGCCTCGGCCCGGCCCAGACCGGCGGCGTTCTGGCGGATCATCTCGCGCCATGTGGTGGTCCAAGCGGCTTCGGGGTAGGCGATGACCGGGGCGATGCGGCTCAACGTGTCATAATCGGCGCGGGACAGACCGGAATAGGCGGCGAGGATCACATCGGGCTGGGTGCTGGCCACCGCTTCGAAATCGATGCCATCGCCTTCGTCAAAGAGGACCGGGGTCTCGGCCCCCAAGGCGTCCAACCGCTCGGTCACCCAAGGCAGAAGCCCATCACCGTCATCATCCCCCCATGAGGCGCGGGCAAAGCCTACCGGCACAATGCCCAGAGCCAGTGGCACCTCGTGGTTGGCCCAGCCGACGGAGGCTACGCGTTGCGGCTCTTCTGTCACTGTCGTTGATCCAAAGGCGTGGGGCACCGTGACGGGAAAGTCCTGTGCCCAGACCGCAGGAGCGACGATGGTCATACACAGGATCGAAAGGGGTCTTAGCACGGGGATATTCCTTACCTTAGCGTTTTAGTCAGTTAAATGGGGTAGGGCGCATATCCGGCAGATACAAGTGCTTTTTTGGTTTGGACAGGAAGGCAACGGCGCACATTTAGGAAACGGGTATTGGTTGTCCATCCTCATAAATACTAGCAATAACAGTGGTTTGTATGTCGTACTTGCGCCGTGAATGTTCATCACGCTGCCCCTTGTCATTTCTGACTAAATCAGTCACCTATGCGCAAATCGGCCCATCCCGCACTTCGGTGTGATAAGGGCAAACCAGAACAAAGGACCGACTGATGCGCTTCAAAACGACGACCGCCATCGCGCTTATCTCACTCGCTGCCGCGCCTGTTTTCGCGCAGAGCAAGACGGAGGTGCTTGGCACCTATGCCGATATCGCGCAGGCGGGTTATGCCGATAGCCTAGCCACGGCACAGACGCTGCAACAGGCAGTTGATGCGCTGATCGCAGAACCCTCTGCCGAAGCGCTTCAGGCCGCGCGGGCGGCATGGCTCGCGGCGCGGGTGCCCTACCAACAGACGGAAGTCTTCCGCTTCGGCAATGCGATCGTTGACGATTGGGAAGGCAAGGTGAACGCTTGGCCGCTGGACGAGGGGCTGATTGATTACGTTGACGCGTCCTATGGCGGCGTTTCTGATGAAAACGCTCTCGCGGCGCTTAATGTGGTGGCCAATCCGGTGTTCACACTGGGCGGAGAAGAGGTCGACGCGGCACAGATCACCCCCGCGCTTTTGGAAGGCCAACTGCATGAGGCCGGCGCCATCGAATCCAACGTCGCCACGGGCTATCATGCCATCGAATTTCTGCTTTGGGGGCAGGACCTGAACGGAACGGATTTTGGCGCGGGCAACCGGCCTTGGACCGATTACGCCACCGGCGCTGACTGCACCAATGACAATTGTGATCGGCGCGGGGATTACCTCAAAGCGGCAACTGATCTGCTGGTGAGCGATCTGGTGTGGATGGCAGATCAATGGGCCGAGGGGGGCGCGGCGCGCCAAGCGGTGCTGGAAGATGAAACCGCAGGGATTAACGCGATCCTGACCGGGATGGGGTCGCTGTCCTATGGCGAGCAGGCGGGCGAGCGCATGAAACTCGGCGTGATGCTGAACGACCCCGAAGAGGAGCATGACTGCTTCTCCGACAACACCCACAACAGCCACTATTACGACGGGCTGGGCGTGCGGAACGTCTATCTGGGGGAATACCTACGCGTGGACGGCTCTGTCGTATCCGGACCATCACTGTCAGACCTTGTGGCCGCAGCAGATGCCACGGTCGATCAAGACCTGCGCGACCGTCTGAACACCACAATGGTTGAACTGGCTCAGATCAAAACAGCGGCAGAGGCTGGGTTTAGCTATGACATGATGCTGGCACGCGGCAATGCCGAGGGCGAGGCCTTGATCATGAGCGCGGTTGACGCGCTGGTGGATCAAACCCGCGCGATTGAGCGGGCGGTGACGGTGCTGGGGACAGGCGCGCTTGCGTTCGAAGGCTCCGACAGCCTTGATGACCCGAACGCCGTGTTCGAGTAATTAGTGGGGGCCGGGGCTTGCGAGGCCCGGCCTAACCGACCGGACGCGCAGGCGTCTGTAGGCAAAAAGGCTGACCCGACCATGTCGCGTTTCCGAAAACCGATCCGTTTAAGCGGCCCATCGGTGGCACTGGCCGCCGGGGTGGTGGCAGGCCTCACCGCGCTACCGGGCTTGGCGCTTGAGCCGGGGAGCGACGCGCTGGCCGCGCCCCATTTGAACACAGTGCCACGCAGCGCGGCTGAGCGGGCGCGCATTGCCTCCGTCACCGCGCCGCCCACGCAATTCGACAAGCCCGAACCTTTTGAGACCAACTTGGCAGGCGCCGCCACCGTGCGTGCTCGGACCACCGCCGACGCCTTTTCGCTGCCCTCGGCCAATATCCCCTTTGCGCGGGAGTTGGATTTTAAGGTGGGCAACGGGCTGTTTAGAAAGCTCTGGGTGTCATCGCCGTCTTCCACGCTGGCCTCAGACGGGGTCGGGCCGCTCTATAACGCGCGGTCCTGCCAGCGCTGCCATCTTAAAGACGGGCGCGGGCATCCGCCCGAAGGGCCGCAGGACGACGCCACATCGATGTTCCTGCGCATCTCTGTCCCCGCGTCCCCGCAAGAGGCGATGAGCGAGATCGAAGCGTTTTTGCTCTCTGTCGGGGATGAGCCTCCCCGCACGCGGCCCGACCCGATCTATGGCGGGCAACTGCAAGATGTCGCCGTGCCGGGGCTTCGCGCCGAATACCGCTTGGGGATCAGCTATGAGGAATTTGTGGTCCCCCTGTCAGATGGGGAAACAGCAACCCTGCGCCGCCCGACCTACACGGCAGAAGATCTGGGCTATGGTCCGCTGGCCGAAGGGGCGATGCTCAGCCCCCGCGTCGCGCCGCCGATGATTGGCTTGGGGCTGCTGGAAGCTATTCCCGCCGCAGATATCCTCGCTCTCGCGGATCCTGAGGATGCCGATGGTGATGGAATTTCAGGCCGTGCGCAGGTGGTCTGGTCCTTTGAGCATGAACGGCCAATGCTGGGGCGCTTTGGCTGGAAAGCCGGCGCGCCAACCATTCGGGAGCAATCAGCCAGCGCCTTTGCCGGGGACATTGGTATCTCCTCACCGATTTTCGCTGACCCTTGGGGCGATTGCACTCCTGAGCAAGAAGCCTGCCGCAACGCGCCGCATGGCGACGGGGATGCGCGTGGCACTGAGATTGACGCCGAAGGGCTCGACCTTGTGACCTTCTACAGTCGCAACCTTGCCGTGCCAGCGCGGCGGGACGTCGACGATCCCGAGGTGTTGCGCGGCAAGGCGCTGTTTTATCAAACGGGCTGTTCGGCCTGCCACAGCCCGAAATTCGTAACTCACCGTCTGACAGACCAGCCTGAGCAAAGTTTTCAGTTGATCTGGCCCATGACCGATCTGCTGCTGCATGACATGGGCGACGGGCTGGCCGACAACCGGCCCGAAGGCCGCGCCTCTGGCCGAGAGTGGCGCACCGCACCGCTTTGGGGTATTGGCTTGACCGAACAGGTCAATGGCCACACGCAGTTCCTGCATGACGGGCGGGCGCGGTCGCTTCTCGAAGCTGTGCTGTGGCACGGCGGTGAAGCGCAGGCGTCTCGCGATGCTGTTGTAGAGATGCCCAAGGCCGACCGCGACGCCCTGATCCGTTATCTGGAGAGCCTGTAATGCGCCTGCTTCTGACCGCTGCCTTTTGCCTGTCCCTCACGCCAGCCTTTGCCGGGGTGGAAGAGGTGATCGAAGACCATGCACTTCCCGGTACCGCCGCCTTTGCGCAGGCCGCCGCAGCGCTGGACACCGCCGCGCGCGCGGACTGTACCGCGCCCAGCCTGCGCCCGGCCTATCAAAAGACATTCGACGCTTGGCTCGGCATCGCGCATCTGTCCCTCGGTCCGCTGGAAGAGGCAGGCCGCGGGCTGACCATTGGTTTCTGGCCCGATTCACGCGGCATGGTTGGGCGCACCGTGGCCAAGCTCATCGCGGATAAAGACCCAGCCGCACAGACGCCAGAAGGCTTTGCCGAGGTTTCCGTCGCCGGGCGCGGGCTTTTTGCCTTGGAGCGGGTGCTCTATGACGACGCCTTGGCGGGCTATGCCGAGGGCAGCTACAGTTGCACGCTGGCCCGCGCTATGACGCACGATCTCGCCGTTCTGGCGCGAGAGGTCGACACCGAGTGGCGCGAGGGGTTCGCCCAGAGCCTGCGCAGCGCCGGGGCCGACGGCAACACACGCTTTCTAAGCGAACGCGAGGCCGTACAGGCGCTCTACACGGCGCTGTCGACAGGCCTCGAATTTATCGCGGATCAGCGTCTTGGCCGACCGATGGGAACATTCGACGCCCCCAAGCCGCGGGTTGCCGAAGCCCGCCGTTCTGGCCGATCCCTGCGCAATGTCATCTTGTCACTAGAAGCGCTGCGCGGATTGGCCCGCAGCCTGTCGGATGCGCCCATCCCGCAGACCGAAGCGGCCTTTGCGGCAGCGTTGGACAAGGCAGAGATCTTGGACGATCCGGTCTTCGCAGGCGTTGCTGACCCAGTTGGCCGTTTGCGGGTCGAAGCCTTACAAACGCTTGTGAGCAAAATCAGCAGCGCCGTCGCCCAAGAGATCGCCCCCGCACTTGGCGTGTCCGTGGGCTTTAACGCGACGGATGGCGATTGATGCCCTCGCGCCGCCACTTTCTTGCGGGTCTTGCGGCACTGAGCTTGCCCCGGCCCAGTTGGGCCGATGTGGGAAACCCAGCCTTTCTCGCTGCCGCACGTGAACCAAACGGGCGTTATGCACTGTTTGGACTGGACCCGGCAGGGCGTGATCTGTTTCGCATCGCCTTGCCCAAGCGGGGCCATGCCGCCACCGCCCATCCCACCGCCCCCGAAGCCGTCGCCTTTGCCCGGCGTCCCGGCCGTTTTGCTTTGGTGATCGACTGCCTGAGCGGAAGCCTGCGCCACCAGTTAGACGCGCCCTCGGGCCGTCATTTCTACGGCCATGGCGCGTTCCTTAATGGCGGGGAGATCCTTGCCACCAGCGAGAATGACATCGACAGCGGCACAGGGCGGATCGGGCTTTGGTCGCGGTCGCGGGGCTATGCCCGGATTGGCGAGATCCCCTCGGGCGGGGTTGGACCGCATGAAATCCGGGCGTGGTCTGATGATATCTTGGCCGTCGCCAATGGCGGCATCCGCACCCATCCGGACCGGGGCCGCGAAAAGCTCAATCTGGAGACGATGCGCCCCAATCTATCCTATCTCAAGCTTGATGGGACGCTGCTGGATCAGGTTGAGCTGGCCCCCGAATGGCGGCAGAGCTCGATCCGTCATCTGGCGCTGGCTCCTGATGGGCAGGTGGCTTTCGCCATGCAGTGGCAAGGTGCTCCGGGTGCTGCGGGACCGCTTTTGGGCCTTCATCGACGCGGCAGCCGTCCGGTGCTGGCCGAGGCGGATTTGGTCGAACAACTGGCAATGGACGGCTACGCGGGCAGTGTCGCCTATACGGCCCACGGCGATGCTGTCGGCATCACCTCGCCGCGTGGGGGGCGGTTGCATGTCTTTGATACCGAGGGCCAGTTCAAGGTCGCGCACCGCCGCGCTGACATCTGCGGTCTGGCACCGGGCGCAGAGGGGTTTGTCGCCACAGACGGTCTGGGCGGGCTGCTGCGCGGCGACATGGCGGGGCTTTCACCGCTTGGAAGGGCCGACCGGGCTTGGGACAATCATCTGGTCGCGCTCGGGGGCTGATCGGCCTGTGACCAGCCGGTCATCCTAAAGAGGTAGTTACTTATTGGCGAACACAGCGCAAGCGCAGCCCGCGTCACGCACCGCCGCGCAAAGCCTGTCAGCCGCTGCGCGGTTATTGCGACCAATCCGCGCCATCACAAACCCCTTTTGTCGGCTGGCCCGGTGTTTGATCTTGATGTAATCCGGCTTTTCTCCCGCCAGCGGTGCCTTGCAACGGGCCACGCGCCGGTCATAGGCGGCTTGGGCCTGCGCCCTTGATTTGCCAAAGGCCACCTGTGCGCCCCAAGGTTTCAGTGGCGGTTCCGGCAGTTTCAGCGGGGTCAAGCGGCGGGCCTTGCCCATGGCGTAGCAGGCGGGCAGAAAATCGTCGGATTTGGACAACCGGAAATCGGGGTTTTCGGGCGGTGCATCGCGCCATGTTTCCGCGTCCAACCCGGTGATGATCGGCACATAGGCAATCGTTTCATCCGCCAAACCACCGCCTTGTAAAAAGCCTTCGACCCGGCGCTCGCCGCCGTTGTAGCCGATCGCCGCCAATCCTTCGTTGCCATAGCGGCGCACCATTTCGGCCAGATACTGCGCGGAATGTTCCAGCGCATCTGCGGGGTTGTAGGGATCAGCCAAACCGCGCAGTGCAGCAGTCGAGGGGATGAACTGCGCGATGCCACGGGCGTTAGCGTGGCTAAGGGCGTTGGGGTCAAATCGGCTTTCCTGCCAGATCAGACGGGCAAAGAAGTTTTCGTCCAGTCCATGACGCTTTGAGAATACCGCAATGGCGTTGCAGGTGTCATAGACGAAATGCGCGTTGCGGATACAGTGGGAGTGGCCCCATTTCGTGCTGGAGCAGGAGCGATCCGGCGGCTCGGCCCAAGCAGCCTGCACGCAGAGAAACGTCAAGATGGTTAACCAGACTCTCATCCTTAGGTGGTGGGGTTTGCGGGCGTCTGTGTCAATCGCCTGTCGAAAATGGCAGTGCCTTGGCGCGATCGGCGGTATCAATCCCATCATATTGTTCAACAATACAGACATTCCTGTAGGGCTAAAATGCTCGGATTGTATTGACATTCATCCCCTTGATCAGATTGATGGGCCAAACTTCACGTTGGGGCAGGCACGCGCCGCGCGTGTTTCCACGAACAGACGTGACCACTGCATGACTGAGGGCCTCATGAAAGACTTATCTTCTCCGCAAGTTCTGTCGGTTGAGGGGCTTTCTGTCTCGTTCGGCAAGAGCCGCGTGATCGACAGGCTGAGCTTTTCGGTGGGCAAAGGCCGCACCGTGGCTGTGGTGGGTGAAAGCGGGTCCGGCAAGAGCGTGACCTCTTTATCGATCATGCGTTTGGCCGACCTGACGGGTGCCAGCTACGATGCCGGGCGCATTGTGCTGGAGGGCGAGGGTGGTGAGTTCAATCTGCTTGACCTGACCCAAGACGAGGCCCGGAAAATCCGCGGCAAAGACATCGCGATGATTTTTCAGGAGCCGATGACCTCGCTCAACCCAGTCTATACGATTGGCGAGCAGATTGCGGAAATCCTGATGTTGCACAATGGCTTGTCACGCGAAGCGGCCCTTGCCGAAGCGGCGAAATTGCTCAGCCTCGTGCGCCTGCCCGATGCCGATGCGATGCTCAAGCGCTACCCGCATCAACTTTCAGGCGGCATGCGCCAGCGTGTGATGATTGCCATTGCCGTGGCCTGCCGCCCAAAACTGCTGATCGCGGATGAGCCGACCACCGCGCTCGACGTGACGATCCAAGCGCAAATCCTCGATATCCTGCGTGATCTTCAGGCCGAGATGGGCATGTCAATCATCTTTATCACCCATGACATGGGCGTGGTGGCGGAAATTGCGGATGATGTCGTGGTGATGTGGAAGGGCGAGAAGGTCGAAGAGGGGCCGGTCAAACGCATTTTCGCGCAGCCAGAGCACCCCTATACCCGCAGCCTGCTCTCAGCAGTGCCAAAGCTGGGGTCGACCGAAGGGCAGGACTTTCCCTACAAAACCCCGCTGACGGTGCTGGTCGATGGCCAGCCAGAGTTGGTGGGCGAGACGCGGGTTCAAGACACCGCGCAGACCGATGGTGCGCCGCTGCTCTCGGTCCGCGATATGTCGGTCGATTTCGATATTAAAAAGACATGGTATGGCCGCACGACGCATTACGTCCCGGCGGTGTCGAACGCGACCTTGGACGTCTACCCCGGTGAGACGATTTCGCTGGTCGGCGAAAGCGGCTCGGGCAAGTCCACGATTGCGCGCACCGTGATGCAACTGGTCGAGCCGACCAAGGGCAGGATCACCTTTGACGGGCGCGATATGGCGGCGATGAACCTGTCGGAGCGGCAAAAGCTGCGGCGCGATATTCAGTATATCTTCCAAGATCCCTTCGCCTCGCTCAACCCGCGCCAGACTGTCGGCTGGTCCGTGGCTGAGCCGATCCGCACACATGGGCTGATTGACAACGAGCGCGACACGAAACGCCGCGTGAGTGAGTTGCTCGAACGGGTCGGGATGCCGGCAGATGTGGCCGAACGCTATCCGCATCAGTTCTCTGGCGGGCAGCGGCAGCGGATTTGCATTGCCCGCGCGCTGGCCGGAAAGCCACGTTTGATTATCGCGGATGAGGTGCTTTCGGCCTTGGACGTGTCCATTCAGGCGCAGGTCATCAACCTGTTCATGGACTTGCAAAAAGAAGAGGGCATCGCGTTTCTTTTCGTCAGCCATGACATGGCGGTGGTCGAAAAGATCAGCCACCGTGTGGCGGTGCTTTACCTCGGTCAGATTGTCGAGCTGGGCAGCCGCAGGCAGGTTTTTGAAAATACCGCGCATCCCTACACCCGGCGGCTTTTGTCCGCTGTGCCAAACCCCGATCCAACCGCCAAACGCGAACGGGAGCCGCTGAGCGGCGAGCTTCCCTCAGCCACGAGACGGGCAGGGGACCGCCCCGCGACAGCCGTCTATGACGAAATCGCCAAGGGCCATTTCGTCGCACGCCACTGATGCGATTGACCTTATTCAACGGAGGAAAGACCACATGAAAAAGACACTGACAGCAACAGCGATTGCGCTGGCGCTCACCGCGACCGGCTTTGCCGCGCCCGCGCTGGCCGACGGCAAGATCACCGTATCCTCGCCCCAAGACCCCGGCAGCTGGGACCCCATCGATACCTTCCTGATCAACTGGGCGTCGCTGGCGACCAACGTTTTCGAAGGTCTCACCTATCGTGGCCCGGACATGGAGCTTGTGCCCGCGCTCGCGACATCTTGGGAAACCCTTGATGAAGGCATGCGCATCCGCTTTGAGTTGCGCGAAGGCGTGACTTTCCACAACGGTGAGCCGTTCAACGCCGAAGCCGTGAAATTCACCTTTGAACGTCTGCTGGGCGAAGAGGGTGCCAAGGGGCCGCAGCAGGCCAACTACACCTCGATTAAAGAGGTCGAAATCATCGACGAGACCACCGTCGATTTCCACCTGACCCAGCCTGACCCGGTTCTGCTGACCAAACTGGCCGGTTACGGCGCCATGATCGTGCCGCCGCAGTATATCGCCGAAGTGGGTGATGCGGAGTTCAACATCAAACCGGTCGGCACCGGTCCTTTCAAAATGACCTCCTATTCGCCGAAAGTGGGCGCATCCTTGGCCGCCAACGAAGACTACTGGGGCGGCGCGCCGGAGCTTTCCGAGGTTGACTACCGCTTTATCGCAGAGCCTTCGACAGCGCTGGCTGAGCTTCAGTCCGGCGGCGTTGACGTGGTGATCCCGCCTTCCGTTCCGGTGGGCATGATCCCGACCATCGAAGCGGCTGAGAACCTTGAGATCATCTCGACCCCCGGCCCAACCGTGACCGCGCTGCGGTTCAACACCGGCAATGGCATCACTGCCGATGAAAACGTGCGCAAAGCGCTGATCATGGCGGTAGACCGCAATGCCATCGTGGATACCATTCTGGCCGGGCAAGCCTCGGTCATCGCGTCTTTCCAAGGGGCGCGGTCCTTTGGCTATGACGAGAGCATGGAGCCGCTGCCCTACGATCTTGAAAAGGCCAAGGCGCTGCTCAAAGAAGCCGGTGTCGAACCCGGCGCCAGCGTGGAGATCAACACCCGCGGCAATGACGCCACCTTTAACGAGGTTGCGCAGGCCGTGGCCGCCTATCTGTCGATGGCCGGTGTAAACGCCACGATCAAACCCTATGAGACCAACGTTCTGCTGAACGACATCATTCCGCAGGGCAAAACCGGCGAGATGTTCCAGCAAAGCTGGGGCGGTTGGACCTTTGACTACGACAACACCGCCTATGCGATGTATCACACCGGTCAAAAGTGGAACCCCTACGACAGCGATGCCGAACTGGACGCGATGCTCGAAAAGCAGCGCCCCATGACGGACCAAGCCGAGCGGGAAAAGGTGCTGCAAGAGATCGCCGCCTATGCCGCCGATCGTGCGCTGGAGATGCCGCTCTACAACATGAACGCGATCTACGCGATCAACAAGCGCGTCCAGAACTTTGAACCGGCACCGGACAACCGTCTGCGTCTGGACAAAGTGTCGGTCGAGTAAAGCAAACCACCGCGGCGGGGCAGGTCTGCTGCCGCCGCGGGTCTTCTTCCTAATACCTCGTGGGGTTCTTTCATGGCCGGTTTCCTCTTAAAACGTCTGGCCCAGGCCATTTTCGTTGTCGTCGTTGTCACGCTGATCGTCTCTGTCGCGGTGCGTATGACGGGCGATCCGGCATTGATCGTGGCACAGGGGGCCACGGATATCACCGAGGCCGATCTTGAACGCATCCGCGAGGGGCTGGGCCTGAACGAGCCGTTTCTAAAACAGTATCTGGCGACCCTGTCGGGTCTGTTTACATGGGACTTTGGCCGCAGTTTCCTTGGCGGCACCGAAGTATCGACCCTCATCGCAGGCGCCTTGCCCGCCACGCTGTTGCTGGCCTTTTCGTCGCTGCTGGTGTCGATCGTGATCTCGATCCCTCTGGGTATCCGGGCCGCCATCCGGCGCGGCAAATGGGAGGATCAGGTGATCCGCATCCTGTCGCTGGTCGGCCTGTCCTTTCCGAACTTCTGGCTGGCGACGATGCTGGTGCTGCTTTTCTCAATCACCCTGCATCTGCTGCCCCCCAGCGGCATGACCGGCTGGGCAACTTTGGTGATGCCTGCGCTGACCATGGGGGTCATCCTGACGGCGACCAACGTGCGGCTGGTGCGCACTTCGATGCTCGAAGTCATGCAGTCGCAATATGTGATGGTGGCCCGCGCCAAGGGGCTGTCAGAGCGCAGCGTTCTGTACAAACATGCTCTGCGCAACTCTGCGATCCCTTTGATCACTTTCCTTGGCCTGCAATTCGGCGGCCTGCTGGGCGGGATCGTTGTGGTGGAACGGGTGTTCAACTGGCCCGGCATGGGCAGTCTGGCTTTTGATGCCGTGGCCGCGCGGGACTACCCGGTTCTGCAATCCGTTATCATGATCCTGTCTACGCTGATCGTGATGGTGAACCTTTTGGTCGATATCGCCTACGGGCTGATCGACCCCCGAATTCGGACGGAGTAAGTCCATGACCGCATTTTTCCAATCCCGCTACTGGTCGCTTGAATTCATCCTCGGCGCTGGCCTGACAACCTTTATCGTGATCGGCGTGCTGCTGTCGCGTTGGCTGTTTCCCGATGTGGGCGCCATTGATCTGATGGCGCGTCTGGTGCCGCCGTTCGAGCGGCCCGATCATCTCCTCGGCACCGATCCCTTAGGTCGCGATGTCATGGCGCGGATTTTTGTCGGCGGGTGGATTTCGCTCAAGGTTGGCTTTCTGTCCGTCCTTGGCTCCGTGGTGGTCGGCGTGCTGATGGGGCTGATCGCGGGCTATTACCGAGGTGTCTGGGACATCATCGTCATGCGCTTTGCCGATGTGCAGCTGGCGCTGCCGTTCATCCTTTTGGCGATCACCATCATCGCCATCGTGGGTGGGAGCCTGACCAATACCATCATCCTGCTCATTGTGTCGCAATGGGTGCAATATGCCCGTCTGGTGCGGGCGCAGGTCTTGGCGCTGCGCGACCGGGAATTCGTTCTGGCCGCCCGCGCCATTGGCGTGAAGAACCGCAACATCATCATGAGCCACCTGCTGCCCAATCTGATGGGGCCGGTCGTCGTGCTGATGACGCTGAACGTGGCCAATAACATTTTGCTCGAAAGCAGCCTGACCTTCCTTGGGCTGGGCGTCGATCCAACGATCCCCAGCTGGGGCGGGATGCTGGCGGATGGGCGGACCTATCTGCAGAATGCATGGTGGGTCAGTGTCTTTCCCGGCGTCGCCATTTTGCTGACAGTCTTGGGCCTGAACCTTTTGGGCGACTGGCTGCGTGATACGCTTGACCCCACGGGGAGAACACAGAAATGATCTATCAGTTTTCCGCGCAGCGCACGCTTGATACCTTGGTGGCGCAGGCGCAAGGCCCGTTTGAGGCGTGGACATTTGACGACCGGGCCGCGCGACGTCAGGCTGAAGAACAACTGGCCGCGAGGGGGATCAGCGCGCGGATTCGCAGTGCGTATAAACCGCTGTTGCATTTCTTTCTCGAAGAGGCGCGCCCCGGCTTCACGGCCGCGCATATCCTATGGCCGCATCATGAAGCCGCCGTGCCGAACCGGTTTTTGCTCGAAACCTACCCTCTGGCGGCGCTCTATCCAGATGCCACGATGACCTTTGAAAAGGGCGCGTCTGGCACCTGCTATCAGGTGCGGTTGACCTATCCGGACGGGGAAGAACAGCATGATGTTTTGGCCCCTAACCGACTCCATGCCGATCACGTCGGAGAGCAGGTTTTATCGCCAACGGGCTGGTTGATTGATGACGCAGGCGCAGTGCGGTTAGAGACCGACTACGAACAGTTGTTTCACGGCGCCATGAGCGCCGTCACCGCGCATGACTGGGGCGATCAAGAACCCTATTTTGAAGAGCTGAACATCAGTGCTACAGTCCCGGCGGCGGATTTCGACCTTGGCTATGACGACGAGGTCGTGAGCCTTGTCGAAGCGCTGCATGAGGACCTCTATTTCTCCTGTCTGGAGTTCTTCCAACGCCACTCTGGCCGCGACCTTGGCGACCGCCACCTTCAGCCCGGCCAGATCGTGCCAGAGGTCCAGCAGGGGGACACCGCGCAGATCAGCGTCACAATGCGCCCCTATCACACTGCCGACCGGGGCGGAGTGGCCCAGCCCTTGGAACAGGCGACAGCGCCCCTGTCGATCGCGGAGATCGGAGCAGAGTTGGAAAAGATCGGTGGCGACGCGTTCCGCACGACCAGCCGCGCCGGGCGCGAAGTGCTGGCCCATCACCATGCGGGCCGGGGCAAACCCGTTATGATCTCAGCAGGTCAGCACGCCAATGAAACCACGCCTGTGGTCGGTGCTCTGCGGGCCGCGCATCGCTTGGCGAGAGAGGAGGCGGATTTCGTGATCTCGCCTATGGAGAACCCGGACGGCTATGCCTTGCATGGCAGATTGGCCGCGCTCACCCCGCGTCACATGCTTCATGCGGCACGCTATACGGCGCTTGGCGATGATCTGGAGTACCGCGCGACACCGCGCGCGCTTTATGAAAAGGCCATCCGTCAAGAGGCCGAGCAGCGCTCGGGCGCATTGCTTCATATCAATTTGCACGGCTATCCCGCCCATGAATGGACCCGCCCCATGACCGGCTATATCCCCCGCGGTTTCGCGATGTGGACGGTGCCAAAGGGGTTCTTCTTGATCATGCGCCATCTGCCCGATTGGGCCGGTGTCGCCCGTCAGTTGACCCAAGACGTGACCCAAAGGCTGATGGACGTGCCGGGATTGGCAGACTTCAACAAGCGCCAGATCGATCTTTACCGGCTCCATGCGGGCGAGACCGGTTTTGAGATGATCAACGGCTTTCCCTGCTACATTCACGAGGATGACCGCCATAGCGTGCCGCTGACCTTGATCACGGAATACCCTGATGAAACCCTCTATGGCGCAGCTTTCATCGCCGGTCACGATGCGCAGATGCACACTGTCTTGGCCGCCCATGACGCTTGGCAGCGCTTGGGCAGCGTTTGAGAGGTTAGCTGCGGTTGCAGTCGCTAAAGGCGGCAAGCACCGTGCGTTCAGACTGAGCAAGATAGGTCTCTAGCAGATCGGCGGCCTCGGCCCCCGAGCCGTCTTGAAGGCGTTTGAGGATCGCGCTGTTCATCTCAATATAGGGCATATGCAGCCACCGCGCGGTGCCAAGAGCCACAAAGACCAGCCGCAGTTCCGCCGATAGGTTGCCGTAGAAAGCAGTCAATCGCGGGCTGTCGGCCAAATCCACGATGGCGGCGTGGAAATCCATATTGGCATTGCCCACACCGCGCCAATCCTCCTGGTCCTTGCTGCGCCGCCCGGCCTCAACAGCGGCGGCCATATGGGCGACAGCGGGATGATGCGGATGTGCGGCTTTCAGGACCGGAATCTCAACGCAGCGCCGCACGCGGTAGATGTCGATGATCGCATCGAGCGACGGGGTTGCGACGAACACACCGCGGTTGGCCTCATGGACGAGCAAGCCGTCATGGGTCAGCATCCGGAAGGCTTCTCTGAGCGTATTGCGTGATACGGCCATGCGCTGCGCCTGCGCTTCCTCGGACAGGCGCTGGCCGGGTAAAAGCTCACCCAAGGTCAGTTGATCCCGCAACTGATCCGCCACACGGCTTGCCAATGATGTGACGGGTTTGGACATGAGCAATACCGGAAAGCTGATCAAGGAGGGGACGGAATGTCGTTGTCTCTTGCCTAAAATTTATCTATTTTTCAACCCGATATCGGCATTTGGTGATGCCGTAGGACGCATGCCGGGGCAGCAGAAGCATGCTTGCCACGGTCAGACGCGCCTGATGATGAGAGGTGATAAAGCACAGACCGCCGCAACATGGGCAGGTCCGGTAAAATTTTCAGCCATCCTATTCGGAACGGCACCGGCCATTCAATCGTTAACCACCTGATCGGCCTTGATGTTTCGCAGCAAGGTCACCCCCACGAAGGGAGCCACTGTGGAAAACCTAGCGCGACGCCTCGGCCTCAAGACCGACCCGACCATCTTTTTTATTTCTGCGGGCCTGACCGTTGCTTTTGTCATAGTGCTCATCGCCGCGCCAGATGCCATCGGCAGCGCATTTGCCGCAGGGCGCGCTTGGGTGGTCACCAACCTTGGCTGGTTTTTCATTTTGGGGGTCAATGTCTGGCTGGGTTTTCTGATCTGGGCCGCCATGTCTCAGCATGGTCACATCCGCTTGGGGCCAACCGGATCGACGCCTGAGTATTCAAACCTGTCGTGGTTTACCATGCTTTTTGCGGGCGGGATCGGGACCGTGTTGATGTTCTGGGGCGTGGCGGAGCCGATTAGCCATTTTTCCGCCCCGCCGCTGCCGGGGGTGGAACCCTATTCCGAGCAAGCCGCCAAAGACGCAATCTCAATCGCGATCTATCACCTTGGCCTGCACACTTGGACGATCTTCACGCTGCCCGGTCTGGCCTTTGCCTATTTCATCAACCGCTATGATCTGCCGGTTCGGGTCAGCTCGGTCTTTTATCCTTTGCTGCGCGACCGTATTCACGGGCCGATCGGGAAAGCCATTGATATCGCGTCCATTCTCGGCACGATCTTTGGCGTTGCGGTTTCGCTTGGGTTGGGGTCCTCGCAAATCGCTGCAGGGCTCTCGGCGCTCTTTGGCTGGGACGCCAATACGTTTCTGAAAATCGCGATCCTGTCGGTGCTGACGATGGTGGCGGTGGGGTCCATTGTTGTGGGGCTGGATAAGGGCGTGAAGCTTTTGTCGAACCTCAACATCGGCATGGCGGTGGTCCTGATGATCTTCGTGCTGGTGACCGGCTCCACCTTGTTTTTGCTGCGCGGCATGGTGGAGACCGTGGGGCTCTACCTCGAAAACCTCCCCCGGTTGGCCTTTTGGAACGACATGTTGGCAAACCAAAACCCCTCTAACCAAGATTGGGGCTGGCAGGGGAATTGGACCGTGTTCTACTGGGCGTGGACGGTCACTTGGTCCCCCTTTATCGGGCTTTTCGTTGCGCGTATTTCGCGCGGTCGGACGGTCCGAGAGTTCGTTTTCGGCGTGCTTCTTGCGCCCACGGCCTTCACTTTGGTTTGGTTCTCCATTTTCGGCTGGCAGGCGATGCATTTCGACGGCATCGGCGCTGCCGCCCGTACCGCCTTGGGCGACCAAGCGGGAGAGATCAGCCGGGCGGTATCCGAAAGCGTGCCGCTGGCGATCTTTGCTTTCCTTGAGCACTTCCCCTTTACGCAATTCGTTCAGGGTTTCGCCGTGGTCATTGTTGCCATCTTCTTTGCGACGTCTTCAGACTCGGCATCGCTGGTGGTCGACATGCTCTGCACCGGCCATGCCAAACCCGGCCCGGTGCGTCAGCGGGTGTTTTGGGGCGTGGCCGAAGGGCTTGTGGCGGCGATGTTGATCGTCCTGACAGGCGACGCGGGTTTGACCGCTTTGCAGCAGGTTATCACCGTGGTCGGCCTGCCGATTTTTATATTGGTCTGCATGATGATCCCCTCGCTGATACGCGGCTTTACCAATGAGAATATCGACAATGTTTCAGTAAACGAACGGCCTGAACTGCGCGCGCTGGAGACGAAGAGCGGGGTGGAAACGTGAAGGAGCGCTGAGATTACGCCCCCGCGTCCCCCTCGGTTTCAATCTTGATCGGCTCGCCGCAATGTTTGCAGTGTATCGCATCGGTTTCGTGCCGATTCAGACTGCAAACGGGGCATTTGTATTTGATCTTGGACGGCTGAAAAATCGCTCGCGCCAGCTGCACGAAAAGTGCGACGCCAAAGACCATGATGAAGACAGACAGGAGCTTGCCGCCCGGTGTGGTCATCGTGATGTCGCCAAAGCCGGTTGTCGTCAGCGTGGCCACGGTGAAATAGAGCGCATCGATATAGCCCGCCGGACCCGATCTCGGACCAAAGGCCAAGACAAAGACCAGCGAGGTCGTCACGAAGATAAAGACAAAGAGGTTCACCGCCGCGAGGATCGCGTCTTCGTGTTTCCGGAAAAAGTGGCTCTCATGCCGCAGGTCGCGCAGCAGGTGGTAGGCGTGGATCAGGCGCAAGCCTCTGAGGACCCGTAGAAACGCTAGGTTGCCGGAGATGAAGGGGGCCAGCAGCAAGGACAATACCACCGCGATATCGGCAAGCGTATAGATCCGCATGATCTCGCGCCTCCGGTTATGCGAAATCCAAAGACGGGCAGAGAAATCCATGACGATGACTCCCCCCAGCAGAGCGTTCAGGACAGTCATCGCTGGCGTCTCGGGGAGGGCGACAGTGACGATGAAATAGATGATCGTCACAATGTCGAAACCGATCAGCCCAAAGCGAAACCGCCGTGCGCGGGTGCTGTGGCCCGTGTAGAGCAGGCGGATTTTGTGGTGCAGCTTTTCCATGTTTTGCAGCATGCCACAGGGTTTTGCGCGGGACCATGGTAGAAGCCGCAGAGGGCTGCGTTCATTGACTTTTCCCGAATGGCACGCCTGGCCAGTGCAATGCCTCTGCCCCCCAGCAAGTGGCCGGAGGCAGAGGCGGAGCGTTTAGTCAGCCGCGCCCAAGATGCCGGGCAGGTTCAGGCCGTTTTCACGCGCACAGTCCAGCGCTTCGTCATAGCCCGCGTCGGCGTGGCGCATCACCCCGGTAGCCGGATCGTTCCACAACACCCGCTCAATGCGGCGGTCTGCGTCTTCGGTGCCGTCACAGCAGATCACCATGCCGGAGTGTTGTGAGAAGCCCATGCCGACGCCGCCACCGTGGTGCAGCGAGACCCACGTCGCGCCCGACGCGGTGTTGAGAAGCGCATTCAGCAGCGGCCAGTCCGACACCGCGTCAGAGCCGTCTTTCATCGCTTCCGTCTCACGGTTGGGAGAGGCGACAGAGCCGCTGTCGAGGTGGTCGCGGCCAATGACGATGGGCGCGCTGAGTTCGCCATTGCGGACCATCTCGTTAAACGCCAGTCCCAGTTTGTGGCGCACGCCAAGGCCGACCCAGCAGATCCGCGCGGGCAGCCCTTGGAAGGAGATGCGTTCGCGGGCCATGTCGAGCCAGTTGTGTAGGTGGCTGTCCTCGGCCAAGATTTCCTTTACCTTGGCATCGGTCTTGTAAATGTCCTCCGGATCGCCCGAAAGCGCCGCCCAGCGGAAGGGGCCGACGCCACGGCAGAACAGTGGGCGGATATAGGCGGGGACAAAGCCGGGGAAGTCGAAGGCGTTGTCGAGCCCTTCTTCCAGCGCCATCTGGCGGATGTTGTTGCCGTAATCCACCGTGGGGATGCCTGCGGCGTGGAAGTCCACCATCGCTTTGACATGCACTTTCATCGAGGCGCGGGCGGCTTTTTCGACCGCTTTGGGGTCGCTTTCGCGCTTCTCGCGCCAGTCGGCCATGCTCCAACCCTGCGGCAGGTAGCCGTTCACCGGGTCATGGGCAGAGGTCTGGTCGGTCACGATGTCGGGCCGTACACCACGTTTGACCAATTCGGGGAAGACATCCGCCGCATTGTCCAAGAGTGCCACGGATTTCGCTTCGCCCGCCGCCGTCCAGCGCTCGATCATCTCAAGCGCTTCGTCGAGACTGTCGGTCTTTTCATCAACGTAGCGGGTGCGCAGACGGAAATCGATGCTGTCGGGGTTGCATTCGACCGCAAGGCAGCAAGCGCCCGCCATGACCGCCGCCAAGGGCTGCGCCCCGCCCATGCCGCCAAGGCCGCCGGTCAGGATCCATTTGCCTTTGAGATCACCACCGTAGTGCTGGCGACCGGCCTCGACGAAGGTTTCATAGGTGCCTTGGACGATGCCCTGAGAGCCGATGTAGATCCACGAACCAGCGGTCATCTGGCCATACAT
This sequence comes from Sulfitobacter maritimus, assembly GCF_013346665.1. Lineage (GTDB taxonomy): Bacteria > Pseudomonadota > Alphaproteobacteria > Rhodobacterales > Rhodobacteraceae > Sulfitobacter > Sulfitobacter maritimus. The sequence goes on from NZ_JABVBB010000038.1 coordinate 627,606, forward strand.
CGCCAGACCCTTTTTATCGAGTTCGTTAAAGTGATCCCAATTCGCCCAATGTGGCACGAGGTTGGAGTTGGCGATCAGCACGCGCGGCGCGTCTTTGTGGGTCTGGAATACACCAACCGGCTTGCCAGATTGCACCAGCAGTGTCTGGTCCTCTTCCAGCGCACGCAGGGAGGCGACGATCTGGTCGTAGTCCTTCCACGTCCGCGCCGCACGGCCAATGCCGCCGTAAACCACCAACTCATGCGGGTTCTCGGCCACATCGGGATGCAGGTTGTTCATCAGCATCCGCAGGGGGGCTTCGGTCAGCCAGCTCTTGGCGGTCAGTTCGGTGCCGGTGGCGGGATAAACGTCACGGGTGTTTTTGCGCGGATCGCTCATGTCGTGCCTTTCAGTGTCGGGGCCAGATCGGCCAAGGTTGTCAGGATGGTTTTTAGATGTGCCCGCAGGCGGTCGGCTTTGGCGGTGTCATAGGTCCAAGGGGCGGCCTCGGCGCTAAGGTAGGTGCTTTGCGCCAGTTCCATCTGGATGGCGTGGAACCCCTCGCCGGACCGGCCATAGTGCCGCGTGGTCCAACCGCCTTTGAAACGGCCGTTGGTGGTCGAGGTATAGCCTTCTGCCGCTGCGCAGATGTCTTGCACAGCGGCTTCGATCTCGAGCGCGCAGGTGGCGCCCATATTGGTGCCGATGTTGAAGTCGGGCAGGGTGCCTTCGAACAAAAACGGGATTTCAGACCGGATCGAATGACAGTCATAAAGGATCGCGACCCCATGCAGATCACGCACCCGCGCCATCTCCGCTTCCAGCGCCGCGTGATAGGGCGCGTGGAAGGTCTCGCGGCGGGCCGCAACCTCCGCCTCATCCGGCGCGTCGGTCCAAATGTCGCGTCCTTCAAAGTCGGTGAGCGGCACCAGCCCGGTGGTGTTCTGACCGGGATAGAGCGAGACCCCCGACGGGTCGCGGTTGGCGTCTACCACATAGCGGTGAAACGTTGCCCGCACCGTGGTCGCGCCGGGGAGCAGCCCGTCATAGAGTTGATGGATATGCCAATCCGTGTCATCCAACCCCTGACCGCGCCTGTTCAATTTGGCGATGATCGCCTCCGGCACATAGGTGCCGGTGTGGGGCAGACCCAGGATGATCGGGCTGTCGCCGCGTTGCACCTCGACCGGGGTCATGCGAGCAACTCCGGCATGTCCACGCCAGTTGCGGCCACGATGTCGCCGCTGGCGATCATCTGCGCCGCCTGTTCCAGATCAGGGGCGAGGTAGCGGTCTTCGCCCAATGTCTCCACGTCTTGACGCACCCGCGCCACGACCCGTTGCAACGTGTCGCTGGTGGCCAGCGGGGCGCGGAAATCGATGCCCTGCGCCGCGCAAAGCAGTTCGACCCCAAGGATGCGGTTGAGGTTGTCGGTCATCGGCCCCAAACGCCGCGCACCGTGGGCGGCCATGCTGACATGGTCCTCTTGGTTGGCCGACGTTGGCGTGCTGTCGGTCACACAGGGGGTGGCGAGATGTTTGTTCTCGCTCATCAGCGCGGCGGTGGTCACCTCGGCGATCATATAGCCAGAGTTCAGACCGGGGTTAGGCGTCAGGAAAGACGGCAGGTTAAAGCTCAGCACCGGATCGACAATCAGCGCCACGCGGCGTTGGGCGATGGCACCAATCTCGGCAATGGCGAGCGCGATCATATCGGCGGCGAAACCCACTGGCTCTGCGTGGAAGTTGCCGCCCGAGACGATCACATCAGCATCGATCAGCACCAGCGGATTGTCGGTGGCGGCATTGGCCTCAATCTCCAACGTGCGGGCGGCCTGACGCAGCACATCCATCGCAGCGCCAGTGACCTGCGGCTGGCAGCGGATGCAGTAAGGGTCCTGCACGCGGGCGTCATCGACAATATGGCTCTCGCGGATTTCCGAGCCCGAGAGCAGCGCGCGCATGGTCTCGCCCGCCTCAATCTGGCCGCGATGACCGCGCAGGGCGTGGATTTCCGGTTGCAGCGGGGCGGTGGAGCCCATGATCGCATCCGTCGATAGGGCCGAGGTCACCAGCGCCGAATGTGCCGCACGCCATGCGCCGAAAAGACCCGCCAGTGCAAAGGCGGTGGAGAACTGCGTGCCGTTGATCAGCGCCAAGCCTTCCTTGGGGCCGAACTCAATAGGCGTCAGCCCTGCGGCCTTCAGCGCTTCGCCACCGGGCATGACCCTGCCCTCAAACTCCGCCTCGCCATGGCCCATCATCGCTGCCGCCATATGGGCCAGCGGGGCGAGGTCGCCTGAAGCGCCGACAGACCCCTGTGCCGGGATGACCGGAGTGACGCCCTTGGCGAGCATGTCTTCGATCAGCGTCACAACCTCAAGCCGGACGCCAGACGCGCCGCGTCCGAGGCTCAGCAGTTTGAGCGCCATCAACAGCCGTGCGTGGCGGCGCGGGATCGCAGGGCCAACACCGCAACAATGCGAGAGGATCAGATTACGTTGCAGCGTTGCCGTATCCTCTGCCGCGATCTTGACCGAGGCGAGTTTGCCGAAACCGGTGTTGACGCCATAGACGGCATCGGTGCCGGCCACGGCTTTGGCGATCCGGGCCTGCGCGCGCTCAATGGCAGGATGGCAGGCGGGGTCGAGCCGGACGGCGGCTTCGGTCCAATAGATTTTGGCGAGATCGTCCAGAGTGACGGCGCCGGGGGTGAGGGTCAATGTGGTCACGCGGTACCTCCGAAAATGCGAGAGTGAAGCGGGTTGAAACCGATGCGGTAAGCCAGTTCCGCCGGGTGTTTGACATCCCAGACCGCGAGATCGGCACGCATACCGGGGGCGAGGGTGCCGCAGTCTTTCAGGCCCAGAGCGCGGGCGGCATGTTGGGTCACGCCGCGCAGTGCTTCTTCGGGTGTCATGCGGAACAGGGTGCAGCCCATGTTCAGCGTCAGCAGCAGGGAATTGAGCGGCGAGGAGCCGGGGTTAATATCCGTCGCCAGCGCCATTGGCACACTATGTTTGCGCAGCAGCGCGATGGGCGGGGCTTGGGTCTCGCGCAGAGTGTAAAAGGCGCCGGGCAGGATCACGGCGACAGTGCCCGCCTCGGCCATGGCTATGACGCCCTCCTCGTCGAGATATTCGATATGATCCGCCGACAGAGCGCCATAGGAGGCCGCGAGCTTGGCACCGCCAAGGTTTGACAGTTGCTCGGCATGGAGTTTGACCGGCAAGCCCAATTCCCGCGCCACATCAAAGACACGCGCAATCTGCGCGGGTTGAAAGGCAATGCCCTCGCAAAACCCGTCAACCGCATCGACCAGCCCTTCGGCATGGGCGGCACGCATGGCAGGGATGCAGACCTCATCGATATAGGCGTCATCGCGCCCGGCATAGTCCGCCGGGGTCGCATGGGCGCCGAGGAAGGTGGTTTTCACGCGGATCGGGCGTTTGGTGGCAATGGCGCGGGCGGCCCGCAACATCCGTAGCTCGGTGTCGGTATCCAGACCGTAGCCAGATTTGATCTCAAGCACCGTCACACCTTCGGCGATCAGCACATCGACGCGGCGCAGAGCGTCGGCCAAGAGGTCATCTTCGCTCGCGGCGCGGGTGGCTTTGACGGTAGAGACAATGCCGCCGCCCGCGCGTGCGACCTCTTCGTAGCTGGCCCCATTGAGGCGCATCTCAAATTCAACCGCCCGGTCGCCGCCGTGGACAATATGGGTGTGACAATCGATCAAGCCGGGGGTGACAAGGCGGCCTTCAAGGCTGCTGCGCGGCAGGTCGCTATGCGCTTCGGGTAGCGCCGCGACTGGGCCGACCCATGCGATTTGCTCCCCCTGCACCACGATGGCGGCGTCTTCGATCATCCCATAGGGGGTGTCCGCTGATTCCATCGTCGCGGCCTTAAGATCCGTAAAGACTCTGCTGTTTTCGGCCATATCCGTTCCCTCCCGACGATAATTTCACTTTTCTAGTACGATCAAACGTGCTTTATGTCTATACATAAAAACGAGGGGTCGCCGTTATGATTTTCGCCAAACAAGCCAAACTGCCCGATGGTTGGGCGTCAGATGTGCGTATTTCGCAGTCAGAGGGGCGCATCACGGAAGTGGACGTGGATCAAAAGCCTCAAGCGTCTGATCTGCGGGTCGACACGCTCTTGCCCGCCCTTGGCAATCTGCACAGCCACAGTTTTCAGCGGGCCATGGCCGGGATGACAGAGTACCGCATGGCGGGCAAAGACAGCTTTTGGACATGGCGCGAACTGATGTACCGCTTTACCGAACATCTGACGCCAGAGCAGATCGAAGCGATTGCGGCCTTTACCTTTATGGAAATGCAGGAGGCGGGCTATGCCGCTGTGGGGGAGTTTCACTACCTCCATCACCAGCCCGGCGGTGCGGCCTACGACGATCTGGGCGAGCTTTCCGCTCGGATCGCAGCGGCTGCGCAGACCACCGGGATCGGGCTCACGCATCTTCCCGTACTTTATACCTACGGCGGGGCTGGGCAGCAGGCTTTGCAACCGGGGCAGGCGCGGTTTGGCAATGGGGTGGCGCAGTTCAATGCTTTGGTGGCGCGGGCAAAGGCACAGGTGTCACAGCTTCCTGCGGATTGTCAGGTGGGTATCGCGCCTCATTCTTTGCGCGCCACATCGCCTGATGACCTTGCTGCGGTTTTAACGGCGCATCCGGACGGGCCAATTCATACCCATATCGCGGAGCAGCCGCAGGAGGTGCGTGACATTGTAAGCTGGCTCGGCGCGCGGCCGGTGGCGTGGTTGTTGGATCATGTCGATGTTTCTTCCAGATGGTGTCTGATCCACGCGACCCATATGACCACGGCGGAGACCAAGCAGATGGCCCAATCCGGCGCGGTGGCGGGGCTTTGCCCGGTGACCGAGGCGAACCTTGGCGACGGGCCGTTTAATGGGCCTGCCTACCTTGAGGCAGGCGGAGCCTTTGGTGTTGGGTCGGACTCCAATGTCTTGATCGGCTTGGCCGAAGAATTGCGAATGTTGGAATATTCGCAGCGTCTGCGCGATGTGGCGCGTAATGTGATGGTCACGGCAGAGGGTTCTGTCGGTGAGGCGCTCTATACCGGGGCCGCACGGGGCGGGGCGCAGGCGCTTGGGCGCGGCGCGGGAGAGATCGCGGTGGGCGCATGGGCCGACCTGTTGGCGATTGACAGCACCACACCCGCGCTTTGTACGCTGCGCCAAGACCAGCTGCTCGACGGGCTCGTTTTCGCCGCCAAGGCGGATGTGGTGACGGATGTCTGGTCCGCCGGACGCCACGCGGTAGCGGGCGGTCGGCATAGGGACCGAGACGCGATCACCAGCGCCTACAGGGCCGCCCTGCAAACGCTGATGGCTGCGGTTTAGACCCCGTCCTCGCTAGTAGCGCAGGGGCCTGCCCGGCATCAGATCGTTGACCTTGCGCAGGATCGCTTCGGCGTCGATCCCATGGTGGCGGTAAAGATCAGCGATGGTCCCGGTCTGGCCGAAATGCTCAACCCCCAGCGGGATGGTGCGGTGGCCGGAGACCGAGCCGATCCATGACAGCGTGGTGGGGTGGCCGTCGATAACCGTCACAATCCGGCAATGGCGGGGTAGGTCTGCGGTGAGCCGTTCGATCAGCGATTGCGCATCGCTCTGGCCTTGGGCGCGGGCATTCTGCGCGGCCGTCCATCCCGCGTTTAACCGATCCGCCGAGGTGACGGCCAACACCCCCACATCGCGGCGGTCTTCGGCCAGCAAGCCTGCCGCGCGGATCGCCTCGGGCGCGACGACACCTTGATAGGCAATCACCACGTCGCAGTTGGGGCCCGGCTTGCGCAGCCAGTATGCGCCGTCCGTGACCCCTTGGCGGAACGCAGCGCTGTCGCGTGGGCCGGGTTGTTCGATGGGGTTCGTCGTCAGCCGCAGATACACCGAGCCACCCGCTTCGTCGCGCAGCCACGTCGGTGGGTGATTGTCCGCCTCCGGTCCGGCTTCGGCCACGGGCGTATCACTCCCGTCGCGCTGGATATAGTCGAAGGCCCATTCCATGATGATCGCCAATTCATCCGCAAAGGCAGGCTCGAAAGCCGCCAACCCGTCCTGAGACATGCCAACCAACGGTGTGCCAATGGACTGATGCGCCCCGCCTTCGGGAGAGAGGGTGATGCCGGAAGGAGTGCCGACAATCATGAAACGCGCATCTTGGTAGCAGGCATAGTTCAGCGCATCGAGGCCACGGTTCACGAAAGGATCATAGACAGTGCCGATGGGGATCAGCCGCTTGCCGAAGAGGCTGTCAGCAAGCCCCGCTGCGCCCAAGAGCAGAAACAAGTTCATCTCGGCGATGCCCAACTCGATGTGCTGGCCGTCTGGCGTAAACTCCCATTTCGCGGTGGAAGGGATGCGGTGTTCGATAAAGGCATCCGACATCTCGGCCCGCGCAAAGAGCTTGCGGCGGTTCACCCATGGGCCAAGGTTGGTCGTGCCGGTTACGTCAGGCGAGGTGGTGACAATCCGCTCGGCCAATTGCGTGTCGCCCTTGCTCAACCCGTCAAGGATTTTACCAAAGGCGGCTTGGGTCGAGATTTCCGCGTCCTGCGGCGCGGGCAGGGCAGGGACGTCGATCTTGTCATCCTCGAACCGACGGCGGCCCTTGGCAAAGAAGGGCACATTGTCGAGGTACGCGCGCAGGCTTGCTTCGTCCTCCACCGTGGCAAAGGGCTCCCACTCCGCGCCTTCGGGGACGCCCATGTGGTCCTGCCATTTCTGCATCTGCGTGGAGTTCATCAGCCCGCCGTGGTTGTCCTTATGCCCGGCAATCGGCGTGCCCCAGCCTTTGATCGTATAGGCAAGGAAACAGGTCGGGTCGTCATGGTCGATGGCGGCGAAGGTCTCGGCCATGGTTTCCACGCAGTTGCCGCCGAGGTTCTCCATCAACGCGGCGAGTTCCGTGTCACTGCGCCGCTCAATCAGCGCGGTGACGTCGCCTTGGTCGCCGAGATCGTCCATCAAACGTTTGCGCCAGACCGCCCCACCCATAAAGGTGAGCGCTGCGTATTCTTGGTTTGAGCAACTGTCGATCCAATCGCGCAGACGTTCGCCGCCCGGCTCTTTGAACGCAGCCCGTTGCAGCGCCCCGTATTTGACGCGGACAACCTTCCACCCGAAGGCGTCAAAGATTTTCTCGACCCGTTCAAACAGCCCTTCGCGCACGATCCCGTCGAGCGACTGACGGTTATAGTCGATGATCCACCAGCAGTTGCGCAGATCGTTCTTCCAGCCTTCCTGTAGGGTTTCATAGACGTTGCCCTCGTCCAGTTCCGCATCGCCCACAAGTGCGACCATCCGGCCCATTGGCGCGTCTTTGCCCCAGGATTTGGCCTTAATGTAATCCTGCACCAACGACGCGAAGGAGGTGATCGCGACGCCCAAACCAACCGACCCGGTGGAGAAATCCACATCGTCCACGTCCTTGGTGCGGCTGGGGTAGGATTGCACACCGCCATAGCCGCGAAAGTTCTCCATCCGCGCCCGGTCGAGATTGCCCATAAGATATTGCATGGCATGAAAGATCGGGCTGGCATGGGGTTTGACCGCCACCCGGTCCTCAGGCCGGAGAGCCGAGAAATAAAGCGCGGTCAGGATCGACACCATAGAGGCAGAGCTGGCCTGATGCCCGCCGACCTTAATCCGGTCCGGAGACTCGCGGATATTGTTTGCATGATGGATCATGTAGTGGGACAGCCACAGCAAACGCTGTTCGATGGTCTTTAGGTGGGTGGTCTGCTCGGTCACGCTGTGTCTCCTTTTTCTTGGGGGCATCCTATGCCGCTTTGCGCTTCATTTCTTGGCAAACCTCATGGTACTTCAGCATTTCTGCGCCGGAATTTCACGCAAAAGGAGCTTTCGTTGATGGAAAAGAGCAAAGGCATGGGGACGCAGTTGGACGAGATTGACCGGCGGATACTGCGCGAATTGCACCGCGACGGGCGTCAGACTCATCAAGAGTTGAGCGAGCGCGTGGGCCTGTCGCCATCCCCCTGCGCCCGGCGCATCCGCCAGTTGGAGGCACGCGGGATTATCACGGGTTACCGCGCTGGGATTGATGAACAGGCGCTGGGCTTTGGGTTTTCGATCTTTGTCTCCGTCAAACTGGACCGGCAGGTGGATGACCGGCTGGTGTCTTTTGAAGAGCAGTTGATGGATTGTCCCGAAATCGTGGATTGCTGGCTAATGACCGGCAGCTTTGACTATCTGCTGCGGATCGCCGCGCGGGATTTGCAGGAGTATGAGCAGTTTTTGACCGGGCGGCTGACCAAATTTAACGGTGTGGCTTCGATCGAATCCTCGATCCCTATCCGGCGGATCAAGGATCAGGCGACGCGGTTGGAGTGAGCGTATCCGGTCAGTCACCACAACAACTGTACGGTCAGATAACAACCGCATGATATGGGGCAAAACCGCATCCGTAAGGCTTGCAATCCCCCCTCGGTATGTCAGGTTGTCGGCGAATTAATGCTCAATAAATGGTAAAGGCTATGATGCGCATCACAACGTTATTCCTTGGGGCGGCCGCGTTGACCGTCGCCGGTTGCACCGCACCCACACAAGAAACGCAGCGTCCGGGTAAGGTCGGCAACCTGCCCGCGAATGTGGCCAGCTTGGCTGCGCCGAACCAAGACCTCAGCACGGCGCATCTTCGGTCGGAGGATGGTTGTTACTGGTATCAGCATAGCGGGCCGGTTGAAACGACGATGGTTCCGCTCCGGGCGGTCGGCGGCAACCCGATTTGCACAAGAAGTGCGGCCTAACGGTTGTTCGAGAGGCGCGTGATCCGCGCCTCTCATTCATGCTTGCGTTAGCTGCGGGCCACAACACTGTCTTCGGCAGAGTAGAGATAGGCCGTAGAGCCAATTTTTACCCGCGGATACAGATGGTTCACATGGGCCATAATCATGCGCACACAGCCAGAGCTTGCCCGTCCCCCAATGCTGCGCGGCTCCGGCGTGCCGTGGATACGCAGGTAGGTGTCACGGTTGCCTTCAAACAGATAAAGCGCGCGCGAGCCTAATGGGTTGGTCGGACCGGGTGGGACGCCATCCGCAACCGCGCCATAGAGTTCAGGGTCGCGGGCGATCATGTTTTGGGTCGGCGTCCATGTCGGCCATTCCACTTTGCGTTTGATCGTATAGGTGCCGGGCTCATAAAGATTGCCGCGGGCAATCGCCACGCCGTAGCGCATCGCCGTACCGCCTTCTTCAATGTGGTACACGTATCTGGCAACCGCATCGACATGGACATCGCCGGGCTTGAGCTTGTCATCTGCGACCACCCGCTGGGCCAGAAAACGCGGGTGGATGCCCCAAGGGTTTGAGGTCATGGGATCAAAGTTGGGCGGCGTCACCTGCGCGTCCCAAGCCGCCTTTTGTGCACTGGTCGGGCGGGCGGCGGCCAAAACAGGGGTCGCAATGGCGCCTGAAAAAAGAGCCGTGGTTGTCTGGATGAAATGTCGTCTTGTTAGCATTGTATCGCTCCGTCGTTGGTTCAATAAAGCAGCTGAACCGTTTGGATGTATGCTATACCAACCGCCTCGCTTGCGGAAAGTTCAGCAGAAGGACCGGTCGTACAACATAATGTGATCTTTTTGCCGCCTTTGCCGTGTCGCGACCCTTCTTGCGGGGGCCGAGGGGCGGCGTTCGCGATGGGTCTCGCGGTTTACTGCCGTCTTCGACGCCATACCAAATGGCCGCATGGTCAGCAGCCAGCGGAGGTTTTAGACTGCCAGACAAGCGTTCCACCCCGAGAGGTTATTTATGAACCGACGTCAGTTTCTCGTCAGCTCCGCTCCAGCAGCGGCGCTTCCGCTTGCAGGCCACGTGGGGCAGGCGCCTTTGCAACTGCGGACCGAAGCTGTCACGCGGGAGGTTCTGCTCAAAGGCGATGGGGTGACCGCCGTGCTGGGGTTCTAGGGTTTCCGGAGGGACGGTGGCTATGACACTTGTCAATGACACCACGTTTCAGCATGACATCCATCTGCAGGGCCATCACTTTAAAAAGTTGGCACAGGATGGCAGCCTTGCCGATTTGCGCGATGCAACTTTGGTGGCGGCGGGCGACAGTCAGCATATGATCGGTGTGTCTGAAAATCCCGGCAACGGGTTGATCCATTGCCATATGCTAAAACACGCTATCGAAGGGATACGCGCATGGAGCGTTGTCGCATGAAATGGATGTTTGCCGCCTTTCTGTTCAGCGCCGGGGCCGGGGCCGCGGATCACGAGTTGAATGATCGCGACATTGCCGCAGGCAAGGCGCTTTATGCCGAACAATGCGCCGCTTGCCACGGGGCAAAGCTCGAAGGGCAACCCGATTGGCGGACGCCGAACGCCGACGGCATCCTGCCTGCGCCACCTCATGATGAGACGGGGCATACGTGGCATCACGACAATAGGCTGCTGTTTGACTATACCAAATTGGGCGGGCAGGGCGCTTTGGCTGCGCGGGGGATCGAGGATTTTGCCAGCGGTATGCCTGCCTTTGACGGGGTGATTTCGGATGACGAGATTTGGGACATCCTCGCCTATATCAGGTCCACGTGGTCTGCCCGCGCACAGGAAAGCCAAGCCAGCCGCAACCCCGCGCATTGAGCGCCGAACGGCAGCGTCAAAGATAGTTCAACGCGGCGGCGGCCAGCAGCAGATAGCGCCCGCCCTTTGCGATGGTCACAATCACAAGAAAGCGCCATAGCGGTTCTTTCAGCACCCCGGCGGCGAGGGTCAGCGGGTCTCCGATGATGGGCATCCAGCTTGCCAGCAGGCTCCAATAGCCCCAACGCTGATACCACTGGGACGCACGCTGCACCTGCGCGGACGAAAAGGGAAACCAGCGTCGTGCTGCGACATGGGCCAGATAGCCGCCCAACAGCCAGTTGACCACCGACCCCAAGACATTGCCCGCTGTCGCCACCAGTAACAGCAGCGCGACAGGATGGGCATCGGCCCAGATCAACCCCAGCAATACCGCTTCGGATTGCGCCGGGATCAAGGTGGCGGCAAAGAACGCCGCGGCAAAGAGGCTCGACAGGGCCAGCATCGGCGCTCCTTTAGGGGTTCCGCTTTGGGGGCGGCGCTCAGCCCGCCATAATTGCCCGCGTCGCCTCAATCGTGAGCGGGGCAACTTTGGCGGCAAAGGCTTCGGGCGTCCACTCCGACAGCGAACCGCCGATGTGAATGGCGCTCAGCGGTTTGCCCTCCCGGTCCGTGATTGCCACGCCAAGCGCGATTTCGCCTTGCACAAACTCGTCACAGATCACCGCAAAGCCGCGCTCGCGGGCTTCGTCAATGGCGCGCATCACGGCATCGCTGTCGGTTTCGGTCTTGGTGGTAAAGGCGTGCAGCGGGGCGCGGTCTAGGATCGCACGCGCCTCTGCGCGGGGCAATTGCGCCAGAACCGCCCGGCCCCCGGCGGTGCAATAGGTCGGCACACTATGGCCCACCAGACTGGCATAGAATGTTTCACGTTTGCTCTGCATCCGCAGGGCATAGATCAACCGGGTCTCGTCATAAAGGCTCAGGTCCACCCGTTCGCGCAGGGATTTGCGCAGTTCCAGCAGCACCGGGGTCGCCTTTTGAACGATCGGATCAAGCCGCAGCAGGTCGAGCGTATGGTCCAGCAGCCGGATACCGGGCAGATAGCCACGGTCATCGGCGCTGCGTCGGATGTAGCCCAAACGCGTTAGCGTATGCACCAGACGTTGCGCTGCGGAGCGGTCGATCTGTGCCTCAGCCGCAATGCTCGACAGGCTCAGTGGGCCGGTGGCCTTGTGAAAGGCGCTTAGCACCTGCATCGCGCGACCTGCGGCGCGGATGAACATGCGATCATCTTCTGCCTGAATATCAAGCGGCTGGGGCGGATCGGCTCGCAAAATACTACTCACGTTAATCTCCTGCTTGACGAATCTCAGACCAGCCGCCTAGGCTTGCAGAGCGATATAGTCATATCGCCACGCGATACACAAGATGTGCTGGGCAGGATTGACCTGAGGTCATTCTGCTCTGCGACAACGCCAGCCTGAGGTTGGCATGATGCGGGAGCCTGACGTGCAAGACCTTCCTCGGATGAAAGTGGCGCTTGCCGGATTTCTGCACGAAACCAACACCTTCGCACCTCAACCAGCGGACCTTGAGGCGTTCCGCCTTGGCGGTGGTTATGTGCCAATGGCGCGCGGCGCCGCGATGTGGGAGGCTTTTGCCAGCGTTAACCTTGGCATGTCCGGTGCTTTGCAGGTGGCGCGTGACTGCGATTGGGAGACAGTGCCGGTGCTCTGGGCCGGTGCGATCCCTTCGGCCCATGTCACGCGGGATGCCTATGAGCAGATCACCGAAGAGATCATCGCAGGGATCACTGCGGCAGGGCCGCTGGATGGCATATTTCTTGATCTGCACGGCGCGATGGTGGCCGAACATATCGACGATGGAGAAGGCGAACTGCTGCGCCGTTTGCGGGCGGCAGTGGGACCGGATGTCCCGATCACGGCGGCGCTTGATCTACATGGCAACATATCGTCTGACTTTGTGGCGCAGATCGACGCCCTCGTCGGTTTCCGCACCTATCCGCATGTCGATATGGCCGATACCGGAGCGGCGGCGGCGCGGATGCTCGACCAGATCATGCGCAGCGGGGAGCGGCCTGCCAAAGCGTTCCGGCAGATGTCTTATTTGGTGCCGATCCCCTTTCAATCGACAGAGATGGAGCCCGGCAAGGGGCTTTATGAGCACGTTGCCACCTGCGAAGCCGATGGCGCACAATCGGCCAGCCTGTTCATGGGCTTCCCGGCAGCGGATATACCCGATTGCGGCCCGGTGGCGGTGGCCTTTGCGGAGACACAACAGACGGCTGATGCGGCGGCGGATAAGATCGCAGCAGCCTATGAGGCCGCAGCGCCAGATTTTCTGACCCACCGCGCCTATACGGCGGCTGAGGCCGTGGCCGAAGCACAGATACGCGCCGCTCAACCCGGTAAGGGGCCGGTTGTGATCGCAGATACGCAAGACAACCCCGGCGCGGGCGGCGTCTCGGCCACGACTGGCTTGCTGGGCGCCTTGGTCGCGGCGGAGGCAGAGGGCGCGGCGCTTGGATTGATCGTTGACCCGGCCTCGGCCAATGCGGCCCATGCGGCTGGCGTCGGGGCGCAGATCTCTGTTTCACTGGGCGGACACACAAGCGTGTCGGGCGATGCGCCGTTCGAGACAACCGCCACTGTGATGCATCTGTCTGACGGCAAGTTGCAGGCCACTGGCCCCTATTACGGCGGCACCGGGCTCGATCTTGGCCCGTCGGCCTGTCTGCGTATCGGCGGCGTCGATGTTGCTGTTACCTCGCGTATCGCGCAGATGGCGGACCGTGAGATGTTCCGTTTCGTTGGCATCGTGCCAGAGGATATGGCCCTTCTGGTGGTGAAAAGCTCGACCCATTTCCGGGCCGATTTCGCGCCGATCGCGCGTGATATCCTCGTGGCCTGCGCGCCGGGTCCGATGCCGCTCAATCCAGCCGATTTGCCCTTCACCCGTCTGCGTGCTGGGCTGAAGCTGGCCCCTGATGGTCCCCGTTTCGGGGCCGACCGCGCCGCTGCGGCGCGTCCTGACCGTGGCGGTCTCACTGCCGCAGTCCAACAATAAGATCACGACCTATACCAACAAGGGAAATGCACATGTTACCTCTACGATCCGCTTTGAAACAGACCCGCGGCCTTGCCGCCGCCTTTGCCGCGACCACGGCATTGCTGGCCCCCGCAAGCTTGGCCGCGCAGGAAGGCGAAACCACGATCACCGCTGTCATGCACTCCGGCCTGCGGGTGCTCGATCCGGTCATCACCACCGCCCATATCACCCGCAACCACGGCTATATGATCTATGACGTGCTGACCGCCGTAGATGCGAATTTTGAGCCGCAGCCGCAGATGGCAAGCTGGGAGATTTCCGAAGATGGGCTGACCTATACCTTCACCCTGCGCGATGGGCTCAAGTTCCATGACGGCGCGCCGGTGACCGGCGAAGATGTCGTGGCCTCGCTCAAACGCTGGGGCGAGCGGGACAGCGGCGGGCAGTTGATCTTTGACGTCACCGAAAGCCTTGAGGCCACTGATGACAAGACAGTCGTCTGGACCTTGACCGAAGCCTTCGCGCCGCTGCTGACCGTGATCTCCAAGCAATCCGCCGTGCCGCCGTTCATCATGCCCAAGCGCGTAGCCGAGACCTCGCCCGATGAAACGATTACGGAATACATCGGCTCCGGTCCCTTCGTCTTTAATCAGGATGAATACGAGCCCGGCGTGAACGTCACCTACGAGAAATTCGACGACTACGTGCCGCGCGACGAAGAAGCCTCTTGGATGGCGGGCGGCAAGGTCGTCAATGTCGACCGCGTGGTCTGGACCACGATGCCCGACGCGCTGACCGCGATCAACGCGCTCTCGGCGGGGGAGATCGACTACCTCGAACAGGTGCAGATTGACCTGCTGCCGATCCTCGAATCCAGCCCAGATGTGACGGTCGAGACCCGCGATGAGCTTGGCTATGTCACCATTGGCCGCCCGAACCACCTGCACCCGCCGTTCGACAACAAACTGGTGCGCCAAGCGGCCATGGCGGCGCTGGATCAGGAGAGCATGCTTCAGACCATGCAAGGCGATCCGGCCTACTATAATGTCTGCGGCGCGATCTTTGGCTGTGCGACCCCCTTGGGCGACGAAGCGGAATCTGAGATCGTGACAGGCGGCGCGGATATCGAAAAGGCCAAGGCGCTGCTCGAAGAGGCAGGCTATGACGGCACGCCGATCACGCTGATGGCGCCGACTGATGTGACCACTTTGATCAACCAGCCCGTGGTTGCGGCGCAGGCACTGCGCGAAGCGGGGTTCGAGGTCGATATGCAGTCGATGGACTGGCAGTCGGTTGTCCAGCGCCGCGCCCAGCAAAGCCCGGTGTCTGAGGGTGGGTGGAACCTGTTCTTCACCAACTGGATGGTGCCGGAAATCTCGGACCCGCTGATCAACGTGATGGTCAATGGCCGGGGTGACGATGCGTGGTTCGGCTGGCCAGATGATCCTGAGATCGAAGAGCTTCGCAAGAAGTTCATGAAGGCCGAGGGGGCCGAGGCACAAAAAGCTGTCGCGGTGGAGATCCAGAAGCACGTGATGGACAACGTCAACTACATCATGATGGGTGAATATCTGATCCCGCAGGCCCGCCGCAATGCGATCCAGAATATGATCCCGTCGCCGGTGCCGGTGTTCTGGAACATGACCAAAGAGGCGGAGTAATCCAGCCCTCGGAGAGCGCGTCTGTCGCGCTCTCCACCTCTCCCAGTTTCGCCCGCGGTTTGACCCGCGCGGCTTGCCTTCATTCCGTCGAAAGGGACTTTCCGGAACATGCTCGTCTATATCCTGAAGCGCGTGCTGGCCACGATCCCGGTGATGCTGATCGTCGCCGTCTTCGTGTTCTTGCTGCTGCGTCTAACCCCCGGTGACCCCGCCGCGATCCTCGCTGGTGACGCCGCCACCCCCGCCCAGTTGGAGCGTATTCGCGACCGTTTGGGTCTCAACGATCCGCTGCTGACGCAGTTCTTCACGTGGATGGGCCAATTGCTGCGCGGGGACTTGGGCGTGTCGCTGCTGTCCAACACCTCCGTCGCGGGCATGTTGGGTGACCGTTTGGGGCCGACCCTCAACATCGCGCTGATGACCATTACCATCTCTGTTCTGCTCGCCGTGCCAATGGGTGTGATTGCCGCGTGGCGGCACCGCACATGGGTCGATTTTCTGGTCATGTCCTTCTCGGTGCTGGGCTTTTCGGTGCCGGTCTTTGTGATTGGTTATATCCTGATCCAAATTTTCGCGATCGAACTGCGGTGGGTGCCGGTACAGGGATACAAAGCACCCTCTGAAGGGTTCGGTGCCTTCTTCTCCCGCGCCATTCTGCCCTCGCTGACACTGGCGACGATCTATGTCGCACTCATTGCCCGCATGACCCGCGCGTCCATGCTCGAAGTTCTGGGCGAAGACTACATCCGCACCGCCCGGGCCAAGGGCGTGCGGGAGAACGTCGTGCTGTTCCGCCACGCGCTGCGCAATGCCGCCGTGCCGATCCTGACGATCATCGGCACCGGTTTCGCGCTGCTGATCTCGGGCGTGGTGGTGACCGAAAGCGTCTTTAACATCCCCGGCATCGGGCGGCTGACCGTCGATGCGATCCTCGCCCGCGACTACCCCGTCATTCAGGCGATGATCCTGCTGACCGCCGGCATCTATGTCTTCGTGAACCTCTTGGTTGACGTTTCCTATTCATTCTTCGACCCAAGGATCCGGTACTGACATGATCGAGCAACCCCAATCCCGCCACAGCGCTTTTCAGGTGTTGACCGGTCTGCTGTCGCTGCCCGCAGGCGCGAGGGTCGGCATCGGCCCGATACTTGCGGCTCTGACGCTCGTGGCCATCGTGCTGGCCTCCATTCTGGCACCGCTCTACGTGCCCTATGATCCGCTGGCGATGAACGCAGCGGCGCGGCTCAAACCCCCGTCCGATGAGTTCCTTCTCGGCACCGACCCCTACGGGCGTGACACATTCTCCCGCGTGATGGTCGGCGGGCGCGTGTCGCTGCTGATTGGCGTCGGCGCGGCGCTGGTGAGTGTCGCGGTGGGGCTGGCCATCGGCCTTGTGGCGGGGTTCTTCCGCACAGCCGACAGCATCATCATGCGGATCATGGACAGCCTGATGGCGATCCCCGCGATCCTGCTGGCGATTGCGCTGGTGGCGCTGAACGGGCCGTCGCTCGGCTCGGTCATCATCGCCATCACCGTGCCCGAGGTGCCGCGCGTGGTGCGGCTGGTGCGCTCGGTCGTGCTCTCGGCGCGGGAAGAGCCTTACGTCGAGGCCGCCATCGCGCTTGGCTCCTCCATGCCCAAAATCCTGATCCAACATTTAATGCCCAACACCATGGCGCCGCTGATCGTGCAAGGCACCTATATCTGCGCCTCGGCGATCCTCATTGAGGCGATCCTGAGCTTTCTCGGTGCAGGCGTGAGCACCGAGATCCCCACTTGGGGCAACATCATGGCCGAAGGGCGGACCTATTTTCAGATCAAACCGGGGCTGATCTTCTGGCCGGGGCTGCTGCTGTCGCTTTGCATCCTGTCGATCAACCTCTTGGGCGACACCGCCCGCGATCTGCTTGATCCGCGCATGAAGAAACGGGAGGGCTAAGCGATGCAATTCAAGAACAAGGACTTCTCAAACGCCCGTGAGGTGTTGAACGTCAGAAACCTGCGCATCGGTCTGACCGGGCGACCGCAGGCCCAACCGGTGATTGATGGGATCGACTTGACCATCCGCGCGGGCGAGACGCATTGCTTGGTCGGTGAATCCGGCTCGGGCAAATCCGTGACCTCGCTCGCCGCCATGGGCCTGCTGCCGAAATCTGCTTTAGAGGTGCAAAGCGGCAGCATTATGCTGGATGATTTCGAGATCACCTCCGCCAGCCACTCCCAGATGCGGCAGCTGCGTGCGCGGCGCATTGCGATGATTTTCCAAGAGCCAATGACCGCGCTGAACCCAGTGCTGCGGGTGGGCGAGCAGATCATGGAAGTGCTGAATATGCACAGTGATCTGAGCCAAAGCGAGGCTAAGAAGCGCACGCTCGACATGATGGATCAGGTGCATTTGCCGGATGTGAACCGCATCTTCTCGGCCTTCCCGCACCAGCTTTCCGGCGGGCAGCGCCAGCGCATCATGATCGCCATGGCCCTGATCCTCGACCCTGATCTGCTAATCGCGGATGAGCCGACGACGGCGCTCGATGTGACCACGCAGCTGCAAATCCTCAAGCTCATTGCCGAGATGCAGGAGCGCCATGGCACCGCCGTCCTCTTCATCACCCATGACATGGGCGTGGTGGCCGAGATCGCGGATACCGTCACGGTGATGCAGCAGGGGCAGATCGTCGAACGTGCGCCCATTGCTGAACTGCTGACCAACCCGCAAAAAGAGTACACCCGCACCCTGCTGACCGCGGTGCCGAACCTCACCCCGCGCCCGGCGCGGCCGGCGGCAGCGCAGAGCGAGGTGGTACGGGTCGCAGGGCTCGACATGACCTATGGCGGCGGCGGCTTCCTGCGCCGCAGCGAAGGGGTCAAGGCCGCGCAGGATGTGAGCTTTACCATCAAACCGGGGCGGACACTCGGCATCGTGGGCGAATCCGGCTCAGGCAAATCCACCGTCGCGCGGGCCATCATGCGGCTGATTGACCCGACAGCGGGCAGCGTGAACGTCGCGGGGACCGAGATCGCGCAGCTCTCGCGCCGCCAATTGCGCGACCACCGCAAACATCTGCAAATCGTGTTCCAAGACCCCTACCGCTCGCTTAACCCGCGTTGGACCGTGGCGCGCAGCCTCTGCGAAGGGCCGATCAACTTCGGCGTGCCGCGTGCCGAGGCGATGCGCCATGCGGCCGAGTTGATGGAACTGGTGGACCTGCCGCGGGATGCGCTCGACCGCTATCCACATCAATTCTCGGGCGGGCAACGTCAACGTATCGCCATTGCGCGGGCGGTGGCGATGAAGCCCGAT
Organism: Sulfitobacter maritimus; assembly: GCF_013346665.1. GTDB lineage: Bacteria > Pseudomonadota > Alphaproteobacteria > Rhodobacterales > Rhodobacteraceae > Sulfitobacter > Sulfitobacter maritimus. Next base: position 646,207 of record NZ_JABVBB010000038.1, read on the forward strand.
CTGCTGGTCGCGGATGAGGCTGTCTCGGCGCTTGACGTAAGTGTTCAGGCGCAGGTGCTTGATCTGCTGGACGATATTCAGGAGCGTTTCGGCGTGGCCATGCTTTTCATCACCCATGACCTGCGCGTCGCGGCGCAAATCTGTGACGAGGTGCTGGTGATGCAGCGCGGGGTGGTCGTCGAATACGGCCCCGCCGGAGAGGTGCTTGCCAACCCGCGCCACGACTACACCCGCAACCTCATTGAGGCCGCACCGGGCCGCCACTGGGATTTTGCCAACTACCGCGCACTCGACAGCGCCGCCATGACGACAGGAGCAACCGCATGACCGTCCTTCCCAAAATCGAAGCCTTTGCCGCGGACCTCACCGCCATTCGCCAAGACATTCACGCCCACCCCGAACTGGGGTTCGAAGAGGTCCGCACCGCGGGGATCGTCGCGGAAAAGCTGCGCGCTTACGGCGTCGATGAAGTCCACGAAGGATTGGGCGGCACCGGGGTCGTTGGTATCATCAAAGGGGCAGGGGGCGGCAACCGCCGTGTGGGCCTGCGGGCCGATATGGACGCGCTGCCGATTATCGAGGATTCCGGCGTGCCCTATGCCTCTACCAACCCCGGCCGGATGCACGCCTGCGGGCATGATGGCCACACCACCATGCTCTTGGGCGCGGCGCGCTATTTGGCGGAGACGCGAGATTTCGACGGCACCGTGGTGCTGATCTTTCAACCTGCCGAAGAAGGCTTGGGCGGTGCGCGGCGGATGCTCGAAGAAGGGCTGTTCGAAAAATTCCCCTGCGACGAAATCTACGGCATGCACAACGATCCGAACTCGGAGCCGGGCAAGGTCAGCGTGACCCCCGGCGCGGCGATGGCTGGGGCGGCCTTTTTTGACATCACCGTCAAAGGCACCGGCAGCCATGCCGCCATGCCACACCAATCCCGCGATCCGATCGTCATCGGCACCGCGCTGGTGCAGCAGTTGCAATCCGTCGTCAGCCGCAACACGCCGCCGACCAAGCCGATCGTACTCTCAGTCACCAAGTTCAACGCAGGCTCGGCCTATAATGTCGTGCCAGACACGGCGACCATCGCGGGGACGATCCGCTATTTCCACGAGGATGTCATTGAGATGGCCGAGGCCCGGATGCGCGAACTTTGCGCGGGCATGGCCACGGCCTACGGGATCGAGATTGAGGTCGACATTCGCAATGTCTTTGACGTGCTGATGAACGACCCCGAATTGACCACCGCCTATGTCGAAGCCGCCGCCAGCGTCGTGGGGGCCGAGAATGCGCGTGAGTCGACCGAACAGGCGAGCGGGTCCGAAGATTTTGCGGACATGCTAAAGGTCGTGCCGGGTGCCTATTGCCGGGTCGGCCATGCGGGCAATGTGCCGCTGCACAATCCGGGGTTTGTCCTGGATGACGGTATCTTGCCCGTCGGTGCGTCGATCTATGCCCGTATCGTGGAAACCCGTTTGCCCAAAGCGGGCAGCTAAACTGTCGCAATTGCGGCTCTCATACACAGCCCTGCGTCCGGCATTGACCGCGCGGGGGCAAGGAACTTGCATATGACAAACCCTCTTCATTTACCCTTTGATACCGATGAAATGCTCGCCGGGCTGCGCCCTTGGATCGAGACCGAAAGCCCCACCTTCGACGGTGCCGCCGTGAACCGCATGATGGATGTCGTCCAACATGACCTCGCGGTGCTCGGCGCGCGGATTGAGCGTATCCCCAGCCCTATGGGCCTTGGCGACAGCTTGCGGGCGACCCTGCCGCATCCGCGTCAGGGCGAAGGCGGCATTCTGCTGCTCGGCCATATGGACACGGTGCATCCCATCGGCACCCTGAGCAAGCTGCCCTACAAGCGCGAAGGCGATATCTGCTACGGCCCCGGTCTGATGGACATGAAGGGCGGCAATTACGTCTACCTCGACGCGTTGCGCAAACTGCTGGCCGCGGGAGTGGAGACGCCGCTGCCCGTGACGGTGCTGTTCACCCCGGATGAGGAAATCGGCACCCCCGCTACCCGCGCGTTGATCGAGAGTGAGGCCAAGCGCCACAAATATATCCTCGTGCCAGAACCCGCACGGCCCGATGGGGGCGCTGTGATCGGGCGTTACGCGATCGCGCGGTTCAACCTTCAGACGCGCGGGCGGCCCAGCCACGCCGGATGGGCGCTTTCCGAAGGCCGCTCGGCGATTGCCGAAATGGCGAAGACGGTGGGAACGATAGAGGGGATGACCACCGAAGATTGTACCTTTTCGGTTGGGGTCTTTCATGCCGGTCAATGGGTGAACTGCGTGTCCTCGGTCTGCGATGCCGAAGTCTTGACCATGGCCAAGACCCAAGAGCAGCTGGATGCGGGCGTGGAAAAGATGATGGCGCTGAACTCGGACGAGGGCGATGTCATCATGGAAATCCACCGCGGCGTCACCCGCCCGGTCTGGGAGCCGGACCAGCCCGGCACGATGGCCATGCTAAAACTGGCCCAAGAGATTGGCCGCGAGATCGGGATCGAGATCACAGGCAGCTCTGCAGGCGGCGGCTCTGATGGCAACTTTACGGGCTTTCTTGGCCTGCCCACGCTCGACAGTATCGGCGTGCGCGGCAAGGGGCTGCACACGTTGGAGGAGCATATCTTTGTCGACAGTCTGACCGAACGGGCCAAACTGGCGGCAGCGCTCTTTTGTCGACTGACCTAGCAACACAGCCTGCGTATTTGGAACTTTGTGCGGGTTGAGGGGTTGGCCTGACAACGGGGCATGCGCGGCGTTTTCGCGCCTGCACCCTTCAGAACATCCGCAGCAAGGAAAGGGGCGATTTATGAGTCCGCCAGATACAAACCTCAAAAAGCAGGAGCGTCGGCATGTTGTGCCGCTTATTGGCATGGCGCTCGTTGTCATATTCGGCATTGCGATTATCGTCTGGTGGACGGGCGAGGAAGTTGCCACAGCGCCCGAAGACGGCACCGTTGTCGAGCAGGGTGAAACCGTCGAGGGCGAAGGGACCGTTGAGGTTCCGACCGCGCCGGCTGATTAATTCGCAGCTTGCCGGACAACTATTCTTAAAGCGAAGGCTCGGCGCGTGATACCGCCGGGCCTTCTTGTTGGTTGACCGTCTCTGCATTTCCGCACAGGCTGGTGCAGAGGCGCAGGGGGCATTTATGTGGTATCTCGTGGGTGATGTCGGCGGCACCAATCTGCGGTTGGCTGCGGTTGATGAAGGGGGCGAATTCAAGGCCCGCCAAAGCCGCAGCACGGCGGGAAAGGCCGCGCTAGCCGAGACCTGCGCCGCCCTGATCAGTGAGATGGGCCGCCCGCCCAAATCGGTCGCCATCGCGGCCGCTGGGGTGGTCGCAGAAGACCGAGTGACCTTTACAAACGCCGCGTTGAACATCACCAAAGCTGGCTTGGCAGAGGCTTGTGATCTCCCCGCCACTGATATCGTTCTGCTTAACGATTTCGAAGCCGCCGCATGGTCGCTTGCCACATTGGAGCCAGCGCAGGTTACCTATCTGCAAGGCGGACCGGAGCCAGAGCCAGGACCGCGGGTGATTATCGGCCCCGGCACCGGCTTGGGCGTTGGCGCATTGCTTTGGCGCAAGGGGCAGCCGTTGGCCGTTCCGGGCGAAGGGGGGCATATGCGGCTGACGCCCCATAGCATGCAGGAAGCGGCATATTTCGAAGCCCTGATTGCGGCGTGGCCTGAGGTTCAGATGGGGCAGGGGTTGGCTGTGGAAGCCGAAGCGATCCTTTCTGGCACAGGCATGCCAAAATGGTACCGCGCCATTGCCAAGGTGCGCAGGCGAGAGGCACCGCTTCAGACCGCAGCGGCAATCTTTGACGCAGCACAGGCCAAAAAGGATCAAAGCGCGATTGAGGCCGTTGCGCATTTTGCCCGCTACCTTGGCGGCCTGGCGGGTGATCTTGGGCTGATCTTTGGCGCGCGCGGAGGTGTGTTTATTACCGGTGGCGTGGCGCAGTCCAATCCTTGGCTTTTCACCCCTGATTTCTGCGATGCTTTTAACGCCGGAGGGCGGCATAGCAACTGGCGGCGCGATATGCCGCTGGGCCTGTGCCAAGACCCGGATTTCGGATTAAAAGGCGCGCGTAACTGCTTGTTCGCACGGGTGGATTGACAGCACCGCTTGAGGCAGGATGATCACGGCAACAGCCGGAGCCCCCTTATGCCAGACCGCCTTGAGCCGAAACGCCAATTCCTCGCCGATCTCTTTGACGCCGCTGTCGCTGCCGCCGATCCGCGCCGCATTTTACAAGGCGTCTTGCCGCCCCCTCCCAAAGGCCGAACCGTGGTGATCGGCGCAGGCAAGGGGGCCGCGCAGTTGGCGCAGGCTTTTGAAACGCTTTGGCCGCATCCCTGCGAAGGCGCCATCGTGACGCGCTACGGCTACGGCGCAGCCTGTCGCCATATCCGGGTGACGGAAGCAGCGCATCCGGTGCCGGATGAGGCGGGAATCAAGGCGGCGCATGCCTTGCAGGACTGCGTGGCGGATTTGGGGCCAGACGATCAGGTAATTGCCTTGATCTGCGGGGGCGGGTCATCGCTGCTGCCCGCGCCGCCCGACGGCCTCACTTTGGCGGATATACAAGAGTTGAACAGCGCGTTGCTGGCCTCTGGCGCGCCGATTTCGGTGATGAACGACATTCGCAAACAATTCAGCGCAGTGAACGGCGGACGGTTGGCCGCGCTCGCTTATCCTGCGCCGGTGTTAAGCCTTATCGTCTCGGATGTGCCGGGGGATGATCCGGGGATGGTCGCCTCTGGCCCCACGGTGCCGGGGCGGCCTGCGGCGCACGCGGTTTTGGCCGAGGTCGCGGCGCGGGGGATGGACCTGCCGCCGCGCTGTTTCGCTTATCTGCAAGCCTTGGCCGAGCAGGCACCGGCAGATGCTCCGCCCACGAATACCACCACCCGCGTGATAGCCTCTGCCGCGCTATCGCTCGAAGCTGCCGCGCAAAAGGCGCGGGGGCGGGGGGTGAACGCTTGGGTGCTGTCGGACGCGATTGAAGGCGAAGCGCAGGAGGTGGCGTTGGTCCATGCAGCACTGGCGCGTCAGACACAGCAAAGCGGGTTTCCTTATCCTGCGCCCTTGGTGCTGCTCTCGGGAGGGGAGACAACAGTCACCCTGCGCCACAAAGGTCGCGGCGGGCGCAACAGTGCGTTTGCCTTGTCGCTGGCCTTGGCGCTTGAGGGGCAGGAGGGGATCACGGCTCTGGCGGCAGACACCGATGGGATCGACGGGTCAGAAGACAACGCTGGCGCCTTTGCGGATGAAAAGACCGCCGCCCAGATGCGCAGCGCCGGGGTCGACCCACGCCATGCCCTGCAACACAACGACGCCTATGGCGCTTTCGCAGCAGTGGGAGAGCTGTTTCAAACCGGGCCGACCGGCACCAACGTCAATGATTTCCGAGCTATCTTGATCGGAGACTTGCCCGCGCAGTGACGTTTAAGTTGCTTGGTCGAACAGGATGACATTGCGCCGTGCAGCGCCGCTTTTGGTGTCTGCAATGGCCTCGTTAATCTGATCCAGCCGCCAACGGCCAGAAATCAGGCTGTCGAGTTGCAGCCGTCCTTGCTGGTAGAGGTCGACCATCCAAGGAATATCGCGCTGGATCACCACATCGCCCATCTTGGACCCGACCATCCCTTGCCCCATCGCGGCAAGGATCACTGGCTCATAGCTGGAGGCCGCACCGCTGTGGGGCATGCCGACCATAATAACCCGGCCACCGGGGGCGAGGTAGCGCATGGCCGTGTCATAGGCCGGGATCGCGCCCACGGTCACGATCACCGCATCAGCCCCGCGCCCCATGGCCTTGCTGGCGGCGCGCCAAGGTTTCGCTTCGGTTGCCAGCACCGTGTCCGTGGCCCCAAATTCGCGGGCCACTGCGAGTTTGTCTTCGGTCATATCCACCGCAACGATGCGCCGCGCGCCTGCGATCCGCGCGCCTTGGATCGCGTTCAGCCCCACGCCACCTGCACCGATCACCACCAGGTCCTGCCCCGCACGCAGCCCGGCTGCATTGACCACGGCCCCAACCCCAGTGATGACCCCGCAGGCGATGAGGCAGGCGGAGTCTTTAGGGATGTCGGGGGAAATCTTGACCACCTGCGAGCGGTCCACGACGACTTTTTCGGCAAAGCCGCCCGTTGCCATTGCTTGAAACAGCGGCGCACCGTCGCTGGTTTGCAACGGCCCTTCGGGGGCCTGCGGTGTGGTGCAGATCGTGGGCTGGCCAGAGGTGCAGCAGGCGCATTGGCCGCAAGCGCGGATCAGGGTGACCACAACGCTGTCACCTTCCGCCAAACCCTGCACATTCGGCCCCACCGCGCTGATCCGCCCGGCGGCCTCATGACCATAGACAGCAGGCAGCGGCCCGCCCCAAGCGCCTTCGGCAAAGGAGATATCCGAATGGCAAATCGCCACCGCATCCAGAGTGACTTCGACCTCGCCTGCCTTCGGCGGGCTGAGCTGGATATCTTCGATGGTCAGCGGTTGGTCGAAGGCGCGGCAGACGGCGGCTTTGATGGTTTGCAAGGGGGCTGTCCTTTGATCCGAGAGTGTTTGGGTGAGCGTGGCGCGGATTAAGGCAGGGTGCAAGTCGCGGTTACTCTGCCGCCACGTCTTTCGGCAGGGGGCGGCTGGCAAAGACCACCAGCCCGCCCACGGTCAAGAGCAGCGCCAGCAAAAAGGGCGCTCCGGGCAAGTAAAGCGGGGCGGCATCGCTGGTAAACCACGCGAAGACCGCGGTCATGGCGAGGGGTGAGATGATCATCGCCATTGCGGTGGAGGAACTGAGCGCGCCGTGTAACTCACCCTGCGCGTCGGCAGAGACGCGGGCCGACATGATGCCTTGCAGGGCGGGCGGGATCACCCCGGCCAACGCCGCGAGCGGTGTCATGATTAAAGCCCAAGTGCCTGACGTCAGCAGCGTGAGCGCCAGAAAAGCCGCGAGGGCAAAGATATGCCCCGCGATCACCGTGCCGCGTGCGCCCAACTGGCGCATAACCGGACCGATCAATCCCCCCTGAACCAGCGCCATCTGCACGCCAAACAGCCCCAGCGACAGGCCGATCATCGTCGGTGACCAGCCAAAACGTTCCTGTACGAAATAGGCCCAGACAGCCGGGTAGGCGGCAAAGCCAACGTGATAGATAAAATAAACCCCCAGCAGCCGCCCGATCCCCGGCAAACGGCCAAGCGCCTGCAAAGCCCCCAGCGGATTGGCACGGCGCCAGTCAAAGCGGCGGCGGTGTGCATGTGGCAAGGTCTCGCGCAGCACTCGCCAGCCCAGCAGCGCATTGCCCGCCGCCAGTGCCGCCGCGGCCCAGAAAGGCGCGCGGGTGCCGTATTCGCCCAAGATCCCGCCAATAAGCGGCCCCAGCACGAAACCTGCGCCAAAGGCCGCGCCGATCAGGCCAAAACGTGCCGCGCGGTCTTGGGCGGGCGAGATGTCGGCCATATAGGCCGAGGCCGTGGCATGGGTCGCCGCTGTCACCCCGCCAACCAACCGCCCGATCAGCAGCAGCCAGACGCTTCCCGCCAGCGCCATGACGCTGTAATCCACCGTCATCACCACCAGCGCCAAGAGCAGCACCGGACGGCGGCCAAAGCGGTCCGACAGCCCGCCCAGCACCGGGCCGAAAAGGAATTGCATCGCGGCAAAGCTGGTGGCCAAGACCCCGCCCCAAAGTGCGGCTTCGCTAAGATCGCCACCCCGCACCTCGCGGATCAGGTCCGGCATCACTGGCAGGATCAGCCCGACGCCCATCGCGTCGATCATCACCGTCAGCAGGATAAAGATCAGCGGCAGCGGCATCCGGTCAGAGTTTTTCCGCGCGGGCGGCGAAGGCTGTGGCGGCAGCGGGGGCTTGGCCCAATTGCGTCTCCGGGCGGAACAGGTCGATGGGCAGATCGGGGTAATCGGCCAGTGCCAAATCCGCCAGCGGCACACGTTTGTCGAGCGCGTCATGTGCAAGACCCTTGGCAACGCGCTGCGCCTCCGGGCGGGGCATACGCTCGGCCAGTGCAAAGCTCAGCGCTTCAGCATGGATCAACCCCAGCCCGCCATCAAGGTTGCGGTGCATTTGCAGCGGATGCGGCGTGATCCCGGCGCTGAGCCTTTTGGCGTGGTGCAAAGCGGAAGCAAGGCCCAGACAGACCTGCGGCAGGACCAACCATTCCGCAAACCACGCGCCGCCGTCCCGCTGATGTTGATGCGTTGCCGCCGCTTGCAGGGTGGCGCGCAATCCGCTGTGCGCATGGTTCAAAGCCACAAGTACAGAGGGCGACACCGGGTTTTGTTTCTGCGGCATGGTCGAGGACCCGCCGGATTGGCTCAGCGCCAGTTCCTGCGTTTCACTGTTGGTCAGCCCCAGCAGCGACTGCCCCATATGCGCCAGTGCCGCCATCACACGGCCCTGCCAATCGACGATGCGCAGGATCGGGCTGCGGTCGTTGTGCCAACTGCGTTTGGGGTCATTCAACCCAAGTGCGCGGGCGAGATCGGCGCGGGTCTTTGCGGGGTCGGGACCAAGGACAGATGCCGTGCCCGCCGCGCCTGAAAGCGAGACCCAAAGCGTGTCTTTGCGCAGATCGGGCAGCGCCGCGACCGCGCCGATCAGCGGCATGCCCCATTCCGCCAGCACTGCGCCAAAGGAGGTCGGCGTGGCGTGTTGGCCATAGGTGCGCGCGGGCATTGGCAGATGGGCGTGGTCCTTCGCGGCTTTGGCCAGCGCTTTGATCACCTCGCGCAGGTCCGCCTCGGCCAGCAGCAGCGCTTGGCGCAGGCGCAGCATGAGGGCGGTGTCGATAATGTCTTGCGAGGTCGCGCCCCAGTGGACGTATTGCGCATGTTCCGGCGCCTGCATCTCAGAGCGGAACTGGTCGAGCAGGGCCGGGACGCTGACGCCGTTCTGACCCGTTGCCTCAGCCAGCGCACCGGGGTCGACGCGGATCTCAAGGCTGGCGCGGTGGATCGCCGCGGCGCTGAGTTCGGGGATCACGCCTTGGGCGCCTTGCACTTTGGCCAACGCCCCTTCGACCAGCAGCATGGCGCGGACCGCCGCACTGTCAGTGAAAAGTCGCCCGGCCTCGCCGCAGTCGAACAGGCGCGCGTAAAGAGTGCTATCGAAAACGCTGGCGGCCATGGTTAGCCCTTCTGCTTGGAAATATGGCCGACGCTGGCGAGGAAGTCGTTCAGCGTATCGGCGTATTCTTGGGGTTGTTCGACGCAGGGCAAATGGCCCGCGCGGCGGATTAGTTTGAACTTGGACGCCGGGATCAGGTCCATCATCTCGCGCACCAGATCGGGCGGGGTGGAGCCGTCCTCGGACCCCGCGATGCCAAGCGCAGGCAGGCGCAGGCCGGATGTCGGGGTCATGAAATCGCTGTGTGAAATCGCCGCCGAGCATCCCGCATAGCCTGCGTCGGGCTGGCGCACCAGCATGTTGCGCCAGAGCGCCAGTTCGGGCGTGGCGCGGAAGGCCGGGGAGAACCAGCGCTCCATCACGGCATCGGCAAGGCTTTCGATGCCGCCCTGTTCCACCGCCGCAATCCGCTCGGCCCACATGTCGCGGGTGCCGATCTTGGTGGCGGTGTTGGACAGCACCAGCGCGCGGATCATGTCGAGCCGTTTGACGGCGAGCCCTTGGGCGATCATGCCGCCGATCGACAGGCCAACAAAGACGCAATCGCGCACATTGAGGTGATCGAGGAGGCGCTCGGTATCGGTGATGAGCGAGCCCATCGCATAGGGCGCGGGCGGGCAGGACGACAGGCCGTGACCGCGCTTGTCAAAACGGATGATGCGCAAGCCAGGGGCGAGCAGCGGCATGATCGGGTCCCACAGGCGCAAGTCCGTGCCGAGCGAATTGGCAAAGACCACCGGGGCGCCGTTTTCGGGGCCATCGACGCGGTAGTGGAGTTGGACGTCACCAGTGTCGAATATCTGCATGGGTGGTCTCCTTATGGCCCTTTGCCCGCCAGCATATAGCGCGATGGTCGGAGGGCAAAGGCGCAACCTTTCATAGGTGTCCCGCGCGGCGTTACGCGGGGCAGCATCATGCCAAACGCTTGTCTTCGGCCTGACCCGCCTACTGGGGCCGCGCGTCGCTTTGCCCCGGGGGTCGACGCTACTCTTCGCTCTGCCCCGTGTGCCCGCGCTACCCTGATCGTCAACCTAGCGTTTGAAGCGCCCGCGCAAACATATCCGCATCCACGTTCCCCCCAGAGATCGTAACGATCACATCATCCCCCTCAACCTCGTCCCCACGGAACAGCGCCGCCGCCAGCGCCACAGCGCCACCTGGTTCCGCCACCACCTTCAGCCGGTTAAACGCATGGCCCATCGCTCGCAAAGCCTCGTCATCGCTCACCACCAAACCCGGCCCAACCAGCCGCTGCAGGATCGGAAAGGTCAACTCCCCCGGCGCGGGGGTGACGATGGCATCACAGATCGACCCCAAAGCCTGCGCGTTGCGCTCGATCTTTCCAGACGCCAGCGAACGTTTGGTGTCGTCAAAACCTTCAGGCTCCGCCGGACGCACGCGAAACCCCGGTGCCTCGGCCTCTAACGCCAGCGCGATGCCAGAGGTCAGACCACCGCCGCCACAGCAAACGATAACCTCAGCCTGACCGATGCCCGCCTCGGCGGCCTGTTGGGCGATCTCCAGCCCGGTGGTGCCTTGGCCCGCGATCACCTGCGGCTCGTCATAGGGTTTGATCAGCGTGAGCCCGCGCTCTTTGGCAAGTTTCGCGCCGATCTCTTCGCGGCTTTCATTCGCGCGGTCATAAAGCACCACCTCGGCGCCATAGGCGCGGGTGTTGGCGATTTTCAGGCGAGGGCTGTCTGACGGCATGACGATCACCGCAGGCACGCCGTGCATCTTGGCCGCCAGTGCCACCCCCTGCGCGTGGTTGCCGCTGGAATAGGCGATCACGCCGTTCTTGCGCAGATCAGGCTCCAGCGCGGAAAGTGCCGACCACGCGCCGCGAAACTTAAAGCTGCCCGTGTGTTGCAGACACTCCGGCTTGACCCAGATGCGACGGCCTGCGATCTCGTCGAGGAATGGCGAGTTCAGCAGCGGCGTGCGACGCACATGCCCCTTCGCGCGGGCAGCAGAGGCGCGGATCATGTCGATGTTCATTGCATTTGTCCTATCCATTCGTGCAGCGCGGCAAGCGCTCCGGGTTCGTCCAGAAACGGCACATGGCCGCGTCCCGGCACCTCGACAGCAATCATGTCCGGCCGGCGGGCCTGCATTTCCAGTAGTGTTTCGCGGCTAAGCAGCGTCGAGTTTGCGCCCCGGATTGCCGCCAGTGGCAGACCTTCAAGCGCGTCGAAATCAGGCCAGAGGTCGGGTGGCGCGTGGCCCGAAGCGGCGGCCACAGCATCGCGCAGATGCGGGTCGTAGGTGATCTTCAACCCAGTCTCAGACTGCGTATAGTGCCGTTTGGCTTCCTCCAGCCAGCGCTCTTCAGGCACGTCTTCAAATTCGGGGAAGGCGCGGGCCATGGCGGCGGCAGCCTCGTGATGCGTTTTGGCCGATGGATTGCGGCCCAGATAGGCCATGATGAAATCGATGCCCTTTGGGTCAAGCTCCGGCCCGACATCGTTCAAGGCCACGCCCAGCAAACGGTCCTTTGCCGCCATGGCGAGTCCCATCGCATTCAGCCCGCCGCGCGAAGTCCCAAGGATCGCGACCTGCGACAGTCTCAGATGATCCAGCAGTTCAAGCACATCACGACATTCCACCGGCAGGCTGTAGTTTTGCCAATTGGGATCAAAATCCGAACGGCCACGGCCCCGGTAGTCCATGCGGATCAGCCGATATTCGGCGAGATGCGGGGCGACATAGTCGAAATCCGCACCGGTGCGAGTCAGCCCCGCAAGGCACAGGATCGGCTGGCCGCTGCCCTCGTCCGTGTAATGCAGCGACAGGCCGTCTGACGTGGTAAATTGCGCCATCACAACCCCGCGAGGGCCGGGATGCCGGTCAGGTCCTGTAGCTGATGTGCCGGTTTCCATGGCAACCGATCCACCGGATCGCCGCCGCGATTGACCCAAGCGGTGGTGAAGCCGTAACCTGTCGCAGCACCCGCGTCCCAACCGTTGGAAGAGACAAAAAGGACCTCTTCCTTAGCGCAGCCGAAATGCTGGCCCACCAAATCGTAAACCGACGAATCGGGTTTAAAGATGCCAACACTTTCGACCGAAAGCGACACGTCCAGCACCTCTCCGATGCCCGCTGATTTCACCGCACCGTTCAACATTTCCGGCGATCCGTTGGACAGGATTGCGGTGTTCAGCCCACCGTCTTTCAGCGCACGCAGCATGTCCGGCACCTCTGGGTAGGCCTGCAATTCCCAGTAGAGCGCTAGCAGACGTTTGCGCAGGGCGGGGTCTGCGTCTAGGTCCATCTTCGCCAACGCCCAGTCCAGCCCGTCCTGCGTGACCTGCCAGAAATCGCAGTGCGCCCCGGTGACGGCACGCAGCCATGAATACTGCAACTGCTTGAGCCGCCAGTGTTCCGCAAGCTGGGGCCAACTGTCGGCAATGGCGGCAAAGGCTGGCTCTGTCGCCGCTTCGCGCGCGGCTGAAGCCACGTCAAACAGGGTTCCGTAGGCATCGAAAGCGCAAGTGGTGATCGGCATTTGGCAATCTCTCCCATGTCTCGCGGGTAGAGTGACACGCGACTGCACCGGCGAAAAGGGGCGAAATCTGTCGTGCACCGCGCGGCGGGGGTTTACTCTCGGACATGCAATCCCCATGTTGCGTGGGTATTCGGAGCACCCGCGCAGATACGCGGCCTCCCCCCTTTCCCCCCATACAGATTGGAGACACCCGATGGCTGAGGTCAAATCCGGCGACACAGTACAGATTCACTATACCGGCACGCTGCAAGACGGCACCACTTTTGACAGTTCCGAGGGCCGCGACCCGTTGGAGTTCGTTGTAGGCTCCGGCCAGATCATTCCCGGCCTCGACAGCGCGCTGCCCGGCATGACGGAAGGCGATAAAAAGGTCGTGCAAGTGGCGAGCGAAGAAGCTTACGGCCCGGTCAACCCCGAGATGCGCCAAGCCGTACCGCGCGAAGGCATCCCGGCGGACATCCCCCTTGATCCCGGCACGCAGTTGCAGATGCAGACCCCCGAAGGCCAAGCGCTGCCGGTGACCGTGGTTGAGGTCGATGAGACCACCGTGACCCTCGACGCCAACCACCCGCTGGCGGGCAAAGACCTTCAGTTCGATATCGAACTGGTCAAGATCGCTTCGGCGGCCTGAGAATAGCGGCCGGGGGGACCTCCCCCCCGGCGTGTTTGCTAGACGCTAGGCGTCTTTTCCCCTCGCACCGCAGCACGTTGGGGCTTATGCAGGGGCCATGGATACCCCAGATACATTTGAGATTTTCCTTGTCTGCCCGCCGGGGCTTGAGGATTTGCTCTGCGCCGAGGCGCAAGAAAAGGGCTTTGCCGAAGCGCAGGCCCAGCCCGGTGGCGTGACCGTGCATGGCGGCTGGCCCGAGGTTTGGCGTGCGAACCTAGAGTTGCGCGGCGCGGGCCGCGTGTTGGCGCGGATCGGGGGGTTTATGGCCTTCCATCTGGCGCAGTTGGACAAACGCTGCCGCAAGTTTCCCTTTGGCAATGTACTGCGCGCCGATGTCCCGGTGAAGGTGCAGGTGACGACGAAGGCGTCAAAGATTTACCACGCCGGCGCGGCGGCCCAGCGGGTCGAGACGGCCCTGCGCGAGAGCCATGGTATCACGGTCGATGCCGAGGCTGCGCTGGTGCTGAAGGTCCGGATTGACGACAACGCGGTGATGTTCAGCATCGATACCTCCGGCGAGGCGCTGCACAAGCGCGGCCATAAGGAGGCGGTCGGTAAGGCGCCGATGCGCGAGAATATGGCGGCGCTGATGCTCCGGTCTTGTGAATATGCGCCGGGTGAGCCCGTGGTTGATCCGATGTGTGGATCGGGGACGTTTCTGATCGAGGCGGCGGAGATCGCAGCGGGGTTGAAGCCCGGACGCTCTCGGCGTTTCGCCTTTGAGGATTTGGCGAGCTTTGACGCTGCGGCTTGGGAAGAGATGCGCAGTGGTGGGGCGGTGGCCGAGCCTTCGGCGCGGTTCTTTGGCTCGGATCGGGACGCAGGTGCGATCCGGATGAGCACGGCCAATGCCGAGCGGGCCGGGGTCGGTGAGTGGTGCCATTTCGCCTGTCACGGGGCAGGGGAGGTGCAGCCGCCCGAAGGTTCGCCGGGGCTGGTCATTGTGAACCCGCCCTATGGGGGGCGGATTGGGAATAAGAAACTGCTGTATCCGTTGTATGGAACACTCGGTGAGACGCTGAAGGCACGATTCCGGGGCTGGCGTATTGGGCTGGTGACGTCAGAGCCGCCGCTTGCGAGAGCGACGGGGCTGCCGTGGAAGCAGCAGGGCCCGGCGATTGCGCATGGGGGGATGAAGGTCTGGCTTTGGCAGACGGATGCGTTGCGATAGCAGCCGAGGGCGATCGCCTGCCCGTCGGGTGGCGATTCCGACGGTGATCCGTCCCACTTTATGGTGCAGTGGTAACGCACTCTCGCAAAGGTGCGCCTAGCCTTACCAAATCGCCTCCCCGTGGGGACGGGTAGGCGATGGCCCGGCGCCTGCGGTTTGTTTGGGCCGAGGTCGTCAGACCCTTACAGGTTTTCCGCCTGCGGCATCCCCAGCACGTGGAACCCACCGTCGACGCGGATGATCTCCCCCGTCGTGCAGGCCCCCGCATCAGACGCCAGATAAACCGCCGTGCCACCAACAGCCTCCAACGTCGCATTCGACCGCAACGGCGCATTCTGATCCGTGTGCTTATAGGTCTTGCGCGCGCCGCCGATGGCCGCCCCTGCGAGGGTCTTCATCGGCCCCGGCGAGATGGCGTTCACCCGGATGCCCTCCGGCCCCAGATCATTCGCCAGATAGCGCGTCGCACTCTCCAGTGCGGCCTTGGCAACACCCATCACGTTGTAATTCGGCGTGACCCGGTTTGACCCCATGTAGGTCAGCGTCATCAAGGTGCCGCCATTTTCAACCATCAGCGGATGCGCGCGGCGGGCCACGTCGATGAAGGAATAGGCCGAGATATCCATCGAGTTTTTGAAATTCGCCCGGCTGGTGTTCAGGAACCGCCCCGACAACTCGGATTTGTCCGAGAAAGCAATGGCATGCACGACGAAGTCAATCGTCGGCCAGCGCGCGCCCAATTCCTCAAACGCGCGGTCGAGCGAGGCGTCGTCGGTCACGTCAACGTCAACCATAAAGTCCGAGCCAACGCTCTGCGCCAGCGGCTCAAGACGCTTGCCAAAGGCCTCGCCCTGATAGGTGAAAGCGAGTTCGGCCCCGGCCTCGGCCATCGCCTTGGCGATGCCCCAAGCGATGGAGCGTTCGTTGGCCACACCCATGATGAGGCCGCGTTTTCCTGCAAGCAATCCTGACATAACGCGCCCTCAGCCTTTGTACTTCGACAGGATCATCGACCCGTTGGTGCCGCCGAACCCGAAGGAGTTCGTCATCACTGAGTCGAGACCTGCATTGTCCACACGCTCCAACGCGATCTCGGAGGGATCGAGCGCGGGGTCGAGATTTTGCACGTTGATCGACTTCGCGATGAAATCGTTGTCGAGCATCAGCAGCGAAAAGATCGCTTCCAACGCCCCCGCAGCGCCCTGCGCATGGCCGGTCATCGACTTGGTGGAACTGACGGGCGGGGTGCTGCCCTCGCCAAAGACGCGGCGGACCGCTTCGATCTCGCCCACGTCGCCCACCGGCGTGGAGGTGCCGTGCGCGTTGATATAGCCGACCTTGCGGCCTTCGGGCAGTGTCTCCAACGCCAGACGCATCGCACGCTCACCGCCCTCACCGGAGGGGGCAACCATGTCATGCCCGTCGCTGGTGGCGGCATAGCCGGTCACCTCTGCATAGATCTTCGCACCACGCGCCAGCGCGTGGTCGAGGTCTTCCAGCACCAGCATCCCACCGCCGCCGGAGATCACGAACCCGTCGCGGTCCGCGTCAAAGGCGCGGCTCGCCGTTTCGGGGGCGTCGTTGTACTTGGACGACATCGCGCCCATTGCGTCGAAGAGGCAGGACAGTGTCCAATCCAACTCCTCACCACCACCGGCGAACATCACGTCTTGCTTGCCCAGCATGATCTGCTCAGCCGCGTTGCCGATGCAATGCAGCGATGTAGAACATGCAGAAGTTATCGAATAGTTAATGCCCTTGATCTTGAACGCGGTGGAGAGGTTCGCACTGACGGTCGAGGACATGCACTTTGGCACCGCGAACGGCCCGATGCGCTTGGTGGCGCCGGTGTCCTTCACGATGTTATGCGCAGCGAACATGGCCGAGGTCGACGGCCCGCCGGAGCCTGCGACCAGACCGGTGCGCGGATTGCTGATCTGGCTCTCATCCAGCCCGGCATCCTTGATCGCCTGATCCATCGCAACATAGGCATAGCCCGCGCCCGGCCCCATGAAACGCAGGGTGCGCTTGTCGATATGGTCGGCCAGATTGATCTTGAGCGTCCCGGCCACGCGGCTGCGGAACCCGTGTTCGGCCATCTCTGGGCTGGCTTCGATCCCGGATGTGCCGTTCTTCAGCGCTTCAAGCACTTCTTCGGCGTTGTTTCCGATGGATGAGACGATCCCCAACCCTGTGACGACGACGCGGCGCATGGGCAGCACTCCTTTGTTTTATCAACCCCCGGTGTATGACAGCACGGCAGGACGGCGCAAGCGGTTTGCCGCAGATTGACACTGTCGAAGCGCTGCTCAAAGTTCCGTGATGGAACGCCAAAGCTCTGGGCCGTGTTGGGTCTGCAACAGCCATAAGGAGACTTTGATGCCCGAGATCCAAACAGTGAACCCCGCAACGGAAGAGGTCATCGCGACCTATAACGTGATGTCCGAGGATGATGCGACCCGCGCGGTTGAAGCGACACATGAAGCGTTTCTTGAATGGCGCAAACTGACCCATGAAGACCGCGCACCGTACCTGAAAAAGATCGCTGAAAAGTTGCGTGAAAACAAAGACGAACTGGCAGAGCTCATGACCCGCGAGGTCGGCAAACTCTATCAAGACAGCTTAGATGAGGTCGACCTCTGCGCCGCGATCTTTGACTATACCGCCGATGCCGGCCCAGAGAAGCTGAAAGACGAGACCCGTGAGTTGATGGACGGCGCGAAGCGCGGTGTGGTGACCTACCAGCCGATCGGGGTGATCTACTCAGTACAGCCGTGGAACTTCCCTCTCTACCAGCCCGTACGCGTATTGGCCGCAAACCTGATGACCGGGAACGGCTGCGTGTTGAAGCATGCGCAGATTTGCACCGGCAGCGCCCTGCGTTTGAAAGAAATCTGTGAGGAGGCTGGCCTGCCGAAGGATCTATTTAACGTCGTCATCATTGATCATGACACCAGCGACAAGCTCATCGCCCATGATTTGGTACGTGGCGTGACGATGACAGGGTCGGACAAGGCGGGGAGCCATATCGGGTCCTTGGCCGCAAAACATCTCAAGAAATCGGTGCTGGAACTTGGCTCGAACGATGCCTTCCTCGTTCTGGACGACGCTGATATCGAAACCGCGGTGAAATTTTCCACTGCCGGGCGGATTTATAACAACGGCCAGACCTGTATCTCCGCCAAACGCTTTATCGTGACGGAGAAGAACTACGACGCTTTCGTTAGCGCTTTTGTTGATCAGATGGGCGCGATTGAGATGGGCGATCCGATGGAGGAGAATACCAAGCTCGGTCCGCTTTCCAGTCAGGAACAGTTGGAGGCCGTGCGCGATCAAGTGAAGGAGAGCGTCGACAATGGGGCCAAACTGCTCTGCGGCGGGGAAGTGCCAGATCGGACCGGCGCGTTCTATCCCTCGACGGTGCTGGGTGACGTGAAACCCGGTATGCCAGCCTATGACGATGAAATTTTTGGCCCGGTGGCAGCGGTGATCCGGGCAAAGGATGACGAGGACGCGATGCGCATTGCCAACGACAGCCGCTACGGCTTAGGCG
Source organism: Sulfitobacter maritimus (assembly GCF_013346665.1). Taxonomy (GTDB): domain Bacteria; phylum Pseudomonadota; class Alphaproteobacteria; order Rhodobacterales; family Rhodobacteraceae; genus Sulfitobacter; species Sulfitobacter maritimus. Next base: position 664,286 of record NZ_JABVBB010000038.1, read on the forward strand.
GCGGCATTTTCTGCACCGACGAAGACCACGCGCTGAAACTGGCCCGCGAACAGTTCGATACTGGCATGGTCCGCATCAATGGCTTTGGTCTGGCAGATCCGAACATGCCATTCGGTGGGGTGAAAAACTCCGGCTATGGGCGTGAGCACGGCGGGTTTGGCATGACCGAATTCGTCAACGCCAAGGCTGTTTTCCTGCCCTCGTAAGCGCTCAAGGCAGACGGGCCAATGACGGTCCGTCTGCACTTTTATCCAGTTTCACGGAGGTTATTTATGACAATCAAAGTCCTCGTGGCAGGTGCCACTGGTAAAACAGGTCGCTTGCTCGTCAGCGAATTGAAAGACCGGGGCGCGATCCCGATCGCTTTGGTACGGAAGGGGTCCGACACCTCGGTTTTGCCTGAGGGAACCGAACAGCGTACTGGCGATCTGACGCGGTTGCACAGCGGCGTTTGCGATGGTGTCGATGCAGTGGTTTTCGCCGCGGGGTCCGGCGGCAGCACAGGTCCAGAGATGACGGATAAGGTCGACCGCGAAGGCGCGCAGCGCTTGGTAGATCTTGCGAAGGAAGCCGGGGTAGAGCGGTTTGTCATGCTCAGTTCGGTCGGCGCAGACAACCCGCCAGAAGATCATGAGATGACGCATTACTTAAAGGCCAAACAAGCGGCGGATGAACACTTGCAGGCCTCAGGATTGACCTATTCCATCCTACGCCCTGTTGCGCTGACCGATGATCCGAAAACCGATGCTGTGATATTGGGCGAAGGCGTGGACCAGCAGGCCAAAGCGCACCGTGCTGATGTGGCTGCCGTTCTGGCCGAGGCCGCTGTTACCGACCGTCATGCTGGTAAGGTACAGGAAATGCAGACGGCATAGGTCAGCCGGTACAAATAAACGGGGCCGCGTGGCCAGCGCTTTGCGTCGGGTGGAGCAGGATTAAGGTCAAATCGCTTCCAGGGGTGAAGGCACATGTGCATCACGCTGTCGAAGAAATATTCGGGGGGCAAAACGTCCATGTGGTTTCGTTTTCACCACTGATCTGGCTTCGGAGTAGATCCGCGATCGTTCTCGAAGCGCTTTGCAATCCATTTGTCTGAACGCGAGCCAACCGCCGGGATTTCGCCCAACTCAAGCAGGATGCGCGGCCCGTCGGCATGGTCCAGCAGCCCGCCTTCAGCGCAGCATGGCGCGGAACTCGGCATTTCTTTGACGAGTCATCTCCTCCATGCAGCCGTAGTAGATTGCTTGGTCGAGGCTACCACCATGACCCAGCTCCTGCTTACATTCTGCATCGCGCCGCTTTATCCATTGGCGCTGCTGGGCCAACAGAGCAGAGCCGGTGCCATTCGCATCGGCCCGGGGTTTGAGTCGGCCCCACAGTTGATTTAGTTCAGCATCGGCACGCTGCCATCGCTCGAATCCGCAGTTAGCTGCGTCCATCGAAGTCGTGCCTTTGCAGGAGGCCTGAGCTGACCCAGGTTCAGGCACAGTGGACAAAAGAACGGCAGCAAAGAGGAGTAAAATACGCATGGTAAAAACTCCTCCGCGAGACTTTGCACTATACCACAAAAACTTCGCATTGAGGATAGGTGCCTCGGCGCACCGATCTAAGGCGCGCCAAGGTCACCGAAAATGTGCATCACCAGATGCAGAGAGCTGGGTCACGTGGCCCTCTGTTGCATGCTGGCTACGGCAGCTTAGCTCTCGCTCAGCGCCACTTTCATGTCTTTTACCTGATAGATCACTTCGCCATCTGCCTCGACAATACCATCGGCCACGCCCATGGTTAGGCGGCGGGTCTGGATCGCCTTAGTGAAGTCAATTTTATAAGTCAGCATCTTGCGGTCAGGGCGCACCATGCCGGTCAGTTTTACTTCGCCCACGCCAAGCGCATAGCCGCGCCCCTGCCAGCCGCGCCAGCCAAGGTTGAAGCCGGTCAACTGCCACAGACCGTCGAGGCCAAGACAGCCGGGCATGATTGGGTTGCCGGGGAAGTGACATTCGAAAAACCAAAGATCCGGCGTGATGTCGAATTCGGCGGTGATATGGCCTTTACCATGCGCGCCGCCATCCGCTGAAACATCGGTGATCCGGTCCATCATGAGCATCGGTGGGGCAGGAAGCTGCGCGTTGCCGGGGCCGAAAAGCTCGCCACGGGCGCATTTCAGCAGATCTTCCTTGTCGAAACTCGTGGGGTAGTCGGCCATGCTGCGGCTCTCCTGATGGTAAATTGTGTGCCGCCTCGTCTAACACCCCGGCAATGCAGCCTGCAAGAGCCGCAGGACGCAGGCTGTGAGGCGCTTGGGGCGGTTTTTGTTTGAAAATTGGTGATTTCCTCCTTTATATGACTGTGGAAAGGCGGGAACGTGATGTCCGAACAGGAACATGAAGTTGGAACACGCTGGCTGGCACAGGCCGGGCTGCGTCCGACCCGGCAGCGGGTAACGCTGGCGCGTTTGCTGGTGGGCGACGGGCAAGATCGTCATGTCACCGCCGAAAGCCTTTTTGAAGCGGCCAAGGGTCAGGGCGATGCGGTGTCATTGGCCACGGTCTACAACACGCTGCGCGCTTTTTGTGATGCGGGCCTGTTGCAGGAAGTGACCGTTGACGGATCGAAAAGCTATTTCGACACCAACACCCATGACCACCCGCATTTCTTTTGGGAAGACGAGGACCGGTTGACCGATGCGCCCTCAGACCAACTGGTGATCGCGCAACTGCCCAATGCCCCCGAGGGGGCCGAGATCGCGTCTGTTGATGTGGTCATTCGACTGCGCCGCAAGACCTGACAGCGGAACGCTCGCTCGCGACGTTCAAAAAGGGCCGCCGCGTGACGGTTGCCTTTAGCCGCGTTTGCGCAGGACCAGAAAGGTCATCATCCCCATCGGCGGCAGGGCGCGTTCATCTTCGACGTGAAGTGCGTCTTGCTGCAAGACCCGGTCCATTTCGAAATCGGAGTGCCAGCCCAGCGTATTGGCAAAGGGCGCGGAGACCTTTTCAATAAAGGCCAATACGCCAGTGGTGCGCATGAAGTGATTGGCAATGACCACTTGGCCACCGGGTTTGAGCACGCGGGCGATCTCTGCCATCACCCGCTCTGGTTCCGGCACAACAGACAGCACATGCAGGGCGGCGATGGTGTCGAAACTGGCGTCAGGAAAGTCGAGGTCGCGGGCGTCCATCTGGCGCAGATCGGCCACATGCGTGACCCCCTCCTGCGCCACCCGTTCGCGGGCTTTGGCGAGCATGTCGGCGCTGAAATCGATCCCGGTGACAGACAGATGCGGCGCGTAATGGGGCAGGGACAGTCCGGTGCCGACGCCAACTTCCAGCACCGACCCGGCTCCTTTGTTGATATGGGCAACGACATGGCGGCGTCCGCCACTGGTTAATGCGCCAAAGGTTTTGTCATAGATCGGCGCCCAGCGGGCATAGGAAGATTCGACCGCATTGATGTCCATCTTAAACCTCTTTCTTGTCTTTCGGTTTGCGCCCCCGCAACAGCCCCCAGATCACCATGCCAATATAGGCGACACAAAGCGCCACAAGCGTGGTCCACGCATAGGTGGCCAAGGCTGCCGCAAAGATCGCCACGCCGACCAACAGGTATTTCACATGCCGACGTGAGACTTTGGTCGTCTTGAAGGACCACGTGGGGATACGGCTGATCATCAGAAAGCCAATCAGCACCATATGCAGGCAGATCAGCCAATCCGGCACGATAGGCCGGTTGTGAAAGGCGAAGGATAAGGTCATCGGCAAAAGCACCAAGAGCGCCCCGGCGGGGGAGGGGATGCCGGTAAAGAATGAGCCGGATTCACCCACCGCATCGCCGTTCTTGGCCCGCTCGGCCTCCGCCCGGTCGTTCACATTGAACCGCGCCAGCCGCACCACGCAGCAGACTGCATAGATCAGAACCGAAATCCATGCAGCACTGCGCATGTCCTGCAGCGCCCAGAAATAGAGGATCAGCGGCGGGGCCACGCCAAAGTTCAGGAAATCCGCCAGTGAATCCAGTTCAGCGCCCATCGGGCTGGAGGACCGCAAGAGCCGCGCCAGCCGCCCGTCCAACCCATCCAGCACACAGGCCAGCAGGATCAGTTGCACCGCCAGCACATAGTTGCCCTGCACGCCAAAGCGGATCGCCGACAGGCCCGCACAGATCGCGGTGATCGTCAGCGCATTGGGCAGAAGCTGGATAAGCGCAAGGTCCGCGCCGGTCTTTTCAGAAGGGGGGCGCATGCGGATATCCTAGACTGGGGTGGTTGCTGCCACCGGCGGTTTCAACTCGGCCAGCACGGTTTCCCCGGCGACCATGGTTTGCCCGATGCGGACCATAGGGTCGACGCCTTCGGGCAGGTAAACATCTAGCCGCGAGCCGAAGCGGATCAAGCCGAAGCGTTCGCCTGTCTCCAGCCCCTCGCCGGGTTTGACGAAACAGACGATGCGCCGCGCCACGAGGCCCGCGATCTGCACCACAGCCAAATCGCGCCCGTCGTCCATGCGGATGCACAGGCTGTTGCGCTCGTTGTCGGCGCTGGCTTTGTCGAGCGAAGCGTTGAAGAATTTGCCCGGACGGTAGGCCACGGCCTGCACCTTGCCTGCGACGGGGGCGCGGTTGATGTGGCAATTGAACACGCTCATGAACACACTGACACGGGTCAGCGGCACATCGGGCATCCCCAGTTCGGCGGGGGGCACGGCAGGTTCGATCAGTGAGACGATGCCGTCGGCGGGGCTGACGATCAGGTCGGGCCTATCCGGAGTGACACGCTCAGGATCGCGGAAAAAGTAGTAGCACCAGACGGTCAGACCAACGCCGATCCAGCCCAGCACGTCTGCGATGGCAAATAGCACCAATGTGACCGCAGCAAAGATCGCCACGAATTTAACGCCCTCGCGGTGCATTGGTTTGATGAATGTGTCGAGCATGTTGACGGACATCGGACCCTCCGGTGGTGGCTATCATCCGTCATAGGAGTAAAGCGCGTGAGTGCAAGGAGGTTTTGGGAACGGCGGCGGTTTGCGCGGGGCCGTGCAGTCTCGGCGGTAAGGGCAGCGCCCTCCCTAGGGGGGTGATCTTCTATCCGCGTTGTTCGCGATCATGCTGCTGAGAACGCTAAGGTAGCAGTTGATCGAAACGTTGCTAAATCACCCTCCGGGGGGAGGGAGACAATGCCCGGTGTGCCACCAGGCGGGACAGTTGCTATCGGAGCGTTTCTAAAACCACTGTCCGGGTTCCATCAGGCCCAAATCCAGCAACTGCCGAGAGTGCCACTCAAAGGGTTCGGAGTTGTGCCACTGGAAGGTGGAAATGTCATAGCGGCTGCCGGGGTTGCTCTTGAGCGCCTTGGCTGTGCGGAAGGAGCAGACCGCGACCGTGATATTGTGGTGCCACGGGCAGGCATAGGTGTTGTATTCTTCGTCGTTAAACGTGTGATCAGACCGCAGTTCCAGCCCCGGCTTGGCTCGGAAAAGCGGTATCCGGTCGATCTTGCGGCTCTCTGGCGGCACATGCTCCTCAAACCGCCAGCGCAGCCCGCCGAAGAAATCCAACTGCCGCTCCTTTGGATGCCCATGTTTGGCGGGATCGCTGCGCCCCAAGGCATAGTAGCCAGAGCGGTCAAGATGTGCCTGGTCGAGCGACACCGCACGGGGGTTGGCGTCTAGGTCCAGCGCGTAGAGGTCAACCACATAGGCGAGCATCGCATCGCGGCGTTCTTCGCTGTGAAAGGCCAGGAGTTCGACAATATTGCGCGTTTCGCAAAAGGGGTGGAACAGATATTCGGCGTTGTAGCAGTAATAGACCCACTGCCCATGCACCGCCGGGATCAACCGATTTACCGCCTGCATCAGCGCCGCTTCGCCGGAGGTGTCATAGTCCACCCGCAAAACCGTTTCTTGCAAGTCGCGCGGTAGATCAAAGCTCGGCGGCATCAGAGCCACGATCGATTTGAACCCGGCCTGCTGATGGTGGCGCAGGGTGGTGTCGACCTCAACATCATCTTCGACCAGCACCATGGCAATGGGGCCAGCATTCAGCGCCGCTCGCGCTTCTTTGATAAGATGATCAAGGTCGCGATATCGCATATGTCCCCGCATGGTCGCTCAATAGGGCAAGGTCGGTTAATTCCGGGTGCATTGCAAGATGCGCCCGTCGCTGCTATGCGGCGCCATCTGCCCAAAATCTGCCCGAACATGATGGATGCCCGCCATGACCCAACCGAAAAAGCTGTTCATCAAGACCTATGGTTGCCAGATGAACGTCTACGACAGCGAACGTATGGCCGAGAGCTTGGGCGGTCAGGGCTATGTCACGACCGACAAGGCCGACGACGCGGATATGATCCTGCTTAACACCTGTCACATCCGCGAAAAGGCGGCAGAGAAGGTCTATTCCGAACTGGGTCGCCTGAAGCCTCTGAAAGACGCGCGGCCTGATCTTAAGATCGGCGTGGCGGGCTGTGTGGCACAGGCCGAGGGCGAAGAGATCATGCGCCGCCAGCCTGCCGTTGATCTGGTGGTTGGCCCGCAAAGCTATCACCGTCTGCCCGAGATGGAGGCCAAGGTGCGCAGCGGTCAGAGCGCGCTCGACACGGATTTCCCTGCGGAGGATAAGTTCAACCATCTCAAAAGCCGTCCAAAGGCGAAACGCGCCCCGGCGGCATTTTTGACGGTGCAAGAAGGCTGCGACAAGTTCTGCGCCTTCTGCGTGGTGCCCTATACCCGCGGTGCCGAAGTCTCGCGCCCCGCCGAAAAGGTGCTCGAAGAGGCCCGCGATCTGGTTGAGCGCGGCGTGCGTGAGGTGACGTTGCTGGGCCAGAACGTGAACGCCTATCACGGCGGTATGACACTGGCCGGATTGATCCGCGCGCTGGCCAAGATCGATGGGTTAGAGCGTATCCGCTACACCACCAGCCACCCCAACGACATGGGCGATGACCTGATCGCGGCGCATGGCGAGGTGCCGGAACTGATGCCTTACCTGCATCTGCCCGTGCAGTCGGGGTCGGATCACATTCTGAAACGGATGAACCGCAGCCACACAGCTGAGAGCTATCTGAAACTGCTCGAACGCATCCGCGCGGCGCGTCCTGACATCGTGCTGTCGGGTGATTTTATCGTCGGCTTCCCCGAGGAGACCGAGGCCGATTTTGAGGCCACAATGGAACTCGTCCGGCAGGTGCGCTACGGCTATGCCTATTCCTTCAAATACTCCACCCGCCCCGGCACACCTGCGGCCGAACGCCCGCTGGTCGATCCTGCAGTGGCCGATGAGCGTCTGCAGCGTCTGCAAGGGCTGATCACCTCGCATCAGCAAGAGATTCAGCAATCCATGGTTGGGCGCGAAGTTTCTGTATTGGTAGAGAAAAAGGGCCGCTTGCCGGGCCAGATGCTGGGCAAATCGGAATACCTGCATGCGGTGCATATTGAGGATTGCACAGCCGAGGTCGGGGACATCCAGCGTGTCCGCGTAACCGAGGCGAAAACCAACTCTCTGGCTGCCGTTCTCGTCTGAAAGGGTGCGCGTTGCCGCGCACCCAAGCGGTATCAGTAGTTGTGCTTCCGGTGCGAGGCCGCATCCGCAAAGATACGCTCCATATGCGCTTTCAGCCCCGCCGGGTTGCCCACCAGACGGTCATCGCGGCAGACGCGTTCTGCGATGGCATGGGCGGTAGGGAAGTCATAGCCAACAGCCACAAGGCTATCGATAAAGACGCTGTTGGGGCGGTCCCAAATCACGTCACGCCACGGGCCACGGTAGCAGCTGACGTGGATTACATTGCCGGTTGGTACGGCGACCCCTTGGTTATGGTAGGCGTATTTCACGCCCCCGGCAAAAGCGGGCAGGGCAAGCAGCCCGGCCACGGCGGTTGCGAGCATCGTCTTCATCATCACATAGTCCCCCATTAAGAGTGCAGCAGTTGTCGGCTTTGGCAGAGCCGCGCGAAAGTCCCACCCTCGCGCTCCGATGCATAGAGGGATAGGCGTAGCGGTTTGTATTTCAAGAAAAATCGGCGCCACTGTTGCTCAGGGATGGACAGTCTCGCCGGGGGGGGCTTTGATTGTCGATGGAGGCGGGTCAATGGCGCGTTTTGCCTGCATCATTACCCGCGAAGGGATCGGAATGGGGCAGCAAGGACCGTGCCCTCAAAAAAGCAACAATTCTGAGAAATCGTTGTGACTGCCGCCAATTGAGCCACAAAATGTTGATAACACTGCTTCACAGGCGGCGGATTTTTGCCTAACCTAATGGAATATTGCCATGATGCGGCTCCGGCAAGGGGCCGAATTTGCCAAAGATTAACATAAGGACGAATGCTGTGGGAAACTATATTTCCAATGCGATGCGCGCGGTGGCCAGTCTGGCGCTCGCGGCGGCGCTGGCCGTGGCCGGCACGACAGCCGATGCCCAGACCCCGTCACAACAGGGCCGTGACAAAGGCGTCTATACGCCGACCATCTGGGTTGATCCCGATGGCTGCGAACACTGGGTGATGGATGATGGCGCCGAAGGCTATATGACGCCTCATGTCACCCGCCAAGGCATCCCAGTGTGCCGCCGGGGCAATGTTTGCGGTGTGATGGAGACGGATCAGTTCTTTGCCACCGACAAATACAACATTTCGCGGGCTGGTCAGGCGCGTTTGGCGAATTTCTTTAAGACGACGGGGGCCGTGTCCTACATCATCACCGGTCACACCGACAGCCGCGCGTCGGATGCCTATAACATGCGTCTGTCCTACAACCGCGCCAATGCCGTAGCGCGTATCGCCAATCAGGTTGGCGCAAAGATCGCGGATGTGCGCGGCTATGGCGAACGGATGCCCGCCGCCCCGAACAATTCCGCTGCAAACATGGCCAAAAACCGCCGTGTTGAAATTATCTGCATTCGCTGAAGGGACAGACAAGTGATTAAGACAAAACTTCTCATGGTCACCGCCTGTGCCGTCGGCCTGTCGGCCTGCACCGACTACGAAGGCGGGTTGGGCCGGGGCTATCCCTCGGACAAGACCTTTGACCGGGGCATCGACAAGAAGCACCTGAGCCAGCTTCAGGCGGGCATCTGGGTTGATCCAAACGGCTGTGACCACTGGATCATCGATGACGGTGTTGAAGGCTACCTCTCAGCGCGTCTCGACAAATTCGGCAAGCCGGTCTGTTCCGGTGTGGCACCGCCCACGCATACTGCTGGTCACTTCAAAGGTGGTTCGCGCATCAAGGACCCGAACTGACCTTGGCGGTGAATACCAAACACACCGGGCCGGAGCGCAATGCGCTTCGGCCTTTTTTGTCTCTATGGGTTGGTAATTCGACCCATTCTGCCTATTTCAACCCCTAGTGCTTCACAAAGGATATGCGCATTGCCTTCAACTGATCTGATGAGCCCAGACACCGCGGCCGAACGGGTGGTGGAATTTCCGGACAACCGCCTGTTGATCGACCTCTGCGGCGCTTATGACGCGCATCTGGCGGCCATCGAGAAGTCGCTTGAGGTGCAGATCATTCGGCGCGGCAATCACTTGCAACTTTTGGGCGATGGCGACGCCATCGAGAAAGCCGAGACGATGTTGAACGCGCTCTACGCGCGGCTCGAAGGGGGGCGCTCGGTCGAGGCAGGCGATGTCGATGGCATGTTGCGGATGGGCAATTCCGATGCTGATACCGGCGTGCGCCAAGGGGATCAGTTGGAAATGCCGATGGGCGAGGCGATTGAGATTCAGACCCGCAAAAAACGGGTTGAGCCGCGCACCGACGCGCAGAAAGCCTATGTGCAGGCGCTCTTTGACAATGAACTGGCCTTTGGCATCGGCCCTGCGGGGACGGGCAAGACCTATCTCGCGGTGGCGGTGGGCGTGTCGATGTTCATTGGTGGCCATGTGGACCGGATCATCCTGTCGCGCCCTGCGGTCGAGGCGGGCGAAAAGCTCGGCTATCTGCCCGGCGACATGAAGGATAAGGTCGACCCCTATATGCAGCCGCTTTATGACGCGCTGAATGACTTCCTGCCGGGCAAGCAATTGGCCAAGCTGCTCGAAGAAAAGCGCATCGAGATCGCGCCCTTGGCGTTTATGCGGGGGCGGACCCTGTCCAATGCCTTTGTCGTCTTGGACGAGGCGCAGAATGCCACGTCGATGCAAATGAAGATGTTTCTGACCCGGCTTGGGCAGGGCTCGCGTATGGTCGTGACTGGGGACCGTACGCAGATCGATTTGCCGCGCGGGGTGCAATCGGGGCTGCAAGATGCGGAGCGTCTGCTTAAGACCATCCCGAGCATCAGCTTCAACTACTTCACCTCCAAGGATGTTGTGCGTCATCCGCTGGTTGCCGCCATTATCGAAGCCTATGAGGCGGATTCGGGTGCCGCGTGACGTGATGGAGGATTTCGACGTTCTGATTGAGGACGACCGTTGGGATACGGTCGACCTTGAGCCACTGGCACATCGGGCGGCGGCGGCCACCTTGGGTCATCTGGGCCTTGCGCCTGCCACGGCGGAACTGACCTTGCTCGCCTGCGATGACAAACGCATCGCCGCACTGAACGAGGACTTTCGTGGCAAACCGCGCGCGACCAATGTGCTGAGCTGGCCCGCGGAAGAACGCGGCGCAGCAGCACCGGGCGGCGATCCGCTGCCTGTATCGCCGGGCGTTGACGGGATGCTTGAACTGGGCGACATCGCGCTGGCATATGAGACCTGCGCGGCAGAGGCCAAGGCGGGAGACAAACCGCTTGCCGATCACGTGACCCATCTTATTGTTCACGGACTCCTGCATCTTTTGGGCTATGATCATGAAAATGACCCTGACGCCCTGTTGATGGAAGGGCTGGAACGGGAAATACTTGGCAAAATGGGTCTGGATGACCCATATAAGGAAAGCGAGCCTCAAGGGCTCAGTTAACACAGACAGGACTCAATGGGCGATACAGACGGATCATCTGACGCGGCGCAGAGCGCGCTGCTGGATGAAGACAGCCAGAACCAACCGGACGACACAGCGCTGCGCACCGGTAATTTCTTCTCTCGCGTGTTTGAGGCGCTCAGCCCGTCAGACAGTGAGGACGACAGCCCCGAGGCCTCGGCACAGACCGAGCGGCCCAGCAGCCATGGCATGATCAACCTGCGCCGGATGCGGGTAGATGACGTGGCCGTGCCCAAGGCGGATATCATCGCGGTCCCGGCCAGCGCGACCTTAGAAGAACTGGTCGCCGTTTTTAAGGAAAGCGGCATGACGCGTCTGCCGGTCTATGACGGCACGCTCGACACGCCTGTGGGCATGGTTCACCTCAAAGATCTGGCGCTGAACCACGGCTTTAACGGCAAAACCACCACGTTTGATATAAACGGGCTGTTGCGCCCGTTGGTCTATGTGCCACCGTCGATGACAATCGGCGTCTTGCTGACCAAGATGCAGGCCGAACGCCGCCATATGGCGCTGGTAATTGACGAATACGGCGGGGTGGACGGGCTGGTGACCATCGAAGACCTTATCGAACAGGTCATTGGTGAGATCGAAGACGAACATGACGTCGACGAGGGCACCTATTGGACGGTGGAGAAACCCGGCACCTATCTGGCACTGGCCAAGACGCCTTTGGGTGATTTTGAGGCTGAGATCGGCCATTCGCTGACTGACCATGACACCGTGGACGAGGAAGAGATCGACACGCTCGGCGGGTTGGTCACGATGCTGTCGGGCCGGGTGCCCGCGCGGGGCGAGGTTGTCTTGCACCCCGACGGGCCTGAGTTCGAAGTGATCGACGCCGATCCCCGCCGCATCAAACGCCTGCGGGTGCGCACCCAAGGGGCCGGGGGATGATCCAAGGACTGGCGCGGCGGGGCCGGTTTCTGCTGGCCCCTCTTGCCGGGGCCATCGCAGCGGTTGGGCAGGCGCCCTATGATCTGCCGCTCCTGCTTTTTGCAGGGCTCATCGCGGCATTCTGGCTTTACCGTGCGCAGTCCGGCAGGCCTTGGCGGGCGGCACTGCTGGGGTGGGGCTTTGGTTTTGGCTACTTCCTCCATGCGCTGCAATGGATTGTCTCGCCCTTCATGGTCGATGTGGCACGACACGGTTGGATGGCGCCCTTTGCGCTGATCTTGCTGGCTGCTGGCATCGCGTTGTTCTGGGGGCTGGCATTCGGTGCCGCACGCTGGCTGGCACCGCGCCGGGTCTGGGTTCTGGCGGTCACTTGGGCTGCCGTGGAACTGCTCAGAGCCTATATCTTTACCGGCTTTCCTTGGGCCATGCCTGCCCAGGCTCTTGTGGGAGTTATGGCTGGGCAGGGCATGGCGTGGGTTGGTCCCTATGCGCTGAACCTCTGGCTTTTTTTCACTGCTGCTTTGTTGGTGATGCGCGGGGCTTTGACGGTGCGGCTGGGGCAGGGCGCTTTGGCGCTGTCAATGGCGCTGCTGCTGGTGCTGCCACCGCAAGCGCCGCCGGCACCGCTCACCGACAATGTGGTACGCCTTGTCCAGCCCAACGCCGCGCAGCGCGATAAATGGAACCCCGACACCTTTGAATTCTACTTCAAACGCCAACTCGACTATACCGCCGCCGCGCCCCAGAGCGCGGGTGCCGCGCCCGATCTGGTGATCTGGCCCGAAACCGCGATCCCCTGGGCGCTGGACATGGCCGGCAGCGCTTTGGCGGAAATTGGTGCTGCATCTGAGGTGCCGGTGGTGCTGGGCGTGCAGCGGCGTCAAAACATGCGCTATTACAATTCGCTGGTGGTGCTGGATGCCAATGGCGCGGTCGATCAACTCTACGACAAACACCACCTCGTGCCCTTCGGAGAATACATGCCCATGGGCGACCTCATGGCGCGGTTCGGCATCCATGGTCTCGCCGCGCAGGAGGGGAACGGCTACTCCAGCGGACCGGGCGCACAACTGGTGGACCTTGGTGCGCTCGGGACCGGGCTGCCGTTGATCTGCTATGAGGCGGTTTTTGCCCATGATGTGAACGCGGCACCAGAGCGGCCCAGCTTTCTGATGCAGGTGACCAATGACGCGTGGTTCGGCAAAGCGGCAGGGCCAAAGCAGCATCTGGCGCAGGCACGGATGCGGGCGATTGAGCAGGGGCTGCCGATGGCGCGCGCCGCGAACACCGGCATTTCCGCGATGATCGATCCCTGGGGTCGGGTAACCGCGTCACTGGCGCTCAACACCGAAGGTTTCGTTGATGCGCCGCTGCCCAAACCGCTGCCGCCGACCCTCTACAGCCGCAGTGGGGACCTGCCGCTTGCGTTGCTTTTCGCTCTCCTGCTCGCCGGGCTGGTCATGCGGCGCCGACGCGCCGGGAATGCTGATTGACCATCCACCAGCGGTTCTCTAAGCCTTTGACCGAGCATCACAACGGCTTCCTGACGTGATGCGTTATTTCATACTGGAGCACGACATGTCCCGTCAGAACTACACTTTCACTTCGGAATCCGTTTCCGAGGGCCATCCGGATAAGGTCTGCGACCGGATTTCCGATGCGATCCTCGACGCTTTCATCAGCGAGGAACCCGAAGCGCGGGTCGCTGCTGAAACCTTTGCCACCACCAACCGGGTCGTGATCGGTGGCGAAGTGGGGCTGGCCGATAAAGCCAAGCTTGATGAATATCTGGCTGGTGTCGAAGACATCGCCCGCGCCTGCATCAAAGACATTGGCTATGAGCAGGACGAGTTCCACCACGCGACATGCGAGATTACCAATCTGCTGCACCCGCAGTCCGCGCATATCGCTCAGGGCGTTGATGCGGCGGAGGGCAAGGAAGAGGGTGCCGGCGATCAGGGCATCATGTTCGGTTTCGCCACCGATGAGACGCCAGAGTTAATGCCCGCGCCGATCCACTATGCCCACGCGATCCTGCGCCGCTTGGCTGAGGTGCGCAAAGACGGCACCGAGCCGACCCTGCGGCCGGATGCGAAAAGCCAGCTTTCGGTGCGCTATGAGAACGGCAAACCGGTGGGCGTCAGTTCCATCGTCTTGTCCACCCAGCACGAGAGCGAAAAACAAACCAGCGCCGACATCCGCGATATTGTGGAACCCTACATTCGCGAAGTGCTCCCTGATGGCTGGATCGACGCGGACACCGCTTGGCATGTGAACCCGACGGGGGTTTTTGTCATCGGCGGACCGGATGGGGATGCCGGGCTGACCGGACGCAAGATCATCGTCGACACCTACGGCGGCGCGGCCCCTCATGGCGGCGGCGCGTTTTCGGGCAAGGACCCGACCAAGGTCGACCGTTCGGCGGCCTATGTCGCCCGCTATCTGGCAAAAAATGTCGTGGCTGCCGGGCTGGCAAATAAATGCGCTATCCAGTTGAGCTATGCCATCGGGGTCAGTCAGCCTCTGTCGATCTATTGCGACACCTATGGCACCGGCGATGTCCATGACGCTGCCATCGAAAAGGCGATCCGTCAGATCATTGACCTCACGCCGCGTGGCATTCGCGAGCATCTGCAGCTGAACAAGCCGATCTATCAGCGCACCGCGGCCTATGGCCACTTTGGCCGGGCGCCGGATGCGGATGGCGGGTTCAGTTGGGAACGTCGCGACCTCGTCGACCAGTTGAAGGCTGCCGTGTAAACCGCCATGACAGCAGATAAAAAGGCCGCCGCGGCATCGCCGGGCGGCCTTTTACATGCCTGCAGGTCGGCTCAGCCTCGCGCCTGCGGGTCGGCTCAGCCCTGCGCCTGCGGGTCGGCTCAGCCTCGCGCCTGCGGGTCGGCTCAACCCGGCACCTGCGGGTCGGCTCTGCCTCGCGCCTGCGGGTCGGCTCGCCCCGCGCCTCCGGGTCTGCTTAGCTTCGCGCCTGCCGCGTGGCCTCTACCATCGCCACGGCGGCGGCAATCGCATCATTAATCGCCATCTCTGTCGTGTCGATCTGTTTGGCATCCTCGGCGGGTTTCAGCGGCGCTTGATCGCGGCTCATGTCGCGCAAATCGCGCTGCCGCACATCTTCAAGCACGTCGTCATAAGTCGTCTCGATCCCCTTGCCTGTGAGTTCGGCAAAGCGCCGCTCTGCACGGACTTCGGGGCTGGCGGTGATGAACAGTTTGACCGGCGCGTCGGGGCAGATCACCGTGCCAATGTCGCGCCCGTCCAGCACTGCGCCGCCCGCGCGGGCCGCGAAGCTGCGTTGAAACCGCACGAGCGCGGCGCGCACCGCCGGGATCACCGCGACCTTGCTGGCCTCCTGCGCCACATCCGGATTGCGCAGGCTGGGGTCTTCCAGATCAAAAGGGGCGAGTGTCTGCGCCGCTTCTTCAGGTGCCATCCCTGCCAACGTCTTGGCCGCAACGGCGCGGTACAGCAGTCCGGTATCTAGATGCGCAAAGCCAAAATGTGCTGCGACCGCTTTGGCCACCGTGCCTTTGCCCGCTGCCGCTGGCCCGTCGATGGCCACGGTCAGACCGCCAAATGTCTCGCCTGTCATTGCGTTGTCCTTTCTTTGCGGGTCCAAAGGAGCAGCGCCGCCCCTAGACAGATTGCCACTATGGCCCATTTCGCCTGAGTGAACAGGCTTGCAGTGGCGACCGATTGGCGCGTGATCGCCTCCGGTCCCAACTCCAGCAATCGTCCGATTAACATGTTCTCCATGTAATCCGCCGCCAGATAGAGCGCGACCGCGAGCGTCAACGCCAGCCGAAGTCCGCCACGCGTCCTGCGCCGGAACCACAGCAGTAACAATAGCGATAGCAGCGCGGGGAAGGCCGTATCTCCGAGCCGGAACTGGGTCTTATAGAGAACCGTTTGCTCAGCGGTGAGCGCCGCCAGATAGGCCCGCGCCTCGTCCAGCCCATAGCCCAACACCCGCGCATCAAAGACGCCCATCCCGTCGGCGCGTAGCCGAAGCTCGGCAAAACCTGCCAGAGTGGCAAAGGCCACCACCGTCAGAAGCGCCAACAAGGACAGTCCGCGTCTTGTCACGCCGACAGACGCGTCACCTGCGCGCCCAGCTTGCTCATCAGCGGCTCAAAGATCGGGAAGGACGTGGCGATCGGCCCGCCATCATCTACCTGCACTGGCTTTTGCGTGACCATGCCGAGAATCAGAAAAGACATGGCGATCCGGTGGTCTAGGTGGCTTTGGCAGGTCGCACCGCCCGCGATATTGCCGTGGCCGCGCCCTTGGACAATCCACCAATCTGGCCCGTCTTCAACCTCGACACCATTGGCGCGCAGACCGCTGGCCATGGCGTCGATCCTGTCGCTTTCCTTGACCCGCAGTTCCTTGACGCCGCGCATCACAGTTTCGCCCGTGGCGCAGGCTGCGACGACCGACAGGACGGGATATTCGTCGATCATACTGGCCGCACGCGCGGGGGGAACTTCGATGCCATGCAAGTCGGGCGAGAAACGGGCGCGCAGGTCTGCTACTGGCTCGCCGCCTTCAAGCCGCTCGTTTTCATAGGTCAAATCCGCGCCCATCTCACGCAATGTAGTAAAAAGCCCGGCGCGGGTGGGGTTCAATCCGATGCCCGGCACCAGCACATCCGAGCCCGGCACAATCAGCGCCGCACAGACCGGGAAGGCCGCCGATGAAGGGTCGCGGGGCACTTCGATATGCTGCGGCTTAAGCTCGGGCTGGCCGGTCAGCGTGATCACACGACCCGCATCTGTATCCTCGACCGTGATCTCGGCGCCAAAACCGGCCAGCATTCGTTCGGTATGGTCCCGCGTGGCCTCGGCCTCGATCACCACTGTCTTGCCCGGCGCGTTCAGCCCCGCCAAGAGCACGGCTGATTTCACCTGTGCAGAGGGCATGGGCACCTCATAGCGCACCGGCACAGGCTCAGCCGCGCCCACCAAGGTCATCGGCAAACGCCCTCCCGCGCGGCCCACGGCCTGCGTGCCAAAGAGCGCCAGCGGATCGGTGACCCGCGCCATAGGGCGGCTGTTAAGGCTCGCGTCCCCAGTGAAGGTCACGCTGATCGGAGAGGTCGCCATCGCCCCCATAAGCAAGCGCACCCCGGTGCCGGAATTGCCGCAATCGATCACATTGTCGGGCTCGGCAAAACCGCCAACGCCGACACCGTGGACCGAGTAGGAACCGCCGCCGTGGTCAATCACTTCCGCACCGAACGCCCGCATGGCCTTCGCGGTATCGAGCACGTCTTGGCCTTCGAGCAGCCCGGTGATGGTGGTCTCGCCCACGGCCATTGCGCCCAGGATCAGGCTGCGGTGGGAGATGGATTTATCCCCCGGCACTTCGGCAGTGCCGTTAAGCGGCCCGCAGGCGCGGGATGACATCGGAATGGGGCTGCCGTGACTGGACATGAGGTACCTCTGATCTGCTCAAGGCCCCTATTATCGCAGGCGGGCGGCAGCGTCCATCACCACCGGCCAGCCGTGATCGGAAACAACTCACACCGGAGGGCGATCTATTTCGTCTCAGCGTTTGCGGAAGGTCAGATAGTGTGGCGTCCGCCCTTCGCGCAGGGCTTTTTGCTCATAGCGGGTAGAGAGCCAATCGTCCCAAGGCTGCCGCCAATCCTCCGGCCCTTCGGCCAACCAATCGAACCCATGCTGCGGCACCTGTTCCAAGGTTTGCCGCACATAGTCCTCAATATCTGTCGCTACCCGAAAGATCGCACCGGGTTTGAGCACGCGGGCCAGAGGCTCCAAATGCTCAGGCGTGACAAACCGCCGCCGGTGGTGGCGAGTCTTGGGCCAAGGGTCGGGGTAGAGCAGAAACGCCCGGTCGATCGAGGCTTCGGGCAGCACGTCAAACATATCGCGCACGTCGCCGGGGTGGATCGCGAGGTTATCGACCCCAGCACGCCGGATTTTGCCCAGCAGCATTGCCACACCGTTGATGTAAGGCTCACAACCGATGATGCCGACATCGGGGTTGTTGCCCGCCTGATGCACCAGATGCTCACCGCCGCCAAAGCCGATCTCAAGCCAAACCTTGCGCCCGCCAAACAGACCTTCAAGGTCCAGCGGTGTGCGGTCGGGGTTGGCGTCCCAATCGACAGCACCCGGCGACAAGGGCGCGAGGTCCTCGTCAATATAGGTCTTTTGCGATTTCTTCAGGGACTTGCCTTTAAGGCGACCATAGAAATTGCGGCGGGGGCGTGTTGTATCACTCATGCGCGCTGATGTAGCGGCACTGCAACGCTACCGCAACGGTCTAGTGCAAAACCGCTTTAGCTGGGCAATTCTATCAGCCGTTAACGCTTTGTTAGCCTCCCCATCTCTAGCATGAGGTTAGGGATTGGAAAAAGGATCGACATATGACGGTGGCCAGCCAAGAGACCTCTGCGGGCAGGCAGGCTGCGATACAGGCCGGGGCGCGGGCCGAAGCGATGTCTGGCCCTGCGGCGCGGATACTGATCGTTGACGATCACAAGTTTGACCGAATGCGCTTGAAACGGCTTTGCGGCGGGTTGGATTTCGCCACCCGTTTGGCCGAGGCTGACAGTCTGGCGGCCATGGCCCGGGCCTTGGACGAAGGGCGGTATGATCTGATCCTGCTGGATTACAATCTGCCCGACGGCACCGGGCTTCAGGGGATGGATATAATCCGCGCACATGGCAAGAATGCCGGGGCCGCCACGGTGATGATCACCGGCACGGACCAGACCGAGGTCGCGATTGCAGCACTGCGCGGTGGGTTTTGCGATTACATCGACAAAGATGAATTGTCCCCCGCCACTCTGCGCCGTTCAGTGATCAACGCCCTTCAGAAAAGCACATTGCAACTGGGGCTTGAGACGCAGGAATTTCAACGCAGTCAAGTTGAGGAGCTGTTGCAAAAGTTTTCCGGCGAAGGCGCGGAGGAAATCAAACCAATCGTGAGCCTTATGTTAGGCCAGATACGCGACCTGCGCGGGCAGGGTCCAACAGAGGCCGTGGCCATCGCTGACGGGCTGGCAGATATGGAACGTTCCTGCTTGCGCCTGTGGGAGTTTCTTGAGGATCTTAGCAGCTATGAAGCTGACAATCTGACCAAGGAAGCGCTTGCTGACCTGCAATGCGTGCGCGGGCTTGGGGCAGGGCGGCGCAAGCCGGGTGGTAAGCCGCCTTCTCCGTTTCGGGCAGGCCGCTGACGGGGCTGGTGGGGAGGGTAGTCGGGTTCATAGCGGGTTAGATTGGGTCATCTGAGCGGCCCGGACGATCTGCAGCGCAGGTTTCGCAAACCTGCGCTTTCTTCGCGCAAGACCGCCGTTCTACGCTTGGCCCTTGCGAGAGCGGCGATTATCCCCTATACGCGCCTTGTCTAAGGGGCGGTTACAGCTTCGGACGCGATATAACGGGCAGGGTCGGTTTCAACCGGCCCTATTTTGTTTGCGTCTGACTGCGGCGCCACGCTTGCTCGCGTGGACCACCGCTGTGCCTTTTCGCCGGTCTTTGTCCGGTGCGATCTGCACGGTGCCACCACAACGACCAATTGCAACTCCAGACCGGCGGAGACAACCGCGCGGCCAGAAACATTTGATAAGGATACGAAAAGCTACATGACTAAAGCAATGGACGAATTCGAAGCGCTTCTGAACGAAAGCTTTGAAATGGACACGCCCCAAGAGGGCACAGTCGTCAAAGGCAAGGTGATCGCTGTCGAAGCGGGCCAAGCCATCATCGACGTCGGCTACAAAATGGAAGGCCGCGTTGAGCTGAAAGAATTTGCTGATCCCGGCGAATCCCCCAAAATCGAAGTTGGCGACGAAGTCGAAGTTTTCCTTCGCCAAGTCGAAAACGCGCGTGGCGAAGCTGTTATCAGCCGCGAAATGGCGCGCCGTGAGGAAGCCTGGGATCGTCTGGAAAAAGCCTATGCCGCAGAAGAGCGTGTCGAAGGCGCGATCTTTGGCCGTGTCAAAGGTGGCTTCACCGTCGACCTCGGCGGCGCAGTTGCGTTCCTGCCTGGCTCCCAAGTCGACGTCCGCCCCGTGCGCGACGCAGGCCCGCTCATGGGTCTCAAGCAGCCGTTCCAGATCCTCAAGATGGACCGCCGTCGTGGCAACATCGTGGTTTCGCGCCGTGCGATCCTCGAAGAGTCCCGCGCCGAACAGCGTGCCGAAGTCATTGGCAACCTGACCGAAGGTCAGACCGTCGATGGTGTGGTCAAGAACATCACCGAATACGGTGCGTTTGTTGACCTTGGCGGCGTTGACGGCCTGCTGCACGTCACCGACATGGCATGGCGTCGCGTGAACCACCCGTCCGAGATCCTGTCGATCGGCGAGACCATCAAGGTTCAGGTCATCAAGATCAACAAAGAGACGCACCGCATCAGCCTTGGCATGAAGCAGTTGCAAGAAGATCCGTGGGATCTGGTTGGTGCCAAGTACCCGCTGGAATCCGTCCACACTGGCCGCGTGACCAACATCACCGACTACGGCGCATTCGTCGAGCTGGAGCCGGGTGTCGAAGGTCTCGTTCACGTGTCCGAAATGTCTTGGACCAAAAAGAACGTGCATCCCGGCAAGATCGTGTCCACCAGCCAAGAAGTCGAAGTCATGGTTCTGGAAATCGACAGCGCCAAGCGCCGCGTTTCCCTTGGTCTCAAGCAGACCATGCGCAACCCATGGGAAGTCTTTGCTGAGACCCACCCCGAGGGCACCGAAGTCGAAGGCGAAGTCAAGAACATCACCGAATTCGGTCTGTTCGTTGGTCTGCCCGGCGACATCGACGGCATGGTTCACCTGTCGGACCTCAGCTGGGACCAGCGCGGCGAAGAAGCGATCCAAGACTACCGCAAAGGTGACGTGGTTCAGGCAGTCGTCTCCGAAGTGGACGTCGAGAAAGAGCGCATCTCGCTGTCGATCAAGAACGTCGGTGGTGACAAGTTCGCTGAAGCCGTTGGTGGCGTGAAGCGCGGCTCCATCGTGACCGTCACTGTGACCTCCATCGAAGAAGGTGGCATCGAAGTCGAATACGAAGGTATGAAGAGCTTCATCCGTCGTTCCGACCTCAGCCGTGACCGTGCCGAACAGCGCCCTGAGCGTTTCTCGGTCGGTGACAAGGTTGACGTGCGCATCACCAACGTCGATGCCAAGGCACACCGTCTGGGCGTCTCCATCAAGGCGCGCGAGATCGCAGAAGAGAAAGAGGCGGTACAGCAGTACGGTTCCTCCGACTCCGGCGCGAGCTTGGGCGACATCCTTGGTGCGGCGCTGAAAGGCGACGACGAGTAAAGATTTTTCACCTTTCGGTGAAAGAACGAAGGCTCCGCATGGTAACATGCGGGGCCTTTTGCCTTTTAAGCCTACATTCGAATCGCGCGATGAGCGGGGCGCCCTGTTGCACCCCGGCTGTCTGCTGACGGGAGGTGAGCCTTTGATGAGGCGGAAAAGAGCCGAAATAACAGGGTCTTCGCCGCGAAAAAACAATAAAGCATGTCGCGGAACACCTTCCCGACTGATGCGTTATTTCCTATAGTCTTAAAACAAATCCATAATCTCGGGGGACGTGCCATGATCCGGTCGGAACTGATCCAGAAGATCGCTGACGACAATCCACATCTTTATCAACGTGATGTAGAGCGGATCGTGAACACTGTTTTTGACGAGATCACGAGCGCCATGTCACGTGGTGATCGTGTCGAACTGCGTGGCTTTGGCGCGTTTTCGGTCAAGAAACGGGATGCCCGCGTGGGCCGCAATCCCCGGACGGGCGAGACGGTCAATGTCGAGGAAAAGCATGTGCCCTTTTTCAAGACAGGCAAGCTCCTGCGTGACCGGCTGAACGGAAAAGATTAATGCGCTACATTCGTTATGCCTGCATCGCGCTTTTTGCGCTGGCCCTTGTCTCTGTCGCTCTGGCGAACCGCAACATCGTCACGCTACAGGTCTTGCCGACAGAGATTTCCGGCTGGTTTGCCGTAAACCCAAGCGTGGAACTTCCGCTGTTTATCGTAATCTTGGGTAGCATCATTGTTGGCCTGTTGGTTGGCTTCGTTTGGGAATGGATTCGCGAGCACGGTCATCGGGCAGAGCTTGCACGGCAGGCCCGCGAACGGCGGCGGCTGGAGCGTGAAGTGATCCGCCTGAAAGAAGAAAAGCATCAGGGCAAGGACGAGGTTCTCGCGCTTTTGGATGAAGCGGGCTGATCGGTCCAATGCCTAAGAATGTGAATGTTAAAATCTGCGGTTTGACCGATCCCGCTGATGTGCCTGCGGCGTTGCTTGCCGGGGCGCGGACGCTCGGATTTGTCTTTTTCGAAAGATCCCCCAGACATCTGTCGCTAGAGGCGGCGGCCCATATGACGGAAGCGGTGCCGGACGGCATTTGCAAAGTGGCACTTACTGTTAATGCCGACGATGCGGCGCTGGATGCGCTGCTTGCCGCAGTGCCGTTCCTCGATATGTTACAATTGCATGGCCGCGAAAGCCCTGCGCGAGTTGCTGAGGTAAAGGCGCGTTACGGCCTGCCGGTGATGAAGGCCATCGGCGTTGCAGACCGCAGTGATTTGGCTGCGCTGAACGATTACGTAAGTGTGGCCGATCAACTTCTGATCGATGCCAAACCGCCCAAAGACGCGGAATTGCCGGGCGGCAACGGGCTGGCGTTTGACTGGCGTTTGATCGCTGGGCGGCGTTGGCCGAAGCCGTGGATGCTCGCGGGCGGCCTGACAGCTGAGAATGTGGCCGAGGCGATCTCGCTCACTGGGGCACGTCAGGTCGATGTGTCTTCGGGCGTGGAAAGTGCGCCGGGGGTGAAGAACCCTGAGCGCATCAGAGCGTTCTGTGCCGCGGCCTTGAAGTAGAAACGCCCGCGACCGGCGCGGGCGTTGGGGGCATTTGACCCCGCCTCTCAGTGATACATTAGCGCTTATAGAGGGCGATCAGATCGACTGATCGTAGTCCCCCACGCCCGGCTCGCTGCGAATTACCGCGTCAATATCGGCGAAGATGGCCCGCATTTCCGCCTCAGATTCTGGGCTTTCACAAACCACGACAAGGTTGGGCGTGTTGGACGATGCCCGCACCAATCCCCAGCCGCCATTGTCCAGCATGACCCGCGCGCCATTAACGGTAATGACGTCGGAGATCGCGCGACCACCGATTTTGCCGCCTTCGTCGGCCATAGCGACGAGTTTCGCCACGATCCGGTCAAGGATGTCGTATTTCTCGGTATCTGATGCATAGGGCGACATGGTGGGCGTGCCCCATGTTTGGGGCAGGGCGCGGCGCAGGTCGGACATGGACATATCCGGGTTGCGGTCCATCAGCTTGCAGATTTCCACAGCCACGCGCATGCCGCAGTCGTAGCCGCGGCCAATCGGTTCCGCGAGGAAGTAGTGGCCGGATTTCTCAAAGCCTGCCAGTGCGCCCAGTTCCTTGACGCGGCGTTTCATGTGGCTGTGGCCGGTTTTCCAATAGTCCGCTTTGGCACCGTGTTTTTTCAGCTCTGGGTCAGAGGCGAAAAGCCCGGTCGATTTTACATCCGCGACAAAGGTACTGTTCGGGTACAGTTTGGCCAGATCGCGGGCCATGATGACGCCGACTTTATCCGCAAAGATCTCTTCGCCCTCGTCGTCCACCACGCCGCAGCGGTCGCCATCGCCGTCAAAGCCAAGCGCGAGGTCAGCGCCGGACGCTTTGACGCTCGCGGCCATGTCATGCAGCATTTCCATGGCTTCGGGGTTCGGGTTGTAGTGCGGGAAAGTGTAGTCGAGCGTGTTGTGGCTATCGACCACTTCGACGCCAAGGCGGCGGAACAATTCTGGTGCGAAGGCTGACGCGGTGCCATTGCCCGTGGCGCAGACGACCTTGAGTTTGCGGGTCATTTTGAAGTCACCGACAAGATCATCGAGATAGGCTTCGCGGACCCCTTCGACAAATTCATAGGCCCCGCCCGGACGCGGCTGGCCGCGACCTTCGAGGACGATGTCGCGCAGTTCGGCCATCTCGTCGGGGCCGTGGGTGAGGGGGCGTTCAAAGCCCATTTTCACACCGGTCCAGCCGTTGGGGTTGTGGCTGGCAGTAACCATCGCCACGGCGGGCGCATTCAAGTGGAACTGGGCAAAATAGGCCATGGGCGACAGGGCTGGGCCGATGTCCTTGACCGTGATCCCCGCTTGCATAAGGCCCAAGATCAGCGCGTTTTTGATCGCCAGGGAGTAGTCGCGGTAGTCATTGCCCACGGCGATGACAGGCTCGATCCCACGCGCGTGCATCTGGGTGCCGAGGCCGAGGCCAAGCGCTGTGATACCGGGTAGGTTAATGTCGTCCGGGTACTTCCAGCGCGCGTCATATTCGCGGAACCCGGTGGGCGTGATCATTGGATCGCGCAGAAATTCCCATGTGTTCGGGGTCACGGTGGAGGCCGGTTTAGTCACGTTTAATACTCACTTTGTCGAAAAATTTAGAAGCTAAGGGGGTTGTTCTTCGCCAAGGCGTCAAAGTCCATCAGCAGCTTGATAAGCCCCGGCATCTGATCAAGGTAGATCATATTCGGGCCGTCGCTTGGGGCGCGGTCCGGGTCTTGGTGGGTCTCCATAAAGATCGCCGCCACGCCGATCGCCGCCGCAGCGCGGGCCATGACGGGCGCAAACTCGCGCTGGCCGCCGGAGGAGCCGCCTTTGCCGCCGGGTTGCGCGACGGAGTGGGTGGCATCCATTACCACCGGATAGCCAGTCTGGGCCATCTGCGGCAGGCTGCGCATGTCGGCGACCAGCGTGTTGTAGCCAAAGGTCGTGCCGCGCTCGGTCAACAGGATGTTTTTGTTTCCTGTGCTTTCTATCTTATCGACGATGTTTTGCATTTCCCACGGCGCAAGGAACTGGCCTTTCTTGACGTTCACCGCCTTACCCGTCTCGCCCGCAGCGAGCAGGATGTCGGTCTGCCGGCTGAGGAAGGCGGGGATTTGCAGCACGTCCACCACTTCACCCGCCTGAGCGCATTGGGCTTCGTTATGCACATCGGTCAGCACTGGCACGTCATTGGCCCGCGCCACGGATTGCAGAACCTGTAGCCCTTTTTCGATGCCCAAGCCGCGCTTGCCCGAGAGGGAGGTACGGTTGGCCTTGTCGTAGCTGGCCTTGAAGATGAACTGCGCACCAGCCGCGTCACAGGCTTCTTTCAGCACGCCCGCGATCATTTGCGCGTGGTCTTCGCTTTCCAACTGGCAGGGACCCGCGATCACGGTGAGGGGGCGGTCATTGCCGACGGTCAGATTTCCGATGCGCAGTTGGGTCATGAGGTTACCTGTTCTCTAAGGATGGATGCTGTCAGGGACAACATCAGGTAGATGCCTGCAAAGATAAGAAAAGCCAATATCGTGTTTTCGAACTTGCGCGGGTAGGTGGCCTCATCCGGCGCGACCGGGTTCACCGCTACCGTGAGGTAGCGAACCTGTCGACCAGCTTCTGTACGGGCTTGTTCTAATGCTGTTTGCGCGCTTTGCAGGACCATATCTGCGGCCGCCAAATCGGCCTGTGCAAGCTGTGCTGCGACCGCCTGTTGGGCCAGCGAATTTTCGCCTTCGGTGGCGGTGGTCATGCGCTCGCGCAATTTGGTGAGCTGTTCGCGCAGCCGGCGGACATCCCCGCGCGCACCATCGACCTTGGCCTTGTTAGGACGCTGGTTGTCCAAAAGAGCGGCCAGTTCAAGTTCCTTTTCGATCAACAAGGTCTCGTAATTGGTGATCTGTGTGCGGATAGAGGCGATCATCGCCTCTGGGTCGACGTTGTTTTCGACCTGTAGTTTGATCAGCGCCTCTTGCGCGGCACGGCGGTTCGCCTGTGCGGTTTCGAACCCTTGCAGCGCATCGGCCATGCCATCGTCGCGTTTTTGTTTGCTCAGATTGTTAACCCGCTCTTCGGCATAGGTCAGCAGGCGTTCTGAAAACTCCTCCGAGACCTCCGGATCGGCGGCGATCACTTCCATCCGGATCACCCCCTCGGTCGGGTCGTATCCGATTTTAACGTTCTTTTTGTACGCCTTGTAGGCTTCCTCATTGGTCGGACTTTCGCTCAGGCGCTGGATCGGGTCGATTGCAGGGTCCGAGTAATGCGCCCGAAAATCGGCATCCTCGTCAAGGCGAAGCATCGCGTCTTTGGATTGCAAATAGGCCTGCGTGGCGATGCTGTCGGCGCTATTGGCAAATTGCGTGGGCAGCAGCCCTCCGAATGGGCTCGCCCCACCGCCGCCTTCGTTCTGGATGATTAGAAACTGGCTTTCGGTCGCATACATCGGGGTAGCGATTTTGTAGAAATAATAGCCCGCCATAAAGGTTGGCAGCAGGACAAAGAAAGCCAACCGGACCAAAAGGAGCGCACCTTTCTTGCGGCGGCGGCGGGTAATGTCGCGCTGAATGTCAGAGATCTCGCGCTGGCGGCGCTCGGCAGGGCTGACGTCAGTTGAGGGAACATCGCGTCCACCTGCTGGCGTCGTCTGCGGCAGTTGAATCCGTGCGCCGCCGGGGCGGGATTTCGTAGCAGGCAGATTGGATTGCCCTGCACCTGGACCGCCGTCTTGCGGAACGACCAGTTCAAGCATGTTGGACCGTTGAAAGGGGTCGATCCCTCTGGCGCGCAGGAGCCGCACGGCGTCGAAATCCGAGGTCGGGGCCAATCCATGTTTCTGCGCCACGCGCCGGGCCATGCGCAGTTGGCGTCCGGTAAGACCCTCGCGGCGGATCGAGTCGATGTCTTGCTCGTCCGAGACTTCATTGGCTGAGGACACTTCGCCCGCACGCGATTGGTCGCCGTCAGCCTGAGGGGGGACGGTTGTGCGCGGTTCGTCTTGCGGGGGCAGGTCGCGTTTGGACGCGCTCGCGCCCGCAGGGCTGCCCGCCACCGAACGAAGGTTTCTGTCCGGCTTAGATGGCGCAGTGTCCTTGGCATCGGGTGTTTCGGCACGCTGCGCCGTTGCCGCACTGCCAGTGCTGGCCGAGGGAAGCGGGGCTTTCCGAATGCGGAATTTCCTAGCCTTGGGTTTCGTAGTCATAGAGCTGTTTCGCTTCTTCCAAGGTGTCGAACATATGCAGTTTTCCGTTCACCAAAACACCGGCGGAACGGGCAAATTTTTCAAGCGTCTGCGCCTGATGCGAGACAATGATGATCGTAGTAGTGCGCAGCCGTTCTTGCAGGATATCGCCTGCTTTGCGATTAAATTCGACATCCGTTGTGCCGGGCATGCCTTCGTCAATGAGGTAAATGTCAAAATCAAGCGCGAGCATCAGGGCGAATGAAAACCGCGCGCGCATGCCTGCCGAATAGGTCCCAAGTGGTTGGTCGAAATATTCACCAAGTCCGCAAAGCCAACGGCAAAAACTCTCTACGTAGTCAGGGTCGAGCCCATAAAGCCGGGCAATGTAGCGGGCATTTTCCATGGCGGAGACCTTGGTCACCACGCCGCCCATGAAGCCAAGCGGGAATGAGATGTTGCATCCCCGCCTGATCTCACCTTCATCCGGTTTTTCGAGCCCGGCCATCATGTTGATCAGGGTCGTCTTGCCGGTGCCATTGGGTGCGAGGATGCCCAGCGAATGTCCCAGTTCCACACGAAAAGACACCCGATCAAGAATGACCTTGTGCTGGGAGCCTGTCCAAAACGACTTGGACACATTTTCAAATTCCAGCATTCCCTGCTCCGGTTGGTGCTGTCGTGGCCCTTTGGCGCCTCCTTGTACCAGAGGTATGTTAACGACCTATCCACCGATTTTGACAAGAATATGTCGAAATGTCCCTGAAAGCCACAGGGCCGGCTTAATCACCCGCTGATCTATCGCCGTTTTGGCCGAGATCAGCAGGAGGCCGGAATTTTTCAGGTTTGGAGGAAGCCTTAGTGCAGCTTGGCCAAACCTTTGCCTGGAGCGTGGTCGTGGATATAGGTGACATTCATCAAGGCGGCCTGTGTGCGGTCGCCGTCGATATTCTGCACAGGGCCCACAGGAACGGCGCTCATCAAGCGCAGGCGGGTCATCCAACGGCTAAAGGCGGCAGGGACGATGCCGAGCACATGGCTCGCGCCCATCGAATAGGCCACGCTGGCCATTTGGTTCATCAACATGCGCTGCACGGCGATGCGGCGATGGGCTGGCACCGCGGCAGTCAGGAAAAGCCGTGTGGCTTCCCAGATGTCGTCTCGCACCGGGGCTTTGAAAAACAACACATCTTGCGGAATGTCGGGCAGCATCCCTAGTTGTGCATCGCGCAGCATATAGCTGTAATGCGCACAGGTTGAAGTTGTGGGCATCAGCCGCACACCGCCCAGTACCTCGCCATATTCATGCAGAACGATCCAGCGGGCGCGGGGAGTGTCGTATTGGTCGAACTCCATGCCATCCACATGGGGCAAGTCCCAGCCTTTGGCGTCGATAAATATCTCGCGACGTGCCCGTAAAAAATTAACGAACAATTCACCATGCTCGTGCATGTTCAGGAACGACAGCGTCGTGGCTCGAATATAGGGATTTTGCCGGGCTAGAGCTTCGGGGCTGAAGGGGTCTTGTGCAGGATCTTGTGCAGTAGCAGCCTTGCGCAGAATGCGTTTGTCCTGCTTTTCCAATGCGCTGGCGTCTTGTGGGGTCAGTTCCGGTAGAACGTCTTGCCATGATCTGCCGCGAAATGTCCTGTCTTGTAAACTCATGCTCCTGCCTCGGATCTTGTGATTATTTCCGCCTCTGTGGCGAGGCTAACTTCTAGTTGCATTAAATAGCCATAGTTCTGTCTCATTTACGTGAGAAGATGGGTCAAGAAACGCGTCTCTGACGGGCTTAGATGCTGAAATGTCACATCTTTCGGGCGCATCCGTTGGCAGAATGCCATCTACGAGCAGACGATCGAGGAATACGAGAGCGCAATGTCGCAAGAGCAAATGACCTACGGACCCTCTCACGCCCCCGCCTTGGCCGATGCCACCAAGGTCAAGCAGATGCGCGATTATTCGCAGGTCGGCGTGAACCTCTTCTGGCAGCGTCAAATGATCTTTGCGGCGGCGATTTGCTTGTCCGCATTTTACTACGAATTGTGGTTGGCAGTTTCGACGCTCGTTCTGATCGCGATCTCAGAAACCTATGATTACATTCTATTTTTGAACATCACCCGTTGGCGGGGGCGCAGCCCGCGTCTGGCCAAGATGTTCATGCGAAGGGTCTATATCAGCACGGTGCTCAGCGCCGGTACGATCAGCTATTTCGCCCTTGGCATTGCCTTGCAACAAGGGGCGACGACGCATTTCTTGCCCTTGTTCTTCCTGTTCACCGCTGCGCTTTTTGCGTCGATGAACAACCATCACGTGTTGCCTGTGCTGATGCTGCGGTTGGCGATCTATGGGGCGACATTCCTGTTCATCCCGATTTGGGACATCGTGCGCACGGGTGCTAAGATCGAATCGGAACTTTGGACCCAGCTCTTTACGGTCGTATTTGTTCTCTATTTCATCATCGATTGTTCGCGAATCTTCCTCAAGATGTACCGCACGAACATGCGCCAGCTTGAAGAGCTTAAGGCCGAGCATGAAAAGACCAAAATCGCCTTTAAGGCGAAGACGGAGTTCGTCTCGACCATCAGCCATGAGCTGCGCACGCCGATGACCTCGATCAAAGGCTCGCTGGACATGGCCTGTGCGGGTGTTTTGGGTGAGATGACGCCTCAGATGGAAAAAGTGTTAAAGATCGCGCAGCGCAACTCGGCGCGGCTGACATCTATCATTAACGAAATTCTCGACCTGCAAAAGTTCGAGGCTGGCAAGATCAGTTTCGAGATTGAGCCTTTGGAAGTGCAGACTGTAATCGAAGATGCGATTGAATTGAACCAATCCTTCGCCAGCAACCTCAACGTAACACTGCGTTATGCAAAACCTTCGGAAAGTGCCGGGATTGCGACCGATGAAAAGCGGTTACAACAGGTAATGTCGAACCTTCTGTCGAATGCGGCCAAGTTTTCCCCGGCAGGGTCGACGGTTAAAGTCACCTCGCAGGTACAGGATGGCATGATGCGGATCAGCGTGATCGACGAAGGCATCGGTCTTGCTGAATCCGAGCGAGAGAAGGTCTTTGATGAGTTTTCGCAGATCGACTCGTCGGACCAGCGTGCTGTGGGCGGCACCGGGTTGGGGATGAATATCTCCAAGCGGATCATTGAGGCGCTTGGCGGGCAGATTGACTATTTCAAGAACGAAGGCGCGGGCACCACATTCTATATCGACCTGCCGTTGAACGACGGCAAAGGCAGCGAATTGGCCCAAGAAATCGCTGTGCGCGAAATTGTCAGCGGCAAAAGCGCGCTAGACGAAGCCTCAGATCAGGGGCGCATTACCGCGAAATCTGCGGCCTGAATATAGGGCCGGGGGCCAAAGCGCCCCCGGCTGCCCTGTGGATCAGGCTACCGCCTGCCAAGCCATACCCGCCAGCAACGCACCGATAAGAGCGAAGCCGAGATAGGCCGCAAAGACACGGGGTTTGACCAAGGCCCAGACCGCAATGGCTGCCGGGATACAGCTGACCCCGCCCGCAATGACAAAGGACATGGCGGCCCCTTGTGTCATGCCTTGAGCAAGCAAAGCGTCGATTAGCGGCACAGCTGCATGGCCGTTGAGATAGGCCGGAGCGCCCACCAAAGCCGCCAAGAGGATCGGCATGAAGCCATCGCCGCCCAATACGCCTGCGATCCATTCGGCGGGCACATAGGTCAGCATCAGAGCTTCGACCACATAGGCAAGTGTTAACCATTTGAACAGGAAGAGCGCATTGCTCAGGGCTGTTTCGTTAAAGCTCGCGCGGCGGTCGGGCTGCTGCCAGAAGGCCCAAACCGGCGCGCCGGAAAACGGTTTTGCCGCAGAGCAGCAACCGCCTTTTGCGGGTTGCGTACGCAGCGGGTCGTTAAAGAGCGGAGTTCGCGCGAGCGCCATGACAGTAAAGCCACCCAGCAGACCGACCCCGAGTGCGGCGAGGGTTTTCGCAAGGGCAAAGTCAAGGCCCAAGGTGCCTGATGTGATCGCGAACATGGCGGGGTCCATCAGCGGAGACGCCAGCCAGAACGCCATCACCGCGCCCAGCGGTGCCCCAACTGCGAGTAGGGCGGCAATGAAGGGAATCACTTCGCAACTGCAAAAGGGAGACAACCCGCCCAGCAAAGCGGCCATAACCACCATACGCGCCGGGTTTCCTTCAAACGCGCGGGCGAGCAAACTCTCGGCGCCGCTGGCCTTGAGGTAAGCCACCGCCAAGACAGCAAATGCGATGAACGGTGCGGTGCCGAAAAGCGCTTGAGCGGTAAAGGTAAGGGTGGGGACAAACTGTGGCGGATCGAGCAGTGCCACCAGTGCGAGCATTGCTGCTGTGGACCCCCATGCGCCTTTGAGGAAGAAAGCCCGGCGCCGAGGGGGGAGGGCATGTGTGGTCTCAGCCATGGTCTGCCTCCTTACAGTCGGTAACCGCGTCAGCGCAACATTCGGTCAGCAAAAAGTTCGCCAACGCCTGTACTTCTTCATAGGCGACCGCTGCGCAGATCGTGCTGCGGCCCTGTTTTTCTTGTTTTACCAAGCCCGCAGAAGCCAAGAGTTTGAGGTGATGGGTCAATGTTGAGCCGGTAACGCCGGTGCGCTCGCCCAATGTGCCGATGCTCAAGCCGGCTGATCCGGCGCGGACCAAGGTACGCAGGACCATCAGGCGTTGTTCTGATCCAAGTGCGGCAAAGCTGCTCGCGGCGAGGGTGAGGGCGGGGGGTGAGGTTTCGTGTTTCATATTTCTAGAATTATCGAAACGACTGCTTTGCGCAAGTTGTATTTCGATATTTCTCGAAATATCCGCAAAGCGGACCACTGCACGATCCCTTTTTTATTGCCGCCGTCCCCCTATCTATGCGCCATGAAAGACATCCGAGATGACCTGCACGCTTGCCGCCTATGTGCCGAGCGTTTCGCTGTTACGGCGACCCAGCACCGCCCCCGGCCGATCGTTTGGTTCAAACCCGGTGCGCGGCTGCTGATAGCCAGCCAAGCCCCCGGCAAACGCGTGCATGAGGCGGGCAAACCCTTTTGGGACAAATCCGGCACCCGTCTGCGCGAGTGGCTGGGGCTGGATGAGCCGACATTCTATGACCGCAATCGCGTGGCCATTGTGCCGATGGGATTTTGCTTTCCGGGCTATGACGCGAAGGGCAGCGATCTGCCGCCGCCGCGCATCTGTGCGCAGACATGGCGCAAGCCAGTGCTTGAAATGTTGCCGGACCTGCGGCTTACCGTGCTGATCGGGGGCTATGCGATGAAATATCACCTGCCCGATTTCCGCAATGTGACCGAGGCCGTGGCGGGGTGGCGCGACCATCCGCCGGGGGTCTTTGCCTTGCCTCATCCGTCTTGGCGCAATACCGGATGGTTGAACAAGAATCCCTGGTTCGCGGAAGAGGTCCTGCCCCGTCTGCGCGCCGCCGTGTCCGAGGTGATGAATGACCGAAAAGAAACTTGACGCCACACCGTTGGACGACGCCCATGCTGCGATGATGGCCGCGCCCGAGGATGACGCCGCCCGTCTGCGCTTTTACGAACGTATCGCGGATGTGGAGTTGTTCATGTTGCTTAAGGATGAGCCGCAGGGCGACCAGATCAGCCCGGTGTTGCTCGACGACAGTTATGTGATCGTCTTTGACCGCGCCGCGCGACTGTCGGCCTATGTGGGGGCGGCGTCGCCCTATGTGGCGCTTTCGGGGCGGGCGATTGCCGCGATGTTAGAGGGTCAGCCCTTGGGCATGGCGGTGAACATCGGCGTGGCACCCTCGGAGATTCTGTTGTCTGCCGAAGCGATGGACTGGCTGCGCGATACGCTGGCCCATGCGCCGGGAGAGGTCGAGGCCGGGATCGACCGTGTCTTTCCGCCGCAAGGTCTGCCGGAAACATTAATCGCGGCGATTGACGCCAAGCTGGCCACGGCCACAGGCATGGCGGCTGGGGCTTTCCTTGTGGGGGTCGACTACAGCGGCGGCGGGCGCGGGCATTTGCTGGCTTTCGTGGGCGCAATCCCACGCGCACAGGATGCGCTGGTGCGGGCAGCCTCGGAAGCGCTGACCTTTTCGGGGATTGAGGCGGGCGCGATGGATGTGGGCTTCTTTGGCCTCAATGACGCGGTGGTAGAGAAACTGGCCCGCGTGGGGCTGCGCTTTGATCTGCCGCAGATAGAGCCTTTGCAGAACACGCCGCGCATGGCGCCCGGCAGCGATCCGGCGAAGCCGCCGAAACTGCGCTGACCCTACCTTAGGGCAAAGAAAAAGGCGGGCGAGGCGCTTCCGCCCGCCCGCCTTGTCTCATTTTCCGGAGCCGATCTTAGCGGCGACGGTCGCGGCGCGCGCTCATCGGTTGGAAGGCGACGCCGACATGGGCTTCGCAATAGGGTTTTCCCTGTTGCACGGGTAGGCCGCAGAACCAGAAATCATCGGTCGCGGGGTCGCCCACGGGCCATTTGCAGGTACGTTCCGTGAGTTCCATCAAGCCGATTTTCTTGGCCTTCTTTTCGACTTCGCTGACCTTGGCCAAGGCCTCCGGGCTGATCTCATTGGCCGAGGGCTGCGGCGGCAGGGGCTGGCCTGCGGGGATAATCTGCTTGCGGGCAGGCAGCTTGGGTGCCGGGGCTGCGGCGGGCTCTTCGGCTTCGGGCTCGGGCGCGGCTTCGACCTCTGGCTCAGAGGCGGCCTTCGCGGCGGGCTTTGGCTTGGCCTCAGCCTTGGGCGCTGCGGGTTTCGCTTTGGCCTCCGGCTTAGCGGTGGCGGCAGCAGCGGGCGCGCCTGCGGTGCGGTTGGACAGGCCCAAACGGTGCACCTTGCCAATCACGGCGTTGCGCGTCACCCCGCCCAGTTCTTTTGCGATCTGGCTGGCGGACTGGCCTTCGCCCCACATCTTTTTCAGTGTCTCTACGCGCTCATCAGTCCAGGACATATGGGGTTCCCCAGTTAAAAAGCGGTCCCCTAGCCCGGACCGCTTTGTCAGTGTATCGGCCCCCATTTTATCTTCTGGGGCCGCAGGTGCAAGCGCCGATCCCTTTGGGATGCGGCACGGTGCGATTGGGGCTTTACGTGGGGGATCAAGCGCGGCTATGCAAGCCCTATGATCAATTGCGCCACATATCCTATCCGACGACGCACCGTCCGATAACTGCGCGGCCCCCTGTGGCCTGATCCGCAGCATGCGTGCTGCACCCTTTCAAAAACCACCAAATCCCATTGACCCTGCGCCGACCCCATGCCCTTTTACCGGCGTGACATGGCCCTCTTTCAAGGACAACAAGATGATCGCTTCCGTTCTGCCGACCTACAACCGTGCCCCAATGAGCTTTGTAAAAGGCGAAGGCACATGGCTGATCGAAGCGGATGGGCGACGTTTTCTCGACCTTGGCGCGGGGATCGCGGTCAACGCGCTTGGCCATGCGCATCCGGCACTGGTCAAAGCGCTCACTGATCAGGCGCAGGCGCTGTGGCATACCTCGAACCTCTACCATATCCCGCAGCAAGAGGCGCTGGCAGACCGGCTGGTGGCCGAAACCTTTGCCGACACCGTGTTCTTTTGCAATTCCGGCACCGAGGCCTGCGAATTGGCCGTGAAAATGGCGCGCAAGCATTTCTACGACAAGGACCAGCCTGAGCGCGTTGAGATCATTACCTTTTCTGGCTCTTTCCACGGGCGTTCCTCTGCCGGGATCGCGGCTGCGGGGTCTGAGAAGATGACCAAAGGTTTCGGCCCGCTGCTGCCAGGGTTTGTGCACCTCGACCTCGGCGACAGCGAGGCGCTGAAGGCTGCAATTTCCGATAAGACCGCCGCCATCATGGTGGAGCCGGTGCAGGGCGAGGGGGGCATCCGCGCCATTCCTGACGCTGAGTTGCAAGAGATGCGCAGGCTTTGTGACGAACACGGGCTGCTGCTGATCTTGGATGAGGTGCAATGCGGCGTGGGTCGGACGGGGCGGCTCTTTGCCCATGAATGGGCGGGGGTGACGCCTGACATCATGATGGTTGCCAAGGGCATCGGCGGGGGCTTCCCGCTGGGCGCGGTGTTGGCGACGGAAAAGGCCGCCGCAGCGATGACGGCGGGCTCGCATGGCTCGACCTATGGCGGCAACCCGCTGGGCTGCGCGGTGGGCTCGGCGGTGCTGGATATCGTGGCCGAAGAGGGTTTTCTGGCCGAAGTGAACCGCAAAGCAAGCCTGATGCGCCAGCGTCTTGAGGGGCTGGTCGCGGAACATCCGACCGTCTTTGAAGAGGTGCGCGGCGTGGGGCTGATGCTGGGCCTGAAATGCAAGGTCACCAACGCAGATGTCGTGGCGGCAGGCTATGACGCGGCGCTGATCACCGTCCCCGCCGCCGATAATGTGATCCGTCTGCTGCCGCCGCTGACCATCAGCGACGACGAGATTTCAGAGGCGCTGCACCGTCTTGATGCCGTCGCCCGTAGCCTCACCCCCGCATAATTCTCAACCCAGACATTCCTTGGGTCTGGGGCCTTTTGGCTCGGCACCCGCAAGACAGAGACATCCTTATGAACGATTTCCTCGACATCCACGAAACCGACCCGGCCGCGCTGCGGCAGATTATCGACAGCGCCATCGCGATGAAATCCGCCCGCCAAGGTCGCCCCAAAGGTGCGCCGGATGATGAGCAGCCGCTGAAAAACCATATGGTCGCGCTGATCTTTGAAAAGCCCTCGACCCGGACCCGCGTGTCTTTCGACGTCGGCGTGCGCCAGATGGGCGGGCAAACCATGGTGCTCTCGGGCGCGGATATGCAGTTGGGGCACGGTGAGACAATTGCCGACACCGCCCGCGTGCTGTCGCGCTATGTAGATATGATCATGATCCGCACCTTTGAGGAGGCCACGCTTTTGGAGATGGCCGAACATGCCACCGTGCCGGTGATTAACGGGCTGACCAACCGGACGCACCCCTGCCAAATCATGGCGGATATCCAGACCTTTGAGGAACATCGCGGCCCGATCAAGGGGCGCAAGGTGGTCTGGTCAGGCGACGGCAACAACGTCTTTGCCAGCTTCGCTCATGCCGCCAAACAGTTCGACTTTGATCTGACCTTCACCGGCCCCCAGCCGCTTGACCCGGAACCAGCGCTTGATGGTCTTTATACCATTGAACGCGACCCGCTAAAGGCGGTGGAGGGTGCTGATCTGGTGGTGACGGACACATGGGTCAGCATGCATGACCCCCAATCCGCCCGCGAACGCCGCCATAACCAATTGCGCGGCTATCAGGTGAACGACGCGCTGATGGGCCGCGCCAAGCCGGATGCGCTGTTCATGCATTGCCTGCCTGCCCACCGGGACGACGAGGCGACCTCCAGCGTCATGGATGGCCCCCATTCGGTGATCTTTGATGAGGCTGAGAACCGGCTGCACGCGCAAAAGGCGGTTATGCGCTGGTGTCTCGGGACGTGAGTGATGGCCCCCGCATCGTTGTCGCGGGCGCGGGGGCCGCGGGCTGTTTTATCGGTGGGCTCTTGGCAGCCGGCGGGCGGCGCGTGACCCTGCTGGCCCGCCCGCGCATTCAGGCCGAGATCCGCACCCATGGGCTGACCCTGACCGACTTTCGCGGCATGGCCGCCTATCTGCCATCAGATGAGCTTACGCTTGCGGGCGATCCGGCCTGCCTGCGCCATGCTGATATTGTGTTGGTGACCGTCAAATCGCGCAGTACGGCGGCTGTGGCCGCCCAGATTGCGCAGCATGCGGAGCCGGGAACCCAGGTGGTCAGCTTGCAAAATGGCGTGCACAACCTTGCCGTGCTGGCAGATGCCCTGCCGGGGTTTGACCTGCGGGCTGGTTTGGTCCCCTTCGATGTCGTGGCTTTGGGGCAGGGGGGCTATCACCGCGCCAGCGGGGGCGATCTGGTGATTGCGCCGGGGCCGATCGATCTGACCGGGGCGCTCACCGTTCCGGGGCTGGCTGCGCAGGCGCGTCAGGATATTGAGGCGCTGCAATGGGGCAAGTTCCTGTTCAATCAGTTCGACGCGCTGAATGCGCTCAGCGGCTTGCCCCTGCACAAGCAATTGCATGACCGGGACTGGCGCCGCCTGATGGCCGCTCAATGGGCCGAGGCCCATGCGGTGCTGCGCGCTCAGGACATCGTGGCCAAGCTGACTTCCACGGTGCCACCGCGCCTCATGCCCGCGCTGCTGCGTTTGCCGACGCCGCTGTTCACGCAGGTAGCGGCGAAAATGCTGGAATTCGATCCGCAGGCGCGCACGTCAATGGCCCAAGACCTCGCCGCCCGCCGCCCGACCGAGATCGGCGCTCTGCAGGGCGAGGTGCAGCGGATGGGTCAGGCCTTGGGGCGGGCCACGCCGGTCACGGATATGGTGTTGCGGGTCATGGGCTGGGCCGAGCTTGCGGGTGAAGGTCTGCCACATTTGCCCGCCACCGCCCTGCGTGCAGAGATTACAGCAGGGTCGCGCTAGGCAAAAGAAAAGGCGCCAAAAGCGCCTTCCCTCAGTTAACAAGCGTGTTGAGCAGCCAGAACACGATGCCCGACAGCAGCGCAGCGGCTGGCACGGTGATGACCCAAGCCGCCACGATGGTCATGAAATGCGAGCGGCGCACCAGCTTGCGGCGGCGGCGTTCCTCAACCGCGATGCGTTTGACCTCGCCCGCCTTGCCACCGATCTGACGCAGACGACGCTCCATATGCCATTCGCGGTAAAAGCCTACGCCGAAGACCCCTCCCACGGCGATATGGGTCGACGACACAGGCAGGCCCAGCCAAGAGGCGACAATCACGGTGATCGCTGCCGAAAGCGCCACGCAATAGGCGCGCATGGGGTTCAGCTTGGTGATCTGGCTGCCGACCATGCGGATCAGCTTCGGGCCAAAGAGGAACAGGCCAAAAGAGATGCCAAAGGCGCCGATGATCATCACCCAAGTCGGGATATTGACCTTATCTTCAAAGCCACCAAATTCACTGGCATGGACAATCGCGGCCAGCGGGCCAACCGCATTGGCCACGTCATTCGCCCCATGCGCAAAGCTCAGCAGCGCCGCAGAGAGCACCAGTGGCAGGCCGAAGAGGATTTTGACCGAGCGGTTGCGGTTCTCCATGCCCTCAGACTTCTGGCGGATCAGCGGGGCAGAGATGGCATAGGTCACCAGACCCACGACAAGACCAATGACCAGCGCCAAAGGCATGTCGATGGCGATGATCTTTTTCAGACCCTTAAGCGCCAAATAGGCGGCAAAGACCCCGGCCATGATGCCCACCAGCACCGGCACCCAAGTGCGTGCGGCTGCGATCTTGTCGTCTTGATAGATGATGCGCGCTTTGATGAAGGCGAGAAACATCGCCGCGACGGCCCCGCCCAGGACGGGCGAAATCACCCAGCTTGCGGCGATCATACCCATCGAGCTCCAGTTCACCACGCCAAAGCCAGCGGCAGCGATGCCCGCCCCCATGACGCCGCCCACGACGGAGTGTGTGGTCGAGACCGGCGCGCCGACCCAAGTGGCAAGGTTCACCCACAGCGCCGAGGAGATCAGCGCGGCCATCATGGCCCAGATGAAGATGCGGTTGTCTGCCACACTGGCCGGATCAATGATGCCCTTGGAAATGGTCGAAACCACATCGCCCCCCGCGAGCAACGCGCCTGCGGATTCGCACAGCGCCGCGATCACGATGGCACCGCCCATGGTCAGCGCATTGGCGCCCACTGCCGGACCCATGTTATTGGCCACGTCATTCGCGCCGATATTCACCGCCATATAGGCGCCAAACACTGCCGCTGCGATAACGACATAGCTGGAAGGCTGCTGCCCAAAGAACATCGCCGCGACCGCCCCGGCCACCACGATAAAGGCCAGCGCAATGCCCGGCCCAACGAGGGGGCGGGCAACATAGGTGGCGGCCAGTTCGACCTGTGAAATTCGGTTAAGGTCTTTGTCCAGTGTCTTCCACTGGCTGCCTTGCGGTTCATTCGCCATGCTGTCGTGATCCCTCAAAAGGTCGCTTTGTACCGACTTGAGGTGGCATAACGATGCCTTTGGCGCAAGCCGTTCTGTCGCGAAACGGTCATTGCGACCTTGGGTTGTTCAGAGGTTGGGAGGGCTATTGCCGTGTTATATACGGCGGGCCAAAGTGCCACGGCCCGCAGTGCTGTCTTAGCCAAAGGCGTTGAGAATGGCTTTAAGGTCAGGCTCATCCACCAGTTCAGCGGCCTCCTGTGGCGTGAACCAAGCGCGCTTGCGCATGCTTGCATCAGGGTAATCTTCGCTCAGGTCACGCACGCGGGTCAGATAGACCTGTGTCGTCACCGGCACTGTTAGCCCTTCGCCCAGACCTTTGTCATATTCAAAGATTCCCATCGGCTCGGTCTCAATATCGGCCTTGGTCACCCCGGCCTCTTCCCAAGCCTCTTGCAAAGCGGCACCCGCACCATCAAGACCGTCAATCGGCCAGCCCTTGGGCATGATCCAGCGACCGGTATCACGGCTGGTAATCAGCAGAACCTTTTTGCCTTCCTCTGTGTCGCGGTAGCACAGGGCCGCCACTTGCACCCGCTTGGGGCGTTTGAAGATCGGCAGAACCATGTCCTGCCATGCGCGTTTAAAAACATGATTCATGAACTAACTAAGCCTCGGTCGGGTG
This sequence comes from Sulfitobacter maritimus, assembly GCF_013346665.1. Lineage (GTDB taxonomy): Bacteria > Pseudomonadota > Alphaproteobacteria > Rhodobacterales > Rhodobacteraceae > Sulfitobacter > Sulfitobacter maritimus. The sequence goes on from NZ_JABVBB010000038.1 coordinate 703,793, forward strand.
TTTTTCTTGTTATGCTTGCATTATATAGTATTTCCCGACGCAAATCAAACTGTTGCGCTGCACGTCCGAAGCGGTGACGGTGTGACCCGGCAAGAGATGAGGCATTGTTAATATGGCACATGGCACGCAGGCGAAAAACCAGACAGCACCGCGCGGTGGCGCAGATATTGGGGTTTATGGTCTGGGGACCATGGGCTCGGCGCTCGCGCTTAACCTTGCCGACAGCGGGTTTAACGTTGCGGTCAGCAACCGCGAGGCCGACTGGATTGCGCCATTTCTTGCCGAAGCCGGGCCGCTTGCCGAGCGATTGACGGGGGCCGAGCGGCTTAAGGATTTTGTCGCCGCGATCAAAGCACCGCGCAGTATCTTGTTCATGATCCCTTCCGGCGCGCCGGTGGATGCGATGATTGAGGCGATCAAACCGCTGCTAGAGCCGGGCGATACGCTGATCGACGGCGGCAACGCCGATTTCCACGACACCCGCCGCCGAAGTGCCGAGTTGGATGGCACAGGGCTGCATTTCGTCGGCATGGGCGTATCTGGCGGGGAGGCAGGCGCGCGGTTTGGACCGTCGATGATGGTGGGCGGCAGCGACCACTCATGGCAGCAGTTCCGCCCGATGGCCGAGGCGATTGCCGCGCGGTTCGACGGCACACCCTGCGTGGCGCATCTAGGCCCTGATGGGGCGGGGCATTTCGTCAAAACGGTGCACAACGGCATTGAATACGCCGACATGCAGATGATTGCAGAGGTTTACGGTCTATTGCGGGATGCCGGGGGGCAGGGGGCGGTTGAGATCGGGAATCTCTTTGCTGAGTGGCAGAAAGGCCCGCTTAGTTCCTATTTGATCGAAGTGTCCGCTGCGGCCTTGCTGTCGGTGGATAAACAGACCGGCGCACCGATGGTGGATGTGATCCGTGACCAAGCGGGTCAAAAAGGCACGGGCCGTTGGACCTTGATCGAAGCGCTGAAGATGGGGCAATCGGCCAATACCATCGAAGCGGCTGTCGGCGCACGCGGCTGGTCGAGCGAAAAGGCCGTGCGCGAGATGGCCGAGCCTCTCTTGCCCGAAGCGGTACAAGATGCGCCGCTGCCAGAGACGGATGATCTGGAGCAGGCCTTGCTGGCCGGACGGATCATTGGCCATGCGCAGGGCTTCCGTATCCTCACGGCGGCTTCCGAAGAGTTTGACTGGCAACTGGACCTTGCGCGTATTTCCGAGATTTGGCGGGCGGGCTGTATCATCCGCTCGGCATTGCTGGATGAATTTGCCGACGCCTTTCGCGGAGAGCTACCGGGTGGACACTTGATCCTTGCCCCCGCCATGCGCAAGCGGTTGGAGCACAGCATCCCCGCCCTGCGCCGTGTGGTGGCAGCAGGGGCGCTGCTGGGCGTGGCACTGCCTGCGCTGTCGGCGGCGCTGGCGTGGTACGACAGTATGCGCCGGGCGCGGGGGACGGCGAATATGATCCAAGCGCAACGCGATTTCTTTGGCGCACATGGGTTTGAGCGGGACGGCGAAGAGGGCAAGTTTCACGGCACGTGGAATCCGCTGCCGTAAGAGCGCTGACAGGCCCGGGATTAAGCTAAAGACACCGGGCCATTGCTTGCCCGTCCGGTCAGGCCAGAGGCGCACCTTTTCTTTTCAATAGGCGTACCTTTGTTGCGGCGGGAGGCAATTTTGCTATGGGCGAGATGTCTCAAATTAGTCGTGAGACATCTGCATCATAAACTTGCAAGAACCAACCGTAGGATCGCTACCTCGCGGGGAGGCGATGGGCCTCGTTATGCCTTAGCAAACGGGTCCACCGGGTAACTCACATGGACCAGATAAAGCCCCTCCGGCGGGCAAACTGGCCCGCAGGCGGCCCGGTCCCGCGCTGCAAGCGCCGCTGCCATATCCGCCACGCTCCAAGACCCCGCCCCGACACGCTCTAGCGAGCCGACAAAACTGCGCACCTGATTGTGCAGGAATGACCGCGCGCGCACGTCGAAGTGATACTCCGTCCCGCCCGGTGTCTCGACCTGTGACACCTGCAACCGATCCAGCGTTTTCACCGGGCTTTCCGCCTGACAAACGGTCGAGCGGAAGGTGGTGAAGTCGTGCTTGCCCACCAGCAAATCTGCCGCCGCCTGCATTGCATCGACATCGAGCGGATGTTTGATCTGCCAGACCAACCCGGCCTGATGTACCGCAGGGGCGCGGCGGCTGAGAATGCGGAAGTGATAGCGCCGCTCCAGCGCCGAGAACCGCGCGTGGAAATCATCGGGTGCCAAGACGCAATCGGTGATTGCGATGGGCTGGGGTTTCAGGTGGTAGTTCAACGCCTCGCCCAACCGAAAGGGCGACCAGTCGCGCGCCAAGTCGCAATGGGCGACCTGAGCCAGCCCATGCACGCCTGTATCGGTGCGTCCCGCAGCGGCAATCGTGTGCTCGCCCGGTTCTAATCGGGCCAAGGCGGCCTCGATGGATCCTTGGACGGTGGGCAGGTCAACCTGTCGCTGCCACCCCTTAAACGGCGCGCCGTGGTATTCGATTTTCAGAGCATATCTGGGCATGAACCGGGCCTTAGCGCGGGTGGGCGCTTCTGGCAATCCCCGCTTGCCAGCCCTATGTTAACGCCAAAGACAAAGGGACGGGCGCAGCTTTGGGTATTACGGGCATTGCCGACGGCATTTGGCGGCAGTTTGAGAATGTCACCGACACGGTGGGCGAGACGTTTTTCGAACCGGTCATTCGGCTGGGCGTCACTGGGCTTGCGCGTTCGGGCAAGACGGTTTTCATCACCTCACTTGTGGCGAACCTTCTGGACCGGGGCCGGATGCCGGGGCTTCTCGCGGCCTCAGAAGGGCGGATCGAAGCGGCGTTTTTGCAGCCGCAACCTGACGATACCGTGCCGCGCTTTGATTATGAGAACCACCTCGCCGCGCTGACTGGCAAAACGCCGCATTGGCCGGAAAGCACGCGGGCGATTTCGGAACTGCGGCTGTCGCTTAGGGTGCGGCCCAATGGGCTGCTGGCTGGGCTTCAGGGGCCGCGCACTTTGCACCTTGATATCGTGGACTACCCCGGCGAATGGCTGCTTGATCTGGCGCTGATGGATGTCTCCTATGCCGAATGGTCCGCGCAGGTATTGCAGCGGATTGCAAACCGCGAAGAAGCGGCGGGCTACCGCGCCTTGGCGGAACAGACCGACCCTCATGCCGAGTTGGACGAGACCACCGCCCGCAGGCTTGCCGACAGCTTTGCCGACTACCTGCAAACCGCCCGCAAGAATGGCTATTCCGACTGCACGCCGGGGCGGTTCTTGCTGCCCGGAGACCTTGCAGGCTCGCCGGTGCTGACCTTCGCACCGCTGCCCGGCTCGGACGGAGCGCCGCGCAAGTCGCTGATCCGCGAAATGGCGCGACGGTTTGAGGCCTATAAGAAACAGGTCGTGCAGCCCTTTTTTCGCGATCACTTCTCAAGGATTGACCGGCAAGTGGTGCTGGTCGACGCGCTTGGCGCGATCCACCAAGGGCCGCGTGCGGTGGAAGACCTGCGCGGCGCGATGGCCGATATTTTGGGCGCGTTTCGCCCCGGAACGAATAATTTCCTCACCACTCTGCTGCGCGGCAAACGGGTGGAGAAAATCCTCTTTGCCGCCACCAAATCCGACCATTTGCATCACAGCCAGCACCCCCGCCTGAGCGGTATCATGCAAGCGTTGATCCGAGAGGCACGGGACCGGGCTCAATACGCGGGCGCCGGCACGCGGGCCATGGCGATTGCCAGTTTGCGGGCCACGACCGAAGATGTGATGACCCATGGGGGCGAGCAGCTCGATGTGGTGCGCGGCACCTTGCTCAATGATGATGAAACGCGCGGGCGGCAGGCGGCCTTCTATCCCGGCGAGTTGCCCGAAGACCCGGCACATTTGCTAACGCCTGCGCGGCAGGGCGCGCAAGATTGGTTGGGCGCAGACTACCAGATCATGCGCTTTGCCCCGGCGGTGCTCGACCTGCGCGCCGGCGACGGGCCGCCGCACATCCGGCTCGACCGCGCGGCGGAATTTCTGATTGGGGATCGGCTATGAGCGCGGTGTTGACACGGGCCGCCACCTTACGTCCGGCGCAGCCTTTAGACGCTGGCACAGTCGGAGAGATCATGACCGACTTTGCCCGCAACGCGGGCTGGTTGCCACGTATCCACACGGCGGCAGAAGACATCGCTCACGCGGATGCGATGATCGCGCGAGGCTGGGTGACAGTGGCCGAACAAGACGGGCGCATTGCAGGTTTTGCAGCCTGCGAAGGGGCTGAGTTGGACGCGCTTTATGTGGCGAAATGCGCAAGGGGGCAGGGGGTTGGCTCTGCGCTTTTAGACCGGCTCAAGGCCACCCGCCCGGCGCTGACCTGCTGGACCTTTCAAGCCAATACCCCGGCCATCGCTTTCTACAAACGGCACGGATTTTCAAAGACGGCGCAGAGCGATGGCAGCGGCAATGACGAAGGCTTGCCAGACCTGACATTGCATTGGCAAAGGGAGGCCGCGTAATGGCCCGAGGACCGATCCTGTTTGACCTTGAAGGCGACAGCAAGCCGCAGCCTTCGGTGGCCGAGGCCCAGCCTGTGCCGGATGTAGAGTTCGAAGCGCCACCGCCCAAGGGCCAAGCGATGCAGATCGCGGCGCAATTGGCGGCACGCAAACCGTCCAAACTGCTGCGGCTGTTTTGGGCGCTGGCGGGGGCGCTGATCACGGCGTTGGTATCTATCGCGGCATGGACATTCGTCACCGATCTGATGGCTCGCTATCCGCTGCTTGGCTGGGCGATGACCCTGTTGCTGGGGGCGTTCTTGCTGGTGCTGGCGCTGCTTTCTTTGCGCGAACTCGCCGCGTTTGGCCGCTTGGCGCGGTTGGATGGGCTGCGCCATGACGCGGGTGAGGCGTTGGCCCAAGCGGATCTGGCGGCCGCCCGCAGCGTAACGGACCGGCTAGAGGCGCTTTACAAACATCGCGAGGATACCCGCTGGGGCCGCGACCGGCTGGCCGAGTTGCGCGGCGATCAGTTCGATGCAGAAGCCCTGATCGGATTGGCCGAACGCGAGGTCTTGGCCCCCTTGGACCGCGCCGCCATCCGCGAGGTTGAGGCTGCAGCCCGCCAAGTGGCCGCCGTAACAGCGCTCGTGCCTTTGGCCTTAGCCGATGTCGCCGCCGCTTTGAGCAGCAACCTGCGCATGATCCGGCGGATTGCGGAGATTTACGGCGGGCGGTCGGGTTTTTTCGGCTCGTGGCGGCTGACCCGCGCGGTGCTGTCCCATCTGGTGGCAACAGGTGCCGTGGCGGTGGGGGACGACCTGATTGAGCCGCTTTTGGGCGGATCGCTCGTGGCCAAATTGAGCCGTCGTTTTGGCGAAGGTCTGGTGAACGGTGCGCTGACTGCCCGCGTGGGCGTCGCAGCGATTGAGGTCTGCCGCCCCTTGCCCTTTGCCCGCGAAAAGCGCCCCGGCGTGCGCGGGATCATCAAACGGGCTTTGACCGGGGTTTTCGGGAAAGAGTGAACGGCTAGGCAGCAGCCGCCTCGCGAACTGCCCGGAGGGGGTGCTGAACCAGCCCCTTCCACGGCGCTACCTTCAGCCCCGGCAAATAACCCCATTCCTGCGCCATTGCCGCCTGCGCCTCGGTCATGGGCGGAGCGCCGTGATAGGGCAGGTTGCCGTCCGCTATCGCTTCGGCAGGTGCAGCACCGCGCAGGTCGAGAAAGGCTGCAATGCGGCGCAGGGCGTGCGAGGGGTCCGCGATGATGTCTTCGTAGCGAAGGATCATCACCGCATGAAGATAGGGCAGGTCTTGCACCAATTGCGCCTGTGCCGCCAACCAGTGATCGATCAAGGCGGGCGCAGGGGCATCGACCCAAGAGGCAACAGAAGCCGCGACCGCTTCGGGGTGGCGCAGAACCACGATAAACTGCGCCATAGGAAAGAGTTGCTGCATCAGCCGCATGCGCGTCAGATTAACCGGGGATTTTTCGACCCGCCATTTCAGATCAGGCGCGAACCACGGCGCCCAATCATGCTCCAGCCTTTGCCGTGTTTCCAAGCTGTTTAGCGGGTGCGTTTCGGTCAGATGTTCCGCCGGGTTGGTTGCAAAATGCATGGGCCGTCCCGATTGGGCCGTATGTGCGATGGCCCCTTGCAGATAGACACCTTCATTCTCAGGCGCGGCAGAACCGGTGATGCCGCCCGCACCGGGCAGCGCATTGGCCAGGCGGTTGACCAAAGAGGTGCCAGAACGATGCAGCCCGCCAATAAACAAATAGCGCGGCGGCATCTTCACAGGTGTCATGCAGGCAAAACTTCGCTGTTCTCAGGGCAGGGATGACAAGGGAGATAGCGTGGTTTGGCGTGGCTTCCACAGGCAATCGAGTTAACATTTGTTATCGGAACGTAACTGGCCTGAACGGGGCTTCCCCACCGTAAGGAGGCCCGTTTCATGTTCATTTGCCACATCGCTCTGGGGGGCTGTTTGACAGCTCCGAATGTCAACTATGGCGTTACGGAAGACACCGGCGGCCATATTGCCTATATCCTTGGTGCAGCCCGCGCACAGGCGGCGCGCAGTGATGTGAAAAAGGTCCAGATCGTGACCCGCGCCTTTGAGGATCCGTCCTTGGGGGCGGTCTACGCACAGACCGATCAGCAAGTGGGGCGGGGGCTGTCGATCCGTAGGCTTTGGACGGCTGAGCGTGGTTATTTGAGCAAGGAGAACCTTGCAGCTGAAATCCCGGCATTGACCGAGGCCTTTCTGGACGATCTTGCAGCGGCAGAGCGTAAACCCGATGTGATCCATGCACATTTCTCGGATGCGGCAGAATTGGCCTTGGCCGCGCGCGAGCGGTTTGGCATCCCGGTGATCTACACGCCCCATTCCTTGGCGTTGAGCAAATCCTGCGCGGTTGTCGATGAGCAGCGCGTCGTGGCGGAGCGCCGGGCGCTGACGCAGGCAGATGCGGTGGTGCTGTCCTCCCGCGATGAGGCAGAGCACCAAGTTGCGGCCTACGGTGATGATGCGCAGGCGCGGGTGCATCGGGTCTCGCCCGGAGTGTCCCTGCGGCGTCCGGCTGCACAGGGCGCGGGCCGTGCGTTGCTTGCCGATACGCTGAGCGATCTTGACCGTCCGTTGCTGCTCGCCGTGGCCCGTCCGGTGGCGCGCAAGAACCTGTCGACCTTGGCGCGGGTCTATGCCAACAGCCCGGAGCTTCAGGCGCGGGCGAACCTTGTGATCCTCGCGGGGCAGCACGGCGATCCGCTGCAAGCGAATTCTGAAGCGCGACAGGAATTGGACCAGTTGCGCAGTCTGTTAGCGCGAGAAGATCTGCGCGGCAAAGTAGCGCTCCCGCCGCAGCACACGCAGACAGATGTGGCGGCACTTTACGAAGGCGCAGCGCAAAGCCGGGGGATTTTCGTCAATCTTGCCCTGCATGAACCCTTTGGCCTGACCATGTTAGAGGCGGCGTCACATGGGCTGCCAGTGGTGGCCACGCAGGAGGGTGGCCCTGCGGATATCGTAGCCGACCTTGGTCATGGCATCTGCGTGCCACCACGTGACGAAGCCGCCATCGAAGACGCGCTGCTGCGGTTGCTGGACGACCCCGCGCAATGGGACGCAGCCGCACAGGCGGGCAGGGCGCATGTGTCGCGCTACGATTGGGCCGAATGGGCGGCGCAGGTCCATTTGATTTGTCAGGACATCCAGCGCCCTCAAACGATCCGCCGTGCGCCGGTAATGCTGGCGAGCGATATCGACAATACCTTGACGGGCTGTGTCCCTTCGGCTGGGTTGTTCCGCGGCTGGATCACGCGGGACGCACCGCTTTTTGCGGTAGCGACAGGGCGATCCTTGCCCGAAGCACGGCGGGTCCTGCGCGATTGGGAGCTTCCGATGCCGCAGGTTTTTATCACCTCCGTCGGGACTGAAATCTATCTGCCGGATGCGCAGGGGCGGTTGTGCCTCGATACGGTTTTTGCCCGCAAGCTCGATGCTTCGTGGCGCCGGGCGCAAGTGCTGCGGGCCTTGCAGGACTTCGGCTTTGACTGGCAGCCCGAGATTGAACAGCGGCGATGGAAGCTCAGCGGCTTTGGCAATGCGCGGACCGCACGGCGGCTTGAGCGGCATCTGTGCCGTCGGGGCGTCGAAGCCCAAGTCGTTGCCTCACATGGCCGGATGATCGACGTCCTGCCTGTGGCTGCGGGCAAGGGGCCTGCGGTCTGCGCTGTGGCGAAACGCTTGGGCGTGCCGATGGATCAGGTTGTCGTTGCGGGCGACAGCGGCAATGACTTCGATATGTTGCAAGCGGTCGAGACCGGACCGGGGCGTGGTATCTTGGTGGGTAACGCGATGGACGGGATGCGCGAGCGGCTCCGGGGGGCGCGGCTTTATCATGCGCGGGCGTCCCATGCGGCGGGTGTGTTGGAGGGGTTGGAGACCTTTGGCTTCGCGCAGAACGCCATCGACGCGGATAGCAAGTTGGTGGCGCAATGACACGACCTATCGGTTATTTCGTGCATCATCAGGGGCGCGGCCATGCGGAGCGTTGTGCGGCAGTGGTCAACGCCCTGCCAGCGGCGCAGCCGGTGACGGTGTTTTGCGCACGCCCCGACATCTTCCCAAACTTTACACGCCCGGTTGAGGTGGTGGCCTTGCCCTCGCTTTTCGAAGCATCGGGAGAGGAGGATATCAGCGATTTCACCTCGGCCCCCGATACCGTGCATTGTGCGCCGCTTGGTTGGCCCGGCATTCGCCGTGCGATGGCCACGTTGGCCAGCTGGTTTGACAGCGCTAACCCGGTGTTGATGATGAGTGATGTCTCGGCAGAGGTGGCGCAACTGGCGCGGCTGTGTTCGGTGCCGCATGTGAAAGTGTTGCAACATGGTCTGCGGGATGATCCGGGGCATCAGGCGGCCTATGACGGGGCGGTGGGGCTGCTTTGCCCGGCGGCACGGGCCTTGGCCCAGCCGGACTGGCCGGAGCGGCATTTGGCGAAAACCCATTTTGCAGGCGGATTGGGCGTCGAGGTCCAGCGCCCAGACAGCGCGCGGCGGGCAGCGGCGCGTGCGGCGCTTGGGGTGGCCCCCGAGCAGCGGTTGGTTGTTGTGATGTCAGGCGGGGGCGGCACTGGCTTTGCGTCGGCCCCCTTTGGGATCGCGGCGCGTGCGATGCCTGAGACCGCTTTTATCACCATCGGGCAGATGGCGCGGGACTGGCATGCGACCGAACCGGCCAATCTGCAACATCACGGCTGGGTGAAAAACGCGCCAGACTATCTGGCTGCTGCTGACTTGGTTGTGGCCTCCACAGGTAATACCACCTGTCATCAGATACTTGCCGCCGAAACGCCTTGGCTTGCCGTTCCAGAATGGCGTTATTTCGATGAACAGGTGGAGAAGGCCCGTGCGCTCGACCGCGCCGGCGCCGCGCATCACTTGCCGAGTTTTCCTGCGTCGGCCGGACAATGGCGTGCCGCGTTGCAGCAAGCCCTTGCCCGCCATGACCTCCAAGTGCAACGCGCGTTGGTCGATGAGAATGCCGCAGCGGGAACCGCGCGCTGGCTGGGGGAATTGACCCAGCGACTGCTTTCTAAAACAGCTATTGAGACAGGAGACATAAATGACGTCGTTCACCCCATCCGCGCCTGAGACGACCAAGGTCAGCGCCCTCACGCTTGCCCGCGGGCGGGACGCACATCTGCGCAATGTTATCATCGGGCTGACCCGTCAGACCCGGCAGCCGGATGAACTCGTCATCGCGGTTATGCAAGATGAGCTTTACGGCGATCTACCGCAAACCGATTTCCCGATCCATCAGGTGAAAGTCACAGGGCGAGAACTGCCGCTCTCGCGCGCGCGCAACACGGTCGCGAAGACCGCCAAAGGCGATTGTCTGGTATTTTTGGACGTGGACTGCATCCCCGCACCGGAATTGATTGCGGATTATATGGCCTACGCCATTCCCGGAAACGGGCTGATTATGGGTGAGGTAAATTACCTTCCTGCCGGCACCGCATTAGAAGGCTGGTCCTATCACAAACTGGAGGCCGTCGCGGTGCGCCATTCTGACCGGCAAGGGCCGCCTGCGGAAGGGCTGAAGCGCTGTAAGGATTATCGTTGTTTTTGGTCGCTCAATTTTGCCATTCATCGCGAAGATTGGAACCGCTCCGGCGGCTTTGATGAGCGCTTCACAGGCTATGGCGGCGAAGATACCGATTTTGGGCGGGAGTTGGACGAGCGCGGCGTGCCGATCTATTGGGCCAAGGGCGCCAAAGTGTTTCACCAGCATCATCCCCATTGTATGCCGCCGATCCATCACATCCCCTCTATCCTACGCAATACCGAGATTTTCGCCGAAAAATGGGGCCACCGCACTATGAACCATTGGCTGACCGCATTCCGTTTGATGGGGTTGGTTGGCACCGATGGCGACACACTGGTCCAACTGCGCGCGCCGGATGCGGAGGATTTCGCGCTCTGTGAGCAGCAGTCCGATCAGCCCTATGCCAATACGGCGCGGGTGCTGCGCTATCTGCGGGGCGAAGAACGGATCGCGGCGGAATGACCCTGCGCATCGCTATTGTTGGCCATATCCGCCATCCCATCGCACCGCCCTTCAAAGGCGGGATGGAGGCATTTACCCATGCGTTGGCGCAGATGCTGGTTGGGCGGGGGCATGATGTGACCCTGCTGGCCAGCGGCGATAGCGCGGCGGGGCTGCCCACGGGGGTCAAGCTGCTACCGCTTTGCGAAGCGCATTACGATGCGCGTTACCCTTGGCATGAGTATCACGGCACAGAGGCGTTAAACGATCACCTTGATGAGTGCTATGCCCGCGCAGCACGGCTGCTGCTTGAGGGTCAGTTTGACGTCGTGCACAACAACACCTTGCACCGTTTCTTGCCAAGATTGTCTCGTGCCGAGCGGGTGCCGATGGTGACCTCACTGCATATCCCTCCGTTCAAGGTTCTGCGCCAAGCGGTGACGGACGGTGCCGCACCTTGGCATCTAACCACCGTTGTGTCGGAGCGACAGCGCGGCATCTGGCATCCCGAAGGAGCACCTGCGACGGCGCATGTCGTCCACAATGGCATTGACCTTAGCCATTGGCGACAGGGTGGGGCCGGGGATGGCAGCGCCGTTTGGGCGGGTCGCATTACCCCGACTAAAGGCACAGATTTGGCCGCGCAGGCGGCGCAGCTGGCGGGCGTGCCACTGCGCATCTATGGGGCGATCGAACATCGCGATTACTTTGAGCAGACCGTCAAACCGCATCTATATGGACATGTCGAATACGCCGGTCATCTGGACACCGCTGCTTTGGCCGAGGCCTATGGCCGCGCCTCAGTCGCGCTTTTTACTCCGCAGTGGGAGGAGCCCTTTGGCCTTGCCGCTGTTGAGGCAATGGCGACAGGCTTGCCCGTTGCCGCAACGCCCCACGGTGCGGTCGATGAGGTGATCGGAGAGGCCGGGGTGATTGCGTCTGATGATACGGCCGCCGCTCTCGCAATGGCGCTCAAGCAAGCGCTAGACATCCCGCCAGCGCGCCCGCGCGTCCGCGTCGAGCGTTTGTTTGACGCACAACATATGGTGGCGAAATTTGAAGCGCTCTATCACAGATCGGTTTCAGAACGTCATGCCGATCTGGCCCAGAGAACCTATCCCGATTTCGCGCTGCGCGTCGAAGACCATCCTCAACTGGCTGTTGCGGCAGGTTAGCGGGCCGTGTCGGGCATATAGAGATAGGCGGCGTCGAAGTTGCCGATCTTGAACAAGCCTTTGCGGTCGTGGATGGTTAGCTTGCCGCCCGCCACCGTGCAGCAGCCATGTTCGCGCAGGTCGCGCAGGGTACGGCTGACATGGACCGATGTCAGACCAGTCGCATCGGCGATGTCGGCCTGTTTGAGCGTGAAGGGCAGAATGTCGCGCTCCGCTGCGAAAGCGGCCGTCATTCGAGCGTCATATTCACAGAAAAAATTCGCCACCCGCGCCAGAGCCCGCATGGCACTGTTGCGCATCACCCAGTGCCGATGGATCGACGCATCGACCAAAGTCATCAGCCAAAGTTTTCGTGCAAGCTCGACATTGCCATTCAGCAAATCTTGCAACGCGTTATGGCAAATTTTGGCGACGCGCGTCGCGGTGAGTGATACCACGTCATGGTCCAACTGCTTGAGCGGAAAGGCATGAAGATCGACAAACTCACCGGGAAATTGCAACGCCACCACAGTGCTGCGCATCCCCCGTCCATGCGGCACGCTGCGGGCCACCAGACCATCAAGCAGCAAAAGGCTATGGTCTAGCAGATCACCACGGTGGCTGATGACATCGCCCGCCGCATACTCGACCTGCACCGACAGCAGCGGCACGAGCATTTCCCACTGTGCAGAACTGAGGTGATCGACCATGCCAGCAGGCTTAACGGTCAGACTAGGAGGGGAGCATTGATTGAATGTCACGTGCAGGCCTTTCCACCCTTCAATATAGACGCGATTTCCATAAATTCGGGGGCCACGCGCGTATTCTTTGATTAATGGCGCGTATGGTACTGTTTTTGCCGGGTATTTCAAGGTCGGGGGACGGGCGCTTATAAAATGTTAAGCGCAGTCTAAGCTGGATCACGAGCAGAAAGCGGGGATTTGCGCTGTCAGTTGGGCCGGGCATGGCGCGGTTTCGGGGGGCTTGTCGGGGCAGGGGGGGCTGTTTATAAGCGGGCCTATGACACGCCTCACCGCGATCATTATTCGAATTATATCCCCGGCGCTCTGACCAATTGAGACGCCGGGCCGAGGTGTTTGAGCCGCTCGCACCGAACCAGATTGAATATCCCCCCAAAATGCCTAAAGGACGCCCCCCATGTGCGCCGAGACCCCCGACTATAAAGCCACGTTGAACCTGCCCAAAACCGATTTCCCCATGCGCGCCGGATTGCCCAAGCGCGAGCCCGGCTGGTTGGAGCGGTGGGAAAAGATCGGCGTCTATGACCGCCTGCGCGAGAAAGAGGGCCGCACGCCCTTCACCCTGCACGATGGTCCGCCCTATGCCAACGGGCATCTGCACATCGGTCACGCGCTGAACAAGACGATCAAGGACATGATCGTGCGCTCCCATCAGATGATGGGCTATGACGCGCGCTATATCCCCGGCTGGGATTGCCACGGCTTGCCGATCGAATGGAAGATCGAAGAGCAGTACCGCAAGAAGGGCCGCGATAAGGATCAGGTGCCGATCAACGAATTCCGCGCTGAGTGCCGGGATTTTGCGGCCAAATGGGTCGACGTGCAGCGTGAAGAGTTCAAGCGTCTGGGCATCACGGGCAATTGGGAAAACCCCTATCTGACGATGGATTTCCACGCCGAGCGGGTGATCGCCGAGGAATTCATGAAGTTCCTGATGAACGGCACGCTCTACCAAGGATCCAAGCCCGTGATGTGGTCGCCGGTCGAGAAAACCGCGCTGGCCGAGGCCGAGGTCGAGTATCACGACAAGGAAAGCCACACCGTTTGGGTGAAGTTTAAGGTCGCAGATGTCAAAAAACAGGATCGGTTTTCCGAAGTGCCTGGCTACGACCCTGGGGATATGAAATATGAAATGGCTATTCAGATGGAGTATTCTGATAGCCAGCGGGCGAAGGATCTGATTGGCGCACACGTCGTCATTTGGACCACAACGCCTTGGACAATGCCGTCGAACAAAGCAGTGGTTTACGGCGAGGATATCTCTTACGGCCTGTACGAAGTCACCGCGACGCCTGAGGAGTGCTGGGCCAAAGTAGGCGAGCGGTTCCTGCTAGCCGACGATTTGGCGGCAGATGTCTTTGCTCGCGCACGGCTTGAGGATGGCATGTGGCAGCGTGTGCGCGGTGTCGAGAATGACGAACTGGCCAAGATCTCCCTCCAGCACCCGCTGGCCGGGGCCGAAGGCGCAAACGGCGAATGGGACGATCTCCGTGATTTCCGCGCCGCCGACTTCGTGACCTCGGACGAGGGCACCGGCTTCGTGCACTGCGCGCCTTCTCACGGTCTGGAGGAATACGAGCTTTACCGCGATCTCGGTATGTTGCCGCAGGTCATCACCTACAACGTCATGGAAGACGGCCGTTTCCGCGACGATCTGCCGTTCTTCGGCGGCAAGGCCATCCTCAAGCCGAACGGCAAGGAGGGCAACGCCAACAGCGCGATCATCGACAAACTGGTTGAGGTTGGCGGGCTGCTGGCGCGCGGCAAGATCAAGCACAGCTACCCGCACAGCTGGCGCTCCAAAGCGCCGGTGATCTACCGCAACACGCCGCAGTGGTTTGCCGCCATCGACAAGGAGGTCGGCGACGGGCTCGACCAGAACGGTAAGACGATCCGCGAACGCGCGCTTACTTGTATCGACAAGGTCAACTGGGTTCCGAAGTCCGGCCGCAACCGCCTGCATTCGATGATGGAGGCGCGGCCCGATTGGGTGCTGAGCCGCCAGCGTGCCTGGGGCGTGCCGCTGACCTGCTTCGTGCGCAAGGGCGTCGCGCCCACGGACGAGAACTTCCTGTTGCGCAACGAAGAGGTGAACCAGCGCATTGTGGAGGCTTTCGAGGCCGAGGGTGCCGATGCGTGGTATGCGGAAGGGGCCAAGGAGCGGTTCCTCAAAGGTATCGTCGACCCGGCGGAGTTCGATCAGGTAACCGACATCCTCGACGTCTGGTTCGACAGCGGCTCCACCCATGCCTTCACCCTGCGCGACCGTGAGGACGGGACCGAGGACGGCATCGCGGATGTCTACATGGAAGGCACCGACCAGCACCGTGGTTGGTTCCACTCTTCGCTACTGCAATCGGTCGGCACCACCGGCCGCGCGCCGTATCGCAACGTGGTGACCCATGGCTTCACGCTGGACGCCAAGGGCATGAAAATGTCCAAGTCCATCGGCAACACCATCGTGCCCGAGAAGATCGTGCAGCAATACGGCGCGGATATCCTGCGGCTCTGGGTGGCGCAGACCGATTACACCGCCGACCAGCGCATCGGGGATGAGATCCTCAAAGGCGTGGCCGACAGCTATCGCCGCCTGCGCAACACCATGCGCTATATGCTGGGTGCGCTGAGCGATTTCACCGAAGCGGATCGCGTCGATCCTGCCGATATGCCTGAGTTGGAGCGTTGGGTGCTGCACCGGGTGGCGGAGCTCGACAAGGTCGTGCGCGACGGTTTTGCGCGTTTTGACTTCCAAGGCGTGTTCCAGGCGGTGTTCACCTTTGCCACCGTCGATCTCTCGGCCTTCTATTTCGATATCCGCAAGGACGCGCTCTATTGCGATGGCGACACCCTGCGCCGCCGTGCTGCACGCACGGTGCTGGATATCCTGTTCCACCGTCTGACCACATGGCTCGCGCCGGTGCTGGTCTTCACGATGGAAGAAGTCTGGCTGGAGCGGTTCCCGGGCGATGAGTCTTCGGTGCATCTGGTGGACATGCCGGAAACGCCAGAGGCTTGGCTGAACCCGGAACTGGCGGCGAAATGGGCCAAGGTCCGCGCGGCGCGGCGTGTGGTAACAGCGGCGCTCGAAGTGCAACGGACGGAGAAGGTCATCGGGGCGTCGCTTGAGGCGGCACCGGTGGTGCATGTCGATGACGCAGCACAGCGCGCCGCTTTGGAAAGCGTGTCTTTCGAGGACGTCAGCATCACCTCTGACATCACCGTGACCCGCGATGCGGCTCCGGCAGAGGCCTTCCGGATGCCAGAGACACAAGGCGTGGCTGTGGTGTTTGAAAAGGCCGAAGGCGCCAAATGCGAACGCTGCTGGAAGGTGCTGCCCGATGTCGGGACGCATGAGTATCCCGGTGTCTGTGGTCGCTGTGACGAGGCGGTGCGTGAGGCTTTGGCGGAAGCCTGAGACGTTTCAGGAGAATGACAAAACGGGCGTCGGGATAACCGGCGCCCGTTTTTCTTTGACCGATCGCAAATGCCCCGCCCGCGGAAACCACGTGCATCGCCCTCCCTCCCCCCGGAGGGCGATTTTGCGGCGTTTCCACAGATCGCGCCTTTAGCGTCTCTTGCAAGTCCATGCCTGCGGGAAAAGTAGGAACGCCCACCAGGGAGGGCGATGCCCTCAGTGCCCTTTCGCGGGCGTGATTTCTGGCGCAGAGTGGGGCAATGAAACAAGCCTCCCTTTCTACGCCCTTCGGCGATCTGATCGTCACTGAGGAAGACGGCGCGATCACGGCGCTCGGTTGGGGGCAGGCGGCGGGGCAAGACCGCTCGCAGCTGCTCGACACCGCTTTGCAGCAAATTAATGACTACGCGGCAGGCCAGCGCCAGCGATTCGACCTGCCACTGCGTGTCACCGGCAGCGAGTTCCAACGCGCGGTCTGCGCTGCCATCGCGGCCATTCCCTTCGGCCACACCCGCACCTATGGCGAGATTGCCCGCGACCTCGGCGTGCCAGCGCAAGCTGTGGGCGGAGCCTGTGGCGGCAATCCGATCCCGATCATCATCCCCTGTCACCGGGTGATGGGGGCCAAGGGGCTGACCGGCTTTAGCGGGGCGGGCGGGGTAGAGACCAAGGTGGCTCTGCTCCGACACGAAGGCGCGGGTGGGCTGCTGATTTAGTCCAAAGTTTCGTCATAGGGGTGCCGCCGCACCAGCCCCAACATGGCAAGCAGCCCGGCCAAGGCCAGTGGAACGCAAGACAGGAAAAGCCAACGCCCAACGTCCTGCGCCTCTGCCGTGCTGTCCATGGACAGAAAGCCCGAGGCATTGGCGACGATCCCTAAATATGCCGCGCCGAGCGCATAGCCCAAACGCTGTATCGTCGGCATCGCGGCTGAAACACGCTGCTCTTCGGACTTGGGCACGAGGGCCGTAACCCGGCGCAGAATAAAGGTCCAAGCCAGCCCAAAACCGCCGCCCTCAAGCAAGGCGAAAACCGCGATCAGCCACAACGGCCCTTGCGGCACCGCATAGGCAAACCCGGCAACGGCGAGGGTCGTCATCGCCATTCCTGCCACGATCCACATCCGATCCTGTCGCTCTGGCGCGCCGCTGACGATCACTGCGGTTAAAGTCCAACCGACGGAGGACGCCGCGACGATATAGCCTGCGATCAGCGCCGATGTACCATGCACCGCGACCATCAGCAGCGGGCCATAAGCGAGGATTGCCACCGTCGCCATCGACAGCAAGAGCAACATCAACAAGGTCGCGCCTGCTGCGTGACGCGGATCCACAGAGGCTGCGGGCAGCAGACGGTCGCTCCCGGCGGCATTGTCACGCCAAAAGAACCAGCTAAGACAGAGAAGCCCGGCCGCGACATAGAGTGTGGTGCTCACCGGTTCGACCCGCACACCGCCGAGCGAGATCAGCACAACTGCAAGACACAGAAGCGCCAGACGGGCGATTGGGAAACGGTCCATTTCAGTCGCCGCTGTGGGCCGCGCGATCCCGCCGCGCAGGGCGATCCACAGCGCGAGGCCAAAGGCTTGGGCCGCGAAGAACCAGAACCCCAAGCGCCATGTTGCATATTCCACGAAAAAGCCGCCAATCAGCGGGCCGAGAAAGGCTGATATGCTCCAGAAGGTCGAGACAACCGCCAAAGCGCGGGCGGCGTAGCGGCGTGGAAACAGGACGCCAAGTGCGACAAAGCTCATCGCGACCAAACCGCCGCCGCCCAACCCCTGAAGCCCGCGCCCGACCAAAAGCACCATCATCGACGGGCTGACCGCGCTAAGGGCGCATCCGGCACCGAAAAGCACCGCTGAGAGGCTCATCGGCCCGCGCAATCCGTAGCGCATCGTCAACAATGCGGTGGCCGCACCGGCGACGATTGAGCCAATCTCGTAGATGGAAACGCTCCAACTAACGAGGGCCGCGCCGCCGATTTCAGCGACGATAGAGGGGAGCATCGTGGCCACGATTAAGCTGTCTGCAGCGTGGAGCCAAACGGCCAAGCATACCAAAGCCAGCGAGGCCGTATAGCCGCTGCCCAGAAACTCACCCCAAGACACATAGGCGTTTGACGTATCTATAGAATCAGGGGCGGTCTGCGGCATCTTGGTCTCCTTTGTTGAGACCTGTCTGATGCTTCAACCTAGGTTGAGGTCAAGGGCTTATACGCCTTAGGCGTCCTTTGCCGGGATCAATTGCTGTGCGGCACCGGCGCTAACCAAATAAAGCGAAGTCACGACCAAACCCCAATGCGCCCAGCTTTCGGGATGGAAATTCACCCAAGCGGACCAGCCGGCAAAGAAGGTCCATGCCAGCGCCATGGGCAGGGTCACCGCGCGCCAGCGCTCTGTCCGGACAGGGTGCACGAATTTGATCGGAGCGAACATCGCCGCAGAAAGGATGGTCACGATGATCAGGCTGACCCACCATTCGGGCGCGAGGGCAAAGAGCACCAGCACCAGCATGTTCCAGCAGCCGGGGAAGCCTTTGAAAGAATTGTCCTTTGTCTTCATGCGCGTGTCTGAGAAGTACATGACGCTGGTAAAGGTGATGATGATAATCATCGCCCAACCGCTCCAACCATCCATCAGACCGGACGTAAAAAGCGCAAAGGCCGGGATAAAGACATAGGTTAGATAGTCGATGATGAGGTCCATCAAGACGCCGTCAAACTCAGGCGCGTTGGTCTTCACATCATATTTCCGCGCCAGCGGCCCGTCGATCCCGTCCACGAAAAAGGCAATCACCAGCCAGAGGAACATAAGGTCCCACTTTTCTTCAACAGCGGCGAGCATCGCCAGCATGGCGAGAACGGCACCGGTGGCGGTGAAAAGGTGAACGAGGAGCGCGCGCATCTGTAAAGTCATGGTTGTGCATCGCAAATCCGCCGGGCGGATGCAAAGGAAACTCTGTATCCTATGGCAAAAAGCGGCCCATTGATGCAAAACGCCTATCGCCGGTGGATAGACTTTGGCCAAAACGCAGGGGAAAAGCATCCATCGACCGCGCTTCGGGTTGACGCCTCTCGCGATTCCCACTAAAGCCAGCGGACCAATTCAGGGTCGGCTCTGCGCGGCCCCTATCGTATGTGTTTCCCCGGATCGCTGGGAGGGCACAACAGCAAAAGGATGAACCCATGTCGCGCCGTTGCGAATTGACCGGAAAAGGCCCGATGACGGGCAACAATGTAAGCCACGCCAACAACCGCACCCGTCGCCGGTTCTTGCCGAACCTCAACGACGTGTCGTTGCAGTCCGAGGCACTGGGCCGCGCGTTCAAGCTACGCATCTCTGCAGCAGCTCTGCGCAGCGTTGACCACCGCGGTGGTCTGGACAAGTTTCTGGCGAAAGCCAAGGACGTTGAACTGTCCGACAACGCGCTGAAGATCAAGAAAGCGATCGCCAAGTCCAGCGCCACGGCTGATGTGCTGAGCTAAGGCTTGATGCTTTGAAGATTGGGGCCTCGATCCGAAAGGATCGGGGCCTTTTCGTTTCGGGGTTGAGACGGGGTGCTGATCGCGCGACGTTACGCGCGCAAGATCTCTGCCACCCATTCCGGTACGGTTTGGCTGGCGGGGCCGATGCGGTGTTCGGCAAACTGATTGCCCACAGCAGACTGCTCCAGATTGAACTCCACCGTATGCGCCCCGGCGCGGCGGGCTTCGGCAACGAAACCGGCGGCGGGGTAGACATTGCCCGAGGTGCCAATGGCCGCAAAGATGTCGGCTTGGGCCAGATGATCAAACAGCGCGTCCATGTCATAGGGCATTTCACCGAACCAAACGATGTCAGGCCGCGCGGCTGGGGCGTTACAAGCGGGGCAGGGGTCACCCGGCGCCATGACCATTGGTGCAGGCCAGCGGTGGTCACAGGCGGCGCAGAGCGCACCTTTGAGGCTGCCATGCATGTGCATCACCTTTTGCGAGCCGCCCTGTTCGTGCAGATCATCGACGTTTTGGGTGATGACCACCACCTCACCGTCTAACTCAGCCTCCAGCCGTGCCAGCGCACGATGCGCGGCATTGGGTGCGACCTCTGCCGCTTGTGCGCGGCGCGCGTTATAAAAATCGACCACCAGCTTCGGGTTGCGGGCAAAGGCTTCGGGCGTGGCCACGTCTTCGACCCGGTGCTGCGCCCAGAGCCCATCGGAAGCGCGGAAGGTCTCAAGCCCGCTTTCAGCAGAAATGCCTGCGCCGGTGAGGATAACGATCTTGGTCATGGCTCAACCTTCCCTGATTTGCGCAACGCTTTCAAGCTGACGCCCAACATATCGCCCTTGAAGCCCCCGTTAAAGCCTCGCAAACTGCCGCGAAACAGAACGGAGCCTGACATGAAAATCGCCACCGCTGCTTATCCACTCGACGTTCTAACGTCTTGGGCGCAATACGAGGATAAGCTGGCCCATTGGGTTGCTGAAGCGGCGGTTCAGGGGGCGGAGCTGCTGGTCTTTCCTGAATATGGCGCGATGGAGTTGGCCACGCTTGATGGGGCGGATGTGGCAGGGGATTTGGAGCGTTCGCTCTATGCTGTGTCCGACAAATTGGAAGAGGCGGACCGTCTGCACGCCAGACTGGCCGCCGAGCATAACGTGCATATCGTCGCAGCCTCTGGCCCTGCCGCGACCGAGGGCCGCCCGGTCAACCGCGCCCGGCTGATCACCCCTTCGGGCCAGATTGGCGTGCAGGACAAACAGATCATGACCCGTTTTGAACGCGAGGAATGGGGCGTGATCGGCGGCAACGCCTTGCAGGTCTTTGACACGACCTTGGGCAAGATCGGGATTCTAATCTGCTATGACAGTGAGTTTCCGCTGTTGGGCCGGGCTTTGGCCGACTGCGACGTGATCTGCGTGCCAAGTGTGACCGAAACGCTGGCGGGCTATTGGCGGGTGCGGATCGGCTCTATGGCCCGCGCTTTGGAGAATCAGTGCATCACGGCGATGTCGTCGGTCGTAGGCGCCGCAGATTGGTCGGAGGCTTTGGGGCAATCTTACGGCGGGGGGGGCATCTTCTGCCCGCCGGATCGGGGCTTTCCGCCCACTGGCGTGCTGGCTGTGCGCGAGGTCAACGCCCCCGGTTGGACCATCGCAGAGGCCGACTTGGCGCAGGTCGCAGAGGTGCGTGCGGATGGCATCGTGCTGAACCGGCGCGACTGGCAAGACCAGATCGGCCGAGATGGAAAAGCGATAAACGTCGCTTTGCGCTGAATCCCTCTTGAAAAACTGGCAAAATGCGCCCATTTAAGCCTGCGCCCTCAAATTGGAGGGTTTTGTGTTCAAGGAGAGACCATGGCCAAGGAAGATACGCTCGAATTTCCCGGTGTCGTGAAGGAACTCCTGCCTAACGCGACGTTTCGGGTCGAGCTGGAAAACGGCCATGAGATCATCGCGCATACGGCAGGCAAGATGCGGAAAAACCGCATCCGTGTTCTGGCTGGCGACAAGGTTCAGGTGGAAATGACACCCTATGATTTGACCAAGGGTCGGATCAACTATCGCTTCAAGTAAGCGGCACCGCGTTCGCGCGTTGCGCGGCGCAGGCGGGGCCGTGCGCGGCCCCGACCGGGCTGCCGGCCTCAGGCAAAGAGGCCCCTAAGATGCAATTCATTCTCGGATCAGGATCGCCGCGCCGGTTGGAGCTTTTGGCCCAAATCGGTGTGGTCCCCGATGCCATCCGTGCCCCCGACATTGACGAAACCCCCCACAAGGCCGAACTGCCGCGCCCCTATTGCGCCCGTATGGCACGCGAGAAAGTGGCAGCTGTGCCTGCGGACGCGGAAGACATCGTGCTTTGCGCTGATACCACCGTGGCGATCGGGCGGCGTATATTGGGCAAGCCTGAGGATGAGGCCGAGGCGGAAGCCTTTTTGCGGCTGATGTCGGGGCGGCGTCATAAGGTCATTACCGCCGTCGCCGTGAAGCGGGGCGAAAAGCTCTGGCAGCGCGATGTGCAGAGCACCGTAAAAATGAAATCCCTTTCCGAGCCGGAGATCCGCCGTTACCTCGCCACCGGCGATTGGCGCGGTAAAGCGGGCGGCTATGGTATCCAAGGCCCTGCCGGCGCGTTGATCCCATGGATCAGCGGCTCATTCACCGCAATCGTCGGCCTGCCTTTGGCCGAATCTGCGAACCTGCTGCAAGCGGCAGGCTACCCATTTGACGGAGGTGCCGCATGAAGGGCCGAACGATCATTCTTGACCATCTTGGCGATATTGAAGCCGCAGCTTTCATGGTGGACGGCAAGCTCGATGATTTTCTCGTGGATAGCGACGCGCCGCGCGTTGGCACCGTGTACCGCGCGATTGCGGATCGTCCGGTGAAGGGGCAGGGGGGGATGTTCCTTAAGACTCCCGACGGCGCAGCATTCCTGCGACAGATCAAAGGCCTGGCGCCCGGTCAGGCGATTCTCGTGCAGGTTTCGGGCCACGCCGAGCCGGGCAAGGCAATCCCCGTAACGAACAAACTGCTGTTCAAATCACGCTACGCCATCGTGACGCCCGATGCGCCGGGGCTGAACATCTCGCGCTCTATCAAGGACGAAGAAGAGCGCGACCGGCTGCTTGAAATCGCTCATGAAGCTGCGGGCGGGGCCGATCTGGGTCTTATCCTGCGGTCGTCCTGCACCGGTGCCGATGCAGACGATATTGCTGACGACATCGCAAATATGATGGCCTTGGCCGATACCGTGGCCAATGACGATGGGCAGGAGATGGAAGTGCTGAGCGAAGGCGATGGCCCGCACCTGCTCGCATGGCGTGACTGGACCGCGCCCGCCGAGGTGGTGACCGAGGCTGGGGGCTTCAGCGACCACGGCGTTTTGGAAGAGCTGGACCGCGTGGCCTCGCCGCAAGTGCCGCTTGGCAGCGGAGCGTCGATCTTTGTCGAGCCGACCCGCGCGCTTGTGGCCGTGGACGTGAACACCGGCAGCGATGCATCGCTCGCCGCTGGTGTGAAGGCCAATATGGCCTGCGCCCGCGCATTGCCCCGCGCCCTGCGCCTGCGCGGCCTTGGCGGGCAGATTACGCTCGATCTTGCCCCCATGCCCAAGAAAGACCGCCGCACCTTTGAAAGCGCCCTACGCGCCGCCTTCCGCGCCGATGACGTGGAGACCGCGCTGGTCGGTTGGACCCCGCTGGGGCATTTTGAACTCCAACGCAAACGCGCACGCCCGGTGCTGGCGGAGGTTTTGGCAGGAGGCCATCAATGAGCTGCCCGATCTGCAAAGCCCCAACTGTCAAAGCCCACCGCCCCTTCTGCTCGCGCCGCTGCGCTGACATCGATCTGGGCCGCTGGTTCAACGGCAGCTACGCAGTCCCCTCGCGCGACCCGGAAGATGTGGAAGCCGCGATCGAAGCTGCCGAAGCAGCCCAAGACCGCCCTGCAAAGCCTCATTAACAAAAGATAATTTGCCTTTTGGCAAAAGAAGTGAGTTTCAGGGCAAAATGGGGCTGGACACCCCGCGCCACAGGCCCTAGAACCCGCTCACCCGACCTCGAAAGAGGTGACCCGTGCCCGGGTAGCTCAGGGGTAGAGCAGTGGATTGAAAATCCTCGTGTCGGTGGTTCGATTCCGCCCCCGGGCACCATTTAAATACTCCATACTTTCAATGGTTTGCATGTGTTTTTGCATGAGCTTCCTCCTTCTTCTATTTGCTATCTTTTCGCTCAGTGGCACACTGGTGGCACAGAGCATCTTACATAGGCGGCGACTTCGGCGTTTCCGTGTGGTCCGAAGAACGCTGTTTCGTGTCTGAGTCTACAGGATCAAACTGTTTCGTCCACTCCGCCCGATCTCCCTCAACCATCGCGACATAGGCGTTCACCTCAGGCACGACAAACCGGGTGCTGCAATTTTCGTTGAACGGGTTGCCGAATTTGTGTTTGCGCGGAAAATCCGGGTTTTCCCTGTGCCAACGGTCAATCGTGGCGCGGGAGACTTCGAAAAGCCGCATGAGGTCCTTGATAGTGCAGTAGCGGCGGCCTGAAAGCCATTTCGGGAGTGAAGTGTTCGTATCTGACATTGTGTCTATCCTTGGTTGTTTAAGTTGATCGGCACCGACAAATGGAAGGGGTCGGCTCACTGATCTCAAAGATAATGAACACTCGTGGACGGATCACGGCAGGATCCCCAGCTTTTTACCGTGGCAATGTCGAATCCAGTGGATTGTGTGCGCAAATGAAAATGAATGACCGCCGTTTGGTGTGTGAAGCGGTTGGTCTGAAGGTGATGGACTGAATTTGATGCGTTACTCTTTATATGGCTGGGGGTGGACAATTGGGTGTTTGTTTATCTTTGAAGAGGCCGAAATACCGCGGCCTCTTGGGGCTGCAAAGCTGATGGTTTTGCAAGTGTGCGGCGCGAAAGCGCCTTAGTTGTTCGGTGGCTCAGGCCACCGCGTTTTCTCCAATAGTTTTTGTGTAGGTGGTGGTGAGGTGTAGTGTTCTTTTTGCCGGAGTAAGCGGCTGTGTGGCGAGAAGTGGTTTTTGTTAACTATAATAGCTACCTCTATGGCGGCGCATTTTCAGGTGTTGGGGCGGAAGTGTTTTCAGTAACGCGCTGAAGAAGCTGCGCAATTTCAGAACTGCGCATAGACCTCTTTTCGACAAGTTCGCTGGCGAGGGCATCCAAAACATGTTGATGCAGCCGCAGGATTTCTCCGGCGCGTTTTTCCGCCTTCATGATGCGTTGGCGAACGCGGTCACGGATCGCTGGAGTGGCAAGATGAAGCGCATCAGGGTTTGCGTGCCAGACCGGCCCCGCATGGCCGAGGCCATATGTCGCCTCGATGTCCACGGCATGGCGGGTCGCAAGCGCCAGATCGGATGTTGCAGGCCCGCCGGCGCCCGCTGATACTTCGCCGAGCATAAGACGTTCCGCCGCTCGCCCCCCCAAGGAGTAGACGATCTCATCTTCGATATCGCAGAGGCGGCTTTCGCTTGATTGCGCGCGGCGATAGATTTGGCCGCCGTCGCCGGTGATCAGAATGCGGTCGATGGGTCCCAAGTCCAGAGCTTTGCCGATGACAGCGTGCCCCGCTTCATGAACCGCAATTCGCCATGTGCGATTGTGGTTTTCATCGGCGCTGCCGATGTTCAATTGGTCTTCCAGCATCTCGACATTCAACAGCTTCCTTTCGTGTCGCGCGTTGGAGCGGGCAGCACGAATGGCAGCGTCAATATCCGCAGCACTGTGGCCCACTGCGCGATGGGCGAGCTTCCGAAGTTCGTGGTCGGCAATGTCTTTGCTTAAGTGATGGGAGAGGATCGCATGCAATGCTTCAGAATCCGGCAATGGAACTTCGATCTTGATATCCATGCGCCCTGAACGCAGCACGGCGGGATCCATTCGGTCGACATGGTTGCAGGTGCCGACAACGATAACGCCTTCTCGCTGCGCGATCTGATCCATCTCTGCGAGAAAAGCCGTGATCACTTGAATGCGGTAATGAGACGCATGACGGTCGTCATCTGTTCGCGACCCGACCGCGTCGATCTCGTCAATCACCAGAATGCAGGGGGCATTGCGGCGCGCTTTGGCGAAACTCGCGCGCATTTCGCGCAGCATATCCCCAAGATGGCCCGCTGCTTGCCATTCTCCGAAACTACCGGTCACTATGGAAATTCCCGCGCTGTTGCCCATCGCGCGGGCCAGCCATGTTTTGCCGGTGCCGGGCCCACCAAATAGCAACAGGGAGTGGCTCAGCTCATGCCAGGCGGTTTTCCCGGCACGCCAGTCCAACAGATCAGCAACGATACGCCGTGCTGCTGTCAATGCGGAGCTATCGCCCGTCATATCTTCAAGGCGGGGACCGT
This sequence comes from Sulfitobacter maritimus, assembly GCF_013346665.1. Classification (GTDB taxonomy): domain Bacteria; phylum Pseudomonadota; class Alphaproteobacteria; order Rhodobacterales; family Rhodobacteraceae; genus Sulfitobacter; species Sulfitobacter maritimus. The sequence goes on from NZ_JABVBB010000038.1 coordinate 729,552, forward strand.
TCTCTTTGGCGTTACGATACGTCATCCTCCGCAAGCGTTCCACGGCTTGATGAAGAGCGGGGGCACGCGTGGCAGCGCAGATATCAACGGTGCCGAGAGCCTTCATAGCGCTTTCTGTCGGCAGGGCCGCACGGGTATTGCCAGCGTTGGCGAGCTGGTCAGAGAGATGTCCATAGGCCAGAAATTTCAGGAGCACATCATGCGTGACATTTGAGAAAGCAAGAGTGGTGGGGGCAATGGCTTTCAAATGAGCAGGCAATGTCATGCCGTCAGGCTGCAGTATGATAACCGGCTCGATCTTGTCGACGCTATCGACCAGAATACGATCGAAGCGCGACTGTGCATTCTTCGCAAGCGCGCCTTCGGCCACGTCCGGCTCAATGATAAGCCATCGTGTTGGGAAGGCACTTTTCAGTGTGTCTTTGATCAGCTGCAGGTCTTCGATAGCAATGTCACGGATGACGGTAATGGCACCGCATTGCGCACTTTCCTGCTCTTGATCTTGCGAGCCGAAGGTCGCTGCCAACCTGACGCCAGTCAACAGCTGTCGGGCAGGCAAATACCGCGATGGAAGATCCGTGCGTTCAGAGAATTGTTTCGCTGGAACAGGACCTTCGAGTTTCTGAAAAAGAATATCCAGCTCCGAGGGCTCGTCGTCTTCGTCGTCCAGAAAACGGGATGGGGCGAGGCCATGATGACGGCGCAAGCGTTCAATCAGAATGTCGGCGAATGCCGCCCAAGTCGGCGTGTTTTCGATGAGATGGGGCATGGGGAAGCCCTCCATATAATATATGCATAGGTGATCTCCGGTCGTTTGACCGGAGAAACGAAAAACAATTTCGGCACAGGGCTATGATGCGCGCACGCTCGTCGGCTCAGCGAGCGCATCAAGCTCTGCGAGGATCACAGGGGTCAGGGCAATGTCATAGATCTCAGATTTCACCTTGATCTGGTCTGCAAAAACCGAATGAGAGACAACGGCATCTGGATAAGTGTCGCGCAGCTTTTTGTGCAGACGCTGTTCCAGCTGGATAGCCTGCTGTCCTGTGTCCACCGGAACAGTTTTCAGGATTGTGCAGGGCATTTTTTTGTCCAGAACCAGTTGGTCGCGAAGGCGCCCGATCGGGTTGTTGGAGTAGCCCAATTTAATCAGTTCGCGGCTGTTCGGCAGAGTAAAGCTCATCGCATATAAATGGCTTGGAGCAGCGGTCCAGATTTTGCCACAGCCACCACAGGAAAAGCGGCCCGTCTGAAGGTTTGCCCGTGCAATCCGCTGCTCGTGCCCGCAGTCCGAATGACGGTAGAGCCTGTAGTTCGGATCGCTCTTTGGATCGGGCCCGAGAAGTTCCCAACCACGTTTCGCGGCTTCACGCATTTCAGAATCTTTATGGCAAACATTGCACCGGAGGTCGGTTTTACCTGCTGCCACACGTTCGACGAATTCGAATTGGCGGCGGATTTTATGACCACATTGCGCTTGATAGATAGCATAGTGGCGGTCATCTGGGCATCGGTAAAGGAAGGTCAGACCCGCAGCCTGTGCAGTCAAAATCCATTGTTTTTGCACGCAAGCAGAACACAGCGGTTGCGCGGACATCAGCGTGAAAAGCCTGACTTTGATCAGTTCGCCGCAATGCTGGCAGCGCAGCGCGAGATGAAAACGGTCAACGATGCGGGCGACAAGTTCGTAGCCTTTGTTTTGTGCCGCCTCAATCCAGTGAGGCATCAACTTGCCAGGATAGACAGGGACAGGAGAGCCGGAAATTGTGAGTGTATTGATGAAGTCGGTCATGAGGAATCCTCCGAGGAATCCGCCGCTGCAGCGCACGTCAAAAGGCGCGGCGCAGGCAGGCGGCCGTTTTATGAAAATATGATGAAGTGGGGTCCTTCCCGATGCGGGAAGGATTAGAATTTACCGGCTCGTTTTAGAAGGCCGCGCCCAAGTCGTTTTCCGGCGGTTCATCAATATGTGGGCCATCGACAGGTCCGCCATCAAACAATGGCAGACTGATCATCGCATCGATAAGATGGCGCCCATGAATCAGAAGCCCGTTGCGGTGCATTGCCGTCGACGAAATCCCGAAGGCCTGAAATTTGGTGAAGAACGCCACCTGCATTTGGAGGTGGAGCGCCCGGGCACCGCCAGGTTCTTCGTGCCCGATCATTGCGTCCGCAAGCAATGCCATGCGGCGCAATGGCTGGTCCTCACGGACCAAGGCAGGCAAGCTATGCACGTTGATCAAAGCCTCTGCGAGCTCTTCAAATGCCTTCTCAGTATCCTCGGCCCAGATCGCGTAAGCGGGGTCCCTGCTGTATGCGATGTCTTCGAGATCGCGTTCCGCAACGATGAACGCATGCATCGTTTTAAGAACGTTATGAAATGCCAGAGACATTGGGGTTTCGTTCGGGGGTTCATGCCCCTGTTCGGGCGTGATAGTAAATTGTTTAGTCATCAGAGTTCTCCTAGCGAATGACGATGATCAGGACCTTGGTAAGAGTGCCAGCTCTTGCCTTGGTCCGCCCAGTATGTAATGTTGTAATCAGATAGTCAAACAGTTTTGAGGATGATTCGACATGTCTGAGCAAAAAAAGACGATCGGCCGGCCGAAAACCGACACCAAACCAGTGATGATCCGGATGGAGCCTGAAATGATCGACGATATTGATGCGTATCGCCGGACCCTTGATGATATACCAACGCGACCGGAAGCCATGCGGCGTATTTTGGCGAGCTTTTTGGATAGCTGGAAAGAGGACGGGAGCTAAGATGGCATCTCCCCTCCGCTTTGTCAGATCTTGAAAAGCCCCGCGCTAATGCAAACCGCAACCGCATGTATTTTTGATTTTACACCCAAGCGAGCACAAGCACGCCGCGTGTAAAATGCGACCGTCGCTTCTGACAGATCTAGAAGTTGAGCGGTCTCCCAAGTGGTTTTGCCTTGGGCGGCCCATGTGAGCACGTCAAGCTCTCGTGGGGCGAGATAAAGCACGGCTTGCTCTGATGTATCACCTGTCTTGCGGGCCCGGCCGGTTTGCGGACGGGTTACTTTGCCATCCGTGGCTCCGGACATATGGTGAAGGATGAGTGTCGCTGCGCCAACTGACCGTGAACCGCTGATGGTCTGATCAAGCCGCATCTTCGTACTTTGATCGATGCCAATTGGCGCTATTTGGCGAGTAATTTTGAAATCGTAAAACATGTTCTGCCCCTCCGTGGATTTGAGAGGCAACCCGGCTCAGCAGCCGGGTGTTCGAAACTCTGCACGCGAGCACAGAGCGCTGCCACCTTTGGGCAGAGCCTTGGACATACGTGACAACCACCCGGCCAGATGTAATCCTGGCGGGCTCGCATGGTTTGGAGTTTCGACGCCCCGAAGCACGGATTTGGCCGTGCTCTGCTTACAGTTTCGCACGACCGCGATGCTGACGCAAACACGATACCTCTGTTTGGTGGTATTTTAATGTGTGTGAGGTGCTGAAATACTTAAATTATTCTGCTTGAGATAATTGGAGGGGCCGATATGAAATTCTATTCCGCATTTTTCTGTATGGTATCAGGGCTCGGTCTCGCCGCATCGGCTGCTCCCGCAGCGGCCACCCCCGCATCCTGCGTGCTCGAGGTTGAGGGCAAATCTTATATCGACGGTCAATGTTCTTTCGAGCTCCTATCCCGTGACGATGGCAGCTTTAAAATCATGGGCGCCGCCAGTGACTATTTCGCCTACGTGTATGTCGAAGGTGAAAATCGGGCCACCGCCCATTGGAACGAGATTGCGGGTGTGAACCGCGCCCACACGCCACTTGGTGCGTTGCAGCGTGATGGGGCCTGCTGGGTCAGCGATACCGCGCGTATTTGCGCGACGGCTGTCGTGCAAAAGACAGAGCACCCGCCGTTTGGCAAATGGGATTGCGAAGTCATGGGGTTCACTTTGGATGCTCAGACTTACAACGTCTCAGGTAAGGAATTTCCTGTCGTCCAGATCAATAAGCTTGGAGACGAAGGCTATTATGTGGTGCTGCCAGATAACTACGGCGTTGGCTTATTCGAAATCCAAGAAAATAGTCTGGTCTGGTATTCACAAGCCAGCGGCGACATATTTGATTGCCGTAGAGAATAAATGTCAATTGTTCTCATGAATTGATCGTTTCCGATCAGATTCCCGCAACAGTCTAAGCCAATTGCGCTTTTTTGCCGCCTGTGTCCGCATGCTTGTGCGGGTGGAAAAATTTTCACCAAAGGAGATCAGTATATGAAGAAAGCAACATTTACCCAAGGCTACGACCTTACCCCAGAAGGTGATCAGACACTCGTGAGCTTTCGGGGCGATGGTATTTCCTGGGGGGGCTATATCGTTTTTCCTTTGATTTTTTTAGGGCTATCCACACTTTTCGGCACCCCTTTCTGGCCCCTCCCGTTGGTGCTGATACTGGGGATGGGATACCTGATTTATCTGATGTTTCAGCGTCAGACTTTCACGTTGACGCCGGATGGGATCATCAAAAACGGTGCAGAATATGAGCGGGACAAGATTTCCGAAGTTCTGATCGACAACCCTATGGACAAAGAGGTTACTATTTCCGGTGGCCCTTCAATGATTATCGGCGGAACAGGTGCAGCCGGTGCTTCGATGGCGGTGATGGGTGCTATGGCGAATGCGACGACCTCGACCGCTCTGGGGGCGAATATGGCAATCGCAAGATCGTCTGCAAAACGCCGTTTTCGTGTGCGGATCCGTTACGGATCCAAGGTTGTGACCTTGGGCCGGAACCTGAAACGGGACCGCGCTATCGCGATTTTTGACCTGCTCACACAGGAATAACTTGCGGTTGTCGTAGGGCTCTACCGGAACGTTTCCGAAAATCCAAATGGCGTGGAAAGCAGTGCTTCCGCGTCCTTTTCCACCAATTTCAATTACCAAATAAGAGGAACAGACTATGAATAAGAATTTCGCATATGCATTGGGGTTTGGCCTCGCTATTGGTTCGCCAGCCATGTCGGAAACCTATCTGAACCCCGAGCAAGCCTGGTGGAACACGTTCTTTCAGGCTGTCGATGGCACGACGCCTGACTATGAAGCGATTGCCAGAAAAGACCCTACATACCTTTCAGCAGGTGAATTCGACCGCGCAACTGTGTTGCAGGAGGTCATCGCGCGCTTGCAGGCTGAACAGGCAAATATCGATGTTGAGGCAGCGGAGGTCACGATTTCGATCCGGGCGCAGTTGGGCGACTACAGCGTCGAACACAACGGATTCCCCGTGAGCCTTTTTTCGCAGAATTCGCACATGAAATATGGTTTCAACCAGCTGTTTTTCCGGAACTGGTCAGACTTCAATGTCTTTCCGGCAACCATCGACGAGGGCAAGGCGCTGCGCGAGCGCATTGGCAAACAAGCCCTGACCGCCGAGGTCACCATGACGAACTTCCAGAAATCGACGACCCGCCCCAACGCATATGACGGTTTCGTATCGCGGGTTGCTTATTTTGCTCGGGACGGGCTTCCCATCGCCGAATACAGTGCAACTGAAGAAGCACCACTCGCCGACGACGTTCAGGCCGAGATGGTAAATGACGCACGGTCCGCACTTCTTGAAGCGTCAGGCATTCCCGCATTGGGAACCCCCTGGGTGGAGGCGAAGGAAATGTTGATCGAAGCCTATCCGTATGTCGCCAGTGACGATTTCGCATATACGGATAGCGGTAAGATGATCGCCTATCGCTATGATGCCGGACAGCTTGTCACCGATGAGGATCATATTTCTGATCGGCCGTTTCGGGTGTTCTTACAGCAAGTCGATGGTCCGTGGCGAACAACGGCCGGTTTCAGCGGCAGCAGTATCATGGCGGGTATGAACAGCGCCTATTCTGTCGACATCAAAGGAACTGGGCCGGGGCTTGCGTGCTATACGCCCGAGATCAACGACCGTTGTGCCGTGCTCGAGTTCTCCCCTGCGGATGGCGGACATGTTCTGACCCGCGCACACGGCGTGATCGAAATGGAGCGCGCGGACACACCGCAAATGGCGATCGCGGCTCTGATTGGGGCTGATACAGCCGCAGCTTTCGAGGGCTTCACCACCAAGCTCGGATATGATCCGGAAGAGGTTAAGCAGGGTGTTTCTGTGAAGTATGGCGGAAATGGCGGTGTGGAAGCTTATGCGGCTGGCGCGGGAGAAACGAAAGACGAAACCCCGTTCTACGATCCTCTGGAGAATACCCGCGGGATGAATGCCATCAACCGTGAAATCGCGATCTTCGCAGTGGATGGTGCAGCAACGCGGATGCCGGTGATTTTCGTTCTTCAATAAGTGCGCATCGCCCTACGAAATCGAGGCAGGTTGGACGTAAAGTTGACCTGCCGGTGAGCCGCATGCACTATAGCTGTCCCAGCCTCTGATCGTCATGAACGGCCCTTTCCAGCCGTTCGTTTGGCATCGCGCCGCTGCAGTGCAGCGTCCAAGAAGCGGACATCCAAAAACATGCCGATATAAGACTGACTGAAAATAACTCTTTGCGGCCAGGCTTTGCTCGTCATCGTTATGCATACTGAAAGCACGTGGGAATAACTCAGCCTTCGCTAATGGTCGCCAACCAATCCAGAAAAACACCCAACCTTCGCAACCCCGAGACGCGGGTAAGGTAGAGGGCTGAGATATCCAACGGGGCGGCGTCAAGCTGGCCCGGAAACAGCTCAACCAATCGGCCCGCATCGATGTCATTTGCGATCATGAAATCGGAAAAACGCGCGATGCCCAGACCGCCTAATACCATCTGGCGCACGGCCTCTCCATTGCCTGCGGTCACCGCGGGTGGCACCGTCACGGGGGTGGGCAGACCAGTAAAGCGCAGCGTGTTGATGTGATCTGGTGCCGCGAAGCGCACTTGCTCCAGCTTTGCGATGTCGGTTGGTATTTTTGGCCAGCCTTTGCGATCAAGATATTCCGGCGCAGCCACCAATTTCCAAGCCGTGCGCCCCAGGGGGCGGTGCAGCATGTCGCTATCAGGTAGCTGCCCCAATCGAATGGCAACATCCGCGTGACTGCCGATCAGGTCCACCAGCGCATCAGTCATGTCGATCGAAAGCTGGATGCCGGGGTATTCCGCACGAAACTCGGCCAGCCGCGGGGCGAGGACATGCAGGACGTAAGGCACAGGCGCATTCACACGCAGTGGTCCGGCGGGGGCCTGTCCACTTGTTGCGATCTCTTGCAGGGCTTCGCTGCGATCCAAAATCTCGCGCGCCTCGGCCAGAACGGCAGCGCCTTCGGGGGTGATCTCGATGGACCGCGTAGTCCGGCGCAGGAGTGTGACTTTCAACTGCTCTTCCAGCCGCGTCACTGACCGGCTGAGTGTTGAGGCAGACACCCCTCTGCGCCGCGCGGATTCAGCAAAGCCCCCATCATCGACGATCCCGACAAAAGCAGCCAAGTCCCCCATGCGCAGCAATTCGTGCAGTTTCTGCAATGATCTATTCCAAACTTGTCTGTTATCGCAACAGATAGCGACTGGCATATGTGGCGTCGACATCAAATTTATTGGAGAAAAGCGATGCCCCTTGCCCTTTGGGCGCTGACCATCAGCGCTTTCGCCGTCGGAACGACCGAGTTCGTTATCGTTGGCTTGCTTCCCACCATCGCCGCCGATCTTGGCGTTTCGATTCCTTCTGCTGGCCTGTTGGTTAGCCTCTATGCGCTTGGCGTGACCATCGGCGCGCCAGTGCTGACCGCCATGGCAGACCGAGTGCCGCGCAAGACGTTGTTGCTGCTCTTGCTGGCGTTGTTCACGCTCGGCAATGCTTATGCCGCCTTTGCGCCGGATTACGGCAGCCTCGTCGCTGCGCGCTTTATCACCGGTCTTGCCCACGGTGTTTTCTTTGCCATCGCCTCGACGATCGCCACCGATCTGGTGGAGCCTGAAAAGGAAAGCTCGGCCATCGCACTGGTGTTCCTTGGTTTGACGGTCGCACTGGTGACGGGTGTGCCCTTGGGGACCTTCATCGGCCAGAACTTCGGCTGGCAGTCGACCTTCCTTGGCGTTGTCGCGCTTGGCGTGATTGGGTTCATCGCTTCTGCCATCTTGGTGCCCGCCAATCTGACCAAAGCTGCCTCGGCAGGAATCAAGGCGCAATTGCAGGTGCTGACTTCGCCGCGCCTTCTGCTGGTCTATCTGATCACGGCTGTGGGGTATGGCGGCAACTTCATCGCCTTTACCTTCCTCGCGCCGATGCTGAACGAAGTCACGGGTCTGTCTGCCGGCGCGGTTAGCCTTGTGCTGCTGCTCTATGGTGCATCTGTCGCCGTAGGGAACATCGCCGGCGGTAAACTGGCTGACCGTATTGGTGCAGTGCCGTCCCTGACGGTGATCTTTGCTGGCCTTGCGATATCACTGATCGCACTTGGTGCCTTCCTTACACACCCAATTGCAGCCATCGCGGTTGCGGCCTTCTGGGGCGGCTTTGCCTTCGCCAACGTGCCGCCTCTGCAATCCTATGTCGTGCAAATTGCGCGCGAAGTATCCCCCGGTGGGGTGGATGTGGCGTCCGGTTTGAACATCGGTGCGTTCAACCTTGGTATCGCAGGCGGCGCATGGGCTGGTGGACTTGTGGTGGAAGGCGTCGGCCTTGCCGCTGCGCCTTACATCGCCGCTGGTGTGGTGGTGGTCGGGATCGTTTTGGTGCGCCTGTCCGGCCGCCTAAACACAACAATATCCCAAGCAGTTGCTGCTGAATAACCTCACTTGCCCTGCCGTATCTTTATGGCGGCGGGGCAAATCATTGAACTGGAGGTTCGTATCATGTCTGCCCTCAATCTGATTTACAAAGACCGCATGACTTTTGGCATTGAATTGCCGCTGGACCGCGATTGGTCTGAAGCCGGGCAACGCCGTGCCCGTATCGAGGGGCGCCCCTTTGGCGTGCCAGACATCTCAAACCCTGCCACGGAAGTAGAGCTGGCCGAAAGCCTTGGTTTCGATGCGATCTGGCTGCGGGACGTGCCGGTTCACGATCCCAGCTTCGGGGATGCGGGACAGGTCTTCGATCCGTTCCCCTATCTCGGCTTTCTTGCAGGCCACACGCGGCGCATTGCACTTGGCACTGCGGGTATCGTCCTGCCGCTGCGGGATCCGATCATCCTGGCCAAGATGACGGCCAGCCTGCACCATCTGTCGGGCGGGCGGTTTATCCTTGGCATTGCGTCCGGGGACCGTCCGGTGGAATACCCTCTGATGGGGCTCGACTATGAGGACCGCGGAGCCACCTTGCGCGATCGCGTCGACCAGATGCGCACCCTCTGGTCAGGTGACGCGCTGCAAGGACCACAAGGCCCCGTCACCGTGCGCCCCTATGTTCCAGAAGGTATCCCGATGGTCATGGCCGGGATGGGACAGCAAAGCCTGCAATGGATCGCCCGCACATTGGACGGCTGGTTCACCTATCCGGGCCCTCCCGATCAGGCCGAGCGCCGCCTGTCGATGTGGCGTCAGGCGCGCACTGATGCTGGCCTACGCCCCGCGCCAGTCCTGACCGCCATGCACTTGGATCTTGACCCTGATCCCGATGCGCCCTTCCGGCCGATCCAGTTCGGGGGCCGTATGGGTCGCAATGCTCTAACCACTCACGTTCGTTCCCTGCACGCTGCAGGGGTCGCCCACATCGCCTTTAACCTGCGCCAGTCACAGCGCGAAATCGAAGACGTTCTGGCCGAGTTGGCCGAGCACGTCATCCCTGAGTTCACCGAGCAAAATAATAAGGAAACAACACTATGAGTATCACCCTTAACGGCCCCGCCCAAATTCCGTCCTTGGGGTTCGGCACCTTTCAACTTGAGCAAGATACCGTGGCCGACATGGTGGCCGCGGCTCTTTCCGAAGGGTTCCGCCATATTGATACGGCGCAGGCCTATGAAAACGAAGAACAAGTCGGCGAAGGTTTGCGCCGCGCCGATGTCCGCCGCGATGAAGTGTTCCTCACCACCAAAATCCTGCCCGAGCATTTCTCGCCAGAAGCCTTCACCGCTGCCGCCGATGCGTCGTTGAATCGACTGGGGACGGACTATGTCGACTTGCTGCTCCTGCACTGGCCCTCAAAGGAAGTCCCGATTGCCGACACCATAGGCGCATTGAATGCTCTGATTTCTGCGGGGAAAGTCCGCCATGGGGGCGTGTCGAATTTTACCATGGACATGGTCGATCAAGCACAGGCTGCGTTTAACACGCCATTGGCCGCCAACCAGATCGAGCTGCATCCGCTGATCGACCAAACACGGACGATCGCTCACCTCGCCAGCAAGGGCATTCCCGTTGAGGCTTACTCGCCACTGGCGCAAGGGAAGGTCATGGAGAACGCCACGTTGCGCGAGATTGCCGCCGTGCATAATGCAAGCCCGGCCCAGATTGCATTGGCCTGGGTCCTGACGCGCCCGATGAGCATCGCGTTGCCCAGGACCGGTAACAAGAACCGGCTTGCCGACAACCTTGGTGCAGCGGATATCATGTTGAGCAGAAGAGATCGCCAGCATTGATGCTCTTGGTTCAGCCGAAGGGCGCTTAGTCAGCCCGGAAACGCTCGCACCAGTTTGGGATTGATTAGTCACTGGTCCTGCAGAAACCCTGCAGGACCTATACCCGTCGACTTCAGCCTTCGGCCCGGAGCTGACGCTCGGTTCGGTTCCGAAATACTGCAGCTGCGGCGAACCAAGCCGCCATTCGTAGCAATAGCAAATCTTGCGTCGTCATCCATGATGATCTGCCACTTAGCCCGCGACCTCGCAAGTGGACCTTTCGCAAGTGCAATGGATAATCGCCAACGACTTAGCGTAGGATATCAAAGTCTGCTCAGCTCCCTCAAGTCACCCGCGCACAGCCCCCATTCCGAACCAAGGCCTGTGCGGACCTATAACGGCCAATCTTGGCTTGTCATTTCGGTTCGTTTCCTTTCGGCCCCCGCGGGCTAAGTCATCATGAAGGCGTAGCTCAAGGTCACAGCAGCCCATTATGCTTTCAGCGCGAGAAAAGAGAGACACGGATGACAGTTCGCAAATCCCCTCAAGAACCCTCAAAACGAGAGACTATCGCCGAGCGGACCAGTGCTGCCGCAACCGAAATCATCGGCAAAGAAACCAGCCAACGATTGCAAAAGACTGCTCGGCTGCGTGCAGCCCGGTTGTCGCAAGAGCAGGCTGGGCTTTCCAGGATTTCAAAGACAACCTGACGATACCCGCGCCATCTAATTCCAACAGTTTAGTCTGGAAGTCAGGTGGCAATACATCCTACTGGTCGCCACCATGGTAAGAAAAACCTTGCCGTCGCGGATTTAGTCCCCTGCGGCGCTCTAAAGACGCCCGCTAATCTGGCTGACTTTGGGTTGGCGACGCGCTAAGGTTCAACATCGGCTCGAGCCTAACTTAAGTCAGTAGAGGTAGCACTTGTTAGAACAACATGACTTCCGGGCCGACATCGACGCTGTCGGTCGCAGCAACGCAATTCTTACCCTTTTAGAAACCGTCGCGTTGGCCACCGGGATGGGATTTGCAGCAGTCGCACGAGTTACTGAATCTCGGTGGGTAACTTGTCGTGCTATCGATCACATTTCATTCGGACTGATGCCCGGGGACGAGTTGGATGTCGAAAGCACCCTTTGCCACGAAGTGCGGGAATACAATCAAGAGATCGTTATCGACGATGTCCATGACGATGAAACCTATGTCGACCACCACTGTCCTGCTCGCTATGGGTTTCGTGGCTATATCTCTGTCCCAATCTATCTTCAGGACGGATTCTTCTTCGGCACTCTATGTGCCATCGATCCGCAGCCTCGTAAGCTGAAGAATGACCGCGTACTGTCGATGTTCAGACTTTTTGCGCAGATTATCGGCGAGATTCTGGATGCCGACGAGGAACTGACCGCCAGCCGAGAGGCCGTGGCACACGAACAAGAGCTGGCCCGTATACAAGAGCGTTTTATTGCCATCCTGGCCCATGATTTGCGCAATCCCGTCAACGCGCTCAAAGCTGGCCTCCGTCTGATAGCGCGGCGTAATATCGATGATAAGACGATTGAGCTGGTCGACCTGATGCGTGGCTCAGCCAATCGGATGGAGCGTCTGATTGAAAACCTTCTCGATCAGGCCCGCCGTCGCCAAGGCGAGGGCATCGTTATTGAGAAAACCTTGAGCTCAACCCTGAAGCCGGCTCTGCACCAGATTGTGACAGAACTTCAAGCAGCGGCACCGGACCAGAAGATCGAAACCAACATTGATCTCCTTGAACCAATCGCTTGTGACGTGCCTCGTATATCTCAAATGTTTTCGAACCTTCTGGCGAATGCGGTGACCCACGGGGCTTCGGGTGCGCCCATCCAAGTGGAGTCCACCGCGACAGCAGAGCTCTTTTCGCTCTCGGTCACCAATTCGGGAAAGAAGATTTCCGATGACATGTTGCCCAGTCTTTTCCTACCATTCGAGCGCCGCAAAGACCGCCCGAGCCGAGAAGGGTTGGGGCTGGGACTTTTTATCGCCTCCGAAATCGCGAAAGGGCACGGTGGCACCCTGGACGTGTCATCAGAAGACAACCGCACTGTCTTTACCTTCCAGATGCCCATCCGGGAAGCGACAACAACTTGAGGATCTGGAATTTTGGTTGGGGCTGATCATCGACACGCCACGGATACTCGAAGCGTCAGTTTTTAAGGGACAACTCAGTTCAAGCTCCCATCAACAGTCTCGGCAGCCTGCCGAAACGCTCCCCGCCCATACCGGACCTTAACCGGGGTCTCAGTCAAGGTCCGGTCCCGATACGCAACATTCTCATTTTGTTTATCAAGGTCGTTAGGGGTAGATCGTCACAGGCCCTCGGTTCCCCGTCAACTTGTGGGCAGATATGCAGCGATCTCTCGGCCCCTGCCCGCCGCGTAGTCCTGCACCACTTGGGTCCAGTTGATCCTCGCAGCTTGGGCCCAGTCTACCCCGGCATATTGGTCTGGCATGGCGCTGGCGACAGCGCCTCGTGTAGTGGATGGGCCATAATCCACGATCCGCTGCCCCTCCGCAAAAGCGTCAAGATGTTGGTCCCATCTCTCCCCTTTCAGGGTCAGCCCCAAGCTCCGGGTCAGCGGGTTGTATTCCGCGGTGAACAAAGTGCCAAACCCCTCCGCGTAGCGGTCCTGCAAGAGCGGCGGGCGAAGGAACTCGCGGTTGAGCCTGCGCGGTGCAACGCGCAGCCGGTCCAGATGGGCGCGGCGTTCAAGGCTGCGGGTAAAGCCCGGCCGGTCAGCTTGGGTCGGCGCGGATTGATGGTTGGTGGCAATGGCCTTTGGCAACAGTCGAATGCCCCCGCCGGGAGACAGTTCGACGCTTGCCGTGCGCCCCGAAGCATCCGCGAGCACAAGATTATACGCCATATGCGAGGGCACGCGCTGCAAGACCTCCAGCGCCTCTGGCACGCTGTCGCAGGTTTCCAAGATGTAGCGCAGAATCGTAGTCACGCCAAAGCCCACTCCGGTTTCAGACCGTCCGCCATAGGCCAGCGCCACGGTGAGCCCCGCGTCGTTGATCCCGTCAGACAGACCCCAGAGAAACTCAACCATCCCCATCACTGCGCGGCCAGACCATTCCGTCTGCAACAGCAGCCCCTCGTTCAGCTCTGGCGACAGGTCATAGTTGCGCAGCAGCCGGACGTCATCGGCATCGGAGGTGGCCGCGAGCGAACAGCCGCCCAAATAGGTCGGCGGGCACCAAGTGGACAGGAACCGCACGGCACGGTCCGAACCACCGGCAATCAAGACCAGGCGATCGTAGATCGGGACCAGTTCTGGCATATGGCTTTCCATGGCCGCCCGGCAATCTTCCCTGGACGGGCCGTGGTCGCCTCAGCGGGCTGTGAACCATGCCTCATAGGCAGGCCAAGACCGCTGCCAGCGCGCCGCCCATTTGGGGCCAGGGGTGGCCTCGGCAACGGCGTCAAAAGTCAGTGTCATCTGGGTCATATCATGCGCCCTTTATGGGTTGCTGAAAGAAAAAGCGGATCATTTCCGCGCTGGCGTCCGGGCCTTGGGGGTCCGTGTAAGACCCCTCGGCCTGACCGCCGGACCATGCGTGGCCAAGCCCGGTGACCGTCCAATACTCAACCGTTGAGGTGCCCGTTTCGGCCGCAGCGCGCAGGATGGAACAGGACCGCCCGCCATGGGTGCCCTGCGTGACAGTCTCAAGCGTCTGACCCGGCCCGATGTCTTGAACCTGCCGCACCACCGCCTCGCCATTTGATGGATGCACGGTCGCATCCGAGGTGCCATGAAAGACAATTGTCGGAATATGTGATGTCTTCTGCACAGGCGCCGCCCTCGGCCCTGCCATAGCCGTAAAGGCAGAGGCTACGTCCTTTGCCGACCCATAGGCCAGACCCGAATGCACCCCGACGGCGGCAAAGACGTCTGGGTAGGTCTCTCCCAAGATCACGGCCATCGCCGCCCCCGCCGACAGCCCCGCGACAAAGGTGCGATCCGGCGCGATGCCGTAGGCTGCACAGACGTGGCGGGCGATCCCCGCAAGGATCGCAGGCTCACCCGCGTCGCGGCGTTGATCCCCCCGGCTGAACCAGTTCCAGCAGGACTGCGTGTTGTTGCGCCGCGACTGGGCCGGGTAGACCACGATAAAGCGGTGTTTTTCGGCCAGTTGGTTCATGCCGGTGCCCGCGGCAAAGTCCTCGGGCGTTTGTGTGCAGCCGTGCAGCATGACCACGACGCCACTTGCGCCCTCGGTCGCGGATGCTGGGATATAGCTGCGGAAACTTCGACTGCCTGCCGCGCAGGTGAATGTATCGCTGAGAAAGCTGGCGCCTGCGGGGATTTCGGGTGTCGAGGCCGCGGGTGATGGGGTGGCGGCCCCCAACTTTGCAAAGAGATCGCTGATCGAGGCCATGGCAGGCAGGTCTGCTGCATCCATGGGCCCGGCCTGCACGGCAAGCCCATGCTGTGCCAAGGTGCGCTGCACCAGATCATTGGCGGCGATCAGGCGTGCGTCAGGGGTCGCCCGGCGCTTGGCACCGGCGTTAAAGAGTTTCATCTTATTTGTCCTTATCAGGGGGAGCGCATCTTACTTGATGCGGTCGGCAAGTGCCTTTTTGATATCTGCGCTGGCCTGTAGGGCGCCCAACACGGTGATGGACCCGATGGTGTCGCGTGCCAGTTCCGGTGTCACATCTGAAGCAATCCGCGCCAGCCCGACCACTTTGACGTGCAGCACCTCTCCGGCCGCTTTCAGCGCTTCCAGATCAGCCACCGTATAATCGCGCAGACCCAATTCCATCGTGTGGCGCTCAAGCGATTTGCTCACCACCTCCACATGGCTCTCAAGCTGGTTGCGGATCGCTGTGCGGATCAGGTCGCTCCGGTTCGAATAGAAACCTTCCTGCACCAGCAGGTCGATCCGTCCCAAATCCACATAGCCAAGGTTGATCGTGATCTTCTCGCTGTCTGGGGTCTTCTCACGCAGTTGCCGAATATTGCTCATTGCTCAATCTCCATCCGTATGGATGGTATATGGATGCCAAATCGTCAAGTTGCAAGATCGGACGACAGTTAAGTTCGCTTGGTCGCGCACCACTTGGTGCGCCGGGACAACGGTAGCTTCTGCAAGGGCTCCGAAGTGAGGCCCAGCATCACTACCGTAAGCGTAGATATCGCCATCGTCACGTATAGCTGCTGCAAAGTGGTTCACCGTTCCCCGAGCCGCAGGCTGTCACTATCCATCCTGTGCGCTCGTGCTCTTTACCGACATAATGGAGGAGCGGTGGCGCAGGAGTTGCGCCGCCGCGTGATGCAGGCGTTTCAGCTTCCCGCAGCTTCCATCCAGGAATGGTGACGTCGTTCGTCGGCCAGACCCTTCTCGATCACGGGGCGCAGCTCGGCATTGGTGACGGCATTGTCGAGAGCCTGCTGGTAGGCGGCGACGGTATCGTCCTCATTTGTCTTCATCGCCTTGAGAATTGCACCGTTCCCGGCGATATCCGCCAGCGCCACCTTTCCGGCTTTCAGCCACTGCTTCATGTCGCCCTCCATGGGCTTCTCGACACCCAAGCTGTCGGCAATGCGGCTACGGTCTTGGGCGTGGGCCTCATGGTCGCGGCAGAAGCTTTCGATCTGCTCGCGATAGTCCGCGTTGTCGAGTCACTCAATGGTCGTGTCATAGGCCGCGATGGCGTCGTGCTCCAGAATGAGCAGGTTCCTCACGACGTCGGCAGCGTTGCCTTCGGTTCCAACGGTTGTCGGCATGGTCGGTCTCCTTTTCCGATTATTTCTGCTGTTCGATCTGGTCGCCCGAATGTGGCCGGGATTTGCCCCCCTTTTGGTCAACGACAAGAAAACGCCCATCCATAATCAGTGTTCCATTCACCTGAGCTGTTCATCGGTGGAGGATTAGAGAGGCTCTGGAAACTTCGATAAGCGGACATCTATTCCCCGCGCAGCGAAGGTCCGATCTCCGCCTTTCATTCCAAAGGCCCTCGCAATCGCAGCGCAAACTGAGCAGCGGCAGCGAACGGCAGGAAAGTCCGCATTGCCGTCCTTCACCTGCCACCTCAACGCCGGTGCCATTTCCAACAGCAATGAATGGCAGGAAGGAGCCCCAAACTGACCGCGTAAGCCGTGGAGGCTTCGCAGTGGCAGCATGGCGCGCTTGGTGCGGCCGGCCCTTAGCCGACATTCGTGTAAGGCGTGGCAGATGGCCGGTCCCAACCCATACGCGACATTCGTATCAGCCGCAGCAAAAGCCTTAAGGTAGCCCGATACCCGTCGATCTTCCAGAGGTTGTGGCACTGACCTTAACCTCAACGCGCTTCGTCTGTGACCTTGCCCATGAATTAACTGTGCAAGTCATTCGTTGGAAGACGACAGCGCTGAAGGAAGCAAACGTTTGCGAATTTGGTCGGCCAGTTCGCTGAGATGCGCGGGGAAGCGCCTATTACGGCGAGCAAGGAGGTGGACGTATACGGATTGGAGTTGAGGCGCCTGAATAGAAACTGCAGAGAGTTGTCCGCAGGCAAGTTCCGCGCTAACGCTGAAGGCTGGCAAGACAGTGATCGCGCGGTCTGCAAGTGCCATGCGTGCGAGCAGAGCGATCGAATTGCTCGTGACGACCGGTGAGATCAAGAGGCCGTTGTTGATCGCTGCCTCGTCAATCATCTGGCGTATACGGAAATTCGACCCCATCAGCGCGAGCGGTTCGGCGCAAAGCTCTTGCATTGTCATGCTACGGCGCTGCGCCAAGCTGTTCTCCGTGTTCATGATTGCCATCAACGGAACCGTTGCGCGATAGCGCGAGACGATCTGCGGATGCGAGACGGGATGAAAACCGACGCCGAAATGCACCTCATCCTCAAGTAGAAGGCGCATCATGCTCGTGGTGTCTGTGACACTGACTGTCAGATTGATCCCGGAATAGTCGTCCATGAAGTGATCCAGCGTGTCGTAAAGCGCAGGTCCGAGGAACCCTTCGCCAATGGCGATCTCGACATGACCGGTTCGCGCCGTCGAAATTTCGAGAAGCTGCCCCTCTAACAGTTCCAAGCCAGTTTGACGGGCACGGTAGTAGTCAATGACTGCGTGGCCCGCGTCGGTCAGGCTGATCTCGCGACGGCCATGTTCGATCAAAGCGGTTCCGATTTCCGTTTCGAGCTGGGCGATCTGTCGGCTGACCGAAGACGGGGCAATCTCCAGGAAATCCGCTGCAGCACGCATCGAACCGCTGCGCCAGGCTTCGTATAGGAAATGGATTCGGTGATCGTTGACTTTCATTTCATCCGGTCGGTCGAGAGGTGGCTTATGTTAGTATGTTAAAGTAATTAAAAATGTGTTGCAAAAAGCGCAACTACTATCAAGAAATTCCGTTATTGATTGCAACATTTCTCTCGGATGTAATGGTTATTGCCGTCGCCTCGTTCCTGAAAATCGGGGCGAACAGTGCGGCAAGCCGGCGTCAGACAGGCAGACATACCACATACAAAACCACAGAGAGGACACCTAATGGAAACCCGCGAAATCAACCCTTGGAGCTGGCAAGATGCCTTCGGGTTTGCCCATGGCCGCGAAGTAACCCAGGCAGGCCGTATTCTAACGTTGTCTGGCCAATGCGCTACGAATGCTTCCGGCGTTCCTCAGCATCCCGGCGATATGGCTGGGCAATTGTCCCTTGCTGTCGCCAATCTGGGCGAAGTGCTGAAACGAGCCGGAATGACCTATGCCAACGTGCAGGGAATCCGCATTTTCACAACCGACATGGACGCCACACTGGAGAATTGGGGATCGCTGATCGGCCCGTTCGTGGCCCTGGGTCATCGCCCGGCCAGCACGCTGGTCGGTACAACTCGTCTGTTCTCGCCCGATCTAATGGTCGAGATCGAAGCCACTGCGTGTGCTTGAGGAGGACCTGATATGATCCGTGGAATCCATCACCCGAGCCTCACCACCGACGACCTCGACGCTTTATTGTCCTTCTATAGCGACTTGCTGGGGTTTGAGGTTATCTCGTCATTCGGCTGGGAAACAGGAAGCGACCTGTCCGAACTGGCAGGCAACATCACCGGCGTGACCGGGTCCACCGCGCGCTCGGCGCTGTTGAAAGCCGGCAACGCCTATCTGGAAATCTTCGAATACACGCAGCCTCTATCGGCGCGCAGCGACACGCCCGCGCTGTCGAACAAAGGCATCGCCCATATCTGTTTCGACAGTGACGACGTGAAGGCCGATCACGCTCGACTCAGCGCCTCCGGGGTCACCTTCAAATCGGAACCTATCGACGTCGGCCCAATGCGCGTTTGCTACTGTCAGGACCCCGATGGGAATTTTGTCGAATTGCAGCAGATCACAGATCCGCAAAGCGGCTTGTGCCTCCCGGGATACGAAGCCTGAACAACATCTTTCGCCTTTCGCCGGAAGGCGCTGCACAAAAACAAAGACCGGCGTAAAAAGACATAACCAACAAGGAGGTTCGTTATGAACCAACCCACTCTTCAGTTCCGAGGAGGACTGGGTATGGCGTTTCTGCCGCCCGTCCTGTTCCTCATCTCCTGTTTCGTATATTTCGTCGTATTCAAGGCCTTCGATATGACTGCATTGGCAATGGGGGGCTTCGTGTCCCTGTTAATCGGCGCAGTTTTCGCGAAGAACTACAAGGAATACTGGGCGCAGGTCATGAAAGGCATCAGTGGCGAAAGCGCGGTTGCCATCGTCGTTATTCTGTTCATGGTCGGCATGATTTCGGCGCTGATCAAGGCGACGGGCGTGGCCACCGGCTTTGTTTGGCTGGCACAGGAAGTCGGGCTGAACACCGGCTATTATACGGTCTTCGTGTTTGTCGCGGTCAGCCTGATTTCGATGGCGACCGGGTCCTCAATCGGTACGATGTTCACCGCCTTCCCGATTTTCTACGCGGCGGGTCTCGCCATTGGCGCAGCCCCCGGCCCGCTCGCAGGGGCGATCCTGTCGGCGGCCATTCTCGGCGACAACCTCGCGCCGATTTCGGACACCACCATTATTTCCTCGTCGAGCCAGAGGTTCCGTTCGAAAGATGCGGTGGCCGATGTTGGCGGCGTGGTCAAACACCGGGCGCGCTATGCGCTGCTCTCAGCAGTGATCTCCGCTGTCTTCTTCCTGGTGGTGGGCATGGCGACGGCGCAGGACACTGGGGTTGCCGAATTCTCCGCAACCGCCTCGCCTTGGCCGTTGCTGATGCTGATCCCGGTTGCGATCATGCTGATCGTTGCGATGATCTCCCGCGACATTTTTCTCGCCGTCACGGTCGGCTTGGTTCTTGGTTCTCTGACAGGGCTTGCGTCCGGTCTCCTGCATGTGAGGGACATTGTCGGTGTTTCAGACGGGGCGCCTTCTGGTTTTCTGTATTCCGGTGTGTCCGGGATGCTGGGCACAGTTGCTCTGGTGATTTCCGTCTTCGGGATCATGGGGGTGCTGCGTGGTGCCGGGATCATGGAAATGGTCGTCAGCAAGCTGACAACCGGCCGACTGGCCTCGACCCCGCGTGGTGTCGAAATCGCCATCGGTCTTGGCGTTTCCGCGACCACCCTGCTCTTCGGGGGCGTGAACTCCGCCTCGATGCTGACTTTCGGCCCGATTGCCGACGAGCTTGGCGCCCGCGTCGGCCTGCACCCTTACCGGCGCGCCAATGTCATGGATTGTTTCGCCCTTGGTCTGGCCTCCGTCGTGCCGGTGCTCAGCGCCTATCTGTTCATCGGAGCGTTGCTGACCTCGGGGTACGAGGGTACGCCGGCGCAATCCACTTTTGCGCTGTTCCCGATGACCATTTACCCGCTGGTGCTGACCGTGGTGATGTTCATCGCAGTGATGACCGGCTGGGGCCGTCGCTTCGAAGGAGCAGACGGGGCCACCAGCAAGACTCAATAACGACCTGACAACGCAGGCACCGAAAGGATTTCCCATGGACCGTAATTCTGTCGACTGGACCGGATATATCCCGGCCATCACCACCCCCTTTGACCGCAAGGGACGTCTCGATCTTGATGCCTTCGACGGGCAGATGGAATGGCTAAGTGCTGAACGTATGCACGGTGTCATTCTTGCTGGCACAAGCGGCGAGTGGTTCAGCATGAGCTCAAAGGAACGCGCGGCTCTCTTCGAGGCCGGGGCGCGCTACCGCAAAGATGGGCTCTGGGTCATCGGTGCCTGCAATTCCTACACGTCTGCCGAGGCGATCACCCATGCGCATGCGGCGGAAGAGGCGGGGCTCGACGGTATCCTGATCACCCCTCCGCCCTATGTCGTGCCGAACCGACGCGAGATCGTTAATTTTTACCGCGCGGTGTCGGATGCGACCGACATTCCGATGACAGTCTACAACTGGCCGCGCGGGTGTATTGTCGACATGGACACGGATCTGCTGGACGAGTTGGCGGATATTAACAATGTTGTGGCGATCAAGAACTCGACCGGCAATTTTGCAGGCTTCCTGACCGGCATGTATCGCTTGGAGGACCGGGTGCGCTACTTCGGCCTGCCGACCAGTGAACTGGGGGCCGATCTGGCGCTTCTCGGGCATGGTGACGGTCTGATGGGATCGGGCGGTGTCTTGGGGGCGGATCATCCGGACTTCTGGCGCGCGATTACCGCTGGTGACCGGACCCGTGCGATCGAGTTGGGCGAAAGAGACAGGGTGATTATGACGGAATGGTTCCGGCCCGATTACGGCGTCCAGTTCGGCAATCAACAGGCGATCATGAAAACCGCCCTGCGTCTGCGCGGCGTTCCGGCCGGCTTCGTGCGTGATCCGCTGATGGAGCTTTCCACCAGCGAGGTGGCGCGGATCGAAGCGACGCTGCACAAGCTGGGAATTAAAACCCAAGCTCTGGCCTGATCGCCCATGACCCGTGGTTACGATACAATTGTCATCGGCGGCGGCCTGCTCGGCTGCGCCACCGCCTGGATGATTGCCCGGGACGGTGGACGGGTCCTCCTGGTTGAACGCGACCAGATCAATCAACACGCTTCCGGCAGCAATGCCGGAAGCCTTCATTTCCAACTCGAATACCGGATGATCGAACGCGGGGTCGAAGCGGCACGCAAAGCCGCGGAAGCGATGCCTTTGCACCTGCAGGCGGCCCAGCTCTGGTCCGACCTGCCGGGCCTCTGCGGACAGGACATAGAGGTCAAGCAGACCGGCGGGCTGATGATTGCAGAAAATGCCCAGCAAGTGGAATTGCTGGAGCGAAAAACCGAGATCGAGCGTAGCTGGGGGCTCGACAACCGGATGATCGACCGGGCGGAAATCGACCGGATTGCCCCCTATCTGTCGGACCGCGTGGTGGCGGCGGCCCTTTGCCCGACCGAGGGCAAGGCCGATGCGCGCACCGCTGGTCCCGCCTTGGCCCGCGCCGCTTTACAGGCCGGGGCAGAGATCAAGACCCGGACCGAGGTGACAGGGCTCGTCCGTCAGGGAGGGCGCTGGCATGTGTCCGTGGCAACGGCGGAAAGCGCACAGAGGGCCATTGCCGAGAGTGTGGTGATCGCGGCGGGTGTTTGGACGACGCGAATGGGACAGATGATGGGAGCGCATCTGCCGACAATCCCGCTGGCGCTGATGATGACGGTCACGCAGCGCGTGCCGAAACTGATCCCGCATCTCGTGCAACATGCCGGCGGGCGGTTGTCGCTGAAACAGGCGCTGGACGGCAATATTCTGATCGGTGGCGGCTGGCCGGCACGGCTGATCCGTCACCGGGACGGCGAACCGAACTTCGACGCCAAGCCAGAGCTGTTGACGACGTCCCTGTCCGGCAATGCCGATATGGCGATCCGGGTGCTGCCCGATCTGTCGCGAATCCCGGCGATCCGCAGCTGGGTCGGCACCACGACGGTGACACCGGATCAATTGCCGCTGGTCGGGCCCGTCCCGGGGCAACCCGGGGCCTTCGTAGCAACCGGGGGATCAGCTTTTACCCTTGGGCCAAGCTTCGCCCAGGCGCTGGCTGCTCTGATCGAGTGTCGACTGCCGGAAACGGATTTGCAGGCGTTCGATCCGGCACGCTACGGGAGGCAATAAGACATGGTCAAGGCACGGCGACTGGCAACGAAACGCGGCGGTGACTTGCGGATTACCTTCGAAGGCGAAACCATCACGGCTTTTGAGGGGGAGACACTGGCTTCGGCCCTGTTGGCCGCGGGCGTTGCCGCCTTCAGTCTGACGCGGACGGGCGAACCCCGACTGCCATTTTGCAACATGGGCACCTGTTTCGACTGTGCCGTACGGGTCGATGATCGGGAGCTTGTACGCGCGTGCCTGACCGACGTGCGTGAGGGCATGCAGGTGAGACGGCAGGAGGTCAAATGACACAGGATTTGGCAATTGTGGGTGCGGGACCCGCCGGAATGGCCGCGGCTCTTGCCGTGGCAGAAGCTGGGTTTTCGGTGGCCGTCGTTGATGAACAGGCGCGAGCCGGGGGGCAGATTTTCCGTCGCCCCCCGGAGGCTTTGGGCGAGCGGCACGGCAGCTACCGTCCGTACCCTTGGGCGCGCGAGCTGATTGAGCGTTTCGAAGACCATCCGGGGATCGAGACCCATTTCCGATCGACCGCTTTTGGCGTGTTGCGCGACCGGGACGGGTTGGCGTCAACCGCTCTGGAGCTGGCCGTCAGCACCCCCACGGGGGGGCGCAAGCTCACGTCGCGGCGTCTCTTGTTGGCCACCGGCGCCTATGACATGCCGGTCGCCTTTCCCGGCTGGACCCTGCCCGGAGTGATGACCGCCGGCGCGGTGCAGTCACTTCTGAAAAGCCAGAAGCTTTTGGCGGGACAGCGGGTCGTTGTCGCGGGATCGCATCCAATCCAGCTCATTCTTGCCGCTCAGCTGCTGGATGCGGGGGCCGAGATTTCCGAGATCGCATTTGCGCGCGATCTGCCGGGATTGGTCGAGATGGCACAAAGCCTGCCGGCCATTCCAGGCCATGTGTCCATCTTCGCCGAGGGAATGCGTGCATTGGCAAAAATTCTGCGCCATCGCGTTCCGATCTCGCGCCGGACGGTGGTAAGCGAAGTAGTGCGCACGGATAATACGTTGGAGTTGCGCCTTTCCCAAGTCGATTCGGATTGGAAGAAAACCGGCGCAGATCACCGGGTTGAGGCCGATGTCCTGGCCCTCGGTTATGGGTTTACGCCGTCAACAGAACTGGCCCGGCAAGTCGGCTGCGATCTCAGCTGGAATTCGGCAGGGGGCGGCTGGACCGTCTCGCATGATGCGGGCTTTCAAAGCTCTGCACCGGATGTTTTCGTTGCTGGTGAGCCGACGGGCGTGGCCGGTGCAGAACGCGCCTGGGCCGAGGGGCATATGGCGGGGCTAACCATTGCAGCTTCGCTCGGCGCGGCGATCCAGCCTGCCACGCTTGCGCGGGCCAGACGACGTCTCGCCGGTGCTGCGCGATTTGCCGGCGTGATGCATACGATGTTCGAACCGCGTCGCGCCGCATTGGCCGAATTGTCTCGGCAAGAGGAGACGGTGATCTGCCGATGCGAAGAAATCCGCAACGGGACAATCGAGGATGCGCTGCAAAACAACCCTTTTATGCAATCGGCAAGCGCCGTGAAACTGGAATGCCGCAGCGGCATGGGCCCCTGTCAGGGGCGCTATTGCGAAGAAACTGTAGCGGCGCGCATCGCCGCCATCCACGAGACGTCGATTGAGGCTTCGGGGTATTTCAATGCCCATCTACCGGTGAAACCTGTGCCGCTTCAGGACTACCGAGATATCGGAGATGAATAGGCTTCAAGTTTTGGTGCGGGAAGACACGGAGCGACCGATACTTACCGCCGCAGACGTCCTTTCGTGCAGACCAATAGCATCACGATGCTGCGCATTACCGCTGTTCGGCCGAGGCGCAGCGAAGGTCCGCTCCCCGCCCATTTTGAGGGTCCCGAAATCGCGTTGTTCATCCCAGTCACACTCAGAATTCAAGGTCATCATGATCTGCGTCGGCATCTTTAGTTCGGGGGTGTTCTGGCAGTTGCTTTAGATAGCCCTCCTGAAACGCGAGAGCCTCTGCGCCGCCCCTCAAGGCCTTCACGTCATAAGCTGAAACTCTGACAGCGCTCATATCATCAAAGACCACCACAATTGCGGTGTGATCGCGTGCTATTTTTGCTTTCCATCCGGATGTATGCTCAGCTGCTACCGCGCATACCCGCCTCAAAAGCAACGCAGGTGTTAATCGATGGGGTGTCCCAGCATCGTCATCAATCGGTTCATCTTCTTCTCTTGTTTGACCAGCTGATCCTGCATGATGTTGGTCAATGTTTCCGTTTGCCGGCTCAGCTTCGTAAACGCTTTGGTCATTTCCGCGTGCTGTGCCTGATACGTTTGCTGCGTTTCGATCAGCTCCCGCAGCAGGCTGGCCAAGCGCTCGCCCAAGGCTTCCCTCTGGTCGTCCGGCCTCGTCAGGAGGTCGATAAGAGGGTAGAGGCCCTCCACTTTTTTGTGCGTCTGCAGCAACTGCTCGAATATCACTTTGGATGGTTCCGGCAGGTCGAGTGGTGCGTGTTGATCTGATTGTTTGGTCAAGGAGCTTCTCCATTTTTGGGGTTCGAAATATGTCGATAAGTGTCTCGCAATCGAGGGCGTTGCGAAGCTTACGAAGCGTGCCGCAAAAGCTGAGCCGCTGGCGGAGAACGCGTGGCTTCCAAGCAGGACCGAGTGCGCCGCTAAACAACTGTGCGTCAGCCGTCGAAAATGCGTATGCTTGGGTGCCAAAGGTGTTGGCCTTTTCCTGACCACGGAACGCACTGTTTTGCTCATCAAGATGTTGGTTCAAGTCGGCCAGAGTTTCGGGCTGCTTCCGAAGAAAGATTTGTTGCAGGTCTTTGTGCAATGCGGCGGTAGTGGCTTTGGTTAATCTGCGTCCCGGTGTGACGGGTTCGAGGCGGGGTAACGCATCCGGATCGAAATATGCGGGCGGCGCCAAGCCAAGCATCGAGCACAGATGTTTATGAACTGCTTCGCTTTTGGCGGATGATCCTGTGAATGTGAGAGACCGCCCCGCGAAATCTCGAAGGACGATTGCGGTATGCACATGATCGCAATTCCCGTCAGTGTGTCTTTTGGCAAACCAAGGGATCATCTCTGGGTCTAACCCCAACATCGTCATCGCCGTTGCTACCGTCCGTTTCCAGATATTCTTCGCCGCCTTAACCCCGATGGGCAGTGACAGCGTCATGTGCAGAAATCGGGGTTCATCGGGCTGGGCGGCGGCCAAATCGCGAAACCGTTTGAACAGATCCCGACTGCTGCGGTTCGGGATCGTCCCCCCGATAGGCTCGGCTCCAGCCCTGTTGATGTAGCGATTGAGGCGATCGGGGTCATCGTGCATTTGAATATACGGGCGCATCTCAATCTCCTCGCAATTCGTCGGTAATCGCGTCACAAGCCTCAATGATTTTCCGAACCGCTTTATCTGCTCTGCGTCCAGTCAGCCGCCGATTGTGGCTTTCATCTTCCGCAAGAAATTCATTTGCGAGCAGGCCAAGCCGTCCTATCTGTGCCGCAATTCTGGAGAGGTCTGCAGATGGCTCCTGCAGCACGCAGTCGATAATATAAGCGGATCGAGTGCTATATCGCGCCGCCGTCTGCCCCGCTGCAATCGCAGCCTTCTGTTCAGCTGTCGGGTAGATCTTCCACGGCGTTTCTTTCTTTGGCATAGAGCTTGTCCTTCAGGGGTTGGCAATCGTCAGATGCTCCGGATGCCCGCCCAGCATGCAGTGATAACCTCACGGCATTGCCGAACACGGGTTCCTGAATGACGTCGGATCGCGCTCACCTTCCAGACTTAAGAAAGCAATTCATTCTGTCATCAGTGAATCTCGTCTATTGTGAACCAGTATGTCGCTTTCCTGTGGATAGAGGGCCTGGGTCCACTTTGTTGCGCTATAGAGAAGGCATCATGCTGGCCGCGCGTATCCAGAAAGTTTATCTATGACCGTTTTTTTGTTCACCTGCGGCAAGGACCTAAGGAGGGGGGCTAAAATTATGTTTTACTAAGATTGGTGAAGGCCGGAATCACTCGTCAAAAGGTGTTGATTGCATTGCACATTTACGCTCTCCGAGTAAGGTATGGATAAGAAAACCTTATCTGGTGATGGAGCCCAACTTTGCGAATAATCGACAATACTACGACCCTCCTGGGAGACGACCTCAAGCGCGAGCTTGCAGGGGGGACGAAGTTACGGATAGCTGCGGGTTGCTTTTCGATCTACGCTTTTGAAGCCTTGAAGTCCGAGTTGGAAAAGTTGGACGAATTTGAATTCCTTTTCACCGAACCCACATTTGTTGCCAACGGCGCGATAGATCGCATCAGAAAAGAAAAGCGCCAATTTTTTATTCCGAACGGGCGATCCAGTAGTGCTTTGTCCGGTAGCGAGTTTGAAATACAATTGCGCAACAAAATGACCCAGCGCGCCGTGGCTCGTGAATGTGCTGAATGGATACGCAGGAAGGCGTGCTTCAAATCAAACGCGACCTCTGGCCCTATGCAACAATTTGCGCATATTCAGAAAACCGATGCAAATACTGCCTACATGCCGCTGTCCGGCTTCACGGCTGTCGATCTTGGATATCAGCAAGGTGACGCGATTTCGAATTACACGCAAGTCATGGACGAGCCTCAGTTTGCGCAAACTTACCTGAATCTGTTTGACCAAATCTGGAACGACAAAGAAAAGTTGAACGATGTAACTACTGAAGTTTTAGAGCATATTGAGGCGGTCTATCAGGAAAACCCAGCGGAACGGGTTTACTTCATGATCCTCTTTAACCTGTTCAACGATTTTCTGAGCGAGATTGATGAGGACGTCCTGCCGAAGGACCGCACTGGATATCAGGAAAGTCTGGTCTGGAAAAAGCTGTTCAATTACCAACGAGACGCCGCTGTCGGGATCATCAATAAGCTTGAAACCTACAATGGTTGTATTCTCGCCGACAGTGTTGGGCTTGGTAAAACCTTTACGGCCCTTGCGGTCGTCAAATATTACGAACTGCGCAACAAGGATGTGCTTGTCCTCTGCCCCAAGAAGCTTGCGGACAACTGGCGAAATTACAATGCGAACCTGACCACGAACATTTTTGCGAAGGACCGGTTTCGCTATGACGTGCTGTCCCACACTGACCTATCACGGACATCTGGCGAGTCGTTCGGGATGCGCCTCGATCGTGTTAACTGGGGGAACTACGATCTTGTGGTCATCGATGAGTCCCATAATTTTCGGAACAACGATGTCTATAAGGACAGAGAAACGCGATATCAGCGATTGATGGAGAAGGTCATCAAAGCGGGGGTGAAAACCAAAGTTTTGATGCTGTCTGCCACCCCGGTGAACAACCGATTTACCGATCTGCGAAACCAGCTGGCCTTAGCATATGAAGGGCATTCAGACGCACTTAGTAAAAATCTCAAGACCAAAACGAGCGTAGAAGAGATATTTCGCCGTGCTCAGGCAGCATTCAACGTATGGTCGGACCTGCCTCCAGAGCAACGAACGCCCGCATCAATCCTGCGGGCGCTCGATTTCGACTTCTTTGAACTTCTGGACGCGGTGACAATCGCGCGGTCTCGCAAACATATCGAAACTTTCTACGATACCGCTGACATCGGGACTTTTCCGACGCGGTTAAAGCCGCTGTCCCACCATTTACCCATCACCCATCGACCGGATGTGATCGGGTTCAACGAGATTTTTGCGCAGTTAAGTGCGCTCAAAATGGCCGTCTACGCCCCGGTCAATTACATTCAGCCCAGCAGGCTGAAGAAATATGAAGACCTTTACGACACCAAGACCGAAGGTGGCAAAGGCACGTTGAAACAGGCAGACCGCGAGAAAAGCCTTCAAACTTTGATGACGACCAACCTGCTCAAGCGGCTGGAAAGTTCAGTCTACGCTTTCCGCAAGACCCTTGGTGCCCTTTCTGGTAATATTGGACGGACACTGGAGGCTATAGAACGGTTTGAAGCTTCTGGTGTCCTCGGGGCAGTCGATGAATTGGATGTCGACTTCGAAAGTGCCGCTGAGGAAGACGACGATTTCGCAGACTTCTCTGTTGGCAAAAAGATCAAGATTGACCTGGCTGACATGGACATAAAGGCGTGGAAGCACGAACTGGCGGCGGACAAGATTATCATCGACGGCCTAATTGTCGAAATGGAGCGCGTCACCCCCGATGATGATGCCAAACTCCAGCACTTGATAGCCGAGATCGAAGGCAAGATGGCTAATCCACTGAACGCCGGTAACCGCAAGGTGGTCGTCTTCACCGCCTTCGCAGACACAGCAAACTACCTGTTCGCCCAGCTTGCTCCCCATTTCGCCGAGGCGCAGAACATCCATACCGGAATTGTCACAGGCTCGGGCGGTCCCAGGACAACGCTCAAGAGAACGTATGACTTCCAATCCGTCCTGACCCTCTTTGCACCCCGTGCGAAAGAAAAGGACAAGATCATGCCAGATGATCCAGCCGAGCTGGACATTCTCATTGGCACTGACTGCATATCAGAAGGCCAAAACCTTCAGGATTGCGACTACCTTATAAATTATGACATCCACTGGAATCCCGTGCGCATCGTTCAGCGGTTCGGACGGATCGACCGGATCGGCTCGCCGAATACGCAAATCCAGCTTTCCAACTACTGGCCCGACATCAGCCTTGATGAATATATCAACCTCAAAGAGCGGGTCGAGAACCGGATGCACATCGTCGATATGGCGGGCACCGGCGAGGATAACGTGCTTACCTCCAAAAGCTCGGACGTTGCCTATCGCAAAGACCAGCTTCAGCGCCTTCAGGACGAGGTGATCGAGCTGGAGGACGTCAAGACAGGCATTTCCATCACCGATCTGGGACTCAACGACTTCCGGATGGACTTGCTGAACTACCTCAAGACCCATGATGATCTGCCGCGTATGCCGAATGGCTTGCACACGGTTGTTCCCGCCGATCCGCAACGCGGGCTTGTGCCCGGCGTGATCTTTGCGCTGCGCAACATCCACGACAGCGTCAACGTCAACCAGCAGAACCGCCTACACCCCTATTACCTGATCTACATTGGCGAGGATGGCGAGATTGTCGCTGACCAGATGCAGGTGAAACGCCTGTTGGATCTGATCCGAACGGGCTGCAAAGGCCACACTATTCCATTTCGCGACCTTTGCACCGCTTTCAATGCGGAAACGCAGGACGGGCGCAACATGGGGGCCTATTCAGACCTGCTGAACAGCGCGATCAAATCCATGATTGAAGTGAAAGAAGAACGCGATATCGACAGTCTGTTCTCGGGTGGGCATACCACCGCCCTAACCCAGACCATCGCGGGGTTGGAGGATTTCGAGCTGATCGCCTTTATCGTGGTGCGTGCGGAATGACGGCGCTTTACCAATACCCGCCCCAGACCGCGTTGAAACGGGTGATCCCGAAAACACGCATTTATGACGGGGCCAAGGCCAGCACCGCGCTGCGTGAACGTTTCGTGCGCGAGGTGGACCAGATCGTCTGGGCGCATAAACTCGCCCCAGAGACACTGAACCTGCCTGCCACCGCCGCCGTGCCGGAAATTCAGGTATTCCGCCTGACCCTCAAGGGCGACAGCCTGCATGACGATATCCTGCGCGCCATTGATCGCGCCATTCCCTTCCCTGTGATGCTTGAACTTCTGGCCGGGGAGCGGATGCAAGCCGCCGCCGCCTTCAAGCGCCCGTCTGATGCCGCCACAGGCAAATGGGTGGTGTCGGATCATATGCGCGGCGCTTGGGTTGGGCGTGAGACGCCGCGAAACCCCCTGCCTGTCGCGGTGACGCTGGGCGCGCTGTATGAGGGGATGTTGTCGCCATTGATGCCTGTGGCGCCTGTTGCGGGCGAGGATGTGGAAACCCGCCTTGCACGAGCGGCGCAAATCAAGGCAAAAGAGCGTGAGATTGCGCAGCTTCAATCAAAGCTGAAACGCGAAAACCAGTTTAATATCAAAGTGACGCTGCATGGCCAACTGGCCGAGGCGCGGGCAGAATTTGAACATATGAAGACGCCGAATAGGGGCGATAAGGGGACACCATGACAGATGAAATCGAAAGGCTGAAAATGCACAGCCCCGACCTGACCCAAGACAATATCGCCAAGATCCGCGCCTTGTTCCCCGGCTGCGTGACCGAAGCGGCGGGGGAGGATGGCGCGCCGACGCTGAAGGTGGATTTTGACCAACTGCGGCAGGAATTGTCGGACAGCATCGTGGAGGGGCCGCAGGAGCGGTATCATCTGGACTGGCCGGGCAAGCGGCAGGCGCTGATCACCGCCAATGCGCCAATTGCAAAAACCCTGCGCCCGTGCCGCGAGGAGAGCGTGGATTTCGACACGACCCAGAACCTGTTCATCGAGGGCGACAACCTTGAGGCGCTCAAGCTACTGCAAGAGACCTATCTGGGTAAGGTCAAGATGATCTATATCGATCCGCCGTATAATACAGGGAATGATTTTGTTTATGACGATGATTTTTCTGAAAGCACGGCAGAGTTTCTGGAGCGGTCAAACCAGACAGATGAGGCTGGGAACAGGCTGGTAGCGAATACGACCAGTAATGGGCGGTTTCATTCGGACTGGTTGTCGATGATTTACCCGCGTTTGAAACTTGCGCGGAGTCTGCTTTGTGCTGACGGTGTGATTTTCATTAACATCGATGATGGTGAAGTCGGAAACCTGCGTAAAGCTGCTGATGAAGTCTTTGGAGAAGAGAATTTAATTGCAAATATTATCTGGCAAAAGAAATACACGCGCGCAAACGACGCGCGGTGGTTTTCCGATAATCATGATCATATCCTCTGCTATGCACGTGATAAACAGGGCATGTCCCTGAACCTACTTCCAAGAAATGAAGAGCAGCTTGCAGCGTATTCCAACCCTGATAACCACCCGAAGGGTCCGTGGAAAGCGACCCCACTACACGCCAAAAGTGGCACAAATACAAATAGTTTTACATTCGAAAGTGGCGTGACATGGACGCCACCAACGGGGACCTTTCGTCGCTTCAATGACGAATCCATGAAACGGATGGAGCAAGAGGATGCTATTTGGTTTGGTTCTAACGGTAGTCAAATGCCATCGCGCAAGAGCTTCTTGTCAGAAGTGAAAGCGGGCGTCAGCCCTGTGACCATTTGGCCTTACGATGAAGTCGGCCACAATCACGAAGCGAATAACGAAGTGAAGGCATTAGGGTTAGGGGGGCTTTTCAACAACCCCAAACCTACAAGGCTACTGGCGCGAGCGATGGTGCTTGCCACTGGTTCTGATGACATCATTCTTGATTTTTTTGCCGGATCGAGCACCACTGGCCACGCCGTTTTTCAACAAAACGCTGACGACGGACTGAATAGGAAAGTTGTCTTAGTTCAGCTGCCAGAGCCCGTCGAAGAGAGCAAGCCTGCTTACAAAGCAGGCTACTCCACAATTTCCGACCTTTCCAAAGAGCGCATCCGCCGAGCAGGCGCAAAAATCCTCGAAGGGGACACCCACCCCGACTGGAACAAGGACGTGGGCTTTCGCGTGCTGAAAATCGACAGTTCCAACATGACCGATGTCTATTACACCCCCGATGCCACCACACAGGCTGACCTGCTGACCCGCGTGGACAACATCAAGCCCGACCGCTCCCCCGAGGACTTGCTGTTTCAGGTGCTGCTGGACTGGGGCGTGGACCTGACCCTGCCCATCACCCGCGAAACGCTGCACGGAAAAACCGTGTTCTTCGTCGCCGGCACCGCCCTTGCCGCCTGTTTCGACGATGGCGTAGACGAGGTGCTGGTCAAAGACCTCGCCGCCCGCGCGCCGATGCGCGTGGTGTTCAAGGACACAGGCTTCAAGGACGACGCGACCAAGATAAATGTGAAACAGATTTTCAAATCCCTGTCCCCTGACACAGACGTCAAAGCCATCTGATGACCCCCGACACGCTGCGCCAGAAACTGACCGACCTGATCGACACCTGGGAAAACGAGGTGGTCGAGTTCAAGGAGGTGTCGAACGACTTTGATACCGACAAGATCGGGCGCTATTTCTCGGCGCTGGCGAACGAGGCGAACCTGCGCGACGTCGATGCCGGATGGCTGGTGTTTGGCGTCAGCAACCGCACCCGTCAGGTCACCGGCACGCGCTACCGGCAAGATACGGAACGGTTGCACAGCCTCAAGCATCAGATTGCCCAAGGTGCGGACCCCACGACAACATTCCGCCAGCTTCACGAGGTGGATGTGGATGGTAAGCGCGTGGTGATGATGGAAATCCCGCCCGCGCCGCGCGGTATCCCGATTGCATGGCAGGGACATTACTACGCGCGCTCTGGCGAAAGCCTCGCCCCCCTCAGCCTTGCGAAGCTGGACGAGATACGCGCTCAGACGATCACAACAGATTGGAGCGCCCAACTGGTCGAAGGGGCAACGCTGGATGATTTGGATCCTGTGGCTATTGAGCGCGCGCGCAGTGATTTTGCCCTGAAGCACCAGAACCGTATTCCTCCCGATGAGGTGCGCGGCTGGTCCATCGCCACCTTGCTGGACCGCGCCAAAGTAACCCAACGCGGCGAAGTCACCCGCGCTGCGCTGTTGCTGCTGGGGCGGGCTGAAAGCGCCTATCTGCTGTCACCGCACCCCGCACAGATCACATGGAAGCTGGTGGGGCAGGAAAATGCCTATGAGCATTTCGGCCCGCCCTTCCTGCTGGCGACGTCGCAGCTTTATCAACGCATCCGCAACATCCAACTGCGCCTGCTGCCCGATGATGAGCTGTTGCCCCATGAGGTGTCGAAATACGATCAAAAGGTCGTGCTGGAAGCGCTGCACAACTGCATAGCCCATCAGGACTACCGCCTGCATCAGCGGATCATCGTGACCGAGAAGCCCGACCGGCTGGTATTCGAGAACGCAGGCCGGTTTTTCGAAGGTATGCCAGAGGATTATGTGCGCGGCGACAAATCACCCCGCGGCTATCGCAACCCCTATCTGGTGCAGGCGATGGTCGAGCTGAACATGATCGACCAGATGGGCTACGGCATTCAGCAGATGTATGAAACGCAGCGTCGGCGTTACCTACCGATGCCCGATTACGAAGTGTCCGATGATGCTGTGGTGATGACCATCTATGGCGGTGTGGTTGATCCTGCCTATACACGCGTGCTGATGGAGAACGGCGGATTGCAGTTGGTTGACGTGCTGGCGCTGGATCGCGTTCAAAAGGGGCTGGAAGTGCCGGATAGTGCGATACAGGCGCTTAAACGCAAGGGGCTGGTTGAGGGACGCAAGCCGCGGTTCCGGGTGTCGGCGGCTGTCGCAGCGGCCTCCTCTAAAAAAGTGGATTACATCAAGCATCGTGCGTTCGAAGAGCAACACTATGCGGATTGGATCGTGCAGTATCTACGAGAGTTCGGCACCGCCTCACGAAAGGATGTTGATGATTTGCTCTGGGATAAGCTCAGCGATGCGTTGGATGAAACGCAGAGGAAAAACAAAATAGGTAATATTCTCGGTATCTTACGGCGAAAGAATGTGATTTTCAACGCTGGTTCCAAGGCCATGCCATCGTGGAGGCTATGCGAATGAAACGGGAACGCTCTACGAAAGAAGTTACGAAAGAAACGCCAGATTTACGAAAGAGACTGCCATGAAGATCAAGTTTAAGTCGCAGCTCTATCAGACGCAGGCCGTGGATGCGGTTGTTGACTGCTTTGCAGGCCAACCTCGTCAGGATCCGTTGAAATACACAGTCGATCCGGGGGCTGCGGCTCAATCCCAAATGGAAGTCGAAGGCTTTGGGAACGGGGCTATCAAGCTGACTGAAGACGGATTGTTGGATAACATCACCAAGGTTCAACGTCTTGCGATGCTGCCGCTATCGGACAGCCTGACTTATTTCGCAGATGAAAAAGGCAAAAAGAAACCTGCCAGCTACAAACCCGGTGCGAGGGTCAATCTGGATGTTGAGATGGAGACCGGCACGGGTAAAACTTATGTCTACATCAAGACCATGTTCGAGCTGCACAAGCGTTACGGCTGGTCGAAGTTCATCATTATGGTGCCCAGCGTGGCGATCCGTGAAGGGGTGGCAAAATCGATAGAGATGACTGCTGAGCATTTTCAGCAGGAATACGGCAAGAAGGTCCGTTCGTTCGTCTACAACTCGAAGCGTTTGCACGAGCTGGAGAGCTTTTCGTCGGACTCGGGTATCAACGTTATGGTGATCAACGTGCAGGCGTTCAATGCGTCTGGGGCTGATAACCGGCGGATCTACGATGAACTGGACGATTTCCAATCGCGCAGACCGATTGACGTGATCGCCAAGAACCGACCAATCTTGATCCTGGATGAGCCGCAGAAAATGGAGGGGCCTGCGACGCAAAAGGCACTTCCGAAGTTCAACCCATTGTTCATTTTGCGTTATTCCGCTACCCATCGCACGGTCCATAACAAAGTGCATCGTCTGGATGCCGTGGATGCCTTCAACCAGAAGCTGGTCAAGAAGATCCGTGTCCATGGGGTGGAAACAAAGGGGCTAAGCGGAACCAATCCATACCTGTTTCTGCATCGGATCGACACGTCCAGCGCAGCCCCAGTGGCTTTCGTTGATATCGAGGTTAAGACCAAGTCAGGCATCAAACGGGTGCCCCGCAAGCTGGAACAAGGCCGTAACCTCTTGGACATGTCCAAGGGGCTTGAGGTTTATCGTGGTTTCACGGTCAGCAACATCGATGCGCGCGACGACACAGTTCACTTTACCAACGGTGATGTGCTGCACGCCGGTGAGGCATCGGGCGATATAACTGAGAGTGATATCCGCCGGATCCAGATCCGCGAAACGATTACCGCACACCTCGATCGCGAGCAGCTGCTGTTTGCGCGAGGGGTTAAGGTTCTGTCACTCTTCTTTATCGACGAGGTCGTGAAGTATCGGGACTACGGTCAGGATGATTACAAGGGGGAATACGCCCGTGTATTCGAGGAAGAATATGAGCAGGCGGTCGCCGATTTATTGAGCGAATTGCCTTTGGAAAATATCGAATATCGCAAACACCTTGAAGGGATCGATGTTGGTAGGACCCACCGCGGCTACTTCTCTATCGACAAAAAGGGACGGATGACGGACCCAAAGGCCGCCGCGCGCGGAGAGTTGGCTGGTCAATCGACTGAACCCAGCGATTATGACCTCATCCTGAAGGACAAAGAGCGGCTGCTATCATTTGATGAGCCCACACGGTTTATCTTTTCCCACTCTGCTCTGAGGGAGGGGTGGGACAACCCCAATGTCTTCGTGATGTGCATGCTTAAACACAATGAAAGTCAAAACACGATTTCACGGCGTCAGGAAGTCGGGCGTGGCCTGCGGATTGCAGTCAACCGGAACGGTGAACGGATGGACCATCCTGCCACAGTGCATGACATCAATGTGCTGACGGTTGTTGCCTCCGAGAGCTACAAAGGCTTTGTCACCGGGCTTCAAAAGGAAATAGCGGAAAATCTGTCTGCCCGCCCTCAATTGGCAGATGCCGACTACTTCGAGGGGAAATCGCTAAAGACCGGCGATCTGGAGTTGGTGATGGATAAAACGCTGGCCAAAAAGCTTGAGAGATTCTTGATCAAGAACGACTACGTGGATGACGATGGCCACATCACCGAAGCCTATCACGACGCGCGCAAGTCCGAAGAGCTGGCCGCATTGCCGGAAGTCCTTGAGGAACATAGGGATGCAACTTTTGCGTTGATCGATACGGTGTTCAGTAGCGCCGCCCTCAATGACATGCTGAGCGATGGGCGTGCTCCGAAGAAAAACAAACTGAATGACAATTTCGACCGCAACGAATTTCAAGAACTATGGCGGCGCATCAATCGCAAGGCCGTCTACCAGGTCGATTTTGACAGAAACGCGTTGGTCAAGAGCTGTATCGACCGACTAGAACGTGACCTTTCGGTTGCACCGCTGCAATACTTGGTGACCGAAGGCACGCTGTCTGATGGTGTCTCCGATGAACAACTGCGCTCGGGCGACGCCTTTGTTCAAGGGAAGCTTCGCACCGAAACGGGGACCAGTGCTCATTCTCGTGTTTCCTATGATGTGATCGGTGCAATTTGCGAGAATACGGACCTGACACGCCGGACAGTTGGTGAAATTCTTGGGGGTATCCAGGCTGTTAAATTTGGTGAATTCGCTAAGAACCCCGAACAGTTCATCGCCGATGCGTCGCATATGATCCAGGAGCAAAAGGCGACTGCAATTATCGAAAAGCTGACCTATGACGCACTGGAAGAGCGGTATTCATCTGAACTGTTCACAGCAGGAGAGACCGGTAATGACTTCAAAAAAGCCACTGATAAGTTGAAAAACCACGTTTATGATTATGCTATAGTCGATTCCAAGGTTGAACGTGAGTTTGTTAAGGATCTCGACACCAGCTCGGAGGTAATCGTTTATTCAAAACTGCCACGAGGGTTTCTCATTCCCACTCCAGTGGGCGACTATAATCCCGACTGGGCGATCGCCTTCAAAGAGGGAGGCGTTAAGCACCTATATTTCGTTGCAGAGACAAAATCTGACCTGCCATCGATGAAAATGCGTGAGCTTGAACAAACCAAGATTAAATGCGCTCGCAAGTTTTTTGACGAGATCGGCAGGCGGATTAATGAAGATCAGGTGAAATATGACGTTGTAACCAACTATTCGGACCTTATGGCTTTGGTTAAAGCCACAGCATAAAAACTATTTCTCCGCTGGGCTTCGACATATTATCGAGATCCGGCATGAGATGTGTTCTTCCAATCTGTCTATTTAGCACGAAGCACTGCCGTGAGAGGCTAAATCACGGCCTTCGTGCTGGCCATTTCAATATGTTCCAAAGCCTCTGCCAATGTGTCCAAGGCCACCTTCTGCGGATCGACTACATGCTCGAGAAGATGGGTTGTGGCCAGATAGTTTTCTAAGGCTGTAGAACTGCCCTCGTCCTTATTGGATGCATTGTGCGCCAGAATTTCATCGATAACCCGTGGCGATACTCCCAGCAATTTC
Source organism: Sulfitobacter maritimus (assembly GCF_013346665.1). Taxonomy (GTDB): domain Bacteria; phylum Pseudomonadota; class Alphaproteobacteria; order Rhodobacterales; family Rhodobacteraceae; genus Sulfitobacter; species Sulfitobacter maritimus. Next base: position 767,129 of record NZ_JABVBB010000038.1, read on the forward strand.
ATGATTGTCGCAGCTGTCCTACGCAAGTCATGGCGGTGCCAGTCGCTGGTGTCGCTTACACGATGGACGGCGCCGGTGATCCGCTGCCAGTTATCCAACCCGCCACCCTCGGCATTCGGAAAAACCAAATCATCAGATTTTCGGGTATTGTAGTTCGGCAGTCCACGCAACAACTTGATAGCGGCATCAGACAGGGGCAAGTTCTGCAACTTTGGGGGCCCCGAAATTGTTTTAACGTATGGTTTGTGCCAAATTCCAGAATTCTCACGGAAATGCCCCCACTTCATGTTAACAAGCTCAGATCGGCGAGCGGCGGTCAGCAGCAGAAACCTCAAAGCCACTGCCCGCAGATCGTGTTTCGGATGTGTCTTGAGGCCCAAAACTTCCGGTGCGGGCCATACCAGAAATGGCAATATGCGAGCTAGCTCCAGATGATCCAGTGCCCTGTCACGCCGACCTGTGATCGAGTGATCGTCAATCGATGGATCATATGTCTGCCTCACATCAACAACGTCCAGCTTTTCGCGACGCCCCAAGCCGACTTTATTTGATTTATTCCGATGCGCCGCCCAGTCAAACATCGTCATTAAGTAAGAACGCCCCCGCGAAACTTGGCCGTTTGCGGTGCCTTTTCCAGAGCGCGGAACGTAAGTATTCATTGTGTGAGCGAGATCCTCGAGCCCAATCTCCGTGATCTGCGTTGACAAATGTGGTTGAAACACTCGCTCGATACGGCGCCTTGCTTCACTTGGTCTGCCGTTTTCTGTTGGCATCCATGTTTTTCGCTTCTGAGACATGATTTTCTCGTATTCCAATACGACCGCTTGGAGCGTTGGGATTTCGGCATGCAACGCGGCTGCTTCGGCAGCCGCGGTTTTTTGTGCCGCGGCAGTGATGTTCTCGCCAGCTTTCAACCGTCTGCGGAGTTCTGCCGCCGCCGCACGGGCATCAGCAAGACTGATATTTCCATAATGGCCAATATTAGTGCTCTGGATCTTTCCGTCTGGCCCGCGCAATCTAAAGGCAAAGGTCTTCTGACCCGATGGATAGAACCTGATCAACAGCCCGGTTTCCTTCGCATCTGTAACGTCATTCCGTGCTTTGACCTTCCGAGCCTTGATGAATTTATCTGTGAGTTCAATTTTAGCCATAACGCTTTTCTCCTGTTTCGAGAATGATATGCGGAGGCCTTTCCAGTGGCACAACAGTGGCACAGAAGGGCCAAGCTACGTCGATGCCAGATAATCTGGAATGAGTAGTCTGAAGTAATGATTTATCTATTTAAATCAGATAAATAATCGAAATTTATTATCCGAATTCTGTTCATGATAACACGCCGAGAACCGCAGGAAATCAGCCCTTATCGGCTTGAAAATCCTCGTGTCGGTGGTTCGATTCCGCCCCCGGGCACCATTTTTCTGGTTAAGGCCGGTATTCCCCCAACCGACCCTTTTTTAAAGCAATCGACCACTCCGCCCATCCAACTCCGCGCGCGGCATCCCAACCCACCTCACTAACTCAATTTGTCCAGCAGGGAACGCAACCGCACCCCGCACGTTACTCCTTTAGCAACATCAAGGAGAGACAACATGGCGAACGAAGACCAAGCTAAAGGCAAAGCGAAAGACATCGGTGGCAAGCTGAAAGAAGAAGCAGGCGACGCCACAAACAACGAAGACATGAAGCGCGAAGGCCAAGCTGATCAGGCCGAAGGTAAAGTGCAAAAGGGCGTCGGTGACGCCAAGGACAAACTGTCCGACTGAAACAGACCCCGCCCTCGGTCCACGGACCGGGGGCGAAATATTTCTAGGGACCGCCGAGCCCCATCGCTTCGCTACAATATAGAGCGCATGGGCGCCGAACCTTACCGCCTGATTATAATATACAGCGCATGGACGATGCCCGGCAGATAGCCCAACAGCGTCAGGATGATGTTGATCCAAAAGTGCTTTCCCAGCCCTTCTTGCAAAAAGACCCCTAGCGGGGGCAAGAGAATGGCAACAATTATCCGAATAATGTCCATATGATCGCCCTGTGAAAAGGGGCACCTCCTTTGTAAAACAGGGCATAGACCCTAGCGCGCAGAAGGCGTTCTGCCAGTCTTGCCCGATAAGTCGTTCGGGCTAAAAAGATATGGAGCACGGGCGCGATAATTGGTCAGCCTGACACAGCAGAGGGAGTGGCAGGTGGAACCTATCAAGATCATGTGGCGGCAGGTGGCCAATATGGCGCGGGACGCGATCGCTATGCTGCCGCAGATCGGCGTAGCCATCGTTATTCTAATACTGACCTGGGCGCTTGCGGCAGGGGGGCGGGCGCTTGTGCAACGCGGGTTGAGCCGCACGCGATTGCGTCAAAGCCTGCAAGATCTCTTTATCCTGCTAACCTCGATCGCGATCTGGGTGTTCGGCATTATGATCGCCGCAGTCATCGTCTTTCCCGGTCTCACACCGGCGAGCATTCTGGCTGGACTTGGCATCGGCTCGGTTGCGATCGGATTTGCCTTCAAGGATGTCTTTGAAAACTTCCTTGCCGGCATCATCATTCTGTTCCGCCGCGAGATGCGCATGAGCGATTACATCGAATGCGAGGGGATCGAGGGTAAAGTTGCGCATATCGCGATCCGCGAAAGCCATATACGGCAGACTGACGGGCAGCTGGTGATCGTCCCCAACGCCATGCTGTTCAAAAACCCGGTCTATGTCCGCACCGATCAAAAGCACCGTCGGGTGAGCATTATCTGCGGCGTAGCCTATGACGTGGACGTTGATGAAGCGCGTCGCGTCATCACCGCAGCGGTGAAGGACTGCCAGACCGTTGAACAAAGCGATCACCCTATTCAGGTCTTTGCCCAAGAGTTCGCGGACTCCTCGGTGAACTTCGAAGTGACATGGTGGACCAAATCCGCCCCGGTGGACCTTCGCCGGTCCAAGGATGAGGTCATTAGCGCGGTAAAGCAGGCGCTCGACGATGCCGGGCTGGAGATCCCATTCCCATACCGCACTCTGACCTTCAAAGAACCGCTTCCATTGCAGCGGGCCGTCAAGGACGAGGAGAACGGCTAGGGCAGGGGGGTGATTCACCCAATTTCGCAGTGAATCGCGGCCAACCACGGCCCACGCCGCTGCAAAAGTTGCATAACACAACCACTTGGAGCCCCTCAAAGGTACAAAGGCTTTGTTAGGTTCCCTGCAAAAACAACATCTTACCCCCTAGTTCCCAAAAACCTGCAGTTTTTTGAATTTTCTGCTTGCAGGTTCTGCGCGGTAACACTAGAACCCCCCTTACCGGCGGCGCAGCGATGCACCAACGGGGCGCCAGACGGGGCGGACGGAAGCGGGGACGCGGAAGTTTGGTTCGGCAAGGCGGGAAAATTCGAGGTACAAGAGGCGGGGCGCGCCAAGGATATAGGGCGCATCTTGGTTTCTTTTGTCTCAACGCTGTTTGAAAATTTGATATCTGAAGAGATATGTGGGCGGTTTGGTTCATTCGATGGATCAACGTCTGTATATCGCGCTCTTAGGGTTTAGGCCCGATGATGGAGTGTCAGCTTCACTGTTTGGACGGCTTTCGCTACTTTGTAGCTGAAGCACAACGAACAGAGAATGGCTTGTATCTTTCAGTAAGGGATACAGGTCGATGTGCAGAGGTTCGACGTCAAGGATAAGCTAGCAATAGCTTTTCAACTTGAGAGTTTGATCCTGGCTCAGAACGAACGCTGGCGGCAGGCCTAACACATGCAAGTCGAGCGCGCCCTTCGGGGTGAGCGGCGGACGGGTTAGTAACGCGTGGGAACGTGCCCTTCTCTAAGGAATAGTCTCGGGAAACTGAGGGTAATACCTTATACGCCCTTCGGGGGAAAGATTTATCGGAGAAGGATCGGCCCGCGTTAGATTAGATAGTTGGTGGGGTAATGGCCTACCAAGTCTACGATCTATAGCTGGTTTTAGAGGATGATCAGCAACACTGGGACTGAGACACGGCCCAGACTCCTACGGGAGGCAGCAGTGGGGAATCTTAGACAATGGGCGCAAGCCTGATCTAGCCATGCCGCGTGTGTGATGAAGGTCTTAGGATCGTAAAGCACTTTCGCCAGGGATGATAATGACAGTACCTGGTAAAGAAACCCCGGCTAACTCCGTGCCAGCAGCCGCGGTAATACGGAGGGGGTTAGCGTTGTTCGGAATTACTGGGCGTAAAGCGTACGTAGGCGGATCAGCAAGTATAGGGTGAAATCCCGGGGCTCAACCCCGGAACTGCCTTGTAAACTGTTGGTCTTGAGTTCGAGAGAGGTGAGTGGAATTCCAAGTGTAGAGGTGAAATTCGTAGATATTTGGAGGAACACCAGTGGCGAAGGCGGCTCACTGGCTCGATACTGACGCTGAGGTACGAAAGTGTGGGGAGCAAACAGGATTAGATACCCTGGTAGTCCACACCGTAAACGATGAATGCCAGTCGTCGGGCAGTATACTGTTCGGTGACACACCTAACGGATTAAGCATTCCGCCTGGGGAGTACGGTCGCAAGATTAAAACTCAAAGGAATTGACGGGGGCCCGCACAAGCGGTGGAGCATGTGGTTTAATTCGAAGCAACGCGCAGAACCTTACCAACCCTTGACATCCTGTGCTAACCCGAGAGATCGGGCGTCCACTTCGGTGGCGCAGTGACAGGTGCTGCATGGCTGTCGTCAGCTCGTGTCGTGAGATGTTCGGTTAAGTCCGGCAACGAGCGCAACCCACATCCTTAGTTGCCAGCAGTTCGGCTGGGCACTCTAAGGAAACTGCCCGTGATAAGCGGGAGGAAGGTGTGGATGACGTCAAGTCCTCATGGCCCTTACGGGTTGGGCTACACACGTGCTACAATGGCAGTGACAATGGGTTAATCCCCAAAAGCTGTCTCAGTTCGGATTGGGGTCTGCAACTCGACCCCATGAAGTCGGAATCGCTAGTAATCGTGGAACAGCATGCCACGGTGAATACGTTCCCGGGCCTTGTACACACCGCCCGTCACACCATGGGAGTTGGTTCTACCCGACGGCCGTGCGCTAACCTTTTGGGGGCAGCGGACCACGGTAGGATCAGCGACTGGGGTGAAGTCGTAACAAGGTAGCCGTAGGGGAACCTGCGGCTGGATCACCTCCTTTCTAAGGATGTTCCTAGCCAGATGAGCTTGCTCATCTCATGGAACACTTAGCAGGTCGGCAAACAAAGCCGGCCATATTTAGAACCGAGCCGTCCTCATATCTCTTCAGAAATAGGTCCTGCGCTGACGGCGTGGGTCTCAATAGTTTGGGGCCTTAGCTCAGCTGGGAGAGCGCCTGATTTGCATTCAGGAGGTCAGGAGTTCGATCCTCCTAGGCTCCACCAAGCCTTTTGCAGAGCAAAAGGCGTCGCCCTGGCAGTCGTTGCGCAGCAACGATGAGAAGGGCAGCGTAGATGGCCCTTAACCTCAACCACTAGGGGCTGGTTCCTCTCGGGCCATTCCTTCGGAATGCCCTGCCGGAACGACGAGTTTTGCCTTCGGCAAAATCTCTTGCACAACTCGCACATTGCTTCGCAATATGCTGTTTGTGCGACGTGCGCGCCTCCGGCGCACACTGGGTCGGTAGCTCAGGTGGTTAGAGCGCACGCCTGATAAGCGTGAGGTCGGAGGTTCAAGTCCTCCTCGACCCACCACCTTACTCAAGGTGGTACATGGAACATACCTTCAAGCACATACAGTGTGTTTGAACGTCTGTTCCCGGATGAAGCATCGCTTCGTCCTTCAGACGAATTGACATCGTAAAGAGAGATACTAACAACATGTTTGATCGCCCCGCGTTAGGGGATGATCTCAGTTGCTGCCCCTCGGGGCCGGTGTTTGATGACTGCTTCCTCGGTCATTCAAGCATATCGCGGCTGAAACGAATATGTTGTCCAAGTCAAGTACACTAACCAGAGTGATGACGCGGGCCTCCTGCACGGACGGTTCGCTATCTGCATCGCTCATTGTCCAGACGACAGTCTGGGCGGGTAAAGTATGCTTTTGATGCAGAATAAGAGGATCAGTTTCTTACCAGCTTCTGATCTTCGCGCAGGACGCCAAGTCTTGCTTTTTCTGGATCAAATCAAGCGCGAAAAGGGCGTTTGGTGAATGCCTTGGCAGTAAGAGGCGATGAAAGACGTGATACTCTGCGATAAGCCATGGGGAGCTGAGAATAAGCTTTGATCCATGGATTTCTGAATGGGGCAACCCACCTGATACTTTGTTATTATTGC
>NZ_JABVBB010000004.1 GCF_013346665.1 Sulfitobacter maritimus
CCGGGGGCAGAGATGCCGATCTCAGCTTCCACCACCTCAATGGGTGACGTGGCGAGGGTCTTGGCCCCTTCGTTGAGAATATAGCGCAACTCATAGAGCCCCGGCTCCGCAGGTGCGGTAAGTTGGCCGGTGGTCTGGTCGCCAACACGGCGGTAGGGGCCGGTGGCGCCTTCCTTGGTGCCGATAGGCAGGATCGTGATTATGTCGCGGGGGTTGATAGGGGTGCCCCATTCGATCTCAAAAGCAGCGCCGGTGGTGACAGTCTCCGGCCCGCTGATGGTGGCCTCTGGGACGGTCACTTCGATGGGTGCGGTGGCGAGGGTCTTGGCCCCTTCGTTGAGGATATAGCGCAACTCATAGAG
>NZ_JABVBB010000005.1 GCF_013346665.1 Sulfitobacter maritimus
CTCTATGAGTTGCGCTATATCCTCAACGAAGGGGCCAAGACCCTCGCCACCGCACCCATCGAAGTGACCGTCCCAGAGGCCACCATCAGCGGGCCAAAGACTGTAACCACCGGCGCGGCCTTTGAGATCAAATGGGGCACCCCAATCAACCCCCGCGACATAATCACGATTTTGCCCGTCGGCACCAAGGAAGGCACCACCGGCCCCTACCGCCGTGTTGGCGACCAGACCACAGGCCAACTCACCGCACCCGCCGAGCCGGGGCTCTATGAGTTGCGCTATATCCTCAACGAAGGGGCCAAGACCCTCGCCACCGCACCCATCGAAGTGACCGTCCCAGAGGCCACCAT
>NZ_JABVBB010000006.1 GCF_013346665.1 Sulfitobacter maritimus
ACCGCCCACATATCTCTTCAGATATCAAATTTTCAAACAGCGTTGAGACAAAAGAAACCAAGATGCGCCCTATATCCTTGGCGCGCCCCGCCTCTAGTACCTCGAATTTTCCCGCCTTACCGAACCAAACTTCCGCGTCTCCGCTTCCGTCCGCCCCGTCTGGCGCCCCGTTGGTGCATCGCTGCGCCGCCGGTAAGGGGGGTTCTAGTGTTAGTGACCAAAACCCGCAAGC
>NZ_JABVBB010000007.1 GCF_013346665.1 Sulfitobacter maritimus
GCCGAGAACACGGGCGGCGTCTTCCTCCCCGCAAGCAATGCGACCGAACTGCATGACGCGCTAAATCAAGTTCAGGCCGCGATGGCCCAGCCAGACCCCGCGCCGGAGCCAGAACTGACCCGGCCTGAAGCCTCCATTTCCGGGCCGGAAAGCGTAGCGACCGGGGCGGGCTTTGACGTTGAGTGGAGCCCCCCAACGCACCCCCGCGACATGGTCACGATCCTGCCTGTCGGCACGAAGGAAGGCGCCACCGGCCCCTACCGCCGCGTTGGCGACGAGACCACAGGCCAACTTACCGCACCTGCGGAGCCGGGGCTCTATGAGTTGCGCTATATCCTCAACGAAGGGGCCAAGACCCTCGCCACCGCGCCCATCGAAGTCACCTCCCCAGAAGCCAGCATCAGCGGGCCGGAGACTGTCACCACCGGCGCTGCTTTTGAGATCGAATGGGGCACCCCAATCAACTCCCGCGACATGGTCACGATCCTGCCCGTCGGCACCAAGGAAGGCGCCACCGG
>NZ_JABVBB010000008.1 GCF_013346665.1 Sulfitobacter maritimus
CAAGCGCAGGTGAATGCGATCAAACCGGTCGGCAAAACGCCGATCTCCGCCGCCATCGAACATGCCGCCGACCTGCTCGCCTACCGCGACAACCCAGCAACGCTGGTGCTGATCTCGGACGGGGTAGAGACCTGCAACGCCGATCCCTGTGCGCTGTCGGCACAGCTTGCGAAACAGGGGGTGAAATTCACCGCTCATGTCGTGGGCTTTGACCTGCAAGACGAGGCCCACGCCGGTCTCGCCTGTATTGCCGAGAACACGGGCGGCGTCTTCCTCCCCGCAAGCAATGCGACCGAACT
>NZ_JABVBB010000009.1 GCF_013346665.1 Sulfitobacter maritimus
GCGCTCGCGAGTTTACGCCTAGCTTCACCAAATCGCCTACCCGGCGGGACGGGCAGGCGATGGCCCGGCGCCTGCGGCTTGATTCCGGGCCCGGTCGCATGGAAAACTGTCGAGAAAGACGGCCCGTCCCCATTTGACCACCTGCAGGCTTGTGACACCGGAAGTCATCAAGAACGAGGGCCAGCGCCTGCCCGTGGGTCGGCGACGCGACCTGCGTTGGCACCACTTTATGGCTCAGCCGTGATGTGCGCTCGCGAGGTTACGCCTAGCTTCACCAAATCGCCTACCCGGCGGGACGGGCAGGCGATGGCCCGGC